>NZ_JBIUTB010000005.1:0-1106226 GCF_044741685.1 Amycolatopsis sp. NPDC088138
CCGGTCCCATTCCGAACCCGGAAGCTAAGCTTGACAGCGCCGATGGTACTGCAACCGAAGGGTTGTGGGAGAGTAGGACACCGCCGAACTTACGTTAGTGAAGGGCCCGGCCCGGTCGAGAACCATGGTTCTCCCGGCCGGGCCCTTTTCTTTATCCCCACACACGGGCGTGTCGTCCCCGCAATCACAGGTGTCGACTCCCCAATCACACGAGCCGACCCTCCACTCACGCGTGTCGACCCTCCAATCACGTGTCGGCTCCCGGATCACGTGTGTCGACCTCCGGATCACAGGGCCCGGCTCGCTGGTCACGTGCGCCGGCGCTCTGGTCACCAGTGCCGGCGCTCGAATCCACGCGAGCCGGCACCGGCGATCACGAGTACCGGCTCGCTGGGGTCACGTGTCGACCCCCTGATCACGCCTGCCACCGTTCAGCCACGCGAGCTGCTTCCCCATCCCCCGAGCCGACCGTCCAGGTACGCGAGCTGGCCGGCCAGGTGCGAGGGTCGGCTGGCCGGGTACGTGAACCGACTGTTTAGGTACGCGAGCCGGCTGTCTGGGTACGCGAGACGACCCTCCAGGTACGCGAACCGACCGTCCAAGTACGCGAGCCGACCCTCCAGGCGGGGGAGCTGGCTGGCCGGGTACCTGAGCCGGTCGGCCAAGGTTCGCGCGTTCCGGCTTCGAGCACGCGAGCCCGGCGCTGGTAATGCGAAACCCGCGTCCCAGCCCGGAGTGATGTCCGCCCACTCACGAGTGATGCCCCGCTGATCACTCGAGACGCCTCCCCAGACGCACCCGATGCCCCTGCGGGCACGCGTGATGCCTCGCCTGTCACGTTGGAGAGCCGAGGAAGCCACCGGCCGCATGACTCGGCCAATCATGTCAAAGGGAAGCACGAAAAAGGGCCGGGAGCACAAGGCTCCCGGCCCTTTCTCAAAGCCAGACCAATTACTTCACGGCCGAGCCGGCCTGCCAGTCGGCCCAGGACTTGGACCAGTCGCCGTACAGGTCCCAGACCGGGAGCTGGGGGCCGCCCGAGTTGGTTACCTCCACGACGTCGCCCAGGCCCAGGTTCTGGAAGAACCACTGGGCGTTCGCGGCGTTCAGGTTGATGCAACCGTGGGAGACGTTCGAGCTTCCCTGCTGGCCCACGCTGTTCGGGTTCTCGTGGACGAACTCGCCGTCGTTCGAGATGCGCTGCGAGAACTTCTCATCAGAACGGTACGCCTTCGGGTCGGGTGGGCAGACGCCGTACGTGCACGAGTCCATCGTGTAGTTGGCCTGCTTGTCCGAAATGACGTGCGCGCCCAAATGCGTCGGCGTAGCGTCCTTGCCCATCGAGATCGGCATGGACTTCACCATCGAGCCGTTGTGGAAGATCTGCATCTGCTCGGTGTTCCCGTCCGCCTTCGCGATCCAGGAATCGTGCACCTTGTACGTCTCCGTGCGGTCTTCCGCGCCGAAGACGCCGTTGCCGAAATCGACGCCGTAGATCTTCGCCGTGACCTTCAGAGTGGTGCCGGCCTTCCAGTACTCCTTCGGCCGGTAGTGGACGTTCGAGTCGTCGATCCAGTACCAGCTGCCCTCCTGCTTCGGCGACGACTCCACCGTGAGGGCCTTCTCGACGTCCGCCTTGTTCTTGACGGCGATCTTGCCGAAGCTGAAGACGATCGGCTGGCCGACGCCGACACCCGTGCTCGCCACCGCGGACGGCGCCGGGATCAGGTTGGCGTTCGCCTGCTTCTTCGGGGCGACCGTGCTGATCTGGTTGTCCTGCTCGATCGGCTTCCCGTCGGCGCCCTGGGCGTGCGCGACGATCTTGTACGTCGCGCCGTAGCCGAGCGGCTCGCTCGAGGTCCAGCTCAGGGAGTCCGTCGCCAGCTTGCCGGCCACCGCCTTCCCCTTCGCCGTGTTGGTCACGGTGACGTCGATGAGCTTCCCGTTGGCCGCCTTGACGACGACGGGGGTCGCGGGGTTGACGTTGGCGCCGCCCGCCGGCTCGAACGTCACCGCCACCGGGGTCGCGGACGGCGCCTCGGATCCGGACGTGGGCGCCCCGCTGGCGGGCGAACCACCGTCGTCACCGGACGAGCAGGCGGAAAGCAGCAGTGCTCCGGCGAGAATCCCGGCCACCGAAAGTAAAGTCTTCTTGGGGAGCATATTATCTCTTTTTGAGGAATTGGGATCGGCGGGCATTACCATCAAAACTACGCGATAGCGATGACGTCCTTCCGACCGGATCGGTGCATCGTCGTGACGTGGATCACGTGACGACCAGACCAGGAGCGCCGTAAAGCCCCGCGCCGGACACCGAAATTCCGTCGAGAAACTCCCGCGCCGCGTCGTACGCCTCGGCGGCCAGCGCGTCCGTGTGGCCGAAGTCCAGCGGGTTCACCCGCACGGGTGCCGGTCCCGGCAGGTAGACCACCGGCACCTGGGACGCCGCGAGCGGCGCCTCCAGCACGGCCTGGTTCCGCATGCTGATCATCGCGGTGAACATCATCACCTCGGCGAACGTCCGCGGCTCGGCCGGCAGCTTCCCGGGGAACGCGCAGTCGAACACCACCAGCGACTTCGCCCCCATGGCCAGCGCTTGCCGCATCGGCACGTTCGCGACGAGGCCGCCGTCGTACAGCAGCCGGCCCTCGTAGGCGACCGGCGGGAAGATCCCCGGGATCGCGCAGCTGGCCAGGAGCGGCTCCAGGAGCGGCCCGGACCGGATCAGCAGCGGCTCGGCCGTGTCGACCTGCGTGGTGACGACACCGAGCGGCAGCGCCAGGTCCTCGAACCGGCGGCCGGGGCCGACGTGCTCGTTGACGATCTTCGTGAGCCCGCTGTTGGGGAACAGGTGCGTCTTGCTCTGGGTCAGCGTCCGGACCCGGCTCAGCACGCCGCCGGGGAACGCCTCGTCGCGCGTCATGTGCGCCCAGATGCCGCGCAGTCGCTCGATCGGGTCGTCGTGGGTCAGGGCCAGGACGGCCGCGTTGAGCGAGCCGACCGACGTGCCGACCGCGAGGTCCGGGGTGATCCCGGCTTCGGCGACCGCGCGCAGCATGCCGACCTGCATGGCGCCGAGACTGCCGCCACCGCCGAGGACGAAGCCGATCGGCCGGGGAAGATCCGCGAAACTCATACCGCCGAATGTAGTAAGCCCGACTTTCGCGGGTCGTGCCGGCCGTGAAGGCGGCGTTAACCTGCTGGACGTGGCCGAGCTGGAGTTGCGCCATCTCAGGGCCGTCCGGGCGGTGGCCGACGGCGGCAGTGTGAGCCGTGCCGCGACCGTGCTCGGCGTCAGCCAGCCCGCCCTCACCGCGCAGCTCAAGCGCATCGAACGCATCCTCGGCGGCGACCTGTTCGTCCGCGAGCCCAGTGGGGTGCGCCCCACCGAGCTCGGCCGGTTCGTGCTCGCCCGCGCCGACGCCCTGCTGTCCGACATGCAGGCCCTCGTCGCGACCGCGCGGAGCCACGGCGAAGGCGTCGCGGAGACGCTGAAGATCGGGTACGTGCCGCTGCTCATCATCGGCCGGTTCATCGAAGAGCTGGGGAAGACGCTCGACGTCCAGACCTACGCCGAACCGGCCTCGCTGACCCTCCTGAAGCTGCTCTCGACCGGCCGGGTGGACGTCGCCCTGCTCGAACGGTTCGACGGGGCCGAGGCACACCACTACGCCGGGCTGACCGTGCGGACCCTGGCGACCGAGCCGATCTTCGTCGGGATCGCGCAGGGGCATCCGGCCATCCGAGGCGGTGTCGTCGACCTCGCCGAGCTGGCCGACGTCGACTGGATCCTGCCGCCGCCGCACGAGAACTGCGTGCGGGTGCGGTTCCTGCAGGCCTGCGCGGCCGCCGGGTTCACCCCGCGGGTGCGGCACTTCACGTCCGAGGCGGGCACGGCGGGCACGCTGATCGCGCAGGGTGCGGTATGTCTCGCACAGGCCGCGTCGGCGCCGCCGCCCGGGCTGGTCGCGCTGCCGCTCGCCGGGGACCCGCTCTGGACGACGCTGCTGTTCGCGACGCGGGAGGACGACGCCCGCACCCCGGCGACCGACGAGGTGTTCCGCTGCGCGGAGGTCGCGTACGAGGCGTCGAAGCGCCGGAACCCGCACTTCGCGCGGTGGTGCCGGCAGCATCCGGAGGAACCGGGCGAACGGCTCGTCTCCGCCCGATAGGCGGCATAACGCCGGTGTTATCCCCGCTGGGATTACTGCCCGGCGCGGCAACGGGAGACGCTCACCGGGTCCCCACCTGTTGCCGACAAGGAGCAACGATGCACCTCAGACGATCAATGGCGATCGGCGTGCTGTGCGTGGCGCTGGCCGGTCTGTTCGCCCCACCCGTGACGGCCGCGCCGCGGGCCGCCACCACGCTGGCCATCAGCCAGCTCGTCCAGGAGCAGAACCAGTGGTGCTGGGCCGCGAGCGGCCTGACCATCGCACGGTTCCTGGGCTACGGCTCGAACGTCAGCCAGAACACGTTCTGCGACTATTCCCGCGGCTACCCGGCCGGCTCGCAGTGCCCCAACCAGGCCGGTGAGCTGACGTACGTGCAGCGCGGCTACCAGGCGCTCGGGCTGCGGCCCGGCACCGTGACCAGCGCGCTGAGCTTCGCGTCCGTGCAAAGCGAAATCGGGGCGCGACGGCCGATCGAGACCGGCATCTACTGGACCGCCGGCGGTGGGCACGCCCAGGTCATCTACGGCTACGACACCAGCGGGCTCGTCTACTACGGCGACCCGTGGCCGAGCAGCCAGCGCTACAGCGCGATGGCGCACTCGAGCTACGTCCGCAACGGGCAGTTCCAGTGGGCCCAGTCCCTCTACCGGATCGGGGCGTGACATGAACGTCTTCCGCGGACTCGTCACCCTCCTCGCCGGCTCCGCGCTGGTGCTGGGTTTCGGTGGTACGGCTTCGGCTTCGGAGCCCTCGAACACGGACGTCGCGGCGGCCAAGCAGGCGCTCGCCTCGGCGGACACGACGGCGAAGCTGTCGTCGTTCTTCGGCCAGCTCGACCAGCGTTCCGGTGTCGCACGGGCCGACTCGGCGCAGGAGCCGAAGGTCACCGGCGAGCCGTTGCGCGTCTACTCCCTCGACCCGGCGTTCGTCGCCGGGACGCCGGGCGCGACGCCGGCGACGTTCGCCTACTTCGCCGTGCGGACGCAGGCCTCGACGGGCCGTCAGGCGACGGTCTGGCTGACGCCGGAACCCGCCGGCTGGGCCGCGACCAACTTCACCACCGGGACCGAAGAGCTGACGTACCCGGCGCAGGCCCACGGTGACGTCGTGTTCACCGAGCCGCAGGTCAACGCGTGGTACCGGATCCGTGACGGCCGGGTGCTGCCGCTCAACGACCCGGCGCGGTCGCGGGTCGGCGAGGGTCTCGCGCTCCCGGCGTACCAGCAGCTGGTGCACCGGCTCTACGGCGACAAGCTGCCCGGTTCGGCGTACCGCGCGCAGGGCAAGCTCGGCGGCTACGACCTCGCCGCCACTCCTGCTCCGGCGCCTGCGCCGGGCTCCGGTTCCTGGCCGTTCGTCGCCGGTGGGGCGCTGCTGGCGCTCGGCTTGATCGGCTGGGCCACCGGCACGGTGACGCGCGCCCGTCGCTGACGCCGGGAAGGTGCCCCTCACGGCTTGCAAGCCGTGAGGGGCACCTTCATGGCTTTGAAGTCCCTGAGGGTGCCCCTCATGGCATTGCTGTCAGGGGACGCGCTCGGGTTCGGGTTCGGCGGCGGCGAGGGTCTTGCGCTTCTTCAAGCGCAGCAAGAAGAACACCGCGGCCGCCGCCAGCACGCCGACCACGATCAAGCCGCCCGTGTTCAACGCGCCTTCGATGCGTTTCGCGGCTTCGCCCAGGGCCGCGCCGATGCTGATGTGGACCAGCGACCAGCAGAACGCGCCCGCCGCGGCCGCCGGGAGGAACCGGCGGAACGGCAGGCCGGACGTCCCGGCCGCGGCCGGGGTCAGCGTGCGGATCACCGGCAGGAACCGGGCGAAGAACACCGCCCAGGCGCCACGGCGTTCCAGCACCGACGTGGCCTTGTCCCAGGCTTCGAGGCCGTACTTGCGGATCAGTTTCGTCTCACGCAGCCGCGGCCCGAAGCGGCGGCCGATGGCGTAGCCGAGGGCGTCACCCGCGGTCGCGCAGAGCGTGACGACCGTCCACAGTGCCAGGAACCGCGCGACGGTGTTCGCGGTCGTCGCGGCGATGAGCAGCCCGGATTCGCCCGGGGCCAGGAAACCCAGCCCGATCGTGCACTCGGCGAACACCAGGCCGCCGGTCGCCGCGACGAGCCCCGGTTCCGGGAGTCCTTGCAGCCAGCTCAAGAGATCCGAAACCAGGGCCATGCGCGCCACTTTACCGATCCTTTAAGGTCGGTGGTGTGGCGTCGATCACCGGGCCAGCAGGGACGCGGCTTCCTGCGCGGCGGGGCCTTCGACGGCGAGGTGCCGCAGGTTCTCCGGCAGGACCTCACCGCGGTGGGCCTTGGTCTGGGCGTACAGCCGTCCCGCGCGGTACGACGAGCGCACAAGCGGACCCGCCATGACACCGGCGAAACCCATCGCCTCGGCGGCCTGGGAGTGCTCGACGAACTCCTCCGGCTTCACCCAGCGATCGACCGGGTGGTGCCGCGGGGAAGGCCGCAGGTACTGGGTGATCGTCAGGATCTCGCACCCGGCGTCGACCAGGTCCTGCATGGCGGGAGCGACCTCGTCGGGCGTCTCGCCCATGCCGAGGATCAGGTTCGACTTCGTCACCAGGCCCGCTTCGCGCGCGGCGGTGATGACCTCGAGGGACCGCGCGTAGCGGAAGCCGGGACGGATGCGCTTGAAGATCCGCGGCACCGTCTCGACGTTGTGGGCAAGGACTTCCGGTCGCGAACCGAAGACCTCGGCCAACTGCGCCGGGTCCGCGTTGAAGTCCGGGATCAGCAGCTCGACGCCGGTGCCCGGGTTCAGGTCGTGGATCTGGCGGACGGTCTCGGCGTACAGCCACGCCCCACCATCGGGAAGGTCGTCACGCGCAACACCGGTGACTGTCGAATACCGCAGGCCCATGGCCTGGACGGATTCGGCGACCTTCCGCGGCTCGGTGCGGTCCAGCTCGGCCGGTTTACCCGTGTCGATCTGGCAGAAATCGCACCGGCGGGTGCATTGGTCCCCGCCGATGAGGAACGTGGCTTCGCGGTCTTCCCAGCACTCGTAGATGTTGGGACAACCCGCTTCTTCACAAACCGTGTGCAGACCTTCGCGGCGCACCAGGCCCTTGAGTTCGGTGAACTCCGGCCCCATCCGCACCCGCGTCTTGATCCACGGCGGCTTCTTCTCGATCGGCGTTTCGCTGTTGCGGACTTCCAGACGCAGCAGCTTCCGGCCTTCAGGCGCAGCACTCACGCCCTCAACCGTACGCCCGTCCGGACTACGCGGGGTCGGGGGTGACGCCGGTCAACTTCGCGGTGAGATCCCACAACGCGGCCCCGATCGCCTCGCTGCGGGCGGCGGCGAGCGGGTTCACCTTCACGGGGTAACCCCGCAGGCCGCCGACCCCGCGCGGGCCGATGTATTCGCCGCCTTCGACGCCGTCCGCGGTGGCCGCGTACAGCTGGGGGAGTGCGCCCATGCGAGGGCCCTGGGCCAGCAGGATCTCGCCGAGCCGGTTGCCGCCGCCGATCACGGCGCGCAGCACCGGGTTGCGGTACGAGCGGGCCATGCCCTGGCCGAGGCCGGTCCATGTGTAGCCGGGGTGGGCCGTGAGGCTGATGATGTCTTCACCCGCGGCGCGCAGCCGGCGGTTCAGTTCGAGCGCGAAGACCTGGTTGGCCAGCTTCGACTGGCCGTAGGCGGCGCCCGGGTTGTAGCGGCGGTGCTCGAAGTTCGGGTCGGCGACGTCGATGCGCGCCCCGGTCGCGGCGACGCTCGAGAGCGTGACGACGCGGGAGCCGCTGCCGCCGCGCAACGCGGGCAGCAGCAGCCAGGTCAGCGCCGCGTGGCCGAGGTGGTTGGTGCCGAACTGGGTCTCGAAGCCGTCGGCGGTCTTGCCGCGCGGCGTCATCATCAGGCCGGCGTTGTTGACCAGGACGTCCAGCCGGTCACCGGTGAGCTCGCGCACCGACGCGGCGGCTTCGCGCACCGAGCCGAGGTCGGCCAGGTCCAGCTTGACGAGCTCGGGTGCGACGCCCGACGCGGCCGCGCGCACCTGGTCCAGGGCCTTCGCGCCGCGTTCGGCGGAGCGGCACGCGAGGAGCACGCGGGCTCCCTTGCCCGCGAGCACCTCGGCCGTGCGGAGGCCGAGGCCGGAGTTCGCGCCGGTGACCACCGCGGTGCGGCCGGTCTGGTCGGCGATGTCGGCTTCGGACCAACGCTGAGTCATGCGCTTACTTAACCCTGGTTACGCGCTCGGCGCGAGCAGGCGGCGCAAGCCGTTCATCATCGGACGGCGCGGGCAGTTGGTCTCCTGGCGGTTCGTGCGCAGCAGCGCCTCGAGCGCGTGGCCCACCTTGGTGATCTCGTCGGCGGCCTCGCGCGGGTCGGCCAGCCCGGAGGTGACGGCGAGCATGCGCAGCTCGCCTTCGTGCATGCGGCGCAGCGACGCGTGGCGCTCGAGACCGCCGTCGAGCACCGCGCGCAGCGTCTCGTGCTCTTCGACGGTGGCGCGCCAGGCGCGGGTGACGGCGTCGACGTGGTCACCCAGGCCGTCGGCGTCGTCCGGGTCGGTGACCTCGGTGCGCAGCCGTCCGCTCAGCACCTGCGTCCACTTGTACTGCAGGGCGGCGAGGACGTTCTCTTCACAGCCGAAGTGGTCCGCGGCACCGGGGACCTCGTCGAGCGGCAGCGGCGCGCCCGGGTTCCGGCCGCCCTGGCGGACGGTGGCTTCGAGGATTTCCTGACGTCGGTAGAAGTCGGTCCAGCTCATGGTGTGGCTCCCCTTCCGTGGCGGGGGTCATACCGCGGGTCTGCGGCATACTCCCGGTACGGACCTGACCCGGTGAACATACCATGGGTATGGAGAGATCCTCCGGGCGTAAAGTTGTGAAGGTGGCGACAATGAGGTCCAGGCGACTCGACTACTCCGAGTCGACGCGGTCGGCGCTGGTCGACAGCGCGGTGGAACTGATCACCAAACGCGGTTACGCGGGTACCTCGCTCGACGAGATCGCCAAACGCGCCCGGGTGACGAAGGGTGCGCTGTACCACCACTTCAGCGGTAAGCAGGCCCTTTTCGAAGCCGCGTTCGACTCGGTCGAAAGCCTCGTCTACGACCGCCTGGACAAGATCATGAACGGCGACGGCACCCCGTGGGAACGGGCCCTCGCCGGCCTCAACGCGTTCATCCGCGCCTGCCTCGACCCCGCCTACCAGCGGATCGCCATCCACGAAGCGCCGGTCGTGATGGGCTGGGAGCGCTGGCGCGAGGCCGAGGAGCGGTGCAGTTTCGGGCTCGTGCGCTCGGGCCTGCAGTCGCTGATCGACGCGGGGGAGGTCGAGCCGGTGCCCGTCGAGGTCACCGCGCGGCTGCTGTTCGGCGCGCTGTCGAGCGCGGCCACCGAGATCGCCAGCTCGCCCGACCCGAAGAAGGTCGGCGCCGAGATCGAGGACGTGATCGTCCGCATGCTGGTCCGGCTGCGGCGCACCGACGGCGAAGAGGCCACTCCGTCGATAGGCTGACGCGGTGGACTTGAGGATCTTCACCGAGCCCCAGCAAGGGGCCAGCTACGACGACCAGCTGCGTGTCGCGAAGGCGACCGAAGCCGCCGGCTACGACGCCTTCTTCCGCAGCGACCACTACCTGAGGATGGGCTCGGCCGACGGCCTGCCCGGCCCGACCGACGCCTGGATCACCCTGGCCGGCCTGGCCAGGGAGACCAGCCGGATCCGGCTCGGCACGCTCGTCACCGCGGCGACCTTCCGGCACCCCGGCCCGCTCGCGATCTCCGTCGCGCAGGTCGACCAGATGTCCGGCGGCCGGGTCGAGTTCGGTTTCGGTGCCGGCTGGTACGACGCCGAGCACGAGGCGTACGGCCTCACGCTGCCGCCGCTGAAGGAGCGTTTCGACCGCTACGCCGAGCAGCTCGAGGTCATCACCGGGCTGTGGAAGACGCCGGCGGGGGAGACGTACTCCTTCAAGGGCGAGCACTACACGCTGACCGACTCGCCGGCGCTGCCGAAGCCGGCCCAGTCACCGGCGCCGCCGGTGATCATCGGCGGCTCGGGCAAGAAGCGCACCCCGGCGCTGGCCGCGCGCTTCGCCGACGAGTTCAACCTCCCGTTCGCCGACCAGGAGACCGCGGCCGCGCAGTTCGCCCGCGTCGAGGCGGCGGCCCAGGAGATCGGCCGCGACCCGAAGGAGATCCTGCGCTCGGTGGCGCTGGTCGTCGGCGTCGGCCGCGACGACGCCGAGGTCGAGCGCCGGGCGTCGGCGATCGGGCGTGACGTCGAAGGCCTGCGGAAGAGCGGCTTGGCCGGCTCGCCCGCCGAGGTCGTCGACCGGATCGGGCAGTGGCGCGAGAAGACCGGGATCACCCGCGTCTACCTGCAGCTGCTGGACCTGTCCGACCTGGACCAGATCGACCTCATCGCGTCCGAGGTCGCCCCGCAGCTGGACTGAGGTTCAAAGCCGTGAATGGCCCATTGAGGGACTCTAAGTCCCTCAATGGGCCATTCACGGCTTTCAGTTCTGGAGGGCGAAGGTGACGCCCGCGGCCTGCGGGGCCTCGGGGCGCGGGAGCCAGCGGTCGTCGCTCACCGGCAGCTCGCCTTCCAGGGCGGCGAGGACGGCGTCGCGGGCCAGCGGCAGGACCGCTTCCACGCTGACGTCCTTCTGCAGCTCGTACGACAGCGACGTGACGCCGGCGTCGCGGATGCCGCACGGCACGATGTTGTCGAACGCGGCGAGGTCGGCGTTGCAGTTCAGCTCGAAGCCGTGCATGGTCACGCCGCGCTGGACGCGGATGCCGATCGCGGCGATCTTGCGCTCGATGCCCCGCTCGTCGGCCGGGATCCAGACGCCGCTGCGGCCCTCGACGCGCCCGCTGCGCACACCCAGCTGGTCGCACACGTGGATCAGCGCCTCCTCGAGCCGCCGCACGTAGTGCACGACGTCGATCGGGTCGGCGAGCTTCACGATCGGGTAGCCGACCAGCTGGCCGGGGCCGTGCCAGGTGATCTTGCCACCGCGGTCGACGTCGATCACCGGAGTGCCGTCCGCAGGCCGGTCTTCGGGTTCGGTGCGCTTGCCGGCGGTGTACACCGACGGGTGCTGCAGCAGGAGCATCGTGTCCGGCGCGGTGCCGTCGGCCCGGGCGGTGAGCGAGCTCCGCTGGAGCTCCCAGGCCTCGGTGTAGTCGATCGTGCCGAGCTCGCGGACGTCGACGGGTTCGGTGCTGGCGCGGCAGGAAATCCGGGAAGAACTCACCCGTCGAGGCTACGCCCGTCACCCGCCGGAAGCAGGCGCAAGGCGCATGCTGAGAGCAGCCCGACACCGGTCACCGCCAGCACCGCGCCGACCGTGTCGGTGACCCAGTGCACGCCCAGCACGACGCGGAAGACGGCGATCAGCACGGTCGCCACGACGACGGCCACCGCGACGCGTTTCACCAGCCGCGGCCACAGCCACGCGCACAGCAGCAGCACGACGAACCCGGTGCTCGCCACCGACGTCACGTGCCCGCTCGGGTAGCTCAGGTCCGGGTAGTCGCGGGGACGTTCGCGCAGGAAGACCGGCTTGAACACCAGGCTGGTCAGCCGGCAGAGCACCAGCACGACCGCCAGCCGGACGCACAGGCCGACATGCTCACGGCGGCGCAGCGCCAGCGCCACCAGGGCCGTGCCGAGGACGAACGGGAGCACCGGCCCGAGGACGTCGCTGCCGGCCTGGGCGACCCGGCCGAGCGGCTGGGCGTAGACGCCGTGGAGGGCGTCGGCGACCGCGACGTCCAGGGCGAGCGGCTGTCGCGCGACGCTCAGCCCGAGCAGGACGAACGCGGCCGTCAGCACCAAGCCGACGACGAGCCAGCGCCGGACGAGAACGGTCATGCCGCGGCGAGCGCGCTGTCCAGCGTCGGGTGCCGGAAGGTGTAGCCGGAGCCTTCCAGCGCGGCCGGAACGGCGCGCTGCCCGAACAGCGCCATCTCCTCGCCGGCCTGGCCGAGCACCGCCTTGAGCGCGAACCCGGGCACGAACCACGGCGCGGGCCGGTGCACGGCGCGGCCGACCGCGCGGGTGAACTCGGCGTTGGTTACCGGCGCGGGCCCGGTCAGGTTCACCGGGCCGGACAGTTCTTCCTTGGTGAGAGCGTGGACGATCGCGCCGACCTCGTCCTCGAGGGCGATCCAGGGCATGTACTGGCGGCCGTCGCCGAGGCGCGCGCCCAGGCAGAACTGGAAGAGCGGGCGCAGCAAGCCGTACAGGCCGCCCTTCGCCGACAGCACCAACCCGGTCCGGATGTTCACGACGCGCGCGTTCGATGCCGCCGCCGTCGCGGATTCCCACGCTTCGCACAGCTCGGCCAGGAAACCCTGCCCGCGCTTCGCCGATTCGTCCACAGTGGACGATCCGGGATCGCCGTAGTAGCCCACGGCGGAGGCGTTGACCAGGACGCCGACCCCGTGTTCGGCGACGGCTTCGGCGAGCACCTCGGTCGGTTCGACCCGGCTGTCGATGAGCTCCTGCTTGCGCATCGCGCTCCACCGGCCGGGGAACAGCGGCTTGCCACCGAGGTTGACGACGGCGTCCACGCCGTCGAACGCGCCGGCGGTGATGGTGCCGGCCGGCGGGTCCCAGCGGTGTTCGTCCGCCGCCCGGGTTTCGCGCCGCACCAGCTTGCGGACGTCGTGGCCGTCGCGCCGCAGGCGTTCACCCAGCGCCGACCCGATCAACCCGCTCGCTCCGGCGATCAGTACTCGCATGGGTCGATCGTCGCCCATCGGAGTCCGCGCCGCACCCCGGGTCCGGAAACGGCGAAGGCCGCCACGGGAGTCCCGTGGCGGCCTTCGTGCGTTCGGATCAGAGACCGAGCTCGTCCTCGAAGTTGCCCTCTTCCAGACGCTGCTTGATCGTCATCAGGAAGCGGCCCGCGTCGGCCCCGTCCACCAGGCGGTGGTCGTAGGTCAGCGGGAGGTACGCCATCGACCGGATGGCGATGGTGTCGTTGCCGTCGGCGTCCGTCGCGACGATCGGGCGCTTGACGACCGCGCCCGTGCCGAGGATGCCGGACTGCGGCTGCACGATGATCGGCGTGTCGAACAGGGCGCCGACGCTGCCGATGTTGGTGATGGAGAACGTGCCGCCGGACAGCTCGTCGGGCTTGATCTGGTTGGCCCGCGCCCGGCCCGCCAGGTCGGCGATGCGGTGCGCGATACCGGCCAGGCTCAGCTCGCCGGCGTCGTGGATCACGACCGAGAGCAGGCCGCGCTCGGTGTCCACCGCGATGCCCAGGTGCACGGCGCCGTGGTAGGTGATCTCCTTCGTGTCCTCGTTGTAGGACGCGTTGACGTTCGCGTGCTGCTTCAGCGCCTCGACGGTCGCCTTCGCGAAGAACGGCAGGAACGTCAGGTTGACGCCCTCGCGCTCCTTGAAGGCACCCTTCGCCCGCTGGCGCAGCTTGGCGATCTTCGTCACGTCCACTTCCTGGACCTGCGTGAGCTGCGCGGCGATCTGCAGCGACTCGCGGGTCTTGGTGGCCGTGATCTGCCGGATCCGGCTGGCCTTCTGCACCGTGCCGCGCAGCGCCTGGACCTCCGGGGAGACCGAGACGGCCGTCGGGCGCGGGGCGGCCGGGGCCGACGAGGCCGCGGGAGCCGACGCCGCCGGAGCAGCGGCAGCGGGGGCCGGAGCGGCCGCCTTCTGCTTCTCCTCGGCCGCGGCCAGCACGTCCTGCTTGCGGATCCGGCCGCCGACCCCGCTGCCGGTCAGGCTCGACAGGTCGATGCCGTGCTCCGACGCGAGCTTGCGCACCAGCGGCGTGACGTACGGGCCGTCCGCCGAGCTCTCCTTCGCCGCGGCCGGCTCGGCCTTGGGCTCGGGCTTCGGTTCCGGCTTGGACTCCTGGACCGGCTCGGGCTTCGGCTCCGGCTTGGGTTCCGGCTTCGGCTCGGGCTTGGACTCCTGGACCGGCTCCGGCTTGGACTCGGCCTTCGGCGCGGCGTTCGCGTCGCCGATCACGGCCAGGACGCCGCCGACCTCGACGGTCTCGTCCTCGCCCGCGCGGATCTCCAGCACCGTGCCGGCGACCGGCGACGGCACCTCGGTGTCGACCTTGTCGGTGGAGATCTCGAGCAGCGGCTCGTCGACCTCGACCGAGTCGCCGACCTGCTTCAGCCACCGCGTGACGGTGCCCTCGGTGACGCTCTCGCCCAGCTCGGGCAGCTTCACCTCGGTGCCTTCGCCACCGGCGGCCGGCGCGGTGTCCGGCTTGCTCGGCGCGCTGTCCTGTGCGCTCTCCTGGGCCTCGGGCTCGGGGGCCGATTCGGGCTCGGGCTCCGGCTCGGACTTCGGCTCTTCCTGCGCGGGGGCGGAAGACTCGGGCGCGCCGCCGGATCCGTCGTCGATGACGGCGAGCTCGGCGCCGACCTCGACGGTCTCGTCTTCGGCGGCGCTGATCTTCACGACCGTGCCCGCCACCGGGGAGGGCACCTCGGTGTCGACCTTGTCGGTCGAGATCTCGAGCAACGGCTCGTCGACCTCGACAGTGTCGCCCTCCTGCTTAAGCCACCGGGTGACGGTGCCTTCGGTGACGCTCTCCCCGAGCTCCGGCAGTGTGACGGAGTAGGCCATCGTTCGCTGACTCCTCTTTCAAGATTCTGCGTGGTCTGGATTCTGCTGGTGAGACGTCAGCTGTGCACGTGCAGCGGCTTGCCCGCGAGGGCGAGGAACGCTTCACCGAGGGCCTCGGTCTGGGTGGGGTGCGCGTGGATGAGCGGGGCGACGTCCTCGGGGAAGGCCTCCCAGCTGTAGATCAGCTGCGCTTCGCCGATCAGCTCGCCGACGCGGTCGCCCACCATGTGTACACCCACGACCGGTCCGTCGGGCGCCTTGACCAGCTTGACCCCACCGGAGGTCTTGAGGATCTGGCTCTTGCCGTTGCCGCCGAGGTCGTAGGTGAACGTGGTGACGTCCGAACCGTACTTCTCCTTGGCCTGCGACTCGGTCAGCCCGACCGACGCGACCTCCGGGTGCGAGTAGGTGACCCGCGGGATGCCGCTCTCGTCGATCACGCGCGGGGCGAGCCCGGCGATCTCCTCGGCGACGAAGATGCCCTGCTGGAACCCGCGGTGCGCGAGCTGCAGGCCCGGGACGATGTCGCCGACGGCGTAGACGTTCGGCAGGTTGGTGCGCAGCCGGTCGTCGGTGAGCACGAAGCCGCGCTCGATCTTGACGCCGGCCTCCTCGTACCCGTGGCCGGCCGAGTTCGGCCCGCGGCCCACGGCGACCAGGAGCAGGTCGGCCTCGAGGGTCTCGCCGGACTCCAGCGAGACGCTCACGCCGTTGTCGTCCTGCTTCGCGCCGGTGAACCGCACGCCGGTCTTGAAGGCGATCTTGCGGCGGCGGAAGGCCCGCTCGAGCTGCTTGGAGGCGAACTCGTCCTCGTTCGGGACCAGCCGGGGCAGCGCCTCGACGATGGTGACGTCCACGCCGAAGGAGGCCCAGACGCTGGCGAACTCGACACCGATCACGCCGCCGCCGAGGACCACGACCTTCTTGGGGACGTAGTCCAGGGCGAGGGCCTGCTCGCTGGCGATCACGCGGCCGCCGAGCTCCAGACCCGGCAGCGTGCGCGAGTAGGAGCCGGTGGCGAGGATGACGTTCTTGCCGGTGTGGCGGGTGCCGTCCACCTCGACGGTCGTGCCGCCGACGAACGTGCCGCTGCCCTCGACGAGGTTCACCTTGTGCGCCTTGGCCAGGCCCTGGAGGCCCTTGTACAGCCGGGAGACGATCCCGTCCTTGTACTTGTTGACCCCGGCGATGTCGATGCCCTCGAAGACGGCCTTGACGCCGACCGCCTCGGCTTCGCGGGTTTCGTCGGCGACCTCGGCTGCGTGCAGCAGGGCCTTGGTCGGGATGCAGCCCCGGTGGAGGCAGGTCCCGCCGAGCTTGTCCTTCTCGATCAACGTGACGGAAAGGCCCAGCTCGGCCGCGCGGAACGCCGCGGCGTAGCCGCCCGATCCGCCTCCCAGGATCACGAGGTCGGCGGAGGTGTCGGTCACTTCAATAGCTCCTCGGCAAGCAGTGGGGTGATGCTCTGTCGTCGCCCGTTCCCGGTATAACCGCGCGCGCGACTCCGCCATCTTGTCACTACGCCGGACGGGGCTGCGACCTAGCCGGGTGTGCGACACCGACCACACGGGGAGTCCGGGATAATGAGGAGGCAAAGTACCTGGAGGAGAGGTGGTCGTGGTGGGGCTCTTCGACTCGCTGCGCAGGCGCGCCAAGGGCGGTCAGCGGGCCGGTACGCTGCGGAAAGCCAATTCGGACGACACCCGGCACCTCGAGGAGTGGGCGGCCACGCGGCGCGGGGTCGAGGCGTTCGTCGAGCCCAAGACCAACGTCACGGAGACCACAGTGGTCTTGGTCGCTCACGACGGCGAGTGGACCCGGCGGCGGATCGGCAGCCTGGAGTCGGCGCAGTCGTTCGGCCAGCGCCGCTCGATCCCGGTCTACGAGGTCGCGCGGATCGGCTACCCGAAGCGGATGCGTGAGTACACGGAGCGGAAGAAGCGCGGGCAGGTCTAGAGGGCGATCCGGCCGACGACCTCGCCGTTGAAGGTCTGGCCGGTCGGCCGGAAGCCCAGCCGCAGGTAGAAGTCCTCCGGGCCGCCTTCGGCCGGGATCCACAGCACCGTCGCGGCCTTTTCGCCGCGCCGCCGAGCTTCGCCGAGCACGGCTTCGACGGCGAACCGGCCGTAGCCGCGGCCCTGGACGCCGGCGCCGACGTTGAGCCGCCAGATCCCGCAGCGGAAGAAATCGAGCTCCGCGCCGGGGTCGAACGCTCCCATCACGAAGGCGGCCGGCTCGCCGTCGGCGCGGATCAGCCGCGGCCAGGCGATCTCCGGCCGGGTGTAGGCCTCGGCGAGCGAGACGGCGACGGGCGCGACGAAGTCCTTCTGGTGCTCTTCGACCGCCAGCTGGCAGGTGGCCGCGACGTTCTCGGGAGTGATCTTCTCCACGGTGAGGGTGGTCACTGCGCCGACGCTAACAGGGTGGCGTGGTGTTCGAGCACCGCGCGGAACGACGGGTGCACGGTGGTGCCGAGCACCGGGTCGACCTCCACGACGTGCGACGCGGACAGCAGCAGCACGGCCGGTTCGGCCAGGACGACCACGCCGTTCTCGGCGCGCAGGTCGGCCGTGCCGAGCAGGCGCGGGAAGACGACGTCGGCGGGCAGGCCGTCGCAGGTGCGCAGGAACTCGCGCAGGTCGTCCGGCAGTGCGACGCCGAGCCGTTGTTCGGCCGAACGGATCGCCGCGGCCGACGCCGGGGGAGGGGCGGTGACGCCGCCGCGCAGGCGCAGGATCTCCGCGACCAGCTCCGGCCAGGTGCCCAGGTCCGGCGGGTGGCGCTCGTTCAGGGCCGCGACCAGCGCGCCCGCCTCGGCCCAGTCGCCCAGGCCGAGCGGGTCCGCGCCGGCCACCAGAGCCGGCGCCAGTGCGCGGGTCGCCGCCAGCATCGCGACGTCGGGGCGCGGCCCGGCCAGCTCGGCCCAGCGGGCGAGGTCGCCGTCGGCGAGCGCGGTGCGGACCTTGTCCGGCCGGGACGGCGCGACGTGCTTGACGACTTCGGCGATCACCCCGGGCGGGAGGACACCGTCGAGGTCGGAGACCGGACGGCGCAGGGACGCCGTGTGCGCGCGCTCCTCGGCGTCGAGGTCCAGCAGCGGCAGGCCCGCGGCCCACCCGGGACGCCCGCCGCGGGCTTCGAAGAGCATTTCCCAGGCACGGGCCCGGATCGGGTCGGCGGCCAGCGCGCTCACGGGCCGTTCCGTGCGGGCCTGCCAGTGGGCGACGACGCGGTCGGCTTCGCCGAGGGCGCCGGCGGTGGCGAGCAGCAGGGCCGCGTACCCGACCTGGTCGTCCACAGTGGACGAAACGGCGGTCAGGATGTCCCTGACCGCCGCTTCGAGGTACTCGCCTGCGTCCACTCAGCCGTTGGCGGCGATGTCCGCCAGCACGGCGGCGATCGTGCGGACCGGGACGCCGGTGCCGCCCTTGCCGGTGTAGCCCCACGGCGCGCTGGAGTTGAACGACGGGCCGGCGATGTCGATGTGCACCCAGTCGAGGCCGTCGGCGACGAACTCGCGCAGGAAGATCCCGGCCGCGAGCATGCCGCCCCAGCGGTGCCCTGTGACGTTGGCCAGGTCGGCCAGCCGCGAGTCGAGGTCGGCGCGCAGCTCCTCGGGCAGCGGCATCGCCCAGCCGTTCTCGCCGGTGGCCTGCATGATCGCGGCGACGCGGTCGCGGAAGTCGTCCGAGCCCATCACGCCCGCGGTGCGGTTGCCGAGCGCGACGACCTGGGCGCCGGTCAGCGTCGAGGTCTCGATCAGGTAGTCCGGGTTCTCCTCCGCGGCGCGCACCATGGCGTCGACCAGCACGAGGCGGCCTTCGGCGTCGGTGTTGAGCACCTCGACGGTCTTGCCGCCGTACATGGTGAGGACGTCACCCGGGCGGTACGACGTCCCGGACGGCAGGTTCTCCGCCAGCGGGATGTGCGCGACGATCTCGAGCGGGTACTTCAGCTTCGCGGCCAGGACGACCGACGCGAGCACACCGGCGGCGCCGGACATGTCCGAGGTCATGTGGTCCATGTTGGCGGCGGGCTTGAGCGAGATGCCGCCCGAGTCGAACGTGATGCCCTTGCCGACCAGCGCGACCTTCTTGGCGGCCTTGGCCGGCTTGTAGGCGACGCGGACGAGCCGCGGCTGGCGCGAGGAGCCGCCGCCGACGCCGAGGATGCCGCCGAAACCCTTGCGCTTGAGGGCCTTCTCGTCGAGCACCTCGAACTCGAGGCCGTTGTCCTCGGCGAGCTTCTTGGCGCGCTCGGCGAAGGACGCCGGGTAGAGGTCGTTCGGCGGGGTGTTGATCAGGTCGCGGGCGGTGAGCACGGCCTCGGCGATGCTGCCGGCCGCCTTCAGCGTCGCCTTGTGGTCGCGGGACGTGCCGGCAGTGGGGCTCGCGAAGTCGACCTTCGCGACCGGCGCGTCACCCTTTTCGGAGCGGTAGTCGGTGAAGACGTACGAGCCGAGGATCGTGCCCTCGACGGCGGCCTGCAGGTCGAGCTCCGACAGCGTGACGAACGCGCGGTCGGTGCCGGCCAGCGCGCGGCCGGCGGCACCGGCGGCGCGGCGGACCTGCTCGGGGGTGACGCCGGCACCCGCCTTGCCCAGGCCGACGGCCAGGACGACACCGGCACCGAGCTTGCCCAGCGTCGGCACCTTGACGACCTCTTCGGCCTTGCCGCTCGCGCCGAGCGTGGCGAGCAGGCCGGCGAGCCGGCCGTCGAAGGCGGCGTCCACGGCCGCGGCACCCGCGGCGAGCACGGGCCCGTCCTCGCCGGCCACGGTGCCGATGACGACCACGTCGGCGCGCGTCTTGGCCAGTGCCTCCCCGGTGTTGTCGGACAGGGCGAGCTTGGGCACGGTCACTTCTGGCTCCTCGCGCGTTCACGTGGTACCGGGCACCGGCCCGGTCGGGATCGTGAGCCATGCTAATGACAGGCGGACCAGGGGTGAACACAGGGAGAGGGAGGGCGGCGTGCGACTGGGTGGCGGGCTGCTGGTCGCGCTGGCGGCCGGCGCGGCGGGGGCGGGCTGGTGGCTGCTGGCCGGCCTGGTGCTGGCGGCGGTGGCCGCCGGTGCGGCGGCGAGGGTGCCGGAACCGGGGGACGCCCTGGTCGACCGGGTCGTCGTGGCCGTCGCGCGGCTGGCCGAGATCGCCGTCTACGCGATCGCCTTCGGGGCGTACGTCTTCCCGCTGCACCGCGAACTCGCCGCGGCGGCGTTCGTCGTCGTGGTCGCCGGGGCCGGGTTCGCCGGGATCAAGATCCCTACGTTCGTCGCACGCGCCGCGGGCGTGGTGCTCCTGGTGGCCGGTCTGGTCCTGGTCGCGCTCTGCGTGGCCGTGACGCCGGTTTCGACCGTCGGCGGCGGCCTGCAGCCGCCCGACTTCGCCGGGGTGCTCGTCGTGGCCGTGCTCACGCTTCCGTTCCTGCGGCCTCGCGGTCGCGAACACGCCGGGCTGCGGGTCCTGCTGCTCGGCGGGATCGCGGTGCTGGCCGCCTTCGCCGCGCTGTACCAGCTCGGCGCGGTCCGGCTCGGGCTTTCGCTGACCTCGCTGCGCGACCTGCTGTCCGCCGCCGACGCGGACTCGCTGCAGCCGGTCCTCACCGCGTTCGCCGTGGTCGCGACCGTGGTGCCGGCGCTCGCCGCGGGCGCGGAGGTCCGGACGCGGGCGGGCGTGCCCGGCCTCGCGGGCCTGGCCGTCGCCGCGGTGGCCGCGTACTTCCTGCCGGCGCTCCCGGTGCTCGTCGTCGCGGGGCTGGTGACGGTGATCGAACTGCTACTGGGCGTGCGTGCCCGCCGGTACAGTGGGGCGCGTGAGTGATCGACGCCGGAGGCCCGGGCAGACCGTGCTCGAGCGGTTCCACCGGCCGGACGGCTCGATCGGGCAGGTCCACCCGCTGCGCGTCCTCGAAGACGACGGCCGGGTCCTGCTCGGCTGGATCCCGGCGGGCACGCCGATCGTCGGCAGCAGGCTCGCCGACGGCCGGCACATGGCGGACGCGCCCCTGGAACAGCGGTTCCGCATCCCGCGCGTCGTGGTCCCGGACTTCTGGCACCGCACGTCGAACCTGCGCCGGATCGCCGACGACGAATGGTCGTCGGTCTGGTGGTTCTTCGACGCCGACGGCCGGTTCACGAACTGGTACGTCAACCTCGAGGTCCCGCTCGGCCGCAGCCCGGGCGCGGTCGACCGGATCGACGGCGTGCTCGACGTCGTCGTCGAGCGGGACGGCACCTGGCGCTGGGACGACGAGGACGAGGCCGAGGTGGCGATCGACGCCGGGCGGCTCACCTCGGAGCAGCTCGACCGGCTGCGCGCCGAGGGCGAGCGGATCGGCGCGCTGGCCGAGCGCGGCGCCTACCCGTTCGACGGGACGGGCACCGACTTCCGCCCGGACCCGGGCTGGCCGGTGCCGGAGCTGCCCGCGGGGCTGCTGGAGGAGCTCAGCCCGCCGTCAGGATCAGGACCAGCGCCAGCACGGCGTTGACGACCGCGAGGATCACGACGGACTTCGTCGGGATCACCTTCGGGAACACCGTCTTGTCGTGGATGCTCCGCCACCACACGACGCCGAAGACGCCGGCGACGAGGCCGAGGAAGCCGCCGAAGCCGCTGCTGAGCACGGCCCAGCCGACCATGCCGAGCAGGCCGACGCCGAAGGTCAGCAGCACCGCGGTGACGAAGGTCTTGACGCCGGCCCCGGCACCCGTGGCGCGGGGGACCGGCTCGGTGGAGTGAAAGGTCACGGCGTCATCCTAGAGTGATAACGGCGCGGACGCGGGAGGCCAGGCCGGTCGGGAAAACAGATGGACATCCGACTAACGCCCTTCCGACCAACAGGTATTCTCTGGCCATGACCATCACGACGCAGTTCGCCACTGTCCCGCACTCGAGCCCTGCGAGCCAGGAACGCGTCGCGGAGGTACTCGCCGCCCCCGGTTTCGGGCTGTACTTCACCGATCACATGGTGACCGTGAAGTGGTCCAAGAGCGAAGGCTGGCACGACGCGCAGGTCGGCCCCTACGCCCCGTTCACCCTCGACCCGGCGACGTCGGTGCTGCACTACGGCCAGGCCATCTTCGAGGGTCTCAAGGCCTACCGCCAGCCGGGCGGTGAGATCTCGTCGTTCCGCCCGGACGCCAACGCCGTGCGCTTCCGGCAGTCGGCCGAGCGGCTCGCCATGCCGCAGCTGCCCGAGGAGCTGTTCCTCGAGTCGCTGCGCGAGCTGATCGCCGTCGACAACCGGTGGGTCCCCACCCGCCAGGGTGACGCGCTCTACCTGCGGCCGTTCATGATCTCGACGTCCACCGGCCTCGGCGTCAACAGCCCCGCCGCCGACTACCTCTACACCGTCATCGCGTCCCCGGCCGGGTCGTACTTCTCCGGCGGCATCAAGCCGGTGAGCGTCTGGCTGTCCACCGAGTACGTGCGCGCGGCCCCCGGCGGCACCGGCGCGGCCAAGTGCGCCGGCAACTACGCGGCGTCGTTCGTCGCGCAGGCGCAGGCCGTCGAAAAGGGCTGTGACCAGGTGGTCTGGCTCGACGCGGTGGAGCGGCGCTGGGTCGAGGAGATGGGCGGGATGAACCTGTTCTTCGTCTTCGGCTCCGGCGAGAACGCCCGGCTCGTCACGCCCGAGCTGACCGGCTCGCTGCTGCCCGGTGTCACCCGCAAATCGCTGCTGCAGCTGGCTTCCCGCCTCGGCTACCGCATCGAAGAGCGCCGGATCTCCACCGAGGAGTGGGAGAAGGCGGCGGCTTCGGGTGAGCTGACGGAGACGTTCGCCTGCGGCACGGCGGCCGTCATCACGCCGGTCGGGCACGTCAAGCACGCGAACGGCGAGTTCACGATCGGCGACGGGCAGCCGGGCACCCTGACGATGAAGCTGCGCGAAGAGCTGACCGGCATCCAGGAGGGCACCCGCCCGGACGCCGACCACTGGATGATCCCGCTCGGCTGAGTTTCTGCTGAAATGCCGTGAGGGGCACCTTCAGGGACCGGATGTCCCTGAAGGTGCCCCTCACGGCATTCGCGGGGTCAGGTGGCGGTGGCGGGGATGAGCGGGCCGGAGACGCCGGCCTGCTCGTGCGTGGCCGTCTCGGCCAGGACGCGCGCGGCCATCGACAGCAGCGGCAACGCCGTCACCGCGCCGGTGCCCTCGCCGAGCCGGACGTCCAGCTCCAGCAGCGGGCCCAGGTCCAGGTGCTCCAGCGCGAGGACGTGCGCCGGCTCGGCCGTGCGCTGCCCGGCGACCCACCAGCGGCGGGCGCCCGGGGCGAGGTCCTCGGCGACCAGGGCCGCCGCGCAGGCGACGAGGCCGTCCAGCACCACCGGCGTCCGCCGGACCGCGGCCTGGGCCAGGAACCCGGCCATCGCGGCGATGTCGGCGCCCGCGGTGGTGCGCAGCAGGGCGGTCGGGTCGGCGAGCACGACGCGGGCCCGGCGCAGGGCGTCGCGCACCGCGGTGGCCTTGCGCATCCAGGCGTCGTCGTCGATGCCGGACCCGCGCCCGACGACGGCCACCGGCTCGGTGCCGGTCAGGGCCGCGACGAGCACGGACGCCGGCGTGCTGTTGCCGATCCCGAGGTCGCCGGGGATGAGCAGGTCCGCGCCGCCGTCGACCTCGGCGTCGGCGATCGTGATCCCGGCGCGCAGGGCGGCCTTGACCTCGTCGGCGCTCAGTGCGTCCTCGACGTCGATCGAGCCGGAGCCGCGGCGGACCTTGAACTCGCCGATCGAGCGGGTCGCCGGTGCCTCGGCGTCCACGGCCATGTCGACCACGCGGACGCTCGCGCCCGCGGCGGCGGCCAGCACGTTGATCACGGCGCCGCCGGTCAGCATCGTGCCCAGCAGCTGCGAGGTGACCTCGGCGGGATAGGCCGAGACGCCCTTGGCGGCGATGCCGTGGTCCCCGGCGAAGACGACGACGCGGGGCCGGGTGAACGGCCGCGGCGGCGACTGGCCCTGGCAGGCCGCGATCCAGACGCCCAGCTCTTCCAGCCTGCCGAGCGACCCGGCGGGCTTGACCAGCTTCTCGTGGAGCACGATCGCCGCGGACCGGGCGTGCTCGTCGGGCGGGGTGATCTCGGGGAACTCGATGTCGTCCGGCTCCACACCAGGCCCTTTCTCTTGTAACGGCAGTCCTTTTACGGCGCTGCTGGCGCCCAACCTACCGGGCCGCCGGAAACCGCCGGTGGGCCGCGTCACCCGTGGCCCTCCTGCGGCGCCGTGAGGGGCACCTTCAGGGACAAAGAGGTCGTGAGGGGCACCTTCAGGGACAAATAAGCCCTGAAGGTGCCCTTCATGGCATTGGCCGGCACCGGTGGACCGGGGCTCGGCTCGCCGTGTGAGCCGGGATCCGTCGCTCCCAGTAGTCTCGCCGCTCGTGGAGAAGACTGCGGCCGCGGTGGTGCTGGCCAGTGGCGCGGGCACCCGCGTCGGCGCGAAGGTGAACAAGGTCTACCTGCCGCTCGCCGGCCGGCGGGTGGTCGCCTGGTCGCTCGAGGCGTTCGCGCGCGTCCCCGGGATCGGCGTGCTGGTGCTCGTGATCCGGCCGCAGGACACCGAACTTGCTCAAGAGGTTCTCGCCGGCCTCGAAGACAACGTCGAGGTCGTGCACGGCGGGGACACGCGGCAGGCGTCCGAGCTGAACGCGCTGCGCCACCTCGCCCCGCGCATAACAGGCGGCCGGGTCGACGCCGTGCTGCTGCACGACGCGGCCCGGCCGCTGGTCCACCCCGAACTGGTCGGTGCGGTGCTGGCCCGGACACGCGAGGACGGGGGGGCTGTGCCGGGCCTGGCCGCGGACGACGTCGTCGAGGTGGATGCCGGGCACCTGGTCGCCCAGGTGCCCGGCGCGATCCGCGTCCAGACGCCTCAGGGCTTCCGGGCCGGACCGCTGCTCGAGGCCTATGAACAGGCCGAACGGGAAGGTTTCGTGGGAACGGACACTTCGTCGTGCATGGAGCGGTTCTCCTCCCTGCCGATCCGGTGGGTCCCCGGTGCGCCCGAGAACCTGAAGATCACCTACCCCCACGACCTGGTGGTCGCGGAGCGGCTGCTCGCCCGCTAGGCACACGCCGGAGGCCCGCCGTCGTCCCCCCTCCGGTCGTCGAAGTCGAAGCCCGTGCCGGTCGGCCGGATCGTCACGTCCGCGCGGAGCTCCATCGGGATGTGGCAGCCCGGCTGTGGCCGGAGTGCCTGCAGCGGGGCGCCGGGGGTGCCCGGCTCCGCCAGCGTCAGCGCCGCCCGCAGCGTCCAGACCGGGGTGGCGTGGTACTGCCACGTCACCACCCGCGGGCTGAACACGTCGGTACCCGGGAAGGTCGGCACCCGGTAGGCGCTGGCCCGGTGTTCGTCCCGGATGACGACCACGTCCGCGCAGGTCTGCCACTGGAAGACCGCCGCGTAGATCTCCGGCGCCTCCCGGCCGCCGAACAGGTGCAGCACCCATTTGCGGCGCCGGAGCTCCTCGAGCAGTTCCTCGAGGTCCGGGCCGCCTGATCCGGTGTGGGATGTGGGCGGGGACACACTTTCGAGGGTAACTTGCGTACTAGAGCGCAGTCCAGCGCGTGTACTAGTACACCTGGGTGGTTCTGAGCAGGGCTTTGAGGGAGACCCCCTGGCGTGCTAGAACACTTGTGCGTAGTCCTCGTGAGGAGCCGCCTTGCCCACCCTCGACCGTCCTGAGCCGCCGTACCTGCAGATCGCGGGCCGGATCCGTGACGACATCCTGTCCGGCCGGTTGCAGGAGGGCGACGCGGTGCCGTCCGCCCGCGAGATAGCGCGTACCTGGACCGTCGCGATGGCGACGGCCACCAAGGTGCTGGCCACCCTCCGCTCGCAGGGCCTCGTGCGCCCGGTGCGCGGGGTCGGCACGGTCGTCGACCGCGGCGGGCTGCACCGCAGCGCGCTCGACCGCAGCACCGCGTCGGCGCGCACCGGCAAGATCTACCCGCCCGGCCACTACGCCGTGATCCGGTCGGCCGGCCTGGAGCCCGTCACCGAGCGGGCCGCCGGCGCGCTGGGCCTGGAGGAGGGCGCCCCGGCCATCCGGCGGCGGCGTACCACCTACGGGCCGGATTCGCGGCCGCTGTCGACGTCGACCTCGTGGTTCGACGGCGCGCTGTCGGCCAAGGCGCCGGCGCTGCTGGTGCCCGAGCGGATCCTCGAGGGCACGTCGGCCTACGCGGCCCTGCGGCTCGGCACGAGGATCGCGATCACGCAGGAACGGCACGCGGCGGGCCTGGCGGACGAGGTGGAGGCGGCCGAGCTGGGGCTGCCCGCCGGGTCGCCGGTGCTGTTCGGCCGGAGCACCTTCCTCGCGGCCGACGGGACGGTCGTGGAATACGGTGAGTCCGCCGCGCTGCCCGACCACTGGGTTTTCCACGAGTACACGACTGAGGACGGCGAATGAAGCACATCCACGCGGGCAAGGTCCGTGACCTGTACGAGCTCGACGGCGACCTCCTGCTGGTCGCCACCGATCGCGTGTCGGTCTACGACGTCTCGCTCCCGACGCCGATCCCGGACAAGGGCAAGCTGCTCAACCAGCTGTCCGCGTGGTGGTTCGACCGGATGTCCGACGTCGTCCCGAACCACGTCGTCTCCGCGACCGACGTGCCGGACGAGTTCGCCGGCCGGGCGATGCGCTGCAAGCCGCTGAAGATGGTCCAGGTCGAGTGCATCGCGCGCGGCTACCTCGCCGGGCTGGGCCTGCGGGAGTACCAGCGTGACGGCAAGATCTCCGGCGTCCCGCTGCCGCCGGGCCTGGTCGAGGGCGACAAGCTGCCCGAGCCGATCTTCACGCCGACGACGAAGATCTCCGACACCGGCCACGACGAGTTCATGACCTTCGACGAGGTGCTGAACGAGATCGGCGAAGACACCGCGAAGCGGCTTCGCGAGCTGACGCTGGAGATCTACACGAAGGGCGCCGAACACGCCGCGAAGCAGGGCGTCATCATCGCCGACACCAAGCTGGAGTTCGGGTTCGACGCCGAGGGCACGCTGACCCTGGGCGACGAGGTCCTGACGTCGGACTCGTCGCGCTTCTGGCCCGCCGACGAGTGGGAGCCGGGCCGCCCGCAGCACGCCTTCGACAAGCAGTTCGTGCGTGACTGGTCCCGCGGCACCGGCTGGGACCAGACCCCGCCCGGGCCGGAGATCCCGGCGGACATCGTCGACCAGACGCGGCAGCGCTACACCGAGGTCTACGAGCGGATCACCGGGAAGACCTGGCCCCGTGGGTGAGCCGCGCGGCTACGACCCGTACCGGCTGATCGACGACGTCGAGAGCCTGCTGGCCGAGCGCGGGTTCACCCCCGAGCGGCTCCCGGGCCGCGGCGGTGACCGGCTGGCCGGGGCGAGCCGCTTGTTGCGCGGCTTCGGCGTCGAACCCCGCGTCTCCCCGGAAGACGGCCTCGACCTGGACGGCCACGTGCCCTACCAGGCCCGGATCAACCAGGACTGAAAGCCGTGAATGGCCCATTGAGGGACTTAGAGTCCCTCAATGGGCCATTCACGGACTTGCGTCAGGGGCTCTTGGTGAGGCTCGCGTCGCGCTCGACGACGTCGCCGAGGACGTCGTCGATGGCGGTGAGCAGGTCGGCGTCGAGCTTCTTGCCCGCGGCCTGGACGTTGTCCACGACCTGCTCCGGGCGCGAGGCGCCGATGATCGCCGAGGCGACGTTCGGGTTCTGCAGCACCCAAGCGACGGCCAGCTGCGCCATGGACAGGCCCGCCTGCTTGGCCAGCGGCTCGAGCTCGGCGACGCGCTTGAGGACCTCGTCGTCGAGGAAGCGGCGGACCATGTTGGCGCCGCCCTTCTCGTCGGTGGCGCGCGAGCCCTCTGGGAACGCCGCGCCCGGCTTGTACTTGCCGGTCAGCACGCCCTGCGCGATCGGCGACCAGACGATCTGGCTGAGGCCTTCACGCTCGGAGGCGGGGATGACCTGGTCCTCGATGACGCGCCAGAGCATGTTGTACTGCGGCTGGTTCGACACGAACGGCACCTTCAGCTCGCGGGCCAGCGCCGCGCCCCGGCTGATCTGCTCGCCGGTCCACTCCGAGACGCCGACGTAGAGCACCTTGCCCTGGCGGACCAGGTCGGCGAAGGCGAGCATGGTCTCTTCCAGCGGCACGCTCCGGTCGAACCGGTGCGCCTGGTAGAGGTCGACGTAGTCGGTGCCGAGCCGCTGCAGCGACGCGTTCGCCGACTCGAGGATGTGCTTGCGGGACAGGCCCTTGTCGTTCGGGCCCTTGGGGCCGGTCGGCCAGAAGACCTTGGTGAAGATCTCCAGGCTCTCCCGCCGCTGCCCCTTCAGGCCGCGCCCGAGCACCGACTCCGCGGCGGTGTTCGCGTAGACGTCGGCGGTGTCGAAGGTGGTGATGCCGGCGTCGAGCGCGGCTTTGATGCAGGCGTGGGCCTGGTCCTCCTCGACCTGGGAACCGTGGGTGAGCCAGTTCCCGTACGAGATCTCACTGACGTTGAGGCCGCTGCGGCCGAGACGACGAAACTCCATGGGTTCAGCCTAGGCGGTAATCGTTTGCTTTGCTAACGACCTGGAGTGACTCCAGCTGTCAGATGGCCTGATCAGGGCAGCGAAAAGCCGGGTGAGACGCGTCTCACCCGGCTTTTCACCACAAGCTCAGTTCGGGATCGGGTCGCCCGGCTTCAGCCGCGGCTTCGGGACCCGCAGGCGCCGGATCTGGGAGGCGCGGACGAAGGCGTACCAGCCCACCGAGCGGCCGTTCACCGTCTCCTTGGGGAACCTCTCGCGCACCAGCTTCCCGATCTTGCGGCCGTTCACGACGCCCTCGATGGCCATCACCAGCAGCATCGCGGTGCACAGCAGCGTGATGTACGACTGGACCTGGGGCAGCGGCACCAGCAGCGCCAGGAACACCAGGATGGCCAGCGGCATGAACAGGCCGAGCAGGTTGCGCCGGCTGTCCACCAGGTCACGGACGTACGCCTTGACCGGCCCGCGGTCGCGGGGGAGCAGGGCCTTGTCGTCGCCCCGCATCATCGCTTCGCGGCGGGACTTCGCCGCCGCCCGGCGGTCTTCCTTCGTCTGCGGGTTCGCCTTGCGCAGCTCCTTGTTGCGCTTCATCGCCTCACGCATCGTGGTCGGCGGGGGCGCGACCGGGCCGCGCCGCTTGGCCTCCGCCTCCCGCCGCTTCGGCGTGGCCTTGCCCTTACCGGGCGTGAACGACTTGCCGCCGACGTCGACGGCTTCGGTCGTGGCCGGCTCGTCGGCGGCGGTGTCTGTGGTGCTTCGGCGCAGGAACCTCACGTCACCAGGGTATTGCAGGCGTCACGCCGCCGTTCACCAGGTCGATCGATGTGCGACGATGGAGGGGGAACAGATCGGACGCGACGGGTGTTGGACGTAGGGCACCAGGAGTATCCGCAGTGAGTTCGAACCTATGAGGAGTGCCATGACGACCGCTGAGCACGCCGGCGCGACGCAGGCCGAGACCGCCGAGGAGACCCACGGCGTCACGCTGACCGACACCGCGGCTGCCAAGGCGAAGGCCCTGCTCGACCAGGAGGGCCGCGACGACATGCACCTGCGCATCGCCGTCCAGCCCGGTGGCTGCGCGGGCCTGCGCTACCAGCTGTTCTTCGACGAGCGCACGCTCGACGGTGACCTGTTCCGGGACTTCGACGGCCTCAAGGTCGCCGTGGACCGGATGAGCGCGCCGTACGTTTCGGAAGCCGTCATCGACTTCGTGGACACGATCGAGAAGCAGGGCTTCACGATCGACAACCCGAACGCGACCGGCTCCTGCGCCTGCGGCGACTCGTTCCACTGAGTCCCGCGCGCCGAGCCTGAGCACGACGCGAGAAGGCCCCGCCTCCGAACGGAGGACGGGGCCTTCTTCGTTGCTGCTCGGTTTCGGGGTGCCGCGCCGGGCGGGCTCAGACGTACGCGTCGAGCTCCGCGACCTGGGCGTGGCACGCCTCGTCGACCTGCCACGGCGGCGCGGTCACGCGCGGCAACGGCACGTTGTCGGCGCGGAGCGTCGTCGGGATGAGGGCGCAGTCGGCGATCAGCTCGGACAGGGTCTCGGGTTCGGTGACGGCGTTCACGATTCGTAACGCTATTGATCGCGGCTCGACTGGTGAAGGAGTACCAGCCGGTAGTCTCGGGTGGTACGCGCGAACTACCCGGATGGGTCATGACCCAGGGGTAACTTCGTGCCGTTTGCCGTGAGGTCGACCACAAAGGAGCAGCCGGTGGCAGACAGGGCCAGGATCGCAGTGTCCGGCAGTATCGCAACCGACCACCTCATGCACTTCCCGGGAAGGTTCGCCGAACAGCTGGTCGCCGAGCAACTCCACCGGGTGTCGCTGAGCTTCCTCGCCGACGACCTCGTGGTGCGGCGCGGCGGGATCGGCGCGAACATCGCGTTCGGCCTCGGCGTGCTGGGCGTCAAGCCGGTGCTGGTGGGCGCGGTCGGCGCCGACTTCGCCGACTACCGCTCCTGGCTGGAGCGCCACGGCGTCGACACCTCGGGGGTGCACGTCTCCGAGACCGCGCACACCGCGCGGTTCGTCTGCACGACGGACGAGGACCTCTGCCAGATCGCGACGTTCTACGCGGGCGCGATGGCCGAGTCCCGCAACATCGAGCTGGCCCCGATCGCCGAGCGCGCCGGTGAGCTGAGCCTGGTGCTCATCAGCCCGGACGACCCGGACGGCATGGTCCGCCACGCCGAGGAGTGCCGCCAGCGCGGCTACACCTTCGCCGTCGACCCGTCGCAGCAGCTGGCCCGGATGAGCGGGGAGCAGGCTCGGGCGTTCGTCGCCGGCGCGAAGTACCTGTTCAGCAACGACTACGAGTGGGAGCTGCTGCTCCAGAAGACCGGCTGGACCGAGGCCGACGTCCTCGACCAGGTCGGCGTGCGCATCACGACGCTGGGGGAGAAGGGCGTCGAGATCGTCGGCAAGGGCGGCGTCGCCCTGCAGATCGGCGCGGTGCCCGAGCGCGCCAAGGCCGACCCGACCGGCGTCGGCGACGGCTTCCGCGCGGGCTTCCTGGCCGGTCTCGACGGCGGCCTCAACGTCGAGCGCGCCGCCCAGCTCGGCTCGCTCATCGCGGTGCTGGTGCTGGAGACCGTGGGCACCCAGGAGTGGACGTTCGACCGCGCCGACGCGCTCGCCCGCATCGGCGAGGCCTTCGGGCCGGACGCCGCCGAGGAGATCTCGGTGGTCCTGCCCGCCTGACCCCGGCACGAAAAGGCCCCCGCACCACCGGGTGCGGGGGCCTTTCGCGTTCGGACCGTCTACAACGGACGGTCAGAGCTTGACCGGGTACACCGGCTCGGGGATCTCCGGCTTGATGCGGTGCTCCACGAAGATGCCGTGCCACAGCATGAACACGATCAGCGCCCACAGCTGGCGGCTGCGGTCCAGCTGGCCCGCCTTGTGCTCCTCGAGCAGCGCCAGGATGGCCTTCTTGTCCAGCAGCTCCTCGGTCTTCGAGTCGCTGATGATGCCCTTGGCCCAGTCGTACATCTCGTTGCGCAGCCACAGCCGGATCGGCACCGGGAAGCCGAGCTTGCGGCGGTTCAGCACGTGCGCCGGGATGATCTTCGCCAGGGCCTGGCGCAGCGCGTACTTCGTCGTGTTGTGGGCGAGTTTCTGGTCCAGCGGAATGGAAGCGGCGACCTTGAACACCTCGGCGTCCAGGAACGGCACCCGCAGCTCGAGCGAGTTCGCCATGGTCACCTTGTCCGCCTTGACGAGGATGTCGCCGCGCAGCCAGGTGTAGAGGTCGACGTGCTGCATCCGGGCCACCGGGTCCCAGCCGCGCGAGACGTCGTACCAGGGCGCCGTGACGTCCTTGAAGCCGACGCCCTCCTGGTAGGTCTTCAGCACCTGGCGCAGCTGGTCGTCGCGGAAGTTGCGGGCGTTGCCGTAGTAGCGGTCCTCCAGCGGCAGCGCGCCGCGGCGCAGCAGGTCCTTGCCGCGGGTGCCCTCGGGGATCTTCGTGGAGACCTTGCCGATCAGCTTCCGCATCCCGCCCGGGATCTTCTCGAACGGCGCCAGCGAGATCGGCTCGTTGTAGATCGTGTAGCCGCCGAACAGCTCGTCGGCGCCTTCACCCGAAAGGACCGCCTTGACGTGCTTGCGGGCCTCGCGCGCGATGAACCACAGCGGCACGAGCGCCGGGTCGGCCACCGGGTCGTCGAGGTACCAGACGATGAGCGGCAGGGCCTCCATCATCTCGTCCGCCGACACCGTGCGGACCACGTGCTTCACGCCGATCGCGGCGGCCGACTCGGCGGCGACGTCGACCTCGGAGTACCCCTCGCGCTCGAACCCGGTGGTGAAGGCGATCAGGTTCGGGTTGTGCTCCTTGGCCAGCGTGGCGGTGGCCGTGGAGTCGATGCCGCCCGAGAGGAACGCGCCGACCGTGACGTCCGGGTCGGAGATCATGTGCTTGCCGACCGAGTCGCGCATCACGTCGGCGATGCGCTCGTACAGCGCCTCGGCCTCGGCCTGCCCGTTGACCGGCTTGGTCGCGAACTGCGGGTGGAAGTAGCGGGTGAACTTCACCTCACCGCCGGGGACCACCTCGAACGACGTCCCGGACTCGACGCGGCGGATCGCGGTGTGCAGCGACTCGGGCTCGGGCACGTACTGCAGGACCAGGTAGTGCTGCAGCGCCTTGCGGTCCAGCTCCTGCGCGACGCCGAGGGTGTCCGACAGCTCCAGCAGGCTCTTCTTCTCGCTGGAGAACGCCACGCCGCCGGGGCCGGCCGAGTAGAACAGCGGCTTGATCCCGAACGGGTCCCGCGCGCCGAAGACCCGCTTCTCCTGCGAGTCCCAGATCATGAAGGCGAACATCCCGCGCAGCCGCTCGACCCACTCGGCGCCCAGGTAGTGGTAGCCGGCGACGACCGCCTCGCCGTCACCCTCGGTCTCGAACTTCGCCCCGAACTTCTCGGCCAGCTCGGCCCGCAGCTCGAGGTAGTTGTAGACCTCGCCGTTGAAGTTCATCGTGTACCGGCCCGGCGCCTCCGGCGGCCCCCAGACCAGGGGCTGGTGGGAGTGCTCGACGTCGATGAAGGCGAGCCGGTTGAAGCCGTAGACGACCTCGGCGTCGGCCCACGTGTCCTGCTCGTCGGGGCCGCGGTGGCGCTGGCAGCGCATGGCCGCGCCGACGGCGTCACGCGCGTTGGCCGCACCGGTCTCGGTCGCGCAGATCAGTCCAAGCAGGCCGCACACGGGTACTCACACACCTTCAGGGGTCTTCGCGGGGCTGGGGAGCGCCCAGTATGCCGGGCGCGTGGTGGCGCGTACCACGCGCGTCGATGGTTACCCCTTGGTCAGCGGACCACGCCAACTCGGCTAGGCTCCGCCCTGTCACAAAGATCGGTCGTAGGAGGCTCTGGGTGAAAGGGCGAGGCGCAGTGGGAAAACCCGAGCGCACCCCGGGTAAGCGGACCGTGCGGATCGCCGCGCTGGCCGTGCTGGTCGCGCTGACCGCGACGGGCTGCTCCGGCGACGAGATCCTGCGGTTCGGCTGGCCGGTGGGTGTCACCGAGCAGGCGAACGAGATGCGGAACCTCTGGACCTGGACCGTGATCGCGGCGCTCGTCGTCGGCGTCATCGTGTGGGCCCTGATCTTCTGGACCGCGACGTTCCACCGCAAGAAGAAGACGGTCGACGGCGAGCCGGAGGAGCTGCCCCGGCAGTTCCAGTACAACATCCCGCTCGAGCTGTTCACGGTCGTCGTCCCGACGATCATGGTCTGCGTGCTGTTCTACTTCACCGCGACCACGGAGAACAAGGTCCTCGACAAGATCCCGAACCCGGACGTCAAGGTCCAGGTCGTGGCCTTCCAGTGGAACTGGGAGTTCAAGTACGAGGACCCCAGTGCCGCGAAGCCCGACGGCAGCGGCCAGGTGAGCACGGTCGGCTCGTCCGGCGAGATCCCGCTGCTGGTGCTGCCGGTCGGCAAGACGATCCAGTACGACCTGCTCTCCACCGACGTCATCCACTCCTTCTGGGTGCCCGAGTTCCACTTCAAGCGGGACGTCTTCCCGAACCCGGACAAGAACAACCAGGACAGCTCCTTCCAGAACAAGATCGACCGCGAAGGCTCCTTCGTCGGCCGGTGCGCGGAGCTGTGCGGCACGTACCACTCGGTGATGAACTTCGAGGTCCGCGCGCTGTCCCCGGACAAGTACGACGCGTACATCGCGCTGCGCAAGCAGGTGAACCCGGCCACGAACCAGACGTTCACCGCATCCGAAGCGCTGGCGAAGATGAACTGCGGCGAGCTGTGCACCCCGCACGCGGTCACCACCCAGCCGTTCAACACCGACCGCACGGCGCGGACCGCGTCCAACTGACGCCCGGCGACAACAGGAGTTAGGAAAAGACCCATGAAGGTCGAAGCGCGCATCTTCTTCATCGTGGCGGTCTTCGCCGTGCTCATGTCGGGTGTGTACTGGGCGTGGGCCGTGCTGGATCCCGACTTCGGTGGCAAGCCCGAGCCGGTGGGCATCGTCGCGCTGATCCTGACCGGCGGGCTGGCCTTCCTGGCCGGCAGCTACATGCAGTTCGTCTCCCGGCGCATCGAGCCGCGCCCGGAGGACCGTGAGGACGCCGAGATCAGCGACGGTGCCGGTGAGCTGGGCTTCTTCAGCCCGGGCAGCTACTGGCCGATCGGCATGGCGGCCACCGCCGCCCTCGCCGCGCTGGCGCTGGCGTTCTTCCACATCTGGCTGCTGGTGATCGCGCTGGTCGCGCTGCTCATCACGATCGGCGGGCTGGTGTTCGAGTACCACACGGGTCCGTCCCACGACTGACCTCAGGCTCTGCTGACCGGCCGTCACGCTGCTCGACAGTGTGGCGGCCGGTTTTCGTCCGTTGCGGGGCCAGCGCGGCGGCCAGCACCGCGAGCATGCCGACGGCCTCCGGCCAGGCCGGGCGGTGGCCGTAGAAGGCGATGTCGACCAGCACGGCGACCACCGGGTAGACGTAGGACAGCAGCGCCACCGTCGTCGTGGGCAGTTTGCCGATGCTGGCGTAGATCAGCACGTACATCAGCGCGGTGTGCACCGTGCCGAGCAGCACCAGCCAGAGCAGCCCCGACGTCGTCGACGGCAGTGGCGTCACCAGCAGCACGGGCGCCAGCACGAGCGCGCCCACCGTGGTCTGCACGGCCGCGAGCAGGTGCGGGCGGACGTGCTTCAGCTGCTTCGCGACGAAGGACGCGCCGGCGTAGAGCACGGCCGCGCCGAGCGCGAGGCCGATCCCCGCGAGCTGCACCGGCTTGCCGTCCTCGCCGTGGGCGGACAGGGAGATGAGCGCCACACCGCCGAACGCGATCCCGGCCCGGACCAGGGTGCTCTTCGCGAACTTCTCGCCGAGGAACGCCGCCGCCAGGCCGACCAGGATCAGCGGCTGGGTGTGGTAGACGACCGTGCTGACCGAGATCGACGACAGCGCGTAGGAAGCGAACAGCAGCACCCAGTTCCCGACCAGGAAGAGCCCGCCCAGCACCGCCAGGCCGAGGTCGCGGCGTGTCGGCCGCCAGGCCTGCAGCCAGCCGCGCGCGAGGCACCAGAGCACGAGCAGCGTCGCGCCGACGAAGCAGCGGGCGAACGCGACGGCCGGTGCCGCCGCACCGCTTTCGAGGACGACCGCGCCGATCGTCCCGGACATCGCCATCGCCGCGGACCACTGGAGCAGCGGGCGGGTTTCCGAATTCATCATGGTGACCACGTTCGTCGCGGCGGCCGCGCGTGACCAGTGTCAGAGATGACAACGGCCGCAAAACTTGTGACACACTCGGCCGATGGACGTCAACCGGGTCGCGGTGGTGCTCGCCGACCACGTTTCGCCGTTCGAGCTGGGGGTCGCGTGCGAGGTGTTCGGCACCGACCGCAGCGCCGACGGCATCGAGGGCTGGGACTTCGCCGTCTGCTCGCCGGGCGGCGCGCCGATCGCCAGCTGGTCGGGGTTCGGGCTGTCCGGGCTGGCGGACCTGGACTTCGCGGCGTCGGCGGACCTGCTGATCGTGCCGACGTGTGCCCCGCGGACGGCACCGCCACCTGCGCCAGTGCTGGACGTCCTGCGCGACGCGGCCGCGCGGGGCGCGTGGGTGGCGGGGTTCTGCGCGGGTGTGTTCACGCTGGGGTACGCGGGCCTGCTCGACGGCCGCCGGTGCACCGTCCACTGGGTGTACGAGGCGGAGTTCCGGCAGAAGTTCCCGGCGGCGCTCGTGGACCCGCAGGCGTTGTACGCCGACGACGAGGGCATCCTGACCAGCGCGGGCACGGTCGCGGCGGTCGACCTGTGCCTGCACCTGGTCCGCCGGCTGCGCGGCGTCACGGCGGCGACGACGCTGGCCCGCCGCATGGTGGCGGCACCCTTCCGCGCGGGCGGCCAGGCCCAGTTCGTCCAGGCCCCGGTCCCGTCCCTGCCGGACGACTCGGTGGTGGCCGAAGCGCTGGAGTGGGTGGAGCGGCGGCTGGACCAGCCGTTCACGGTGGCGGAGCTGGCCCGCCGCAGCGGCCTGGGGGAGCGGACGTTCCTGCGCCGCTTCTCGGCCGCGACGGGCACGACACCGCACCGCTGGCTGACCGAGCGCCGCCTGGACCGCGCCCAGGCCCTGCTGGAGGAGGGCAGGCTGTCGGTGGAGGACATCGCGGTGGCGTGCGGGTATGCCTCGGCGGCGGCCTTGCGGCACCAGTTCACCCGGTTGCGGGGGACGAGCCCGTCTTCGTACCGCACGGCCTTCCGCGGCTGACCTGCCCGGCTACTGGAACGCGATCCAGCGGTCCAGCAGGGCCGCCGCCGCTCCCGAATCGATCGCCTCGGCTGCTCGCACCAGACCCGCTCGCAGGTCGTCCTCCAGGGACGCTGAGAAGCCCGTGAAGGCCGTCAGGGCCGCCGCCGCGTTGATCAGGACCGCGTCGCGGACCGGGCCCGGCTTGCCGCCCACCAGTTCGCGGACCACTTCCGCGTTCGCCGCCGCGTCGCCGCCGCGCAGGTCCTCCGCCGTCGCCCGGGGGATGCCCACCGAGGCGGGGTCGAAGGTGCGCTCGGTGACCTCGCCATCCGCGACCACCCAGAGCGTCGACGTCGTCGTGGTGGTGATCTCGTCGAGTCCGTCGTCACCGCGGACCACCAGGGCTCGCGTGCCGCGCCGGGCGAAGACCTCGGCCAGCACCCGGGTCTTGTCCTGGTACGCGCAGCCGATCAGGGCGCTGCCCGGCTGGGCCGGGTTGGTCAGCGGGCCCAGCAGGTTGAACGTGGTCGGCACACCCAGCTCGGACCGCACCGGGCCCGCGTGGCGCAGCGCCGGGTGGAACGCCGACGCCAGGAAGAACCCGACGCCGACCTCGGTGAGGCTGCGCTGGACGTCCTCCGGCGGCAGGCTGATCCGCACGCCGAGGGTCTCCAGCACGTCGGCCGCCCCGGACTTCGACGACGCGCTGCGGTTGCCGTGCTTGGCCACCGGCGCGCCCGCCGCCGCTGTGACGATGGTCGCCATCGTCGAGATGTTCACCGAGTTCGAGCCGTCACCGCCGGTGCCGACGATGTCGACGGCCGGCCGGTCCAGCTCGACGCGGCGGGCGTGCGCCAGCATCGTCGCGGCCATGCCGGCGATCTCCGCGGGCGTCTCGCCCTTGGCGCGCAGCGCCACCGCGAACCCGGCGATCCGGGCCGGGCTCGCCGCGCCGCTCATGATCTGGTCCATCGCCCACGCCGTGTCGTCCTCGGACAGGTCGACGCGTGCGATGAGCTGCTTGAGCAGCGGCGGCCAGGTGCGGGGGACCGGGGTGGTCACCGGGCTCAGCCGTTCACGACGGGGACCCGTCGCGCGCGCAGCACGTCGGCGACGGTCTCCGCGGCGGTCAGCGGGTCCAGCGGGTGCACCAGCACGGCGTCCGCCTGCGACCAGGTGGCCAGCCACCGGTCGTCCCGCCGCCGCACGGCCACCACGATGGGCGGGCAGTCGGTGATCTCGGCCTTCAGCTGGCGGCACAGCCCGATGCCGCCGGTGGGCTGCGCCTCGCCGTCGAGGATCGCCAGGTCGACGTTCCCGGCGTCCACCTCGGACAGCACGTCGGCGATGCCGGCCGCCTCGACGTAGTCCACGCGGCCCACGTCGGCGGCGGGCCGCCGGCCGACCGCGTTCACGATCGCCTCGCGCACCTCCGCCTTGTGGCTGAACACCAGGACCCGCATCGACTGCTCGGCCATTTGAGCTGCCTCCGTCTCGTCACAAACTTTCTTTGGGGGGTCCGGGTGGCGGAGCCCCCGGTCCGGGGCGGAGCCCCGGTTACAGCACGACTCCGCCGATCGTATCGGCCGAGACCGACATCACGCGGGCGCCTCCGGCTGGAGCGCGTCCCAGCCGAGCGCGTCGCCGCCCAGCCGCTGCGCCAGGCCCGCCATCCGGGACCGTTCCTGGGCGCAGTGGAGGGCGTCGAGCACTTGGACGCGGACCGCGAGCACCCGCGTCAGACCACCATCGGGTGACTCTTCTCGCAGCTCGTAGCCGTCCTGGGCGAGGACCGACGCCGCTTCGGCCAGCCGGCCCGGTGGCAGCAGGAGGTGGTGCCGCAGAACGGCCGGTGCCGTGCTGACCCAGGCGGGTGAACCGGCGAGCACGGCGGAGTCCGCGACGACCGGGTCGAAGGCCTCGGCGACGATCTTCAACTCGGGCGTATCAGGCGTCAGAACAGCGGTTTCGCCCTTCTTGACCAGGTCACGCAGCCGGTCGAGTAAACCCATGAGTAGCTCTCACCTTTCCGCAGTGCCGGTTTCCGGGGGTGTGATCGGTTCCGCACGCGACTTGCCGTGGACCCACCCGGCGGGACGGTCGTGCGGGAGGACATAATGCGACGCGTGACAACGGCAGCTCCCACCATCAGTCAGCGGGTTCACTCGCTGAACCGGCCGAACATGGTCAGTGTCGGCACCATCGTGTGGCTGTCCAGCGAACTGATGTTCTTCGCCGGACTCTTCGCGATGTTCTTCACCGTCAAGGCGCAGAACTCCACCGGCGCGTGGCCACCACCGCTGCACGGCGAACCGTTCCACCTCAACGTGGGCTACGCGATCCCGTTCACGGTGATCCTCGTGCTGTCCTCGCTGACCTGCCAGTTCGGCGTCTTCGCCGCCGAGCGCGGTGACGTCTACGGGCTGCGCCGCTGGTACATCATCACGTTGATCATGGGCGCGATCTTCGTCGGCGGCCAGGCCAACGAGTACCACAACCTGGTGGAAGAGGGGATGACGATCCCGTCCGGCCCGTTCGGCACGGTCTTCTACCTCGCCACCGGGTTCCACGGCCTGCACGTCATCGGCGGGCTCATCGCCTTCGTGTACCTGCTCATCCGCACCAAGCTGAGCAAGTTCACGCCCGCCCAGGCCACGTCGGCGATCGTCGTGTCCTACTACTGGCACTTCGTCGACATCGTGTGGGTCGGCCTGTTCGGTGTGATCTACCTCCTGCCGTGAGGCCCGCACCGCCAGCCGCCACCACCTTCTCCATCGGCCTGAACTGACAGCAAGGGTTGCCGCAAGATGACCACCAGCACCAAATCGTCGGAGCGCCGCTACCGCGCGCGGTCGAAGCTGCGGAGGCGGTTCGCCGGCCTGCTCGCACTCGGTGTCGCGTTGGTGGGCGCCGGTGCCCTGTACGCCGTGTTCGCCCCCGAGCCGCAGACCGCGCAGGCCCAGGGCACGCCGGCGCAGCTGCGCCTCGGCGAGCAGGTCTACAACAACACCTGCATCGCGTGCCACGGCGCGAACCTCGAGGGCGTGCAGGACCGCGGCCCGAGCCTCATCGGCATCGGTGACGCCGCGGTGTACTTCCAGACCTCTTCGGGCCGCATGCCGGCCGCGCGGCAGGAAGCGCAGATCGAGCGCAAGCCGCCGAAGCTGAGCGAGGCCGAGATCGACGCGGTCGGCGCCTTCATCCAGGCCCACGGCGGCGGCGCGCAGCGTCCCACCGAGAAGGGCGAGGCCCTGCGCGGCAGCGACCCGGCCCGCGGTGGCGAGCTGTTCCGCCTCAACTGCGCCTCGTGCCACAACTTCACCGGCCGCGGCGGCGCGCTGTCGGCGGGCAAGTACGCGCCGAACCTGGACCCGGCGAGCGAAGAGCAGATCTACACCGCCATGCTCACCGGCCCCCAGAACATGCCGAAGTTCTCCGACCGGCAGCTTTCGCCCGAGGAGAAGAAGGACATCGTCGCCTACGTGAAGTCGGTGTCCGACGGCAACAATGACCCGGGTGGTAACGGCCTCGGCGGGGTCGGCCCCGCTTCCGAGGGCGTCATCGCCTTCATCGTCGGGATCGCCGCGCTGATCGGCGTGACGTTGTGGATTGGATCGAAGGCATGAGTGCCGAGGGGCCTAAGCCGCCGACGGAGGCGGAGCTGGCGGACATGGACCGTGACCAGCTGCTCAAGCTGGGCGGCCAGCTCGACGGTGTCGAGATCGCCGAGTACCCGACCCCGTGGCCCGTGGAGGGCACCCGGGCGGAGAAGCGCGCCGAACGCCTGGTCGCGTTCTGGTTCGCGCTGTCCGCGGTGGCCGGGCTGGCGTTCGTCGTCTCCCTGATCTGGTGGCCGTGGCAGTACGAGGCGCCGGACAACGAGAGCGGCCACTTCTGGTACAGCCTCTACACCCCGATGCTGGGGCTCACGCTCGGCCTGGCCATCCTCGGCCTGGGCATCGGCGTGATCCTCTACACGAAGAAGTTCGTGCCCGCCGAGGTCTCGGTGCAGGAGCGTCACGACGGTGACGGCAAGGGGTCGGCCGAGGTCGACCGCGCCACGATCCTCGCGCACCTGTCCGACGCCGGGAGCCGCAGCACCATCGCCCGCCGCTCGCTGATCAAGCGCTCGGCCATCGCGGGTGCCGGCACGCTGGGCCTCGCGGCCGCCGCGCTGCCGCTCGCGTCCTTCATCAAGAACCCGTGGAAGGACACCGAGGGCCGCGACTCCCTCTGGCACACCGGCTGGCAGCCGAACTTCCCCGGCGAGAAGGTCTACCTGCGCCGCAACACCGGCAAGCCGCTGGAAGAGGGCCAGGAAGCCAGCCTCGTCAAGGCCGAGGACCTCGACGCCGGCGCGATGGAGACGGTCTTCCCGTACCGCGACTCCGAGAAGGACAAGCCGGAGCTGCTCGCCGCCGCGCTGACCCGGGTGGACAACCCGGTCATGCTGATCCGCCTGCGCCCGACCGACGCCGCCAAGGTGGTCAAGCGGTCCGGCCAGGAGGACTTCAACTTCGGCGACCTGTACGCGTACACGAAGATCTGCAGCCACGTCGGCTGCCCGACCTCCCTGTACGAGCAGCGGACCAACCGCATCCTGTGCCCGTGCCACCAGTCGCAGTTCGACGCCCTCCACTACGCCAAGCCGATTTTCGGCCCGGCGACCCGTCCGCTGGCCCAACTACCGATCACGGTGGACGAAGAGGGATACTTGATCGCGCGAGGCGACTTCATCGAGGCCATCGGTCCGGCCTTTTGGGAGCGTAAGTCATGAGTTCACTCACCACGCCGACCAAGGGGTCGAGCGCGATCGAGCGGGCGGTGGGCGACGCCGCGGACAACGCCGATCAGCGCTACCGCCTGGCCAAGGGCCTGCGGCACCAGATGAACAAGGTGTTCCCGACCCACTGGTCCTTCCTGCTGGGCGAGATCGCGCTCTACAGCTTCATCATCCTGCTGCTCACCGGGGTGTACCTGACGCTGTTCTTCGACCCCTCCATGCAGGAGGTCGTCTACCACGGCAGCTTCACGAACATGCAGGGCCTGGAGATGTCGCAGGCCTTCCGCACGACGCTGGACATCTCCTTCGACGTCCGCGGCGGCCTGTTCATGCGCCAGCTGCACCACTGGGCCGCGCTGATCTTCGTCGCGTCGATGGCCGTGCACATGCTGCGGGTGTTCTTCACCGGCGCGTTCCGCAAGCCGCGTGAGGCCAACTGGGTGATCGGCGGCCTGCTGCTGGTCCTGGGCTGCTTTGAAGGCTTCTTCGGCTACTCGCTGCCCGATGACCTGCTGTCCGGTACCGGTATCCGCGCGACGCTCTCGGGCATCGTGCTCTCGGTGCCGGTGATCGGCACCTGGATCCACTGGGCGCTGTTCGGCGGGGAGTTCCCCGGCGATCAGATCATCCCGCGGCTGTACACGCTGCACATCCTGCTGCTGCCGGGCATCATGCTCGCCCTGGTCGGCGCGCACCTGGCGTTGGTGTGGTACCAGAAGCACACGCAGTTCCCGGGTGTGCGCCGCAAGGAGACCAACGTCGTCGGCGTCCGGATCATGCCGTACTTCGCGCTCAAGGGCGGCGCGTTCTTCACGCTGGTCATCGGCGTGCTGGCGCTCATGTCGGGCCTGTTCCAGATCAACCCGGTGTGGAACTTCGGGCCCTACAACCCGGCGCAGGTCTCGGCGGGGTCCCAGCCCGACTGGTACATGGCCTGGGCCGACGGCATGCTCCGGATCTGGCCCGCGTGGGAGGTCTACCTCGGGAACTACACGATCCCAGCGGTGTTCTTCCCCGGCGCGGTCGGCATGCCGATCCTGATCGGCCTGTTCATCAGCTACCCGTTCATCGAGCGGAAGCTGTCCAAGGACACCGCGTACCACAACCTGCTCCAGCGGCCCCGGGACGTCCCGGTCCGCACGGCGCTGGGCGCGATGGCGCTGGGCTTCTTCATGGTGATCGAGCTGTCGGGCTTCAACGACATCATCGCCGACCAGTTCGACATCTCGCTGAACGCGACGACGTGGGCCGGCCGCATCGGCGTCCTGCTCGTGCCGCCGGTCGCCTACTACCTGACCTACCGGCTCTGCCTGGGCCTGCAGCGGGCCGACCGCGAGGTGCTGGAGCACGGCGTCGAGACGGGCATCATCAAGCGGCTGCCGCACGGTGAGTTCATCGAGATCCACCAGCCGCTCGGCGGCGTCGACAGCCACGGCCACGCGGTCCCGCTCGAGTACCAGGGCGCGTCCGTGCCGAAGAAGATGAACAAGCTGGGGTCGGCGGGCCACGCCGTCCCGGGCACGTTCTGGTCGCCGGACCCGGCCGAGGAGACCGCCGCGCTGGAGCGGGCCCACGGCAACGGGCACTCCAACGGCAACGGTCACGCGAACGGCAACGGTCAGCACGGCGAGATCGAGAGCGTCGAGGTCGCCAAGGGCGGCTCGGAGCACTAGGCGGTACTGGCACTGACGCTGAAGGCCACCTCCCCGGTCGGGAGGTGGCCTTCAGTGCGTTTCCCGCAGCCTGGTGACGGTCTTCCCGGCGCGGGAGACGCGGGTCTCGGGCTTCTTGGCTTCCGCGACCCACTTCGTGTATTCGCGCTGGTGGGAGGGCGGCAGCGCCGCGAACAGCGCCGCCGCGTCCGGGGCCGCCGCGAGCGCGTCGGCCAGCTCCGGCGGCACCTCGGTTCTCACTCCTCGGCGCCGATCGAGAAGGCCGACTCGGTGTCGGCGCGGGAGTAGGAGCGGAACGCGATGTGCGTGACGGTGTCCAGCACACCCGGCACCTTCCCGATCCGCCCGGGAATCAGGTCGGCGAGGTCCTCGTGCGCGGCGACCTGCACGGTGGCGATGAGGTCGACGTCCCCGGCGCACGAGTAGACCTCACCGACGCCTTCGAGGTCGGCGATCGCCTGCGCGGCGTCCGGGATCGCGTCCGCCTCTACCTGGATCAACACGATCGCGGTGATCACCTGGGTCCTCCAAGACTCGTCTGCGGGGTGTCGCCCGCGATCCTAGTGAGCCCGCGGCCGCGTGGCTCCGCTAAGCCGCCGTGTGCGCTCTGAACCCTGGTTCTCCGGCTCGCTCCGGCGGGTGAGACCGGGCCGAGCGCGATACGGCGGGCCGCTGGTCAAGTCAGTCCGGGGCGCTCGGCCTGCCCTGACTCGACACCGGGGGCCTGAGCCTTTCGTTCTCCGGCTGTTGCCGCTGCGGTCGGCGGCGGGGAGGCCGCACCGAGCACGATGTGGCCGGTCGGTCGCTGGCCAAGCGGTTCACCGGGCTGCGACGGGGTCGGCTTCGGCCGGCTCTGCCGCTGTGCGCCGGCCAGCGGCAGAGCCACGCCAGGCGCGATGCGGCGGTCGAGCCAGCTCGCGGTGTGGATCGCCGAGGTGCTTGCCGCCGAGGACTCCGGCCCTCAGCCGGCGTGTTCCAGGGAGTGGGCCTCCGTGACCAGGTCCAGCCACGCCCGCCACCCGGCTACCGTTGCCGGTTCGGCCCAGGGGCGGGTTGTCCGGACCAGGCGGACTCCCGGGCGGGCCAGCCACCTCAGCAGCACTCCCACCTCCTCCGGGGGCGCGCCGTGCAGGGGGCCCGGGTCCGGCATGACCGTCTCGGCCGATGCCACCAGGGCCTCCACCACCGGCATCGGCGGCACCCCTCGGCGCGCGACGCCCGCCGAAGCCAGCCTGCCGTAGCGGATCACCGACAGCTCCCAGCCGCCCGCGCCGTCCGGGGCGGCCGCGATCAGCTCGCCGATCGCGGCCAGGGCCGCCTGGCGGTGGGCTCGGCCCAGCACCTTGATCAGGCCGGCCAGCTCGTCGCGGTGGCGGGCCGCCTGCTCGTAGTGCTGTCCCTCCGCCAGCCGCTCCAGGTGGGCCGCCGCGGCGCGCAGCGGGGCGCCGTCGAGGCCCGCGATGAGGCCCGACACCGACTCGACCGCCGGGCCGTACGCCTCGACGCTCTGCCGCCCCGCGCACGGCGCCCCGCAGCGGCCCAGCTCGGCCAGGACGCACGGGGTGCCGCTGGGCGCCTTCGGCGAGATCCGCTGGGTGCACGTCCGCAGGCCCGAGGCGCCGGCCAGGGTGTCCGCGGTCGTGCGGGCGTCGGCCTGGTTGCGGAACGGCCCCAGCACGCCGGGACGGGGGAGCCGCACCACCGACAGCCGGGGGAACGCCTCGTCCGTGAGGCCCACCCACCAGCCCTGGTGCCGGTTCTTCGAGCGCCGGTTGTAGGCCGGCCGGTGGGCACCGATCAGCCGCAGCTCCCGCACCTCGGCCTCCAGCGAGTGCGCGCACGCGACGTGGTCGACGCGCTCGGCCAGCGCGACCATCTCCCGGATCCGGCTGCGCCCCTCCGAGCCGGTGAAGTAGGTCCGCACCCGCCGCCGCAGGTCCTTCGCCGTGCCGACGTACAGGACCTCCTCCTTCGGGCCCCGGAACAGGTAGACGCCCGGCGCGGCCGGCAGGTCCGCGGCCAGGTGCCGCTTCGCGCGCTGGGCCACCGTGACCTCGGGCAGGTAGCCCATCAGCTCTTCGAGCGAATGGACGCCCAGGTTGCCGACGCGCTCCAGCAGCCCGTGGAGCACGTCGACGGTGGCGCGCGCGTCGTCCAGCGCCCGGTGCGACGGCCGGGTGCGGGCCCCGAACAGCAGCGACAGGGCCAGCAGGTTGTAGCGGCCCACCTCGTCACGCGGGATCACCCGCCGGGCCAGCCGGACCGTGCACACCACGGTCGCCTTCGGCCAGACGTAACCGTGCCCTTCGCAGGCCGCGCGCATGTGGGAGGTGTCGAACCCCGAGTTGTGCGCCACCAGTACCGCCCCGCGGATGAACTCCAGGAACGCCGGCAGCACCTCCTCGATCGGCGGCGCGTCGTAGACCATCGCCTGCGTGATGCCCGTGAGCGAGACGATCTGCGGCGGGATCACCTTCCCGGGGTTCACCAGTGTCGCGAACTCGCCCAGCACCTGGCCGCCGCTCACCTTCACCGCGCCGATCTCGGTGATCTCGCTCGGCCCGGGCCCGGCCCCGGTCGTCTCGAGGTCGAACACCACGAAAGTCGTGTCCCGCAACGGAGTTCCGAGCTCGTCGAACGCGAGCTGTGCCTGGACCGAACGCATGGCCGCGACCCTAGAGGCCACCCCCGACAATTTTCGGCGACCGGCCGGTCGCGCAGGGTTGGCATGGCGTGCGACGCGGGATCCGGGGCCGGGGCCTACCCTGGACCAATGCACCCGCAGCCGCTCGTGCCGGAGCCGCCCGGGGACCCCGCCGGTCCCTCGGGTGTCGCGCCGCGCCCGGAGGCCGACGACGCGGGTGAGCGGCCCGAGCCCGCCTCCTGGCCCGCGCTGCCGGAGGCGGTCCGCGACCGGATCGCCGAGCTGGCCGCGGCCGCCGTCGCCAAGCTGCCGAACACCGACGTGCCCCGTCAGCTGCGGCCCGTCGCCAAGTTCGCGCCGGCCAAGCGCGCCAAGCTGGGCGGGGCCGCCCTGCTGGCCGCGCTGGGCGAGTCGTCCCAGTTCCGCACGGCGGTCATCGAGTGGTTGCGTGAACACCGGACCGACGCCCTCGACCCCAACGCCGCGGAGTCGGTCGCCGCGGCGGCGGCCGCCGTGCTGCTCGGCGAGTCCGGTGCCGCCGGGCGCGTCCGGCTGGTCGCGAAGAACGCCGAGGAGAACTCGCTGCGCGCGGAACGGGACGTGGCGCTCGCCCGCAGCCAGCGGCTCGAAGCCGAGCTGGTCCAGGTCCGCGCCGAGCTCGCCGAGGCGAAGGCGTCCGCCGCCAGTGTCCGCGGCGAGCGTGAAGGTGAAGTCGAGAAGCTCCTGAAACGGCTGCGCGAGCAGGGTGTGCAGCTCCGCCAGGCCAAGGACGCGGCCGAAGTGGCCTCCGCGGAGGCCGAACGCGGGTCCTCGGCGCGTGCCGAGGAGATCGCGGCCCTCAACGCCCAGCTCGCGCGCGAACGCCAGCGCGTTGCGAACGAGCACAAGCGCGCCGAGCGCGCGGTCGCCGACGCCGAGATCGCCCGCCAGTCCGCGCGCGAGGCCCGGGAAGCCGACGAGGTGCGGCTGGCCCTGCTCGTCGACACCATCGACGGCGCGGTCACCGGCCTGCGCCGCGAACTGGCCCTCGGCGCCCGCGGCGCTCGGCCGGCGGACATGGTCCGCGGTGCCAGCTCGGGCCTCGGCCAGGGCGGCAAGATCGCCGACGTGTCCACCTTGGACCGCTACCTCGCGCTGCCCAACGTGCACCTGATCGTCGACGGGTACAACGTCACCAAGACGGGCTACCCCGAGCTCGCGCTGGCCGACCAGCGCGACCGCCTGATCCACCAGCTCTCCGCGCTGGCCGCGCGGACGTCGGCCGAGGTCACGGTGGTCTTCGACGGCGCCGGCGTGCTGTCGGTCCCGGCTTCGGTGCCGCGCGGGGTCCGGGTGCTGTTCTCCGACCGCGGGGTCCTGGCCGACGACGTGATCCGCAACCTGGTCGCGGCCGAGCCCGCGGGCCGGCCGATGGTGGTCGCGACGTCCGACCGCGCGGTGGCGGACTCGGTCCGCGGCGGCGGTGCGCACCCGACGCCGTCCGCGGTGCTCGTGACGCGCCTCAGCCGCGTCTGAGAGCTCCGCGCGCAGGCCGCTCCCCGACGTGGTGAGCGCCGGCTCGGGAGGTTCACCCGTTCGAAGTCGACTGCGACGTGGCGGCGGGGCGCACCCGATGCCTTCTGCGGTGCTCGTGACGCGCCTCAGCCGCGTCTGAGGTCTCCGCGTCCCGGAACCCCGATCGGGTGAATCGGAGCCGCTGTGGGCGATCTGGGCGCCGGAAACTGTCGGTGGTGCCGCCTAACGTGCGGAGCAGCAGTTCCGACGTGAGGAGGACCACATGACCGGCACCCCCGAGTTGTCCGAAGTGGACGTCTCGCACATTTCCGTATCCGACATCGAGAACGTCGTGGTCGACTGCGACCGCTGCGTCGTGCGCGGCATCTCCTGCCACGACTGCGTGGTGACCGTCCTGCTCGGCGCGCCGCCCGCCGTCGTGTGGGATGCCGACGAGCGCCGCGCCGTGGACGCGCTGGCCGAGGCGGGGATGGTGCCCCGGCTCCGTCTGGTGGAGGGACCGGCTTTGCGCACCGCCTGACACGGCCGTTTCGTGTCGGCGCGCCGAGTGGTCGATCGGATCAGGTGAACGGTCGGTAGTCGAAAAGACGAAGGGAATATCCCCAGCGTGTAACGCCCATCACATGTTTTCTCCCCCGCTGGTCCGATGGTGTTTAGCGGCGTCACGCAGAGTTTTTGCGCCGGGGGTGGTGGACGTGGTGGCGGTCTTTTCGTAACCTGTCCGAGATCTCGTGGCCCCTGGCCGTCGATGAGGCGGCGACGCGAGATTGCCGCCGGACGCAGCTTTGTCGGGAAGCTGGGAGCCGGAACCACCATCGCGCGCTTCACCTGTTGCGGGAGAACCTGTTGCGGGAGAAGACGAGCGATCGGCGGGACGAGCGGCGAAGAGGAACCCCCGACCTCTTCGTGCCCCGGTCCCCCTCGGCGGCCGAGACGCAAAGGAGACCCGCGCGACCGTGCAGTCGCATCCAGTCAGGCGCGTGGTGTCAGGTGCCCTCGCCGCGGCTTCGGTGATCACCCTCGTCACCCTGGCCCAGCCGACGGCCTCCGCCGCCCCCATCCCCGTTCTCCAAGCCCCGCCCACCGGTTCGGACGCGCTCGCGCAGTACCGCGATCTCGCGGCCCAGGCCGAGAAACTCAACGAGGACCTGCTCAAGGCCCAGGACGACCTGAAGGCCAAGCAGGGTGACCTCGACAAGGCCACCAACGACGTCAACGCGGCGAAGGACCAGGCCGCGGTGGCGAGCACGAACCAGAAGAAGTACCAGACCGAGGTCGACAAGTTCGCCGGCGCGTCGTTCACCAGCGGCGTCCAGCTGAACAAGCTGTCGGCGCTGCTGGCCGGGACGTCCACGCAGGACTTCCTGGACCGCTCCTCGGCGCTCGAGGTCATCGCGACCGAGAAGAACGGCGCGATGGGCAACCTCACCGGCGCCGTCCGGCAGGCCACGGACGCCGAGACCAAGGCGAGCGACGCGGCGAAGCGGGCGACCGACGCCCGTGACGCGGCGGCGAAGCTGACCTCGGACATCCAGGCCAAGCAGAAGACGCTGAACGACCAGATCGAGCAGCTCAAGGCGGCCAACAAGAGCCTGAGCGCGCTCGACAAGGCCTCGCAGCGCGACACCGGCTCGGCGCCTCCCGGGCTCGCGGCTCCCACCGCGGCCGCCCAGAAGGCGCTCGACGCGGCCCTGAGCAAGCTCGGCAGCCCGTACAGCTGGGGTGCCACCGGGCCGAGCCAGTTCGACTGCTCGGGCCTGATGCTCTGGGCGTACAGGCAGGCCGGCATCACCCTGCCCCGGTCCAGCCGGGAGCAGTCCACCTTCGGCGCCGCGGTGCCGCGGGACCAGCTCCAGCCGGGCGACCTCGTGTTCTACTACTCGCCCGTTTCGCACGTCGGCATGTACGTCGGCAACGGCAAGATGGTGCACGCGCCCGACACCGGTGACGTCGTGAAGATTTCGCCGCTGCAGAGCCAGTACGCGGGAGCGCGACGCCCGACGTCGTGAATTCGCACCACTGAGACAACGCAAGGGGCGGTACCGCACACGCGGTGCCGCCCCTTCGCCGTCGGTGGCGGCCGCTAGCCTCTGGGGCGTGCTCAAGACCCTGCTCGTGACCAACGACTTCCCGCCCCGGCCCGGGGGGATCCAGAACTACCTGAACTCCCTCGCCACCCGGCTGCCGGCGGACGACCTGGTCGTCTACGCGCCGTCGTGGGAGTCGCGGACGGGGTCGCACGAGGAGTTCGACGCCGAGGCGCCGTTCGAGGTCGTCCGGCACCCGACGTCGCTGATGCTGCCGACGCCGGACGTGCTCCGCCGGGCGAAGCAGATCATGCGCGCGCGGGACTGCGAAGCCGTCTGGTTCGGCGCCGCCGCGCCGCTGGCGCTGCTGGGGCACCCGCTGCGCCAGGCCGGGGCGCGCCGCGTCGTGGCGTCCACGCACGGCCACGAGGTCGGCTGGTCCATGCTCCCGGGCTCGCGCCAGGCGCTGCGGCGCATCGGCGACACCGTGGACGTCGTCACCTACGTCAGCCGCTACACCCGCGGCCGGTTCGCCGCCGCGTTCGGCGCGATGGCCGGGCTGGAGCTGCTGCCGTCCGGTGTGGACACCGAGCTGTTCCGGCCGGACCCCGCCGCGCGCGAGGAGATCCGCGCGCGGCACGGCCTCGGCGACCGGCCGACGGTGGTGTGCGTGTCGCGGCTGGTCCCGCGCAAGGGCCAGGACCAGCTGATCCGCGCGATGCCGAAGCTGAAGGAACGGGTGCCCGGCGCGGCGCTGCTGATCGTCGGCGGCGGCCCGTACCGCAAGCGGCTGACCCAGCTGGTCACCGAGCACGGCGTCGAGCGGGACGTCGTCATCACCGGGTCGGTCCCGTGGGCCGAGCTGCCCGCGCACTACACGGCCGGCGACGTCTTCGCGATGCCCGCCCGCACCCGCGGCCGGGGCCTCGACGTCGAAGGCCTCGGCATCGTCTACCTGGAGGCGTCGGCGACCGGCCTGCCGGTGGTCGCGGGCAACTCCGGCGGCGCGCCCGAAGCCGTGCTGGACGAGGTGACCGGGCACGTCGTCGACGGCCGCGACGTCGGCCAGCTGGGCGAGACCGTCGCCAGCCTGCTCGCGGACCCGGTGCGGGCCCGCCGGATGGGTGAGGCGGGGCGCGCGTGGGTGACGGAGAACTGGCGCTGGGACGTGATGGCGGACCGGCTGTCCGGTTTGCTGGACGGCGATCCGGTGGCCGCCGTCCGCGGAGACTGAGCCGTCAGGGCGTGTACAGCGCCGGGTGCCGCGGGTCGTCGACGCGCACCACGACGTCGGCCAGCGCGCTCGGGTCCGCTTCCTCCTCGTAGCGCTCGTAGGCCGGGACCGCCCAGGTGTCCGGCACCCGGCGGCGCAGCGCGGCGGGGGAGAGCCACAGGTGCACGGCCAGGTCGAAGGCCAGACCGGCGCCGAGCAGCAGCTCGCCGTCGAGGATGACGACGCCGCCTTCGGGCACCGGCACGCGGGCGGCGCGGGTCGCGCGGTCGCGGTCGGCGTCCCACAGCGACGGCAGGATCTCGCCGGAACCGCCGCCGGCCAGGGGGTCGAGCACCTCGCGGCGCAGCGCGCCGAGGTCGAGCCAGTCGGTGTAGCGGGCATCGGGGTTCGTGCGGCCGTGTTCGAAGCGCAGCGACGCCGGGCGCAGGAAGTCGCGCGCCGAGACGCGCAGGGCCGCACGGCCGCGCAGGCGCAGCGGCTCGACCAGGGCGTCCGCGAGTTCTGTGGTTTCCGTCGCACCCGCCGCGCCGTCGATCGCGACCGCGATCCGGGGGCGCTCGGTGAGCGCGCCGATGCGTTCGGTCAGCTCTTCGGCCAGGACGGCGGGGGAAATCGGACGGTAGCGCACGGGAAGAGATCCTCCACCCGGACCGGGGACGGTTTTCGTCGTACCCCGATGGGATGATGCGGGCATGACTTCTTCAGTCAGCTCCTCCACGGGCAAGACGGCCGATGTCGGTTGGAACATAGGGGTTTCCCGCACCTTGCCGCACCCGGGCGCGGAGGTCTGGGACTTCCTGGTCAGCCGGGAGGGCGTCGCCATCTGGCTGGGCCCCGGCGTCGAGCTGCCGCGGGAAACGGGCGCGGAGTACGAGACCGAAAACGGCACGGTCGGCGAGATCCGCAGTTTCGTGGCGGGCGACCGCGTCCGGCTCACCTGGCGGCCGCAGGACTGGGACCACGACTCCACGGTCCAGGTGCGCCTCAGCGGCTCGGGGTCCAAGACCACGCTGCGGTTCCACCAGGAATGGCTTTCGGGCGCGGAAGAGCGCGAGGAACAGCGGGCATACTGGCAGGACGTGACCGATCGCGTGGTGGCGGCACTCGCCGAGCGCTGACGCGGCCGACTTCCAGGGGGAAGCATGACGACGGTTGAAGTGGCCGAGGACTTCGCGCAGGACGCGCACCTGTTCGCCGAGCTGCTGCGCGCGGGCGGGCCGGTGCGCCTGGCCCGGATGCCGCGTGGCCTCGACTGCTACATCGTGACGGACTTCGCGCAGGCCCGCGCGCTGCTGGCCGATTCCCGGCTGCAGAAGGACAACGTGCGCGCGCACGCGCTGTTCGAGTCCAAGCTGCCCGCGGGAGCGACCGCGCAGGGCGGCTTCGGCGAGGCGCTGGGCCACCACATGCTCAACACCGACCCGCCGGACCACTCGCGGCTGCGCAAGCTGGTCAACAAGGCCTTCACCGGCCGGACCGTCGCGCGGCTGCGGCCGCGGATCGAGGAGATCACCGCCGAGCTGCTCGACGCGCTGGCCGGGCAGGAGCGGGCCGACCTGCTGCCGTCCTTCGCCGCGCCGCTGCCGATCACGGTGATCTGCGAGCTGCTCGGCGTCGCGCCGGAGCACCGCACGGAGTTCGCGGACTGGTCCAAGACGCTGCTGAGCTCGTCGGAACCGGAAGACGCGCAGGCCGCGGCCCAGAACATGTTCGGCTACCTCACCGGCCTGATCGCGCAGAAGCGCGCCGAGCCGGCCGAGGACCTGCTGTCGGACCTGGTGCACGCGAGCGACGACGGCGATTCGCTGTCCGAGCCCGAGCTGGTGTCGATGGCCTTCCTGCTGCTGGTCGCCGGGCACGAAACCACGGTCAACCTGATCGCCAACGGTGTGCTGGCGCTGCTTCGCCGGCCGGAGCAGCTGGCTCTGCTGCGTGCCGACCCGTCGCTGCTGCCGAACGCCGTGGAGGAGTTCCTCCGCTTCGACGGCCCGATCCACCTGGCCACCCTGCGGTTCACCGTGGAGCCGGTCGAGGCGGGCGGGGTGACGATCCCGGAGGGCGAGTTCGTGCTGATCTCGCTGCTGGGCGCCAACCGTGACGAGGAGCGCTACGCCGAGCCGGACAAGCTCGACATCACGCGCGCCGCGGGCGGCCACCTGGCGTTCGGGCACGGCATCCACTACTGCGTCGGCGCGCCGCTGGCCCGGCTGGAGGCCGAGATCGCCCTGGGCGGCCTGATCGCGCGGTTCCCGGACCTCGCACTGGACGCGAAGCCGGACGAGCTGGTCTACCGGCCCAGCTCGCTGATCCACGGCCTGGAGTCGTTGCCGGTCCGGCTGCGCTGATTTAATCGGCGGATGGACTCCGCCGACCTCCTCGCCCTGGACGCCCAGCACGTGTGGCACCCGTACGCGCCGATGCCGGCGAAGGCGCCGTCGCTGCTGGTGTCCGAGGCGAGCGGGGTGCGGCTGAAGCTCGCCGACGGCCGGGAGCTGGTCGACGGGATGTCGTCGTGGTGGTCGGCGATCCACGGCTACCGGCACCCGGTGCTCGACGCCGCGCTCACCGGCCAGGCCGGGCGGATGAGCCACGTGATGTTCGGCGGCCTGACGCACGAGCCCGCGATCACCCTGGCGAAGACGCTGGTCGACCTGACCCCGGACGGCCTCGAGCACGTTTTCCTCTGCGACTCCGGCTCGGTGTCGGTCGAGGTCGCGGCCAAGATGTGCCTGCAGTACCAGCGTTCCCGCGGCTTGCCGGAGAAGCGCCGGCTGCTCACTTGGCGCGGCGGTTACCACGGCGACACGTTCACGCCGATGAGCGTCTGCGACCCCGACGGCGGCATGCACTCGCTGTGGCGCGGGGTGCTGCCGGAGCAGGTTTTCGTGCCCGCGCCGCCGTCCGGCTTCGACACCTCGCCCGATCAGTCCTATGTGGACATGCTGGCCGAGGAGATTTCGCGGCACGCCGGGGAGCTGGCCGCGGTGATCGTCGAGCCGGTGGTGCAGGGCGCCGGCGGGATGCGCTTCCACCACCCCGCGTACCTGCGCGCGCTGCGGGAGCTGACCGAAGCGCACGGCGTGCTGCTGATCTTCGACGAGATCGCCACCGGGTTCGGCCGCACCGGCACGCTGTTCGCCGCCGAGCACGCGGGCGTGACGCCGGACGTGCTGTGCCTCGGCAAGGCGCTGACCGGCGGCTACCTGAGCATGGCCGCGGCGCTGTGCACGCCCGAGGTCGCCGACGGCATTTCGCGCGGCGCGCTGCCGGTGCTCGCGCACGGCCCGACGTTCATGGGCAACCCGCTCGCTTCGGCGGTCGCGAACGCGTCCCTCGGGCTGCTGGCGGACGGGGCCTGGAAGCGGGACGTCACCCGCGTCGAGAAGGGCCTGCTCGACGGCCTCGCCCCGGCCCGCGACCTCTCGTCGGTGATCGACGTGCGCGTGCTCGGCGGGATCGGCGTGCTGCAGCTCGACCACCCGGTGGACATGGCGGTGGCGACGGACGTCGTGACGGCGCAGGGCGCGTGGCTGCGGCCGTTCCGCGACCTGGTCTACGCGATGCCGCCGTACGTCACGAGTGACGCCGATCTGGGTGTGATCACCGCCGCCATGCTGGCGGTGGCGGAGAAGGCGTGATCACCCGCAGGAGACTGACGGGCCGTGTAAACACTGGATTTCAGCACATCGGGTGTGACCGCGCGCACAGCGAGACCCGAAGGTCCCTCATCGTCGCTCTGTGTGCAAACCCATCATCTACACCACGCGAACGGCGGAGTCGGCGAGTGTGAAAGGCCGGCTTCTCGGAGCTGATCCCGTACCGAGGTAAACGCGAGAAATGCTTGCATAGCGGACTTTTCGCGCGGTATCGGCGATCCTGCCCCCATGATCGAGATCGTTCGTGGAGAGCACGACACCGGCCCCCCGTCCCGCAAGCCGTTCCTGGAGAACCTCAAGCACGACCTGCCAGCCTCGATAGTCGTTTTCCTCGTCGCCGTACCGCTTTCCCTCGGCATCGCGCTCGCCGCCGGGGCCCCCGTGCTCGCGGGACTCGTCTCCGCCGTCGTCGGCGGCCTGGTCGCGAGCGTCTTCGGTGGATCGCCGCTGCAGGTCAGCGGCCCGTCCGCCGCCCTCACCGTGGTGCTGGCCGACACGATCGCCACCCACGGCTGGCCCGTCACCTGCGCGATCACCGTCGCCGCCGGCCTGCTCCAGATCCTCTTCGGCCTGACCCGCACCGCACGCGCCGCGCTCGCGGTGTCACCGGCCATCGTGCACGGCCTGCTGGCCGGCATCGGCGTCACCATCGTCCTGGGCCAGCTGCACGTGGTCCTGGGCGGCACCGCGCAGGGCTCCGCGCTCGCCAACGTCGTCGCGCTGCCGGCCCGGATCGCCGCGCACCACGACCAGGCCGTGCTGATCGGGGTCGTCACCCTCGCCGTGCTGGTCGCCTGGCCGCGGCTGCCGAAGCTCGTCCGCCGCGTGCCCGCGCCGCTGGCCGCGATCGGGCTGGCCACCGGCCTGTCCGTCGCGACCGGCATGGTCCTGCCGCGTGTGGACCTGCCCGCCGGGCTGCCGTCGCTGCACGTCGTGCCGCGGCTGCCCGACGGCGGCTGGGGCGGGTTCGCCCTCGCCGCCGTCACCATCGCGCTGATCGCCGGCCTCGAGAGCCTGCTGTCGGCGGTGTCGGTCGACAAGCGCCGCGGCGGCCCGCGCACCGACCTCGACCGCGAGCTGATCGGGCAGGGCGCGGCGAACGTCGCCGCCGGCGCGCTCGGCGGGTTCCCGGTCACCGGCGTCGTCGTGCGCAGCATGACCAACTACGAAGCCGGCGCGCGCACCCGGATGTCGGCGATCCTGCACTGCGTCTGGATCCTCGCCGCGTGCCTGCTGCTCACCGGGACGCTGCGGCTGATCCCGCTGGCCGCGCTCGCGGCATTGCTGGTCTACGTCGGGACGAAGCTGGTCAACCCGGCCGCGCTCAAGGACGTCTACCGGCACGGCGACCTCCCGGTGTACGTCGTCACGCTGGCCGGCGCGGTCGCGGTCAACCTCCTCACCGGCGTCGCGGCCGGGATACTGCTGGCGCTCGCGCTGATGCTGCGGCGGATGATCTTCTCCGGCATCCACGTCGAACGGCAGGGTGACCGCCACCGCGTCGTCATCGAAGGCGCGCTGACGTTCCTGTCCGTGCCCCGGCTGACCCGGGTGCTCGCCGAGGTGCCCGCGCACGCCGAGGTCACCCTGGAGCTGCTCGTCGACTACCTGGACCACGCCGCGTTCGACTGCCTGCGCGGCTGGCAGCAGGCGCACGCCGGGCCGGTGACGGTCGACGAGATCGGCCACCCGTGGTTCGAACGCGGCAGCGCGGGCACGCCGACCGTGCGGCGGGGCCTCGCCGCGCGGGTGGTGCCGCGCTGGCTGGCGCCGTGGTCGGAGTGGCAGGCCGAGCACGTCGCGCTGCCCGCGCAGCGCACCGCGAGCTCGCTGCTGTGCCGCGGCGCGTCGGAGTTCCAGCGCCGCACCGCGCCGCTGCTGCGCGACACCTGGACCGGCCTCGCGGACGGCCAGGAGCCGCACACCCTGTTCATCACCTGCGGCGACGCGCGGATCGTGCCGAACCTCATCACCACCAGCGGGCCGGGCGACCTGTTCACGGTCCGCAACATCGGCAACCTGGTCCCGCCCGCGGACGGCGGGGCCGACTCGTCGGTCGGCGCCGCGATCGAGTACGCCGTCGGGGTGCTCGGGGTCGCGGAGATCGTGGTCTGCGGGCACTCCGGCTGCGGGGCGATGAAGGCGCTGCTCGGCCAGGCGCCCCCCGGCCTGCACCAGCTCGGCGCCTGGCTGCGCCACGGCGAGCCGACGCTGCAGCGCCGCGCCCGGGAGGCACCGCTGCTGCTCGGCGGCCGCCGTCCCGCCGCCGAGGCCGACCAGCTCGCGCTGCAGAACGTCGTGCAGCAGCTGGAAACCCTGCGCGGCTACCCGGTGGTGGCCGCGGCCCTGGAGCGTGGTGGGCTCCGGCTGACCGGGATGTACTTCGACGTGGGAGCTGCCCAGGTGTCGCTTTTGGACGACGCTTCGCGCGGGTTTGTTCCGGCGGGTTCGCTCACGCCCTGACCGCAAGCGCCCCAAGGCGGCCTTCGGTGCGGTGGATGCGCCGAGGGCCGCCTTGGGTGCGTTGGGCGTAGCGAGGGCCGCCTTGGGTGCGTTGGATGCAGCGAGGGCCGCCTTGGGTGCGGTGGATGCAGCGAGGGCCGCCTTGGGTGCGGTGGATGCAGCGAGGGCCGCCTTGGGTGCGGTGGATGCAGCGAGGGCCGCCTTGAGTGGTTGGGCGCACCGAAGGCCGCCTTGAGTGCGCTCGACGCACCGAGGGCCGCCTTGGGTGCGTGGGACGCACCCAACGCCGCATTGGGGCGCTGGGTGCACCGGAGGCTTCTTGGGTGCGTGAGACGCAACCAACGCCACATTGAGATGGGCTGGATGCCGCGCGGCGGCATCAGCAGGCACTGAACGCCGCGTGGGGTGAGTGGGGCGCATCGGAGGTCCGCCTTGGGGGCGTTGGATGCACCCAGCGCCACCTTGGGGCGCTCGGAACCCTTTGCGGCGCAGGGGTTTACCGGTCGCCCGACAGGCACGCTCGGCGTGAACGTGCGGTTAACCGGGTGCCCGATTTGTGTCGTTCGGGCAAAATCTGGCCAGTTGTTCACTCGATCGGGTGGTGCATAGCGGACATTTCACACGATTTCCGGTTGCATGGTGATCATGAGACCCCTCGCCGTGCTCCGCCACGACCTGCCGGCCTCCCTGGTCGTTTTCCTCGTCGCCGTCCCCCTGTCCCTCGGCATCGCGCTCGCCTCGGGTGCGCCGGTCGCCGCCGGACTGATCGCCGCCGTCGTCGGCGGGGTCGTCGCCGGGGCGCTCGGCGGCTCCGCGCTCCAGGTGAGCGGGCCCGCCGCCGGCCTGACCGTGATCATGGCCGAAACCATCAGCACATTCGGCTGGGCCGTCACGTGCCTGATCACCGTCGCCGCCGGTGCGCTCCAGATCCTGCTCGGGCTGAGCCGCATCGCGCGTGCCGCGCTGGCCATCTCTCCGGCGATCGTGCACGGCATGCTGGCCGGCATCGGCGTCACGATCGTGCTGGGCCAGCTGCACGTCATCCTCGGCGGCAAGGCCCAGAGCTCGGCCATCGAGAACATCGCCGAGCTGCCCGGCCAGATCGTCGCCCACCACGACTCCGCCACGATGATCGGCCTGCTCACCATCGTGATCCTGCTGGTCTGGCCGCGGCTGCCGAAGGCCGTCCGGAAGGTGCCCGGCCCGCTGGCCGCGATCGCGCTGGCCACCGTGGCGTCGGTCGCCCTCGGGATGACGCTGCCGCGGGTCGAACTGCCCGGTGACCTGCTGAACGTCCACCTCGTGCCGCAGCTGCCCGACGGCGGCTGGGGCGCGGTCGCGCTCGCCGTCGTCACCATCGCCCTGATCGCCAGCGTGGAGAGCCTGCTCTCGGCGGTCGCCGTCGACCGCATGCACACCGGCCCGCGTGCCAACCTCGACCGCGAGCTGGTCGGCCAGGGCGCGGCCAACATGGTCTCCGGGGCGCTGGGCGGGCTGCCCGTCACCGGCGTCATCGTCCGCAGCTCCACCAACGTCACGGCCGGCGCGAAGACCCGCGCGTCGGCGATCCTGCACGGCGTCTGGGTGCTGGTGTTCGTCGTGCTGCTCGCCGGGCTGATCCAGAACATCCCGCTGGCCGCGCTGGCCGGGCTGCTGGTGCACGTCGGGGCGAAGCTGGTCGACCCCGGGCACGTGAAGACCGCGCTCAGGCACGGCGATCTGCCCGTCTACCTGCTCACCCTCGCCGGGGTGGTGGTGTTCGACCTGCTCACCGGCGTGCTCGCCGGGATCGGGCTGGCGCTCGTGCTGATGCTGCGGCGCACGGTCTGGTCGGGCATCCACGTCGAACGCGACGGTGACCGCCACCGCGTCGTCGTCGAAGGCGTCCTGACGTTCCTGTCGGTGCCGCGGCTGTCCAAGGTCCTCGGCGCCGTCCCGGCCGGGATGCCGGTGCGGCTGGAGCTGGTCGTCGACTACCTGGACCACGCCGCCTTCGAAAGCCTCACCACCTGGCAGCAGGCGCACGAGCGCGCCGGCGGCACGGTGGACGTCGACGAGGTCGGCCACCCGTGGTTCGGCGAGGGCAAGGCCGGCCGCCCGACACGGTCGCGGTTCGCCGCGAGCCGGGCGGTGCCGCGCTGGCTGGCGCCGTGGTCGGACTGGCAGGCGGTGGAAAGCGTCGACATCCCGGCCCAGCAGACCCGCCGCGGCGCCACCGAGTTCCACCGCCGGGCCGCGCCGCTGCTGCGGGACACGCTGTCCGGGCTCGCCGACGGCCAGCGGCCGCGGACGCTGTTCATCACCTGCGGTGACTCCCGGATCGTGCCGAACCTGATCACCACCAGCGGACCGGGTGACCTGTTCACCATCCGCAACATCGGCAACCTGGTCCCGCCGGGGCAGGCCGACCCGTCGATGAACGCGTCGATCGAGTACGCGGTGGGGGTGCTCGGCGTCGAGGAGATCGTCGTCTGCGGCCACTCCGGCTGCGGGGCGATGGCCGCGCTCGCCGACGGCCCGCCGCCGGGGCCGCTGTCGGTCTGGCTCCGGCACGCGGAACCGAGCGCCCACCGCCTCGGCGCCGCCACGCTCGACGGCGCGGTCCCGGAGCGCGAAGGTGACCGGCTCGCCCTGCACAACGTGCTGCAGCAGCTCGAGCACCTGCGGGAGTACCCGTCGGTGGCGGCCGCCGAAGCGGCCGGGAAACTGCAGCTGACCGGGATGTACTTCGACGTCGGGGCCGCTCGGGTGCACCTGCTCGACGGCGACGCGCGCTCGTTCCGGCCGGCCGGGGCCGCGGTGGTGGTGCCCGAGACCTGACGCCCGCGTGGTCGCCGTCCGCGGGGGTCACTAAGTTGATGGTTCGTGACGATGCTGGTGATGACGGGGACCGGGACCGGGGTCGGCAAGACGATCTCCACGGCGGCGATCGCGGCGCTGGCCGCGGCCGGCGGGCAGCGGGTGGCCGTGCTGAAACCGGCCCAGACCGGGGTCGGCCCGGACGAGCCCGGCGACCTCGCCGACGTCGTCCGCCTGGCCGGGCCCGAGGTGACCACCCGCGAGCTGCGCCGCTACCCCGACCCGCTGTCGCCGGAGGCCGCCGCCCGCCGCAGCGGCCTGCCGACGCTCGACCCCGGCGAGATCGCGCGGGCGGCGTCCGACCTGGACACCGGCCACGACCTCACCCTGATCGAGGGGGCCGGCGGGCTGCTCGTGCGGTTCGACGGCACCGGCTCGAGCCTGGCCGACGTCGCCTGGTCGCTCGGCTCGCTCGTGATCGTCGTGGCCGAGGCCGGGCTGGGCACGCTCAACGCGACCGCGCTGACGGCCGAGGTCGCCACGAGGCGCGGGCTCACGGTGGCCGGGGTGATCATCGGCTCCTGGCCGGCCGAGCCGGACCTCGCGGCGCTGTCCAACCTCGAAGACCTGCCGGTGGCGGCCGGCGCGCCGCTGTTAGGTGTGCTGCCCGCTGGACTCGGCACCGCGTCCCCCGAAGACTTCCTGGAGGCGGCGCGGGCCGGGCTCTCGCCGTGGTTCGGCGGCGAGTTCGACCCCGAGCTGTTCACCGGACGGGCGTCCGCCCAGAAGTGACCTGCGTCGCTGTCGCCTCGACTGCGCTTCGTGCACGATGAGAGACGCTTTCCGCACCACCACGACCAAGGAGACGCCCGTGACCGCAGTCCCGGACACCGATGTCCTCGCCTACGCGCGCGAGCAGGTCCTCGAAAACGGCGTCGGCCTGGACGAAGCCGGGATCCTCGAGCTGCTGCGGCTGCCCGACGACCGGCTCTCCGACCTGCTGGCCCTGGCCCACGACGTGCGGATGCGCTGGTGCGGGCCCGAGGTCGAGGTCGAGGGCATCATCAGCCTGAAGACCGGCGGCTGCCCCGAGGACTGCCACTTCTGCTCCCAGTCGGGTCGCTTCCCGACGCCGGTGCGCTCGGCCTGGCTCGACATCCCGAACCTGGTCAAGGCCGCCCGGGAGACCGCGGCGACCGGCGCGACGGAGTTCTGCATCGTCGCCGCCGTCCGCGGCCCGGACAAGCGGCTGCTCTCCCAGGTCCGCGAGGGCGTGCAGGCCATCCGCGAGGACGGCAACGACATCCAGATCGCCTGCTCGCTGGGCATGCTCACCCAAGAGCAGGTCGACGAGCTCGTCGAGATGGGCGTGCACCGCTACAACCACAACCTGGAGACGGCGCGCTCGCACTTCGCGGAGGTCGTCACCACGCACACGTGGGAGGAGCGCTGGGAGACCCTGCGGATGGTGCGCGAGGCGGGCATGGAGGTCTGCTGCGGCGGCATCATCGGCATGGGGGAGACGGTCGAGCAGCGCGCCGAGTTCGCGGCGCAGCTGGCCGAGCTGGGCCCGGACGAGTGCACGATGAACTTCCTCATCCCGCAGCAGGGGACGCCGTACGAGCACTACGAGATCGTCGAAGGCAAGGACGCGCTGCGCACGGTCGCGGCGTTCCGGCTGGCGATGCCGAAGGCGCTGATGCGGTTCTCCGGCGGCCGCGAGCTGACGTTCGGCGACCTGGGCACCCGGCAGGGCATGCTCGGCGGGATCAACGCGATCATCGTCGGCAACTACCTGACCAGCCTCGGCCGGTCGCCGGGCGAGGACCTGGCGATGCTGGACGAGCTCAAGATGCCCATCAAGGCCGTCAGTGACAGCCTCTGAGCTCGCCTTCTGCGTCCACTGTGGACAGGAGTGGCCGGGTGGTGCGGACCACCCGGCCTGCCGGATCCCGGGCCAGGACCTGCAGCCGCCCCGGTTCTGCGGGCACTGCGCCCGGCGCCTGGTGGTCCAGGTGACCCCGCTGGGCTGGACGGCCCGCTGCAGCCGCCACGGCGACACGGCCAGCGGCTGACGCTCCTCGCACACCGACCGGTTACGCTCGGTCGCACGTGTTGCAGGAGGGAGACCGGGTGACTGAGTCGTCGGGCCCCGCGCACCGGCCGTCGGCCGTGCCGGGACCGTGGTCCGTGCCGGTGCTGTTGCGCCCGCGCCAGCCGCGGGTCGTCGTCAAGGCCGACCTGCTGCCCGCGCTGAGCGTGTTCTTCACGCTGACCGTCTTCGGTGTCCCGATCGGCTTCCTCTGGTCGCGGATCGCGCCGCCCGAGCGGGTCCGGGTCGTCGCCTCCGACGGCACCACCGGCGCCCTCGAGCTCGAGAGCTGGCACCGCTTCGACGACCTCGCGATCTTCGGCTTCCTGACGCTGGGCCTGGGCATCGTCGTCGGGCTCGTCGTGTGGCTGCTGCGCGAGCGCCGTGGGCCGGTCGTCTTCCTCGGCGCCGTGCTCGGGGTGACCGCCGCCGCGGCGATGGGGATGTGGCTGGGCCCGACACTGGCCGACGGCCACTACGCCATCACGAGCGCGCCCGCACTCGGCTCGGTGGTCGAGTTGGCACCGCGCCTGGAGACGTGGTGGGTGCTGATCACCGGCCCGTTCGGCGTGGCGGTCACCTACAGCCTGCTGACCACCTGGAACGGCCGGGACGACCTCGGCCGCCGCCTCGGCTGAGCATTCAATAGGCTGGGCCCCCTCGAAAACCACAGGGGGTTCCAGCAGTGACCGAGGACATCGAGGTTTCGCGGCACAACGCCGTCCGTTTTCCCGGCATCAGCCCGCGTGCCTACGAGCACCCGGTGGACCGCGGCGCGCTCGCCACGCTGCGCGCGGTGCCGGGGTTCGCTCAGGTCGTGAAGGCCGTTTCGGGGTTCTACAACGAACGCGGTGAGCGGCTGATGGCGCTCGCGTCGTCGATCCGCGTCGGGCCGAAGCAGTACCCGGAGCTCGAGCGGCTGCGCCACGAGTGCGCCGAGACGCTCGACCTGCCCGCGGTGCCGAACGTGTTCGTCTACCAGGACCCGCGGGTCCAGGCCGCGGCCGTCGGCATGGACGAGCCGTTCATCCGGCTCAGCACCGGGCTCGTCGAGCTGATGAGCCACGACGCGCAGCGGTTCGTGCTCGGGCACGAGATGGGCCACGTGCTCTCCGGGCACACGGTGTACCGCACGATCATGGTGCGCCTGATCGGCCTGCAGATGTCGCTGTCGTGGACGCCGGTCAGCGCGCTCGGCATCCGGGCGGTCATCGCGGCGCTGCGCGAGTGGTACCGCAAGGCCGAGCTGTCCTGCGACCGCGCGGGCCTGCTCTGCAGCCAGGACCCGACGGCCGCGCTGCGCGCCCAGATCCAGGTCGCCGGCGGCATCGACCCGGCCCGCATCGACATCCCGTCGTTCCTGCAGCAGGCGACCGAGTACGAGTCGGTCGACGACATCCGCGACAGCTTCCTGAAGCTGCGTTACGTCGAGACGGAGTCGCATCCGTTCGCCGTGGTCCGCGCGGCCCAGCTGCAGAAGTGGGCGGCGTCGGCGGAGTACCGCGGGATCCTCGCGGGCGACTACCCGCGCCGTGACGACGACACCCCGGCGTCCGACTGGAAAGACGACCTGAAGTCGGCCGCGAAGTCGTACAAGGACTCGTGGAGCACCTCGGCCGACCCGCTGACCAAGGTGTTCAGCGACGTCGGCGAGGCGGTCTCCGGCGCGGCGGGCAAGGTCTGGAACAAGTTCGGCAACGGCTCGTCCGAGAGCTCCGCCGACCCGCATTAGTTCAGGCTGGCCGGGCGGCTCAGGTCGGTGAGCTCGCCCGGCGGCAGGGGCACCGCGCCGAGCGTGTTCAGGAAGCCGGTTTCGCGGGTCAGCAGGCGGCAGGCGATGCGCAGGCGGCGCAGCGGGTGGCGTTCCTCCAGCAGCCGCTGGCGGTCTTCGAGCGGCAGCAGGCAGTCCGCGGCCAGCAGGTAGGCCAGGTCGGCGATCTCGGCGTCGGCGTCCGGCTCGGTCCAGTCGTCGCTGCGCCACGCCGTTTCGCAGTAGCGTTGGTGGGCCGTCCGGGCGACCGCCGCGAGGCGCTCGGCCATGCCGCCGCTCGGGGCCACCGGCTCGTCGTCGACCCATTCGACCGAGCCGATCAGGTACGGCGCGGAGACGCAGTCGAGCTCACGCAGGCGGAACCGGCGCTGGGCGAGCGTGACGACGTCGAACCGGCCGTCCGGCAGGCGTTTCGCCTCGCGCAGCACCGTGCTGCAGCCGATGTCGTACAGCTGGTCCAGACCACGGACCTCGCGGGTCAGCGACGAGCGCAGGGCGACCACGCCGAACTCGCGCCCCGGCACCGTCCCGCTCACCAGGTCCGCCGTCAGCTGCCGGTACCGCGGTTCGAAGATGTGCAGCGGGAGCCGGGTGCCGGGCAGCAGCACGGTCTGGAGCGGGAACAACGGCAGGATCGTCGTCGTCGCGTCACTTTCCGATTCCGGCTCGGTCACGCGTCCCACGGTAAGGGGAGAACGGTCCTCCCGCAGGATGGTCACCGGTTCGGCGGCTTGAACACGGCGAACGGATCGGTGATCTGCATGCCCTTGCCGGCGAAGGAGAACAGTGCGGCGGGACGTCCGCCCGCGCGTCCCGGTGGCGCCGTGTGGCCCGTGGGGACCAGCAGGCCACGCCGCGAGAGCACGCGCTGCAGGTTCGTCGCGGACACCTTGTAGCCCAGCGCGGCCGAGTACAGCCCGCGCAGCGCCGACACCGTGAACTCCTCGGGCGCCAGTGCGAACCCGAGGTTCGTGTAACAGAGCTTCGAGCGCAGCCGGTCGCGGGCTCGCAGCACGATCGACTCGTGGTCGAACGCCGTTCGCGGCAGCTTCGCGACGTCGTGCCACTCGGTGTCCTCGGGCACCTCCGGGTCGACGTCGGAGGGGACCAGGCCGAGGAAGGCGGTCGCCACCACCCGCGGGCCGGGGACGCGGCGCGGGTCGCTGAACACCGCGAGCTGCTCGACGTGTTTCAGCTGGCGGACGTCCACTTTCTCCTTCAGCTGGCGCCGGATCGACGTCTCGACGTCCTCGTCGGGCCGCAGCCGCCCGCCCGGCAGGGACCAGCGGCCGAGGTGCGGGTCGAGCGCGCGGCGCCACAGCAGGACCCGGAGTGTGTCCGAGCGCACTTGAAGGACCGCTCCCAAAACCTCGTGGGCCAAGGGGGTCTGGGTGTTAAGATGACTTCGCACGGTTTTCGATTATAAGGCGAAAACCGGAGACAGGTCCAGGAGGGCCAGATGACCACCACGTTGGTTCCGGAAGGTCTCACGCCGTTCGGCGGCGTCGAGGCGAACGCGGCCTGGGCGGAGGAGGTGCGGCGCCTGGCGAAGCAGCGCGACGCGGTCCTGCTCGCGCACAACTACCAGGTCCCGGAGATCCAGGACATCGCCGACCACACCGGCGACTCGCTCGCGCTCAGCCGCATCGCGGCCAGCAGCGACGCGTCCACCATCGTCTTCTGCGGTGTGCACTTCATGGCCGAGACCGCGAAGATCCTGGCCCCGGAGAAGACCGTCCTGATCCCCGACGCGCGGGCCGGCTGCTCGCTCGCCGACTCGATCACCGGCGCCGAGCTGCGGGCCTGGAAGGCCGAGCACCCGGGCGCCGTCGTCGTCTCCTACGTCAACACCACGGCCGAGGTGAAGGCCGAAACCGACATCTGCTGCACGTCCTCGAACGCGGTCGACGTCGTCGCCTCAATCCCCGCTGACCAGGAGGTTCTCTTCCTGCCGGACCAGTTCCTCGGGGCGCACGTCAAGCGCGTCACCGGCCGGGACAACATCCACATCTGGGCGGGGGAGTGCCACGTCCACGCCGGGATCAACGGCGCGGAGCTGGCCGAGCGCGCGGCTTCGAACCCGGACGCGGACCTGTTCATCCACCCGGAGTGCGGGTGCGCGACGTCGGCGCTCTACCTGGCCGGCGAGGGCGCGGTGGCGCCGGAGCGGGTCAAGATCCTCTCGACCGGCGACATGGTCCACGAGGCCCGCGACACCAAGGCCAAGACCGTGCTGGTGGCCACCGAGATCGGCATGATCCACCAGCTGCGCAAGGCCGCGCCGGGCATCGACTTCCGCGCGGTGAACGACCGGGCGTCCTGCCGGTACATGAAGATGATCACGCCGGCCGCCCTGCTGCGGTGCCTGCGTGACGGTCTCGACGAGGTCCACGTCGACCCCGAAACGGCGTCTCGCGCCCGCGCTTCGGTGCAGCGGATGATCGAGATCGGGCAGCCCGGCGGCGCCGAATGAGCACGCCGGTTAATGACCCACAGGCGAAAACCCCGGTCTGGGAAGCTCGCGCCGACCTGGTCGTGATCGGCAGCGGCGTCGCCGGCCTGACCGCGGCGCTGCGGGCGCAGGCGCTCGGGCTGCACGTCCTGGTGGTCACCAAGGCGGCGGTCGCGGACGGCAACACGCGCTGGGCCCAGGGCGGGGTCGCCGTGGTCCTGGAAAACGAGCACGACCTCGACGACTCGGTGGAAAAGCACGCGGAGGACACCCTCACCGCGGGCGCCGGGCTGGTCGACGAGGCGGCCGCCCGGTCGATCCTCGACGGCGGCCCGGCCGCGATCGCCCGGCTCCGGGCGGACGGGGCGAAGTTCGACGCCGCCGCGTCCGGCGACGGCCTGCTGGCCCGGACCCGCGAGGGCGGGCACAGCGCGTTCCGCGTGATCCACGCGGGCGGCGACGCGACCGGCGCCGAGGTCGAGCGCGCCCTGGTCGCGCAGGCAGGGCAGGCGCGGGTGCCGGTGCTGGAGCACCACATCGCCGTCGACGCCCTGCGCACGCCCGGCGGCCGGGTCGCCGGGGTCACCGTGCTCGACCGCAACGGTGTGCCCGGGGTCGTCCGGGCGCCGGCCGTGCTGCTGGCCAGCGGCGGGGTCGGGCAGCTCTACCAGGCGACGTCGAACCCGGAGATCGCCACCGGTGACGGCCTCGCGCTCGCGCTGCGGGCCGGGGCGACCGTCGCGGACGTCGAGTTCGTCCAGTTCCACCCGACGGTCCTCTACACGCCGGGTGCGCGCGGGCGCTGCCCGCTGGTCACCGAGGCGGTGCGCGGTGAGGGGGCGACCCTGGTCGACGGCGCCGGCCAGTCCGTGATGCGCGGGGTGCACCCGCTCGGCGACCTCGCCCCGCGTGACGTCGTCTCGGCGGCGATCACCCGGCGCATGATGACGGCGCCGGGCGGGGTCGACGACCACGTGTTCCTCGACGCCACCGGGATCGCCGGGTTCGCCCAGCGGTTCCCGACCGTGTTCGCCGCGTGCGCGGTGCTGGGGCTCGACCCGGCCCGTGACCCGATCCCGGTGACGCCCGCGGCGCACTTCTCGTGCGGTGGCGTGGTGACCACTGTGGACGGACGCTCGTCGGTGCCCGGTCTGTACGCCGCCGGTGAGGTGGCGCGGACCGGTCTGCACGGGGCGAACCGCTTGGCGTCCAACAGTTTGCTCGAAGGCCTGGTCGTCGGGCAGCGGGTCGCGGAGGCCGTCGCGGCGGACCTCGCGGCCGGGCTGCTGGCCGACCCGTCGCGCGGGCGGCTGCCGTCGTGGACGACCGCGCCGACGGCCGAGCGGGACGCCCTGCAGCGCGTGATGAGCCGGTACGCGGCGATCGGCCGCGACGCCGACGGCCTGGCGGCCGCCGGTTCCGTGCTCGACCTGTCGACCCAGGACAGTCCCTTGTGGACGCACGCGGCCGTCGAGGACGCGGCGCTGACCGTGGTCGCGCAGGCGCTGCTCACCGCGGCCGACCGGCGCACCGAGTCGCGCGGCTGCCACGTGCGCACCGACTTCCCCGCGCCGTCGGAGACCTGGCGGCGCAGCCAGCACATCCGGCTCAGCCTCTCCGGCCAGCCGGTGCTGGCCGACCCGATCCCCCTGGAGGGCGTGGCATGACGTTCCCGATCTCCGAACCGGTCCGCCGCCTGATCGCGGCTTCGGGCCTCGACGTCGACGACGTGACGCGGGTCGTCACGACGGCGCTGGGCGAGGACCTGCGCTACGGGCCCGACGCGACGACCGCGTCGACGGTGCCCGCCGACGCGATCGCCGTCGCGGAGCTGACTCCGCGGGTCGACGGTGTGGTCGCCGGCTTGCCGGTCGCGCTGGCCGTGTTCGACATGGTGCTGGGTGACGGTTACGAGGTGCTGGCCGGGCGCGAGGACGGTGACCGGCTGGTCGCGGGGGAGCCCGCGCTGGTGCTGCGCGGGCCGGTCCGCGGGCTGCTCACGGCCGAGCGCACGGCGCTGAACCTGCTGTGCCACCTCTCCGGCGTCGCCACCGCGACGGCCGCGTGGGTGTCCGAAGTGGACGGTACCGGCGCCGCGATCCGGGACTCCCGCAAGACGTTGCCGGGGCTGCGGCTGCTGCAGAAGTACGCCGTCCGGTGCGGCGGCGGGGTCAACCACCGCATGGGGCTGGGCGACGCGGTGCTGATCAAGGACAACCACGTCGTCGCCGCCGGTTCGGTCACGGCCGCGCTGGAGGCGGCCCGGGCGCACGCGCCGGAGCTGCCGTGCGAGGTGGAGGTCGACTCGCTTGCGCAGCTGGAAGAAGCTCTCGCGGCGGCCGCCGACGAGGTGCTGCTGGACAACTTCACGCCGGAGGAGTGCGCCCAGGCGGTCGCGCGCCGCGACGACGTCTCCCCGAAGACGCGGCTGGAATCCTCTGGTGGGCTCACCCTCGACCGTGGTAGGGCCTACGCCGAGTCCGGTGTGGACTATCTGTCGGTGGGCGGTCTGACCCACTCTTCCCCCGCGTTGGATCTCGGCATGGACCTTCGCTGAACGGTGTTTCCCCGTTAGACTGCCGGTGGCGGAAGTTCCTTTCCGCCACCGGCTTCCGGTCGTGCGTTGGGGAGGGTTGGGGTGCGGTTTCCGGCGGTGCTCGCGGTGGCGGGCCTGATGCTGACCGGTTCGCCCACTCTCGCTTTCGCGGCCCCTGAGGCGCAGTGCGCGAACCCGTCCGGCACCTACACCGGCGGCGTCCCGTGGGGGCAGCGGCTGGTCGACCCGGCGCGGCTCTGGCCGCTGACGCGGGGTGAGGGGCAGCTGGTCGCCGTCATCGGCACCGGCGTCGACGGGCAGAACTCCCAGTTCGCGCCCGGCCAGCTCGAGGGTGGCGGCGGCACCGAGGCGACCGACTGCGACGGCCGCGGCACGATCGCGGCCGGCATCGTCGGCGCCCAGCCCGATCCGTCGACGACCTTCGCCGGTGTCGCGCCCGGCGCGCACCTGCTGCCGATCCGCTACACGCAGGCGAACGGCTCGTCCAACGACGGCGGCGACCCGGGCGCGCTGGCCGGCGCGATCGACACGGCGGTCGACCGGCACGCGGGCGTCATCCTCGTGGCCGTCCCCGCGGCGTTCGACAGCCCGGCGTTGTCCGGCGCGGTTTCGCGGGCACGTTCTCAAGGCGCGGTGGTCGTTTCGGCGGCGACGGCGACCCAGCAGGGCGCGCGCACGTACCCGACGGCGACGTCCGGGGCGCTGGGCGTCGGCTCGGTGAACCAGGCGGGCGAGCCGGTGCAGACCGAGGCGGGCGACTACGTCGGCGTCGCGGCGCCGGGCGCGGAGCTGGTCAGCACGTCGGCCGGGGCGGGCGGCGCGGTCGCGCACCGCTGGCCGGTCACGGACCCGGGGCTGGCGGCGGCGTACGTCGCGGGCGTCGCGGCGCTGGTCCGCGCGTACCACCCGAACCTGACCGGCGACCAGGTCGTCACCCGGCTCACGCTGACGGCCCACCGCCCGCCGTCCGGAGCCCACGACCCGCGGCTGGGCTGGGGAGTCCTGGACGCCTACGCCGCGGTCTCCTCCACGTTGCCGGCCGACGTCTCCCCGCCGGGCTCGGCCGTCGCCCCGGCCCCGCTGCCCGCGGTGATCCCGGCCGCGGCCCCCGCGCGTCCGACGTCCGACGTCGCGGCCGGCACGATCGCCCTGGCCGGCGTGGCCCTCGCGGCCGCGGCGGGGATCACGGTGGCCGCGGTCCGACGGGCCCGCGCTCGGGGCTGGCGCCCCTCCCGCTTCACCCCGTAACCCGTGTCGACCCTCCAATCACGAGTGTCGACCCCTCAATCACGCGAGTCGGCTTTCCCATCACGGACGCCCTGAACCGGGAGGGCGAACTCGCGTGCCTGGAGGGTCGGCTCGTGTGATCAGGAAGCCGACACGGGTGATTAGAGGGTCGACACTCGTGATTGGGGGGTCGACACGAAGTGGGTCAGGCCGGGACGGGGCGGGTGGAGCCGATGATCGCCACTGCGTGGCTGGCTCGGGCTACGTGGACGGTGAAGTCGGCGCCTTCGCGGCTGAAGCGGGCGATCAGCTCGCGGGCCGTGCTGCGGTCGTGGGCTTGCCAGCCGCGTTGTTCCAGGGTCGGCAGGATCTCTTCGGTGAGGCGGCGTTCCGGCTCGCCGGTCTGTTCCAGGCGGACGCCGTACTGCCAGCACCGCAGGTGGCCGGGGTTGGTCGGGTCGACGTCCAGCTCGCCGTCGACCGTGGGGTCCGCCGGTGAGCCGAAGACGGCCGCGACGCTGTCGATCACGTCCGTCAGCTCGCCGGCCAGGCGAGTCAGCTCGGTGGTCATCGCAGCACACCTCCGTCGTTGAGGAACTCGACGCCGTTCTCGAGGATGCCATGCGGGTCGAAGGTGCCGTCGGCCGTGGTCGGGCCGCCGGTGATGACGCGGTACATGTTCGTCCACGACTCCGAGCCCGGCTTGAGCACGTCGCTGTGCGACGAGAGGCCCCACAGCTCGTTGCCGGACGCGTCGCGGCCGGTCTCCAGGTCGGTGACGCCGGGGAAGGTGTCCGGGTCGGCGCCGTGGCCGATGCCGGTCCACTCCAGGCCCCACGCGTTGCCCTGGGCGATCTCGATCGGGTCGAGCGGCGCGGTCATCGAGAACCGCTGCACGCCCGCCTGGCTCGCCGGGAGGTCCGACGGCGACCACACGCCGTGGCCCATGCCCGCCGACTCGACGTGCAGCACGCGGTCGACGTCGAGGCCCTGCGTCTCGGCCAGCCCGACGGTCGCGCCGCCGTAGCTGTGGCCGATCGCGGTCAGCGTGACGTCGTCGCCCGCGTGGCTCGAGATCTCGCCGCGCAGGTCGTCGGTGAAGTGCTTGAGGTCCGGCGCCATCGTCTGCGCGTAGCTCGCGGACGGTCCCTGCACCACCGGGTTCTGCGGGAAGACGCCGTCGGCCCAGACGACCATCGCGGTGCGCCCGGTCGGGTCGGCGGCCACCAGGCTGCGCCCGAGGCCGGCGTAGGCGTCGAAGTTCGACATCTGCGTGTTGACGCCGGGCACGAACAGCCCGACGTTGCGCGTCCCCGGCTCGATGTGCCCGACCAGCTCGGCGATCCGGCCGTTGCCCGACGGATCGAACTTCAGGATCTGCCGGTTGTTCGCGAGGATGTCCTCGTAGAGCTTGATCCGCGCCTGCGACCGCGCGATCTCGTCCTTGTCGGTGAGCTGCGCGAGCCGCGAGCGCTCGGCGGTCAGCGCGTCGGAGACCTTGGTGCGGTTGGCCGCGATCGCCTGGCCCCACGCGCCGGTGTCGGCCGCGCCGCCGATGCCCGCCGGGTTTCCCGCCTTGGGCAAGGGATCCTCGGGCATCAGCGCCCGGTACATCGCGGCGACCTGCGCGTCGGCCCGCCGGTACCCGGCCGCCGACTCGGTCAGTCCACTTTGGAGCTTCTTGACGCGCGCGACGTGGTCGCTGAGCTTCGAACCCAGCTCCGTCATCGTCTTCTCGAACGTCTTGGCCGCGGCCGCGGACGCGTCGACCTTCCCGAAGGCCGCGGCCGGCACCTTCTCCCCGGCGACCGCGGACTGCGCCTTGGCCAGGGCGTCCGCCCGCGTGCCGTACTCTCCCGCCGCCGTGTCGAGGCGAGCGGGGGCGACCCGGTAACCCGTGGCTGATCCCGTCACCGGGTCGCCTCCGTTCTTCTTCTCTTAGTAGACGTCCGGCTCTTCGCCGATCACCGGCGGCGCGACCGGGGCGGACTGGCCCCAGACGTTCTCCGTCTCGACCAGCCAGGCCGGGATCCGGCGGCCGGACCCCATGTCCCCGCCGCCGCCCATGCCCATCGGCATCATGGGCATCATCGGCATCGCGCTCTTGGCGGCCGCCGCACCGGCGGCGCCGACCGCGCTGCCCGCGAGCCCGCTGAGCGCGTTGCCCGAACCGCCGTCGCCGGCCAGGCCGGAGTGCGCCGCCGGGGCGTCCGCGCCGCCGCCGGCCGAAAGGCCGCCACCGCCGGGGATACCGCCGCCGAGCGAGGGCGCGTCGCCCCCGCCGATCGGGATGCCGCCACCGGCCCCGCCTTCGACACCGGCGCCGCCGCCGAGCTTCGTGCCGGGCGCCTCGTCCTTGTTCTCCTTCGGGTCCTTGCCGGACGCCCAGCCGGGCACCTTCGGCATGATCGAACCGAAGCGGCCGAACGCGGCGGCCGAGGCCGCGGCGAGCCCGGCGGTGAACATGTCGCCGAAGAGCGGGTTCGACGTCGGCACGGTCGTGCCGGGCTGCTGCGTGGTGCCGTCGGCGCCGGGCAGCGGGTGCCCGTCGGTCGGGGTGACGACGACGCCGGGGTCGGCCGTGCCGTTGCCGACGAGGCCGGGTGAGCCGACGCTGCCCGCGCCACCGCCGGCGGGCGGGGCGACCGGCGTCTCGACGGCGTTCGGCGACGCCGGGATCGAGTCCTCGGCGACGTTGTACTCACCGGCCAGCGTGGTCATCACGGCGATGGCCTTGCCGTGCGCGGAGCCCGCGGCGTTGGCGGCGGACTGCTGCGCCTCGACGTTCGTGATCGCCTGCTGGCGCTGCTGCGCGGCGGCCTGCATGACGGCGGGCGAGGCGTCCGGCGGCAGCAGCGGCGGGTTCACCGCGAGCGCGACGTCGGAGGGGGAGACGTCCGGCACCGAGACCGGCGGCGGCATCTCCTTCTTGGCCTTGACCAGCGCGTCGGCGGCGTCGTCGAGCATCACGTTCATCGCCTCGGCGGTCTGCGCCACCTTGGCGATGCCGTTCGCGAGGTCGACGATCATGTGCTGGTACTGGTCGGCGGCGCCACCGGTCCACTGGTCCTTGAACTCGGTGAGCTCGGAGTTCAGGTTGTGGGCCTGCTCGTGCAGGTGCAGCGCGGCGGACTTCCACTTGTCGGCGGCGTGCCGCGCGCTGTTCGGGTCGCCGGCCTGCAGCATCGCGTACAGCTGCTGATGGCTGTACGCGGCGAAGTTCGTGTGCGCGGTGTCGTGGTGGTGGGTCATCCCTTGCTCCCGTTGCTGTCACCGAGGCCGAGGAGGCCGAGCACCGGGTCCAGCAGGCCGGTGACGGCACCCGAGCTGTGCAGGTCGCCGGCCACCGACTGGTCGGCGTTCGCGTAGCCGTCGGCGACCGTGTTCGTGACGTCCTGCGCGAACCCGATCGCGCTGCGGACCTGGTCGAGCAGGCCCTGCATCTCCGACACCGCGGCGCGGTTGGCGTCGGCCAGCGACCCGGCCTCGCCGAACTCGCCGAACAGCAGCGGCTCGTCGCCGAGGGTGAGGAGGAAGTCGTTCGGTTTGGACATCGCCTGGATCTGGGTTTCCAGCTCCCGCACGAAGTCCTTCAGCGATTCCAGGTGGACGTAGTACGACTGGTCGTGCATCGGGTCCCGGCTCTCTCGTCGCACGCTTGGGGATGTGGGAAAGCCGGTCGGCCGGTGCGAGCGGGGGGTTTCCCGCACCGGCCGACCGACGTCTGGGCGCGGATCAGCCCGCGAACAGTCCCTGGTTGCGGTTCTCCAGCTGCTGCTGGAGGTCGTGGGCCTCGCCGACCTTGCCGCCGAACTGCGCGATGATGGCGACGATGTCCGCGGTGGCCTGGCGCAGCCGGGTCTCCGACTGGCGCGCCGCGTCACCGGCGGAGCTGCCGGAGGCGTACCAGGTGGCGGTGATGGGCTGGAGGTTCTGGTGCAGCTGCTCCAGCTGCGAGGTGAGCGCCTTGGCCTTGGCGGCCAGGGACGCCGAGCTGTGCTGCAGCGCGGCGAAGTTGATTTCGACGACGTCGGCCATCGGTACGTCCTCTCGGGTCAGGGGTTGAGGCGGGGGATCACGCCCGAGCCCTCGAGGGTGTTGCCGACCCCCTGGAAGCTCTGGTGGACGTCGGCGTCGCCGCGGCCGTAGTTCGCGTGGCTGGTGTGGACGAGCTGCGACATGGTGTCGAGCTCCTTGACCGCCGTGGTCATCTTCTCCTGCAGCCGGCGCTGGAGGTCCCAGAACGCCACGGCCTGGTCACCCTTGTAGTTGCGCAGGGCCTCGGTCAGCTCGGACTCCAAGCTGGCCATCGTGGACTTGGCGTTCGTCGCGGTTTCCTCGAAACCCTGGACGGCGCGCGTCATGGCAGCGGAATCTGCCTGGAATCCCGGACTGGACATCGACGGGCCACCTCCTTCCTGAAGCGAATTCCCCTGGCGCGGTGATCCGCGCGGTGTGAAAGTCACGCTAGAAAGAAGGGGGGTGTGGTCAAACGGCACAACTGCCGGTCGTACTGACGGCACTATTACCCACAGGGGCCCGGTAGGGAGGGCCCCACCTCCGGACGGGGGCGCGCTCCAGTGCCCGCGCACGCCCTCCCGGCCAGGCTGTGAACCATGGCAGACAAGGGAAATCCGCTGGTCACGCTCCGGTCGTGGCACCGCCCGCTGGTGGTGCTGGCCGGGGCCATGGCGCTGCTGTGCGCGGCGTCGCTGCTCGGGCTGCTCGTCGATGATCGCACGCTGGTCAACGCACCCATCTGGCTCAAGCCGCTCAAGTTCTCGGTGTCGATCGGGACGTACGCCCTGACGCTGGCCTGGCTGCTGTCGCTGCTGCGCCGTGGACGGCGGGCGGGCTGGTGGTTCGGCACGGTGTTCGCGGCCGGGATCGGCGTCGACGTCGGCCTGATCGTGGTCCAGATGATCTTCCGCGACCACACGCTGCACTTCAACAAGGCGACCCCGGCCGACGTGATGATCAACAACGTGGTCGCCGGCGGGGCCTACGCGGCGTTCCTGATGACGGCGGCCGTCGTCGTGCTGCTGCTGTTCCAGCGCCTGCCGGACCGCGCGCTGGCCTCGGCGCTGCGGTGGGGGACGGGGCTCGCCCTGGCCGGGATGGCCGTCGCGATGCTGATGTTCTCGCCGACCCCGGCGCAGCAGGCGGTGCTGGACGCGGGTGGCAAGCCCGCGACGTTCGGTGCGCACTCGGTCGGCGTCGCGGACGGCGGGCCCGGGCTGCCGGTGCTCGGCTGGAGCACGGCCGGCGGCGACATGCGGATCCCGCACTTCGTCGGCATCCACGGCCTGCAGGTGCTGCCGCTGGTCGCGTTCGGGCTCCTGCTGCTCGCCCGCCGGTACCCGCAGCTCTCGTCGGACCTCGTCCGGCGACGGCTGGTCCGGACGGCGGGGCTCGGTTACGCGGGGCTGATCGTGCTGCTGACCTGGCAGGCGCAGCGCGGCCAGTCGATCGTCCACCCGGACTTCCGGACGCTCACCGCGGCGGCCACGCTGGCCGTGCTGGTCACGGCGTCGGCGGTGCTGTCGGTGCGGGTGCGCGACCGTGTGGTCTCTGCCGAAATTCTGAGATCCGCCCGGTAGACCGGGGGCCCCGGACGGAAGGCGGTCGAAATGGTCCACCCGCAGGCGCTGCTCACCGAACTGGACCGCGCGCCGGACGTGGCCGCGTTCGAACGCGGCGGCGAGGTGACCACCCGCGCGTCGGTGAAGGACCTGATCGGCCGGTTCACCGCGGGGCTGCGGGCCGCCGGGCTGGGGCCGGGTGACGGCGTCGGGATCGCCACCGCCGTCACGCCGGAGGGCTTCGCCGCGATCGTCGCCGCGCACGTGCTCGGCTGCCGGGTCGTCTGTGTGCGGGCCGGGCTGCCGGTGCCGCAGCTGCGGCACATCGTCGAGGACGTCGGCGCGCTCGTGGTCGACGAGGCGTCCGAGTCACCCGAGCTGCTCGGCACCGTCGCCGGCGCGCTGATCCTGCGAATCGGGCCGGAGCTGCTCTCCGCGTACGAGGAGCCGGTGCCCGCCGGGCGGCCCGGCGACATCGCGACCGTCGTGTTCACCAGCGGCAGCACCGGCGTCCCGAAGGGTGTCGCCTTCGACTACCGGGCGCTGACCGAGGGCCGGGTGTGGCGGGCGCCCGAGCCGGGCTCGGCCCACGAGAAGCTCGGCGCGGGGTTCGGCCGGTTCCTGCTGTTCGGCACGCTCTCCAGCGCCGTGATGCTCGAACAGACCGCGCTCTGCCTGCTCTCCGGCGGGACGGCGGTGATCCCGGACGGGCTCCCGGACTTCCCGTGGATCCTGCCGCGGCTGCGGGTGAGCGCGGCGCTGATGACCGTGCCGCGGCTGCACCAGGTGCTGGACGTCCTGCGGGCCGAGGACGTCGACCTGAGCGACCTGCGGACGCTGATCGTGGCCGGCTCGCCGGTGCCGCCGCACAAGCTCGCCGAGGCGGCCGAGCTGATCGGGCCCGCGATGCACCACGCGTACGGCCAGACCGAGACCGGGATGCTGACCGTGTGCGGGGCGGACGAGGGGGCCGGGTCGGTCGGCAAGGCGTGCGACACGGTCGAAATCGAGGTCCGCGACGAGGCCGGTGCCTCTTTGCCTCAGGGGCGGGAAGGCGAGGTCTGGGTGCGCACGCCGTCGGCGCTGGCGGGTTACTGGCGCGACGAGACCACCACGGCCGAGGTGCTGCGCGAGGGCTGGGTCCGCACCCAGGACCTCGGGCACCTCGACGCCGAGGGGTACCTGCACCTGTCCGGGCGCGCCCGCGACGTCGTGATCGTCAACGCGATCATCCACTACACCGGCCCGATCGAGCAGGCGATCGCCGCGCACCCGGACGTCGACCAGGCCTACGTCGTGGCGGTGCCGGACGCGCACACCGGCGAGGCGGCGGTCGCGTTCGTGCTGCCGGTGCCGGGGCACTCGCCGGACCTCGGCGAGGTGCGCAAGGCGGTGGCGGCCGAGCTGGGGGAGGCGGCGGTGCCGGCGCGGTTCGAGCTGGTGGACTCGGTGCCGGTGGCGCCGTCCGGGAAGCCGGACAAGGCGGCGCTGCGAGCGTCCGTTGTGGACTAGAAGTGCGTTTCGACGCCGAATTCTTCGCGTAGGGCGCGCATGTCCGCGAGGTCGTGCTCGGCCGGCTCGTAACCCTGGTGGAAGAACACCTGCTGGGCCACCGAAACGCACGGTACGTCGACGCCGCCGATCCGGCCGGTGACAAAACACCCGGCGGGGTAGGGGAAGGTCCCGTCGGGAGCGGCCTGGACGGCCGAGCCGTCCTCGGCGAAGACCAGCGGGTGCAGGTCGAGTTCGGTGCGGCCGTCGGACAGCACGAACCGGACCGGGCGCAGGTCGAGCGTCTCGCGGTAGCCGAGCGCGGCCAGCGCCGTGAGCACGGCGGGTTCCTGGTCCCGGCGGTGCGCCAGGTCGAGGTCGCGGTGTTCGCGCGTCCGGCGGCCGAGCAGCGCGTCGACGCCCCAGCCGCCCAGGACCCAGACCTGGGCCGGGGCCAGGGTTTCGAGCACCCGCAGGACCGTGCGGGCGTCCACTACTTCCCGGCGTGCAGGTCCGTGACGGCCTTGGCGATCCGGCGCTGCCGGGTCTCCTCGGTCTTCGCCTGCCCGATCGGCAGCACGTACCGCTGTTTCCCGCTGTAGGACAGGCTTTCGAAGCGCTTCAGCGCCTCGGGATCGGCGGCCAGCGCCGTCGTGAAGTCCTCGGGGATCTCCAGCTCGCGCGGCGCGGTGTCGAGGACGATCTCGACGTCGACGTCGTCACCGGCGGAAACCCCGGCCTTCTCGCGGTTCTCGGCGCTGAGCGGCACGAGGTACTGCCCGCCGCGGCTCGCGACCGTGGTGCGGTAGCTGTGGCCGCCGAGGGTGATGGTGACCGCGGGCTTCTTGCCGGCGCCGAGTGCCTCGACGACGTCGTCGGGGACCGGCAGGCCGGTCGCCGTCTTGCCGCCGAGCAGGACCGTGGTGCGGAACTTCATGGGGCGAGTATGCCCCGGCCGCGCCGTGACGGCCTCCCGGGCGGTGAGGCCGTCACGGCGGCGGGCTCAGACGCCCGCGGTGGTGCGGATCCAGCTGCGGCTCGACGCGACGCTCGCGTAGTTCTGCGTGCCCTGCGGGTTCGAACCGGAGTTGTTGCCCGTGGAGCAGACGCCGACCTGGACGCCGTTGGAGAGCTCCGGGCCGCCCGAGTCGCCGTGCCAGGCCGAGCCGTTGACACCCTGGCTGGCGATCGCCGTGCCGCCGAAGGCGTCCGTGCTGGTGCCGGTGACGCGGACGTTGGCGGTCTTCAGCGTGCTCGACGGCGGGCTGGTGCCCTGCGTGCGGCCCCAGCCGTAGATCTGGTTGGTGGCCCCGGACGGCGGGTTGCCGGTGCCGAGCTTCATGTACGTCGTGTTCACCGCGGTCGAGAGGTGCAGCAGCGCGATGTCGCCGTTGGGCGAGGCCTTCTGCTGGTCGACGACGGCGTTCGTGCCCTGCTGGAGGGTCACGTTGCCGACCTTCACGTGCATGCCGGGCGAGTTCAGGCAGTGCTGGGCGGTGAGCACCCACTGCGGGGCGATGATCGTCCCGGAGCACTCGAAACCGCCGTAGGTGGTGACGTTGTTCCAGTAGATCTGGGCGCCCCACGGGGCGGAGGAGACCGTGCTCCCGCCGATGATGTCCTGCTGGGCGTCCGCGATCCCCGCGGAGACCAAGCTCAACGCCGCGGCGGCGGCTCCTACCGCGGCCACTGCCCTCGAAGCCTTTCGAAGCACCGACATTCGCATGAAAATGCCCTTCGGCCAGGTGATCCGGATGTCGCCCCGAGATCCGGGCAACGAGCACAAACGTAAGTTCGTGGGAGGTTTCCGGGTACCTACCGAAGTCGGTAACTCGCCGACGGTCCCCGGACGATCGAATCCACCGCACAGCACCTCGACCGGAACGCGTCGGCGGGCGCCTGGACCGCGGCGGCGGACGCTCAGGGGTGAATACGATCATTACACCAATGCCGAGTCAGAGTTTCTCGCCCGCAGGGGGACGCAATGCCGAGTGAAGAGTCCGGACTACGGGCGATGGTCGTCGCGGGGACTCCGTTCCTCGACCTCCTCGAACACCTGAAGAGACGCGCCGGAGGAAAGCTCTCACCCGGCGGGTTCCTGCGGATTCTGCAGGAGGAAGCCGGGATCTCCTTCACCAAGACCCGGGACATCCTCGAGCACTTCAACCCCGGCATGGACCCGATCGCGTCGCCCGAGGTGATCAACGAACGGTGGCGGGTGCTACTGGCCGGCTGGGAACTGGACCGGCAGTGACCCGGGGGGAGCTGTTGCCGTGGTGATCGCGGCTCAGGAATCAACGAACCGAGATGCATCAGCGCACGCTGCCGGACTCCCGGACGTGGGACCCTTCCCCCGGGACGCGTGTCCCGGGGGAAGGCCCGTCTGCTAGAGGAGCTCGATCGCCCGGGGCACCGGGACTTCGCTGTTGTAGGCGAAGTTGTCGTGCCACTTGACGCTGTTGCCGACGAATTTCGTGCCGTCGGAGGGCGAGACGAACACGTCCGCCGCCGAGCCGCGGGTGAACGTCACGATGTCGGCTTTGCCGTCGCCGTCGAAGTCCCCGACGCCGGGCACCTCGCCGTCGATCGTGAAGTGGTCGTGCCACTTGACGGTGGTCCCGACGAACTTGGTGCCGTCCGACAGCGCGACGAAGACGTCCGAGGCCGTGCCGCGGGTGAAGGTGGCGATGTCGGCCTTGCCGTCGCCGTTGAAGTCCCCGATGGCCGGGACCTCGTCGTTGAAGGCGAAGTTGTCGTGCCACTTGACGCCGTCGCCGGCGAACTTGGTGCCGTCCGACAGGGCGACGAAGACGTCGCCGGCCGTGCCGCGGGTGAACACGGCGATGTCGTCCTTGCCGTCACCGTTGAAGTCCCCGACGTACGGCAGCTCGCTGCCGATGCCGAAGTGGTCGTGCCAGAGGGTGGCGGTGCCGAACTTCGTGCCGTCGGACAGCGACACGATCACGTCGGCGGTGCTGCCGCGCTTGAAGGCCGCGATGTCGTCCTTGCCGTCGCCGTTGAAGTCGCCGACGGCGGGGATCTCGTCGTTGATGCCGAAGAAGTCGTGCCAGAGGGTGGCGGGCCCGAACTTCGTGCCGTCGGACAGCGCGACGACGACGTCGCCACTCGTGCCGCGCTTGAAGACGACGGCGTCGACCTTGCCGTCGCCGTTGAAGTCGCCGCTCAGCGGGACCTCGGTGCCGGCCCCGAGGTTGCTGCCCCACTGGGCGGTGGTGCCGACGAACTTGGTGCCGTCCGAGCCCGCGGCGAAGACGTCACCGGCGGTGCCGCGGGTGAAGGTGGCGATGTCGTCCTTGCCGTCGCCGGTGAAGTCGCTGACCGACCGGGCGGTCGTGGTGGCGGAGACGGTGTCACTCGGTTCGCTCGACGAGCCGCCGGACGGCCGCGCTACGACCCGGTAGTACCAGGTCTGCTTCGACGGCACGGAGGTGTGGACGTACGACGTGGCGGAGGTGCCGCCGAGCAGGTGCGCCGCGTCGATCGGGACCTGCGCGGTGGTGCCGCCGTAGACGGTGTAGGACGCGTGGTCCTCCGCGCGCAGCGGCGACCACGAGACCGTGACGCTGTGGTTGCCGCCCTTCGCGGTGGGCGCGAGCACCTGGCCGCGGATCCAGGCGTTGAGGTCGTCGACACGCGGTGCGGTGGTGCCCTGGCGGGTTTCGGTCTCGGCGAAGCAGCCGTGCTGCCACGACGTGCCCGCCACCCCGAACAGCTCCGTGACCCCGCCGATCTCGCGGACGACCGGCCCGCCGGCGTCACCCTTGCAGGCGTCGGCGCCGTTGTCGCCGGTCAGCGCGAGCGAGGCCGTCGTCGTCGCCGACGTCGTGGTGAAGGTCGCGGTGTGCGGCTGGTCCGGGACCCACTCGTCCGACGTCCGGCCGTAGCCGATCAGGCGCAGCTTCTCGCCGACCACCAGGGAGGTCGCCGGCAGCGCGACGGCGGGCACGTCGGTGAACGCGGTGTCCAGGCGGGCCAGAGCGACACCGCGGTCGCCGCGGACGACGACGTTCGTCACCTTCGCGGTGCGACCGGGCCGGCCGACGAGCGCGCCCGTGGCCTTGGCGGGCACGCCGCCCTGCGGGGTCTCCGGGAAGCAGCTCGCCGCGGTGACCACCCAGCTCGGGGCGACCAGCGCACCGCTGCAGGCGCGGCCGTCGGCGGTCAGCTTGGCGGCGAAGCCGTAGGAGTCGGTGGGGGTGCTCGCCGAGACGGCGGACGCCGGGGCGGCGCCGGCCGCGGTCGCGGCCAGCACGACGGCCGAAGCCGCCGCGAATCTCAGTCCGGTGGTTCTGCGCATGGGGAACTGCTCCTGGTACGAGGTGACGCGGCGTCAGCCGCTGAGCTTGCAGGAATCGGGTGCGGCGGTGACGTGGATCTCGGTGTCCCAGCCCGAGCCGACGGTCACGCCCATGTGGTCGGGGCCCGACGGGGCCCAGCTGTCGGTGTTGTCGGAGTAGCGGTACCAGCGCAGGACCGGCCCGGCCGCGCCCGACCACGGGCTGTGGCCCTGGCTGCCCCGGCCGTACAGGATGTCGCCGCCCGGCGAGAAGATCTCGCTGAACATGTGCCAGCCGACCCCGACCGGCTTGTCCTTCTGGGTCCACGCCGACGTCGCGAAGTCGTACTTGAAGCGGAGCAGCTCGCCGCCCGGCTTCCGGGCGTACAGCACGCCGTCGCCGGCCGCGGTGACCGAGTCGAAGCGCGCCCAGCCGGTGTCGAGGACGTCGCCGCCGCCGTTGACCCACGAGCCTGCGGTGTCGTCCCAGACGTAGACCTTCAGCCGGCCCTGGTCGTCGACCATGAAGATCCGGCCCTGCTCGTCGATCGTGACGCGGTTCTTGTACTCGCCGGTGAGGTAGCGCTGCCAGCCGCTGCCGACCTGGCCGCCGCCGGTCCAGTGCGAGCCGGTCCACACCCAGCGCTTGAGCGCGCCGTCGGCGTACTGGTCGGCCGAGCCGTTGTTGCGGTGCAGGTCCCAGACGACGCCGCCCTTGCCGGCCAGCGTGCGGCCGGTCCAGCCGGAGCCGATCGACGCGTTCGGCGTCGACCAGTTCAGCCCGCCGTCGGCGACGGAAGCGTGGACGTAGCGCCAGAGACTGCCGTCCGGGTGCACGGTCCAGACCGCGGCGCCGGACGGGCACGACACCGGCGTCGGCACGATCGTCCCGCGGATCCAGTCGCCGAGGTCGTCGACGCGGGTTTCCACGCTGCCCTGGCGGGTCTCGGTGACGTCGAGGCAGCCGTGCTGCCACGAACCGCTGTTCAGCGCCACGATCTGGGCGGCCGCGCCGCTGCCGCGCAGGGCCGGACCACCCGCGTCTCCCTTGCAGGTGTCGACGCCGCCGGGTGCGGTGAGCGTGACGGCCGCGCCGGTGCCGCCCGAGACGGTGAACGGCGCGACCCGCGGCCGCGCGGGCACCCACTCGGTCGTGGTGCGGCCGAATCCGGCCACCTGCAGGGTTTCCCCGGCCTGCGGCGCGGTGGTGGCCACGGCCGCCGGGGCGACACCCGCCGCCGCGACCTCGAGCTTCGCGACGACGACGTCCCGGTCGGCGCGGCGCACGACCTTGGTCACCTTCGTGGTGTGGCCCGCGCCGGTGCTCACGTCGACGTCACCGACCGAGACCGTGGCGGCTTCGGCCGGGGCTCCAAGGGGGCCCGGCGTCAGGCAGGCCGCCGACGTGAGGATCCACGACGGGTCGATCAGGGCGCCGGAGCAGGCCTTGGTCGGCGTGGTGATCCGCGCGAGGAACGGATGGGTGCCTGCCGGGACGGCGGTGCCGCCGGACAGCGCTTCGACGGGTGCGGCGGTCAGGAGACCGCCGGCGAGCAGCGTCACGGAGAGGGCGGTGATCCGGCCTCGGGTGCGCATGGTTCCCCCCTGGGACGAGAACGGTCGGAAAAGGTGCCGGCTGCGATTTCCCGGCGGTTGACGCGGTGTGCGCGCCGATTCCGCGGGCGCGAAAAACCGCGCCCGCGGAATCGGCGGGCGTGCCGTTTCAGGAATTGCCGCGGAGTGCGGCGAAGGACGTATATGCCGATACTCCGAATGCCCGGTCAGGCCGAAGCGCGCAGCTCCAGAAGCGTCGAGGGGTCGGTTCCGGCGCCTTCGCCGATCCCGGTCCAGCCGTTCTTGGCGACCGGCACGGTGCTGTTCTGGCCGTTGATCTCGATGGTCGCCTGCACCGTGTGGTTGTCGCCCTTGACCTGGTAGGCGAACGGCACCTCGAGACGGAGGTAGCCGGTCGTGCCGGTGACCCGGAAGCAGTAGTGGCCGGGGTCCGGGCTGTGGTCGGCGGAGTTGTAGGCGTGCACCTCGAGCAGGCCGGCCGGGCCGCAGTCGGCGAGCAGGATGTGCCCGTCGCCGCTGATCAGGGTGAGGGCGCGGTCCTGGAAGATCTGCGCCGCGCCCGGGTAGGAGTAGTCCTCGACGATGGGCGGCGGCGTGTCGTCGGCCGGTGCCGCGCCGGTGGCGGCCGACGCCGCGGCGGCCGAGCCGGTGGCGGCCAGAGCGGTGATCCCCACGGCCAGTGCGATGAAACGCGCGCGTGTGCGCATGACTCCCCCTACGGATCGAAAACGGCATGACCGGCCGGCGGCGCTGCACACGCCGCGACAGGACATCAAGAGATCGCGGCCGACCCCGAGCGGACGCGATCCGGACTCTAATCACGACCTCGGCGCGGAGTCAACAAATGCCCGCCAGTGGGCTCGGACACCACCGTGATCTTGACTGTGATCACCGGCTCACCCGATTGCGGCTTCCGGAGTGTTCCTTACTTCTGCTACTTTTTGACCGCTTTGGGGGGAGGATCCAGGGCATAGCCAGGGCGGAAAGCCCTTTCTTTCTTGTGCGCGGGGAACCCGGGTGTGCGGTGCCGGGTTTCTCATGCGCGCTTCCCCCGTGACGGCGACGAGTTCCGGTGCGCACGGGAGGTCTGGGCGGAGTGAGAGTCAAGAGGTTCGGCGCGAGAGCGCGCACAGCGCTGGTGGTCACCTTGGTGGCCGCGGTGGGGGCGGGGCCGCTCTCGGTACCCGCGGCGGCGGCGGAACCCGCGGCCGGGCCGGCCGAGCGCGCGCAGGTCGTCGCGGTGTGGCAGGCCGGCGGGCCGGCGACGAAGGACGCGGCGGCCGCGGCGCTGATCGGCTCGGACGCCGAGGTGCACACGTTCCTGGCCACGGGCAAGGCCGTCGCGGCCGAGCACGACGACCGGATCAAGGTCAGCCAGCTGCTGACCGTCGCCGGGTCGGGGCTGCAGCGCGCGGCGCAGGCGGCGTTGAACGGTTCGGCCGCCGACGTCCACACGTTCCTGGCCACCGGCTGGCAGCAGCCGTGGCGCAACGACGACCGCGCGCAGGTTTCGCGGTACATCACCACCGGCGGGCACTGGGTCCAGGTGGCCGGCCAGAAGGCCCTCGACGGCACCGACGACGACGTCCGCAAGTTCCTCGACTCCGGGCGGCAGCAGGCCCAGAACGACGACGACCGGATCAAGGTCAGCCAGCTGATGACCACCGGCGGCCCGGAGGTCAAGAAGGCGGCGCAGCGCGCGCTCGACGGCACGGTCGAGGACATCCAGGCGTTCCTCGAGACCGGCTACGCGCTCGCCGCGGAACGGGACCAGGAGACCGCGACCGTCGCGCACCTCGCCGACCTGGCGCGCGACGCCGGAGCGCAGGCTGCGGCGCAGACGAAGCAGGCGCAGGACGCGGCCGACCGCGCGATCGCCGCGGCGCAGCGGGCGAAGGAAGCGGCCCAGCGGGCGGCGGCCGAGACGCAGGCCGCGCGGGACTCGTCGGTGCAGGCGGCCGGCGCGGCGAGCCGGGCCGCGAACGCCGCGCGCAGTGCGGCCGACGCGGCGAAGACCGCGATCGGCGCGGCCGCGGAGGCGAACCGCGCGTCGCGGGTGGCGGCGAACGCGGCCGCCCAGGCCGCGACGGCGGCGTCGATGGCCGAGCAGGCGTGTTCCCGGGCGTACTCGGCGGCTTCGGCCGCGGCGGCGGACGGCGCCCACGCGGCCGAAGCCCGTCAGGCCGCGGTGGACGCGCGCAACGTCGCGGCCGGCGCCCGTGCGGCGGCCGACGCGGCGAACGCGGCGGGCCAGGCGGCGGACGCTTCGGGCCGGGCCGCGGGTGCGGCGCGGAGTGCGAGCTCGAACGCCGACGCGGCGGCGTCCGCGGCGAGTGAGGCGGCCGGGTACGCGCGGTCGGCGGGTGCGGACGCGAGCCAGGCGGAGAGCGCGGCGGCGACGGCCCGCGCGGCGGCGGCGCGCGCGAACCGCGCGGCGAACGCGGCGGAGTCCCTGGCCGGCCAGGCCGCGACGGCGGCCCGCCAGGCCCGTGACGCGGCCAACGCGTCGGCGGCGCACGCAGAAGCGGCGGCCACGGCAGCCGACCAGGCCGCGGCGGCGGCCGACCAGGCGAAGAAGGACGCGGAAGCGGCGTCTCGCTATGCGGCGTCAGCAAAGGCCTCGGCGGACACGGCGACCACGGCGGCCACCCAGGCGGCCAACCTGGAGAAGACCTCCCGCGACGCGGACGCGGCGCGCCTGGAGGCCCAGCGGGACCAGGCGATCGCGGACGCGGAGGCGGCCAAGCAGGCGGAGGACACCCGCAAGGCCGCGGGCGAGTGGAAGGCGGGCGAGGCAGCGGCCCGATCGGCGGAGACCCAGCGCCTGCTGGACGAAGCAGCCAACCCGGCGACGGCCCCGGAGACGGTGGTCCTCGACACCCGCAAGGCGGCGGTCCAGCTGCTGCGGTCCGGTGGCCCGTGGACCAAGGCGGCCGCGGCGGCCACGCTCTCGGGTGACGAAGCCGGGCTGCGGCAGTTCGTCCGCAGTGGACTCGCTTCCGCCGCCCAGCAGGACGACCGGACGAGCGTCGCCGTGCTGCGGGACACCTCGGACAACCCGCGTTACCAGCAGGCCGCGCGCACCGCGTTCGCCGGCACCACCTCGCAGGTCTCCGACTTCCTGCGCACCCGGGACTACGCGGGCAAGGCCGACGACGACCGCGTCGCGGTCCAGCTGATCCTCAACAACGGCGGGCCGGCGACGAAGGAAGCGGCCAACCGCGCGCTCAACGGCACGGCGGCGGACATCGCCGGGTTCCTGCGCACCGGGCAGTACGTGGCCGCCGAACACGACGACCGCATCGCCGTCACCCAGTTCCTCACCACCGGCGGGCCCGAGGTCCAGGCCGCGGCCCAGGCGGCGCTGTCCGGACCCGTTTCGTCGCTCAAGAAGTTCCTGGGCAACGAGCGGTTCGACGCCGAGCAGCGGGACATCGACACCGCCACGCACGCGGCCGACGTGCACCGGTACGTCACCGAGGCCGCCAGCGTCGCGGCGACGGCCCAGGCGAACGCCGCGCTCGCCGCCGAGGCGGCGGCCCGGGCCCGCAACGCCGCCGACGAAGCCACGCAAGCGGCCACGGAGGCGCGCAAGCAGGCCGACCAGGCCGGCATCTACGCCGAGCAGGCACGCAAGTCCGCGGCCGACGCCCAGAAGTCGGCGGACCAGGCGGCGCAGTCGGCTCGGCAGGCCAGGGGAGCCGCGCAGGACGCGCAGCGGGACGCGAAAGCGGCCGCCTCGTCGGCGACCCGGGCCCGGGCGTCCGCGGTGCGGGCCAACGACTCGGCCGCCGCGGCCCAGACGTACGCCGAGCAGGCGCGGGCTTCGGCCCTCGCCGCGGGCAAGGACGCGGCCGAGGCGGCCCAGGCCGCCGACGACGCGGCGAAGATCGCCGCGGACAAGCGGGCGGCCGAGGACGCCAAGAACCAGGCGGCCGGCCCGAGCACCGGGCCGCTGACCCCGGACGACGAGGCGGCCCTGCGCGCGCAGGGCGGCCAGGAGCTGGTCGACCAGTACAACCAGGCGAAGGCGCTGACCGAGAAGTCCATCATCGACTGGATCATCGAAAACGGCGGGCAGATCCTGATCGATCTGTTCATCGGCGGCATCAAGGCCTGCATCAACGACCCGGGCATCGTCAACTGCATCATGGGCGCGGTCGATATCGCGTCGCTGGGCCTGGCCGCGATCAAGGCGTTCGAGGTCGGCAAGGCGTTGTGGCGGGTCATCTCCGGCATCGGCAAGTTCGTCGAGGACGTGGCCCGGGCGCGCACCTTCCTGGGCCGGGGCAAGGAGATCATCGAAGCGGCGCGGGTCGGGAACTGCTTCCCCGCCGGGACGATCGTGCGGACCGCCACCGGGCCGAAACCGATCGAGCAGGTCGCCAAGGGGGAGCGGGTCTGGGCGAAGAACCCGGTGACCGGGCGTTCGGAACTGCGCGCGGTCGTCGCCACCTTCACCAAGAAGACCGACGCGCTGATCGCCGTCACCGTGGGGACGACCGTCGTGAAGGCCACGACCGAGCACCCGTTCTGGGTCACCGGGAAGGGGTGGACCCGCGCGGCCGACCTGAAGGCCGGTGACGAGCTCGACGCCCAGGACGGCGGCCGGGCGGCGGTCACGTCGCTGACCCGGGAGGCGGCGCCCGCCACCGTCTACAACTTCGAGGTCGACACCGACCACGACTACCGGGTGACACCGCTCGGCCTGCTGGTGCACAACACGTGCAAGCCGCTGCCGAACAAGCTCCCGGGGGACCTGCCCCAGGAACTCGCCACCGCGGAGCGGCTGAACGTCCGGCCGGTGTCCGCCGCGCCCGGAGCCGAGCTCGACTCGGTGCTGGCCCGGTCGGACCTGGAAGGCAAGATCAAGTGGGCGATCCTCGACGACGGTAGGCTCGTGGTCATGCCGCACACCGTCCACGGGGAAGAGATCTCGCACGCCGTGCTCAGCGGCGGGGCGTCCGTGCGGGCCGCCGGTGAGGCGACCATCGCGGGCTCGGCCGACATGGGGTACTTCGGCATCGAGATCTCCAGCCGCAGCGGGCACTTCGTCGGCAGCGACGAAGCGCTCTGGGAGCCGATCATGAAGCTGGGCAAGGACGCGTTCGGCCAGCTGGGGATCCACTTCTGATGGTCACCGGGGTCGAGGACCTCGACCGGCTGTCGCTGCGGGAGCGCTTCGGCTGGTGGCAGGGCGGCGGCCGGCTCCCGGCCGCCGCCGGGGAAAGCCCGTGGCTGGGTGTGGTGCAGGCGCTGACCATGCCGCTGGTGCGGGAGCTCCGGCACCCGGAGGAATCGGCCGAGGAATTGTCCGAGGCCGAATTCGACCGGTTTCTCCGCGTGGCCGACGAAGTGCTGTCGTTTCTCGAAGAGTGCCGGCTGATGAGCGGGCACGAAGTGCTGACGCGCAGGCTCGCACTGGCGTCGGCACTCGCCGAATCGGGAATTTCCCTGCCCGATTCACCGCTCACGGCCGATCGGGTGGTGCGGCAGGTGATCGCCGTGGTGACGCCGGACCGGCTGGCCGAGGCGAGCCGGCTCGGTCCGGTGTGGACCACGCTGGAGAGCGCGGAAATCCTGCGGCTGCGGCACTTGAAGCAGCTGATCCGGCTCGCGCTGGGCCTGCGGGACCACCTGGGTGACACCGGGTCCGCCGCGACGGTTTCGAGCTGGCTGCCGGTGTGTTCCGCGCTGCCGTGAACCGGACCGTGGTCGCCTCCCCGAATTCCTCCTGAATCCGGAGAGAAGACCGCGGTCCGTTCACATTTCGGATGCCGCCGGTTTTGTCCGCTTGTGAAAAACTTGCGCCACCGGGTTCCTGCTGGCTACCCTTTCCCGAAGTGGGTGGGGGATTCGTGGGTCTTCTTCATATGCTTTTCCGGGTCGCCTTCCGCGTCGACGATGAATCGTTCCGGTTCCGGGAAGGAAGCGACCGCACATGAGAATCAGATGGTCATGGCCGGGCAGAGCCCGCGCCGCGGTGGGGCTCGTCGCCGCCGTGGCGCTCACCGTGGGCCTGGTGCCCGCGGCGGCGGCCGAAGGCACTCCGCCGCCGCTCACCGACCGGCAGCAGCTCATCGCGTTGCTGCGCACGGGCGGCCCCGTGGTGTCCCGCGCGGCCGAGGCCGCGTTGTGCGGGACCGACGACGACGTCCGGGCGTTCGTCAGCTCCGGGCTGGCGCGGATGCAGGAGGTCGAGGACCGGGTCTCGGTCCAGAAGATGCTCACGGCCGGCGGGCCGGCCACCCAGCACGCGGCCAACGGGGCGCTGAGCGGCGCGATCGGTGACGTCCGGACGTTCCTCACCGCGGGCTGGCAGCAGCCGTGGCGCGACGACGTGCGCATCCAGGTCACCCGGCTGCTCACGGCGGCGACCGGGCCGCGGGTGAAGGCGGCCGCCAACACCGCGCTCAACGGCACCACCGACGCCCAGCTGGCCTTCCTCGAGTCCGGCTGGCAGCAGGCGCAGGACGTCGACGACCGGATCGCCGTGCAGCTGCTGCTCACCAACGGCGGCCCGGAAGTCAAGAAGGCCGCGAACCAGGCGCTGTCGTCGACCATCGAGAGCGTCCGGGAGTTCCTCCGCACCGGCTACCAGGTGGCCACCCAGCGGGACGCGGAAACGCTTTCCGTCAGCGCGCTGGCCGATCTGGCGAAGGGCGCGCAGGCGCGCTCCGCGGTGCAGACCCAGGCCGCGAAGGACGCCGCCGACCAGGCGGTGGCGGCCGCCGCGGCCGCCAGGGCCGCCGCGGAGACCGCGGCGGAGGAGACCCGGCAGGCGCAGGGCTCGGCCGCCCAGGCGGCGAGCGCCGCCGGACGCGCGGCGGACGCCGCGAACCGGGCCGCGCAAGCCGCGCAGAAGGCGATCAACGCCGCCTCGGCGGCCGCGAGTGCCGCGCGCGAGGCGTCGCACGCCGCGAGCCAGGCGGCGTGGGCCGCGTCGATGGCGGGCCAGGCGGCCGCCAGGGCACGCAACGCCGCCGCCGCGGCCGCGACCGACCGCGGGCAGGCGGACGCCGCCCGTGACGCCGCGCAGAAGGCCCGCGACGCCGCGATCGGGGCACGGACCGCCGCGGACGCCGTCGCCCAGGCCGTCGAGGCCGTTCGCCAGGTCTCGGTGGCGGCCCAGGCCGCCGCCTCCGCGGCCGGTGACGCCGCGGCCGCCGCCCAGGCGTCGCGGGACGCCGGCGGGTGGGCCCAGCAGGCCGGTGCCAGCTCCGCCGAAGCCGCGGCCGCCGCCAACCGGGCGCAGCGCAATGCCGACGAGGCCAAGCGGGCCGCCGGTGCGGCGATGTCCCTCGCCAACGACGCGGCCGTGGCCGCGGGTCAGGCGCGGCAGGCCGCGACGGACGCGGCCACCCACGCCGACAACGCGGCGAAGGCGGCCGACGAAGCCGCACAGCACGCCGGTGAAGCGGCCGGCGCGGCGGACCGCGCGCAGGCGGCGGCCACCGAGGCCAAGAACGAAGCCGACAGCGCGCAGGTGGCGGCCGACCAGGCGAAGACCACGGCCGAGCTGGCTCGCCGCGCGGACACCGAGCGGCTGGCCGAACAGCAGTCGCAGGCGACGCGGGACGCCGAGGATGCCAAGCAGGCCGAAGCCGACCAGGTGAGCACCCCGCACTGGACGGCAGGCGCCGCCGAGCAGGTCGACGCGGCCACCCAGCAGCTCGTGACGGCGGCGGCCGACCCGGCAACGGCCCCGGCCACCGCGGTCTCGGACGGCAGGCGCGCGGCAGCCGCGCTGTGGCACAACGGCGGGCCGAAGGTGCGGCTCGCCGCGTCGGACGCGCTCGGTGGCACCGACGCGCAGGTCGTCGGCTTCGCTCGCGCCGGGCTCGCCGCCGCGATCGAGCAGGACGACCGGCTGAGCGTCACCATCGTCGCCGGCGCGACCACGATCCCCGCCCAGCGCACGGCCGCGAACACCGCCAACGCCGGCAACTACGACCAGGTCAAGGAGTTCCTGCGCACGCGGGCCTACCCGCACAAGGACGACGACGACCGGGTCGCCGTCCAGAAGATCCTCAACACCGGCGGGCCGATCACCCGCGACGCGGCCAACCGCGCGCTGTCGGGCACCCCCGACGACGTCCGGGCGTTCCTCGCGACCGGCCGCTACCACGCGGCCGAGGACGACGACCGGGTCGCCGTCCAGAAGGTCCTCGACGCCGGCGGCGAAGAGGTCCGCGCGGCGGCCAACGCGGCCCTGTCCGGACCGTGGTCCTACGTCAAGAAGTTCCTGGGGACCGGGCAGTTCGACGCCGCCCTCCGGGACGCCGACGCGGCCGAGCACGTCGCGCAGGTCAACGGCTACGTCGCCGATGCGGCGCAGTCGGCGGCGCTGGCCCGGCAGAACGCCGCGCTCGCCGCCCAGTACGCGGCGACCGCCCGTGGTGCCGCGGACGAGGCGGCTCAGTGGGCCGAGAAGGCGAAGACGTCCGCGACCCAGGCCGCGGAGTTCGCCGCGCAGGCGAAGGCCTCGGCCGACGACGCGAGCAAGTCGGCCGCGGAGGCGGCGTACTCGGCCAAGCAGGCCCGGGATGCCGCGGCGGCCGCCCAGGGCAGCGCGCAGGCGGCGAAGAACTCCGCCGCGCACGCCGCCCAGTCCGCCGCGCTCGCGTCGCAGTACGCCGCCCAGGCCAGGGCGTCGGCGGCGCAGGCACTGGCCGACGCGGTCGCCGCCGGCAAGTCCGCCGCCGAGGCCGCCGAAGCCGCGGCGGCCGCGCAGAACGCGGCGGTCGAGAAGCAGCGGGAAGAATCGACCCGCCAGGCCGTCACCGACATGCGGTCCTCGGTGCAGAAGCTCCGGGACCAAGCCGCGGCGGGAGCACAGGACCGGCCGGAGCTGGCGGCGTTGCGGGACGCGGCCGACCAGCTGCTGGCGATGATCGACGCGATGGCCCGCGGCACTCTCGACTTCGTGCGCGACCACGCCGGGGAGCTGCTGGCCCTCATCGCGCACCTGCTGGAGATCGGCGGCGGGATCGGGCTGGCGCTGGCCGGCGCGAGCTCGGTCGCCGGCGGCGCGGCCACGTGCGGCGAGGAGATCGCCGGCGCCACCGCGGCCGGGGCCCTCATCGGGTTGCCGGAAGGCGGGGTCGGGGCCATCCCCGGCGGCGCGATCGGGTTCCTGGGCGGCTTGGTCGCCTGCGTGTTCACCGGTGGCCCGGAAATCGCCGGTGGCATCGCCGGGATCCTCGGCGGTCTCAAGATGGCGATGGACGGCATCGAGGGCGCGGCCGGCGACGTCGAGAAGCTGGTGCAGAACAAGGGACCGCTGGAGGGCTCGAAGGACGTCAAGGTCTTCGACCCGAAGGTGCCCAACAACGGCCGGATGATCACCGACGTCGACCACGTCGAGGGCGGTGTCCTGTGGGAGGAGAAATCCGCGACGTGGGCCGGTGACGTCCCCCAGTGGGTGGACAAGCAGGTGACCGCCAAGTTCAACTCGTACCTGGAGGCGCGCGCGATCAGTCCCGAGCTCGCGGGGTACCGTGATGCCCCGATCGGCTTGCGGATGACCGTTCCCGGCGTGGAAACGGAGCTGCGCGGGGCCATCGAGGACGCGGTGAGCCAGTTCCGCACCGCGCACCCGGACGTGACCGTCTATCTGGAGTTTTCCTAGGTGAGCTACATCTTCGACGTCGACGGCCAAGTCGTCTGGAGTCCCGCGCTCCGGGTCGGCCATCTGTTCGTCACCCTGGCGGACACGCTGGCCGGTGACGCGGGTGTCGAGCCCGGCGCCACCGGGCTCGAGATGATGGCGAGCGACTACTACTACGTGAACCCGCCGGTGTTCGCCGAGTTCGTCCGGACGCTGCTCGCGAGTTCGGTGGTCACGAACGAGGTGTACGCCGAGCTGGCTCGCGGGTTCCTGGTGACCAGCCTGGTCGTCCTCGACCGCTCGGGGATCGCGATGACCTCCGAGCGGGAGGCCCACCGGGCGTTGTTCGACGCCAGGGATGCGCTGTCGTCGTCGATGTGACGACCGGATCCGGTCCCTCCCGCCCGGGAGGGGCCGGATTCACTTTCCCGCTCAGGACTCCGTGGGTTTCGTCCACGCCACCTGAACCAGCCCGGTCCCGTGCCGCCGAGACACCAGTGTCCCGCGGCCAGGCGGTTGCGGTGACGGCTTGACGTCCGCCAGCAGCGCGCCTTCGTCCTTCGTGCCCGACATGATCAACCCCGGCGAACCCAGCTCGCGCAGCCGCTGCAGCACCGGCTCGAACAGCGCGCGCCCGGCACCGCCGGAACCGCGGACGATGATCACGTGCAGGCCGATGTCCCGGGCCTGCGGGAGGAACTCCAGCAGCGGCTGCAGCGGGTTGCGGCCCACCGTCGCCACCAGCTCGTAGTCGTCCACCAGGACGAACAGCTCCGGACCCCGCCACCACGAACGGTTGCGCAGCTGCTCCGGGGTCACCGACGGGCCCGGCAGGCGGTTGCGCATCGCCGTCGCGCAGTCCGCGATCAGCTCCGTCAGCTTGCCTTCGGCGCCCGCGTAACCCAGCAGGTGCTCCTCGGAAATCGCGCCGAGCAGGCCGCGGCGGTAGTCCGCGACGATGATCGCCGCCTCGGACGGGGTGTACTTCGCGGTGATGCCCCGGGCGATCGCGCGCAGCAGCGAAGACTTCCCCGACTCGACGTCGCCGAAGGCCACGAAGTGCGGGTCCGCCGCGAAGTCCAGGTGGACCGGGCGCAACGTCGACTCCGCGATGCCCAGCGTCACCTGGCGGGACGGGCCGGCGGCCAGCGTGTCCAGCGGGACCTCCGGCGGCAGCAGCCGGACCTGCGGCGCGCGCGGGCCCTTCCAGGCCTCGGAGATCCGGCGCGTCAGGTCGACACCGCCCGCGCCGATCGTCTCCGGGCGCTGGTCCGCGTCGATCCGCGGCAGCGCCGCCAGGAAATGCAGCTTCTCCGCGGTGATGCCGCGCCCGGGCCGGTCGGCGGGCACGTTGATCGCGACCTTGCGGTCGATCGAGGAGTCCATCGGGTCGCCCAGCCGCAGCTCGAACCGCGTGCCGATGGCGTCGCGCAGCTGCGCGCGCACGCCGATCCACTGGTTGAGCGAGACGATCACGTGGATGCCGAACCCGAGCCCGCGCGCGGCGAGCCCGGTGATCTGCTCCTCCAGCTGCTCGTACTCCTGCCGGATCGTGGTCCAGTTGTCCACGAACAGGAAGACGTCGCCGAACTCGCGGCCGTCGGTGCTCTCGGTGAACTCCGCGCGGCGCTGCCGGAACGTCGTGATCGACTCGATCCCGTTGGCGGCGAAGAACTCCTCGCGCTGTTCGAGCAGCGTCGTCAGCTCGGCGACGACCCGGCGGCAGCGCTGCGCGTCGCGGCGGGTCGCGTAGCCGGACGTGTGCGGCAGCCCGGCGATCGGCGCCAGCGCGCCGCCACCCATGTCGAGGACGAACAGCTGCACCTCGGCCGGGGTGTGCGTCAGCGCGAGCATGCCCGCGATGTCCTTCATCAGCGTGGACTTGCCGGTCTGCGGGGCGCCGACGATCAGCGCGTGCCCGCCCGCGCCGGAGAAGTCGGCCCACAGCAGGTCGCGGCGCTGCTCGAACGGCTTGTCCACCAGCGCGACCGGGATGGTCAGCTTGCCGTTGCCGCCCCAGCCGAGTGGGCACAGGCCGCGCGCGGCGTCCTCGCCCAGCGGCGGCAGCAGCTGGTCCAGCGTCGGCGGCTCGTTCAGCGGCGGCAGCCAGATCTGGTGCGCCGCGGGCCCCTTGCCCTCCAGGCGCGACAGCATCGCGTGGATGATCGTCTCGCCGGTGCCGTCGGCGGCCGGGGTTTCGGAAAGCTCGGTCGTCACCGGGATTTCGACGGGGGCCAGCGAGAACGGCAGCACGCCCAGCTCCTGGCCGTCCTCGCGGACGACCGTGCTGCGCGGCGGCAGCTCACCCGAGACGTAGGCCGCCTTGAGCCGGATCAGCGTGTCGGTGTCGGCCTTCAGGTACGCCGACCCGGGCACCGGCGGCAGGTGGTAGGCGTCGGCGACCCCCAGCACCGCACGGCTTTCCGCGGCGGAGAACGTCCGCAGGCCGACGCGGTAGGACAGGTGCGAGTCCAGCCCGCGCAGCCGGCCCTCTTCCAGCCGCTGCGACGCCAGCAGCAGGTGGATCCCGAGCGAGCGCCCGAGCCGGCCGATCGCGACGAACAGGTCGATGAACTCCGGACGCGCCGACAGCAGCTCGCTGAACTCGTCGATGATCACCAGCAGCGACGGCAGCGGGTCCAGCGGCGCGCCGTCCGCGCGGGCCTTCTCGTAGTCGCGCACCGACGCGTAGTTCCCGGCCGCGTGCAGCAGCTCCTGCCGCCGCAGCAGCTCGCCGTTGAGGGCGTCGGCCATGCGGTCGACCAGCGCGAGGTCGTCGGACAGGTTCGTGATGACGGCGCAGGTGTGCGGCAGCCCGGTCATCCCGGCGAACGTCGCGCCGCCCTTGAAGTCGATCAGCGCCAGGTTCAGCGTCTCCGACGAGTGCATCACGGCCAGGGCCGTCACCAGCGTCCGCAGCAGCTCGCTCTTGCCCGATCCGGTCGCGCCGATGACCAGGCCGTGCGGCCCCATCCCGCCCTCGGCCGACTCCTTGAGGTCCAGGTCCACCGGACGGCCCTCGGGGTTGACGCCCAGCGGGATCCGCAGCCGGTCCCGCGCCGCGCGCGGCGCCCAGGTGACGGCGGTGTCGGTGTCGCGCGGGTCGCCGATGCCGAGCAGCCCGGACAGCCCGAACGTCGCCGACATCGGCGCCTCGCCGACGACCGCGGCGGGGGTGTGCAACGGCGTCAGCATCCGGGCCAGCGCCTCGGCGGCGCCGCGGTCGAGCACGTCCGGGCGGCCGAGGAAGCCGAGCCGCTGCTCGGTCGTGTCGCCGACGACCATGCCGAGCGAGTCCGGGGTCGTGTGCAGGCTGAGCAGCTTCTCGGTCGAGAACGTCCGCGGGTGCTCCGAGCCGATCTCGATCACCGTGACGCCGAGCCTGCCGTCCTCGCCGATCAGCCGGGGCTCGCCGTGGGCGTTGCCGCCGTCGACGACCACGACCAGGTGCGGCAGGTCGAGCTCGCTCGCCGCGCGGCGGCTGAACACCGGCCGCTCGCCGAGGTCCGGCCCGAGCAGCTCGGCCAGCGGGGCCGCGGCCTCGGCGGCCAGCCGCCGGGAGCCGACCGCGTCGGACGCCGTCGCCGCCGTCGCGTGCGGCAGCCACTTCGCCCACTCCCAGTCGTGCTGCCGGTCCTGCGGCACGCACAGCGCGATCCGCAGGTCGGCGGGGGAGTGGAAGGTGGCGAGCTGGCACAGCAGCGACCGCGTCAGGCCCAGCACGTCCGGGCGGCGCCCGGCCAGGGTCACCGCGGCGAACGACCGCAGCGACAGCGCCACCGGCAGGCCGTCGACGGTCGAGTAGGTGCGGATGAAGTGCTTGAGGCTGGTCGAGGAGACCGGGTCCAGGTCCTCCAGCGGCACGGTCTGCGGGGCCTTCAACGGCGTCGCCAGCCGCTGCGGCCCGGTGCCGGCGCGGACCTGCGCGAACTGCGAGTCGGTGCGCCGCCGGTCCCACAGCTGCCCGGTCTCGACGTAGGCCCACAGGTCGGCCGGGTCGGGCTGGACGGCGACCATCGCGGCGCGCTGGCCGTCGGCGATGTCGCGGACCTGGCCGCGCAGGCCGGTGAGGTACCGCTGGTAGTCGCGGCGCTCGTCGTTGATCTGCGCCTTCTTCGCCATGCCGCCGCGGCCCAGCGACATCACGACCATGCCGCCCATGGCGCAGATGAACAGCGCGCCGAAGATGTAGGTCATCACCCCGCCGTCGCGTCCGATGTAGACGAACGACATCGCGCCCATGCCGAGCATCATCGGCAGGAACATCATCAGCTGCATCATCCCGCCGGACGAGCTCTTCGGAAGCATCGGCGGCGACTGCAGCACGATCTCGGTGGGGCGCTCGGGCGACAGGCTCATGCGGCGAAGACTCCAGATCCGGGACGGCTCTGCCCGGTATTTTGGCCACTCACCGCCCGCTCGCGGTGGGTACTTTTGCCGTCCGCCCGCTTCCGGGGACGAACTTACGCTCTGCCGAGCAGCCACCCGCGGAAGGAGACCCATGGCCGGCGAGTACCGGGCTGAGCCCGAGGCGATGCGCTCCGCCGTGGGGAACGTGGGCGGCATCATCGCCCACGGGATCAACGCCGTGGCCGACCTCGAACGCCTGGTCGTGCAGCCGACGTCGTTCGCGACGTTCGGCACCGCGGTGGCCGCCGCCAACGCGGCGCTGCACTCCGGCCAGATCACCGCCGTCCGCACGCTCCTGCAGCTGCTGCAGCAGATCAACGGGCTCGTCAAGGCCAGCGCCGACGCCTACCAGGCGGCGGACCAGGACATCGCCACCGGCTACGGCGGCGGCTCCGCGACCGGCGGGACGACGACCTCGTCGATCTGGGGCAACTCGCACGCCTCCGAGCTGGCGACCCTGGCGATCAACGACAGCGCGGGCGCCCACGGCGAACCGTCGTCGGTCGGGAACGTCCTGCGCTACCTGGGGGACGCGGACCTCGGCAAGCTCGGCGACCACCCGATCACCGACACCCGCTTCCACGGGGTCGCCGACTTCAACGACTGGCTGGCCGGCGACGCCGACAACCAGGCGCGGATCGGGCTGATCGAGGTCTACGCGGGGACCGCCCGCACGTTCTCCGACGTCCCCGGCGGCGTGCACAGCGGGGACGTCGTGGTGGTCGAACCGCTGCTGTTCTCCGACCGCCAGCCGGTCATCGGCGTCGCCGGCGACGGCGGCCGCCTGTACAACCACGGGCTCCTCGACGCCCGCATCAGCGGACTGGCGAAGGTCAGTGTGTACCGGCCCGCTTCCGTCGTCTGATTCCTGCCGTGTGCCCCATGAAACTCTGTGAGGTCCGATGCTGACTTTCCCGAACTCCAGCGCGATGGACGCGACCGCGTCCTCGGGCGGGCCGATCACCATCCTGCCGCAGATCGTCACCGGCCAGCCGGAGCAGATCGCGAAGCACGTGCTCGACCTGGTCAAGAAGGCCGAGCAGTTCCTGAGCATGTACACCGAGCTCACCAAGGCCGCCGACCAGCTCGGCAAGATCTGGTCGGGCGCGGCGAGCGAGTCGGCGCTGAAGAAGATCACCGACTCCCTCGACCAGCTCACCAAGATCATCGGCGTGGTTCAGAAGGGCGCCGAGCTGCTCGGCATCTCGGGCACGCTGATCAAGACGGCGCAGGAGGCCTACCGCGCGGTCGTCTCCGCGGTGAACCCGACGGTCGCCTCGCTGATGTCGAACCCGTGGACCTACGGCGCGGCGGTCGCTTTGTCGACCGGGACGAGCGCGTCGCTGCGTGCCTTCATCACCTCGATCGGCGCGCTGCTCAAGGCCCTCGGCGCGACCGACCTCGCCCAGCAGATCACCCAGCTGGCGACGGTCATCGGCGAGATCGAGAAGCTGTTCCACCACGACACCGGCACCACGGGCGCGACGACACCGTCGGCGGGGACCACCCCGGTCACGGCGCCGCAGGCCCCGTCGCCGGTGGCGAGCCCGGCCGGGCAGCAGGCGGTGGCGGGCGGGAGCGGCGGGGGGATCCCGCAGCAGCCTTCGTTCACCGACTACACCCCGCCCGCGCTCGCCACCGGCGGCGGTTCCAGCACGGGCACAGGCACCGGCGGCGCGACCGTCCCGGTGACGGCCAACGGCACCCCGCTCGACCCGTCGAACAGCTGGATCGCGGTGGACCCGTCGCAGAACGGCGCCACCGTGCCGACCCAGCCGGCGCCGGTCACCCAGCCGGTCACCCAGCCCGCCCCGGTCACCAGCGGCGCCGGGTCGATGGGCGGCGCGAACGAAGTCACCATCCACACCAACCTCACCACCGGTGAGTCCACTGTGGAGGCTCCCGGCGGCCAGGACTTCGACGTCGACATCAACCTCGACTACAACGGCCAGCACTTCAGCCAGCACGTCGGCTACGACGCGGCCGGGAACTAGCCGATGACGGGCTCGGGGGTCGTCGACGCGTCCGGGGTGGTCAGCTCCGTGCTGTCCGGGTACCGGCAGGTCCTTCTCGAGTGCCAGCGGCGCGTCACGGGGGATCCCGGCGCCTTGAGCGCCGCGTCGCAGCGGGTCGCCACCCAGGCCACGACGGTTTCGGGCAAGGCGAAGGAGGTCGGCGACTCGGCGAAGACGCTGCACGCGGACTGGGACGGCGACGCCTACACCGCGTTCGCCACCGCGGCCGGCGAACTCGGCCAAGAGCTGACCGACGCCGCCACGAAGCTCGACGACCAGGCGAAACGGCTCGCGACGGCGGCACAGCTCGTGCAGTCGGCGAAGGCCGCGGTCGACTCGATCATCGCGCAGTTCGACCAGTACGCCCAGCAGCTCACCGCGCAGGCCCGCGCGGTGAACTCGGGCTCGGTCGGCGCGTTCATCCAGGCCGCGCGCCAGCTCGGCGAGCAGAGCGTCCAGGCGGCGCGGCAGGTCGTCGACGAGTTCTCCGAAGCGCTCGCCGAGCTGTTCCCGCCCGAAGGCACCCAGCGGCTGGAATACAAGCTGGGCAAGAAGACCGGCGGCCCGCTGGGCTGGCTCAACGGCAGCCCGCTCGACGGGCGCAAGCGGCCGCGCGACGCGCCGTCGTGGTTCAAGAACTCGGGCTGGAAGAAGCTCACCTGGGACGGCCTCGAAGGCACGCGCGCGCCGAAGAAGGCGGACACGCCGTTCGGGCAGCCGAAGCCGGAGAGCCTCAAGGACAAGCTGGGCAACAACACCGAGATCACCTACTACAAGTTCAAGCACGACCAGGACGGGCTCACCCCGGAGTACGACGGGAAGATCACGTCGAAGGGCTGGGACGTCGGCGCGTCCGGCCACACCGAGCTGGCCGCGGTGAAGGAAGAGGGCGAGCTCAAGGGCGACTGGGGCGTCTCCTCGGCGCACGCCAAGGGCACGCTGTTCGCCGGCGGTGAGGCGAGCGCGTCCGGCACGATCGGCGCCCACGGCGCCGGCGCACACCTGAACGCCTTCGCCGGTGGCAAGGTCGAGGGTGAGGTCGCGGCGGACGTCGCGGGCATCGGCGTCGGCGCGAACGGCACGCTGCAGTACGGCGTCGGCGCGCAGCTCGACGCCCAGGCCGTCTACGACGCGGGCCACATCAAGGTCAACTTCAAGGCCGGGGCCGCGCTCGGCTTCGGCGCCGGTGTCGGCGCGAAGATCGATATTGATTTGCCGAAGCTCGGCCACACGATCGGCGAGTACGGCGGCGCGGCCGCGGACTACGTCGGGACCGCCGCGCACGACGCCGCCAACGCGGTCGGATCCGCTTGGGACGACGCCACGTCGTACGTGGGGCTGTGATGACCCTTCCCCTGGACTTCGTGATCCCCGACGGCTGGACCGCCGTCGACCCCGGCGAGTCGGGCGCGGTGTTCGTCGCCGTGCACGACGCGCCGCCCGGCGAGTTCGTCCCGAACATCACGGTGAGCGTCCAGCAGCGGCCCGACGCGAAGTCGATCGACGACATCGCCGCCGAAGCCGTCGAACGCCTGTCCCTCACCTCGGCCGGGCTCGACGTCCTGAGCCACCGGGACGTCGGCGCCCCGGCCGCGCCCGGTGTCATGCAGCTGCTGCGCCTGCGCACCGGCGAAGGCACCGAGCTGATCCAGACCCAGGTGCACCTGACCGTGCCCGGCGCCACGCCGGAGCAGCGGCTGGTGCTCGAGCTCGCCTGCACGGCCGCGCCCGCGACCGCGCGGGCGCTCTCACCCGGTTTCCAGCGGTTCGTGGGCAGCGTCCACGTCCGCCAGCACGAAGGGAAAACCCGATGACCGATCCGTACGCGGTGCCGGACATGGACGAACTGCTGGCGCAGGTGCGCAAGCAGACCGAAGAGGTCCAGCGGATCCAGCGCACGGTCGAGGCGATGGAGATCAAGGCGCACTCGCGGCAGAACGAGGTCACCGTCACCCTCCGCGGCGACGGCCGGTTCACCTCGATCGACATCGACCCGCGCGCGATCCGCGAGTACGACGCCCGCAACCTCTCGGAGATCGTCCTGGAGGCGGTGAACGCCGGGCTCACGAAGCTCGCCGAGGCGTCGAACGCGAAGTTCGCGCCGGTCATCTCGGCCGCCAAGAACATCTGATGACGGCTTCTCTCACCGGCACGACCCGCCGGGTCACCGTGGTCACGCCACGGGCCCGGGTGGACGTCGCCCTGCCGCAGCAGTCGACGTTCGCCGAGCTGGTGCCGCAGCTGGTGCGGCTCGCCGGGGCGTCCGGGCAGGCCTCGGCCGACCACCCGGGCTGGGTGCTCTCCCGGCTGGGCGGGGCGCCACTGGCGCTCGGCCTGAGCGTCGCCGCGGCGCAGATCCGCGACGGCGAAGTCCTCCACCTGACCCCGCGGGAGCGCCCGCGGGGTCCCTTGCTGTTCGACGACGTCGTCGACTCGATCGCCAGCGCCGCCGACGCCACCGGCGGCTGGGGTCCTTCGGTCGCGCGGCGGTCCGGGCTGGTGGCCGCGGTGGTGCTGCTGCTCGCCGGCGGGCTGCTGGTGCAGGCCGCGGCGTCCGGCAGCGTCCTGGCCCCGATCGGGACCGGCTTGCTGGCGCTGGTGCTGCTCTTGGGCGGCGGCGCGCTGAGCCGCGCGTACGGCGACGCCGAGGCCGGCGCGGCCGGGTCGCTCGCCGGGGTCGGCGTCGCGCTGCTGGCCGGGATGTCCGTGCTGCCACCGCATCCGCTGTTCTCGCTGTCGGCCGGCCCGCTGGCCGCGGGCTTCGCCGCGGTGACGGTGTACGGCGTGCTCGCGGCGGTCTCGGTCGCCGACCGCCTGCCGTGGTTCGTCGCGATCACCGTCGCGTCCGCGTTCGGCGCGGTGACGACCGGGGTGGTGCTGCTGGCGGGCGTCTCCCCGATCTCGGCCGCGGCGGTCGTCGCGGTGCTCTGCACGGCGCTGGCGGCGGTGGCCCCGATGATGGCGCTGCGCCTGGCCCGCCTCCCGCTCCCGCGCGTGCCGGACGACATGGAGGCCTTCCGCGCCGACGAACAGCCGTCGCTGGGCACCGAGATGTTCGGCCGCACGTCCCGCGCCCAGGCCGTGTTGACCGGCTTGCTGGTGGCGCTGGGCCTGGTGGTGCTCTTCTCGGCGGTCGTCCTGGCCACGGGCGGGCCGTGGGACGCCGGGCTGGCCGCGGTGCTGGGCGTCGCGTGGATCCTGCGGTCCCGGTCGTACGCGGGCAAAGCGCAGCGCCTGGTCCTGGTCGCCTTCGGCGTCACGAGCCTGGTCGTCGCGGGCGTCTGGCTGGTGGCCTCGGGCAACCGCACGGCGATCTTCGCGACGGGCTGCGCGGTGGTCCTGTCGGCGGCGATCTGCCTGATCTACGCGACCCGGGTGGCCCGCGGCCTGCGTTCGCCCTACTGGTCGCGGCTGCTGGACGTCTCGGAGTTCCTGGTGCTGCTCTCGCTGGTCCCGTTCGTCGGCATGATCGCCGGCGTCTACGAAGCCGTCCGCGGCTGACCTGCTCCAAAGTCCGTGAAGGCCGCCACGAGCGATCGTGGCGGCCTTTCAATTTCTGTCGGTGGGTGCGTCTACCATCAGCAGGTCCGTGGACTACGACGGAAGTTGATCGACGACAGTGGACGCGAAGACCTGGCAGCAGTTGATCGTCATCATCGGTGCAGTGCTGCCCGGGTTTGTGTTTCAGGTTGTAAGTGGCTGGCTTCGAGGTACGGCTGATTCCGATCGTCCGGTTTCGTCCAGACTCTTTGCGCTTATCAGCTTGACGGCGATTTTCGACGTCTTCTATGTGTGGGCGTTTGGCGGTCCGATCCGGTACGTGCTGGCGCAGTTGGGGGATCCGCTTCGCTTTGCTCGTCTTGCTGGCTTGGCCGTGTTGTTATTGGTATTCATTGTGCCTAGCAGTTCTGCTCTCGTATGGCACTGGTGGAGAGTTTCCTTGCGCGTGGGAAGCTTTAAGTTTCCGTCTAGAGAATTGCTTCGCGGGTCTCGCTACCAGACTTCATGGGATTATGCCGCAGAGCATGCCTTTGCGGCCAACTGGGTTCGGATTCGATATAAAGATGGAACTCAGCTAGGCGGCTTTGTGGAGAAAGATTTCGGTCACATGTCACAGTCGCCTGGTCGTCGTGACCTCTATGTTGCTAACCTGTGGGCGTTGGATGACTCTGGAAACTTTGCAAGCAAGGAGGAGTCGGAAAGGAATTATCCACACGATGGTTTCGGAGTTTGGGTGAATTGCGAAGATGCTATCAGTGTGGAATTTATCCAGACTCCTCCGGGAACGGCTGATGACCCTGAAGAAGAGGTAGGAAGATGGCTGAATATATCGACCCCGCTCGCTTGGTTGCGCAGGCGACCACGCTGGATGCTCAGGGTACCGAAGAGAAAAGTCAGAAGCCCACGGTAACTCCTAAGTCGACCGGTGGGCCGACGGGGGCCATGCCGAAGGCGCCAGCGAAGCCGGCAAAGACGCCTCCGGCCAAGTAGTGAAAGGGAATGAGATGAGAAACATCTCCGCTCGATTGAGTTTTCGATGAGTCCCATCAGAAAGGAGGAGAGTCAGAAGCCGACGACGACTCCCAAGTCCACTGGTGGACCGACTGGGTCGCTGCCCAAGCCGCCGCCGAAGGCTGCGAAGACGCCACCCGCCAAGTAGGAGTGTCGGGCGAGGTCTGTCGCAGCGTGTTCGTTGTCGCTAGGAATCCAGGGCCAGCGGGAGCGTCCGGCGGACTCCTTCGCCGTGACGGCCGTGCAGCGGCACCGCTGATCCGCTCGGTGGAGGCACGGGGGCACCGGAGCGGGAACCCACCCGGATCGTCAGCTCCTCGTGCTCCTTGCCGCCCGCTGTGCGCCGTAGCGTGTACGACGTCGCCGTGAACGCCGCCTCCGGCACCGAGACGTCCAGCGAGCGCACCGAGCGGGGCGTGAAGCACATCTGGCTCGCGTCGCCCCACGTCCACGACCGCCAGTGGTCGCTGGGCTCCGGGGACGGGCCCTGGACGCCCAGTGCCACCCGCAGCTCCTTGCCCAGCTCGCCCGCCTCCAGCACCGTGCTCGGGTAGCCGGCCTCGGCCAGCTCGCCCATCAGGCTCAGCGCCGCGGACGCCGTGCTGCGCAACGCTCCGAGGTCGCCGCCGCCGCGGGCCAGCGCGGCGATCGGCGCGAGGTCCGGACGATAACGCACGGCCAGCCAGCGCACCCGCAGCACCTGGTCGCCGCGCGGGACGGCCCACGTGAGCAGCTGCGCCGACGCCAGCGGGACGTCGGTGCGCCGGTAGGCCGCGCGCAGGATGCCCACCAGCGCCTCGGGGGAGGGCTCGCCCGACCCGGGCGTGAGCCGCACCAGGGCGCTCCACCCGCCGTCGACCTCGGCGACGCCGAAGCGGTTCCCGGCGCGGTCGACGTGCTGGCGCACCTTCACCGGCCCCGCGACGCGCATGAGAGCGTCCGGGCTGTCGTGGCGGGTGTCGTGGCGCCGCAGGCGGTACGCGATCCACGTCAGCGCCCAGCTGGCCGGGTGCCGCCCGGCGAAGCGCACCGACGTCAGCAGCACCACGGCCGCGGCGGCGGCGCTGAAGCCGATCCGGACGGGCTGCGCGAGGCCGTCCAGCGTCCACGCGAGCAGCGCGGCGATGCCGGCGATCTCCCACACCGCGGCCTGCAGCGGCCGGATCGGCAGCAGCCACGGCAGCGGCGTGCGTGCGGGTCGCGGCGGCGCCGGGCGGACAGCGGATTCAGCGGTTCCGACGGACACAGGTTCCCCTTTCCCTGCCTCCGGACGCTAGTACCTCCCCAGATACGGCGTGGGCGTAAAAATTACCCTCGCCGCCCCCGGATCGGGTGCTTAGCATCAGGCGCTCGGAGGGTTCGGGACGCAGACAGGACGCACAGCCGGGGGCACGAGAAGCGTGTGGACGCAGCGGGACCAGATCCAGGCGTACCAGTTCCTCCGCCGCAGGCTGGTCTCCGCGCTCGTCGCCGCCGACGCCAACCACCCCGTCGCCCCCAGCCGCCGCCTGGTGCTCGGCACCGTCCTGGGGCTCGTGGCCGCGCTGCTCGTCACCGCCGTGTTCGGCATCATCGGCCTGCTCAACCCGAACGGCGGCAAGGACTGGCTGGCCGGCGGCAAGGTGATCGTCGAAGAGGGCACCGGCGCGCGGTTCGTCCTCGGGGCCGACGGCGTGCTGCACCCGGTCCTCAACTACGCCTCCGCCCGGCTGCTGGCCGGCGGCAACGGCGACGCGACCGTCTCCGTCTCGTCGGAGAACCTCGGCACGGCCGGCCGCGGCGCCCAGATCGGCATCCCCGGCGCCCCCGACTCGCTGCCCGCCTCGCCCGCGTTGGTCACCACACCGTGGACGAGCTGCAGCCGGACCACCCAGGACGCGCCCGCATCGGCCGAGCCGCGCACCGCCGTCCTGCTCACCGGGCCCGCGTCCGGCGTGGAGCTGCCGCGCGACCAGGGTGTCATCGTCAAGCTGCCGGAGGGCGACCGCTTCCTGCTCAACGGCGGCCGTCGTTACAAGCTCAGCGACGAGGCCGCGACCGCGCTGCAGTTCGACAGCTACCCGACGATCGCGGTGTCCGCCCGCTGGATCGACACCGTCCCGTCCGGGCGCGACCTCACCGCGCTGCCGGTCGACGGCGCCGGCGACCGCGGCCCGTCCGTGGGCGGCCGCGACACCCGCGTCGGCGAGGTGCTCTCGGTGGTGGACGCGATGGCCGCGCCCGGCTCCGCGACGTCGTACTACCTGGTCCGCGCCGACGGGCTCGAGCCGGTCGGGCAGACCGAGGCCAGCCTGCTGGTGACGACCGGGGCCAACGCCGCGGCCTACTCCGGGACTCCGGCCCCGGTCGAGGTGCGCGCGGCCGACGTCGCCGGGGCGCGGAAGGTCGCCGCGCCCCGCGCGGGCGGCGCCGACCCGGCCGCCTTCCCGGACCGCATCCCCGGCAAGGCGCCGATCACCGGCAACTCGGTGACGCTGTGCTCGCAGGGGTCCCGGTTACTCGTTTCGGCCGAACTTCCGCTTCCCGGAGGCGCGCGAGCCATCCAAGTCGCGACCCGGTCCGAAGCACGGGTGGCGGACGAGGTCTACGTGCCGCCGTCCGGAGGGGCGGTGGTCGTCGAAGCCGGCTCCGCCACGACGTACTTGGTGACCGACACGGGCCGCAAGTACCCGGTGGTCAGCGCCCAGGCGCTGGCCTCACTGGGGTACGGAGGGGTGGCCCGCCAGCCGATCGCAGGTAGTTTGCTCGCATTGGTGCCGACGGGCTCCGCGCTGGATCCGGCCACCGCCGGCCGGCCGGCCCCGTCGGGTGGAACGGGGTGAAAGTCGTGCACATGACAGAAGAGCGCTCGACCGAAGACGCAGTGACCGGGCCGGGGCGGGTCCAGGTCGCGGTCGTCGAGGACCACCCGCTGTACCGCGTCTCCGTGGAGCGCGTACTGGCCGAGGCCGAATTCGTCGAGCTGGGCGCGGTGGTCGACTCGGTCGCCCGCTTCCACGTCCACCGGCAGCCACCGGGCAGCGTGGTGCTGCTCGACCTGGGCCTCCCGGGCGTCGCGGGCGCGGCGGCCGTGCTGGAGGTCTGCGAACTGGGGCACCACGTGCTCGTGGTGTCGGCCCAGGCGGAACCGGACGTCGTGCTCGGCGCGATCGCGGCCGGCGCGCGCGGGTTCCTGTCCAAGGACGTCGACGCCGAGGAGCTGCTGATCGCGATCAAGACGGTCGCCGACGGCGGCGCGTACGTCTCGGCGGTGGTCGCCGGGATGATCATCAAGGACAACGCCGACCGGCCGGTGACCGCGGCCGAGGTCGAGCTGTCGCCGCGCGAGGAGCAGGTGCTGCGGCTGGTGGCGGCGGGGGAGCGGGACGTCGACATCGCGCTGATCCTCGGCATCGGCGTCCGGACGGTCCGGGGTTACCTCGACCGGATCCGCGACAAGACGGGCGAACGGCGCCGGCCGGGCCTGGTCAAGGAAGCCATCCGGCGCGGTCTCATCGGCGGGTCGGGCCCGCGGCGCGGCGGTCGCAAGTGAGCGACCCCGGCGAGCAGACCCCGGCCCCCCGGCGCATCCACGTCGGGGTGATCGAGGACCACCCGCTCTACCGGTACGCGCTGACCCGCGTGCTCACCGAGGCCCCGGACATCGAGCTGGGCGCGGTCGCCGACTCGGTGGCCCGCTTCGCGGTGCAGGACCAGCCGGCGGGCAGCGTCGTCGTCCTCGACCTCAAGCTGCGCGGCGTCCAGGACGCGGCCGCGGTCCTGGAGGTGGGGGCCATGGGGCACAAGGTGCTGGTGGTGTCCGCGCACGCCGAGCAGCCGGAGGTGCTGGGCGCCATGCAGGCGGGCGCCAAGGGTTTCCTGTCGAAGGACGTCGACGGCGACGAGCTCCTGCGCGCGATCCGCACCATCGCCGACGACAACGCGTACGTCTCGCCGACGCTGGCCGGGATGATCATCCAGGACAGCGAAGAGCGGCACGCGGGGCCGAAGATCGTGCTGTCGGAGCGCGAGAAGCAGGTGCTGCGCCTGGTGGCGGCCGGGGAGCGCGACGTCGACGTCGCGGAGATCCTCAACATCAGCGTCCGCACGGTGCGGTCCTACCTGGACCGCATCCGCGACAAGACGGGCGAGCGCCGCCGAGCCGGCTTCGTCCGGGTGGCGATCCGCGAAGGCCTGCTCCGCTAAGACGTCACTTTCACGTGAAAGTGCCGCCCCCTGGTGGTCGCTTTCACGTGAAAGTGCCGCTTTGCGGTTCAAAGCCGCCGGTTGGCCAGGGCGCCCGTCGCGGTGCGGGCTCGCGCCGAGACCGCCGGGTCGACGTCCACCAGCAGGGTCTCCGGGCCCGCGCCCGCGGCCGCGTGCACCCGGCCGAAGCCGTCCGCGGCCAGCGAGTGGCCGATGCCCGTCGGCGCCTTCGGGTTGACCGTGACGCCCGTCGCCGCCGGGTCGGCCTGGCCGCACGCCAGCACCCAGCAGCCCGAGTCCAGCGCGCGGGCCCGCACCAGGACCTCCCACTGCTCGCGCTTGCCCTCGCCCGCGCCCCAGGACGCCGGCAGCAGCACGACGTCGGCGCCGTCGTCGGCCAGCGCCCGGAACAGCTCCGGGAACCGCACGTCGTAACACGTCGCGACGCCGTAGACGACACCCTCGAACTCGAACGTCGCCAGCGTGGCACCGGGCGCGACGGTGTCGGACTCGGCGAAGCCGAACGCGTCGTAGAGGTGGATCTTGTCGTAACCGCGGTGGTGCCCGGCGCCGGTGACCAGCAGCGTGTTGCGCACCCGCCCGTCCGCCGGGGTGAACATCCCGGCGACGATCACCACACCGTGCTCGGCCGCGACCGCCGCGACCGCCGTCGCCCACGGCCCGTCCAGCGGCTCGGCGACCCCGTCCAGGGGACGTCCGAAGCGCGCCATGGTCGCCTCGGGGAACACGACGATCCGCGCGCCGTCCGCGACCGCCGCTTCGACGCCGGAGCGAACCAGCTTCAGGTTCGCCTCCGGGTCGTCACCCGAGTTGAGCTGGCACAACGCGATGCGCGCCACTGCTGCCTCCTGCATGCTGGGATCCGCCGTCACCGGGGAGTATCGCTGAAAACCCGCTCGGCGTGACCTCGTACCCTGGGGGCATGTTGAACCGCACCGACCTGCGCGGGCAGGTCCCGACCGCCGCCGAACTGCGCGCCACTCTCCCACGCGCCGAATACGACGTGGACGCGGCGCTGCATCACGTGCGGCCGGTGGTCGAGGCGGTCCGTGACCGCGGTGTCGAAGCGGTCCTCGAGTACACGGAGAAGTTCGACAAGGTCCGCCCGGTCAGCGTGCGCGTGCCGCGGGAGCGGCTCACCCAGGCCCTCGCCCAGCTCGACCCGGCCGTGCGCGCCGCGCTGGAGGAGTCGATCACCCGCGCCCGCAAGGTCCACGCGGAGCAGCGCCGCCAAGACGTCACCACGACGGTCGTCGACGGCGGCACGGTCACCGAGAAGTGGGTGCCGGTCGAGCGCGTCGGGCTGTACGCGCCGGGCGGGCTCGCGGTGTACCCCTCGACCGTGGTGATGAACGTCGTCCCGGCGCAGATCGCCGGCGTCGGCTCGCTGGTCGTCTGCTCGCCGCCGCAGGCCGGGTTCGCCGGGCTGCCGCACCCGACCATCCTCGCCGCGGCCGAGCTGCTCGGCGTCGACGAGGTGTGGGCGGTCGGCGGCGCGCAGGCCGTCGCGCTGCTGGCCTACGGCGGCACGGACACCGACGGCACCGAGCTGACCCCGGTCGACGTCGTCACCGGGCCGGGCAACATCTACCTGACCGCGGCGAAGCGGATGCTGCGCGGCCTGATCGGGATCGACTCCGAGGCCGGCCCGACCGAGATCGCCATCCTGGCCGACGAGACGGCCGACCCGGTGCACGTCGCCGCCGACCTGGTCAGCCAGGCCGAGCACGACCCGCTCGCCGCGAGCGTCCTGGTGACGACGTCCGTCGAGCTGGCCGACGCCGTCGACAAGGAGCTCGTGGGCCGCGTCTCGGCGACGAAGCACACCGAGCGCGTCACCGAAGCCTTGGGTGGCAAGCAGTCCGGCGTCATCCTGGTGTCCACTGTGGACGACGGCCTTCGCGTCGTGGACGCCTACGCCGCCGAGCACCTGGAGATCCAGACGGCGGACGCCCGCGCGGTCGCCGCCCGGGTCCGCAACGCGGGCGCGATCTTCGTCGGCGCGTACGCCCCGGTCTCGCTCGGCGACTACTGCGCCGGCTCCAACCACGTGCTGCCCACCGGCGGGTTCGCCCGCCACTCCTCGGGCCTGTCGGTGCAGAGCTTCCTCAAGGGCATCCACGTCGTGGACTACAACGAGGACGCGCTGCGCGAGGTCGCCGGCCGCGTCGTCGCGCTGGCCAACGCCGAGGACCTGCCCGCGCACGGCGAGGCCGTGACGGCGCGTTTCGCGGGGGAGGCCCGATGACCATCGGCGAAGAGATCACCCTGGACGAGCTGCCGCTGCGCGAGGACCTGCGCGGCAAGTCGCCGTACGGGGCGCCGCAGCTGGACGTCCCGATCCGGCTCAACACCAACGAAAACCCGTACCCGCCGCCGCCGGAGCTGGTCGCGGACGTCGCCGAGGCCGTCCGCGCGGAAGCCGTCGAGCTGCACCGTTACCCGGACCGCGACGCCCTCGAGCTGCGCCACGACCTGGCCGACTACCTGAGCGTGTCGACGCGGGTCGTGCTGACCGAGGAGAACGTCTGGGCCGCCAACGGGTCCAACGAGGTGCTGCAGCAGATCCTGCAGGCCTTCGGCGGCCCCGGGCGCAGCGCGCTCGGTTTCGAGCCGTCGTACTCGATGCACCCGATCATCGCGTCGGGCACCCGCACCGAGTGGGTGCCGGCCCCGCGCCGCGACGACTTCACGCTGGACACGGCCGCGGCGGCGTCCCTCATCGCGGAACGGCGTCCGGACATCGTGTTCGTCACGAGCCCGAACAACCCGACCGGCGGCTCGATCCCGCTTTCCGAGCTCCGTGCGATCCTGGACGCGGCCACCGGGATCGTCGTCGTCGACGAGGCGTACGCGGAGTTCTCGTCGCAGCCCAGCGCCGTCGAGCTGCTGGCGGACTACCCGGCGCGGCTGATCGTGTCGCGCACGATGAGCAAGGCGTTCGCCTTCGCCGGCGGCCGCCTCGGGTACCTGGCGGCGGCACCCGCGGTCGTCGACGCACTGCAGCTGGTGCGCCTGCCCTACCACCTCTCGCGGCTGACCCAGGCGGCCGCGCGCGCGGCGCTGCGGCACGCGGACGCGACCCTGAGCACCGTCCACAAGCTGGCCGCCGAACGCGACCGCGTCGTGGAAGCGCTGGCGGGCCTGGGTTTCGACCCGGTGCCGAGCGACTCGAACTTCGTCCTCTTCGGACGGTTCGCTTCGCCTTCGGCGGCGTGGAAGTCCTATCTGGACCGGGGTGTGCTGATCCGCGACCCGGGTATCGACGGGCACCTGCGCGTCAGCATCGGCACCCCGGAAGAGAACGACGCCTTCCTCGAGGCGAGTAAGGAAGTTTCCCGATGACGCGCATCGGCAAGGTCGAGCGGACCACCAAGGAGTCCTCGATCTCCGTGCAGCTGGACCTCGACGGCACGGGCGAGGTCGACATCTCGACCGGCGTCCCGTTCTACGACCACATGCTGACGGCGTTCGGCGTGCACGGCTCGCTGGACCTCAAGGTCGAGGCGACCGGCGACGTCCACATCGACGCGCACCACACGGTGGAGGACACGGCGATCGTGCTCGGCCAGGCGATCCGCCAGGCGCTGGGCGACAAGAGCGGCATCCGCCGCTTCGGCGACGCCTGGATCCCGATGGACGAAACCCTGGCCCACGCGGCGATCGACGTCTCCGGGCGGCCGTACTGCGTGCACGTGGGGGAGCCGGAGCAGTTCACCACGTTCACCATCGGCGGCAACTACCCGTTCGTGCTGACGCGGCACGTGTTCGACTCGCTGGCGTTCCACGCCCAGATCGCGCTGCACGTCCGAGTGATCCACGGCCGCGACCCGCACCACATCGCCGAGGCCGAGTACAAGGCGGTGGCCCGCGCCCTGCGCGCGGCAACCGAGCCGGACCCGCGCGCGGGCGGCATCCCCTCCACGAAGGGCGTCCTGTGAGCAAGGAAGTCGTCGGCGTCCTGCTGCTGGCCCTGGGCGGCTTCCTGGTGGGCGGCGTCTATTCGGCCTGGAAGACGGCCAAGTTCATGGCGGTCGTCCTGGGCATCGCCGCGGTACTGGCCATCGGCGGCGCCATCTTCTGGTTCGCCAGCTAGCGGCCGCCGCCCGCCCCAGAGCAGCCCCCACCCTCCCCGGGGGGCGTCCCACGTCCAGTCTATCGGTGGTGGCCGACAAAACCCCCGGCCGAAGCCTGGTTGTCCACAACCCCGCCGGGTTGTGGACAACCAAGCTCAGCGGCTCGCGCCGACCAGCTCGCGCGGGTCGTCACCAGGGGCGTCGTCCAGGTGCTTCGTGAGCTTTTCGCCCTCGACGTCGACGTCCGGCAGGATCCGGTCCAGCCACTTCGGCAGCCACCAGGCACCGCGGCCCAGCAGCGACATCACGGCCGGCACCAGCGTCATCCGGACGACGAACGCGTCCACCAGCACACCGAACGCCAGCGCGAACCCGATCGACTGGATCAGCGTCGACTCGGCCAGGACGAACCCGGCGAACACGCTGATCATGATCAGCGCGGCCGCGACGACCACGCGGGCGCCGTGCCGGAAGCCGGTGACCATGGCCTCCTGCGGTTCGGCGCCGTGGACGTGCTCCTCGCGCATCCGCGTCACCAGGAACACCTGGTAGTCCATCGCGAGTCCGAAGAGGACACCGATGAGCAGGATCGGCAGCATGCTCATGATCGGCCCGGTCGACTCGACCCCGAGCAGGTCGGTCAGCCAGCCCCACTGGAACACCGCGACCACGGCACCGAACGTCGCGGCGACCGAGCCGAGGAAGCCGATCGTCGCCTTCAGCGGCACCACGACCGAGCGGAACACCAGCATCAGCAGGATGAACGCCAGCCCGACGATCAGGGCGAGGTAGGGCAGCATCGCGTCGGACAGCTTCTCCGAGACGTCGATGTTCGCCGCGGTCTGCCCGGTGACGGCCAGCTTCGCGCCGGTCGCCTCCTGCAGCGTGCCGGATTCGGTGCGGATCGCGGCGACGAGATCCTCGGTCTGGGTGCTGCTCGGCCCGCTCTTCGGGATCACCGAGAGCAACCCCGTGTCACCGTTCTGGTTGACCTTCGGCGGGGTGACGGCGGCGACGTCCGGCAGCTTCTGGATGTCGGCCGCGGCCTGGCCGAGCGCGGCCTGGCGGTTGGTGCTCGAACCGACGTCGACGACGACCAGCAGCGGCCCGTTCGCGCCTTCGCCGAAGCTGCGGCTGACGATCTCGTACGCCTTGTGCTGCGTGGACTCCGGCGCGGCGGTGCTGTCGTTGGGCAGGCCGAGCTGCATGCCGAGCGCGGGCAGCGCGACGACGGCCATCCCGGCCACCGCCACGAGCAGCACCGGCCACCGGTGGCGGGCGACGAACCGCGCCCAGCGCTCGCCGTGCGTCGTCGTGACCGGCTTGCGGCGCAGCCGGATGCGGTTCCCGGCGACCCGCTTCCCGGCGAAGCCGAGGATCGCGGGCAGCAGCGTCAGGGCGATGACCACGGCGACCGCGACGGTGACCGCGGCGGCCACGCCCATCTGGCCGAGGAACGGGATGCCGATGACGGTCAGCCCGGCCAGCGCGATGATCACGGTGAGCCCGGCGAAGACGACGGCGGACCCGGCGGTGCCGGTGGCGCGGCCCGCGGCCTCCTCGGGATCGCGGCCGAGGCTCAGTTCGTGCCGATAGCGCGAGACGATGAACAGCGCGTAGTCGATGCCGACGGCCAGCCCGATCATCAGCGCGAGGATCGGCGTGTTCGAGTTCAGCTCGAGGAAGCCGGAGGCGAGGAAGATGCCGCCCATCCCGGTGCCGACCCCGATCAGGGCGGTGAGCAGCGGGATCCCGGCCGCGATCAGCGAGCCGAAGGTGATGATCAACACGACGGCCGCGACGGCCACGCCCAGGCCTTCGGTCGCGCCGGTTTCGGGGATGCCCTGCACCGCGTCGCCGCCGAACTCGACGGTGAACCCGGCGTCGCGGCCGGCGTTCGCGGTGTTGAGCAGCGCCTGGCGGTCTTCGTCGGTGAGCTCGTAGGCCTTCGCGCCGTAGCTGACCTGCGCGAGGGCGACGCGCTTGTCGGGCGAGATCGACTGGGCCTGGAACGGGTCGACGACGCTCGACACCTTGGGCGCGGTCTTCAGCTGCCCGACGAGCGATTCGACGGCGGCCTTGCCCCTGGCGTCGGTCACCGTGGTCCCCGCCGGGGCCTCGATCACGACGCGCGCGGTGGCGCCACCGGCGTTGGCCTGCGGGAACTTCTCGGTCAGCTGGTCGATCGCCCGCTGCGACTCGGTGCCGGGGATCGTCACCGAGTTGGACAGCTGGCCCGACAGCGTCAGCGCCCCCAGTCCGAGGGCCACGAGTACGGCCGCCCAGACGGCCGCGACCAGCGCGCGCCGCCGGAAGGACGCCCGGCCTAGCCGGTACAGGAAGGTTGCCACGAGTCAGCTCCGTTTCGCCCGAACGGGGTGGGTTCACTCAATCTGGTTACTTCCCAAGCTAGCCGATCGGCAAGGAGGCGTCCAAGCCGATCGGCAAGTATGTGACTTGTCGAACAGCAAGCAGTTCGCTAGCCGATCGGCAAGTAACCGGTTTGCTCGCGGAGGAGGCCGTGACGTACGCTCCGACGACTCGCTGAGGAGGAAGAATGACCGCCGGCCCGGCCGAGGACACCCGGACCCGACTGCTGCACACCGCGCTGCGGCTGTTCACCGAACACGGGGTCGAAGGCACGTCGCTGCAGATGATCGCCGACGCGCTCGGCATCACGAAGGCCGCGGTCTACTACCACTTCAAGACGAAGGCGGAGATCACCGAGGCGGTCGCCGAGCCCGGCATCCGGGACCTGGACGACCTGGTGCTGCGCGCGGGCGCGCAGAAGCGCCGGGGCGCGCAGGTGGACCTGCTGCTGGAGGGGTTCGTCGATCTGGTGGTCCGGCACCGCACGCTGGTGGCGCTGTTCTCGAGCGACCCGGGCCTGATCCGCGCGATCGAGAAGTCGGCCCACGGTGGCATGGAGGGCTTCGGCCAGGCGCTGCTGGGCATCCTGTCGGGCCCGGCCCCGGACACGGCGGCCCGCGTCAACGCGATGGTCGCCCTGACAGGCATCGCGATGGCGGGCGGCTCCCCGGACCTGGCCGGCCTGGACGACGAAGAACTCCGCACGGAACTCCTCGACGTCGGCCGCCGCCTCCTGGGCCGCCCCCGCCGCCGCACCCCCCTCCCCGTGTCGACCCTCTAATCACGCGAGCCTACCCTTCAATCACGCGAGTCGACCTCCCAATCACACGAGTCGACTCCCCAATCACACGAGTCGACCCTTCAATCACGCGAGTCGACTCCCCAATCACGCGAGTCGGCTCCGCAATCACACGCGATGCCCCTCCAATCACGCGCGATGCCTCCCTGATCACGCGAGCTACGCGCTCAATCACGCGAGTTCCGCTTCTGATCGCGAGTCCCGCCCCAAGCGCGCGGGTTACGTGCCCGGCCACGCGAGTTCCGCCCACAGTCACGCGGTTCCGGCCTCAAGCGTGCGAGTTATGCACCCGGTGATGGGAGTTCTGCCTCTGAGCACATGAGCCGACCGTCCGGGTACGTGAGCCGACCGTCCGGGTGCGTGAGCCGACCCGCCAGATATGCGAGCCGACCCTCCGGTGCGCGAGCCGACTGACCGGGTGTGCGAGCCGTCTGTCGAGTACGTGAGCCGACTCTTCGGGTACGTGGGCCGTTGCCCGCGTCCGTGAGTCGATTCTTCAGGTGCGCGAGCCGACGCTCGGGTAGGCGAGCCGACCCTTCAGGTGCGTGAGCCGGCTGCTCGGGTACGTGAGCCGACCCTCCGGGTGCGCGAGCCGACTGCTCGGGTACGTGAGCTGACACTTCGGGTACGTGGGCCGTTGCCCGCGTCCGTGAGCCGACTCTTCAGGTACGTGAGCCGACTGCTCGGGTACGCGAGCCGACCCTTCAGGTGCGCGAGCCCACCAGCCGGTCGCGCGAACCGCCCGCCCGGGCAGCCGTGTCGTCCGTCCAGGTGCGCGTGTCGTCCGCCCAGGTACGCGAGCTGCCCGTGTCAGTTCAGGCGGCGGAGGTGTTCCGGCGGTACCGCGGCCGTCAGCCACACGCCGTTCGCGCTCACCTGGAATGGGTGGCCCGCGGCGGCCATCGCCGCGGCGTCCACGTGCAGGATGACCGGCTTGCCGCGGCGGGCGGCGACCGTCCGGGCCGTGTCGATCGTCGCCGAAAGGTGTACCGCGTGCCGGTGCATCGGGCGCAGGCCTTCGCGCAGGATGGCGTCGAGGAACTTCGCCACCGTGCCGTGGTAGAGCACGTCCGGCGGCACCGCGTCCGCCAGGCCGAGGTCGACCTCGACGCTGTGGCCCTGGCTCGCCCGGATCTTCGTGCCGGTTTCGTCGAAGGCGTACCGGCGCTTGTTGTTCGTCTCGACGACTTCGTCGAGCTGCTCGCGGGTGATCGCCAGTGCGCGCAGCAGTGCGTCGACCGGCACCCAGCCGCCGGGGGCGAGGGTGAGGCCGATCGCGGCGGGGTCGTGGCGTAGGTGCAAAGCCAGCCGCTTCGAGATGCGGGTCTTTTCTTTTTCGTTCATTGTTTCCCCAGGATCCCGCCGGGGGCAAGCGATTTTAGATACCGCCCTCGATCGCGGGACGCAGTTTGCTGGCGCCCGGGCCGAAGCGGGCGAGCTCGTCGTCGTTGTTGTAGAGCGCGCAACTGCGCAGGGAGAGGCAACCGCAGCCGACGCAACCCGTGAGGCGGTCGCGAAGGCGTTGCAGGGCGTCGATCCGTGCGTCGAGCTCGTGCTGCCAGTCGCGGGAAAGGCGCGCCCAGTCGGCCTTCGTCGGAGCGTGGTCGACGGGCAGGGTCGCCAGCGCCGCGCTGATGTCCTCGAGGGAGAGCCCGACCCGTTGCGCGGCGCGGATGAACGCGATCCGCCGCAGCACCGAGCGCGCGTAGCGGCGCTGGTTGCCCGCCGAGCGCTCCGAGGCGATCAGCCCCTTCTCCTCGTAGAACCGCAGTGCCGTGTGCGGCACCCCGCTGCGGTCGGCCACCTGTCCGATGCTGAGATGTTCAGCGAGCCTCGTCACCAGTTCAGGCTATCCTTGACTTCGAGTTTAGTCGAGGTTGCATCGTCGAAGGATGACCACTGCGACCGAACCGGGCTACGCCGAGCTGCCCCGACTGATCTCGCTGATGACGGGCGACGACAAGCACCGCGCCGCTGCCGAGTCCACTGTGGACGTCCTGTGGGTGCTCTACGACCGCGTGCTCGACATCACGACCGAAAACTTCCGCGAGCCGGACCGCGACCGGTTCCTGCTGTCCAAAGGGCACGGTCCGATGGCGTACTACGCCGTCCTGACGGCAAAAGGCTTCCTGGACGAGGCGGAGCTGCCGACGTGGTCCGACCCGGTGTCCCGGCTCGGGCACCACCCGGACCGGCGCCGGATCCCGGGCGTCGAGATCTCCAGCGGATCGCTGGGGCACGGTCTGCCGATCGCGCTCGGCACGGCGCTGGGCCTGCGTGCCCGCGGCCTGCTCACGCCGAAGGTGGTGACGCTGATCGGCGACGCCGAGCTCGACGAGGGCTCGAACCACGAAGCGATCGTCGTCGCCGCGCGTGGTGCACTCGAGAACCTCACGACGGTGGTGGTCGACAACCAGTCGTCGACGCGCGGCTGGCCGGGCGGCATCGCGCGCCGGTTCGACGTCGAGGGCTGGGAGACGCGCACGGTGTCCGGCCGCGACCACGACGCGCTGTACGACGCTTTCACCGCCCCGCACCCGGGCCGGCCGCTCGCGGTCGTCGCCGTCGTCGAACCGAAGGGCTGACATGCTTTCGATGCGAGAAACCTTCCTGGAAACCACGGAGCAGATCCTCGACGCCGACCCGGACGTCGCGATCGTGCTCGCCGACATTTCGGCGGCCCAGCTGGCCGGCGCCGCGCGGCGGCACCCGGACCGGGTGATCAACGTCGGGATCCGCGAGCAGCTGCTGGTCAGCGCCGGCGCGGGCCTGGCGCTGGCGGGGTTGCGGCCGATCGTGCACACGTTCCCGTCGTTCCTGGTGGAGCGCGGGTTCGAGCAGATCAAGCTGGACTTTTCGCACCAGGAGCTGGGCGGGGTCCTGGTGTCGTACGGAGCGTCGTACGACATGCCGACGGCGGGCCGCACCCACCAGTCTCCGGGCGACGTCGCGCTGATCGACTCGCTGCCGAGCTGGACGGTGCACGTCCCGGGGCATCCCGCTGAGGCTCGTCGCCTTCTGCTGGAGTCGATTCCCGGGGACGGGCGCGTCTATCTGCGGCTTTCGGCGCAGGAGAACGCTTCGCCGCACCTTGGTGTGGGATTCACGCGGCTGCGGTCGGGTGCTCGCGGGGTCGTGGTGGCGGTCGGGCCGGTGCTGGACCGGGTGCTGCGAGCGGTTTCCGGCTTGGACCTGACGGTGTTGTACGCGTCGACGATCCGGCCTTTCGACGCGGCCGGGTTGCGTTCGGCGGTACTTTCTTCTGCGTCTTCCGTGGTGATGGTAGAGCCGTATTTGGCGGGGACTTCGGCGTATTGGGTTTCGGAGGCGCTGTCGGACGTGCCGCATCGGCTGCGGTCGCTAGGGGTGCGGCGGGATGCGGAGGTGCGGTCGTACGGGGAGATCGCGGACCACGACCTGGCGCATGGGTTGGATGCCGGGTCATTGGGGTTGTCGATCAGGGAGTTCCTGGGGGAGTAGGCGGCGCGGCGCCGGTGCTGGGGGTACCGGCGGGGGCCTGGTACTCGACGAATTCGCGTTTGCCGTTGAGCAGTTCCATCAGTCGTTCGTTGTTCTTGCGCTCTTCTTCGCTGTTCTCCGGGTGCTTTACGTGCAACTCCTCGTAAAGCTTGAAACGGTTCAGGTCGAGCACGGTGCGTACCATGCCCATGTACTCGTCGGCTCCGGCGACAGCCGCGCTGTAGGCGATCCACGTGAGCAGGTACGGGCCGAGCGCGATGAGCAACCACCAGCGATCGGTCAGTAGCGCGATGACCGATTCCAGTGTGGCCAGCAAGGCGACCACGCAGAGCCGGATCGAGGTGTCCATCTGTTGCCGCGTGTCCTGCAAATAGCTCAGGTGCAGTTCCGGCGCCAGAAGCGCGATGTGGGGCGCGGTGCGTATCGCGTCGAGCCCGTACTGCCGCCCGATTCGATCTTCGGCGGACCGCAACGCATTGCCGAGCCGAGTGGGCATCATGCGACTGGCCACCGGAAACCGGTCCAACCGGTGCGGGATCGACGCCAAGGCGGCGTGCGCGCCACTCGCGGCGTGCGCTGCCTTATTGGGCAGGAGTTTGAGAACCTCTCTTCGGAATTCTTCCGGGTTCCACGCCGACGGGTCTTTGGCGGTATCGGGAGAATTGGCGACTTCGGTCAGGTAGTTGCGGACCAGAATCCTCCTCAGCACACGTTCGCGTTGCCGGTCGAGCCGGGTCTGCCGCTTGTTGAGCTGCGCCTTTTTCCTGCGGTAGTGGGTGATGCGGAGCCGGAGCAGAATCGTGGCGATTCTCGAACTCCCCCAGTAGCCTTCAAGCACCCGGGTCATACCGAGTTGTAGCGGGTGAAGGAACAGTGCGATGACGATCGTCGCCAGCAGAATCCACGCATATCCGCCCAGCCCGATCCTGCCCAGCTCGGAGGGTAGCTGTTTCGGATCGGGAGCCCCCGACCAGGCGCCGCTGGCGATGAGTACCACTGTCCATGCGGAGAGGAACAGCGCCGGCAGCACGCTGACCAGGCTGAAGTAGCGGCCGATCCGGGCGCCCGTCCCGAGGGCGGCGTCAGCGAGCGAGGGGGCCGTCATGGCCGCAGGCGATCTTTTTCGTCGACGTAGTGTTCATGCCTTTGGCAGTAGAAGCCGTCGCTCTCGACGACGAGGTAGACGTTCGGATGCTGCGGGCAACGGCCGGGTCCGTCGTACTTGCCGAAGCCAGGAAGGTCTGCGGGAGGTTTGTCAGAGCTGAGTACCGCCAACCCGAGGAGGAGCCGGAGTCTGCGCATCGCCTCACCCCGCCCTCCAGGAATGGACCATGTTAGGCCAGCATTCAGGCTCAGTCGACTGCTTGAGGTGGGGTGGGGATGGGGGTTTCGCCCTGGGCGGTGCCTGCTTTCGGCATCGTGGTGGTCGCTCTTGCCGGGGTGTTCGGGGCCGGGTGGGCGTGGCTGGCCGCCGGGGTGCTGGTTGCCGGTGGGGTGGGGGCGCTCTGCTGGGTGGTGCTTCGGGAACGCCGGGCCGATAGCGTGGGTGGCATGGCGTCCACGATTCGGCCGATTGCGCTCGGGGTCATCTGGCGGGGTGATGCTCTGCTCGTCTTCGAAGGGCGTGATGAGCTCAAGGACGAGACCTTCTACCGGCCGCTCGGGGGTGGGATCGAGTTCGGTGAGGTCAGTCAGGACGCCCTGAAACGCGAGTTCGTCGAGGAGCTCGCCGCGGACGTGACCGTCGGCGAGCGGATCGGCGTGCTCGAGAACGTCTACACCTGGCGGGGCCGCCAAGGGCACGAGATCGCCTTCATGTTCGACGCCGAGTTCAGTGATCCCGGCCTTTACGCCAAAGACGAGTTCAAGATCCTCGACGACGACGCCACCGCGCGGTGGGTCGACTTCGCGGACTTCCGTGACGGGACCAAGATCCTCTACCCCAGAGGGCTCACCCGGCTGCTCTCACCGGAGCAGTGACCTCGCCGTCGGCTCCAGCAACACCCCCGAACGCGAAGCGAGGCGGCTGAACGACACCGTGAACGGGCCGTCTTCGCGGACCGGCAGCTGGGGGAAGTTGTTCGGGGACGGCTCTGTCTCGAACACCGCGAAGGCGTCCGATGGCTCCGCCGGAAGGGACAGGTACAGCTCCGAGCCCGGTGGCGGAGACGTCAGACCAGGCTGGACCGGGCGCAGCAGCAGGACGTTGTCCGAGTCGATCATCGTCGCGTTCGCGGCCTCGCGGTGTTCCTTCCACGCCGGGCCGAAGTAGAACGCCTCCAAGGCCTCCTTGCGGGCAGCCATCGAACGGAACCCGCGCAGCCACAGGAACTCGTCCGGGGACGACGGCACGCGGAACAGGCCGAACAGGTGCGCGCCCGCCTCTTCCTGCGGGTCGACGAACTCCCGCTCGAACAGCTCGATCAGCTCGTCACGACGCCCCGGGTGCAGGGTGTAGCGACGTAGCTCCAGGACCGTCTCGAAATCACCGAACGTCATGCCGGCACCATAAAGCGCACCACCGACAAAAACGGATCAGCGGAACGCCGCCAGCCCCGTCACGGCCTGGCCCAGCGACAGCGCGTGCATCTCCTCGGTGCCCTCGTACGTCAGCACCGTCTCGAGGTTGGCCATGTGCCGCATCACCGGGTACTCCAGGGAAATCCCGTTCGCGCCCAGCATCGTGCGCGCCGTGCGGGCCACCTCGATCGCCGACCGGACGTTCGCCATCTTGCCGAAGCTGACGTGGTTGTGGTGCAGCTGACCGCTGTCCTTGAGCCGGCCGATCTGCAGGGCCACCAGGCCGGAGCGGTTGACCTCGACGACCAGGTCGGCCAGCTTGCGCTGGGTCAGCTGGAACCCCGCGAGCGGCTTGCCGAACTGCGAGCGGGACAGCGTGTACTCCAACGCCGATTCGTAACACGCCCGCGCCGCGCCGACGACGCCGAACAGGATCCCGAAGCGGGCCTCGTTCAGGCAGGACAGCGGGCCGCGCAGGCCGCGGACCTCGGGGAACACCGCGTCCGAAGGCAGCCGTACGCCGTCCAGGACCAGTTCGGCGGTGAGAGAAGCCCGCAGGGACAGCTTGTGCTTGACCTCGTTCGCCGTGAAGCCCGGCGTCGACGTCGGGACGACGAAGCCGCGGATGCCGTCGTCGGTCTGGGCCCAGACGACCGCGACGTCCGCGACGGTTCCGTTGGTGATCCACATCTTCGAGCCCGACAGCACCCAGTCGGACCCGTCGCGCACCGCGCGCGTCCGCATCGCACCCGGGTCGCTGCCCGCGTCCGGCTCGGTCAGCCCGAAGCAGCCCAGCGCGTCACCCGTGGCCATCCGCGGCAGCCACTCCTGCCGCTGCTCCTCGCTGCCCCACTTGTGGATCGCGTACATCGCCAGCGAGCCCTGCACCGACACGAAACTCCGCAGGCCCGAGTCGACGGCCTCCAGCTCACGGCACGCGACGCCGTAGGCGACCGCGCTGGTGCCGGCGCAGCCGTACCCCTCCAGGTGCATGCCCAGCAGACCCAGCGAGCCGAAGTCCTTCGCCAGCTCGGACGCGGGCAGCGCGCCCGTCTCGTACCAGTCGGCGACGCGGTCCAGCAGGTTGTCCTTCGCGTACGCGCGCACGGCGTCGCGGATGGCGCGTTCCTCGTCGGCGAGCCCGGCGTCGAGGTCCAGGAAATCGTGCGGGTCCGGAGTGCGGCTCATGAGGGCTCCAAGGGGACGCGTCGATGCGGTCCCCGCAGGAAACCACAGTCAGGCGTCTGTTCTCCGCGTGGCGTTCGTCACGCGGGCGACAGAAGGCCGGGCCGTGCAGCGGCGCTCGGCCAGCGGCCGGACCTGCTGACGGGGGATCAGCAGCTCGTTGAACTGCGGGAACGGGACGCTTTCGACGTCGTCGCGCCAGGCGTCGAGCATCTGGGACAGCACATCGTTCTCGGCCATCTCCGCCTCCTGGCGTTTCGGGCGCGCGGAAGCGCGCTCACACGATCGGGTGGCTAGATACCCAGCGACCGGGACGCCGAAACGCGGTTCTTCAAGATTCTTCCGGCGCGTCACCCACCCATGGCAGAATCGCGTCGCCGCCGCCATGGCTCAACTCCTCAAGGAGCGCACATGCGCGCACTGCGGACGGCAAGTCTGCTCGCCCTGACCACCGCGTCCCTGCTCGCCACCACCGGTATCGCCACCGCGCAGACCGGCCACTGGCGTCAGGTTGGCCACACGACCGCGGAGAACCGGGTCAGCGGTGAGGGCATCACCACCCTCCGGCTGCCCGGGCACGCGCCCGAGACCGTCTACCGCAACGGCGCCACCATCCCGCAGCCGCTCAAGGACGAGGGCTGGGGCCACGTCGGCGACCCCGACTCCCTGCGCGGCTACGTCTTCGACGTCTACCAGGACACCGTGACCCCGACGCCGACGAAGAAGATGTACCTGGTCACGAAGCCGGACGGGACGACGACGGAGTTCGTCCACCCGCTGCTGCCCGACGAGCCGGCCGCCAACGCGAACGCCCAGGTCGCGGCCACCCCGGACGGTCAGTGGCTGGTCTCCGGCCCGCTCGGGGAGATCGACCGGCTCTACGTCTCGCCGACGCCGTTCCTCAACCCGCGCGCCCCGCGCGTCGCCGGTGACCTGCCCGTCGCCGCCCGCATCCACCTCGACCACCACATCCGCAGCGCGCAGGGCTGCGACTTCGTCAGCTCGACGCGGCTGGTCTGCGCGACTTCCGACCCGAACAACGACGACCTCTACCCGACGAACCTTCAGCTGCTGCAGGTCGACCTCGCCCGGCCGCTCAACGGCCACGACGTCACGGCGAAGGTCCGCGAGATCGGCCAGGTGCCGCTCGTCAGCACCTGCACCGGCACGTTCACCCCGGAAGGGGTCGACTACGACGCGCCGACGGGGGTGCTGCGGGTCGAGGTCGTGCCGCCGTCGCCGTGCAACACGGTGACCGACGTCTATTCCTTCGAGCGCGGCTGAGCCCTCCGGCTACGCTGGGTGGCGTGTCTCGTGTGGTGATTCTCGACTACGGTTCCGGCAACCTCCGCTCCGCCGAACGCGCTGTGGCGCGCGCCGGGGCCGAAGTCGAGGTCACCGCCGACCCGCATGCCGCCGTCGAAGCCGACGGCCTGGTCGTGCCCGGCGTCGGTGCCTACTCCGCCTGCATGGCCGGCCTGCTGTCGGTCAAGGGGCAGCGGATCATCGGCAAGCGCCTCGCCGGCGGCCGTCCCGTGCTGGGCATCTGCGTCGGCATGCAGATCCTCTTCGAGCGCGGTGTCGAGCACGGCGAGGAGACCGAGGGCACCGGGGAGTGGCCCGGCACGGTCGACCGGCTGAAGGCCGACGTCCTGCCGCACATGGGCTGGAACACCGTGCGCGCGCCGGCGGACTCGCAGCTGTTCGCGGGTCTCGACCCGGAGGAGCGCTTCTACTTCGTGCACTCCTACGCCGCCCGCACCTGGGAGCTGGAGTCGGGCCTGCCCGGCCGCGAGCCGAAGGTGACCTGGGCGAACCACGGCGAGGACTTCGTCGCCGCGGTGGAGAACGGGCCGCTCTGGGCGACCCAGTTCCACCCGGAGAAGTCCGGTGACGCCGGTGCCCAGCTGCTGCGCAACTGGCTCGCGACCCTCTGACCGGGTGACGCGGGTCTCCGCCCTAGAGTTACGGCGTGACTTTCACGCTGCTTCCCGCCGTTGATGTGGCCGATGGCCAGGCCGTGCGACTCGTCCAGGGCGAGGCCGGCACCGAGACCTCCTACGGCAGCCCGCTGGAGGCCGCGCTGGCCTGGCAGCGCGACGGTGCCGAGTGGATCCACCTGGTCGACCTCGACGCCGCGTTCGGCAAGGGCAGCAACCGCGAGCTGCTCGCCGAGGTCGTCGGCCGGCTCGACGTGCAGGTCGAGCTCTCCGGCGGCATCCGCGACGACGCCTCGCTGAAGGCCGCGCTGGCCACCGGCGCCCGGCGCGTCAACCTCGGCACCGCCGCGCTCGAGGATCCGGAGTGGACGGCGCGCGTGATCGGCGAGTACGGCGACCGCGTCGCGATCGGCCTCGACGTGCGCATCACCGAAGCGGGGCACCGGCTCTCGGCCCGCGGCTGGACCTCCGACGGCGGCGACCTGTGGGAGGTCCTCGACCGCCTGGACCGCGACGGCGCGTCCCGCTACGTCGTGACGGACGTGAGCAAGGACGGCACGCTGAAGGGCCCGAACCTCGACCTGCTGCGCGAGGTCGTCGCCCGCACCGACGCCCCGGTCATCGCGTCCGGCGGGGTGTCCAGTGTGGACGACCTGGTCGCGCTGGCCGGCCTGGAGTCGGACGGCGTCGAGGGGTCGATCGTGGGCAAGGCGCTGTACGCGGGCGCGTTCACGCTGCCCGAGGCGCTGGCGGCGGTCGCGAAGGTCTGAGGGTTACCTCCGGGGTAATCGACGCGGTGCGCCCGGGCGGGCAGGATTCCTTTCAGGACAACGAAAGGATCACCATGAACGCCTACGGAATCGCGCACCTGCGTCCGCCGGCCGTGCTGCCGGAGGACGTCTTCGAGTACCTCGAACGCATCCAGGCCACGCTCGACCCGTACGGCGGCAGGTTCGTCGTGCACGGCGCCGAGGTGCAGGTGCTGGAGGGCGAGTGGCCCGGCGCGCTCGTGATCATCGAGTTCCCGAGTGCCGAGGTGGCGCGCGAGTGGTACGACTCGCCCGCCTACCGGGCGATCCTGCGCCTGCGCGCGGACCACATCCCGGGTGACCTGGTGATCGTCGAAGGCTGCGGCCCGGACCACGACTCGGCGGCCATGGCGGCGGCGATGCGCGCGGCCGGTTGACGCCGAAAAGCGGCTGACAGGACCACGTCGACCCACTAGGTTGCCGCGGTGGAGGAGATCGTCACCCAGCTCGAGATGACCGCGGCCGACCAGCTCAACCCGGCTCCGCCGGTCGACGGGGTGACGCTGCGGGCCGTCGAGGCTTCGCCGCTCATCCGCGACCTGCACGTGCGCATCGGGACGCCGTACCGCTGGCCGAGTGCCGACCGCAGCGACGACGAGTGGGCCCACTGGCTCGCCGAACCGGAGCGGCGGTACCGGCTCGTCGAGTACCGCGGTGAGGTCGCCGGTGCCGCGGACTTCGAGCCGCAGCACGGGGAAGACGTCGAGATCACGACGTTCGGGCTGCTGCCCGAGTTCGTCGGGAAGGGCTTCGGCGGGTACGCGCTCACCCTCGTCGTCGCGGACGCGTGGGCGGTGCCGGGGGCGCGGCGCGTCTGGCTGCACACCTCGACCCTCGACCACCCGAACGCGCTGCCGAACTACCTGCGCCGCGGGTTCCGGAGCTTCACTCGCTCAGCTTGACGGCGATCCCGACCGTCCGGTCCGCCGGGCCGCGCAGCTTCGAGAAGAACATCGACACGCGCCCGAGGACGCCGTACTTGCGCCCGATCACCTGCTGGGCCCGCTTGGTCTCCTCGAGGTCCAGCAGCCGGGCCTGGCCGCTCACCACCGCGCCGTGCGTCTTCTTGCCGCGCAGGTCGCACGCCTGGACCTCGACGCGGCCACTGTTGCGGATCCGCTTGACCTTGCCCACGTCCCGGACCGAGTTGAAGACGAGCTCGCCGCCGTCGCCGGCCACCCAGATCGGGGTCGGCACGGCGCGGCCGTCCTTGCGGAACGTGGTCAGGACGACGTAGCGCTCGGCCGCGAGCCGGTCCGTTTCGGATGCCATGCGCCCACGGTAGTCACGGCGTCCGGCGCCGCAGCGTCGCCGCGCCGAGGACCAGCGCCAGCAGCGCGCAGCAGGCGACGACCACCAGGTTCCGCAGGATCACCGCGTCCACCGTCGAAGACGCCGTGACGCGGTTCAGCGCTTCGACCGCGTACGACAGTGGCATCACGTCCGACAGCCACCGCAGCAGCCAGCCCATGTCCCCGCGCGGGACGAACAGCCCGCACAGCAGGATCTGCGGCAGCACGAACACCGGCATGAACTGGATGGCCTGGAACTCCGTGCGCGCGAACGCGCTGACGAACAGCCCGAGCGCCATGCCCAGCAGCGCGTCGAGCACGGCGATCACCAGCAGCAGCCCGACGGACCCGGCCAGGTCGAGGCCGAGCCACGACAGCGAGACGCCCGCCGCGAGCGCGACCTGGACGACGGCGATCGCGCCGAACGCCAGCGCGTACCCGAAGAGCAGGTCGAGCCGGCCGATCGGGAGTGTCATCAGCCGTTCCAGGGTGGCCGTGGTGCGCTCGCGCAACGTCGTGATCGACGCGATCAGGAACATGATCAGGAACGGGAAGACGCCGAGCAGCGCGGGCGCGACGTGGCTGAACACCGCCGTCGAGTTGAACACGAACCGCAGCAGGATCATCAGCAGCGTCGGCACCAGGATCAGCATCACCACGGTCCGCGGGTCGTGACGCAGCTGGGTGAGGATGCGCCGCGTGGTGGCCAGCTTCAGCGCGGGGTTCACGACGCGACCCGCACGAGGTGGAGGAACGCCTGCTCGAGGTCGGCGGCGCCGGTCCGCCGTCGCAGCTCCGCCGGGGCGTCGTCGGCCAGCAGGACGCCTTCGCGCATCAGCAGCAGGCGGTCGCAGCGCGCGGCTTCGTCCATGACGTGGCTGGACACCAGCAGCGTCGCGCCGCCTTCGGCGAGCCGGCGGAACAGCGCCCACAGCTCGTCGCGCAGCACCGGGTCGAGCCCGACGGTCGGCTCGTCGAGCACCAGCAGCTCCGGCTTGCCCAGCAGGGCGACGGCGAGGTTCGCGCGGTTGTGCTGCCCGCCGGACAGCGAGCCGACGAGCTTCCCGGCGTGGTCGGACAGCCCGACCTCGGCGATCACCCGGTCCACATCGGACGCCGGGGCGCGCAGCACCGCGGCGAAGTAGCGCAGCGCCTCGCGGACGGTCAGGTCCGCGTAGATCGCCGGGTTCTGCGTCGCGTAGCCGATCCGGCGCCGCAGCGGCGGGCTGCCCGCGGGCAGGCCCAGCACGGTGACCGTGCCGCCTTCGACGATCTGCACGCCGACGACCGCGCGCATCAGCGTCGTCTTGCCGCAGCCGCTCGGGCCGAGCAGCCCGGTGACCGAGCCGCGCGGCACCGCGAAGCTCACGTCGCGCACCACCGGCCGTCCGCCGCGGCGGACCCGCAGGCCGGTGACCTCGAGCGCAGAATTAGTCATGCGTTTAATTCTGCGCTCGCCGAGGTCACGGCGTCAAGCACGCTTCCGGACCAACCCAGAGGCGCAGTTCGGCGGAAGCGCTTCAATGGAATATTTGCAACGCTTTGCGGGCTGGGTTTTTCCCGCACACTGGAGGGTGTAGATGGCCGTCACACACGAAGTACCGGTTCATCCGCAAGCGGGTTTCTTCGGCTCGGGGCCGTATCCCGCGCACCGGGCGAGGGTCGTGGTGCTCGCGGTCCTGGCCGGGTTCGCGCTGACCGCGCTCTGGTCGGCGCCGTTCGTCGACTCCGTCATCGGCGACAGCGTGGCCAACACGCTGCTCGGCTACGACGCGAAGGCCACCCCGATCGGCGGGGTGCTGGCCGGGACGCTGTTCGCGTTCGTCTCGGGTCTCGCCGGCTCGTTCACCGCGTGCAACATCGCCGCGTTCGGCGCGGTCGCGCCGCTGGTCGGCGGGCAGGCGGGGGAGAAACGGCGGTTCGCGACCACGCTCAAGCCGCTCGGCTGGATCGCGGCGGGCATGCTGACGGTGTCGATCGTCTACGGCGTGATCGTCGCGCTCGTCGGCACGCGGATGCCGCAGTTCGACACCTCGACGGCCAGTGGGCTGACGCCGCGCAGCATCCAGTCGATGGTCGCCTTCGGCGTCGTCGGGCTCGTGTTCCTGGTGCTGGGCCTGGTTTCCCTGGGGGTGATCGGCAACCCGATCGGCGGGCTGACCCGGCGCCACCCGGCCACCCCGCTGGTCCTGATGGGCGCGCTGATCGGCGGGTTCCTCATCGGCCGGCCGTACCCGCTGTTCCGGATCATGTTCCGCAGCGCCGCCGAGCAGCACAACGTGTTCTACGGCGCCGCCGCGTTCGCCCTGCAGTCGCTCGGCAACATCGTGATCATGGGCGTGCTGTTCCTGATCCTGACGCACGCGACGGGCGGGCGCGTGCAGCGCTGGCTGGCCGCGAAGCCGGGCCGCGTCGCCGCCGTGACGGGCGCGGCGCTGCTCGTCGGCGGCACGTTCACGCTGCTCTACTGGGACGTGCGCGTGCTCGGCAGGCTCGGGATCATCTGGTTCCCGACGGTCAGCTGGTAGCCCGGCCGAGCCAGCGGTAGTCGGGTGCGGGGTCGAGCTGGACGCCGTCCGCGACGGCGACCAGCACGGCTTCCGGCCGCGCTCCCGACACCGTCAGCCAGCGCCCCGACGGCAGCCGGACCGCGACCATCGCGGGCTCGCCGGGCTTCGGCGCCGAGTAGAACCCCGGGCCGCCGCGCACGGTGACCGGCGCGGCGCCACCGACACCGGGGGAGCCGGCGCCGACGGCGGCCGTCACCGCCGGGACCGACGGGCGGGCCGGGTCGGCCGCGGTCAGCTCGGTGCTCGCGTCGTCCGGGCCGGTGCCGCGGACGGCGGCCGAGCGTTCGGCGAGCGCGGCCGGCAGCGGCCCGAACCGCAGCTCGCCGCGGACGCCGACCGGCGCCGCCTCGACCGAGTCGGCGACCCGCTGGGCGACCGCGCGGGCGTCCGGCACCCCGCCGACCCGGGCGGTGAGCACGTGGCCGTCGTCGTCGGCGGTCCAGGTGAGCAGGGCGGCGGTGCTGGTGTCGCCGGTGACCATGGCGATCCGGCCGTGCACGATGGTCTGGTCCCGGGCCGACGCGAGCTTCGGCACGGGCCCCGACCACTCGGGATCGGCCGTCGAATACGCCGACAGCGTGATCTCCGCCGGCCCGGCCGACCACCGGCGGACCTGCGGCGTGAGGCCCGGGCCGCCCTCGCGGTACTGCTCGGTGAAGCCTTCGGGCAGCCAGCCGGGCGTGTACCCGAGCACCGGGCGGCCCGCCGCCGGTTCGAGGTCCGGCGGGCTCGTGAGCACCTGCGTGCCGACGAAGACCCCGGCCACCAGCACGACCACCGCGGCCGCCACCAGGGTCAGCCGCGCGACGGGGCGGCGGCGCCGGGCGTCCGCGAGCGCGTCCCGGACCGCGTGGCCGTCCGGCGCGCGGGCGGCGAGGCGGTCGAGGCTCTCCCGGATCAGCGTCTCGGTGTCGTGGTCGCTGCGGGTCATTCGGGGGCTCCGGCTTTGAGGGACGCGATCAGGGGTTCGGGCTGGGGCGCTTCGCGCAGGGCCGCCAGCGCGCGGGAGATCTGGCTGCGCACGGTGGACGTGCCGCAGCGCAGCACGGCGGCGATCTCGGCGTCCGAGTAGTTCTCGTAGTAGCGCAGGACAACGGCGGCGCGCTGCTTGCGCGGCAGCGTCGCGAGCAGGCCCAGCATCGCGTCCCGTTCGTCGTAGGCGGTGGCGGGATCGGCTTCGGGCGGCGAGAGCGCGTCGAGGACTTCGTGGCTGCTCGGCACCATCCGCCGCACGGCCCGGCGGCGCCACGACAGGTACTCGTTGGTGACCATCCGGCGGACGTAGGTCGGCGGGGCGTCGATGCCGTCCCACCGCTGCTGCGCGCGCAGCAGGACGTCCTGCACGATGTCCTGCGCGAGGTGCGGGTCGTTCGTCAGGACGGTCGCGTAGCGGAGCAGCCCGTCCAGCCGCTCCTCCACGAACTCTTCGAAGCCCACGTACGTCCCTTCCGTCACCCTATGGACGCACGAGGGGGACGGGCTGCTGCACGCGGGTGGGAACTTTTCCTAGAGGACGTCCTCGAGCCGGACGAAGGCGAAGCCCGTCGTCGCGAGGTCGCCCGCCGTGGGGCGGCGTTCGCCGTCGTGGACCACCAGGAGGCCGTGGGGGAACCGGCGGCCCAGGGAGGCCGTGCTGATCGCCGAGCCGTCCGAATGCTCCACCGAGTCCGTGCCGCGGCCCGCGACGATCCGCAGGTCACGTGTGCGGCCGCCGCCGTACACGACGAACCGCGAGTCGCCCTGGCTCGACGCGAACAGCTTCCCGTGCGCCACCGCCAGGCCCTCCGCGTCGGCTTCCAGCCACTGCCCGCCGAAGCCCGGGTCGGCGCCGTCGGGCACGCACTCCTCCGCAGCCGCGTCCCAGCGCTGCGGGACACCGTACGAGCGCACCCGGTCGACCAGCTCCGGCCGCCCGAAACCGGCCGGGGACAGCGGGATCCGCCAGATCCCGACGTCCTCCTGTGCGGTGTACAGCACCCGGCCGTCGAGGACGGACCCCTCGAGCTGGGGCCGCTCGCCCGGCTCCTCGCACGGCGACCAGGACGTGCCGCCCGGCAGCCGGAACGTCGAAGGCAGGTCCACCGTCGCGAGGGGAGCCGTGCCGATCGTGCCGCCCGGCCGGTCGACCAGCCGCAGCAGCGCCACTCGCGTCTCGTGCCGGCGGGTCACCGCCACCCAGCGGAGGCCGGTGCGCGGGTCGCGTCCCGCCGCCAGGCCGTAGGCGGTCCGCTGCTCGTCCACTTCGGACTCGGACGCGGAGAACACCGGCGCCGCGGCCGGGTCGGTGACGTCCCGCAGGACCTGCGGGCCGTCGGGGTCGATCCGGTAGACGCGGATCCGGTCGCGCCCCCGGTCGCTGACCACGGCCAGGTCGCCGACGACGTCGACGTTGTTGAACCGCCCGCCCGGCCCCGCCGGGACCCGCTGCAGGGTGCGCGCGTCCAGGCCGAACGCCGCCAGGCCGCCCTCTTTCAGCGTCCCGAGCACGATGCTGCGCGCGGGGTCGCCCGGGTGGACCCAGATAGCGGGGTCGTCGGCGTCGGCGGGCTCGGCGAAGGCCTCGGTCTGCGCCACCGGCGACGGGTCACGAGGGGTGGCGGAGGCGGGGACGGCGGTCAGCAGGGTGACGGCGGCGAGGGCCACCGGGAGCAGTCTGCGCACCCGGGCAAACTAGACGAATCGGGTGGCCGGGACGTGAACGCCGGATGCCGGGTCGAGGTAGTACTGCGCGACCGGCGCGAGCAGCGCGACGATCTCCTCGTCGTCCGCGTCGGCCAGCGGCGGGAGCTTGATCACGTACCGCAGCAGCGCCAGCCCGATCATCTGCGCGGCGATCCCGGCGACGCGGACCTTCGGCACGTCCAGCGCGCGGGCGACCTCGGCCAGCACCGCGCGCTCGATGAACTGGCGCATCATGACGGCGACCTGCTCGTTCGTCGCCGCGGCCCGCAGCATCGCGAGGAACGGCGTCCGGCCTTCGGGGGCCGCCCAGACGCCCAGGAAGGCGCGCACGAGCCGTTCGCCCAGCCCCGAGCGCGGGCCCGTGAGGATCGCCGGGACCAGGTCGGCCGGGTTCACCGGCAGGTTCATCGAGGCCGCGAACAGCTGCTGCTTGCTGCCGAAGAAGTGGTGCAGCAGGGCCGCGTTCACCCCGGCGTCGGCGGCGATCCCGCGGACCGTCGCGCCGTCGTACCCCAGCTCCGCGAACCGGTGCCGGGCCGCGTCGAGGATCTTCTCCCGCGTCTCCGTCTGCCCCGGCCGCCGCCCCGCCTGTGCCATTGGCCGAGCTTAGAGCCTTATTCTGGTTAGCCCGCCGCTTCCCGAACGGGTGCCGGCGGTCTGCGCGGAAGTCGTGCGGAGGGCGACGGCTGAATAAGGCTCTCTGAACGCCCTTGACTACGCTGGTGACCATGTCTGTCGCGGTGCGGGTGATCCCCTGTCTCGACGTCGACGCGGGCCGGGTCGTGAAGGGTGTCAACTTCGCCGGCCTCCGCGACGCCGGCGACCCCGTCGAGCTGGCCCGGCGCTACGACGCCGAGGGCGCCGACGAGCTGACGTTCCTCGACGTCACGGCGTCCTCCGGCGACCGCGAAACCACCTACGACGTGGTCCGCCGCACCGCCGAGCAGGTGTTCATCCCGCTGACCGTCGGCGGCGGCGTCCGCAGCAACGACGACGTCAACCGGCTGCTGCGCACCGGCGCGGACAAGGTGAGCATCAACACCGCCGCGATCGCCCGGCCCGAGTTCCTCCACGAGGCCTCGCGCCGGTTCGGTGCCCAGTGCATCGTGCTGTCGGTCGACGCGCGCCGCGTGCCCGAGGGCGGCGAGCCGACCGCGTCCGGGTTCGAGGTCACCACCCACGGCGGGCGCCGCGGCACCGGCATCGACGCCGTGGAGTGGGCCGCGCGCGGCGAGGAGCTGGGCGTCGGGGAGATCCTGCTGAACTCGATGGACGCCGACGGCACCAAGAACGGCTTCGACATCGAGCTGATCGACATGGTGCGCAAGGCCGTGCGGGTGCCGGTGATCGCCAGCGGCGGAGCGGGCGCCCTGGAGCACTTCCTGCCCGCGGTGCGTTCCGGCGCGGACGCCGTGCTCGCCGCCAGCGTGTTCCACTTCGGTCAGCTGAAGATCGGCGAGGTCAAGACCGCGCTGCGCGAAGGCGGGGTGGAGGTCCGATGAAGTCCTGGCAAGCACCCGTCGAGGTCAAGGTCGTCGCGGCCCTGCTGATCGGCCTGCCGGTGGCGTGGGCCCTGCTCGACCTGATCCCGGTGCTCAGCGCGGGATCCAGCCTGAGCATCTACCGGGTGCCCGCGCTCGCGCTGATCCTCGGCGGGGTCGTCACCACCGGGCTCGCGGTGAAGATGGGCAGCTCCCGCATCGCCGGCCTGATCATCACCGTGGTGTTCGCGCTGCTGCACGCGTTCCTGCTGCTGGGCGCCGAACTGTGGTTCAACAAGCTGTTCTCCGGCCTGTCCTTCGCCGGGTACGGCTACGCCTTCGTCCTGCTGAACTCGATGCCGCTGAAGCGGTACCTGCTGGGAGTCGACGCATGACCCTCGACGCCGGTGTCTCGGCGCGCCTCAAGCGCAACGCCGACGGCCTGATCGCCGCGGTCGTCGTCGAGCACGCCACCTCGGACGTGCTGATGATGGCGTGGATGAACGACGACGCCCTCGCGGCGACCCTGTCCACCCGCCGCGGCACGTACTTCTCGCGCAGCCGGCAGAAGCTGTGGGTCAAGGGCGAGACGTCCGGGCACTACCAGCACGTCCGTGAGGTGCGGATCGACTGCGACGGCGACACCGTCCTGCTGCGCGTCGACCAGACCGGCCCGGCCTGCCACACCGGCACGCACACCTGTTTCGACACCGAGGAGCGCCTGCTCCTGGCCGACGAGAAAGAGCACACCGCGTGAAGATCGCCGCCGACGTCCTGGTCGGGCTGGTCGCCCTGATCCACGTCTACATCGTCGTCCTGGAGATGTTCCTCTGGACCACACCCCGCGCCCGCGCGGCGTTCGGGACCACCGAGGAGTTCGCCAAGGAGAGCGCGCCGCTGGCAGCGAACCAGGGGCTGTACAACGGTTTCCTGGCGCTCGCGCTGGTCTGGGGCCTGATCGCGAGCGACCCGACGGGCTTCCAGCTGAAGCTCTACGGCATCGTCTGCGTGATCGTCGCGGGCATCTACGGCGCGGCGACGGCGAACAAGCGGATCCTGTTCGTGCAGGTGGTGCCGGGCGTGGTGACGCTGATCGCGTTGCTGCTGTCCCGCTGACGCAGGCACTGCCCGCTTGCACGCCCGGGCGGGCCGTTCGGTTGCCCTGGTGTCGGTTACCTCCCGAACCCCGCCGGGACGCGGTTTTCCGTTCTAGGTTCACCCAATGGACCTGGGGCGGGACGCCGCGCGACGGCTGTCGCGGAGGAGACTGGCTTGGCTGCTGACCGAAGCGCTCGGCGCGCTGGTCTTCGTGGTGTTCGTGATCGGCACGGCCTTCTCGCTGGCCGAGCCGGGGTACCCGTTCGAAGACGGTGAACTCGCGGCCGACATCGGCGTGCTCGCCGGTTCGGCGGCGCTCACGGCCCTGGCCGCGCTCCGGATCCGGGTCGGCGACCGGCGGGCGGCCACCGTGCTGGCGCGGCTGGACTTCGAGCCGTGGCTGCCGCCGCGGGAAGGTCTCAACGGCGAAGGCCGCGTCGACCTCGACCGGGAGATCCGGCGGCTGCGGTCGCTCGGCCGGCGCGCCTTCGTGATCGCGCTGCTCTGGGCCGGGGTGCTGGCCGGCTGCATCGTGGGCCTCGATCTCGTCGAGTACTCGGCCGACGACCTCCTGGCGACCGGGGCCCGCACCGGCGGTGTGGTCGAGCGCGTCGTCGACCCGCGCAGCGGTGACGGCGCGCCGTCGATGTGGGTGCGCTACCAGGTCGGCGACACGGCGTTGACCGAGGAGATCGTGCGGGACACCGACCACCGGTACCGGCCCGGTGAAGAGGTGACGGTCGTCTACGACCGGGACGATCCCGCGGACGCCCGCACCGTCGAGGAGCGGAACGAAAACCAGTACAGCGTCGGGTTCCTGGTCGTGCCGCTGCTGCTCGCCCTCGCCGGGGTGCCGTTTTCCCTGGTGGCGGCCGCGGGCTGGGCCCGGCGGTACCGCGCGGTGCGGGCCACGGGCTGGCGGATCGCCTCGGTGACCGTGGTGCCCGACTACCCGGTCCGCCAGGGACGGCACGCGCCGGACATCCACGTCGGGTACCGCGACGGCTCGGGCATCAGGCTGCGCGCGGCGTCCTCGACGCACGGCGCGACCTCCTTGAAGGACCGCCCGGACCGCCGCGCCTGGGTCGGCGGCTGGGGGAGCGCGATGGTGGTGCTGGTCCCGCACGGGCGGTGGCGCAAGGGCCCCTACGCGGTGCCGGCGTTCGCGAAGACGACCCGGTGATTCGCCGGGAGCGGGCGGCGAAGACGGACACCACGGACTGGCTGCCCCCGGCCGGAGAGCACGGTGCCGCGCCGGAGTACACCCGGCTGGTGCGCGAGCGAAGCGACCGGCAGGTGTTCTTCGCGATCGTGTCGCTCGCGGTGCTGCTGGCCGCCGTCCCGATCGGACTCGCCGGCGCCGGGTTCGCCGGCGCGCTCGTGCTGGCCGGGCTGATCGGCATCGCCGGCTGCCTGGCCACCCTGGTGACGTGGCGGCGCCGCTACCACGCGGTGCGCCGCACGGGCTGGCGGCAGGCCACCGTGACGATCGAGGTGTCGGCCGGGGGCAGTCGCCGTCCCGCGGCCCAGGTGGAGTTCCCGGACGGCAGCCGGATCGTCGTGCTGATGGCCGGCGCGGGCCTGGCCGTCCGCGGGCTCGGCGGGCTGCCCGGCCTGCCCGCGCTCGCCGGTGGTCACGGGTCCGCGATGGTGCTGCTCGTCCTCCCGCGGCCGCCCTGGTGGACGCGCCCGCACGTGATCCCGGCCGTCGCGCGGACGTACCGCTGGACACCGCCGGACCGGCCGCGGCGACGTGCCCGGTTTCCGCGCCGCCGGGCGTAATCTGAGCCGATGGGGGAAGACACGGCGTGGCTGCCGTCACCGGAAGAAGCGCAGCCGGAGGAAACACCGCCGGAAGTAACGCAGCCGGACCCGGCCGCCGAGGTTCCCCGGTTGCGGGTGCTGGCCCGGCGGGCGCTGGTCATCACGGTGCTCTGGCTGGTCGCCGCCGGAGGGGTGTTCGCCGGCCTGGTCGCCTACGAGTACCCCGCCCGCGCGCTCCTGCGTGACGGCGTCCACGTGACCGGGAAGGTGCTGTGGTTCGCCGACCACCCGCGGGCGATCCGCGTCTCCTACGACGTGCGGGGCGAACCGGTCTACGCCACCATCCCCGTCACCTCGGGACGGCGCTACACCGTGGGCGGGACGCTCACGGTGATCTACGACCCCGCGAACCCGTCCCGGGCGCGCACCACGCTGGAGGACCGCCTCGATCCCTTTGTGCCCGTCCTGTGCTGGGTCCTCGGCTTGTTCCTGCTGGCGTTCGCCGGCGTGAGCCTGGCCGCCACGGCCGGGTGGCGGCGGCGGTACCGGGCGGTACTGCGGACCGGCTGGCGGCCGGCCGCGGTCACCGTGCGGCCCGACTACCCGGTCCGCACGCTCCGGCACCTGCCGGACCTCCTGGTCGAGTACCGCGACGGCAGCCGGGCCGAGCTGCGGGCCTCCATGTCGTGCCACGGCAGCACCCACCTGTGGCACCAGCCCGCCCGTCCGGCGTGGGTGGGCGGCTCGGGCCCGGACATGGTCGTCCTCTTCTCGCGCGGCGACCGGCGCCGGCCGTACGCGGTCCCGGCGTTCGGCCGGACGTCCCGCACCGGGAGCGCCGCCTAGCCGATGTCGCCGCTGATGTAGCGCTGCACGTTCGGGGCCACCGCGGCGACCAGCGTCTCGATCTCCGTGGTCGCCAGCGGCTCGAACTTCGCGACGTACCGGATCATGCCCATGCCCACCAGCTGGGACGCGCAGAGCGTCGTGCGCAGCGGGATCTGGTCGGAGCCGACCGAGGCGAGCACGTGCTGGAAGAAGTTCTGGAAGAAGTCGCGCAGCACGTGGCCGGCCTGCTCGTGGCCGGCGACGCTGCGGATGAGCGCCACGAACACCCCGCCGCCCGCGCTGTCCCAGCGGGTGAGGAACGTGCGGACGATCCGCTCGCCGAACTCCTCGTCCGGGCCGTCGCGCAGGGTCTCCATCAGCTCCTCGGGTTCGAACGGGAGCTCGAGCACCGCGCGGGCGAACAGGCCTTCCTTGCTGCCGAACCAGTGGTTGACCATGGCCGCGTCGACCCCGGCGCGGGTGGCGATCGCGCGCACGGTCGCCCCGTCGTAGCCGTTCTCGGCGAACACCGACCGCGCGGCGTCGATCAGCGCCGTGCGCGTGTCCTGGCCCGCGGGCCGCCGGCCGCGCCGCCGCGCCGTAGTCTCGGGGTTGTCGGTGGTGCTCACGCCTCCATCATGACTCATTCCCGGTCTTTAATTCAACATTTGCTGAATTTGGGACCCCGCGCGTCCCGGCTCCCGGGGTGCAGCACAATGAGGTTCATGGTCAGCGCTTTCGCCGGTTCGACCGGCCCCGGCTCGGTCAGCCCGTCCCGAGCGGACTTCCGCGCCCTCGCCGAAAGCCGCCGCGTGATCCCGGTCGTGCGCCGGGTGCTCGCCGACGGCGAGACGCCGATCGGCGTGTACCGCAAGCTCGCCGCCGACCGGCCGGGCACGTTCCTGCTCGAGTCCGCGGAGAACGGCGCCTCCTGGACGCGCTGGTCGTTCATCGGCGTCCGCAGCCCGGCCGCGCTCACCGTCCGCGACGGCGAAGCCGTCTGGACCGGCACCCCGCCGGTCGGCCTGCCTGTCGAGGGCAACCCGCTGAACGTGCTGCGCGAGACCATCGAGGCCCTGCACACCGAGGCGCTGCCCGGCCTGCCGCCGCTCACCGGCGGGATGGTCGGCTACATCGGCTACGACGCCGTCCGCTGGCTCGAGAAGCTGCCCGAGCTGGCCGAGCGCGACCTCGACATCCCCGAGCTCACCATGCTGCTGGCCACCGACCTGGCCGCGTTCGACCACCACGAGGGCACGGTCACGCTCATCGCGAACGCCGTCAACTGGGACGACTCGCCCGAGCGCGTGGACGCGGCCTACGACGACGCCGTCGCCCGGCTGGGCGCGATGACCGAGCAGCTGCAGGTGCCCGCGCCCGCCACCGTCGCCGCGTTCGACCGGCCCGAGCCGGAGTTCACCCGGAAGCGGTCCAAGGAGGACTTCCACGCGGCGATCGAGAAGGCCGTGGAGGCGATCAAGGCCGGCGAAGCGTTCCAGGTCGTGCCTTCGCAACGGTTCGAGATCGCCACCGCCGCCGACGCGCTCGACATCTACCGCGTGCTCCGGACGTCCAACCCGAGCCCGTACATGTACCTGCTGCGGCTCGAGGGCTTCGACATCGTCGGGTCCAGCCCCGAATCCCTGGTCACCGTGCGGGACGGCCGCGCGACCACGCACCCGATCGCGGGCACCCGCTGGCGCGGCGCCGACCCGGAGGAGGACGCCCAGCTGGCCAAGGACCTGCTGGCCGACGAGAAGGAACGCGCCGAGCACCTGATGCTCGTCGACCTCGGCCGCAACGACCTGGGCAAGGTCTGCAAGCCGGGCACCGTGCGCGTCGTCGACTTCTTCCAGATCGAGCGCTACAGCCACGTCATGCACATCGTGTCGACCGTCACCGGCGAGCTGGCCGAGGGCAAGACGGCCTTCGACGCGGTCACCGCGTGCTTCCCGGCCGGGACGCTGTCCGGCGCGCCGAAGGTCCGCGCGATGGAGCTGATCGAGGAGCTGGAGCCGGTGCGCCGCGCGCTCTACGGCGGCGTCGTCGGCTACCTCGACTTCGCCGGCGACGCCGACACCGCGATCGCGATCCGCACCGCGCTGGTGAAGGACGGGATCGCGCACGTGCAGGCCGGGGGCGGGGTGGTCGCCGACTCGGTGGCGGACTACGAGGACACCGAGTCGCTGAACAAGGCGCGGACCGTGCTGTCGGCGGTCGCGGCGGCCCAGACGATGGTGGCGGCGGGACCGCTCGACCCGGCCGCGGACGCCGCTCGTGTCTGAGCGACGGACCACCGAGGCCGCCGGACCGGGAGCCGAGGACGCCGCGGCCCCGGCCGGGACCGGCACCGGGAAGCCGGGCCGCCGTCCACTGTGGATGACCGTCGTGGCGCTCCTGCTGGGCGCGCTCGCGCTGTGGGGCGCGTCCCGGCTGACCTGGTTCGCCGAGTTCCGCGACGGCGGCGTGCGCGGGACCGTGCTCTACCGCGAAACCGGCGAGCAGCGCGCGACGGCGCTCGTGCCGCTGGCCCTGCTCGCGCTCGCCGGCGTGGCCGGGGTGATCGCCACCGGCGGCTGGGCCCGGCGCGTGCTCGGCGTCGTCCTGGCGCTGGCCGGCGTCGCCGCGGTGTGGTCGGGCGTGGCCGGCGTCCGCTTCGGCGGTTTCGCCGACGGGCTCCCGGTGGCGCAGATGCTGCTCGGGCGCGGTCTGGCCGTGCTCGGGGGAATTCTCGTCGCGCTCGGCGGGTTGGCAGCGGTCAAGGGCGCCGGGCGCGGCGCCCGGCTGGGCGCGAAGTACGCGGCCCCGGCCACCCGGAAGAAGGTGCGCGATCCGGACGCCGAGCTGTGGGAAGCCCTGTCGGAGGGCGAGGACCCGACGGATGCCCGTGACAGGCATTCGGAGTAACGCGCACACCCGGAACCGGGCGCTTCGGATGCGGGGGTTAGCATCGTTTCGGCGGGAAGGGGAAGGTTTTTGTGAGCGACCTTGCGAGTGAATCCGTGACCACGAGCCCGGGCGGGGGCGCCCGGTGACCGTGCTCGAAGACATCGTCGCCGGCGTGCGGGAAGACCTCGCCGTGCGGGAATCCGCGCTGCCGTTCGACGAACTGAAGATCCGCGCGGCCGCCGCACAGCCGCCCCGCGACGTCATGACCGCCCTGCGCGAGTCCGGCATCGGCGTGATCGCCGAGGTGAAGCGCCGCAGCCCGTCCAAGGGCGATCTGGCCGACATCCCCGACCCCGCCGCACTGGCCAAGGACTACCAGGACGGCGGCGCGCGGGTGATCAGCGTGCTCACCGAGCAGCGCCGCTTCGGCGGTTCGCTGGCCGACCTGGACGCCGTCCGCGCCGCCGTGGACATTCCGGTGCTGCGCAAGGACTTCGTCGTCAGCCCCTACCAGGTGCACGAGGCCCGCCTGCACGGCGCCGACATGGTGCTGCTGATCGTCGCCGCGCTGGAGCAGAACGCGCTCGCCGCGCTGCTCGACCGCGTCGAGTCGCTGGGCATGACCGCGCTGGTGGAGATCCACAACGCCGAAGAGGCCGACCGCGCCCTCGAAGCGGGCGCCAAGGTCATCGGCGTCAACGCGCGCAACCTGCACACCCTCGAAGTGGACCGCGACGTCTTCTCGCGGCTGGCCCCCGGCCTGCCGATGGACGTCTACAAGGTCGCCGAGTCGGGGGTTCGCGGGCCGGGCGACCTGATGTCCTACGCCGGGCACGGCGCCGACGCGGTGCTGGTCGGCGAAGGGCTCGTCGCCTCGGGCGACCCGAAGGGCGCCCTGGTCAAGCTGGTCACCGCCGGATCGCACCCCGCCTGCCCGAGGCCCTCCCGGTGACCGACAAGCCCAACCCCGAACACGACCCCGACGAGCGTGGCTACTACGGCCCGTACGGCGGCCGGTTCATGCCGGAGGCGCTGATCGGCGTCGTCGACGAGGTCGCCACCGAGTACGAGAAGGCCCGGCACGACCCCGAGTTCCTGAACGAGTTCAACCGCCTGCTGAAGGACTACGCGGGCCGCCCGTCGCTGCTCACCGAGGCCAAGCGCTTCGGCGAGCACGCCGGCGGGGCGCGCGTGTTCCTCAAGCGCGAGGACCTGAACCACACCGGCTCGCACAAGATCAACAACGTGCTGGGCCAGGCGCTGCTCACCCAGCGCATGGGCAAGAAGCGGGTCATCGCCGAGACCGGCGCCGGCCAGCACGGCGTGGCCACGGCCACCGCGTGCGCGCTGCTCGACCTCGACTGCGTCGTCTACATGGGCGAGGTCGACACCGAGCGCCAGGCGCTGAACGTCGCCCGCATGAAACTGCTCGGCGCCGAGGTCATCCCGGTCAAAACCGGCTCGCGGACGCTGAAGGACGCGATCAACGAGGCACTGCGCGACTGGGTGACCAACTCGGAGACCACGCACTACCTGTTCGGCACGGCGGCCGGCCCGGCCCCGTTCCCGGCGATGGTCCGCAACTTCCACCACGTCATCGGCACCGAGGCCCGCGAGCAGATCCTCGAGCAGGCCGGCCGCCTGCCCGACGCCGTCGCGGCCTGCGTCGGCGGCGGATCGAACGCGATCGGCATCTTCTCGGGCTTCTACGACGACCCGTCCGTGCGGCTGGTCGGCCTGGAGCCGGGCGGCGAGGGCATCGACGGCAACCGGCACGGCGCGACGCTCACCAAGGGCACCCCGGGCAACCTGCACGGCGCGATGACGTACCTGCTGCAGGACGAGGACGGCCAGACGGTCGAGTCGCACTCGATCTCGGCCGGGCTGGACTACCCGGGTGTCGGCCCGGAGCACGCGTGGCTGAAGGACTCCGGCCGCGCCGAGTACCGCCCGATCACCGACGCCCAGGCGATGGACGCGTTCATGCTGCTCTCGCGCACCGAGGGCATCATCCCGGCGATCGAGTCGGCGCACGCGCTGGCCGGCGCGCTGGACCTGGGCCGCGAGCTGGGCTCCGACGGCCTGATCGTGGTCAACCTGTCCGGCCGCGGCGACAAGGACATGGACACGGCGGCGAAGTGGTTCGGGCTGGTGGACAAGTGAGCGGGATCGACGACCTCTTCGCCACGACGCGCGCGGAGGGCCGCGGCGCCCTGATCGGCTACCTCCCGGCGGGCTTCCCGACGGTGGCCGCGTCGAAGGACCTCATCGCGGCGTGCGTCGACGGCGGCGCGGACCTCATCGAGGTCGGCGTCCCGTACTCGGACCCGGTGATGGACGGCCCGACCATCCAGGCCGCGTCGGTGACCGCGCTGGACAACGGTTTCCGCCTCAAGCACGTGTTCGAGGTCGTCGAGTCGATCTCGGCGCGCGGCGGCCGTGCGGTGGTCATGACGTACTGGAACCCCGTGCACCGCTACGGCGTCGACCGCTTCTCGCGGGACCTCGCCGCGGCGGGCGGGCTCGGCCTGATCACCCCGGACCTGATCCCGGACGAAGCGGGCGAGTGGATGACCGCGTCGAAGGCCCACGGCCTCGACCGGACCTTCCTCGTGGCGCCGTCGTCGTCGGAGGAGCGGCTCGCCCGGACGGTGGACGCGGCTTCGGGGTTCATCTACGCGACCGCGGTGATGGGCGTGACGGGCGCGCGTGACCAGGTCGGCGCGGGCGCGGAGACGCTGGTCCGCCGCACGCGGGCCCACACGAGCCTCCCGATCGGCGTCGGCCTCGGCGTGCGTTCGGGCGACCAGGCGGCCCAGGTGGCGTCGTTCGCGGACGCGGTGATCGTGGGCTCGGCCCTGGTCACCGCGGCGGCCGAGGGCCCGTCCGGGGTGCACCGGCTGTCCGCGGAGCTGGCCGACGGAGTGCGCCGGGCGGTTGCCACCGCTTGACCCGTTCTCTTGACCTGGAGTCCACTCCAGGTGCCACCCTGGGCCGGTGACGTCCTACACCCCGGCCCAGGTGACCGAAAAGACCGGCTTCACCATCGACACCCTCAGGTACTACGAGCGCATCGGCCTGCTGCACCACGTCGGCCGCACCGCGGGCGGCCGCCGCACGTTCACCGACCACGACGTGGAGTTCCTGCAGCTCCTGCGCTGCCTGAGGTACACGGGCATGCCGGTCGCGGAGATGCTGCGGTTCGTGGAGCTGCTGCGCTCCGGTGACGCGACCCAGGCCGAGCGCCTCGAGGTCCTGCGCGAGCACGAGGCCCGCGTCGAGGCCCAGATCGACCGGCTCCGCGAGCACCAGGAGCACATCCAGTTCAAGATCAAGCTGTACAGCGGCGCGTCCGAGCTGGCGTCCACGGGTTGAGCCGGAAACTCAGGCTGCCTGAGGAGCAATCTTCGTCGTGCCGGATCGAACTCGTCGACGGCACTCTTCTCGTGCGCGCGCTGGACGGACTCGAGCACCAGCGCCTCGTGGGCTCCTTGGCGGGCCAGCTCGCGGCGGGCGCGGGGGACCGGTTCGAAGCCTTCCCCGGCGCCAACCTGGTTCTCGGGAACCGAGGCAACCGTCTGCTGATACCGGATCTCGTGGTGGCCGATGAGCGTGGTCTGACGGGCGTGAGCTTGACCGAGAAGCAGGTCGTTCTCGTCGTCGAGATCGTGTCGCCGTCCTCCAGGGTGCAGGACCGGATCCTCAAGCGGGCCATCTACGCCGAAGCCCTGATCCCGTTCTACCTCCTGGTCGAGCCGGATACCGCGACCCTGTTCGAACTCCAAGGCGAGGACTACGAACCCGTCGCCAAGAGTGAAGCTGGGAAGCTCTCCTTCACCCGGCCCTTCGCAGCCGAGATCACCCTGGCCTGACCGCGCTTTGTACAAAAGCTGTACGCGCCCGCGGCAGAGTCCGGCGCATGGACATCGGACACCTCCCGCGGCGCACCTTCCTCCGCGGCGCCACCGGTCTCGCCGTCGCCGGGGCCGCCGGCCTGTTCCTGCCCCGCGCGGCGGACGCCGCGGCAGCACCGCGGATCTACAGCTGCGCCGAGTGGGGTGCCCGGCCGCCGTCGGACGAGCTGGTCACCCTCGACCACCCGGCGAACCGCATCCTCATCCACCACATCGCCAGCGCCAACAGCACCGACTACTCGCTCGAGCACGCTTTCCAGGTCGCGCGCGACGACCAGCACGACCACATGGACAACAACGGCTGGTCCGACACCGGCCAGCACTTCACCGTCAGCCGCGGCGGGTACCGGATGGAAGGGCGGCACGGCAGCCTCGACGCGCTGCGCGGCCGGACCACCATGATCCAGGGCGCGCACTGTCCCGGGCAGAACACCAACGCCATCGGCATCGAGAACGAAGGGCTCTACACCAGCGTCGAACCGCCGCAGTCCCAATGGGACTCGCTCGTCGTGTTCTGCGCCTACATCTGCCGCCAGTACGGCATCCCGGTCGAGGAGATCAAGGGCCACCGCGACTACTACAACACCGAATGCCCCGGCGACCGCCTCTACGCCAAACTTCCGCAGCTCCGGACCGAGGTCGCGAAAGCCCTAGTGTAGGTACCGCATCACGGCGCACAGCTCGTCCGGCGACAGGCGGCCGAGCCGGTCGATCTCCCCGTGGCGCACGTCCATCAGCGTCGTGGCCAGCTCGGGGCCGAACGCCTTCGTGAGCTCGTCGTCCGCCTTGAACGCCGCGACGGCTTCGGCGAGCGTCCGCGGCAGCCGCTCGGCCGAGGGCAGCGTGCCGGGGTCGACGTCGACCGGGTCCGGCAGCGTCGCCCCGGACTCCAGGCCCGCCAGCCCGGCGAACAGCAGCGCGGCCACCACCAGGTACGGGTTCGCGGTCAGGTCGAAGCACTTGACCTCGAAGTTCGCCGCCCGGTCGCGCTGGCCGGCCGCACCCCGCACCAGCCGCAGCGGTGCTTCGCGGTTCTCCAGGCCCCAGGCCAGGAACACGCCCGCCCAGTGATGCGGCTCCAGCCGCAGGTAGCTGATCACCGACGGCGCGCCGATCGCCAGCAGCGCGGGCAGCCGTGCGTAGATGCCGGCAGCGAACGCCTCCGCCGTCGCGGTCAGCTCGAACCGCCCGTCGCCGCCGGCGCACAGGTTGCGGTCGCCGTCCCACAGGCTCAGGTGCACGTGGCCGCCGTTGCCGACGCCGCCCGGCGCGAACTTCGGCGTGAACGACGCGCGCAGCCCGTGCTGCTCGCTGACCGTCCGGATCGTCTCGCGCGTCAGCACCGCGATGTCGGCCGCGCGCACCGGGTCGTCCGCCGCCACCGACAGCTCGAACTGCCCGGCCGCGTACTCGGGGTGGATCTGTTCCACCGCAACACCTTGCGCGGCCAAGGTGGACACCAGCGCGCGCAGGTAGGGCGCCTGCGCGGAAAGCCGCGCGTAGCCGTAGGCCGGGCCGGCCGTCGCCGAGCGCGGGTCGTCCGGCGCGCCCGCGGCCGTGATCACCCATTCGATCTCGAAGGCCGTGCGGACGTTGTACCCCAGCGAAGCGAGCCGCGCCGTCGCCGCGGCCGCCAGCGCCCGCGCGTCCTGCGGGTGCGGGGTGCCCTCCTGGTCGTAGCGGTTCGCCGGGGCCCACGCCCAGCCCGGCTGCGCGGCCAGCGGCACGAGCCCGTCGAGGTCCGGGTGCAGCCGCAGATCGCCGACCGGGCCGTGCGAGTAGAGGCCGCCGACGATTTCGTCGGTGGCCAGGAAGAAGTCGAAGGAGTTGGACGCGCCGACGCCCCACGCGGCCGCCGACCACAGCCGGTCGACCGGGACCGCCTTCGTGCGCGTGATGCCGCTGTTGTCCACGAAGGTCAGCGCGACCAGCTCCACCCCGGCCGCGCGCAGGCCGTCGGCCCGGATGGCGCCCTGCTGTGCGAGTTCCGCCCGATCGAGCTGGCTCATTCCACTCCCGTCGATGTTCACTGGATACTTCCACACAGGAAGAGGTGGAGATCGTGTCAGACACCGTCGAAACCCGTCCAGGCCTGCGCCGATCACTGTCCGTCTGGCAGGCCGTCGGCCTGTCCGTGGCGCTGATGGCCCCCAGCATGGCCGCCAACATCAACCCCCAGCAGACCGCGGCCGCCGCCGGCCGCGCGGTCCCGCTCGCCTTCCTGCTCTCGGCGGTCGGCGTGCTGCTGGTCGCGTACGGCTTCGTCAAGCTCTGCCAGTACTACCAGCACGCGGGTTCGGTCTACGCGTTCGTCGGCGCCACGCTCGGCCCGCGTGCCGGCGTCGTCTCCGGCATCGGCCTCCTCGGCACGTACACCTTCTACGCCGTCGTCACCAGCTCCGCGGCGGGCACGCTCGGGACGGCGTTCCTCACCCAAGTCGGCATCTGGCCGGACCCGCCGTCCTGGGGCCCGTTCGTGCTGACCGGCGTGGCCCTGGTCGGCAGCTGGCTCCTCGCGGTGGCGCCCGCCCGGCGCGGCACCAGCACCCTGCTCGTCGTCGAAGGCGCCACGATCGCCCTGATCCTGCTGGTCACCGTGGTGATCCTGGTCCGGCTGCTCGCCGGCGACGCACCTGGGGGCGGCCGGTTCACCCTGGACGTGTTCGTCCCGGAAACCGGCCTGTCGGGGGTGTTCCTCGGCGCGGTGTTCGGCTTCCTGTCCTTCGCCGGGTTCGAAGCCGCCGCGACGCTCGGCGAGGAGACGCACGACCCCAAGCGCAACATCCCGCGCGCGATCCTCGGCACGGCGATCTTCGGCGGCGCCTACTTCGTCGTGGTCACCGCGGTCGAGATGATGGCGTTCGGCTCGGACGCGACGGCCTTCCACGACTCGCCGTCCCTGCTCGGCGACCTCGGCGGCCGCTTCGTCGGCTCCTGGGTGGGCGACGTGATCAGCGCCGGCGCCGCGATCAGCGCGTTCGGCTGCTGCCTGGCCTGCGTGGTCGGCGGCTCGCGGCTGCTGTTCGCCCTGGGCCGCGACGCGGTGGGCGGCCGCGGCATCGGCCGGACGTCGGCGAAGGGGACGCCGGTGGCCGCGGTCAGCGTGGTGACCGCCGTGGCGGTGCTGATCATCGTGGTGTGCGCGGTGTTCTTCGGCGCGACGGCGTCGGACACCTTCGCCTGGTCCGGCTCGATCGGCACGCTGACAGTTTGAGAATGTACCATAATTGACATGCCCTCTGACCAGCCGATTCTTCGTCCGTACGCTCGGGTCTCGCAGGACCGGCGGAAGAAGGGGCGCTCGCCGGCCCAACAGCTGACGGTGCTCGGCACCGACGCCAGCGAGAACGGATGGGCCGTGCACCCCGATCCGTACCTGGACAACGACCGGTCGGCATCCAAGTACGCGCAGAAGGAGCGGGACGACTTCGAACGCTTGATGAAGGACCTCGCCAACGGAACGTTCGGCGCGGACCTGCTCGGCCTCTGGGAGACCAGCCGGGGCACCCGGCAGATGGAGCAGGCGGTGCCCCTGGCTAACGCTCTGGCCGCTGCCGGAGTCCGAGTGTGGGTCCACACCCTTCGGCGGGTGCTCGATCTCCGGAACGCGCATGATCGCGCTGACTTCTTAACCGCTGCCGTGAAGGACGAGCTGTCGAGCGCGGAGACGTCCGAGCGCGTTCGCCGGGACATCCTCGCCAGCGCCCTGGAGGGGCGACCGTGGGGCGAGGCACCTCGCGGGTTCATCCGGCTGTACGACCCCGAAAGCCGCGAGTTCACCGAGCAGATCCACGACCCTGAATGGGCACTCCGGATGCGCGACGCCTTCGAGAGGATTGCCCGCCGGGAATCGCTGCGGTCGATCGAGACCGCCTGGCAGCAGGAAGGCGTCCGGCACTCCACGGGCTTCTTCAAGACGGCACACATCAGGTCGATGCTGCTGAGTCCGACGTACGCCGGGCTTCGAGCCGTAAAGCGGCCTGACGGCTCCGTGGAGTACGTCGACGCGCAGTGGGAGGGGATCGTGTCGACGGACACGTGGTTCACGGTGAAGGGCATCCTGGAGGACCCCACGCGCCGGACGGCTCTCGACGGTCGCGCCCGGTACCTGCTGAGCATGAGCACGGCCGCACGCTGCGCATCCTGCGTTGGTGAGCATGACCACCGGCACCGCAAGGCGTTTCGGTGCGACGGGTGTCCGGAGTGCCTGGGCAAGCACACCTGCCCCGGGGAACTCGGCCCGTCGAACGCGCCTCGCCTGGCTGGTGTGCCGCACTACGCCTGCCACTCCCACGGCCACTTGCGCATCGAGCGCGAGCCGCTGGATACGCTCGCCGAGCGGGTGTTGCTCGGCTGGCTTGAAGTCCCCGAGAACTACGACGCGCTGGCTCAGCCGGGGGAGACGGTGACAGCCGAGCTACAGCAGGTTCGGGGTCAGCTCGCCCACGCCCGACGTGACCTTGCCGAGTACGAAGATCGAGCCGATCGCGGCGAGCTATCCGCCATCGAGGCGCGTGCTGCGGCCGGGACCGAGAAGAAGGTGGCCGAGCTTGAAGGCCGCGAGCGAGAGCTGTCTGCGCCGACAACCCTAGTCGACATCCTCGGCGGGCGACGGGAGGACGTCCGCGCCCGGTGGAAGGACGCGTCTGTCTCGTCGAAGCGCGTCGCTGCGAAGCTGCTCTTCAGTCCCTCGTTGATCGGGGAGATCCACGTGTCCCCGGTCGGCAGGGGCAACGCGCGGCACGGTGGCCCGCCCCTCGAAGAGCGCGTGCGCTTCTTCCGGCATGTGGACGGGGAACCGGTCTACCTGCGCCTGCATGCGGTCCCGTAGTCGCGCTGGGCCTGTCGAAACCCCCGTCTCGCGGCGGGGGTTTTCTCTTGTCAGCAGGGTAAGAGTTTCAAGAATGCATTCACAGAATGCCAATCACGAGTCGGTCACGCGATTCGCGTCCGAGTTGACGACTATTCCCAAATCTGCGTACTGTCGCTGACATCCCCGACAGAGCGTCAGCCAGCAACGCATGTTCCGGCTCTTGTCACTCCTCGAAGTGAAAGAGTTGTCATGTTGACAGCCGTTTCTGTACCCGTGCGCGCCTTCCGTGGCCGGGGTCTCGGCACCGCTGCCCTCCGCACCCTGGTGATCTGCCGGGCCGAATTCCCTGACCAGTTCGTCGCCCCGACTGATCTTCAAGGGGTTCTCGGGCTCGACCACCGGACGATCCGGCTCGCGCTGGCCCAGCTTGCCGCCGAGGGGCTCGCGGTGACGAACTTCCGTCGAGTGCCGTCAGGGCAAGCCGTCGTGACGTACCGGGTTCTTCCGCCGTCTGCCGGGTGATCCGTGGCTGCCGTTCCCACCACTCGGACGGTCACGCTGGCGGAGCTGGTCTCCTCGACGCCACCGGTCACGTCCGAGGTTCGCGCGATCCTTCGAAACCTCTTGCCGCCTGCACAAGAGAAACCTTCGTCCCCTGGAGAGGGTGAACACCGTGACACTGATCAACTTCAACGGTAGGCCCCGCCCGGAGTCGCCACCGTGCACACGAATTCCGGACGTGTCGGGCCTGACCGTCCCCGAAGCGGCGGTGGAGTACGCACGGCACGGGATCCGTGTCCTTCCAATCGATCCGGCGACGAAACATCCGGGCTCGATCTTGGGCGCTGGTTGGCAGGACCAAGCTTCGGCCGATCCGGGCAGGGTCATGCATTGGTTCGGGCTCCGCCCCTTGGCGGGCGTCGGCTTGGTGCTGGGGCAATCCGGGCTACTGGTGTTCGATGTGGACGACGCGGACGTGCTGCCGCTGAAGCTCCGCCGTCACCTGACCCGCGATGACCACCCGTACCAGGCAACGCGTAGCAATATTCCGCTACGGGGCCACCACGTGTACCGCCTTCCCGAAGGTCGAAAGATTGGTTGTCCCACAAGGTTTCTCGGCGCAGGGTGGGGCGAGGTCAAGTCGATGTCCGGCTTCATCGTCGCCCAGCCGACACCACACACCCGACCCGGCGGCATGTACCTGTGGATGCGGAGCGGAGACGTGCCCGAGCTTCCTGCCGAGCTGGCCGAACGGCTGCCGGAGTACAACCCGGTTTCCCAGCTCTCCGCTGGTTCGGCGGGCGTGGACGAGGTGCGGCGGTTCCTCGACCTCCACACCGTCGCTGACCGACCGGGGATGCTCGGTGCCCTCGTTCGGCGAGCTGAAGACGCGCTTGGCGAAGGCGAACCTCGACACGAAGTTCTCGTTCGTGTTCTCCCGCAAGCACTTCGCGAAGCTTCGTGGGGCTGGTACTCGGCTGCCTCCGCTCTGAGCGCACTGGAGCCGCTGTTCCACCGGGGTGGTGGTAACACTGCCCGTGAGTGGGTGGGTCTGCAGCGACATGCCGTCGCTGCTGCACTCGCGGACGATGGTGACGAGCGACGACGAGAAGCCGAAGAACGTCTTGGCGTGTCTGCTCATGAGTGGCGGGCACAACGAGAAGCCAAGCAGCGGGGCCGTTCGCGGCCCTTCCGCCTGACCCGGGACCAAGCCGCCGCACTTGTGGTGCAGCGCTACAGCGATCGAGGGGACCGATGATTCACGAGTGGCCAGCGTTCGACGAACTGTCGAATTGGGATGCTCCACCTCCCGTTGAGGAAGAAGGGCTCGTTGCTGAGTGGGTCGCTGAACGCGCCTTCGTCGGTCGGTACGTGCACGCGCGTGGACTCGGGTGGCTGATGTGGGACAGCAGGCGATGGGCGCAGATCACCGCGGTGACGCCGCAGGAGCACCTGCGGCAGTTCGCGATCGAGATGAAGTGCGTCGCGGGTGTCCGAGTTGCTGACCTGCTGGAGACCGACGAGTACCAGCGCCTCGACGACCTGTGGTCGCGCTTCCTGGAAGCGGAGGGCGGAGCGGACGCCAGCGTCGAGCAGATCGAGCGGTTGAAGCAGCGGTTCTATGGGCTCTCCGAGGAGGGTGCTCGGCTGCGGGAACTCGACCGGGTTCGTGACGTGTGGGTCGCCGTCGAGCACCTCGGCAGCAAGCTGTTGAAGCTCGGCCGGCTGACGGCGATCCTGCGGTTCGTGGCGGAAATCGAAGGCGTCTTCGCGGACGGAGCCGAATTCGACCAGGACCGCGAGTGGCTGTGCTGCTTGAATGGCGTCGTCGACCTGTGCACGGGGGAGTTGCTGCCTCACGACCCGGCACGGAAGATCACCAAGCTTGCTCCGACGGCGTACCGCCCGAAGTACACCGATCCCCTGTGGACGCAGGCTCTTCGAGCTGTGGCACCTGATGCAATTGCCTGGCTGCAAACCTTTGTTGGCCAGGCGGTGACCGGATACGTCGGCGAGCAGCTGCTGGTTTCGGTCGGCGACGGCTCCAACGGCAAGTCGCTGGTGATGGGCGCGCTTGCCTCCGCGCTCGGTGACTACCACACAACAGTGCACCACAAAGCCTTGCAGGCCAACAAGGGTGACCACGCAACCGAGATGATGGAATGGCGTGGGGCTCGGCTCGCCGTCCTGGAAGAGCTTCCTGAGGGCAGGCACCTGCACCCGAACATTTTCAAGCAGCTCGTTGACAGCCCGAGCCTGAAGGCTCGGGCAATGCGACAGGATCCGTTGACCTTCACGCTGACGCACACGTTGCTGATCAACACGAACTTCCTGCCGCAGATCGCCGAACCGGGTCACGGCGCATGGCGACGGCTCGCAGCACTTCCGTGGCCGCACACGTTCCGGCCGCGTGGCGTGGCTCTGGGAGGGCCGACGGACCTTCGGGGGGACCCGACCCTGAAGCGGCGTCTCGCGAGCGAACCCGGGGCACGTGAAGCCGTTCTGGCGTGGGTTGTCGAAGGTGCCGTCAACTGGTTCGCGCAAGAAGGGCTACCCGAGACGCCGGAGTCGGTCATCGCGCTGACGACGAAGTGGCGGAACGACGAGGATCACGTGGGTCGATTCATCGAAGAAAACCTTGTCATCGAGGAAGGTTGCGCGGTGCGGATCACGGAGTTGTTCGAAGGCTTCCGTACCTTCCTCGGCGACGCGGGGAAGTCCGCTTGGTCGGCGGACCTGTTCGCCCGTCGGCTGGAGGCCAGTCCCGCGCTGCGGGCTGCGGGGGTGCAGCGCAAGGCAATCAAGCATGGCACGAGCTGGACCGTGACGACGCTCGGAGGGGTGACCGTGCCCGCGAGCAACAAGACGGTGCGAGCTTGGGTTGGGCTCCGTTGGCGGCGCGAGAACGAGCCGCACTTGAGTGTCGTGCACTCCCCTGACGAGGATCGCCGAGAAGTTAGGTGAACCTTACTTCCCGGGTCAGGGGCAGCCAGGCCCGCCAAGCACCCCCTGACCTGGGGCTGAGCAGGGGAAACCCGGACCGGTTACAAAAGTTACGGGGCTGGAGGTTGATCCGAAATTCCCCTGGCTCGGTCGGGCGGTTGTGAGTCACCTAAGGAACCGGAATGGGAGAACCACCTAAAAGCCCAGGTTGGGACATCCCTATTGATCACTCTTCACGTACGCGAGTGATAACCAGTAGATCAGCCATCCAAAAAAATCTGGAACAACTTCCAACCCCGTAACTTCGGTAACCGGCAGTCCCCGCTCCGCTTATAAACCGTTCGCCTGTAAAGGAAATGGCGCGGTCGGACCGCCCCGTCCTGTCCGGCCAGCCCCAGAACCCCTTAAGTGGTGAGGACCAATGAACTCCTTGGGAGAACCGATGAACCCTTGTCAGCTTGACCACGAAAACCCGTTCGCCTTGATGTCACCCGCGCTGCGGGCCGAGCTGGTGGCGGCCTGCCTCCGCCGCCGGGAGCCTGCCCCGAAGGAACTGTTCCTGCTCCACATCGAAGACAACGCCCGCAGGTCCGCTGCACGGACACGGAGCCAGCGGTGAGCGCCGTCTTCGCCACCGTGCTGCTGTGGCTCGTCGTCGGGCTGGCCGTGCTCATAACGCTTGTCGCCCGGCAAGAGATTGACCGACTCCGCGAGGAGATCCGAGAGCTGAAGGAGACGGCTCGTGACTGAATTCCGCTATCGAACCGCCACCGACGCCGAGTTGTGGGAGAAGCACTTCGCGTGCCTGAACGAGGACCGGACCTTCGCTGCCGATCTCGCCGGGTCTCGCATCGTCTTCGGACTCGACGACGACGAGACGAACGATCTGGTGGCCAACGGGCTGACGTTCGAGTACTTGGCCCGGATCGCCGCCCGCATCGACATCGTGCGGATCAAGCTCTGCAAGGAACCCTCGCTCTGCGATGTCCTACGCGAGTACGGCGACGAGACTCGACTGACCGAGGAGCACCAGGAATGAACGACTGCACTGTGGACGGTTGCATCCGTCCTGCCGAAGACTTCGTCTGTCGAACCCATCAGGATGAGCTTCGTGTCGCTCTTCGGGATCTCGCGGACGATCTGCTGACCGAGTTGAACGTCACCCGCTGGCGGCTCAGCAGGTCCACGGCGAACACCGGGACGGTCTCCCGCTCGGCCACCTCGGCGCTGATGTTCCATGCAACGGCCAGTTCGCTGGCAGACACCGCGGCCAACAGCCTGCGGGCATGGGCCCGGGAGGTGCACGCTGATCAGCCCGAGCTTCGGCACCCCGGCAGTGCGGCAACCCCGCGCGAGCTGGCCGGCTGGCTCTCGCTCTTCGTCGGACGCATCTCGGTGATGCCGGACGGTGGGCAGCTGGCCGACGAGGTGATCTGGTTGGCCAAGGAAGTCCGCAAGGTCATCGACACGCAGCCGATGAACCGGTTCCTCGGGATCTGCTCGACGTTGAACGATGACCGAGAACCCTGCGAAGCGGACTTGTACGCACCGCCGGATAAGGCCTTCGTTCAGTGTCGGGAGTGCGGCTCGCTGCACGATGTAGAGGAGCGTCGCCGGATCCTGCTGAACGCGGTCGGCTCCCAGAAGGGCACTGTCACCGAGCTGGCCCGCGCGCTGCCGGACCTCCTCGGCCGCCCGATCTCCGTGGAGAGCGTGAAGACCTGGGTGCGTAAAGGGCAGCTGATCCCAGCTGGCAGGAATGAGCGCGGGCACTCCCTGTTCCTCGTGGACGACCTGGTAGCCCTGGTGATCACGAAGCAGACACGAAGGCGGGGCAAGGTGACATTGACCGTGGTGAGCGCTTAAACTCTCTGGATAGGAGCAGGAGAGCTACGCTCTCGATAAGACGCATTCTGCGCATTTTCCTAAATGCATTCTTCGCTGGCCCTCGTCGGAGCCACCCGGCGGGGGCTTCTTGCTGTCAGGGGCAAGGCGCAAATGGTTTACACCCTTACGGATTTGTTTTGTGGCGCAGGTGGTTCAGGGCTTGGTGCGACGTCGGTTCCCGGCGTCGAACTGGTGATGGCCGCGAACCACAGTCCACGTGCGATCGAGACGCACTCGCTGAACTTCCCGGGCGCCGAGCACGACTGCGCGGACATCAGCCAGGTTGAGCCCCGACGATATCGGAGCACAGACATCCTCTGGGCGAGTCCCGAGTGTACGAACCACTCAATCGCCCAGGGTCGGAAGAAGAGCTACGGCCCCGACGAGAACGGCGAGACGCTGTCCGCCGACGTGGCGCAGCGGTCTCGGTCGACGATGTGGGACGTACCGCGGTTCGCCGAGGTCCACCGGTACCAGGCGGTCATCGTCGAGAACGTGGTGGACGCGGCCAAGTGGCCACCGTTCCACGCATGGCTCGGCGCGATGGACTCGCTCGGGTACGACCACCAGATCGTCTCGCTGAACTCGATGTTCGCCCCAGCGGTCAACGCCCCGAGGGCGCCGCAGAGCCGAGACCGTATGTACGTGGTCTTCAGCAGGAAAGGCAACCGGCGTCCCGACCTCGACATCCGCCCGGTTGCCTGGTGTCCGACGTGTGAGCAGGAGGTCCACGCGGTCCAGTCCTGGAAGCCAGGTCGGACCGTCGGCAGGTACCGCCAGCAGTACGCCTACCGGTGTCCTCGCTTCGCGAAGTGCAAGACCGTTGTTGAGCCCTACGCCGAGCCGGCCAGCTCGGTCATCGACTTCGACTTGCCCGCGCAGCGGATCGGGGACCGGCAGAAGCCGCTCTCCCCGAAGACGATGGCCCGCATCGCCATCGGCCTGGAGAAGTACGTGTTCCCGCAGCTCGTGCCCGCAGGCGGCAGCTGGAACGACGGAACCACCCCGGTGACCGACCCGTTCCGCACCCGCACCACCCGGGAGTCCGAGGGCTTGCTGGTGCCGGTGGAAGGCCGGGACGGCAAGCAAGCGTTCCCGACCTGGAACCCGATGCGGACGCAGACCGCGCGGGCTGAGACGGCCTTGGTGGTGCCGTACTACCGGACTGTTGTGGCCCGTCCCGCCACGCACCCGATGCCCACCATGACCACGGTGGACCGGGCAGCGCTGGCGTTCGTCGCTGAACTCCGGGGCGGCGGGTCGAAGGCCCGCAGCGTCCGGGACCCGTTGGCCACCGTGTGCGCCAACGGCAACCACCACATGCTCGTGGAACCGACGCTCCCGCCGACTGTGGAGGACTGCCGGTTTCGGATGCTCGCAGTGAAGGAGATCCAAGCGGCGATGGCCTTCACATCGTCGTACGTCATCACCGGCACCAAGCGGGAGCAGGTCCGTCAGTTGGGTAACGGGGTCACTCCTCCTGCGGCGGAGTTTCTTGTCGAGCGGGTGATCCTCTCGTTGGGGCCCTCGACGCCCGCTGAATGTTAGTTAATGGGGAAGATTCTTTCATTCGTTCGAGTGCGTCGAGGACTGCTTGGAAGCCGTCATTTCGCGATTCAAGCTGGCCGGTCGAGTATCTGATCCACGGCACACCATTGTTGTCCTCGAATTGAACTGCAATTTCCGCCGAACTGGAGACATGTTCCGCTGTCGCGTATGACGAGTCGCTAAGCGGGTCTGCATATTTCCTGTTTTGATAGTTGGCGATAGCCTCTGCTGCATATCGGAGCCGGATCGTGGTATCTGAATATTCTATCGGCTGAGGGGTCGGCGGCACAGTACCGGCGCGTCCGATTATCAATTTCCAGTCTTTCCCTGGTTGGCCAGGGTCTTCTTGTATCCCTACTATTAGTAGGACGTTGTGTATTGGAAGTCCGGATCCGTTGTAGACCATCGATTGTCTTGATCCGTTTTCGCTTGTTGTGAGCCACGCTGAAAATTTCGCGGCCTGCTCTTGGCGGCGATCCTGCTCCAGCGTCTGCAGCTGTGCTGACTGAGTCCTGTTCGTTTGGATCGTTGCCCGTACGGCGACGGCTGCAGCGATCAGTGCAAGCAGGGCGATCACGCCGGACCCCAGCGAGAACCACACGCTCAGCCAGTCGGTGATCTTCGGTTCGTCAGCAAGCGCCATGTCGACGAGTCGTCCGGGAAGCCGCCCACGTTGCCCTCGTGATCGATCCGAGAGGAACCCGTGATGAACCTCTTCGGTGTCTTGCTGGTGTCCGGCCCCTGACCTCGTTCGATGGCGTTGTGGTCAAGCTTTCACTGGTGCCGAAGTCTCGGGTGAGAGCTGGCGTGCGGTCCCTGTCATGAGGTGCGTTCGAGGCGCCCGTTGGGGGCTCGGTACCAAGTGTTCTCCCCGTCTGAGAAGCTGACGCCTGTCTCGATCCGAATATCTTTCACGTAGCGGTTCTTTCCCTCATTTATCGCCCGAACTAGCTCGATTCGGACATTCTCGGCTTCCGCTCGCTTCTTAAGGTCTGCTATTGCGGCGACCTCCTCTTTCGTTTTCGGTTGGTAGAGCCCATACTCCTCGATGGCAAGCTTCTTGATGAACCATTCGAGGTTGTTGTCGGATTTCTTGACTAGTTCGGGTGTGCTGGTAGGTGGCAGAGTTTCCTCTTTAGAGGTGTACTCGTGACCGTTCACGAAATAGTGGATGATCACGTCGTACATGGGAAGCGGTCCGGCGTTGTGGAAAAACGTTCGGTAGATCTGGCTATCTCTGGTGGGATGCAAGGCCCGCCATACTGCGAATTTCGATGCGCGGTCGCTTTGCTGCGTCTCTTCGAGCTTCGCGAGCTGACGTGTCTGAGTCTTGTTGGTCTGGATGGTCGCGTTCGCTGCCACCGCAGCGGCAACCAGGGCGATCAGGGCGATCAGTGAGCTGGCTGCCGACGCCCACGCGCTGTACCAGTCTGGCTTCGCGCCTTGTGTCGTGCCAATCTTGATGATGGTCAAGACGACCAACACTATGACGACGCTGCTGATGCCGATCGTCCACCGCCACTTCTTGTTCATGGTGCGAGTATCCCTTGCGCCATGACAACCGTTACGTATTGTCCGTGGGGGTGTCGGATGGACCTGTTTGATGTGCTGTTGGCCATCGGCCTTGCCGTATTCGTGGTGGCCGGCCTGATCTCCAACGTGACGGCCCGCATCGCCGTGACCGTGGTCTCGGCCGCATGCTTCGTCTTGGCCGCCCTCGTGGCCGGTGGAGTCCTCTGATGGTCTGGTGGCTCATCCGCTTCACCATCAGCGTGCCGTCGATGCCCAGCAATGTCGGCCCGTTCTCCAACAAGGAGCTGGCCCAGCTGTTCATCAACCGCCACTGCGTCGAAGCCGACTACGAGATCCTCCCGATCGTGCCGCCCACCGAACTGCGCGACGACCACGAGTAGATCGACCCTTGCCACCCGGGAGGTTGCCGTGGGCGCTCGGAACGAATCCCGAGGCAACCGGGTGCAGAAGGCGGAGCTGCAGGCGAAGGCGTGGGACTTGAAGCTGCGCGGCCTGTCCGACCGAGCTGCCGCTGCCGAGCTGGGAGTCAGTCACACGACGATCCAGAACTGGACCAGGGAAGCCGCCGAAGCACTGGTGGCCCCGAAGGTTGACGAGTGGCGGCAGGTCCAGCTCGAACGCCTCGGCCAAGCCCGTCAGGCCGTGCTCGATGTGCTTGAGCGAGCGCACGTGACCATCAGCCACGGGCACATCGTCCGCGACGGTGAGCCCTTCGTGGACTTCGACGAGGACACCGGCGAACCCGTGGCGAAGATCGCCCCGGGCCGCGGTGAGCCCATCTTGGACGACGAGCCCGTCCTCAAGGCCGTGGACCGCCTAGTGAAGATCGAGGAGCGCATGGCCCGCCTGATGGGCTTGGACGCTCCGCAGAAGGTCGACGCCACTGTGGACGCCACGGTCACCGAGGCACCGCCGGAGCTGGCCGACATGATCCGTCAGGCCCGAGAGCGCAACGCGGCAACCCGGGCGGAGTTTCCAAAGGCAGCCTTAAATCGGTCCGAGCCAGATAGTCAAGGAAACGCCGGAAGTGATTAACAAGCGTCTGGCGCCGCGCTCATCCGGGAAGCTGGTTGGATCGCGGGCATCGAGCCAGAACGGGCCGGGTTGTAGTCGCTCCGTTATGTGCTGCTGAAGCTGTTCTGGCTCCCAACCATCTATCTGGAAGAGAGCGCCGGAGTACTGAAAGCGAACGGCCATGCTGACTAGTCGTCAGCAGATACGTATTCGTTTCGTCTCGGTGGTCACGATCGGGGGTCGATCGCGATGCGGGTCTTCTACTGGGTCGCGGACTACTCCGGGTGCGGCTTCTACCGGTGCTTGCTCCCCGGTAGCGAGCTCGCGAAGCGCGGGCACGATGTGATGGCCGACGGTCGAGTGGTTCCCGCCGACGCCCACGCTGGTGAGTGCGACGTGATCGTGGGACAGCGCATCTGCAACGAGGGCTCGTCGGTCACCTGGAAGAAGCTGGCGAAGGCGGGCCACACGAAGTTGGTGTTCGAGACCGACGACCTCTTGTCCGAGGTCGACCCGTCGAACAAGCAGGCCGTGCTCTTCTACGACGCGGACACCGTCCGCCGGTACCACGAGAACATGGCCATGGCCGACGTGATCACCGTGACCACAGACCGCTTGGCCGAGCACGCGAGGACGGTCAACCCGACCGCGCAGATCCACGTCCTGCCGAACCAGGTGCCCGGCTGGCTGCTCGACCACGAGAAGCCCGCGACCCCGGATCCGAGCTTGATCACGATCGGCTGGCGGGGCGGCAAGAGCCACGACCGCGACTTCGGTGAGCTGGCCCGACCGCTCCGGTCGTTCCTGCAGCACCCGCGTAACCGCGAGCGGATGGAGCTGCACTGCATGGGGGCGGACTACACGCCCCGGGTCACCAGCAACCACAGCCGTACTCGGTGGACCGGATGGCACGTCAGCGTGGCGGACTTCCTCCGCGCGGTGGACTTCGACCTGGCCGTGATCCCGCTCCGCGACTCCGTCTTCAACGCGTGCAAGTCGGACTTGGCCTTGGTCGAGATGGCCGCGCTCGGCATCCCCTCGGTGATGTCCGGAGTCGGCCCGTACGCCGAGGCTCACATGGCCGGCGCACCTAGCGTGCTCGTGCTCAACGGCACCAGCAAACGCCCGGACTGGCAAGGCGCACTCCGGGACCTGGTCGACGACCCCGAGGCCCGCACGCAGCTCGGCAAGCAGGCCCGCGAGTGGGCCGCCACCCGAACGATCGAAGCGAACATTCACCGCTGGGAAGAGGCGTACTCATCGTGATCACTTACTTCAGCGACCTCACCCCGGCGGAACGGTCCGTTTTGGCTCAGGCAGCGCGGGAACAGGCCGAGATCTCGGAAGCCCCGGCGCGCTGGGAACAAATCGTCAAGGCGATCGAGAACGGCGGCAAGCAGCCGCACGGTGTGAAGCCCAGTGCGTGGCGCGTGGTTGGAGATCAGCCGAAGGTAGAACCGTTCCGGATCGCGTCGGCTTACGTCACTTCCATCCTCGACGCTGGCACTGGTGGGCCGTGCTGACGACCACCGCGGTGATCGTCCCCTTCGGACGCCCCCAGGGTGAAGCCGGAGAGATCCGCGAAGGCGTCTGGCAGAAGCTCCGCGCCGAGTGGGAGCGCACCGGGTGCAACCTGATCGTGTCTGCTGACCCGCAGTTCAGGGTGCGAGGCAAGTTCTCGGTCTCGCGGGCCATCAACAGCGCCGTGAAGCACGCCCCGCCGGAGTTCGACAGGTTCGTGTGCTTCGGGGCGGACATGTTCCCGTCGTTGCCGACCGTCGAGTGGGCTGCCGCCGAGCTGGATACCGAGCCGTGGACCTTACTGTTCGACCGGGGTGCGTCGGTGAGCGAGGCGGGGACCAAGGGGTGGGTGGTGGCCGGCCACGAGTTCGACCACGCTGAACCCGAGGTCTTCCAGTCTCCGTGCGTCGGACCCATCGCCTTCACCCGCCAGGCTTTCGAACGAGTCGGTGGCTTCGACGAGCGGTATCAGGGCTGGGCGTATGAGGACGTGGACTTCTGGTACCGCCTGCAGCGGGACACTCCGCGCACCAAGCCGCAGGCCTACCCGGGTACCGCGCTGATCCAGCTGTGGCACCCGCAGGACCACCACGATCTAACGTCCGAGAACCCCAACGTGCGGTTGTTCTCGGCGACGTGGTGACGGCGGCTCGCTCCCGGAGGTAGCGAGAGCCCTCGGCCCAGGCCCGTTCACGGGCAGGACGCGGAGGGCGTCAGCCCGCACTGCTCTCGGTGATCTTCGCGGACTGCCAGTTCCCCGACGAGTAGATGGCGATGACCTTGTCGTCTCCACGGGAGTCCTTGCCGCCGTACACGTACAGGATTCCCTCGGCGCGCGCGGCTTCGAAGTACTCGCCGTTCGGATAGGTGTCCTCGTAGTTGCGGCTGGTGCGCACCTCGACGGCCATTGATCACTCCTCGCTGAGTTGGTTCCCGATAGATCGCGAGCACTGGCGAGGCTGTTACAGGTGGGTGAGGCCGATGTTCGACCTCACCGAGCTGCTTTCCGGGATCGACGAGAGGCTGCTGACGCTGCCTGAGGGGCGACGAGTCCTGACCGAGCTGGACCCGCTGCTGTTCGCCCTGATCTACCTGCCGCACCACCTGCGTAGCCCGGAGACCGGAGACGCGACCAGCTTCAGCGAAGCCCACTTCGAGTGGTGCGAGCTGGCGAAGAGGTACATCCGGCCGATCAACACGTTCGAGCCCGGGGAACTGCGTGACGCGATCATCGCCCCGCGCGGTCTCGGCAAGAGCACGTGGTGGTTCCTGGTCTTCCCGATGTGGATGGCCGCGCACGGCCACCGGAAGTTCTTGGCCGCGTTCGCCAACAGCGACACGCAGGCGACGGACCACCTGGGGACGTTCAAGAGGGAAGTCGAGACCAACGCCCTGCTGCGGTCCGACTTCCCGAAGCTCTGCGCACCAGCCAAACGGCCGTCCGGCGTGTCCATCTCGGACTCGCAGCGGATGTACATCGCCGAGTCCGGCTTCGTGTTCACCGGGCGCGGCATCGACTCGCAGGTGCTCGGCCTGAAGATCGGCTCCCGCCGACCGGACCACATCGTCCTCGACGACATCGAGGGCACGGAGGGCAACTACAGCCCGACACAGAAGGACTCCCGGCTCAAGACGCTGGTGTCCGGCATCCTGCCGATGAACAACCGGGCCTCCGTGACGATGGCCGGCACCGTGGCGATCCCGGGCGCGATCATCGACGACATCGCCGCGAAGCAGCGTGGCGAGCAGTACCCGGAATGGGTCGATGACGAGCGGTTCACACCGCGGTACTTCGACGTGATCCAGACCGACGAGCACGGCAACGAACGCTCGCTCTGGCCGGAGCGCTGGTCGATGGACTGGATCAACACGGTCCGGCACACCCGGTCGTTCCAGTCGCAGATGCGCAACGACCCGATGGCAGCCGACACCGCCTTCTGGTCAGGCAACGACTTCGTGATCCGCGACGACGTGGAGATCACGCACCAGCTGCTGTCCATCGACCCGGCGGTGACAACCAAGGAGAAGTCCGACTTCACCGCCTTGGCCGTCATCGGCTACAGCCGCGCGGAGAGCGTCTGCGTGGTCCGGTACGCCCGGCAGGTCAAGATCCCGCCGGGGGAGAAATTGCGCGCCCACGTCCTGCAGGTACTCGACGCCTATCCGGAGATCGCCGCGGTGGTGGTGGAGACCAACCAGGGTGGCGACACCTGGACCGCGATCTTGCATGACCTGCCCGTGAGGGTCCGGACGGTGCACCAGTCCCGCCCGAAGGAAGTCCGAGCTGGCTCCCTGCTGGCGAAGTACCAGCGCGGCCGGGTGTACCACGAGCAACGGCTGCACCAGCTCGAAGCCCAGATGCTGAAGTTCCCGCTCGATGCCCATGACGACCTGGTGGACGCCGTGGGAACCGGTGTCGAGGCGTTCCTGAAGACCGACGCCCCGCCGCAGCGGGTGAGCGTGCGTGAACGCGCTGCTTGAGGGGGTGAGTCGTGACTGATCTCGACGACGCCCTGAAGTCGATGGCCGACGCGGAAGACAAGTACTGCAGGGCGAAGGCCTACTCCGACGGCCCGGTGGAGGAGGTCTTCACCTCTCGTCGGGTGCGTCGCCTCCTGCAGGACATGGGCGTCAGTTTCCAGACGCTCCTCGGCAACGTGGTCATCGATGCCGTGGCGAACAAGCTGAAGATCACCGCGGTGGTCGTCCCGAACGACGACGCGCGCACTGCGCTGATCGCCGAGGTGGACGCGGACAACCGCATGGCCCAGGTCCGGCCAGCTGTCATGCGTCGGGCGCTGCAGCTGGGGGACAGCTACCTGTCTGCCTGGCCGGCGCTCGACGACAGCGGCAACCTGATTCCCGGCAAGGTCCGCGTATCGGTCTACGGGCCCTGTGAGATGCGGGTGCTCTACGACGAAGACGAGCCGGAGAAGCCCCGGGTGTCGATCCAGAAGTGGGCCGTCAAGACCCCGGCGGGCAAGCGCACCCGGGTCGACTTGCTCTACGCCGACCGCATCGAGCACTACGTCTCGCAGGGCGCGCGGTCGAGCAAGGCCGGTGACTTCAAGCTCTACGAGGACGACGGCCGGGGTGCGGTGGAAGCCAACCCGTACGGGTTTCCGGTCTTCCACTTCCAGGGCACAGGCCTGGTCGGCGAGTACGGCACGCCCGAGCACGCCACCTTCTACGGCACTCAGAACAAGCTCATCAAGTTGGAGGCCTCGCACATGGCGGGGGTGGACTTCAACACGCTCCCGCAGCGGCTCGGTCTGCGTGACGCCGGGACACCCGGGCCATCACCCGTGGATGACCTGGACTTGGACGACTTCGAGGTCAGCCCGGACGGGGGTTCGACAAAGTCCACAGGCTTGGAGGACCGACGTTCGAAGTTGTCCAGCGAGCCCGGCTCGTTCTGGGACCTGGACGGCTACCGCGACGTCAAGCAGCTGGAGCCCGGAGACCCGAAGGTCTTCCTGGACCCACGCGCGGCGTACCTCCGTGAAGGCTCAGTGGCCAGCTCGACGCCGCTGCACCTGTTCGACCGGACCGGGCAGATCCCCAGCGGGGAGAGCCTGAAGACCGCCAACGACCCGTTGGACGCGAAAGCGGAGACCCGCAAGAACGCCTTCGACCCGACGTGGCACGACTTCTACCGCTTCGTCCTGACGATCCTCGGGCACGATGACGCCTCGGTGACGGTCAGCTGGGCACCGATCGAGTCGACGGACGAGACGACGAAGCTCGACCAGGCAAAGCAGAAGCAGGACATCGGCGTCCCGGTCAACCAGTCCTTGAAGGAGCTGGGTTACAAGGCCGAGGACGTCGAGGGCTGGATGGACACCGACGGCGGCTTGCCGCAGCGGGTTGACCTCCTGGCTCAGCTCGGCGACGCCATGGGCAACTTCGCATCCGCCGTTGCTGCTGGACTGATGGACCAAGCCACCGTGCAGCAGGTGATCACGAAGCTGCTCGGCGACGTGACGGGCTCGAACGATGACGGCACCGGCTAGCGCGATCCCCGTCGTCATCGTCGAGCACGATGGCGAAGCCCTGTCCTTGGAGGACGCGGCAGCGATCGCCGCGGCCGGCCCCGTGCGGGACGCCTTGAAGTCGGCGCTCTCGTGGGCGCACGTGACCTGGTCCAAGCGCTTCGGCAAGCCTGCGGGCCTGCGGTCCGGCGAGGACTTCGACGTCTTCACGGCCGAGCTGGCAGCCCGTATCCGAGTCGTCGGCATCGACCCGGCCCCGGTACTGCTCGACTTCGCCCAGCGGGCTCGGGTGCTCGGCGTCTCGCAAGGCCTGATCGAGGCCGGAGCCCCGCAACGGCAACTCGGGGACGACATCCGCGAGGAGACCCGCAAGCACATTGCCGATGCCGTCGACCGGGCGAACGCCAAGCTCGCCGAGGCGGCCGACCGGGTGGAGAACCTGAAGCGCGGGAGCTTCAAGACCATCAACCGTCAGCTCGCCGTTGCCGACCAGGTCGGAAACATCGTCGAGCGCACCGCGCGGACGGTCACCAACGATGAGCTGAACGAAGGCCTTGCCGCTGCAGCGGAGCACGTGAAGGGCCGTTTGGTCTGGATCGCCGAGCGCGACGCCTGCGTGATGTGCCTGGCCCTGTCCGGCCACGTCGTCGAACCCGGAGACGCCTTCGACTGGCGGCTGACCTTCGGGTCCAAGGCCTACCAGCCGAGGGACTATGACGAGTCCGGCGAGCTGGTCGACATCGAGCTGGAGAGACCACCACGGCATCCCTACTGCCGATGCCGGGTGTCGCCGTGGCTCGGTCACGACGAAGACGCAGCCCGTGCAGTCACCCACGACTGGGCCGAGGCGCTCCGGGACGCGGAAGCCAAGGGCGACACCGTGGCGGCAGACGCCGCTCGTCGTGCTGCTGCCGCTGCCTCCGAGTCCGCCGTCTTCGACCTTCCCGCCGCTCTCCGGCGTGAGGCTGAGCGCTCGGTCCTCAACGGCTACGCCCTGCCGACGGAGTCCGAGCGAGTCCGGGTTCAGGCAGCAGACCGGTTGCTGAATCGGATCGGCACCGGAAAGAACTCCCGCTCTCCATCCGGCTGGCGCGTGCCCGCCTCGGTGAGGAAGCGGGCCGAACGCGCCCTTCTGAACGGGACGTTCGCCACCCGGTCGGTTCCGACCGGTCGCAAGTAGTGCCCGAGACGGGCCGACGAATCAGAGGAGACGCCGGGATGGCGGACGAGAACGAGACCCAGAACGCCCCTGAAAGCGGTGGAGAGTCCGACAAGGACACCGCCACACAGGAGTGGAAGCCGCCCACCAAACAGGAGTGGGAGGCGCGCGAGGCCGAGCTGTCTCGCGTGAACGCCGAGTCCGCGAAGCGCCGGGTCGAGCTGAAGGAACTCAAGCAGAAGAACGAGAGCGATGCGGAGAAGGCAAGCCGCGAAGCCGAGGAGACCGCTGCCGCTCGATATAAGCCCACTGCGGTTCGAGCGGGCGCCCGTGCTGCTCTCCTGGAAGCCGAGGCGAAGACCGAGCGCGTCACCGCTCTGGCCGGCCTGCTCGACATGTCCAAGTTGGACATCGACGACAAGGGCGAGATCACCGGTCTCGACGCCGAGGTGAAGCGCGTTCGCGCCGAGTACCCCGAGTTCTTCAAGTCCGAGGACGACGGCAAGCCCCGTCCCGGAAAGCTCACGCCTGGCGGCAAGCAGACCTCCAGCGCTGAAAAGACTGCGGGCGAGATCATCGCTGCCCGTTACGGCAGCTAACGCCAGTCTGCCCATCTGTACCAGAGCAGCCCGTGAGGGCAAAACCGATCGCGTCCGTGACGGCTCGCGGTCCTTTCCCTCTAATCCCAACAGAAACGGAGAGCTGTCATGGCGGCTGTCTCTTTCACCGGGGCGGGCTGGATTCCGATCGAGACCAACCCCGATGTGGTCCAAAAAGTTCAGCAGACTTCTGCTGTTGAGCGCTTCGGCAATCACGTGCCGATGGGCTCGGCGACCAAGTACACCCCCCGCTCCGGTGGCGTGGTCCTTGGTCGGTGGGCCAAGTCCACCAGTGCCCCGGCGGACAGCACCGCGAACGACTCGATCCTGCTTGCGGCGGACAAGATCGGTGGCAAGGTCACCGTGGCCGAGGAGGACATGGCTGACTCGCTGGCGTCCATTGTGGACACCAAGAGCGTGGACGCTGCGACCTCGTACGCGAAGCTGTTCGACAACGTGTGCCTCGGCATCACCGCCGCGAAGGGCACGAGCGGCTGGCTGTTCGACTCGCTGTACTACGTCCTCACTCAGAACGACACGGTCACCGGATACACCGGCAACACCAACCTGACGACCGGCGCGACTGCTGCCACGTACGACAACCTGTCGACGCTGCTGGGCCAGCACGAGCAGAGCGACTACTTCGACGAGTCCGAAGCCATCGTCATCGCGCACCCGTCTTTCAAGGCTGCGTTGCGCGGCATCAAGAACAGCAACGGTGACCCGATCTTCCAGGAGTCCACTGCGGGCGTTGCTGGTGGTGGCCAGGCTCCGACTCCGTCGAAGCTGTTCGGCTACGACATGCAGTTCTCGATGGGCGCGAAGACCAGCGCGGCTGGCTCGGCGAGCCCGACCGGCAAGCCGTTCGTCGTGATCGGCAACCGGCAGCTTCTGCAGGTCGGCGACCGTGACCCGCTGTCGGTCAACTTCCAAGACGCCAAGAACGGCGTCGGCGTCGACACCGACGAGAACGTGCTGTACTTCCGCGCCCGCAAAGGCTTCGCGGTCGGTGCACCAGGTGCGTTCTCGATGCTGGTGATCGGCTGACGTTCGGTTGGCGGGACCACACGGGCCTACTGCGTGGTCCCGCTCCCGGAAGGGGGACGTCATGCCGGACACCTGGGCAACTGCTGCCGACGTCCTGACCTACGCGAAGTCCGACGTGGACGACGCAGAGGTGCTTCGGGCGCAGGCGGTGATCGACACATATACGGGCCTGATCCCGGCGGACGCCGATCGGATAGGCAGCAAGGATCAGTACTGGTTGAGGCTGGCCGTGGCGTATCAGGCAGCGTGGCAGGCCGCGCAGCCCGATCAGTTTGAGCGCCAGGACATCACGTCGACCGGCGGGAGCCAGTCGACACAAGGCACGGACACGTGGCTGACCTTGGCTCCCCACGCAGCGCAGGCGTTGCGTCGGGTGTCGTGGTTCGGGTCGCAGTCCGTGCACGTCCGAGCGCCGAACGAGCTGGCCGGCCTTCGCCGAGAGATCTACGGGGATGACGACCAGTTGGAGCCGGGCACCTGGCACCCGATCGGGGGCTGATCATGTGGGTCCTCGCGACGTGCCGAGCTTCGATCTACCGCGGCACGACTCCGTCGGACTACGGCGACCCGGTGCCGAACAACGTGACCGCTCTGTATACGGGCGTGCTCCTGGCAGTGGACGAGAAGGGCTCCCACGTGTGGGACCCGGCGACGCAGACGCCCCGGGTGGTCCGGACCGTCGTCGGCACTGTTCCGTCCACGACCGACATCCGCACGGGCGACCGGATCAGAGACGACCTCAACGGCGTGTTGTACCTGGTCCAGAACGTCACCCGTCCACGAATGCCCGGTCGTTCCCCAGACACCCGCCTCGAACTCAAGCGGCTTGGCGACGACGGGGGGTGAACCGTGGCCGAGTACCACGAGGCACCCGACTGGCGTCAGCAGATCGCCGCCGATGTCCGTGAGCTGTTCGGTCAGCTCGTCGGCGACGTCCTCGAAGATGCGAAGCGTCTGGTGCCGGTCGACACCGGTCACCTGCGCGAGTCGCTGTCCAGCGAGATCAACGGCGACACCGCGCGGATCGGGGCGGACCTGAACTACGCCCTGTACGTCGAAGAGGGCCACCGGGTCGGCTACGCCGGTCCAGACGGGGAGACCATCTTCACGGGTGACGTGGTCCCGCCTCAGCCCTACCTTCGTCCGGCGCTCTACCGCAGGCGGGGTGCCTGATGCCCCCGTTCCTGTTTGCCTCGGACGAGCTGGTGACCCGCGCGTGGATCGCGCAGATCAGCGGCTTCACGACCGGGATGGTCGGCGAGCGGCTGCCCCGTGACGTCTCGACGTGGTCTGGCTCGGGCTTCGTCACCGTCGCAGTGGCCGGCGGGGACACCGTCCCGGAATTCCGCTTCGAGTCCCCGGTGATGGACGTCCGAACGTGGGCGACGTCTCCGGGTACCGACGAGCCCCCGTGGAACCAAGCTCGAAACCTCGCACTCGCAATCCAGGCGGCAACCTACCGGCTTGAGCCGTGGTTCGTACCGCTCGATGCGGCAAGCGAGAACGCCGTCGTGAAGACGGCTTACGTCCTCGGCAAGCCGAGGCGTGCGTACGGCGACTTCGGCGACTTCGCCGTGTACGCGATGAATCTGGCGCTGCATTGGGTGCCAGTCGCCAAGAGCACCCCGTGAGGGGAACCGATCCCAAGCCTTCGGGACGTTCGGTCCCCCTTTTCATGGAGTCCTCATGGCCGACACCAATGGCCTGGAGCCCGGCAACCTCGTCATGGGCCCGGCCCGGCTGTACATCTACAAGAACGCATTCGATCCGACGCTGAGCTACGAGCCGTCGTTGACCGACGTGAACCTGACTCCGGCGGCATCCGCCTGGTATGACACGGGAATCACGCTCGGCGGCGCGAACGTGACGATCTCGCCCACCTGGACACCCCTGCAGGGCGACCAGCTAGTGGACAAGCTCGGTGCTCGCCTCACCGACCGGGACATCAAGGTCACCGCGAACTTCGCCGAGATGACCAGGGTCAACCTGTCGTACGCCTGGAACATGGCGCCCGGCGCTACCGGCGCGAACTACGCGGTGTCCGACCTGAATGCGGGTCAGACCGCGAACCGCGCGCCGTACCGGACGTTGATGGTTGACGGCCTCGGGCCGGACAAGACCGATGGCTCTGCCTCGCTCAAGCGCCGGTTGATCCTGCGGAAGTGCCTGCCTTCGGGCAACACCGCACTCAACTGGGCGAAGACCGATCAGCAGGTTCTCGCCGCTGAGTTTCAGGCCTTCTTCATCACCGAGGCGATCAGCCCGATCCGGGTTATCGATCAGACCAGCTAGCTCCCCAAACGCAGCTCCGTTGCCCGTGCGTGCCTGACCACCGCGGGCACGGGGTTGCCCATTCCTTTGTCCTGTCAGGAGGACCGCGCCATGGCTGCATCCGCGCCACGAAAGCCAACCACCCGCAAGACCGCACCACGCAAGCGTGCAACGGCGAAGCCTGTCGAGCTGGGCCTGGTGCTCGACGATGCAGCCGCGCGAGCGGAAGTTGATGAGTTGATCTCCGACCGGGAACCGTTGTTCACCATCGGCGGCGTCACATACACAATCCCGAAGCGGGTCCCGCCGTCATGGTCGGTGAAGGCGTACAAGCTCGCCACCGAACAGGGTGAGGCCGCGGCCTTGTCGTTCGCGGTGGAGAAGCTGCTCACCTCTGAGGCGTGGGATGCGCTGGGTGACTGCGAGACCGTGACGCCGACGGCGTGGGAGACCGTACTCAACGCGTTGGTTGAGCGAATCTTGCCGAGCGGAGCGATCGGCCCAAAAGCGTGACCGACGCCTGGCACGAACGGCTCTCGTTCGTGGGGTGGTTCTTCGAGCACCTCGACGACGTGCTGAGCGACATGTCGGTCTTTCATCGGATCGACGAGTTGGACCAGCTTCCTGCGGCTGTGTTCCTGCCGCGCATGGTCCGGCTCGTTCGCTACGACGGTGCCGTACGCCACACGATGCTCCGCGTCGCCGAAGAGACACCCGCGTCCACATCACGGCAGGCGCAGTCCGCTCCGGTACGGACGCACACCACCGAAGAGCTCAAGGCCCTGAATCAGACCCGTGAGTACGGGCCGCAGGGCGTGAACCAGGCGAGCGTCTTCCAGTTCGGTTGACCGAGAGGAGATCTCGGTGACCGCACCTGGCGGGGACTTCAAGCTGGCCGGCGCCTACGTCGAAGTCCACTTGAAGGACGAGACCTCCGGCGACGAGAAGAAGATCCGGGCGAAGATCGAGGGCGAGAAGCCCGTCAAGCTCGACACCGCCTTGAAGGACCCGAAGAACACCAAACTCCTCAAGGAGAAGATCGAGCGCGAGACCAAGCCGGTTATCAGGCCGGAGGTCGACGAGAAGTCCACCCGGGACTCTGCGCGCAAGGCGGGCAAGTCCGCAGAGGACGAGCTGGGACGCTCGGCGAAGCGGGCGAACGCGCAGTTCGACGCCCTGAAGTTCACCGGCCTGTCGGTCGGCCTCCCGGCTGCAGCTGCTGTGGGCGCCGCCGGAGCAACGGTGTCTCTGGCTCTCGTGGCGGGGGGCTTCGCTGCCCTCGGTGTGTATGCGGCGCTCTCCTCGGATCGGGTGCAGACCAAGGTCCAGGAACTGTCCAACCACGCCAGCTCGGACCTGCGTGGTCTGTCCTCCGTACTGGAGGACGAGACCGTCACGGCAGTGGACTCGGCCGGACAAGCGTGGGACCGGCTCGCTCCGCAGATCCGCGCCGGAGTCGCTGCTTCGGCCCCGGCAGTGCGGGAGCTGACGGGGGCCGCAACCGACTTCGCCGAGAACGCGATGCCGGGTGTGGTCACCGCGGTGAAGGCTTCCGAGCCTGCGCTGAAGGGCCTGCACAGCCTCGCCTCACAGGCGGGGACCGGGCTCGGCTTGTTCTTCACGAACCTGTCGGCTGGCAGCGAGGGAGCCGGCCGTGGTCTGACCATCCTGGGCGGCACCGTAGGCCTGCTGGAAGCACGGCTGGGGACGCTCTTCGCGAACCTGGCGAACGGCAGCGCCGGACCGCTGTCTTCCCTTCACGTGATCGTCGACCAGGTCACAGGCGGCCTGAACGACATGACGGCGGAAGGCTCGGCGGCGATCGGGTTCTTGTCCGGCTTCACCAGCACGGGCACCGGCACGGTCACGATGCTGCGCTTGCTCCTCTCGCTGGTCTCGATGTTGCCGCCGGAGATCGGCCAGTTCGCCGGGTCGCTGACGGCGGCCGGGATGATCGCGAGCCGTTTCGGCATCGACGTCGGCGCAGGGTTCAAGGGCATCGGCCAGGACATCAAGGCGGCCGACGGGGTGCGCGGCAAGTTCCTGACGGGCCTCGGCAGCCTGGTCGCCGGGGTCACCCCGGTCACCGCAGCCGTGGGCGTCTTCGGGCTGATCCTCGGCGTACTTGGGCAGAAGCAGGCCGAAGCAGCTGCACGAGCCGCGCAGCACACGCAGGCAGTCAACGACATGACTGAGGCGTACCGCAGGGACAACGGCGTCATCGGGGAGAACGTCCGCCAGACCGCGCTCAAGGCGCTGTCGGACAAGAACGCCTTCCTGTCGAACGATCGCCTCGGTGTGTCGATGGGCACGGTCTCGGCGGCTGGCCTCGGCCAGGCGGACGCACTGAAGACGGTCAACGACCACTTCCACGGCTACCTGACCAGCCTGATCCAGGCGAACCAGCATGGTGGCGACGTCACCGACATGGTGATGCGGCAGGCCGACGCCTTCATCAAGCAGGGCGGGTCCGCCCAAGACGTGGTGGACAAGATGACCGCCACGCGCATGGCTTCGCTGGACCTGAACGACGCGCAGAAGGCCGAGCTGGTCACCACCCTACAGAACGTCAGGGCGATCAACGAACAGTCCGGTGCGTCCGCTGAGGGCGCGCAGCGTGCTGCAGACCTGGAAGCCGGGCTCCGCAAGGTGGAGTCCATCACCGCTCGGGGGATGACCCCAGCGATGTACGCGGCGAAGGCCGCGACGGCCGACCTGGAGACCGCCTTCGGCGCCTTGAACACCGCTGGTGGCGACGTGGCGGCCAAGGGCCAGGCGATCATCGAGGTGATGCTGCGGCTCGCTGGGCAGACCCCCAGCGTCGAAGAGGCTCTGCAGGCGTGGAACGACGACCTGCGTGGCATCGGGGACGCCTTCAAGAGCCTGGACATCAAGGCCCACGCGAAGGACCTGGTGGACGTCTCGGGCTCGATCAACACCGTGACCGAGTCCGGGTCGAAGCTCCAGGACACCGTCCAGAAGGGCGTGACCGACTTCGCCAGCTACGCCCAGTCGCTCAAGGACGCGGGTACCCCGGCGGCGGAGATCACGCCCAAGCTGGCGGCGATGCGGGGCGAGTTCGAGAAGCAGCTTCGGCAGCTCGGGCTCAACGACACGCAGATCGGCAAGGTCCTCGACCACTACGGGATGTTGCCGGACAAGGTCGTGACGCAGCTCGGCCTCGAAGGCGACACCGAGACTCAGCAGCAGTTGACGAACATCGTCAACCAGCTGAAATCCGTGCCCCCGGAGAAGGGCGTGAAGGTCGACGCTCTGACCGATCAGGCTATTGCGCAGCTCGGCCAGCTCGGCGACACGGTGGTGAAGCTGCCGAACGGAAAGTTCGCGGTCTTCGCCAATACCGAGCCGGGCCGAAAGGCCGCCGAGGATCTGCTGACCCACATCGGTACCCGCAACGCCACGGCAACGGTCTTCGCCAACACCAGCCCCGCCGACGGCGCGGTGACCAACTGGCAGCGCGTGACCACGGCGACGGACGGCAGGACGACGACCTACACGAGCACCGACCCGGCGAACGGGATGGTGCGCCAGTGGAAGGCCACGACCGACGCCACCGGCGCGACGACGCACACCTACGCCGACATCAACCCGGCCAACGGCCAGGTGCGGGTGTGGAAGCAAAACGCGGACGGCACATGGGCGGAGACGCACGCACGGGCTGACGTCAGCGCTGCTGAAGCATCTCTGAACAACGCAGCACGCACGAGGACTGCGTACATCCAGGGTGTCTACATCCCCGCTTCTACAACAGGTCGAGGAGCGTCGACCTTCGGGCTTGCCGAGGGTGCCATCGTGTCTGCCTTCGCGAAGGGCGGCATCGCGTTCAACGACCTCGGCCGGACGCTGACGCCGATGTCTCCACTTGCGACGGTGGTCCCTCCGGACACATGGCGAGTCGTCGGTGACAACCAGCGTTTCCCTGAAGCGTATATCCCGATCGATCCCCGTTCGTCGCGGTCGCAGCGACTGCTCGACGAGACGAATGCGCGGATGGGCCGAGTACCGGCGATGGCCGGCGGCGGCGGAGTCGTCAACAACGTCACCGTGAACATGGCCAGCTCCGATCCGTACACCGTTGCCGCAGCGACGTCGAGCGAACTTGGCTGGGCGATGAGGGGAGGCTGACATGCCTTCTCTGGTGATCATGCCGACGTACACGATCGGCAGTTGGTCGGCCAATGTGGACGATGACTTCAGCTGCCGTTGGGTGGTCACCTCGCAGACCCTGCACAGCGGATCTGCTCGGAAGACGCACGCCACTGAGCGGCCGTTCGGGATGGGTGCGTATCGCGCGCGCTCGTACCTGACGGCCCGCTCAGACACCTTGCAAGGTTGGTGCCAAGCGCCGGACTTCACCGGTGCGGCTGCCGCACGTGACCGGTTGCTTAGCGTCTTTTCCGACGGTGGCCAAGCCACGCTGGTGAAATCCGACGGTCTATCCGCGCGGCAACTGAAGGTCGAGCTGGACGCGACCGCGGTGAAGATCGAGCCCTGGGCTGATGCGCAAGGCTTCGACTGGCAACTGTCGCTCTACGCCGCCGATCCGCGTTGGCTGGACACCGCGGTGCAAACGGCCGGTCCGCTCACCGTCATCGGCGCTGCCACTGACGGTCTCGACTGGGGCAGCGGCGGCCTGGACTGGGCGAACGGCGGGCTGGACTGGGGCAGCAGCGGGAACAGCGGCGTGCTGTCGCTCAGCAACCCCGGCACCGCAACGACGTGGCCTGTCTTCACCGTCACCGGGCCGCTGACCAACCCGACGTTCACCAACCCGGCCACCGGCGACCTGATCGCCTACACCGGGACCGTCGAAACCGGACAGACGCTGGTGATTGACACCAGCCCGTTCACACGCTCGGTCGCGCTCAACGGCGTCGACCGTTTCGGGTTTCTTGCCTCCGCCCAGTGGATCGAGATCCCGTCCGGCGGCCAGGTGACCGTCCAGTTCTCCGGCACCGGTGCAGGAACCGTCACCGCCACCTGGCAGTACGCCTACAACTGAGAGGGGGCCCGATGCCCACCAACGCAGTCGCGACCGGCTTCTGGACCGCGATGCCGAGCGGCTCGCGCGTCAACAACGCGCGCCAGGGTCGTGCCCTGCTCCAGGCCGTCTACCAGAATAACGACGCCACACCGATGAACGGAACCCGCTCCGGTGTAGTACCGACCACGTGGGACGTGGCGAACCTCCGCTTCTCCGACCTGCTCGTGACGGTCACCTCGGGGCTGACGATGAGCGTCGCACCCGGCGCTGCGGCGGCCCATCGTGCCGGACAGGGCCCCTACGAAGGCTGGCTGACTGCTGCGGCTTCGGTGACATGCGACCCGGCGCCGGCCACGAACCCGCGCAACGACATCGTTGTGATGCGCTGGTACGACTCGACGCAGGGCGACACATCTCCGGACGGCAACCCGTGCCGCATCGAGATCATCACCGGCTCACCCGGCGCGGTCCCGGCCGACCCGATCACCGTCAACAGCCTGGGCGTCTACACCAGCTTCCCGACCACTGGCGGCGGCGTCGGCATCCCGCTCGCGCGGGCCCAGGTCTCCACCGGCGGCGTGATCACCCTGACGCGGCTGCGTCGCTCGGTCGGCGTCATCGGCGCCACCCGCGCGCTGATGGAGGGCGACAGCGATACCGCAGGCAAGGTCGGGGACACGCGGTACAACCCGAGCACGGACTTGTTCGAGGTCCTGAAGAGCGACGGCACGTGGCAGAAGCTGCGCTACGGCGTTGACATCGGTGGTGAGTGGAAGGACGCCCGGACGACGCCCGCGCTGTCCACCGGCGCGAACAAGCTGCAGTTCGCGACGAACGTCGTCCCGCCCAACGGGCTGACGTTCAACGGCACCGACACTTGGACGTGCCAGACAGCAGGGCCCTATTCGTTCTTCGGCCAGCTGCGCTCAACGGCGGGGGTCAATGGCGGCATCTGCGTAGGTGCCACGACATATGCCGACGCCACACACATCGTGCCGTTCCTGGGCTTCACCAACGGCACGGACTACGCATTGAGCGGTACGGCGTATCTCGCGGCCGGGCAGCAGTTTTGCTTCTATTTCTACGACAACGGCTCAGCCACGACGATCAACAATGCGCTGCGCAACGCGATGGCGAAGATCTGGAAGCAACAGGCGGCGGCCTGATGGCCACCGTGGAGCGTGCTTACACCGCGCTGGCCTACGACACCGTCACCGGCCGCGTGCTGTTCGACCTGGACCTGACGAAGGAGCCGGAGTGGTCGGCGCGGATCAACGACGTGGGCGGCTGGAAGATCACCGTTCCGCTGCACGGGTCGGCACAAGCGGCGAAGGTCCGGGAGTGGTGCGCGCCGTGGCGGTTCTCCGTCGCGATCGTGCGCGGACGCGGCGTACCGAGTGACACGGTGTGCCAGGCCGGGCCGATCCTGCCCTATGCACCGGATGACGACAGCCCGGTGCACACGGTGTCCGGCAAAGGGTTCTGGGAGAACCTGAACCACCGGCTGTGTCACGCCCGCGCCTGGAATCCAGCCACGGCGCGGATCACCGACAGCTCGGCGGATCTCACGGTCACCGACAGCTTGCCGAACATCGCGATCAACATCGCCTATCACGCCACGTCGATGCTGTATCGGCCCGGTTCGGCGCTGCCGCTGGATTTCCCGATACTGTTCCCGACCGGGACGAACACCCGGACGTATCACGGCTACGAGATGGCGATGGCCGGCCAGCGGCTTCAGGAGCTGACGCAGGTCGACGGCGGCCCGGACGTGCTGTTCCAGCCGTACCTCACCGTCGTCGACGGGCTGCGGTACATCCGCCATCGGATGCTGATCGGAAACCCGTACCTCGTGCAACCGGGCGTGCCGCTGCTGTTCGACTACAGGTCGAACCTCGTGAAGCTCACCATCGCGGGGGACGGCTCGGACCAGGCGAACACCGCGTTCGTGAAGGGCACCGGTAACGAGGCCGGCCAGTTGTACGGCTATTCGACCGACACCACGCTGGTTTCGGCGGGCTGGCCGATGCTGGACATGGTCGACTCCGGTCATACCTCGGCGTCCGAGCAGTCCACGTTGGACAGCTGGGCGACTGCTGACGTGGGCTTGTTCAACTCGCAGCCGGAGCAGTGGCAGGCGACCGTGCTCGCTGACGCGGAACCGCGACTTGGCTCGTACCTGCCGGGACACTTCGCCGACTACAGCGTGAAGGACCACCACTGGTTGAAGAACGGCAAGTACTCCTACCGCATCCTCGGGATCTCGAACGGGCCCGAGCGGGACAAGGTCCTGCACCAGCTGCAAGCGGTCAGGGGGTCGTGAGTGGTTGCGAATCAACCGATTGAACGCCCCAAGTCGACGGACTTCCTGATCAACCAGTTTCGTGATCTTCAGCGACAGGTCGACGAGCTGACCCGCCAGTCGAAGTACCCGGTCTCAATAGCGCACGCTGGGGTGCCGGATCTCACGGTTCTGCCAAACGCTGACAACTCCGGGGCGATCGTGTCGATCTATGACGGCGCGGGGCACGTGCTGTTCCGGACAGACCCGGACGCGAAGTTCGGACTGGCTGCCCCGGAGACTCCAGTTCCTTTGTATCAGGCGATCCCTGGGCTCGTCTTCACCGGCAACACCGCCTTCACGCAGTTGTGGACGGGCCAATTTACCGCTCTCAACTCCAGTTTCATGGGCAAGTGGGTGGTGAACACCAGCTACGGCGGCGTCGCACCGTCGGCAATCAGTGAGTCGTACATGCGTCTGTCCAACGAGGACAGTAGCTACGCTCAGGTGTCGCCGACGTTCACCTCGGCCACGGTCGGCGCTGGATCAGCGACTGAGTACGTGACGCCCTGGGCGCTCACGCTTCCCGCGACTGTCATCGGGCAGCGGCTCTACATCGACATCTTGGCCCGGATGAAGCAGGGCGGCGCCAGCTCCGCTGTCGCGTTGGTGCCGCAGTTCGCCACCGGGATCTCCCGGGCAACCGCCGTCTCGAACGGCGCCACGTAGGGGAGACCTAATGACGATTACCTTGCGGCGCAGCCGTTCCCCGTTCCAAGTAGGCGTGCTACTTGCCCTCCTGTTCATTTCACTGATCCCGATGGTTTTCTTCGAGTCCGTCTCGACCACTACGGCGCGCGAGCTTGGACCCGTCCTCGGCCGGCTCATGTATGGCGGCACGGCCTTGGCCGCAGGTGTGGCCTTCGGGGGCGTGTGGACCAAGGGCGTGACCGGCCTCCTGATTGAGAGGATCGGCTTGGTCTCCCTTGCCTGTTGGGTCATCGGCTACGGCGGGGCCGTCTTGGTCAACTCGGGCGCACGTGGGATCCAGTTCGGTGGCTACATGCTCGCGGTGGCTGTGATGTCCTTGGCTCGCGCTTGGCAGATCGGTCGGGAGGCACGGGAGACAGCTGTCATCGATTCACTGGCCCCTTTGGACGGTGATGCAGGTGGATAGTTGGATTCCCGTCATCGTGGGCGTCTTGAGCTTCCTCGGCGGCGGCACGCTCATTTCCCTGATCACCGTCCGTCGGCAGGCCAAGAAGATCGGCGCCGAAGCCGATCTCACTGAAGCCAACGCGATGGACGTCTTGGGGAAGGCGGCGGCCACGATGATCGAGCCTCTGACCCGACGGCTTCGGGATGCTGAATCCCAAGTAGACGACCTCTCAACGAAGTTGCGTGGGGCCGAGAAGCGCGCCGACGACGTGACACAACAACTCCGTGAAGCGCAGGCAGAGGTCCAGCAGCTCCGTGGCGAGTTCGAGCGGCTGACCAAGGACGTCCAGGCGAAGCAGGCCGAGATCGATCATCTGAGGGGTGCTACCTGATGCCCACGAGCCAGAATGGTTTCTCCGCTCCCATCACTCCGGTCAGCCGCGACCTGCCCGGCGGCAGGGTTCCGCTCCGAGCCGGAGTGACCGGGGACCTGCTCGCCTGGGTGGGCCGCCAGTTCCACGCCCGGGTCGAGCCTCTGGTGTGGCCGGGTTGCTGGGGCTATGCCTACCGCGACATCCGAGGTTCTACCGGTTTGTCGAACCACGCCAGCGGTACGGCCTTGGACCTCAACGCCCCGAAGCACCCGCTTGGCACCAACCCGTCCTCGAACTTCACCACGGGACAGATCTCGACGATCCACACGATCGTCGCGCAGACCGAGGGATGCATTCGGTGGGGCGGGGACTACACAGGCCGCAAGGACCCGATGCACTTCGAGATCAACGCCAGCGAAGCACGCTGTGCAGCCGTTCTGGCGAAGCTCACGCAGATCACTCCGGCACCGACGCCGAGCGAGGAGGAAGACATGTCGGTCAACTTGAAGGCCTCGTTCGACTCGAACGGCAAGCCGATGAAGACCTACGAAGTGGTCCCGGTCAACGGCAAGCGCGGGTTGTTCCTCGCTTCGGCGTACGGGCACGCGGTGGCCATCAACGGGATCACGGCCGTGCACGACACCAACGTAAAACCGCAGACCACCAGCGTCACCGGCCCGATGAAGCTTGATCCGGACCGGCCAGGACCGATCGGCCTTCCAGAGAACGTTCGGCACGTGGTCGTCGAGTACACGGCGGACCACGACTTCATGGGTTGGGCCGCGTGAGCTGGCGTCCGATCCGGAAGATCGTAGCTACGGCCTTCGGCGCGCTGACCTCCGCCGGGGTGATCGCCATCGGGCACGCCTTCGGCTGGGAGGTTGACCCGACCCTTGCCGCGGTCATCGTCGGCTCGGCCTCCACTCTGGCCGGCTACCTCACGCCGGGGCGGGTGATTGGACCGGCCGAGTGAACCAGCTGTACTCCTCGGTGCTGAAAGCCTTGACCTTTGCTTCATTATCGTGGGATTGGAAGGTGTTTGCGCCGCCGTCCTTCATGTACTGCCACCCTTTTTGGCCCATGGAATTCATGAACACGACGAAGGTCTGAGCGTAGTTTGGCTCGACGGCCTGATAGACGGTGGGCTCTGTGAGTGTCGTCCCTTCGGGACCGTGGATGATGTAGGAGATTGACCAGGTCGTCTGCGCCTCGATCTCTGCGTACAACGTCACATTCGTAGGCACTTGTTTGATGACGAGCCGGGTGACGTGAGCGTACTCCCACAGGTGGGTCATCTGAGTTCCTTTGATCGGCTTCCTCACTGAGTCGGTTCGGTCCACGGCCGCGTTACCAGACGGGCTGCCCTTGCTGGCACCCGCGACATCGAAGAGAAAGGAAGCCCCGCATTTGAGCGAGCAGGAGTATCACCCGAGCGCCCAGTTCAACCCGGCCCACCCGGACAACGCCGGTTGGGCGAACGGCCCGAAGCCGCCTCAGTTGCCTGCCGAGGCGCAGATCGTCCGCGACTTCACCGACCCGGACCAGGCTCCACCGGCTGAGGCGGGCATCGTGCAGGCGTACAAGGAAGGCGCGTTCGCCGAAGAGCACGTGGCCATCCCGACGGCCGAGGACGAGCCGAAGGCGGAGCAGACGCCGGCCAAGGCCGAGCCCGACGACAACACGCAGGACAAGCCGACCCGCAAGCGCTGACCGCTGTGGTCCCGGCACCACGAAGACGACCCGCCCTGACGCGGGTCACCAAGGCCCCCGCGCTCCCTGGCACTCGATCGCCGGGTTGAGCACGGGGGCCTTCTTTGCTGTTCAAAAACCTTGCAGTCAGACAAGGGATAGGCGATATGGATACTCAGGGCATGACTTCCAGCATCACCCCGGACACCGCGTCGAGCATCAAGGTTCGCGAGAACCGGTTGCGTCGTAAGGCGAAGAGGCAGGGCCTCACTCTGGTGAAGTCCCGCCTGCGTGACCCAGACGCCATCGGGTACGGCGGGTGGGTCATCGCGCAGGACGGTTGGGCAGTCGTGGGCGACTTCGGCTTCTCCGCCCTCGACTTGGACGACGTCGAGCAGTACTTGACCGGAGGCGACGATGACTGACTGGCAGGCCGAACGGCGCAGGGAAGACTTCGCTCGGTTCCATGCCCTGGCCGTAGCTAGGGCACAGGAGAACACGGAGAACCGCGAAGCGGTCCTCCGGCAGGCTCAGCAGTCAACCGAACCTGAGCTAGAGCGTGACCGTCGTGACGGGGCGCGGACTCAAGCTCGACTTGGAGCGGTGGGGTATGTCCCGGCTGTAGCAGCGGCCGGATCGCAGGCGACTACTCGGGTAGAACCCTACCGTGGAGGCAACGTGGCGAAGCAGGACGCGAAGGCATTCTTCGAAGACAACGCGGACGACATCGCGCTGAAGATCGGTCTGGAGCTGGAGCGGAACCCGGAGTGGACCGTAGCGTCCATGGCGATGTCCGAAGGGCAGGACAAGGACGGGAAGCACTGGCTCACCGCGATCGTGGTGTTCAACATCGACGAGATCGCCGAACCGAGCTTCGGCTAGACAGCACAAAGAGGCCCCATCCTCCCGCGCCGGAGGATGGGGCCTTTCGTCGTTTCACTCAGTCGTCGCCGGGGTCGAGCCTCTGGTCTTTGGTCCGTTCCTCGGCGATGCTGTCGTCCCGCTCGTCTTCGGTCTCATGCCGCCACAAGCTCGGCGCACGCCTGATCTTCATACCCGTTTCCTTTCGGTCTGTCGGTCCGATAGGGGCTCGCCCTGTACGGCGGACTGGAACCCTGCCGACGCGCCCGACCTCAGAGGGAGGGTGGTCAGACTCGTCGGCAGGGAATCAAAGGGGTGGCGACCCGTCGGGCTGCTCTACCGTCGACAGGAGTTCGCTGGGATCGAGTACCCGGCCGTCGAGTTCGCCCGCGCGTGCGGCCATCTCGGCGCCGATCCGCACCAGGTCCCGGCCGAGGTGACGCAAGGCCGCCGCGTACTTGGCGTCGTTGGGCTGCAGGGTGAGCAGCTGGAGGGTTACCGCGCCGATCTCCTGGTTGGTTGCGGCGAGACCGGCCAGCAGTTGACGATCACGAGCGTCCATTGTGAGTCACCACCTCGACCAGGTCACCGGCGAACTTGCCCACGAGGAGCGTTCCGGCTCGGGGGTGCGGGACGGCGGCCCACTCGTGCGCCGTGCACGCCGGGCAGACATGCGAGCAGTTGCGCCGCAGGATCAACAGGGGCTGAGGGTCGATGCTCGACCGCTCGTGCTCCAACGGGAAGGGGGCACCGAGCAAGCACCACGGGCGCAGCAGTTCCAACCGCCGGTTCGCTAGCTCCGCGACGGGATACAGGTGGGCCCACCCGTCGGCTTCGAAGAGGTGCCACTCCCACCGGTTCAGCGGCGGCAGGGCGAAGGACTTCGGCCGCTCGTCGAGCACGGTCATGAGCCGTACCGCCGGTTCACCTTGGGCCAGTTGATTGCGACGTCGCGCGCGGCTGCTTCCCACTCGCGGGCGGACATCTCCGAGGCCGGGCGGAACGGCGCGCCGTCGATCGTGAACCGGAACCCCTTCGGGCGTGACGGCGCGGAGTGGGTGAGATCGTCGTCGGCCCGTTCCTGAAGAGGAACCAGGTCGCTCTCGTCACCCCCGTCGGGGAAGGGCTGATCAGCTTCGCGCGCCGTCACGCAGTTGACGCTAGGAGCGATAATGGCTGATAGGAGGAGCCCGGAGAGGTGGCCATCTGCATGGGGTGGCCAGAACTGGTGGCCGGGGCGATGATGGCCACCTGGCAGAGCACGATCGCGAGGAGTACGAGTGGATCAGCAAGGAGTTGGCGCACTGCTGCGACTCCTGCGCGAGCGAGCTGGCCGCTCTCAGGGCGATCAGGCCGAGGTGCTTTCCGAGCTGTCCGGGCGGGCGGTCACCCGGAACGAGGTCTCGCGGTGGGAGTCGGAGCGACGGTTGGTAACGCCGTTTTGGCAGACGCACTTCGCCGCGAGCTTCGACGTCGATGCGCAGGCAATCCGGCGAGCGGTCGCGGCAACCCGTGCGGAACGGCGTAGGGCGAAGACGGGAGAGGTAGTGCAGCGGCGCGAGTTCATCGGAGCAATGGCTGCCCTGGCGATCCCGCTGGCCCGTACCGAACAGCCGACCACGCGCCGCATCGGACAGTCCGACATAGACGAGCTGCGCCGCCGGACAGCTCGCCTCCGTCGCCTCGATAACATCATGGGCGGTGCCGAGACGTATCCGGTGTACACCGCCGAGGTCGATTTCACCCAGCGTCTGCTCCGCGAATCCAGCCACGCGATCGAGATCGGACAGCAGCTGCGAGCGCTGCTGGCCGAGCAACAGCAGCAGGCGGGCTGGGCCGCCTTCGACCACGGTCAGCACGCGCTTGCTCAGCGGCTGTACAGCGATAGCCGGCAGGCCGCCGAAGAAGCCGGTGCGCTCGACTTGGCAGGCAACGCCCTGGCGTATGCCGCTTACCAGCAGACCGCAACATCGCAGAGCGGGACCGCGCTGGCCATCGACTCGTGCGACGTCGCTCGGCCGATGGCGACGCCGAAGGTGAACGCCTTGCTGCTCGAACGGAAGGCTTGGGCACACGCGACAGCGGGTGAGGCTCAGGAGGCCGACAGGGCCCTGAACCTGGCGCGCGAGGCCCTCCAGACCCGGGACGACCGGCCGGAGCCGGACTGGGTCTTCTGGGTCGACGAAGCCGAGATCGACATCATGGCTGGTCGGTGCTGGACTGAACTGCGTCGGCCGTTGCGCGCCGTGCCTGTGCTGGAACGGGTGCTGTCCGGGTTCGACGACACCCACGCCCGGGACAAGGCGCTGTACCTGACCTGGCTGGCCACGTCCTACCTGGAGGCTCGGGAGGTCGAGCAGGCCGCCGCGACCCTTGCTCGCGCTGCGGACCTGGCCGCCGGAGTCAGCTCGGTGCGCCCGGCGGTCCGGATCGGCGTGGTTGCTCGGCGGCTGGCGCGGTACCGGTCGACGCCGGTCGTCGCGGACCTCCTGACCCGACTAGGCGCCTAGGGCTCAGAGCCGGTCGAGGTCTCGACCCATCGCAGGTAGTCGGCGGATCCACGGACCAGCTCGACCGCGGTCACCTCCGGCTTGTCCCACGGGTGCTCGGCGATGATGTGCGCCTCCAACTCGGCGTAGCGGGTGCCCGTGGTCTTGAACGTCACGTTCCACTCTTCGCCTTCGCCCTGCTCGCCGACGTGCCAGAAGAACGATGCCACCGGGCCGGTGACCTGCGCGGTAGCCGCCAAGCGCGCGGCTACCGCCGATCCGGCGATCTTCGCGCCCGAGGCGCGGTCCGGGGTGGTCGTCGTCACGAGAAGGTGGACAGCCATGAACGCAGCCTAGGGGCGAGCCCACCGGTCCTGCAGGCTCCGGCCTTCTCGGGCGGGGCCGGACCAGTCACGGCCGATCAGGCACGCTGGCGATGCCGTGGTCATCGACCGGGGTGTGGAGCACGATGGCCAGCACGATGCCGATGATGGTCAAGACGATGGGCGCGATGACCAGGGTCCAGAGCAGGATCGTCCTGATCGAGTAGGTCACCGCCAGCTGCTCCAACGCGGCCTGCAGCATCGGGTCGTCGTCGTTCAGGATGCGGCTCTGCGCGGCGTCGCTGGCGGACATGCGCACGGGGTGGGACATGGTCTTCTCCTCGGTTCGGGACGGGCACTAGCTCGCCGGAGCCTGGCCGGCTGTTACGCACCAGGGCTCTGACCAGCACTTTCTTGTGTAGTCGGGTGGTGCTTTGTTGAACGATTGGCACGCTGATCCTGCTCGTGATCTACCTGCTGACGACGCTCGGCGCGATCCTGCTGCTGTTCGTCAAGCGCCGGATGCGGGTGCCGGTGTGGCACCTCGTGTTCCCCGTCGGTGCGCTCGCCGTGCTCGGGTACACCGTGTACGTCAACGTCGTGCCGTACCCCACCGAAGGACCGGCGCGGTGGTTCCCGCTGGTCGCGGGTGGTGTCCTCGTGCTCGCGGTGATCTTGGTGCTGGCCGCGCCCGCCTACGCTCGTAGGGTGGGGGAGAGGATCGGCACCCTGGACGGAGGCGCATGACCGAGCTGCTCCCGTTCGTCGCGGACCTGCCGCTGGTGGACCACCACTGCCACGGCGTCGTCACCGAAGACGTGGCCCGCGCGGGCTTCGAGGCCATGCTGACCGAGGCGGACACGACGTCGCCGCTCGGCACCAGCCTGTTCGACTCGCTGATCGGCCTCTCCGTCCGGGAACGCTGCGCGCCCGTGCTCGACCTGCCGAAGCACGCCCCGGCCGACGCCTACCTCGCCCGCCGCGCCGAACTGGGCGCGGCCGAGGTGGCCCGGCGCTTCCTGCGCGGCACCGGCACGACCGACTTCCTGCTGGACGGCGGGTTCCTCCCGGACGCGCTGACGACGACGCCGGAGTTCGGCGCGCTCGCCGCGGCCCGGGTGCACGACGTCGTCCGGCTGGAACAGGTCGCGGAGGCGGTGCTCCCGGGCACGACCGCGGACGGGTTCGCCAGCGCTTTCGCCGATGAGCTGGGCAAACGCGCCGCCACCGCCGTCGGGTTCAAATCGATCGCCGCCTACCGGGTCGGCCTCGACCTGAACCCCGAGCGGCCCACGGCCGGTGAGGTCGCGGCCGCGGCCGGACGCTGGCTGCGCACCGGGAACGCCCGGCTGGCCGACGAGGTGCTGCACCGCCACCTCGTCTGGACCGGGCTCGACCTGGGCCTGCCGGTGCAGTTCCACGTCGGGTACGGCGACTCCGACGTCGACCTGCACCGCTGCGACCCGCTGCTGCTCACCGGGCTGCTGCGGGCGACCCGCGATCGGGGTGTGCCGATCCTGCTGCTGCACAACTACCCGTTCCACCGCAACGCCGCGTACCTCGCGCAGGTTTTCGAGCACGTGTTCGCAGACGCCGGGCTCATCACGCACAACGCCGGGTTCCGGGCGCCCGCGATCCTCGCCGAGCTGCTGGAGCTCGCGCCGTTCGGGAAGGTGCTCTTCTCGACCGACGCGTTCGGCCTGGCCGAGCTGTACCACCTGGGCACGGCCCTGTTCCGGCAGGGCCTGTCCGACTTCGTGCGTGCCGCGCTGGCCGCCGACCGGATGTCCGAAGTGGACGCCGTCCGGCTGTGTGCTTTGGTGGGACACGAGAACGCGAAGAGGATCTACCGCTTGGAGCACGCGTGAGCGACCTGTGGACCCGGTGGACCCGGGCGATCGACGACGAGCTGCCCGCCGCCGTCGCCCTCCGGCACACCGTGCACGCCGACCCGCGCGGCTCCGGCGACGAGGAGGACACCGCCCGGCTGGTCACCGAGGCGATCGGCGCGGGTGACGGCGTCCGCGTCGCCAAGACCGGCCGCGCGATCCCGCTGCCCGGCGGTGCGGGCCCGGGCGTGGCGCTGCGGGCCGAGCTCGACGCCCTCCCGGTGCTGGAGGGCACCGGCGTGCCCTGGGCGTCGGGCAACGAGCTGATGCACGCGTGCGGCCACGACGTCCACCTCGCCGCGCTGGTCGCGGTGGCCCGCGCCGCGGTGCGCGTCGGCGTCCCGCGGCCGATCCTCGCGCTGCTGCAGCCGCGCGAGGAGACGTCGCCGCCCGGCGCGCTCGACATCGTCGAGTCCGGCGTGCTGGCCGAGGCCGGGGTGGCCACGGTGATCGGCGCGCACGTCCAGCCGCGGATCGAGCACGGCGTCGTGTCGGCGGTGCCCGGCCCGGTGAACGCCTCGACCGACGAGTTCGAGGTGACGATGCACGGCCAGGGCGGCCACGCGGGCTACCCGCACCTGCTGCGTGACCCGATCCTGGCGCTGTCGCAGCTGGTCGTGAGCCTGCAGCAGCTCGCGTCGCGCCGGATCGACCCGGTGTTCGGCGCGGTCTGCTCGATCGGCCGGATCCAGGCCGGCGCCGCGGCCAACGTCGTCCCGAACAGCGCGACCGCGCTCGGCTCGCTGCGCCTGATGCGCGAGAAGGACCGCGAGCGCGCGCTGGAGACGCTGGCGGAGATCGTGCACGGCACGGCGAAGGCGCACGGCTGCACGGCCGAGCTGAAGATCAACCCGTGCGAGCCGGTGCTGGACAACGACCCGGCACTGGCCGCGGGCGCGCAGCGCTGGCTGCGGCACGGCGGGTTCACCGTCGACGACCAGTTCCGCTCGTTCGGCGCGGACGACTTCGCCCACTACTGCGGCGGCGCGACGCGGGGGCTGATGCTGTTCGTCGGCCTCGGCGACACCGCGGGCGTGCCCAGCCTCCACGACGACCGGTTCCTCCCGCGCGACGAGGCCGTCGTCCAGGTGGCGCACGCGCTGGTGGCGGGCTACCTGGCCGCTGTGGATGCGGAGCCGGGCTAGCGCTACGGTGGCCCGGTGATTTCCGCCTACCTCGCGACGATCCCCAGCCCCGACCGCGGGGTGTGGCACCTGGGACCGATCCCGATCCGTGCGTACGCCCTGTGCATCATCGCCGGCATCATCGTGGCGATCTGGTGGGGGGAGCGGCGCTGGGCCGCCCGGGGCGGCACCAAGGGCATGGTCATCGACATGGCCGTGTACGCCGTGCCGTTCGGCCTGGTCGGCGGCCGGTTGTACCACGTGATCACCGACCCCGAGCTGTACTTCACCGAGGGCAAGAATCCCTGGAACGCGTTCGCGATCTGGGACGGCGGCCTCGGCATCTGGGGTGCCATCGCGCTCGGCGCGGTGGGCGCGCTCATCGCGTGCCGCCGCAAGGGCGTCCCGCTGCCGGCGATGGCGGACGCGATCGCCCCCGGCATCGTCGTCGCCCAGGCCATCGGCCGCATCGGCAACTACTTCAACCAGGAGCTCTACGGCGCGCACACCGACCTGCCGTGGGGCCTGGAGGTCTACCAGCGCTTCAACCCGGAGGACCCGGACAACCTGCTCAACGGCGTCGCGACCGGGCACATCCCGCTGCCGGAGAGCCCGGTCCACCCGACGTTCCTGTACGAGCTGATCTGGAACCTGCTGGTCGCGGCCGTGATCGTGTGGGCGGACCGCCGGTTCAAGCTCGGCCACGGCCGGGTGTTCGCGCTGTACGTCGCGGGCTACACGGTGGGCCGCGGCTGGATCGAGATGATGCGGACCGACACCGCGAACCACATCCTCGGCCTGCGCGTCAACGTCTGGACGTCGATCCTGCTGTTCCTGGCCGCGGTGATCTACTTCGTGCTGGCGGCCAAGCGCGGCCCGCGGGAGGCCCCGGAGCTGCTGGCGGGCAAGGACGCGCTCGCGGCGCCCGCGCCGGAAGCGGAGCCGGAAGTGGACGCAGCGGTGGCCGAGGACGAAGACGCCGTGAAGGTGCCCGCGGAGGCTCCGGCCGAGAAGCCCGCGGAAGAGACCCCGGTCGTGGACGAACCGAAGAAGGCCGACGAGAGCTGAGGGTCAGAGGTCCGGCAGGCCCAGGTCCAGGTTGGGCGACTGGAGCCCGCCGTCGACCTCGAGGATCTTGCCGGTGATGTAGCCGCCGGCGCGAGAGGCCAGGAAGACCACGGTCGCCGCAATGTCCTCCGCCTCGCCGATCCGGCGCAACGGCGTCGCGGACTCCATCTTCTCCTTGAGCTCCGGGTTGCCGACCACGATCTCCAGCGCGGACGTCGCCACCGAGCCCACCGAGATCGCGTTCACCCGGACCTTGGGGGCGAGGTCGGCCGCCGCGAGGCGGGTCCAGTGGGCGAGCGCCGCCTTGGCCGTGCCGTACGCGACGAAGCCGCGGCCGCTGACCCGGCCCATGATCGACGAGATGTTGACGACCGAGCCGCCCGTCTTGACCAGCGAGGGCGCCGCCGCCACGGTCAGCGCGTGCGCCGTCGAGACGTTGAAGCGGAACGCTTCCTCGAGGAACTCCGGTGTCGTCTCGGCCAGGGGTCGCGGGTAGGTGCCGCCGACGTTGTTGACCACCAGGTCGAGCCGCCCGAACTCCTCGACGGCCACCGCGGCGAGCGTCGCGGCGGCGGCCGGGTCGGCGAGGTCGAGGGGGACGACGTGGGCGCGGCGGCCCGACGAGAACACCCGGGAAGCCACTTCTTCGAGCTGGGCCGCGGTCCGGGAGGCGATGACCACGTCGGCGCCCGCTTCGGCGAGGGCCACGGCGGTGGCCGCGCCGATCCCTCGTCCGGCGCCGGTGACCACCGCGACCTGTCCTGGCAGCCGGAACCGGTCGAGGATCATGCGAGGAAAAGTAACACGTTCTAGTTGGTTGCGGCAGGGTGTGAACGGCGGAGGTGAACCGGCGGTGGCGGCGGTTCGACGGGCCGGCGTCGGCCTTGTCACGTTAGACTTGACGGAGGTTTCCGGGTCGTATACTTAGCAGAGCGAACTACCAGGAACCCATCAGGAACTACGTCGTTCCACGCGGCCAGATCGTTACCGTCCGACGTCGTTCGGGGCGCTCTGAATTGATGCTGGCATGTTTCCCAGGTGTTAAAGTCGCGCTAACGAACGGGCCATCGTCGTCCCGTGCAAGCTTCCCGGCCGGTAGCCCGGCCAGCACGAACAGACGACGAAGGAGGTCCCTTCATGATCTTCTCCGCCATTCCCGGCAAGCAGGGTCTCTACGATCCGGAGACCGAACAGGACTCCTGTGGTGTGGCCATGGTCGCCGACATCCGCGGACGCCGCTCCCACGGCATCGTCACCGACGGCCTCGCCGCGCTGACCAATCTGGACCACCGCGGCGCCGCCGGCGCCGAACCCACCAGCGGCGACGGCGCCGGCATCCTCCTGCAGCTGCCCGACGAGCTGCTGCGCGCGGAAGCCGGTTTCGAGCTGCCCGGACCCGACGAGCGCGGCCACCACCGCTACGCCGCCGGAATCGCCTTCCTGCCCGCCGACGCCGAGCAGCGCCGCAAGGCCGTCGAGCTGGCCGAACGCATCGCCGTCGAAGAAGGACTCGAAGTACTGGGCTGGCGCGAGGTTCCGGTCGACGCCGACCGCGCCGACATCGGCCCGAGCGCCCGCTCGGTGATGCCGCACTTCGCCATGCTCTTCGTCTCCGGCAGCGGGGCCGCCGGCCTGGAGCTGGACAGGCTCGCGTTCTGCCTGCGCAAGCGCACCGAGCACGAGAGCGGGATCGCGGGCTGCGGCACGTACTTCCCGTCGCTGTCCTCGCGCACGATCGTCTACAAAGGCATGGTCACCCCGGAGCAGCTGCCCGCGTTCTTCGCCGACCTGCGCGACGAGCGGCTGGAAAGCGCCATCGCCCTGGTGCACTCCCGCTTCTCCACCAACACCTTCCCGTCGTGGCCGCTCGCGCACCCGTTCCGGTTCGTCGCCCACAACGGTGAAATCAACACCATCCGCGGCAACCGCAACCGCATGCGGGCCCGTGAGGCGCTGCTCGAATCCGACCTCATCCCCGGCGACCTGACCCGGCTGTTCCCGATCTGCTCGGCGGACGCGTCGGACTCGGCGTCGTTCGACGAGGTCCTGGAGCTGCTGCACCTGGGCGGCCGGTCGCTGCCGCACGCGGTGCTGATGATGATCCCGGAGGCGTGGGAGAACCACGCCACCATGAAGCCCGCGCGCCGCGCCTTCTACCAGTTCCACGCCAGCCTGATGGAACCGTGGGACGGCCCGGCCTGCGTCACCTTCACCGACGGCACGCTGGTCGGCGCGGTCCTCGACCGCAACGGCCTGCGCCCGGCACGCTGGTGGCGCACCGCCGACGACCGCGTCGTGCTCGCCAGCGAGGCCGGCGTTCTCGACGTCGCGCCGAAGGACGTCGTCGCGAAAGGACGGCTCAAGCCCGGCCGGATGTTCCTGGTGGACACCGACGCCGGCCGGATCGTCGACGACGAAGAGGTCAAGTCCGAGCTGGGCAAGGACCTGCCGTACGAGGGCTGGCTGCACGCCGGCCTGCTGAAGCTCGCCGAGCTGCCCGACCGCGACCACGTCGTGCAGAGCCACGACTCGGTGCTGCGGCGCCAGCTTTCCTTCGGCTACACCGAAGAAGAGCTCAAGATCCTGCTCGCGCCGATGGCCGAGAAGGGTGCCGAGCCGATCGGCTCGATGGGGTCCGACACCCCGCCCGCGGTGCTGTCCCAGCGATCTCGGCTGCTCTACGACTACTTCAAGCAGAACTTCGCGCAGGTGACCAACCCGCCGCTGGACGCGATCCGCGAAGAGCTCGTCACGTGCATGGCGCGGATCATGGGCCCGGAGCGCAACCTCCTGGCCCCGGGCCCGGCCTCGTGCCGGCACCTGAAGCTGCCGTACCCGGTGATCGACAACGACGAGCTCGCCAAGCTCATCCACATCAACGACGACGGCGACCTGCCGGGCTTCGCGTGCAGTGTCCTTTCCGGACTGTACGAAGTGGACGGTGGCGCCGAGGCGCTGGCCCTGGCGATCGAGCGCGTCCGGCGTGAGGCGTCCGAGGCGATCGCCGCCGGCGCGCGCACGCTGGTGCTGTCCGACCGCGACTCCGACCACCGGATGGCGCCGATCCCGTCGCTGCTGCTGGTCTCCGCGGTGCACCACCACCTGGTCCGCACCAAGGAACGCCTGCGGGTCGCGCTGGTCGTCGAAACCGGGGACGCCCGCGAGGTGCACCACATCGCGGTCCTGCTCGGGTACGGCGCCGCCGCGGTGAACCCGTACCTGGCCTTCGAGACCATCGAGGACATGATCGGGCAGGGTGCCGTCACCGGCATCGAGCCGGGCAAGGCGATCCGCAACTACGTGCAGGCGCTCGTCAAGGGCGTCCTGAAGATCATGTCCAAGATGGGCATCTCGACGGTCGGTGCGTACACCGCCGCCCAGGTCTTCGAATCCCTCGGCCTGGCCCAGGACCTGCTCGACGAGTACTTCACCGGGACGTCGTCGAAGCTCGGCGGGGTCGGCCTCGAGGTGCTCGCCGAAGAGGTCGCCGTCCGGCACCGCCGCGCGTACCCGGACAACCCGACCGACCGCGTCCACCGTGGACTCGACACCGGCGGTGAGTACGCCTACCGCCGCGAGGGCGAGCTGCACCTGTTCACGCCGGAGACGGTGTTCCTGCTGCAGCACGCGTCCAAGACCGGCCGTGAAGAGGTGTACCGCAAGTACACCGACGAGGTGCACCGCCTCTACCGCGAGGGCGGCACGCTGCGCGGGCTGTTCTCCTTCCGCGACGGCGTCCGCGAGCCGGTGCCGCTCGACGAGGTCGAGCCGGCCGAGGCGATCTTCAAGCGCTTCAACACCGGCGCGATGTCGTACGGCTCGATTTCGGCCGAGGCGCACGAAACCCTGGCCATCGCGATGAACCGGCTCGGCGGCCGGTCCAACACGGGCGAGGGCGGCGAGGACCCGGAACGGCTCTACGACCCCGAGCGCCGCAGTGCGATCAAGCAGGTCGCGTCGGGACGGTTCGGCGTCACCAGCGAGTACCTGGTCAACGCCGATGACATCCAAATCAAGATGGCGCAGGGTGCGAAGCCCGGCGAGGGCGGCCAGCTGCCGCCGAACAAGGTGTACCCGTGGATCGCGCGGACCCGGCACTCCACGCCGGGCGTCGGCCTGATTTCCCCGCCGCCGCACCACGACATCTACTCCATCGAGGATCTCGCCCAGCTGATCCACGACCTCAAGAACGCCAACGAGCACGCCCGCATCCACGTGAAGCTGGTGTCCTCGCTCGGCGTCGGCACGGTCGCGGCGGGCGTGTCCAAGGCGCACGCCGACGTCGTGCTCATCTCGGGCCACGACGGCGGCACCGGCGCGTCCCCGATGAACTCGCTCAAGCACGCCGGCACGCCGTGGGAGATCGGCCTGGCCGAGACCCAGCAGACGTTGCTGCTCAACGGGTTGCGCGACCGGATCACCGTCCAGGTGGACGGCGCCATGAAGACCGGGCGCGACGTCGTCATCGCGGCGTTGCTCGGCGCCGAGGAGTACGGCTTCGCGACGGCCCCGCTCGTCGTCGCGGGCTGCATCATGATGCGCGTCTGCCACCTCGACACCTGCCCGGTCGGCGTCGCCACGCAGAGCCCCGAGCTCCGCAAGCGCTACACCGGCCAGGTCGAGCACGTCGTGAACTTCTTCAATTTCATCGCCCAGGAAGTCCGCGAAACCCTTGCGGCGCTGGGCTTCCGCACGCTCGACGAGGCCATCGGGCACGCCGAGCTGCTGAACACCGACGAGGCCGTGCACCACTGGAAGGCGTCCGGTCTGGACCTGGCGCCGATCTTCGAGGTGCCGGCCGAGACGCCGTACGGCGGCGCGAAGCGGCGCACCCGCGGCCAGGACCACGGCCTCGAGCACGCTCTGGACCGCACGCTCATCCAGCTCGCCGAGGCGGCGCTGGAGGACGCGCACCCGGTGCGGCTCGAACTGCCGGTGCGCAACGTGAACCGGACCGTCGGCACGCTGCTGGGCTCGGAGATCACCCGTCGGTACGGCGGGGAAGGCCTGCCGGAGGGCACGATCCACGTGCTGCTCACCGGGTCCGCCGGGCAGTCGCTTGGCGCGTTCCTGCCGCGCGGCATCACCCTCGACATGGTCGGCGACGCGAACGACTACGTCGGCAAGGGCCTGTCCGGCGGGCGGATCATCGTCCGTCCCGACCCGGCCGCGTCCTTCGCTGCCGAGGCGCAGACGATCGCGGGCAACACGATCGCCTACGGCGCGACCGGCGGCGAGATCTTCCTGCGCGGCCAGGTCGGTGAGCGCTTCTGCGTCCGCAACTCCGGCGCCACCGTCGTCGCCGAGGGGGTGGGCGACCACGCCTTCGAGTACATGACCGGTGGCCGTGCCGTCGTGCTCGGCCCGACCGGGCGGAACCTGGCGGCCGGCATGTCCGGCGGCATCGCGTTCCTGCTCGACGTCGACCGCAAGAAGGTCAACCAGGACATGGTGGACCTGCTCAAGCCGACCGCGGACGACCTGGTCTGGCTCAAGAAAACCGTGCAACAGCACTACGATCTCACCCGCTCCGCGGTGGCGGCGTCGCTGCTCGGCGACTGGCCGCGCCGGAGCGTGGCGTTCACCAAGGTGATGCCGCGCGACTACCAGCGGGTCCTGGACGCGGCGAAGGCGGCGAAAGCCGCGGGCCGCGACGTCGACGAGGCGATCATGGAGGCAGCTCGTGGCTGACCCGACGGGCTTTCTCAAGTACGACCGCGACGAGCCGAAGAAGAAGTCTTACGAGGAGCGGCTTTCTTCGTGGGGCGAGGTCTACGCGGACGTCGATCCGGGCGAGCGCAACGAAGACGTCCGCAAGCAGGCGTCGCGGTGCATGGACTGCGGCATCCCGTTCTGCCACTCCGGTGGCTCCGGCTGCCCGCTGGGCAACCTGATCCCGGAGTGGAACGACCTCGTCCGCCGCGGTGACTGGGCCGCCGCCAGTGATCGGCTGCACGCCACCAACAACTTCCCCGAGTTCACCGGGAAGCTGTGCCCCGCGCCGTGCGAGGCGGGCTGCGTGCTGTCGATCTCGCCGCTCTCGGGCGGGCCGGTGTCGATCAAGCGCGTCGAGCAGACGATCGCCGACCAGTCCTGGGAAGCGGGCTACGTCCAGCCGCAGGTGGCGGAGGTGTCGTCCGGGCAGCGGGTCGCGGTCGTCGGTTCCGGCCCGGCCGGGCTCGCCGCCGCCCAGCAGCTGACCCGCGCCGGCCACGAGGTCACCGTGTTCGAGCGGGACGACCGGCTCGGCGGGCTGCTGCGGTACGGCATCCCCGAGTTCAAGATGGAGAAGAAGGTCCTCGACCGGCGCCTCGCGCAGCTGCGCAAGGAGGGCACCAAGTTCGTCACCGGCTGCGAGGTCGGCGTCGACCTGACGGTGGAGGACCTGCGGGAGCGCTACGACGCCGTCGTGCTCGCGGTCGGCGCGCTGCGCGGCCGCGACGACAAGGTGACCCCGGGCCGCGAGCTGGCCGGGATCCACCTGGCGATGGAGCACCTGGTGCCGGCCAACAAGTTCGTCGAGGGTGACGGCCCGTCGCCGATCGACGCGCGCGGCAAGCACGTGCTGATCATCGGCGGCGGCGACACCGGCGCCGACTCCTACGGCACGGCCACCCGCCAGGGCGCGCTTTCGGTGACACAGCTGGACCAGTACCCGACCCCACCGTCGACCAGGGACGACGACCGTTCGCCGTGGCCGACGTGGCCGTACATCCTTCGCACCTACCCGGCGCACGAGGAGGCGGGCGAGCGCAAGTTCGCCGTCGCGGTCAAGCGGTTCGTCGGCTCGGAAGGCCGCGTCACGGCGGTCGAGCTGCAGCAGGTCCGCGTCCAGAAGGACCCGGCGACCGGCCGCCGCGAGGTCATCGCGGTCAACGACGAGGTCGAGACGGTGCCGGCGGACCTGGTCCTGCTGGCGATCGGCTTCGAGGGCGTCGAGGAGATGCCGCTGCTGGACGGCTTGGGTCTTTCCCTGACCAAGCGCGGCACGCTCTCGTGCGGCGCGGACTGGCAGACGGAGACGCCGGGCGTGTTCGTCTGCGGCGACGCCCACCGCGGCGCGTCCCTGGTGGTTTGGGCGATCGCGGAGGGCCGCTCGGTGGCCAACGCGGTGGACACCTACCTGACCGGCGCGTCCGACCTCCCGTCCCCGGTGCACCCGACGGCCCTGCCGCTCGCGGTCGTCTGAGCACGGTCAGCCCAGGGGAGGACCTGCGGGTCCGGCCCCTGGGCTGACGCTTGCGCGCCCCGGCCGGGGCAGGCTCGGGGCATGCGAAAAACGCTGGTACTACTGGCTTTCCTGCCGTTGCTCGCCGCGCCGCCGGCCACCGCGGCACCGAGGCTCGCGTGGACGTCGTGTCCGGACTACGGGATGACGCCGTCGCCGACCGCCGGGCTCGACTGCGCGACCCTGCGCGTGCCGCTGGACTACGCACACCCGGACCGCACCATCGAGCTGACCATCTCCCGGCACGCCGCCACCCCGGGCAAACGCCGCGGCGTGCTGCTCATGAACCCCGGCGGCCCGGGCAGTCCCGGGCTCGCCATGCCCGCGCAGCTGATGCAGCGGATGGGCGACTCCGGCCTGCCGGATGCCTACGACGTCATCGGCTTCGACCCTCGCGGCACGACCTACAGCACCCCGGTGACGTGCGGCATGACCACCGCGGAAGAGCGTGGCGCCGTCCTCGGGCCGTACGCGGACAACCCCGAAGACGTCGTCACCACCGCGGCGACCGCGCGGGCCGTGGCGCGGCAGTGCGGCAATGCGTCCACAAAGGACATGCTGCCCCACATGACGACGGCGAACACCGCGCGGGACCTCGATCGCATCCGGGAAGCGCTGGGCGAGAAGAAGATCTCCTATTACGGCGTCTCGTACGGCAGTTACCTCGGGGCGGCCTACACGTCGATGTTCCCCGGGCACAGCGACCGGATCGTGCTGGACAGCGTGCTCGGCCTGCGGGGCCTCGACGTCCGCGCGAACCAGCGTTTCGCCGAAGGGTTCGACGACCGGTTCCCGGACTTCGCCGCGTGGGCGGCCGCGCGTGACGACGTCTACCACCTCGGGCGGACGCCGGAGGCGGTGACGGCGAAGTTCGCCGAACTGGCCGCCGCGCGCGGGCCGGAGTTCCGTTCGGACACGTGGAACGCCCTCTACGCCGACGAGAACTTCCCCGCGCTGGCCGCGGAATGGGCCGGCACCGCGCGTACCGCGGCCGGCCCGCTCGACGGGGACAACCGCGCCGCCCTCCAGCTGCAGGTGCTGTGCAACGACTCGGACTGGCCGGAGCAGGTGGGGTACTACCAGCGCGCGGTCGAGCGGGCCCGCGTCGCGCACCCGATGTTCGGCCCGGCCGCGGCGAACGTGAACCCGTGCGCGTTCTGGCCGGTCGAGCGCACCGAGCCGCCGGTGCGTGTCGGCGGCCCCGGCCCGGCGGACGTCCTGCTGGTGCAGAACCGGCGTGACCCGGCGACCCCGCTCTCCGGTGCGCGCGAAACGCGAGCGGCGTTCGGAAACCGGGCGCGGATGGTGACGGTCGACGCGGGCGGGCACGGTGTGTTCACCCGGGACAACGCGTGCGGCAACAACGTCGTCCTGCGCTACCTGCGCGACGGGGTCTTCCCGGCGGCCGACGCGTCCTGCCCGGCTCAGGTCAGCGCGGTGAGCAGCGCCCAGTAACCGCCGCCGCCCACGACGACGCCCATCACCAGCCCGGCCAGCACCTCCGGGGCGGTGTGGTCGCGGAGCTCGACCCGCGACCACGCCACCCAGGCGACGAGCAGGGCGAGCAGCAGCGCCCAGGGGCCGTAAGTGAGCGTCAGCACCACGACGGCGGCCGACGCGACCGCCGCGTGCAGCGAGATCTTGAACTTCCACCCGAACGTGATCGCCACCGCCACCACCAGGCTCGCCAGCATCGACGCGGCCAGCGCGACCAGCGCCGCCGGGGCGTCCCAGACCAGCAGCACGACGAACCCGAGACCGAGGGAGAGCCCGGCGACCAGCAGCGGGACCCGGCGCCCGGCCCGGTTCGTCACGTGATGGCCGTCCCATTCGCCGCGCTTCGCGCCGCGGACGATGACGGCCATCGGGATCAGCGAGCCGGTGACGGCGATGAGGAGTCCCCAGCTCAGGGCGGGCAGCCACCGGTGGCCGGTGGCGTCCCACGCGAGGGCGAGGGGCAGGGTGAGCACCCACACCCAGGGGGCCAGGAGCTCGGTGGCCCACCGGGCGGAACGCGACACGGCGCGAACCTTATCCTGGAGCCTGTGAACTGGACTGTGGACGTCCCCGTCGACACGCTGCCCGAACTGCCGCCGCTGCCGCCCGAACTGCGGGCCCGCCTGGACAAGGCGCTCGCCCTCCCGGCCGCGCAGCAGCCGGAGTGGCCCGACCCCGAGCTGACCAACCGCGTCCGCGGTGTCCTGGAGAGCGTGCCGCCGATCACCGTCCCGGCGGAGATCGACCGGCTCAAGGGCCGGCTGGCGATGGTCGCGCAGGGTGAGGCCTTCCTGCTGCAGGGCGGCGACTGCGCGGAGACGTTCGAGTCCAACACCGAGCCGCACATCCGGGCCAACCTGCGCACCCTGCTGCAGATGGCGGTCGTGCTGACCTACGGCGCGAGCCTGCCCGTGGTCAAGGTCGGCCGCATCGCCGGCCAGTACGCGAAGCCGCGCTCGGCCGCGACGGACGCGCTGGGCCTGGCGGTGTACCGCGGCGACATCATCAACTCGCTGGTCGCCAAGCCCGAGATGCGCGTGCCCGACCCGGGCCGGATGATCCGCGCCTACGCGAACGCGGGCGCGGCGATGAACCTGGTCCGCGCCCTCACCGGCGCCGGCATGGCCGACCTGCACCAGGTGCACGACTGGAACAAGGACTTCGTGTCGGCGTCGCCGGCGGCGCAGCGCTTCGAGGCGCTGGCCAACGAGATCGACCGCGGCCTGCGGTTCATGTCGGCCTGCGGCGTCACCGACACGTCGCTGCAGTCGACCGAGATCTTCGCCAGCCACGAGGCGCTGCTGCTCGACTACGAGCGCTCGATGCTGCGCCTCGACAACGCCGACGCGGCCAACCCGAAGCTGTACAACCTCTCGTCGCACTTCCTCTGGATCGGCGAGCGGACCCGCCAGCTGGACGGCGCGCACATCGCGTTCGCCGAGCTGCTGGCCAACCCGATCGGGCTGAAGATCGGCCCGACGACCACGCCCGAGCAGGCGGTGGAGTACGTCGAGCGGCTCGACCCGCGCTTCGAGCCGGGCCGCCTGACGCTGATCGCCCGGATGGGCAACGGCAAGGTCCGCGAGGTGCTGCCGGGCATCGTCAAGGCGGTCGAGGCGTCCGGGCACAAGGTCATCTGGCAGTGCGACCCGATGCACGGCAACACGCACGAGTCGTCCACCGGCTACAAGACCCGCCACTTCGACCGCATCGTCGACGAGGTCCAGGGCTTCTTCGAGGTCCACCACGAGCTGGGCTCCTACCCGGGCGGCATCCACGTCGAGCTGACGGGCGAGGACGTCACCGAGTGCCTCGGCGGCGCCCAGGAGATCTCGGACGTCGACCTCTCGGGCCGCTACGAGACGGCGTGCGACCCGCGCCTGAACACGCAGCAGTCCCTGGAGCTGGCGTTCCTGGTCGCGGAGATGCTCCGCGGCTGAGCCTGGACCGCCACTCGGCGTCAGGGCCGCTTCCGAATTTTCGGGAGCGGCCCTGACGGCTTTCAGCACTCGTCGAGAGGACGTGAAGATGGCGATCGAACCAGCGTGGATTGCCGGTGGTGGTGCGGTGATCAGTTCGCTCGCGGCTATCTGGTCAGCCACGAATGGCAACCGGACGTTGAAGCGATCTGACCGTGACAGCCAGGGCGCGGACGCGGCCGATGGTGGCAGCTGAGCTGCGAGACCAGCCCTACTCTCCGGGAACCCAGATCTTGGTCATCAAGAACTATGGGCCGACGGTTGCCCGGGACGTCTCCGTGACGTTCGACCCGCCGCTGGGAGATCCGCCGCCTGAACGAGCGCACGAGAGCGTTGGGCCGTTCCTCAAGCGACGTTACGCGAAACCGATTTCCACTTTGGTGCCTGGCATGGAACTGGACAACATCTACTTCGATGGCGAAGGTGACGGTGCGGGTGGCTGGAAGAACCGTGATCCCTTCCCCGACCAGGTCACGGTCACGATCAAGTCGACCGCGCCTGATGGGCAGCAGCACACGGACCGATTTGTGCTGGACGTCGACTTGATTCGTGAGCGCACCTTCGTCACATCCACCCGGGAACCCGAGGAACGCCTCAGACAGGCCGTCAAGTACTTGGAATCGATCAGCAAGACCCACACCGCCATCGCGCGTGAAGTGCGAAGCATCGGCAAACAGCTCGGGAATGACACCCCACGCGGCGAGTAAGAAGTTGTCAGGAGGCGTCGAGCAGGCGGGACGCGGACTTCAGGACCGCGTCCCGCAACGAGCCGATGTCCGGGACCGCCGCGCCGTTGACCTGGAGTCCGATGTGGACCGAGTCGCGGTAGGTGGCCACCGCGATGCCGACCGCGTGGCGCGGGGCCAGCGGGACGAACGGGTAGACCTCCGACAGCTCCGCGCCGTCGATCGACAGGCGGGCCGGGGGGAGCGGGACCGTGGTGATGACCAGGTCGAACAGCAGCGGCGCGGCCTGGCCCGCGGTGCGCGTGCCCAGGCGGTGCAGCAGCGACGGGACGCGGTCGGCCAGCAGCGGCAGCGCACCCGCGCCGCGGCTCGGGCCCGCTGCCTTGTTGCGGGTCATCGCGCGGCGGACCACGCGCAGGCGCTCGACCGGGTCGTCCTCGCCGACCGGCAGGTCGCACAGGTAACCGGACAGCTTGTTGCCGCCGAGCTGGTCACCCGCCCGGCCGCGGACGCTCACCGGGATCAGCGCGCGCAGCGTGCGGCCGTCGGCGCGGTGGCCGCGGTTCACCAGCCATTCGCGCAGTGCGCCGGAAAGCACCGCCAGTACGACGTCGTTGGTCGTGCCGCCGTGGGCCTGGCGCACCTGCCGCAGCTCCGACAGCGGCAGCCGCACGAAGCCGAGCCGCCGTTCGGCCGAGGACGGCGCCGACACCGGGGACAGTGACGGGCGCGTGGCCCGCACCACCGACGACGCGATGCCGGCGGCCTCGTTCGCCTGGTCCCACACCGTGCCGAGCGCGCCCTTCATGGTGTCCAAAGTGGACCGCTGGGCCGGGATCCGGGCGGGCGCGGACTTCCGCTCCGGCAGCTTGACGCCGTCGAGCAGCCCGGCCGCGACCGCGTACGCCCCGGCGCCGTCGGTGAGCGCGTGGTGCAGCTTCATCAGCAGCGCGAACTTCCCGTCCGGGAGCCCGGTGACCAGCGTGAGGTCCCACAGCGGACGTCCGGTGTCGAGCGGCTCGGCGATCCACCGCGACGCGTACGCCGCCAGCGGGTCCGGCTCGTACAGCGAACTGAGCGCCTCGTGGTGAACGTGGTCCGCGGCAGCGAAATCCGGGTCCTCGGCCCAGCTCGCGGCACCCGGCGGGAAGAGCTCGGAACGCGCCCGCTGCCGCAGCTTGGGCAGCTGCGCGGCACGTTCGGCGAGGATCGCGGTCAACGCTGAGGGATCCACTGGCCGTCGCGCGGTGAACGTGATCACCGCGCCCATGTGCATCGGGGACTTTTCGCTTTCCAGGCAAAGGAAAGCGACGTCGAGTGCGCTGAGCGGCGAGCCTGCCATAAGCGACCTTTCCCATCAGGCGTTCGCGGGGTCTGCACGTCCACGTGCGACGAGGGGGAGGAGAGAGCCACTGCACCAGCCCGACATGACGGGCGGGTGGTCGACGTGTTTCGTCGACGCTAACTAAGCACCCCGTTCATCCATTCGATATACCCCGGTCAGCGGTGCCCGGAGTCACAGATTTACGGTTTTTTACTCCCCGGGCGCGATTTCCGGTGCGTCCGCACGGGCCACGGCGGTCCCCCAGTCGGGGGTCAGGGTCACCTGCTTGCCGACCCGGCGCACGGGCAGGCCGCCGGCCTGGCGCTTGCCCAGCCCCGGCCAGATCTCCGCGGCGTCCTTCGCCGCGGCGCGGATCGCGCCGCCGTCCAGCGTCGTCCGGGTCTCTTCGATGCCCCGGTCGCGCCACTGGACGACCAGCTTGAGCGGCCCCGCCGACGGCAGCGGCCACAGGAACACCTCGTGCTCGACGGCGAACCGCGTCCCGCCGACCGCCTGCGCCCGCAGCACCGGCCCGTCCGGCTCACTGGCCGACGGCACCGAAACGGTCTCCGAGCTGGCCCGGCTCCCGTCGGCGTAGAGCACGCCGATCAGCAGGCCGTTGTAGTCGGCCACCCGGCGGTGGTCGATCAGTCCCTCGGCGGGGTCGTCGACCAGGCTCTCGCGGGAGTAGACGGTGATCCGCAGGGTGACCGCCTCCGGCCACACCTCGACGGCCCGCAGCGCGACGATCGTGCGTTCGGACCGGCCCAGCGGCCGCGCCCACGGCAGCACGGCCGGGACGATGTGCTCGCGCGGGGCGTCGGTCCAGTGCCGGCCGTTGAAGGCGTACAGCTCCTGCTCCGGCACCGGGAACAGGGGACGCTCGCGGGGACCGCCACTGAAGAAGGAGTCCCGCGCCATGCGCCCACGGTAGGACAACGTCACGAGAATTTCCGCCCCCGAACGGGCGTACGGCCCCGGTCTCCCGTGATCCGGGACACAGGGGCCGTACGCAGAGTGAACGGTCAGTCGCTCAGCTTGAGGTCACCCTCGCTCAACTTGAGCTCGCCGTTCTTCCGGGCGGCCTCGTCGAGCTCCCGGTCGGTCGGCTTGGACATCGCGTCCATCAGCTGACGAGCCAGGCCGACACCGGTTCCGCCGAGCGAAAGCGCCTTGGCGAACATGTCGGACATGCCGTCGGCGCCGTTGAGCACGACCATGTGGTCGATGTTGCCGAACGCGCTCGCGCCGGCCTCGACGATCTCCGGCCAGCGCTCGGCCAGCTGCTGCGCGACGACGGCTTCCTGGTTCTCCGCCAGCGCCGCGGCGCGCGCCTTGATGGCGTCCGCCTCGGCGAGGCCCTTCGCCCGGGCCGACTCGGCTTCGGCGAGACCCTTCGCCTGCGCCGCCTCCGCGTCGGCGAGACCGCGTGCCCTGGCCGAGGCCGCCTCGGCCTCACCGGTCGCCCGGGTCGCCGAGGCCGCCGCTTCCGCACGGGCCTTCGTCGCCTGGGCCTCGGCTTCGGCCGCGGTCTTGACGCGGGTCGCGTCCGCCGCCGCCCGCAGCTCCGTCTCCTTCGCCTCGGCCTGCGCCTTCGCGATCGAAGCGTCACGGGCCGCGTCCGCCGTCGTACGCGTGTCGTACGCCTTCGCGTCGGCCGGCTTGCGGACCTGGGACTGCAGCCGCTGCTCGGCCAGCGCCGCCTCCAGCTCGGCCGCCCGCGTCTCCTGGACGACGACCTCCTGGCGCGCGGTCGCCTCGGCCAGCGGACCCGACTGGGACATCTTCGCCCGCGCCTGGTCGACCTCGGCCTGGTAGCCGGCCTGCTGGATCTGGCTTTCGCGGACCGCGGCCGCCTTCTTCGCCGCGGACATCTGCTCGACCTCGGCGGCCTCCTGGTCGCGCTGCGCCTCGGCGATGCGGGCCGACGCGGCGATCGCGGCGGCGTGCGGCTTGCCGAGGTTGAGGATGTAGCCCGATTCGTCGTCGATCTCCTGGATCTGCAGGGAGTCCACGATCAGGCCGAGCTTGATCATCTCCGTCGCCGAGGACTGGCGCACCTCGCCGGTGAGCGCGTCCCGGTTGTGGATCATCTCCTCGATGGTCAGCCCGCCCACGATCGAGCGCAGGTGCCCGGAGAAGAGCTCGTGGATCGTGTCGTTCATGCCCTTCTGCTGGTCCAGGAACCGGCGGGCGGCGTTGGCGATCGACGAGAAGTCGTCGCCGACCTTGTAGATCACCACGGCCCGCACGGTGACCGGCAGCCCCTGCCGGGTCACGCACGAGACCTGCAGGTTGACGCCCCGGGTGTCGAGCGACAGCCGCCGCGCGGTCTGGAACCCGGGGATGACGTTCACGCCGCGGCCCGTGATGATCTTGAAGCCCAGGCTGTCCGCCGTTTCGCTGCGCTCGACGCGGATCCCCCAGCCGGACACGATCAGCGCTTCGTTCGGCTCCGCGACCTTGTACAGGATCCGCAGCAGTCCGAAGATCACGATCACGGCCACGACGGCGATGCCGACGATCAGCAGGATGTTCATTGGCCTCCCACACCCCTCAGTCTTCTGTTGTTGGTAGCCCTTCGACGCCGCTAACGCGTCAGTGGTTGCCACCGTTCGACATAAACCGTGCGGGGAGGTTCGAAGTCCACGACGAGCACCTGGGTGCCCGAGCTGAAGGTCGCTTCGGGGTCGATCGGGTAGGCGTAGAACGCCTCGGTCCCGCCGCGGACGTTCAGCAGCACCTCACCGATCAGGCCGGGGCCGATCGTGCCGGTGACCCGGCCGCGGCTGCCGATCATCCACCGAAGCCCTTCAGCTTGACCTTCGAGCCCTTCTGGACGAACGAACCCGGCTGCGGGTCCTGCTGGAAGACGAAGTCGAACCCGCCGCCACCACCGCGGCCGCGGCCGCCGTCGCGATCGGCCTGGAGCCCGGCCTGCTCGAGGATCTTCTGGGCGTCGTCGAACGACTTGAACCGGACGTCCGGCACCTGGACGGCGTTGTTGACGAACACGCCGATCCGCTTCGCCTTCGCCGGCGAGTTGGCCGGCGGGTCGGTCCGGGTGACGGCGCCGCCCGGGACGTTCTGGTTGAACTCCTCGCCGGCCTGGAACGGCTCGAACCCGGCCTGCTGCAGGACCTGGAACGCCTCGTCCTTGCTCCGCCCGGCGACGTCCGGGACCGGCGGCAGCGGGATCGGGCCCTTGGACACGATGATCGTGACCTGGCCGTTGATGTTCAGCTGGCTGCCCGCGGACGGCTCGGTGCGGATCACCGCGCCCTGCGGGACGTCGGCGTCGAAGTCGTCGGTGCCGCGGACCGGGGTCAGCTGCGCGGTCTTGATCGCCTGCTCGGCGTCCGGCAGCGCGGTGCCGGGGCGGATGTCCGGCACCGTCGGGCGGCCCTTGGACAGCACGACCGACACCGTCGAGTTCGGCGTCAGCGTGGTGCCCACGGCGGGCTCGTTGCGCAGCACGGTGTTCGACGGCACGGTGTTGCTGAACTCCTGGCTGAACTGCGGCGTCAGCTTCGCCGCGCGCAGCGCGTCACCCGCCGCCGCCTGGTTGAGCCCGACCAGTTGCGGCACCGTCGAGGTCTTGTCGCCGCCGGTGTCGGTCAGCATGAAGATGAACGCCGTGAGCAGCCCGCCGAAGAGCAGCACGGCGCCGGCGATCAGCGCGATCCGCTTGCGGTTGTCCTTCGGCTTCTCGGGTTCCGGCTCGCTGCGGCGCCGGGGTGGTCGCGGCGGGACGTTGCCGGCCGCCGGCAGGCCCGGCGGCGGGGTACCCGGGTGGTTCAGCGCCCGCGTCGCGTTCGGGCGATGCACCGGCATCGTCTTGGCGGTGTCGGGCAGCACCTGGGGGATCCGCGGCAGCGTGCGCTCGGTGTCGGCGACGTCGCCCAGGCCGTGCGACACCGGGACCGGCACGGTCACCGGCAGCAGGCCCAGCTGCGCGCGCACCGCGGTCAGCTCGGTGAGGAACTCCCCGGCGTCGGCGGGCCGCAGCGCGGGGTCGCGCCGGGTGGCGCGGGTGATCAGCTCGTCCAGCGCGGGAGGCAGGTCCGGGCGCAGCTCGCTCGGGCGCGGGACGTCGTCGTTGACGTGCCGGTAGGCCACCGAGATCGCGGTGTCGCCGGTGTAGGGCGCGCGGCCGGTGAGCATTTCGTAGAGCAGGATCCCGGCCGAGTAGACGTCGCCGCGCGAGTCGGCCGCGCCGGTGGTGACCTGCTCGGGGGAGAGGTAGGCGACCGTGCCGAGGATGACGCTCGAGCTGGTCGTCCCGGCGCTGGCCACGGCCCGCACCAGGCCGAAGTCGGCGACCTTGACCACGCCGCCGGTGTTCGGCCCGGACCGGCCGATCAGCACGTTCTCGGGCTTGACGTCGCGGTGCACCAGCCCGGCCCGGTGCGCGGCGGCCAGCGCCGACAGCACGGGCTCGGCGACGCTCAGCGCGAGCGCGACTTCGAGCGGGCCCCGCTCGTCCAGCAGGTCCCGCAGGGTGCCGCCGTCGACGAGCTCCATCACCAGGAAGGCGACGCCGCCCTCTTCGCCCTGGTCGTGCACCGCCACGACGTGCGGGTGGTGCAGCTGGGCGGCGGACTGCGCCTCCCGCACGAACCGGTCGACGAACGACCGGTCGTCCGCGAAGCGCGGATCCATGATCTTGATCGCGACCTGGCGGTCCAGCCGGGTGTCCGTCCCCCGGTAGACCGCCGACATCCCGCCGTGGGCGAGCAGGCTGTCCACGCGGTAGCGCCGCTCGAGCAGCGTGCCGACCAGGCTGGGATGGGTGCGTGTCACGAGTAGGGATCGTACGGAACCCGGCACGCCGCGTGGAGGAGACCTCGCGGGTCACCCGAGCGCAGTAGCGGGAGAAGGGGGCGAATGTGGCACAGTGTCACCTGTGAGTGGGATTCCTGTCGCCGAAGACGTCCTCGCCGCCGACATCGCGGTGCTGCCGCTGACGGAAGTGGCGAACGCCCTCGGGACCTCGGTCAACAAGGTCCGCCAGCTGCTGCGCGAGGGAGAGCTGATCGCCCTCAAACGCGGCGGCGAACTGGTCGTGCCGAGCGCGTTCCTCGTCAAGGACGGCGTGGTCAAGGGCCTGTCCGGCACGATAACGGTGCTCGCCGACTCCGGCTTCAGCCGCACCGAGATGCTCCGCTGGCTCTTCACCACCGACGACTCGCTGCCCGGCAGCACCCCGGTCAACGCGTTGCGGACGAGCCACGGCACCGAGGTGAAGCGGCGCGCCCAGGCGATGGCCTTCTGACCTGGCTGAACGCGGCCAGCAGCTGAATCGCTGCGGCCGTGATCAGGCACGTTCCCGTGCCGGCGGCCGACAGCGGCCCGGCCACGGCCGCTCCGACGGCCAGGCCGGTGATCTTGACGCTCGCCGCCGTCGTGAACACCTGAGCCCGGACTAGCTCGGGAGTCTCCCGGTGCCGGATCGCGAACAGGGCCGTGAGCTGCGACCCTTCGGCGAATCCGGCCAGTACCGCGGCGGCGATCAGGAGTGCTGGGCTGTTCGCTGTTGCCGCTAAAGCGCAGCTCGCGGCCAGGACCAAGGTGCTCGCCCAGACGACCGTGTCCGGTTTCCCCCGGAAGACGGCGTTGGCCAGCAGCGACGCCACGGCGAGCACGGTCATGAGCAGCGCGCCGTTCGCGGCCCCGCCGAGGTGCGCGGCACCGAGCAGGGGATAACAGACGGTGACCATACCGATCCCGGCGCACGAGAGTGTGGACGTGATGGTGGCCCGCCGCAGCGGCGCGTTGCGCAGGACAACGGTGAAGCCGGCCTTGAGCTGTTCCTCGAGCCGGGTGGCTTTCGGCCGGGGCCTCCGGGGGAGTCGCCACGCGACGGGGAGGGCGGCGGCGACCATGGCGACCGCGACGGCGAGGGCGGTCGAGGCGCCGGCGAGGTTGGCGAGCAGCCCGGCGAGCCCCGGTCCGGCCAGAGCAGCGGCGGTGAAGGTCATGGCATCGAGGCGGCTCGCGGTCGCGAGGACGGGGTTGCCGACCGGCGGTGGCTGGTTGATCGAGGCCGCGGTGCCCGCTGCTGAGGGCTTGTCGGCAGCCGAGAATGGCCGGGTCGGCGGTTCGCCCGCGGCCGAGCGCGGCTGGGGCTCCCGGTCACCGGTGGTCGAGGTCAGCTGAGGCCACCCGCGCGAGCTGCCTCTCGCAGCCGAGGGCGGCTGATCTGCCTCGCCACTCGTGGCCGAGGGCGGCTGAGCGGACCCGCGACGTGCGGCTGGGTGCGATCCGTTGTTCGTGGCCGAGGGCGGCTGGTCTGGCTTGCTGCTCGCGACCGCCGGCAGTTGACCCTGCTCGCGTCTTGTGGCTGGGTGCGATTCGCTGTTGGCGGCCGAGGGTGGCTGGTTCGGCTCGTTGCTCAGGACCGTCGGCAGCTGATCCGGCTCGCGTCTTGTGGCTGGGTGAGATCCGTTGTTCGTGGCCGAGAGCGGCCGGTCTGGCTCGCTGCTCGCGACCGAGGGCGGCTGAGCGGACCCGCGACGTGCGACCGGGTGCGATCCGCTGTTCGCGGCCGAGAGTGGCCGGTCCGGCTCGACATCCATGACCGAGGGCAGCTGAGCCGGTCCGCGATTCGCGGCTGAGCGCGGCCGCCCACCCACCACGGAGGGCAGCTGCGCCGTCCAACCGCCCGCGATGGCCGGGTTGAGCAGGCCCGTCAGCACCGCCAGCCCCACCACCGACCACAGCGGCAGGTGCCCGAACACCACCGTCACCAGGGCGATCCCACCCGCGTACCCGGCCAAGGCGACCGCGAGCAGCCGGCCGGGCGCCGGGCTGCGGTCCAGCAGCACTCCGAACACCGGGCTACCCGCCGCGGCCGCCGCCGTCAGCCCGGCCAGCAGCGCCGATCCGGCACCCGGGCCGGCCGTCAGGCCCAGCAGCAGGAGCGCGGGCCCGGACAGCTCGTCGCCGGTCCGGGCGAGCGTTGCGCCGGTGAGGTACCCGGCGAGTCTGTAACGGCTTGGCACCGCCAAGACGTTACAGTGGGGTATGGCCGTTCCGCACCGGGATTCCGTCCAGCGCGCCGTGGACCTGCTCGCCGTGCTGCTGCCCCCGCACGCCGAGGCGGCGGAGGTCGGGCGCGTGCTCCAAGCCCACGGCGAGCCTCCGACGACGCTCTCGGAGACAGACCTGGCGAAGCTGCGCGAAGCAGCACGAGAACTCCGCGAAGTCTTCGCAGCGTCCGACGTCGCCGAAGCGGCTTCAGTGCTTAACCGCCTCTTCGCGGCGTACGCGGGCCCGCCCCGCCTGACCGACCACGAAGACGGCTTCGGCTGGCACCTGCACATCGACACCGCCGACGACGGCCCGTGGGACCGCTGGCTGGTGACGTCGTCCGCGCTGGGCCTGGCGACCCTGCTGGCGGACCGCCAGGGCCCGCCGGGCGGCCTGTGCGCGTCACCGTCGTGCGGCAAGCCGTTCGCCCACCTCGGCGGCGGCAGCCCGCGCCGCTACTGCTCGCCCCGCTGCGCGACCCGGGAGCGCGTCGCCGCCCACCGCACCAAAAAGTGAAGGCCACCTCCGGCAGAGGTGGCCTTCACGGGAACAACACTCAGCCGTTGTTCTTGTCGCGCCAGGCGATCCACGACTTGAGCAGGCCCAGGTCGTAGTCCGGGCCGCCCACGCCGACGGTGAACGTCGAGACGCCCAGGCCCAGCAGCTTCGGGCCCAGCTCGTCCGGCTCACCCTGGACGCCGCACGAACGCTCGATCTCGGCCGGGTCGCGGCCGACGTCGGCGCAGTGCTGGTCGAGGATCTTGACCTTGCGCTCGACGACGTCCGGGTCGCCGAAGCCGTGCCAGATGTCGCCGTGCTTGGCGACCAGCTTCAGGGTCTTCTTCTCGCCGCCGCCGCCGATGAGCACCGGGATCTTGCGCGTCGGCGCGGGGTTCAGCTTGCCGAGCCGCGCCTCGATCCGCGGCAGCGACTCCGCCAGGTTGTCGAGCCGCCCGCCCGCGGTGCCGAATTCGTAGCCGTACTCGTCGTAGTCCTTCTCGAACCAGCCGGAGCCGATGCCGAGGATGAGCCGCCCGCCGGAGATGTGGTCGACGGTGCGGGCCATGTCGGCCAGCAGCTCGGGGTTGCGGTAGCTGTTGCAGGTCACGAGGGCGCCGATCTCCACCCGCGACGTCGACTCCGCCCAGGCGCCGAGCATGGTCCAGCACTCGAAGTGCTTGCCCTCGGGCTCGCCGTACAACGGGTAGAAGTGGTCCCAGTTGAAGATGATGTCGGCGCCGAGCTCTTCGGCGGCCGACGCGGTGCGCCGGATGGTGTCGTAGTCGGCGTGCTGCGGCTGGAGCTGCAGCCCGATCCGGATCGGTCGCTTTGCTGCTGAGGTCATGATCGCAGCCTACGACCGGCACCGAGGGTCTCGCGCGCCAAGACCGCGGCGAAGGCGGGGAGCGCGACCACCAGCCGCCGCGTCTTCGGCACCACCGCCCGCCGCGTCAGGACGTCGTGGTCCAGCGCGGCGATCTCGTCCAGGATGCCCTCGTACAACGTCAGTGCCGTCCGCACGCACGGGCGCGATTCCGGGCGCAGCAACGGAACCCCGGCTTCGGCCCGCCGGTACACCGCGCGGGTCCGTGCCACGAAGTACGCCATCGCCGCGCGGATCCGCGGGTCCGGGCGGCGCTGCTCCAGGAGCTCACGCGTGACGCCGAACGCGGCCAGCTCGTCCAGCGGCAGGTACAGCCGGCCGCGGTCGAGGTCCTCGCCGACGTCGCGCAGGAAATTGGTCAGCTGGAACGCCTCACCGAGCGCGATCGCCCCCGGTTCGGCGTCGGCGAGCGGGCCGACGGTGCCGAAGACCGGCAGCATCTGCAGCCCGATCACCGCCGCCGAGCCGTACATGTACTCACCCAGGTCGGTGAACGTCGCGTACTCGATCGGCTTCAGGTCCAGCCGCATCGAGCGGAGGAAGGCGTCGAACAGGTCCTGGGTGATGCCGTACCGGTGGACCGTGTCGGCCAGCGCCGCGAGCACCGGGTCGTCCGGGGTGCCGCCGTCGAAGACGACGTCGACCATGGCGCCGACGCGGTCCAGCTCGGCCGCCGGGTCGGTGCCCGGTTCGGGGTTGTCGACCAGCTCGTCGGCCATCCGCGCGAAGCCGTACAGCGCGTGCGCGGCCGGCCGGGCGCGGGCCGGCAGCAGGCGGGTGGCCAGGAAGAACGTGCGGCCGTGGTGGGCGTTGAGCCGGCGGCACGCGACGTAGGAGGCACGCAGGGCCGGGTCGGTGATGCCGGCGGCGTCGAGCTCGTTCACTTCCCGGTGATCCGTTCCGCCGCGAGCCGTCCGGAGATGAGCACCGGCGGGATGCCGACGCCCGGCGTCGTGCCGCACCCGGCCAGCACCACGTTGCCCGCCGCGCGCACCAGGTTGGCGGGCCGGAAGGGGCCCGTCTGGGTGAAGGTGTGCGCCAGCGAGAACGGCGTCCCGGCGGTGAGCCCGCGGGCGGCCCAGTCCGCCGGGGTGAGCGTTTCGTCGACGGTGAACTCGTCGCCGAACCCGGTCAGCCCCCGCGCCTCGAGCGTGCGAAGCAGCTCTTCGCGGTACGGCCCGCGAACCCGGGCCCAGTCGATCGGCCCGCGGCGCAGGTTCGGCGCGGGCGCGAGCACGGAGACGATCTCGCCGCCGTTGCCGGCGAGCCCCGGGTCGGTCGCCGTCGGCCGCGTGACCAGCAGGGACGGGTCGCTCATCAGCCGTCCTTCGCGGATGATCTCGGCGAACGTCCGTTCCCAGGCGGCGCCGAAGTAGATCGTGTGGTGCCCCAGGTCCCACGCCTTCGCCGTGCGGCCGTGCAGGACGACGGCCGAGGGCGAGTAGCGCAGCGGCAGCGGCCGTCGCGGCCGCGCTCCGATGAGCCGGTACGCCGTGCCCAGCTCGGTGGCGAGCACGACGGCGTCGCACGGGATCCGCTCACCCGAGCGCGTGCGGACCGCGCGGACCCGGGACGAGACGCGCTCGAGCCAGGCGGCTTCGGTACCGAACCGCACGTCCGCACCCGCCCGCACCGCCGCGCCGGTCAGCGCCCGGCCGATCTCGCCCATGCCGCCTTCGGGGTAGTACACGCCGCCGACGGTGTCCATGTACGAGATGACGCCGTACGCGCCGATCGCGCGGGCCGGGTCGAGGCCGGCGTAGAGCGCCTGGAACGTGAACAGCCGCCGGACACGCTCGTCGCGCAGGTAGCGGGCGACGCGCGGGCCGAGCCGGCCGAACCCGCCGAGCGCGGCGAGTTTCGCCAGCTCGGGGCGGGCGAGGTCGAGCGGCGAGTCGAAGTTCGTGGCGAGGAACCGGTCCTTCTGGACGGTGTACAGCTCGGTCAGCCAGCGTCGCAGTGCCCGGTAGCCCGCCGCTTCCCGCGCTCCGGCGAACTCACGGATCGCGGCTTCCATCGCGTCGCCGCTGGTGTGCAGGGAAAGCGCGCTGCCGTCGGCGAACCGCGCCCGGTACGCCGGGTCCAACCGGGTCAGGCGCAGGTTCTTGGACAGCGACTCGCCGACGGCGGCGAACGCCTCGTCCAGCAGCTCGGGCATGGTCAGCACGCTCGCGCCGGTGTCCACGGCGTTGCCGTCGAAGGTCTGCTGCCCGGCGCGCCCGCCCGGGGTGTCCGCCTGCTCCAGCAGCGTCACCCGGCGGCCCGCGCCGAGCAGGTGCAGGGTCGCCGACAGGCCGGCCAGCCCGGCCCCGATGACGACGACGTGGTCGGTGGACCCCTCCACGCGCCGCACGTCAGTACGTCCGCTGGGTGGCCTTGACGACCAGCCCGGTCAGCGCGGCGGGAGCCGGCTCGGCCAGGTGCGCGCGCTCGAGCGCGGCCATCGCGGCGGTGGTCAGCTCGTCGATCCGGTGCTCCACCGCGTCGACCGCGCCGACCTGCTGCAACGCCATCCGCACGGTCTCCACACCCTCGTCGGACAGGTCGGCGTCGCCGATCGCGTCCGCGATGACGGTGGCGGCCGCTTCCTCGCCCTTCTCGGCGGCCAGCTGCAGGCCGAGCGCGACGAGCAGGGTGCGCTTGCCCTCGCGCAGGTCGTCGCCGGCGGGCTTGCCGGTGACCGACGGGTCGCCGAACACGCCCAGCAGGTCGTCACGCAGCTGGAAGGCGATGCCGACCTCGCCGCCGAACTCCAGCAGCGTCTCGATCAGCTCGGGGGAGGCGCCGCCGAGCGCCGCGCCCAGGTGCAGCGGCCGCTGCACGGTGTAGGCGGCGGTCTTGAGCTTGTCGATCTTCAGCGCGGCCTCGGGGGAGGCGTCGCCGGTGGCCTGCGTGCGGACGTCGAGGTACTGCCCGGCGAGCACCTCGGTGCGCATCGCGCGCCAGGCCGGGCGGGCCGCGGCGAGCGTCTCGGCGGGCAGCGGGGCGTCGGCGAACATGTCGTCGGCCCAGGCCAGCGCCAGGTCGCCGACCAGCACCGCGGTGGCCAGGCCGAACGTCGCGGGGGAGCCGAGCCAGCCGCGGTCGGCGTGCAGCTTCGCGCCGGCGATGTGCACGGTCGGGAACCCGCGGCGGGAGTCGGAGGAGTCGATCAGGTCGTCGTGGATCAGCGCGCACGCCTGGATCAGCTCCAGGCTGGACACCGCCTGCAGCACGCCTTCGGCGTCCGGCCCGGCCGGGTCGCCGCCCGCGCCGCGCCAGCCCCACCACGCGAACGTGGGCCGCAAACGTTTGCCACCCGTCAGCACGAACCCGCTGAGCGCCTCGATCCCGGCGGCCACGGTCGGCTCGGTCTCGATGATCCGCTCGCCCGCCCGGCCGAGGAACCCGGCCAGCGCGCGCTCGACGTTGGCGGGCAGATCGACGTCGGAGACGGGCGCGTTCATGCCCTCATCCTCGCCGAACCCGGCCGCGGCCGGGCCGCCGGGGCGCCCGGATGTGGTGAATCAGACTCTTCCGCCGGGCGCCCAGAACGGCCCGGTGAGTCCGGCTTCGGCGAAGTAGGTGATCGCGTCGGCGGGCTCGCGCCGCCGGTAACCGCGCTCCAGCCGGCCCGAGTACCAGCCGCGGGCCAGGCGCCAGAGCGTCACCAGGTCGACCACGGACCCCTTGGGGTGACCGCTCGCGGCGAGCCACGCGTCCACACAGGACTCGTCGCAGAACAGCCGCTGGTGGCCGCAGGTGTGCAGCACGTCGTCCCACATCCGCGCGGCGGGCACGAGGAAGTGCGCCACCTGGGCGCCTTCCGGCGGCGCGGCGCGGTTCACGACCAGCGCGTGCGGCTGCCCGCAGCCGGGGCAGCGGGTCGCGATCAGCACCTCCGGCTCGGCGGCGACCAGGTGCGGGACGGCGAACGAGTCCCAGGCGCAGCCGCCCCACCAGAGTGTGCGCGCGCCCATCACGGAGAAGCCGAGCGACCGCGCGGCGAACGGGTGGGCCAGCACGACGTGCTCCCACTCGTCGAGCACCAGGTGGTGGGCGTCGGCGAGGCGGTGCAGCGCCTGCTTGGCCACGGCGAGCGATCCGCCCGCGGCGTCGGCCAGCTCTGGCGCGCTCGGCCCGCGCCCGCGGTCGGCGAAGGCGCGGTAGACGGCCAGGCGCACGTCTTCGTCCCAGTTCGCGTCGTCGTCCCGCACTGGGGCAGTCTAGGCCTCGAACGTGACTCGATTGTCAGTCTCGCGACGCGGACGGGGGCTCCCGCATGCCGGGCACGGGCCCTTAACATTCGGGTATGACGTCGGTGATCGAGCGGTTGCGAGGAGACGGGCCGAAGTTCTCCATCGAGTTCTTCCCACCCCGGGACCCGGCGGACGAGGCCGTCCTGTGGAAGGCGATCCGGGAGCTCGAGCCCTACGACCCGGCCTACATGTCGATCACCTACGGCGCCGGCGGCTCCAGCCGTGACGGCACGATCCGCAGCATCGCCCGCGTCGCCACCGAGACCACGCTGGTGCCGATGGCGCACCTGACCGCCGTCAACCACTCCGTCGCCGAGCTGCGCAACGTCATCGGCTGGTACGCCTCGGTCGGCGTCCGCAACGTCCTCGCGCTGCGCGGCGACCCGCCGGGTGACGTCTACGGCGACTGGGTCCCGCACCCCGAGGGCCTGAACTACGCCGAGGAGCTGGTCCAGCTCGTGCGCGAGCTGGGGGACTTCTGCGTCGGCGTCTCGGCGTCCACCTACGGCCACCCCCGCTCGCCCGACCTCGAAACGGACACGAAGTACCTGGTCCGCAAGCTGCGGGCGGGTGCGGACTTCGCGATCGCGCAGCTGTTCCACGACGCCGAGGACTTCCTGCGCCTGCGCGACCGCGTCGCGGCGACCGGCTGCGACGTCCCGGTGCTGCCCGGCGTGATGCCGCTGACGACGCTGCGGACGCTGCAGACGACGATCAAGCTGTCCGGCGCGCCGGCCCCGGCGAAGCTGCTCGACCGGCTCGAACCCCACGCCGACGACCCCAAGGCGTTCCGCGCCGCGGGCATCGACGTGATCACCGAGCTGTGCGAGAAGCTGATCGCCGAGGGCGTGCCGAACCTGCACTTCTACACGTTCAACCGGTCGAAGGCGACCCGCGAGGTGATCGCGCGCCTCGGACTGGTGCCGGCCCGCACTTAAGTCCGTACCACCTGCCCTGGTGGACCGGTAGCGTGCCGGACATGGCTTCCTCTTCCGATGGCGTGCACGGGTTCTGTGACCGCTACGTCGACGACTTCGCGGCCGCCGACCCCGTCGCCGCGACCTCCTTCGGCATCACCGGCCACGACCACCGGCTGACCGACTACTCACCCGCCGGGTTCGACGAGCGCGCCGGGATCGCCGCGCGGGCGCTCACCGCGGTGACCGCGGCCGAGCCCGCCGACGCGGGCGAGCGCTCCGCGAAGGCCGTGTTCACCGAGCGGATCGGGCTCGAGCTGGAGATCCACGAAGCCGGCCTGGACGTCGCGCAGCTCAACGTGATCTCCAGCCCGGTGCAGGAACTGCGGATGGCCTTCGACCTGATGCCGGTCGACACCGAAGCCGACTGGTCGGCCATCGCGACCCGGATCGGCGAGGTGCCGAAGGCACTGGCCGGGATCCGCACCGGCCTGCTGGCCGGGTCCGACGCGGGCCACGTCGCGGCGCTGCGTCAGGTCGCGAAGGTCGCGACGCAGTGCGAGACGTGGGCCGGGCTCAAGGAGGAGAAGGGCTTCTTCAGCGAGCTCGTCGGCGGCGCGGAGAAGCAGGGTGACGCGCTCAAGACCGACCTCACGCGCGGCGCGAGGGCCGCCGAAGAGGCGTTCGCGGAGTTCGCCGGGTTCCTCCGGGCCGAGCTGGCACCGAAGGCCCCGGTCAAGGACGCCGTCGGCGAGGACGTCTACCGCCTGTGGTCGCGGTACTTCGTCGGCGCGGCGCTCGACCTGCGCGAGGCCTACGAGTGGGGCTGGGCGGAGTTCGCCCGCATCGAGGCCGAGATGCGCGCGGTCGCGCACCGCGTCAAGGCCGGCGCGACCCCCGCGGAAGCCGCGGCCCAGCTCGACGCCGACCCGCGCTACCGCGTCCAGGGCCGCGCGGAGTTCGAGGCCTGGATGCAGAAGCTGTCCGACGACGCGCTGAAGTCGTTGCGCGGCAAGCACTTCGACATCTCGGACCGGGTGATGGGCCTGGAGTGCCTGATCGCCCCGCCGGGCGGTGGCGTCGGCGCGTACTACACCGGGCCGAGCGAGGACTTCGCCCGGCCGGGCCGCATGTGGTGGTCCCTGCCGCCGGGCCGCGACGAGTTCATCACCTGGCGCGAGACGAGCACGGTCTACCACGAGGGCGCGCCGGGCCACCACCTCCAGATCGCGACGGCGGTCGACCGGTCGGAGGCGCTGAACAAGTACCAGCGGCTGATGGCGTTCACGTCGGGTCACGCGGAGGGCTGGGCCCTGTATTCCGAGCGCCTGATGCAGGACCTCGGCTACCTCTCCGACGACGGCGACCTGCTGGGCATGCTGTCCGAGCAGCTCTTCCGCGCCGCACGGGTGATCATCGACCTGGGCATGCACCTGGAGCTGACGATTCCGGCCGGCACGGGCTTCCACGAGGGCTCGACGTGGACCCCGGACCTGGGCCTGGAGTTCATGCTGACCCGCACGATCACCGACCCCGCGCACCTGCGCGACGAGATCGACCGCTACCTGGGCTGGCCGGGCCAGGCCCCGGCGTACAAGATCGGCGAGCGCCTCTGGCTGGCCGCCCGCGACGACGCCCGGACGCGCGCCGGTGCGTCGTTCGACATCAAGCGCTTCCACACCCAGGCCCTCAACATGGGCGGCATGGGCCTGGACACGCTGCGGGACCAGCTGGCCCAGCTGGACTGAGCTTCGTCGTGCCCCTCGCCGTTCCGGCGGCGGGGGCACGACAGAGTCAGGGTTCCCCGGACGGTGGCTCTTCGCGTCTAGGATCCGAGCGCTCCGCGGCGTGCAGTTCCAGCAGCGCGAGCAGTGCCGTCAGCTGCGCCGGGGTGAACCTGCCCCGAGCGGACTTCTGGATCTGCTTCACCACCCGCCGGCGGCTCAGCTCCCGGATCACCGCGGGATCCAGGGCCTGCCGCACGACGCGAAAGACCAGCACACCGACGAACAGCAGTACTGCGTGACCGATCGCGCCCGACTCGACCGCGGCGACGATGATTTTGGTGAAGTCCATGACGGCTCCCTGCCGGATGAGCGGGGGAGCCGGCTGCCGAACTAGCGCACCACTCCGCCGCGGATGACCAACGAGCTGGACATCCGCGGTGCGCTGGGGCCTCGGGGCGCACGACCGGCACATCGAGGACGTGATTTGACCTCACCTGGTGGGTGAAGATCTCGCGAACGACGCCTGATCCGGTCCAGGCCGACACGCGATGCCTGTGCCGCGCCGGACCGCCACGACAGGATGAGCAGACGGTGGAGCAGCAGGATCCAAGGCAGTATGAGGTGAACCGGATACGAGCATTCCCCGGTGTCGCGATGAGCTCGGTCGAAGATGTCGCCGGCCCAGTCGTCCAGGACCGCGGCGATTTCCAGGGCCGGAACATTCATCAGCGCCGCTACGTGCGGCGCCGCGAAACCGGCAGGATCCGTCTTCCAGCTCTCGAAGTTCAGGCGCGAGTCGAGTCGATCGGGTGAACCCAGGCAGCTCGCCGTTGCGGTGAGCTCGGCGCAAGCCGGGCAGTCACAGGGCTTCGGGGCGTTGCTCTCGGTCGCATCCGGTCCGCTTGCCGTGAGCAGCGGGGCGAGGGCGGGCGTCCGGTGAAGGATTTCCTGCAGTATTTGCCAGAGGTACTCGGTTTTCCCAGTGCCGTTCTGGTGAGTGATGAACTGTTTCGGGTACGGAATAACCGTCGAAGGAACGCGGTGCTCTCCGAAAGGACTCGTGCGACTCCGGCGCGGTTTCGCCTCACGCGTCACCATCAATTCGTACCGAAGTGCTACCGCCTCTACAACGGACCGAAGTCCGAGGAGGTCAACACCGGCCGCTGCCATGACGACATCCTACTGCCTGCGTGGTCCGTGGGCCCGGCCCGAAAACCGGTCGCGCCCACCAGCCGGCCGCCACTAGCTTCAAGCCGTGCATCGGATCCTGTTCGTCACCCCGCCGCCCCGCGCCTGAGCGGGGTGGTCTTCGCCGCGTGACCCGCGGCTTCTTCGTGGTGCTCCGAAGCAGATCGTCCCGCGTCGTCGATCCCGATTCCTTCGACGCAGGAGCGTTTTCCGATGTCCCTCGCCCTACCCGTGCGCGCCCGTTCGTCGGCCGCGCTCGTCCTCGCCGGTGTCCTGTGGGGCACCGGCGGCCTGGCCGGCTCGCTTCTCGGCGAACTCGCCGGCCTCCATCCGCTCGCCGTCGCCGCCTGGCGGTTGCTCGTCGGCGGCGCCGTCGCGTGCCTGTTCGTCAAAGCCCGGCCACGAGGCCGCGCCGCGGCGAAGCGGCTGCTCGCCGTCGGCGGCCTGTTCGCGCTGTTCCAGGCGAGCTACTTCGCCGCCGTCGCGCTCAGCTCGGTGAGCGTCGCGACCATGACCACGATCGGCGCGGCGCCCGTCGTGGTCACCCTGGCCAAGCGGCGGCGTCCCGGCCGCTGGACGCTGGTCTCCCTGGCCGGCACCCTCGCCGGCCTGGTGCTGCTCCGCTGGTCGCCGGACACCACGGCGTCCCTCGGCGGGCTCGCGTTCGCGCTGCTCGCGGCGGCCGGTTTCGCGACGCTCACCCTGGTCACCGCCAAGCCGGTCGAGAGCCTCGACCCGCTGTCGACGACGGCGTTCGGCTGCCTGCTCGGCGGCCTGCTGCTGACGCCGGTGGCGAGCTGGTCCGGCATGGCGCTGCCGCTGCACCTGGACGTTCTCGCGGTCGCGCTGTACCTCGGCGTGGTGCCGACCGCGCTCGCGTACGCCGCGTACCTGCGCGGCCTCACCGGCGCGCACCCGGTGCTCGGCGCGCTGTCGGCGGTGCTCGAGCCGCTGACGGCGGCGGTGCTCTCGGCGGTGCTGCTCGGGGAACGGCTCGCCGTCACGGCGTGGTGCGGCGCGGCCGTGCTGGTCGCGGCGCTGGCCGTCGGCTACTGGCGGCCCGAACCGAGGTGAGCCCCGGCGCTGCCCCTCAGCGAGGCTCGAGGGGCTCGAGGGGCAGCGCCCGCCCCAGGATGGCGAACGGCCGCGGGTCGCCGGCGAAGTGGTAGTCGCGCAGGACGTCGACGAACCCGGTGCGGCGGTAGAGCTTCCACGCCCGGCTCGTGCCCTCCGGCGTCGACAGCAGGACGTGCGCGCTCGGCACGCTGTCGAGCAGCCCGCGCAGCAGGTCCTCGCCGATCTGGTGGCCCTGGTTCTCCGGCCGGACGTGGATCTCGGTCAGCTCGAAGTAGTCCAGCAGCCAGCGGTCGGCCTCGGCGGCCCCGGACCGGCGGCTCAGGCCGTGGCGCACCTGCTCGTGCCACCACTGCCCCGGCCGGCCGCGGTAGCCGTAGGCCAGGCCGAGCAGGACGTCGTCGGCGTCGAACGCGGCCATGCAGCGCCAGCCCTCACGCAGCGCGTGGGTGAGCCACATCGGCGCCCGCTGCTCGGCGGTGCCGGCCGGGTACCGCATCGCGCGGACGTAGATGTCCAGTGCCTCGGGCAGCCGCGCGCGGAACTCCTCCGCGGAGAGCTGGACGTAACGGGAGCGCATCGCGGTCACGGCTGGCCATTCTCCTCCGCGCCGGCGAGCGCGCCCGGAGTACCCCCGGTCAACGCCACCAGCCCGGCGAAGGTCGTCGGGAAGACGGTCTTCGGGTGCCCCGCGGCGGCCCAGACGACGTCGTGGGCGGCCAGTGCGGTGTCGACGAGAGTGGTCAGCCGCGTGGGGTGCCCGACCGGGGCGACACCTCCGATCGGCTGCCCGGTGTGCGCCCGCACGAAGTCGGCGTCGGCCTTGCCCACGGCCTCGACGCCGCCCAGCTCGGCGAGCGTTTCCGGGTCCGCGCGGTGGGCGCCGGAGGTCAGCGCGAGCAGCGCGTGCGCGTTTTTGTCGTACCCCACGCGGAAGATGAGGCTGTTGGCGATGGCCCCCACCGGCACGCCGAGTGCCTCGGCCGCCTGGGCGGCGGTCCGGACCTCGGCGGGCAGGACGCGGATGCCCTCGGCGGCGGCGTGCTGCCCGGCTTCGGACAGCGCGGCCGCCACCTTGGCGACGGCGGGGTGGTCCAGCGAACTCATGAACCTATGAGATCACGCCGGCGACGGGGTGTCCCGCACCACGTCCGGGGATTCCACCCTCGGGGTTGAGCGGACGCCACGTCCGGGGTTACTCTGGAAATTGTTCGAACAGACGTTCGACATCTGGTGAGCGCGCACCGGTCAGTGACCGGCGCGGGGCGGGGGAAGCGCCCGGCGCCGGTCATCGACCGGGCTCACGAAGCGCAGGAGGAGGGTCGTCATGTCCGTCTCGGTCGTGTCCCCCGCGGATCCCGGGCAGCCCCAGCTGCCCCTGTCGCTGCGCCCGCCCGCCTCGCCGGCGGCGGCCGGCCTGCTCGCCCAGGCGCGGCGCGGGCTCGCCGAAGCCGAGCGGGAAACCGATCCCGCGGAGCGCTTCATCGGCGCGTACCTCGCTGCGCTGCGCGGTGCCGCCGCGGTGCTCGCCGCCCACGGCCGCCCGCACCGGGGCCGGTCGCGCCCGGCCAGCACGTGGGTCCTGCTCGACGCCGACGCCCCCGAGCTGCGGGAGTGGTCCGCCTTCTTCGCGAGCAACTCGGCCATGCGCGCCGACGCTCAGGCCGGCATCACCGGCAAGGTCACCGCGGAGTCGGCCGCGGACCTGGTGCGCGCCGCCCACCCGTTCCTGGAACTGGTCCGCCGTCTGGTGCACGGCCTGCCGATCGCCGAGGACGCCCATGTCGCCTGAGCACGCCCTGGTCGACCAAGGGCGGCTGCTCACGGCGTTGGAGAGCGAAGGCGCGGTATTGGTCGAGGCGGTGCGTGCGGCACCGCTCGAGGCGCCGGTGCCGGCCTGCCCGGGCTGGTCGCTCGGCGAGGTGGCCCGCCACGTCGGCAGCCGCTACCGGATGGTCCGGCGGCGGCTGGTCGAAGGCCGCGTCCCGGACGAGTGGCAGCGTGACCCCGAACCCGGCCAGAGCCTGGCGCGGTACCTGGAGACCGGGCTGGCCGAGCTGATCGACGAGCTGGCGGCGCACGACCCGGCGGAGCCCGCCGACACGTGGTGGCCCGCCGACCCGACGTACGGCTTCTGGCGGCGGCGGATGGTGCACGAGACCGTGGTGCACCGCGTCGACGTCGAGCAGGCGGCGGGCGTGGAGGAGCGTGAGGTGCCCGAGGACCTCGCGCTCGACGGCATCGACGAGGCGCTGATCCTCTGGTTCGGGCAGAAGCTGCCGCTGCTCGGGCTCACCGGCACGAAGGCGGGCTCGGTCGGAGTGAAGGCCGGCGGGCACAGCTGGATCGCGCGGGCTGGCCCGGAAACGACCGAGGCCTGGCACTGCTCGGCGGAGGAGGCCGAAGCGGCGGACGACGTCGTCACGGCCGAACCCTGGCGGATCTACCTGTGGCTCTGGGGCCGGGCGTCCCTGACCTCGGTGACCGTGCGGGGCGTGCACGACCAGGCGGCCCAGCTGTGGGCGCTGCTGCGGCTCGCGACCCGATGACCGGCCGGCGGGGAAGCCGAACCGGAACTGTCGGGGGCGGGCGCTAGCGTGCGGCGCATGAGCACTCGCCTGGTCAACCTGGTGATCGACGCGGCGCGGCCGAGGGTCCTGGCGGACTTCTGGGCCGCGCTGCTCGGCTGGCGCGTCGCGATCGAAGAGCCGGACGAGGTCGACGTGCGGGCCCCGGAGACCGACGGCTGGGACCTGGACCTGGTGTTCGTTCCCGTTCCGGAGGCGAAGCTGGTCAAGAACCGCGTCCACCTGGACCTGGCGAGCAAGACACCCGCGCACCAGGAGGAGCTGGTCGCACGCGCGCTGGAGCTGGGCGGCCGGCGCGTCGATGTCGGCCAAGGCGCGGTGCCGTGGGTGGTGCTGGCGGACCCGGAGGGCAACGAGTTCTGCGTCCTGGAACCGCGCGAGCAGTACGCGGACACGGGCGCGGTGGCCTCGATCCTGGTCGACTCCCGGTCCCCGGCGCGGCTCGCGGACTTCTGGGCCGGGATCACGGGCTGGCCGGTCCGGTCCCGGGAGGGCGAGGTCATCGTGGGCCTGCGCGCGCCGTCGGGCCGCGGCCCGTGGCTGGAGTTACTCCGCAACGAGGACGTGAAGCGGGTGAAGAACCGCGTGCACCTGGACGTGGCACCCCCGGCGGGCGCCGACCACGCGGCCGCGGTGTCGGAGATCCTGGCGGCCGGGGCGTCCCCGGCCGACGTCGGTGCGCCCAGCCTGCCGTGGCGCGTGCTGACCGATCCGGAGGGCAACGAGTTCTGCGTGCTGACCCCGCGCTGACCTAGCTTGGGATTCATGGAGACCTTCGACTGGCAGGGGCGCCGCATCGCCTGGGAAGCCGCGGGTTCCGGGCCCGCGGTGGTGTTCTGCCACGGCACGCCGTGGTCGTCGTGGCTGTGGCGGCCCTTCGCCGAGGCGCTGAGCGGCGACTTCAAGGTGTACCTCTGGGACATGCCGGGCTACGGCCGGTCCTCGAAGGACCCCGCGCACGCCGTCGACTTCGGCGTCCAGGCGGAGGCGTTCCAGGCCCTGCTTGAGCACTGGGACCTGGACCGCCCCCACGTCGTTGCCCACGACTACGGCGGCGCGGTGTCGCTGCGCACCACCCTGGTCCACGGCATGCCGTACGCCTCGCTCCTGCTGGCCGACGTGGTGGCGATCCCGCCGGCGGGATCGCCGTTCTTCCGGCTGGTCAAGCAGCACCCGGACGTGCTCGCCCAGGTGCCCCCGTACATCCACGAAGCGCTGGTCAGGGCCTACATCAGCAACGCAAGCTTCCACCAGCTGCGAGACGCGGACCTGGCCGCCCTGACGGCGCCATGGCTCGGCGAGGAGGGACAGCCGGCGTTCTACCGCCAGATCGCCGCGTACGACGAGACCTACCTGGCCACGAACGAGGAACGACTGGCCCGGCTGAACCTCCCGGTACGAGTGCTGTGGGGCACCGAGGACACCTGGATCCCGATAGCCACGGGCAAGCGGCTGGCGGCAGGCATCCCCGGCGCCACGTTCGCCCAGGTGGAGGCGGCAGGACACCTCATCCAGCTGGACGCCCCGGTGAAGCTGGCCACGGAGCTGCGCTCCTGGCTGACCCGCGTGGCCGGTTAGCGGCATCCCAAGCGATGCTCGGCCGACTTGCGTGGTCGGTTGGCGGGTGTTCCGTAGCTGACTCGCGTGGTCAGTCGACGAGAGTCTCGAGTCGTGGTCTAGCCGACTTGTGTGGTCGTTTGGCGGGCATCCTGGGTCTCGGTCTGGCCGAGCTGTGGTCTGGTCGAGGCGCGGTCCAGGCGACCACGTTGTCAGCTTGCGGGCATCCCGATCTTGCATCCTGCCGTACGGCGTGGCTGGTCAGTGCGTCCGAGCGCCGCTTCGGCCCACTTGCGTGGTCAGTAGCGCATCTGAGCCACGCTTCAGCTGACCTGCGTGGTCGGTTAGCGGCCATCTCGGGCGGCGGTCCGGCCGAGCTGCAGCCCGGGTGACCGCGTGGCTGGTTGGCGGGCATCCCGAGCCACGCTTCGCCGACCTGCGGGCAGTTAGCCGCATCCCGAGCCGCGGTCCGGGCGACCGGTGTGGTCGGTTGGCGGACATCGCGAGCGGCGGTCTGGCGAGTGCGGTCCGGCGACCCGCGTCGCCGGTCGGCGGGCATCCCGAGCCATGGTGCGGCCGAGTCGCGGCCCGGTCGAGTTGTGGTCCGGCCGAGGTGCGTGGCCGGGTGAGTGTTTCGCCCGAGTTGCCGGGTCGCGTCGAACGCTGACCTGCGCGAAACACTCGCGTCCCGGTGAGGCAACAACCGCGGAGGACCGTGGTGGCCATGGAGACCTCTCGAGCGTTGCCCCAGCACGGTCAGCCGGCCGCCGTCGAGGAGCCGGCCACGCCGTCCGCGTGGCGGGTGCGGGTCCGGATGCACGACCACCCGGGCACCCTGGCCCGCATCGCCATCCGGCTCGCCGACCTCGAGTGCAACATCCTCGGCCTGACCGTGCTGCCGGTCCCGGGCGGCGTGCTCGACGAGATCGTGCTGCGCCCCGCGACCGGCCTGCCCCGGCGGCTCCTGGTCGACGCCATCCGCGAGGAGGGCTGCGAATGCACCGCGATCATCGACGCCGACGTCCACGAGCTGGTCGACTCGGCCTCCTCGACGCTGGCCGCGGCCCGCCGCGCGGTCGACGACCCCGCTCGCCTCGCCGAGGTCCTGAAGGAGATCCTGGCGGCCGACGTGGTCACCCTCGTCCCCGTCACGGAAGCCAACCCGGCCCGCACCGAGAGCGGGCACCGCGCGGTGTTCGAGCTGGGCGCCGACACCGCGCTGGTGGCACGCCGCCAGTGGGCGCCGTTCGTGCAGCTGGAGCTGACCCGCGCCGAGTCGCTCGTCATGCTGCTCACCGCGGCGGCCCGGAACGTCGCGGGCCCGGTGGTCCTCGACCGCCCGGACGGCGCGGCGATCGTCCTGCGCAAGGGCGTCCCCGGCGACGCCGACGCGGTGTCCGAACTGCACCGCCGCTGCTCGATGGCGACGCTGTTCCGGCGCTACCACACCGGAGTGCGGACGGTGCCGCGCCGCTGGCTGCACCGCCTGCTGATGCCACCGCGCGGCACGAGCGTGCTGGCCGTCTTCGGCCGGGAGGTGATCGGCCTGGCCCAGCTCATCCCGACCGCGGCGGGCGGCGCCGAGATCTCCCTGCTGGTCGAGGACGACTGGCAGCGCCAGGGCATCGGCACGGCCCTGCTGGCCCGGCTCGCGGTCCTCGCCGAAGCCCAGGGCATCACGGAGCTGACCGCGGACTGTCTCGCGGGCGACGACGTCATGCCCCGCACAGCCGCCCGAGCGGGCCTGCGCACCGAGCGCGGCTCGGAGGACGGGGCCAAGCTCAGGCTGTTCCTGCCTGGCTGAGCTGTTCGAGAGTGATCAGCGCTTCCAGAACCAGTCCTTGTCCCGCGCCTCGCGCAGAGCGGCCTTCTTGCGCTCGGCGGTGAGCCGGTCGAGGTAGAGAACGCCGTCGAGGTGGTCGGTTTCGTGCTGCAGGCACTGCGCCAGCACGTCCTCGCCTTCGACCTCGATCGGTTCGTTGTGCGCGTCGACCCCGCGAACCTTGGCGTGTTTCGCCCGCCTGGTGGGGAACCACAGTTCCGGCACGGACAGGCAGCCCTCGTCGATCTCGTGCGTCTCTTCGGACAGCTCGACGATCTCGGGGTTGACGACGTACCCGGTGAGCCCGGCGACGTCGTAGCTGAAGATCCGCAGCCCGACGCCGATCTGCGGCGCGGCCAGCCCGGCCCGCCCGGCCGGTTTCACGGAGTCGACCAGGTCCCGCACGAGCGCCTCGAGCTTCGCGTCGAAAACCGTGACCGGATCGCAGACGGACTTGAGGATCGGGTCCCCGAAATAGCGCAGTTCGCGCATGGCCATGAGCAGAACATCCTTCGTGCGTGTCGGACTGGCAGCTTAGGCCAGCGAGGATTCACCCCGCCGGGGAATCACCCCGAACCCGGAACCCCGCGACCGTCGGCACTCGCTCATCGGCACCCGCGCACCCCGCACCCGCGCGAATAGGACGACGCGGCGATCGCGGTCCGAGCCGGCGCGGCATCGCTGGTGACCGGGCGTGCCTCGCGCGTGTTGGAGGGACATCGCAGGCAATCAGCGGGTGTCGCGCGGCTTGGTGAGGCATCGTGCGGCTTGGTGGGGCATCGCGTGCGACAGGGCATGCTTTGCGTGTGTTTGGAGGGCTTCGGGTGTGATCTGGCGGGTATCGCGTGCGTTCGGCGGGGCATCACTCGTGATCGGGCGGGCTTCGCGCGTGTTCGGAAGGGCATTGCGTGCGTTTGGCGGGGCAACACTCGTGAGCCAGAGGGCATCGGGCGCGTCCAGACGGGCATCACGTGATCCGGCGGGCATCGCGCGTGTGCTTGGCGGGCTTCGGGTGTGATCTGGCGGGTATCGCGTGTGCTTGGCGGGGCATCGCCCGTGATCCGGCGGGCATCGCGTGTGCTTGGCGGAGCATCGCGCGTGATCCGGAGGGCATCGGGCGCGTCCAGACGGGCATCACGCGTGATCTGGTCGGCATCACTCCTGGCTGGCGGGGTATCGCTCCTGTCGTCGGGTCGTGGTTGATTGGTCGGGCCGCGCCGAGTCCGGGGGTCAGGCGCGGAGGCGGAGGCCCGATGGGGTCGCCCGGAAGCCCGCCTCCGTCAGTACTTGCGCGAGTTCGGAGGTCAGGGCTTGCTCGCCGTCCGCGCGCTGGACCGACAGCTGGCCCAGCCAGCCTTCCCGGACCGCCGCCGACAACGCCTGGGCGGCGTCCGACAGCGGTTTCCGTTCCTCCGTGAAGCTCAGCAGCGAACGGCCTCCTCGCTCGACGTACAGGGCCGGGACTCCGTCGACCAGCACCGCCAGCGCACCCGCTTTGCGTGCCGGGCGGTGTTTCGTGTTGCCGGTCGCCGCCGGCCAGGGGAGGGCGGCGCCGTAGGGCTGGGCCGGGTCCGCCGCCGCCAGGACCACCGCGCGGCCTGGGGCGGGACGGCCCGGGCCCGACAGCGCGCGCAGCTGGTCGACCGCGCCCTTCGCCGCGAACTGGGCCGCGCCGAGACCCTCCACGACGTAGCCGCGGATCACCTGGCCGGTGTCCTCCATGCCGCGCAGCACCTTGTAGATCCCGGAAAAGCCGCCCGTGACGCGTTCGGTGTCGAGTGCGCCGCGGGTCAGGACGCCGTGGCGCTCCAGGAACGCTTCGGTGCGAGCGTGGGCGCGCCGGGTCGCGTCGGTTTCGCGGGTGGGGGTCAGCGCCCACCGGCCGGCGACCGTCGGCGGGCCGGAGCGCGACGGCATCTGCGGCCGCCCCGCCCGCAACCGCGCGTACCGGCCGCGCGGGGCCTGGCGGCGGGGTTTGTGCACCCCGTGCCCGGCGACCTGGGCGCGCAGGGGCCCCAGGGTGTCGCCCGTGACCAGGCCGGCCCACACCAGATCCCACAACGCGGCTATGACTTCGGCGTCGGCGGGCGCCTTCTCCACCAGCACGGTCGCCCGGTCCACCAGCTGCCGGAAGAACAGCGCGCCACCCTCCAAAGTGGACACGATGGCGTCGTGCAGCGGGCCGGTCGGGATGTCCTCGACCACCTCCGGCAGCAGCAGGTCGGCGACGTCCGCAGGCGCGAGGGCGATCCAGCCGTCGCCGCCCGACAGCGCGCCGCAGCCCGCCCAGGTGACTTCGCCCGCGGTCGTCAGCTCGTCCAGCAGAGCGGGGGAGTAGCCCGGCAGCCGTCCGGGCAGGATCAGCGACTCCACGGCGCTCGCCGGCAACGGCGCCCCGGCGAGCTGCTCGACGACCGACAGCACGTCGTCCGCCGTCGGCGCCGCCCGGACGCGGCCGCCGAACCCGTGCCACGACGGCAGGAACCGGCCCAGCGCCGCCGGTTCGACCGGCTCCACCTCGGCGCGCAGTTTCGCCAATGACGCTCGCCGCAGCCGCCGCAGCACCGCCGAGTCGCAGTATTCGATGCCGACACCGTGCGTGTCGGGATGCCCGACCGGGCTGAGCTCGCCCCGGACCAGGCGGCCCGCCCCGGTCATCCGGTCGAGGACGCCGGTGACGACGGCCGTGCCGAGCCCGAACCGCGCGGCCGCGTTCGCCGCGGCGAACGGGCCCCGGCTCCGGGAATAGCGTGCCAGCAGGTCGCCGAGCGGGTCCGCGACCGGTTCGGTGAACGCCTCGGGCACCCCGACCGGCAGTGCGGTGCCCAGCGCGTCCCGCACCCGGCCCGCGTCTTCGATCGCCAGGAACCGTTCCTCACCACCGATCCGCACCCGGATCGCGCGCCGCGCCGCCTCCAGTTCGGTCAGCCACTCCGGCTGGATGCCCCGCGTCCCGGCTTCCTCGACCGTCATGTCGCCGAGGAACCGCAGCAGGTCCGCGGCGTCTTCGGCCGAGCGCGCGTGCCGGTCGGGTTCGAGGCGCTGCAACGAGCGCTCGACCTCGGCCACGGCCTCGGGGTCCAGCAGCTCCCGGATCGCCTCGGTGCCCAGGAGCTCGGCCAGCAGTCCCGAATCCAGCGACAACGCCGCCGCGCGCCGCTCGGCCAGCGGGGCGTCGGTCTCGTAGAGGAACATGCCGATGTAGCCGAAGAGCAGGCTGCGCGCGAACGGCGACGCGGCCGGTGTCTCGACCTCGACCAGCCGGACCTTCCGGCCCCGGACGTCGGCCATCAGCTCGCGCAGCCCGCCCACGTCGTAGACGTCCTGCAGCACCTCGCGCATCGCTTCCAGCACTACCGGGAAACGCTCGTACTTCGCCGCGACCGACAGCAGCTGCGACGCCCGTTGCCGCTGCTGCCACAACGGTGTCCGGCGCCGCGGGTCCCGGCGCGGCAGCAGCAGCGACCGCGCCGCGCATTCCCGGAACCGCGCCGCGAACACGGCTGAGCCGCCGACCTCGGCGACGATGAGCTGCTCGACCTCCTCGGGGTCGAGCAGGATGTCGTCGGCGCCGATGGTGACGTCGGCGCCTTCGGCGTCGAGTGCGTCCGGGAGGCGCAGCACGATGCCGTCGTCGGAGTGGGCCACCTGCGCGTCGACCCCGCGGTTTTCCCGCAGCCGGGCGGCGATCGCCAGCGCCCACGGCGCGTTCACCTGGGCGCCGAACGGCGAGTGCACGACGATCCGCCAGTCGCCCAGCTCGTCGCGGTAGCGCTCCAACAGGATCGTCCGGTCGTTCGGGACGTGCCGGGTCGCGGCCTTCTGCTCGGCCAGGTAGGCGAGCAGGTTGTCGCACGCCCGCTCGTCCAGCCCCGCCGCGACGGCCCGCTCTCGCGCCTTCACGTCGTCCGATGTGGACAGTTCGCGGACGAACTTCCCCAGCGCCCGGCCGAGTTCCAGCGGACGGCCCGGCGCGTCACCCTTCCAGAACGGCATCCGCGCCGGTTCGCCCGGCGCGGGCACCACGATGACGCGGTCGTGCGTGATGTCGGTGATCCGCCACGACGACGTGCCCAGCAGGATGGTGTCGCCGACGCGCGACTCGTACACCATCTCTTCGTCGAACTCGCCGACCCGCGAGCCGGGCTTGTCGTCCCCGCCCGGGGTCATCACGGTGAACAGGCCGCGGTCCGGGATGGTGCCGCCCGACGTGACGGCCAGCCGCTGCGAGCCCGGCCGCCCGCGCAGCTCGCCGCTGACGCGGTCCCAGGTGATTCGCGCCCGCAGCTCGCCGAACTCCTCACTCGGATAACGGCCGGCCAGCATGTCGAGCACCGCGTGCAGCGCGTCGTCCGGCAGCGCGGCGAACGGCGCCGCGCGCCGCACCAGCGACGCCAGGTCCGTGACCGTCCACGGCTCGAGCGCCACCATGGCCACGACGTGCTGCGCCAGGACGTCCAGCGGGTTGCGCGGATAGCGGACCGCTTCGATCGCCCCGGTCGCCATCCGTTCCGCGACGACCGCGCAGGAAACGAGGTCCCCGCGGAACTTCGGGAACATCACCCCGGAGGACACCGCGCCGACCTGGTGCCCGGCGCGGCCGACACGCTGCAACCCGGACGCCACCGTCGGCGGCGCCTCGATCTGCACCACCAGGTCGACCGCGCCCATGTCGATGCCCAGCTCCAGCGACGACGTCGCCACCACGCAGGGCAGCCGCCCGGACTTGAGTTCCTCTTCGACGTGCGTGCGCTGCTCCCGCGACATCGACCCGTGGTGCGCCCGCGCGATCACCGGCGGCGCGCCGGTGCTCACGCCCGATTGCCCGACCGCCTCGGCGGGGAACGTGTCGCCCGGCGTCAGCTCGGTCTGCTCGGCGGCCAGTTCGTTGAGCCGGGCGGTGAGGCGCTCGGTGAGCCGGCGCGAGTTGCCGAAGACGATCGTCGAGCGGTGCGACTGGATCAGGCTCAGCACCCGCTCCTCGACCGCGGGCCAGATCGACGGCCGCTGCACCGGGTTGCCGGCCATCTCCTCCAGCGTGCCCAGCCCGCCCGGCGCGATGTCGCCCGGCGGGAACGCGGTGGTCAGCGACTCCAGGGCGTCGAGCGGGCTCGGCGCCGGGCCGCGGGGCGCGTCGAGGTTGCCCATGTCCTCCACCGGGACCTCGACCCGCACCTCGATGGTCTTCGCCAGCTTCGGCTGCACGACCCGCACCGGACGGCCGCCGGCCAGGAACGCGCCCACCTCGTCGATCGGTCGGACCGTCGCCGACAGGCCGATCCGCTGGGCGGGCTTCGGCAGCAGCGAGTCCAGCCGCTCCAGCGACAGCGCGAGGTGCGCGCCGCGCTTGCCGCCGGCGACCGCGTGCACCTCGTCGACGATCACCGTCTCGACGCCCTTCAGCGATTCCCGCGCCGAGGAGGTGAGGATCAGGAACAGCGACTCGGGTGTGGTCACCAGCACGTCCGGCGGGGTCTTGCCGAACGAGCGGCGCTCGGCCGCGGTCGTGTCGCCGGTGCGCATGCCGACCGTGATCTCCGGTACCGGCAGCCCGAGCCGCCGGGTCGCCTGCGAGATCCCGGCCAGCGGGGCCCGCAGGTTCCGCTGGACGTCGACCGCCAGGGCCTTCAGCGGCGAGACGTAGAGGATCCGGCAGCGTTTCGTGGCCTCGGCGGGCGGCGGCTCCACCGAGAGCCGGTCCAGTGCCCAGAGGAACGCGGACAGGGTCTTGCCGGACCCGGTCGGCGCGACGACGAGGGCGTGCTCGCCCGCGTGCGCGGCCCGCCAGGCCCCCTCCTGCGCCGCGGTCGGCGCGGCGAAGGCCCCGGTGAACCAGGCCCGGGTCGCGGGGGAGAAGAGGTCGAGCACGTCAGCTGCCACGTCATCCATGATGCGCGGCACCACCGACAGTTTCGGGGGATCCTGCCAGGATCACGCTCTGGGCGAACTGCGGATACGTGACGTCGACCGCCGGTTCGTCGGTGACCAGGCGGAACTCCCGGTCCAGCGGCGCCCAGTAGGGGAAGGGCGCCTGGCCCAGCTTGGAGCGGTCGGCCAGCACGTACGCCTCCGCGCCCGCGTGCAGCATCGCGTGCTTGACCACCGACTGCTCGAGTGACGGGCAGCACAGGCCCCGCCCGGACACCAGGCCGTCCGCACCGAGGAACACCCGGTCGGGTGAGACGTGCCGCAGCTGCGCGAGGACGCTCTCGCCGAGGATCGCCTCGCCGGGGTGCCGCAGCCGCCCGCCGAGCACGATCAGGTCGATCCCCGGGAAGCCGGCCAGCTCGCGGATCGCGGTGACGCCGTTGGTGACCACGGTCAGGCCCTCGCGGTGGGCGAGGTGGCGGGCCAGCCGCCCAGCGGTCGTCCCGGCGTCTAGCAGCACGACTTCGCCGTCCTGCACCAAGGCGGCGGCTTCGCGGGCGATGGCGTCCTTCGCCGCCGCGTGCTCCTGGTCCTTCTCCCGGGGACCGCGTTCGGGCCCGGGGTCGAGCGCGCCGCCGTAGGTGCGCACCACGTGCCCGGCCCCGGCGAGCGAGGCGAGGTCGCGGCGGATCGTCGACTCGGAGACGCCGAACTCCTCGGCCAGCTGCGTGATGCCACCCGAGCCGTCGCGGACGGCCTCCAGCAGCATCGCGCGCCGGTCACGGGTCCCCGGCCGGGGCTGGGACGTCATCGGCCCGGCGGGTAGATCGAGGGCAGCTTCCGCGCGTACGGCGCCAGGGCCGCCGCGGCCTTGAACGCCGCGACCATCGTGCCGTGCGACGCCCGGCCGGTGCCCGCGATGTCGAACTCCGTGCCGTGGTCGACCGACGTGCGCAGGATCGGCAGCCCGACGGTGACCGACACCGTGCCTTCGAAGTCGTAGGTCTTCGACGCGATGTGCCCCTGGTCGTGGTACAGCGCGAGCACACCGTCGAACTGGCCCTGGATCCCTTGGTGGAACACGGAATCCGCGGGGAGGGGACCGACCACGTCGAGGCCCGCGGCCCGCGCCGCGGCCACCGCGGGCGCGATCACGACGATCTCCTCGTCACCGAACCTGCCGCCCTCGCCGCCGTGCGGGTTCAGTGCCGCCACGGCGAGTCTCGGCTTCTCCGTGCCGAACACCTCCAGCGCGGTGTACGCCTCGCGGATCGCGTACTCGATGTTCTCCCGGGTGACCCGGTCGATGGCCTCGCGCAGCGAAAGGTGCCGGGTGGCGAAGAAGATCTTCAGCCCGGACACCCAGAACATCGTGTTGTACCGGGTCGAGCCGGTCAGCTCGCCGAGCAGCTCGGTCTGCCCGAGGTGCTGCGAGCCACCCGCCGCCCAGATCGCCTCCTTGCTGATCGGTGAGGTCACGACCGCGTCGACCTCGCCGGCCAGCGCGAGCCGGGTGGCCACCTCGATCGCCCCGACGGCCGCGGCGCCCGCGGTCGGATTCACCTCGCCCCACGGCAGGTCCTCGCGGACCACGCCGAGGTTGAGGATGTCGATCACGCCGGTGGTGAAGCGCGCGTCGGCGACCGTGGCGATCGGGTTGACCTCCAGGTGCAGGCCCAGATGCCGGACCAGGCGTTCCAGCACGATCGCGTCACCGACCGCGACCCCGCGCGCCATCTGCAGGGACTCGGGCTCGGCGAGGGTCTTCAGGGTGATCTCCGGGCCGACGCCCACGGGGTCGCCGAGGGTGACGGCGAGGATCGGGAGGTCGCTCACGGGGGTCTTCCTTCTGGTCGGCACTGCGATACGGGGTCGTCCGTCGAACGGGTGCGACTCGCGCCGCGTGTCATGAGAAGAGGCTACGTCATGTTGCGCGGATCGCGCAACTCGCCTGATCGAATCACGCAACTGGAAGGCCGGGCGGTGAGTTTCCCGGGTCCGCACGCACGGTGACCGCGCACGTGGCAGCATCACGGCGAACGCCGCCAAGGCGTGTTTCGCGCGAAAGGCGGAGTGCTGTGCGGATCCTGTCGGTGGACCTCGGGACGTCCAACACCGTCGCCGTGCTGTCGGCGCACGGCATGCCGCCGAGGGTCGTCGAAGTGGACGGCTCGGCCAACATGCCCTCCGCCGTGTTCGCCACCGAAGAGGGCACGATCATGGTCGGCCGCGACGCCGAACGCCGGGCCCGCCTCGACCCGACCCGCTTCGAGCCGAACCCCAAGCGCCGCATCGACGAGCAGACCCTGTTGCTGGGCACCGACGTCGTCCCCGTGAACGAGGCGCTCGCCGCGATCCTGCGCCGCGTGCTCGAGGAGACCTCCCGCCAGCTCGGTGGCGAGCAGCCCGACGAGGTCCGGCTGACCCACCCCGCGCAGTGGGGGCCGACCCGCCGCACCGTGCTGATGACCGCCGCCCGGCTCGCCGGGATCGGCGGGAACGTCCTGCTGGTGCCGGAACCGGTCGCCGCGGCGGCGCACTTCGCGTCGTTCCCCGGCAAGGCGCTCGCGCCCGGGCAGGCGCTGGCCGTCTACGACCTCGGTGCGGGCACCTTCGACGTCGCCGTCGTCGGCGCCACGCAGACCGGCTTCACCGTGCTCGCCGAGGACGGCCTGCCCGACCTCGGCGGCCTCGACGTCGACCAGGCACTGATGGTGCACGTCGGACGCGAGGTCTCGCACTCCGACCCGCAGCGCTGGCAGCGGCTGCTGCGTCCCGAGTCGACCGCCGACCGCCGCACCCGGCGCGCGCTGCAGGAAGACGTGAAGGCGGCCAAGGAGGCGCTTTCCCGGCACCCGCAGACCGAGGTGCCGATGCCGGAGCCGTTCAAGGACGTCCTGGTCACGCGCGGGGAGCTGGAAGGCCTGGTCCGCCCGGCGATGCTGCGCAGCGTCGAGCTGCTGTCGCGGACGCTGCGCTCGTCCGGCCTGACGCCGGACCGGCTCGCGGGCATCTACCTCGTCGGCGGGTCGAGCCGGCTCCCGCTGGTCGGCGCGATGATCGCGGAGAAGCTCGGCGTCGTGCCGGGCAGCCTCGACCAGCCGGAGACCGCCGTCGCGCTCGGCGCCCAGCACGTCGCCCGCGACGGGCTCGGCGCGCGGACGCAGAACGTCGAGGGGGCCGTGGCCGCCGGCACCGCGCCGCACCGCCCGCAGTACGCGCCGCCTCCGCAGTACCCGGGCGGCGGTGGTTACGCGCCGTCGAACTTCCCGCCCAGCGGACCGCAGCGGGTGCAGGCACCCGCGCCGTCGAACTTCCCGGCGTACTCGCCAGCGGCCGACAAGGCCGAGTCGCGGTCCGGTGGCAAGAAGAAGCTGCTCATCGGGATCGCCGTCGCGGTGGTCGTCCTGCTCGCGGCGGGCCTGACGTTCTTCCTCACGTCGTCGTCCTCGGTGGCGACCTACACCGCGGACCAGTGCAGGACGCCGGGTCAGGCCGACGACAAGGGCCTCACCGGCTGCCTGCGTCAGCTCGCCGGGAAGATCGCCGACACCGGCGACTGCAAGCCGGGCATGGGCAACGGCCCGGCGGCGCCGGCGGCGAGCCTCGGCGTGTCCTCGACCTGCTCCGCGCCGGGCCGGGCGGGCACCCAGGTGACCTACGTCCAGGGCGACAGCGCCGAGGCGCTGAAGCAGTACACCGACGGCCTGCTCACCTCCGCCGGCGGCGACCGCACCGAGGCCGACTGGGGTGGCAACGGGCTCACGGGCCACTACGCGTCCGCCGCGGGCAAGACGTCGGCGGTGCTCGTGTTCACCGTGGCGGACCGGCCGCTGGCGGGATTCATCTACCAGCTGAACTCGAGCGACCAGGCCGCGGCGACCACGCCGGGCACCCTGGCCGACTACTTCGAGTCGAGCGTCCAGCCCGGGAGCTGACCCCGGAGGGCGCGAACGGGCCGTTCGCGCCCTCCGCGGCCGCCCGGATACGATGGGTCCGATGCGGATCACGGTTTTCCGGCGGCTGATGGCCGACGAGTTCGGCCCCGGGCGGGCACAGGTCCTGGCCAGGGATCACGTGCTCAGCGCGCTGGGCGGGCGCACCGTCGATCAGGCGCTGACCGCGGGAATCCCGGCGAAAGAGGTCTGGCGAGAGGTCTGCGACGCCTTCGACGTGCCGTCGGAACGGCGCTGACCTGCGGGGATCCGTGCGGGCGCGACCCGGGCGGGCGAAAATCCTAGCGTAGGGGTGTGTCGCTGCCGACCTCGAACAGGTGTTCGTCTATGGTGTTGTCCACATCGGGTCCAGCGATCCACAGATGGGGCGCCGCGCCTGGAATTGTCGGACCCCGCCGCTAGCGTCGGACCGGACAGCTGAAGAACCGAACAGAGCCCCGGCGGGCTCAGACCAGCGAGGTGGACTTCCATGCCTGCAGCACCCGACAAGGACAAGGCGCTCGAACTCGCCCTTGCACAGATCGACAAGCAGTACGGCAAGGGCTCGGTGATGCGCCTCGGCGAAGAGGGCCGCGCGCCCATCGCCGTGATCCCGACCGGCTCGATCGCCCTCGACGTCGCCCTCGGCATCGGCGGGCTGCCCCGTGGCCGTGTCATCGAGGTCTACGGCCCGGAGTCCTCCGGTAAGACCACGGTCGCCCTGCACGCGGTGGCGAACGCGCAGAAGAACGGCGGCATCGCGGCGTTCATCGACGCGGAGCACGCGCTGGACCCGGAGTACGCCAAGAAGCTCGGCGTGGACACCGACGCGCTGCTCGTGTCCCAGCCGGACACCGGTGAGCAGGCGCTGGAGATCGCGGACATGCTGATCCGCTCCGGCGCGCTCGACATCCTGGTCATCGACTCCGTGGCCGCGCTCGTGCCGCGCGCCGAGATCGAGGGCGAGATGGGTGACTCGCACGTGGGTCTCCAGGCCCGCCTGATGAGCCAGGCGCTGCGCAAGATGACCGGTGCCATGAACAACTCCGGCACCACCGCGATCTTCATCAACCAGCTGCGCGAGAAGATCGGCGTCATGTTCGGCTCCCCGGAGACCACGACCGGTGGTAAGGCGCTGAAGTTCTACGCCTCGATCCGGCTCGACGTGCGCCGCATCGAGACGCTCAAGGACGGCGGCGAGGCGGTCGGCAACCGCACCCGCGTCAAGGTCGTGAAGAACAAGATGGCCCCGCCCTTCAAGCAGGCCGAATTCGACATCCTGTACGGCCACGGCGTCTCCCGCGAGGGTTCGCTCATCGACATGGGTGTCGACCAGGCGATCGTGCGCAAGTCTGGTGCCTGGTACACCTACGAGGGCGACCAGCTCGGCCAGGGCAAGGAGAACGCGCGGAAGTTCCTGCGCGAGAACCCGGACATCGCCAACGAGATCGAGAAGCGCATCAAGGAGAAGCTCGGCATCGGCCCGCAGCTCGACGTCGAAGCCGTCGAAGCTGTGCCGGCGCCGGTCGACTTCTGATCGAAGGGGTTCCACAGGTGGCGAGGGCGCCGAAGATTCCACCGTCGGAGTTGCCTCCGGAGGAGCGCTATAAGAAGGCCAAGGAGATCTGTTACGACCTCCTGGCCGTGCGTGCGCGCACGCAGGAGGAGCTCCGGCAGGCCTTGCGGCGCAAGGGATTCGACGAGGAGACCAGCGAGACCCTGCTCGGCAAGCTGGACCGGGCGGGGCTGGTCAACGACGCGGAGTTCGCGGAGCTGTGGGTGAAGTCCCGGCACGAGACCCAGGGGCTTTCCCGCACCGCGCTGCTGGCCGAACTGCGGCGCAAGGGCGTCGACGGTGAGATCGCCGCGCAGGCGGCGGGCGAGGTCGACCGCGAGTCCGAGGAGCAGATGGCCCGGGAACTGGTCCGCAGGCGGCTGGGGTCCCTGGGCAACGTCGACGAGCAGACGGCCCTGCGGCGGCTGCTCGGCTTCCTGGCTCGCAAGGGCTATCCGGAGGGACTGGCGTACACGGTGATCAAGGAGGAACTCCGCGAGTACGGTGCGGAGTCCACCCTCCTGGACGACGCCTACATCGACTGACGTGGCGTCCCTGCCGCGCCGGGTCGCCGACATTCTCGACGAGCTCGGTGACGTCCAGGTGCAGGACATCGCCTGCCACAGCGAGGTCCCGCGGGCGAAGACGGTGTTGTACTACGACCGGGAGCCCCGTCGCCGGTGACGGGGCCGCCGTGCCGGTGCTCGGCAGGCCGCGAGCACCGGCTCGCGTGTCAGGCGGAGCCGGCGGGCACCGGCTCCCGTGTGATCGGCGGCCGGCGGTCCGAGCGGTGCTTGCGGACCGCCAGCAGCAGCACCGCGAGCAGGCCCATCACCACGCACGTGACCACGGCCGACAGCACCAGGAACTCGTCGAGCCGGCCGGCCGAGAGGTACGCGCCCAGCGCGACCGCCACCAGCGCGCACACCGCTCGGTCCACAATGGACTCCATCGACAGGAGTGTCGCGCGGTAGCGGGAGTCCGGGATGGAGTCGTTCAACAGCTGCTTCTGGATCGGGAACGAAATGCCCGTCGCCACCGCGAAGACGCACAGCAGGAGCACCGTCGGGATCGCGCCGGCCGGGACGAGGAAACCCAGGCACAGGGCCATCACGATGGTCAGGGTGAACACCGAGGCGACCGGGCCGATGGCGCGGCGCAGCCGGTGGGGGCGTGCTGCGCCGAGGGCTTCGAAGACCGTCATGGCGGCCAGCACCGCGCCGTACCAGTTCACCGAGAGCGTCTTCAACTCCAGGATCGGCTGGAACAGGTTCACCTGGCAGATCCGGACCAGCGTGAACATCGCGATGCCCTGCACCATCAGCAAGAGCAGCCAGCGTGACGAACGCAGCGCCGACAGTGCGCCGCCGACGCCCGCGAGGAGCGACGCCGTCTTGTCCCTCGCCTGACGGCCGCCCGGAACCGCCGGGAGCTTCACCGCGAACGCGAGGGCGACGGCCGCGTTGATCGCCGTCAACCAGTACGGGGAAGGGAGGTTCCACGCCATCAGCAGGCCGATCACCGGCCAGTACACGATCTTGCCGATCAGGCTGTACGCGCGGCCGATGCCTTCCACCCGGAGGTAGTGCTCGCCTTCACCGTGGGCGTGCAGGTACTCGTACAGGTACGCGCTCTGCGCGCCGGACACCAGGGAGCGGGCCAGCGCGATCAGGATGAAGTGGATGAGGAACCCTGTGTACGAACCGAGGAACACCGGCACCAGGTTCGCCGCCACCAGCACGGTCGCGCCGGCCTTGAGCGACGTGCGGTAGTCGAACCGGTCGGCGAGCATCCCCGTCGGGATCTCCAGTAGGCAGAACACGATGTAGTAGATGCTCTGGATGCCGAAGATCTGGCCGTCGTCGAGGCCGACGAGCTTCTGGTACTGGTAGAAGATCGGCACCCACAACAGCAGGCCGAAGAAGAACTGGAACCCGTAGGTCAGCCGCACGGTGCGCTGAACGGCGGGTTTCGCGGGCAGGCGAAAGCCCAGCATGATGAGGTCTCCCGGGAGGAATCAGGCCGAATAGGGGCGTAGCTGGACGATGTGGACGTGGTCGCGGTCCGCGAGCCATTCGATGTCCACCGGCGCGTCGAAGGTGTAGTCGGGGGAGAAGTGCGCCTGCAGCAGGCGGCCAGCAATGGCGAGGCGCTGCAGTTGCCCGTGGGCGCGCTCGTCGAGGTCCGACGCCGCGTCGCCCAGGGACAGCGTGCGGCCGCCGCCTTCGACCGTCGAGTACAGGTACTGCATGGGCAGCGCGGAGCCGTCGACGACGTCGGTGACCTTCGGTGAGACGTTGACGTAGACCGTGCGGAAGTCGGCGCGGTTCATCGGGTTCGTCGTCACCAGCACGCCGCCGAAGTCGGCCGCGACTTGCTCCTGGATGACCACGCCCATGTAGCACTCGTCGAGGGAGATGCCGGCCTGGTGGCGCAGCCGGACGCTGCGCACCGACACCAGTGACGCCCAGACTTCCTTGACGCTGGCGAAGATCCGCTCGGCGGTGGTGACGTGGTTGATGGACTCGTAGATCCCGGCGGCCGAGAATCCGGCGAGGTCCTCGGCGTTCGACGAGCTGCGGACGACGAACGTGCGCACCCCGGCCAGCTGGGACACCAGCGCGGAGTCGATCTCGCCGGCCAGCGCGCCCGGCAGCCGCGCCGACCGGATCAGGCTCTGCAGCTCGACGCACAGCGGCTCGATCTCGCGCGCGTCCAGCTCCAGCGCCATCTTCAGCTTGCCGATCGCCTGCTGGATCCGCGGGGACGACTCGAGGAACCGCCGCTGCAGCGAGAACGGCAGGGCGATCCCGCGCGGCACCCGGACGCGCTCGTCGAGCAGGCGCTGAGCGGCGGCGGCCAAGGCAGCCACATCGGACGGGTCGGCCGGGTCGGCCGCGCCGGTCAGATGGCTTGCGCCGGGCAGATCGGGCAGGTTGGGCGCGCTGGCTGCGCTGCGCAGGTCGGCCGCGCTGGCTGTGCCGCGCACGTGGCCTGCGCCGGGCAAGTGACCCGCGCCAGGCAGGCCGATCGCGCCGGGCAAGTTACCCGTGCCAAGCAGGTCGGGCAGGTCGGCCGTGCTGGTCCGGTGGTCTGCGCCGGGCAGGTGACCAGTGCCAGGCAGGTCGGCGGTGCCCGGGTGGCTTGCGTTGGGCAGGTGACGAGTGCCGGGCAGGTTGGCCGGGGCCGGGTGGCTTGCGTTGGGCAGGTGACCAGTGCCGGGCAGGTTGGCCGGGGCCGGGTGGCTTGCGCTGGGCAGGTGACCAGTGCCAGATAGGTCAGCCGGGGCCGGGTGGCTTGCGCCGGGCATGGCGGACTGCTCGGCCGCGCTGGCCGCGCCGCGCAGGTGACCTGCGGCGGACAGCTCGGCCGCGTCGGACAGGCCAGGTGCGGTGCCTGCGTCGGTCCGGGAGAAGGGGACCTCCAGCAGCTGGGCCAGGTGCGGCAGCAGGTTCTCCCGCGGCGGACGTGGGACCTGGTAGAAGCCGAGCAGTCGTTGGGAGCCGCGGGCCAGGACGTGGTGCAGCTCGCCCAGGTTTGCCGCCTTCGTGCCGTAGCGGTAGCGGTCGGACGCGCGCAGCCGCGCCAGGTTGGCGATCGGGCTGTGGTCGGACTCCGGTTCCTCGAGGGTGATGCGCTGGGCGTACCAGGACGGTGGGGTCGCCTCGGCGGGTTCGTCGACCTCCCTCAGCGTGAGCGATTGGGTGTCCACTGTGTACTCGACCCACTTGCCGTCCAGGCCGCGGCGGTCGATCTCGGCCAATGCACCGAGTTGGACGGCGTTCGGGATCTGCCAGCCGGTGGCCAAGACATTGGTGTGGGACAGCGGGGTCGTGTGCCTCGTGTTGACAATGCCGGACAGGCGCGGGATGTCGTCGGGCACGCGGTCCATCACGATGATGTCCGACCAGGCCAGCCCGGCCGCCGCTGCCCGGTACTCGGCTTCGGTGCGGAACGTGCGCAGCCGGCCGGTGGCCGTGCCGGGGTTCAGGGCGACGAACGGCGCCGTCGAGAACAGTTCGTGGGCGAAAACTCGGGGGAGCTCGCTCGGCGGGATCTCGCGGACGAGCCGCTCCTGCAGCTGGTTCGCCGGCTTGAACAGCAGCGGCAGCGCCGGGTCGACGTACTCCGCCACGAAGGCGTGGAACTCGCGGATCAGCGCGGCCGGCATCGTGTCGACCTCGACCGTCTCCAGCGAGAGGATCTTCTTCTCCTGGCGTGTGTGCAGGGCGAGGATGCCGAGCAGGAAGCGGCGGTCCGGTGCGTGGTAGAAGCGTTCGTTGTAGTCGTCGATCTCGGCGCGCACCCGTTCTTCGGGGACGCCGAGGATCTCCTCGCCGATATAGATCGCGTGAAAGGAATGGCGCGCGTCGTTCAGGAAGTGAATCTCCCGCTGTTCGCGGTCGACCACGACCTTGACGAAGGAATAGCCGCCGAGGGTGCCGCACAACTGGTGGAGCGCGGACAGGGAAAGGCGTTCGCCGACCAGTGCGGCAACGCTTTCGGCGACGGCACAGGGGGACGTGCTGGGGGCGACCACGCTGGTCAGGGACACCGGTTCTCCTCGCTGGAAATTGCGAGGCGGAACGATAACAGGTGGTAAATCACCGACCGTGCGCGCGAATGCCCGCTGACTGGGACGAACGGCCGAACCCATGACGCCCGCCTCACTCCCTCGGAGCACCGTTCCAGCACGCTGGAACGGTGCTCCCGGGATCCGGGACGCGGGTTCGGCCGTTCGGGGAGGGAATTGCTGCAGGTGATCTCGGCTACAGTTTCGCGGCTTCCGCGGCCAGCTTCTCGATCGTCGCGAAATCGCGGGTGGCGAGCGAGGACGTCAGCCAGGAACCGCCGATGCAGCCGACGTTCGGCAGCGCGAGGTACGAAGGCGCCGAAGCCACCGTGATCCCGCCCGTCGGGCAGAACTTCAGCCCGGGCAGGGGACCCGCGATCGACTTCAGGTACGCGACGCCGCCGGACGCTTCGGCCGGGAAGAACTTCAATGCCGTGAGGCCGCGCTCGGCCAGCCGCATCGCCTCCGACACCGTGGCCGCGCCGGGCAGGAACGGCAGCCCGGTCTCGAAGCAGGCGTCGAGGACGGCGTCCGTGCAGCCCGGCGTCACGAGGAACTTCGCGCCCGAGTCGGCTGCCTGCTTCGCCTGGCCCGGCGAGGTGACCGTGCCGGCGCCGATCACGATGTCCGGGACCTCGGCCGCGACGCGCTCGATCGCCGACAGCGCCGCCGGGGTGCGCAGGGTCAGCTCGATGACGCCGATCCCGCCGGCGAGCAGGGCTCGCGCCGCAGGTACCGCGTCGTCGGCGTCGTCGATCACCACGACGGGCATCACGGGGGACAGCTCGAGCAGGTCCTGACCGGTGGTCACTGACCGACCTCCTGGGTTTCCAGAGTGTGCGTGGGAATGCCGAAGTGCTCCGGCGTCAGCCCTCCGAACACCGATGCGCCCTGGTCGGCGGGGCCGACCCCGCGGCGCAACGCGGCGAACAGCTCTCGGCCGGTGCCGCTCCAGGATGCTTCGGACGGCGGGGAGTCCACAAGTTCACGGCGGGCGAGTTCTTCGTCACCGACGAACACGTCGAGGCTGCCCGCACCGGCGTCGAGCCGGACGACGTCACCGTCCGCGATGCGGGCGATCGGGCCGCCGACCGCGGCTTCCGGCGTCACCTGGATCGCCGCCGGGATCTTGCCCGACGCGCCCGACATGCGGCCGTCGGTGAGCAGCGCGACCTGGTGCCCGCGGTCCATCAGCACCCCCAGCGCCGGGGTGAGCCCGTGCAGCTCCGGCATGCCGTTGGCCTGCGGACCCTGCTGCCGGATGACCACGACGACGTCGCGGTCCAGCTCGCCCGCCTCGAACGCGGCCTTGAACGCCTCCTGCGTGGTGAACACCCGCGCCGGCGCCTGGACGACCCGGTGCTCGGGCGCCACGGCGGACACCTTGACCACGGCGCGGCCGAGGTTGCCCTCGACCATCCGCAGCCCGCCGTCCGCGGCGAACGGGCGCCACGCCGGGCGCAGCACCTCCTCGTCGAGGCTGCGGATCGGCACGTCGCGCCAGACCAGCTCGCCGTCGGACAGGATCGGCTCGGCCCGGTAGCGGTGCAGCCCGAACCCGGCCACGGTGTGCACGTCCTCGTGCAGCAGCCCGGCGTCGAGCAGCGTGCCGACCAGGAACTGGATGCCGCCGGCGGCGTGGAAGTGGTTGATGTCGGCGCTGCCGTTGGGGTAGACCCGCGCCAGCAGCGGCACGACGGCCGAGAGGTCGGAGAAGTCGTCCCAGGTCAGCTGGATGCCGGCGGCCGCGGCGATCGCGACCAGGTGCATCGTGTGGTTGGTCGACCCGCCCGTGGCCAGCAGCGCGATGACACCGTTGACGAACGCCTTCTCGTCGAGGATCCGGGAGACAGGGGTGTACCCCTCACCGCGCGAGAGCGTGACGACGCGCCGCCCGGCTTCTTCGGTCAGGGCGTGGCGCAGCGTCGACCCGGGCTGGACGAAGCTGGCGCCGGGCAGGTGCAGGCCCATCACCTCGACGACCATCTGGTTCGAGTTGGCGGTGCCGTAGAACGTGCAGGTCCCGGCCGAGTGGTACGACGCGGCTTCGGCGTCGAGCAGGTCTTCGCGGGTCGCGAGCCCCTCGGCGTAGAGCTGGCGGACGCGCGCCTTCTCCTTGTTCGGCAGCCCCGAGTTCATCGGCCCGGCCGGCACGAGAACCGCCGGCAGGTGGCCGAAGGACAGGGCGCCGATCAGCAGGCCGGGCACGATCTTGTCGCAGACGCCCAGCAGGAGGGCCGCGTCGAACATGTCGTGCGACAGCGCGATCGCCGTCGACATCGCGATGACCTCGCGGCTGAACAGGGACAGCTCCATGCCGGCGCGGCCCTGGGTGATGCCGTCGCACATCGCGGGCACCCCGCCGGCGAACTGGGCGACCCCGCCCGCACCCCTTACCGCCTTCTTCAGCCAGGCGGGGTACTCCTGCATCGGCTGGTGGGCCGACAGCATGTCGTTGTAGGAGGAGACGATGGCGACGCCGGGGGCGCGCGCGGCCCGCAGCGCCTCCTTGTCGGCGCCTTCCATGGCGGCGAAGCCGTGGGCGAGGTTGCTGCACGCGAGGCCGCGGCGGACCGGGCCCTCTTCGTGCGCGGCGGCCGTGCGGGCGAGGTAGGCGGCGCGGGTGGCGGCACTGCGCCCGGTGATGCGCGCGGTGACGTCGGCGACGACTCGGTGCAGTGGCGTCTTCTGGGGTGATGTGGTGGAGGTGTGGCTCATGTCCGGCTCCGGATCACTGGTGAGTGGTGGTCCGCGGGACGGCAGCGCTGGCGCCTCTGGGTCGTGACGCTGGCCACACTACCCGCCGCGAACACCGAATCAAAATCGATTCAGAAGATCAACCCCAGTGACCCCGATCACGCCCCTACTTAGCTAATGTGCTACTTGTCACACTGCACTACGAACGGCAGAGTCGGTCTTGGCGAGATCGCCGACCGGCTCGGCCGGCCCCACCACACGGGAGGCATGATGTCCACCTCCGAGATCGCCGAGCTGCGGCGAACCATCGGTCAGCTCAGGCAGTGCGTCGGCGCACTGCGCTCGCGCTACGGCGACGCTTCGGCCGTCCGCCGCCTCGCCAACGACGTGGAGCGCCTCGACATCGACACCGCCGACCTCGACGGCACCCCGCTCGCGGTACCGACGCAGGCGAAGGCCGCGGAGCGCGTCCAAGTTCCCGACACGCCGTACGACCCGGCGCTCTGGCACGGCGCGGACGACGAAGGCGTCGGCGGCTACAAGCGCGACCAGCGGTGAGCGCTCCCGCTGACAACGGCGTCGGCACCGGCGTCCGGTCCCCCAAGCGGGCCCGGATCGCCGAACGCACCCTGCGGACCGACCGATGGTGGCTCCAGCCCCTGCTCACCGTGCTCGGGCTGGGCGCTTTCATCATCTACGCGACGGTCCGGTCGTTCGTGCGCACCGCCTACTGGGTGCCGGACTACCACTACCTGACGCCGTTCTACTCCCCCTGCCTGTCCACCTCCTGCGTCGAGGGCTCGAGCCACTTCGGCCACTGGTTCGGCGACCTGCCCGGGTTCATCCCGCTCGGGTTCGTCGTGCTGCCGTTCCTGCTCGGGTTCCGCCTGACCTGCTACTACTACCGCAAGGCCTACTACCGGGCGGTGTGGTTCTCCCCGCCGGCGTGCGCCGTCGCGGAACCGAAGGCGAAGTACACCGGTGAGACGCGGCTCCCGCTGATCATCCAGAACGTCCACCGCTACTTCTTCTACGTGGCGCTGATCGTGTCGCTGGTCAACACCTACGACGCGATCATGGCGTTCCACGGCAAGACCGGCGGCTTCGGCTTCGGCCTGGGCAACGTCGTCCTGCTCGCGAACGTGGTCCTGCTCTGGGCGTACACGCTGTCCTGCCACTCGTGCCGGCACGTGACCGGCGGCCGGCTGAAGCACTTCTCCAAGCACCCGGTGCGGTACTGGATCTGGACCCAGGTGACCAAGCTCAACACCCGCCACATGGCGCTGGCCTGGACGACGCTCGGCACGCTGGTGCTGACCGACTTCTACGTCATGCTCGTGGCCAGCGGGGCGATCGCGGACCTGAGATTCGTGAACTGACCGTCCCCGCCCCTCCCGACAACGACGTCCCCATTTTCCGAGGTGGAATTCCTACATGACCGAGGTCGAACGGCACAGCTACGACGTGGTGGTGATCGGTGCCGGTGGTGCCGGCCTGCGCGCGGTGATCGAAGCGCGCGAACGCGGTTACCGCGTCGCGGTCGTGTGCAAGTCCCTGTTCGGCAAGGCGCACACGGTGATGGCCGAAGGTGGCTGCGCCGCGTCGATGGGCAACGCGAACTCGAACGACAACTGGCAGGTCCACTTCCGCGACACCATGCGCGGCGGCAAGTTCCTCAACAACTGGCGGATGGCCGAGCTGCACGCCAAGGAGGCGCCGGACCGCGTCTGGGAGCTCGAGTCCTACGGCGCCCTGTTCGACCGCACCGCGGACGGGCGGATCAGCCAGCGCAACTTCGGCGGGCACACCTACCCGCGGCTGGCGCACGTCGGTGACCGGACCGGGCTCGAGCTGATCCGCACGATGCAGCAGAAGATCGTTTCGCTGCAGCAGGAGGACTTCGCCGAGACCGGGGACTACGAGGCGAAGATCAAGGTCTTCGCCGAGTGCACGGTCACCGAGCTGCTCACCAGCGATGGCGCCATCGCCGGCGCGTTCGGCTACTGGCGGGAGAGTGGCCGGTTCATCCTGTTCGACGCGCCGGCGGTCGTGCTCGCGACCGGCGGCATCGGCAAGTCGTTCAAGGTGACGTCGAACTCGTGGGAGTACACCGGCGACGGCCACGCGCTGGCCCTGCGGGCGGGCGCGAAGCTGATCAACATGGAGTTCGTCCAGTTCCACCCGACCGGGATGGTCTGGCCGCCGAGCGTCAAGGGCATCCTCGTCACCGAGGGTGTGCGCGGTGACGGCGGTGTGCTCAAGAACTCCGAGGGCAAGCGGTTCATGTTCGAGTACGTGCCCGAGGTGTTCAAGGGCCAGTACGCGGAGAGCGAAGAGGAAGCCGACCGCTGGTACGCCGACGCGGACAACAACCGGCGCACGCCGGACCTGCTGCCGCGCGACGAGGTGGCCCGCGCGATCAACTCCGAGGTCAAGGAGGGGCGCGGTTCCCCGCACGGCGGCGTGTTCCTCGACATCGCCAGCCGGCTGCCGACCGAGGAGATCAAGAAGCGGCTGCCGTCGATGTACCACCAGTTCAAGGAGCTGGCGGACGTCGACATCACGGCGGAGGCGATGGAGGTCGGCCCGACCTGCCACTACGTGATGGGTGGCATCGAGGTCGACCCGGACACGGCCGCGTCGAGCGTGCCCGGCCTGTTCGCCGCGGGCGAGTGCTCGGGCGGCATGCACGGCTCCAACCGGCTCGGCGGCAACTCGCTGTCGGACCTGCTGGTGTTCGGCCGCCGCGCCGGGCTCGGCGCCGCCGAGTACGTGCACGGCCTGGCCGACCGGCCCGCGGTCGCGCAGTCCGATGTGGACGCCGCGGCGAAGATGGCGCTGGCGCCGTTCGACCCGCCGGAGGGCGCGACGGCCGAGAACCCCTACACCCTGCACACCGAGCTGCAGCAGTCGATGAACGACCTGGTCGGCATCATCCGCAAGGCCGGCGAGATCGAGCAGGCGCTGGTGAAGCTGTCCGAACTGCGGCACCGGATCCTGCGCGTCACCGTGGAGGGGCACCGGCAGTTCAATCCCGGCTGGCACCTCGCCATCGACCTGCGCAACATGCTGATGGTCAGCGAGTGCGTCGCGAAGGCGGCCCTGACCCGGACGGAGAGCCGCGGCGGCCACACCCGCGACGACCATCCGGGCATGGATCCCGAGTGGCGCCACAAGCTTCTCGTGTGCGCGTCGTCGCCGGGGGAGAACCCGGTGGTGCCGGACGTCGGCGTCACGGTCAAGGAGCAGCTGCCGCTGCGGCAGGACCTCCTGGAGCTGTTCGAGTTCGGCGAGCTCGGCAAGTACTACACCGACGGAGAACTCGAAACGCACCCCGGCGGGAGCAAGGAATGAGCTATAAGGCGAGTTTCCGGGTCTGGCGCGGCGACGACACGGGCGGCGCGCTGCAGGACTTCACGGTGGAGGTGAACGAGGGCGAGGTCGTCCTCGACATCATCCACCGGCTGCAGGCCACGCAGGCGTCGGACCTCGCGGTGCGCTGGAACTGCAAGGCGGGCAAGTGCGGTTCGTGCTCGGCGGAGATCAACGGCAAGCCGCGCCTGCTGTGCATGACGCGGATGTCGACGTTCACCGAGGACGAGGTCGTCACGGTGACGCCGATGCGGACGTTCCCGGTGATCCGCGACCTGGTCACCGACGTGTCCTTCAACTACACGAAGGCACGGGAGATCCCGTCGTTCACCCCGCCCGCCGACCTGAAGCCCGGTGACTACCGGATGCAGCAGGTGGACGTCGAGCGCTCGCAGGAGTTCCGCAAGTGCATCGAGTGCTTCCTGTGCCAGAACACCTGTCACGTGGTGCGCGACCACGAGGAGAACAAGGAGTCCTTCGCGGGGCCGCGGTACCTGATGCGGATCGCCGAGCTGGAGATGCACCCGCTCGACGTCGCCGACCGGCGTGACGCGGCCCAGGAGGAGCACGGCCTCGGCCTCTGCAACATCACCAAGTGCTGCAGCGAGGTCTGCCCGGAGGGCATCCACATCACCGACAACGCGCTCATCCCGATGAAGGAGCGCGTGGCGGACCGCAAGTACGACCCGATCGTCTGGCTGGGCAACAAGCTCTTCCGACGGGATCAGTGACGCTCGCTCGACTGACGCTCGCGAACCGGGTGCTGGCCGCTCTCGAAGCCGCCCAACCCGGTTCGCGAGCGTCTTTGCGTGGGTCACTGGCCCGCGGGACGGCGGACGGCTACAGCGACATCGACGTCGAGTGGCTGGTGCCGTCGGTCGCGTTCCCTGGCTGTCTCGACGTGGCACCGGTGCTGTCCGAGGTGCAGCCGGTCGCTTCGGTGCGGTTCTCGCCGGACTTCCTGCACTCGCCGGTGCAACGGCTCGTCTTCGTCCGGTTCGAGCGCGTGCCGTTGTTCTGGCGGCTCGATCTCGACGTCCGGACGGCCGCGGCCGACGACGTTCCCGCGCCGGCCGCCGACGACGAGTGGTCGCGGCCGGAAAGCGCGCTGGCCAACGCACTCGGTGCGGTGAAAGCCGTGGCGCGCGGCCGGTTCGGCGACGCGCGCGGGCTGCTCGACCGCGGGTTCGCGCGGATCGGCTCGGCCGACCGGGCCACGGGTGACTGGGCCGCCGACGTCGCCCGGCTGGCGCGGGCGTGTGAGCGGCGGGAACCGGGTCTCGCCGGGTTCGCGGCGGAAATCGTCGCCCTGGCGTGACAGGCTGGGGGCATGGAGATCGAACTGCTGCCCCCGTCCGCGGCCGGCGACCTGGCCCTGATCGACCGGATCACCGCGCTGGTCAACCAGGTCTACGCCGAGTCCGAGAAGGGGCTGTGGCAGGGGAGCACCGACCGGACGTCCGCCGGCGAGGTGGCCGGGTTCGTGCGGGCGGGGGAGATCGCGGTCGCACGGGCCGACGGTGACTTCGCCGGTTCGGTGCGGGTCCAGCGGCTCGACGAGTCCACCGGCGAGTTCGGGATGCTCGCGGCGGACCCGGCCCGGCGGGGTGCCGGCATCGGCCGGGAGCTGGTGCGGTTCGCCGAGCGGGCGAGCCGGGACGCGGGCTGCCGCCGGATGCAGCTCGAACTGCTTGTGCCACGTGAGTGGACGCATCCGTCGAAGCAGTTCCTCGCCGAGTGGTACGACCGCCTCGGCTACCGCGTGACCCACCGCGCCGACCTCGCGCAGGACTACCCGCACCTCGCGCCGTCGCTGGCCACACCGTGCGATTTCCTCGTCTACCACAAGGAACTCTCGTGACGCTGCTCGCCGGCGCGCGGGTGCTCGACCCCGAAACCGGGGAGACGACCCGCGCGGACGTCCGGCTCGAGGGTGACCGGATCACCGAGGTCGGCCCGGGGCTCGACGGCGACGGGCGGGTCGACTGCGCGGGCGGGCTGCTGATCCCCGGGCTCATCGACTGCCACGTGCACGTCGCGTTCCCGCGGCCCGAGCCGCTGCCGCGCAGCGCCCGGATCCTCGAAGCCGTGCCGGTGCTGCGCGGGCTGCTCGCCCGCGGGATCACCACCGTCCGCGACGCCTGGGGCGCCGACGCCGGCCTCAAGCACGCCCTGCGCGAAGGCTGGATCACCGGCCCGGACGTGCTGGTCAGCCTGCGCCAGCTCGGCCCGACCGGCGGCCTCGGGGACAGCTGGGAGCCGGCCGCCGGAGCCGTCGACCACTACGGCGACCCGTCGCTGCCGGACCCGGTGTTCGACGGGCCGGACGCGGCCCGCGCGGCCGTCCGCCGGATGGTGCGCGCCGGGGCGGACTGGATCAAGCTCGGCGCGAGCGGCGCGATGCGGGCGGTCCGCGAGGGCGTGGACGTCCGCCCGACCGACGAGGAGCTCGTCGCGCTGGTCGACGAGGCTCGCCGGTGCGGGCGGGACGTCATGGCCCACGCGCACACGTCCGCCGCCGTGGTGTCGGCGGCCCGCGCGGGGGCGCGGAGCATCGAGCACGGCACCTTCCTGGACGACGAATCCGTTGCCGCGCTGGGGAAAACCTGGTACGTGCCGACGTTGTCGCCGATCAGCGGCAGCGAGTTCGCCCCGGACCACCGCCGGTCGGTGCACCTCGCCGCCGAGGCGGGTGTCCGCATCGCCGCGGGTTCGGACCTCGCCCCGCGCCCCCATGTCGACTTGACGACCGAGCTGCGGTTGCTGGCCGCGGTCCTCGGCGACGCGGTGGCCTTGAAGGCGGCCACCAGCGAGGCGGCGAGGCTGCTGCGCCTCGACGGCGACCGCGGCCGCATCGAGCCCGGGTTGCGGGCCGACCTGGTGCTGCTCGACGGCACGGACCTCGACGTGACCGACCTGCCGGGTCGGGTCCGGACGGTCTGGCACGACGGAAAGGCTGTCGGCGCACGGGAATGATGGGGAAGGGGCGGGGCCGCGTGTGGTCAGCCGGTCATGAGATCGAACTCCTCGGTCAGCCGGATGAGGAACTCCCGGGACTCCCGTTCGGACAGTGCCACCTGCTCCAGGCGGGTGCGCAGGACGTAGAACGCTTCGACCGCGACCCGGTCGTCGACGAACAGGCCCGCGGCGAAGCTTTCCTCGTAGGCCACCGCGGGGTGTTCGGCGAACTCCATGATCGTGAACCGGCTGCCGATCAGGTGGTAGGGCGGCGCCGAAGCGGGCACGACCCGGATGGTGCAGTGGGGCAGGTTGGTGGCGAGCACGAGGGACTGCAGCTGTTCGTGCATCAGGGCCGGGTCGCGCAGGATCGAGCGCAGGGTGTGTTCGTAGACGAAGTACAGGCAGTCGGGCGGGTTCGTCCGCTGCAGCAGCTCCTGCCGGTCCCTTCTCGCCTGGATCAGCAGCTGGAGCCGGTCGGTGGTGTACCGGCCGGACATCTCGTAGAGGGTGCGGACGTAGTCCTCGGTCTGGAGCATGCCGGGCAGCGCCGTCGGGCTGTTCGAGATCACCCGGGTCGCGAGGTTCTCCTGGACGATGAGGGACTTCGCGGGATCGACGAGCTCGCTGAAGTACGGCCGCACCCAGTACCGGTCGCTCGGGGGTTTCGTCAGTTCCAGCAACCTGTTCCGTTCCGGGGCCTTGGTTCCGCAGTTGGCCAGGTAGATCGCCGCGTCGATCGGGGAGATGCGGCGGCCGTTCTCCCAGCCGGACACCTTCGACGCAGACCAGTCCGCGCGCCGGGCCAGCTCGCGAAGCGACATCTGTTTCGCTTCGCGCTGGGTCTTCAACTCGATGCCCATCTCCCGTGTGCGCACCGTGCTCTTTTCGGTCATGCTCGCACGCTAAAGGCAACCACCGACAAAATGCCGCGTGCCGCGCGGGGATTCACCGGAAGGGATGTGAGTGTTCTGCCTGTGTGACAACAGGTTCCGCCCGCGAAGCGCTGCGAAGCAGCTTCGCACAATGAAGCGCGCTTCGCACGTTAGTAAGTCAGAATGGCCATATGACGTTCATTTCCGGAATCGAACTCTCGCGCCGGTTCTACACGGCCGTGGTGCGCCCGCTGGTCGACGGCGAGCCCCACAGCGCCGCTCTGCTCGGCCCCGGCTCCGAGGTCCTCGGCTTCGACACGGAACGCTCGGCCGACCACGACTGGACCGCGCGCGTCCAGCTGTTCCTGCCCCGCGTCCGCGAGGTTCCGGTGCCGGGCACGTTCCTCGGCCACCCGGCGAAGCTGATCGTCGCGACGCTCGGCGACTGGACGCGCGGCACGCTCGGCTTCGACCCGCGACGGCCGGAGCGCCGTGACTGGCTCGCCACCCCGACCCAGGTCTTCGCCGAGTTCACCGGCGGCGCGGTGTTCCACGACGACCTCGGGCTGGAAGCGCTGCGGCGGAACGTCGCCTGGTACCCGGACGACGTCTGGCGGTACGTCCTCGCGTGCCAGTGGCGGCGGATCGAACAGGAGGAGCCGTTCGTCGGGCGGTGCGGGGAAGCCGGCGACGAACTGGGCTCGGCCGTCGTCGCGGCGCGGCTCGTGCGGGACCTGATGCGGCTGTGCCTGCTGATGGCGCGCCGGTACCCGCCGTACAGCAAGTGGCTCGGCAGCGCCTTCGCGCGGCTGCCGGTCGCCGGGACGCTCACGCCGTCGCTCACCGCGGCGCTCGCCTCGACGACCTGGCGGGAGCGGGAGCGGCACCTCGTGACGGCGTACGAGACCGTCGCGGAGGCCCACAACGCGCTCGGGCTCACCGCGCCGATCGAGCCGCGCGTGAGCACGTTCTTCGACCGGCCGTTCCGGGTGATCCACGCGGGGCGGTTCGCGTCGGCGCTGTCCGGCGGTTCGTCACCCATCGGGGCGATCGACCAGTTCGTGGACAGCACCGACGCGCTCGGCGACCGCGCGTTCACGCGCCGGGTGGTTGACTGCCCGCATGGCTGAGACGAAACCGCGGGACCTGGCGGTGCTGCTGCTGACGCTGACCGTCGTGACCGGGGTGGTCGACGCGGTCAGCTTCCTCGGGCTGGGCCGCGTGTTCGTGGCGAACATGACCGGCAACGTCGTGTTCCTCGGGTTCGCGGCGGCGGGCGAGACGACGCTGTCGGTGGTGGCGTCGCTGACGGCCGTCGCGGCGTTCCTGCTGGGCGCGCTCGCCGGCGGGCGGCTGGCCCGCGTCGAGGAGGACCACGGCGTGCTGCGGAAGGCGACGGCCGTCCAGGCGCTGCTGGTCGCGGTGGCGGTCGTGCTGTCGGCGACGCTGGGCAGCGGCACGCGGCTGGGCAGCGAGCTGCTGATCGTGGTGCTGGGCGTGGCGATGGGCCTGCAGAACGCGGCGGTCCGCCGCATCGGCGCCCCGGACCTGACGACCACGGTGCTCACGATGACGCTGACGGGCTTCGCGGCGGACTCGAAGGCCGCGGGTGGTCAGGGGTCGCACCCGCTGCGGAAGGTGGTCGCGGTGGCGGCGATGCTGGTGGGCGCTTTCGCGGGCGGGATGCTGCAGCTGCACGTCGCGATGTGGTCGGCGCTGACGCTGGCCCTGGTGCTGGTCCTCGGCGTGCTGGTGGTGCTGCAGGTCAATCGGCCGCGCGATCGACCGGCAGCCGCTGATCGGTGATGAGTCGCTTGGCCGGGTGGTGGAAGCGGGTGTGGCCCGGGCTGTGTTTGGTGGGCGGCGGGTCAGCCGAGGGCGCGGCTGCGGTGGGTTTGGCTGCCGCTGTCTGGTGATGGGCTGCTTGGTTGGGTGGTGGAAGTGGTTGCGGCGCACGCTGGGTTTGCTGGGTCGTGGGGTTGCGGGAGGCCAACTGGGCGCTTGGCTACGGTGGGTTCGGCTGCCGCTGTCTGGTGACTGGGCTGCTTGGTTGGGTGTGGAAGCGGTTGTGGGCCACGTTGTGTTTGCGGGGTCTGCGGGGTTGTGGCGGTCTGCCGAGGGCGTGGCCGTGGTGGGCCGGTAGCCGCTGATCGGTGACTGTGCTGCTTGGCCGGGTGGTGGAGCGTTTGTGGGCCACGTTGTGTTTGCGGGGTCTGCGGGGTTGTGGCGGTCTGCCGAGGGCGCGGCTGCGGTGGGCCGGTAGCCGCTGATCGGTGACTGAGCTGCTTGGCCGGGTGGTGGAGCGTTTGTGGGCCACACTGTGTCTGCAGGGTCTGCGGCGGGTCTGCCGAGGCGCGGCTGCGGTGGGCTTGGCAGCCGCTGCTCGGTGATGAGCTGGGTGGTGGAAGCGGGTGTGGCTCACGCAGGGTTTGCAGGGTCCGCGGGGCTGCGCCCGGTCAGCTGAGCGCGCGGCTGCGGTGGGCTTGGTAGTCGCTGTCTGGTGATGAGCCGGGTGGTGGAAGCGGATGCGGCGCACGCTGTATTTGCAGGGGCTGTGCCACGTCAGCCGAGCGCGCGGCCGCCGTCCACTCGCAGCCGCTGGCCGGTGATGAAGCCCGCGTCCTTCGAGGCGAAGAAGCTCACTGCCGCGGCCACGTCGTCCGGGTTGCCCAGGTGACCCATCGGGACGCCGGCCAGGTAGGCCGCGCGTTCGGCTTCCGGGACGTTCGCGTGCCGTTCCACCGGGATGAAACCCGGCGCGACCGTGTTGACCGTGATGCCGTCCGGGGCGAGCTCGCGCGCCCACGCGCGGGCCAAGCCCACCTGGGCCGCCTTCGCCGTCGCGTACGCCGAGCGGCCGACCGGCGGGCGGTCCGCCTGCTCCGAATCGACGTGCACGATCCGGCCGTGGCCGCGGGATCGCATCCCCGGCAGCACCGCGTGGCCGAGCAGCACCGGCGAGCGCACGAAGAAATCCAGCTCGGCCAGGTGATCCGGCCAGTCCACTTCGGACACCAGGCCGTCCGGCTGCGGGCCGGTCGCGTTGAGGACCAGGACCTCGATCGGGCCCAGCAGCGCCGTCACCCCGTCGACCAGCTCGCCGACCTGGCGCCGGTCGGTCACGTCGGCGGCGAAGGCGGCGGCCTTGCCACCCTCGGCGAGGACCTCGTCGGCGGCGACCTCGAGGTCCGGGTCGTCGTGCAGCGCGTTCACCGCCACCGCGAACCCGTCGCGGGCCAGCCGCCGCGCGATCACCCGGCCGAGCCCCCGGGAACTTCCGGTCACCAGTGCGACACCCATGCGCCCGACGCTAGGGGTGACCCCCGAGTACGACAACCCTCGATGGGGTGGACGAAAAAAGCGGGCAGGCGCGAAAGTTCCGCACCTGCCCGCTTCCGGTGATCGGAGGATCAGGCCGAGCTGTTGCCGGTGGCGAAGTCGGTCGCCGCCGTCACCGCCGCCGGCGGCTGGTCCATCGGCTTGGCGCCGCGCGGGGCCTTCTTGCGCCGCGACAGCTTCCGCTCCAGCCACGAGGCGAACCACGACAGGAGCAGGTTGAGCGTGATGAAGATGATCGCGATGACGATGAGCGTCGGGATCGTGTTGTTGAAGTTGCCGGTGATCGGCCCGGAGCCGCGGATCAGCTCGTCGTAGCCGATCGTCAGCTGCCCGGCGAGCGCGGTGTCCTTGAGGATGACCACCAGCTGGCTGACCAGCGCCGGCAGCATCAGCGTGACGGCCTGGGGGAGCAGGATGCTGACCATCGTCTGGGTCTTGCGCAGGCCCAGCGCCGACGACGCCTCCGTCTGCCCCTTCGGCAGCGACAGGATCCCGGCCCGGAACACCTCCGCCATCACCGAGGCGTTGTAGAGCACCAGGCCCGTGACGGCCGCGAACAGCGGACGGCTGTCCGAGTCGATGCTGGTGTAGTAGGCGTACAACGACGCCCCGAACACCATCAGCAGCAGCACCGGGATGGCCCGGAAGAACTCGACCACGGCGCCGACCGGGATCCGCACCCACCGGTGCTCGGACAGCCGGCCGATGCCCAGCAGGGCGCCGATCGGCAGCGCGATCACGATGGACAGGGCGGCCGCTTCGAGCGTCTTGACCAGGCCCGGCAGCAGGAACTGGGTCCAGGTCGACCCTTCGACGAACGGCTTCCAGAGCGCGCCCGCCCACTGGCCCTTCTCGTTGAAGCGGTCGTAGACGAAGTACGCCACGGCCAGCAGGACCAGCACGAACAGCACCGAGTAGAGCCAGTTGCGGGTGCGGGCCTTCGGGCCGGGGACGTCGTAGAGGACGGACTGCGTGCTCATCGCTTGACCTCGGCTTTCTTGGCGACCCAGCCGAGCAGCAGGCCGAGTGGCAGTACCAGCGCGACGAACACCAGGGCGAACAGGATGAAGACGTAGAACAGGGAGTCGGACTCGTTCTCCACCATCGTGGACATCAGCAGCGACGCCTCCGCGACACCGATCACCGAGGCGACGGTGGTGTTCTTCAGCAGGGCGATCAGGACGTTCGCCAGCGGCGCGATCACCGCGCGGAACGCCTGGGGCAGCACGATCAGGCTCAGCACCTGCACGAAGTTGAGGCCCAGCGCCCGCGCCGCCTCGGCCTGGCCGACCGGGACGGTGTTGATGCCCGACCGCAGCGATTCGCACACGAAGGTCGCGGTGTAGACGATGAAGCCCAGCACGGCCAGCCGGAACGCGTTGTCGGCCAGCGAGGTGGGCGAGTCGGCGGGGGCCAGGTTGATGCCCAGCGTGGAGGACAGGCCCAGCGACGTGAAGATGATGATCACGGTCAGCGGGGTGTTCCGGAAGATGTTCACGTACACCGTGGCGAAGCCGCGCATGATCGGTACCGGGCTGACGCGCATGCCCACGAGGATGGTGCCCCAGATCAGCGCGCCGATCGCCGAGAAGAACGTCAGCTGGATCGTCGTCCAGAACGCGTCGACGAGGTTGTAGTCAGGATTGCTGAGGAAATCGAACACTGTTGTCCAACCTGGCCTCGGAACGGGGAACGGTGCGCCGCGGCTCGCGGCGCACCGTTCAACTGCGGATTCGGGTCAGGGCGCGATCGTCGGCACGGCCGGGATCTTGTAGCCCGACGGGCCGACGTTCGTCTCCAGCGACTTCTGCCAGGAACCGTCCTGCTCCATGGCCTGGATCGCCTTGTTGACGGCGGCCTTGCCGTCCGCGTCGTCCTTCTTCAGGCCGACGCCGTAGTTCTCGTCGGAGAAGCCCTTGCCGACCAGCTTCAGCTTGCCGGGCTGCTGTGCGGCGTAACCGGCGAGGATCACGTCGTCGGTGGTCATCGCGTCGACGGTGCCGTTGAGGAGCGCGGTCACGCAGTCGGTGTACTTGCCGACCTCCTGCAGCTGGACGTCCTTGGCGTACTTCGTCTTGACGTTCTGCGCCGGGGTCGAGCCCTTGACCGAGCAGAGCTTCTTGTTGCCGGTCAGCGACTCGGGGCCGGTGATGTCGGTGTTGTCCGACCGCACCAGCAGGTCCTGGTGGGCGATGAAGTAGGGGCCGCCGAAGGAGACGTCGTTCTTGCGCTTGTCGGTGATCGAGTAGGTGGCGACGATGAAGTCGACCTCACCCTTCTTGATCAGGTCCTCGCGCTGCGCGGACTGCGCTTCCTTCCAGGTGATCCCCGACTCTTCCACGCCGAGCTGCTTCGCGATGTACTTCGCGACGTCGACGTCGAAGCCGGCGTAGGTGCCGTCCGGCTTCTTCAGGCCGAGGCCCGGCTGGTCGAACTTGATGCCGATGGTCAGCTTCTTGTTGTCCTTGGCCCGCTGGACCAGGTTCTTGTCGCCGCTCGCGCCGCTGCTGCCGGACCCGCCGCCGCAGGCCGCCAGGGCCAGACCGGCGGCCATGACGACCGCACCCGTCTGCAGAACTCGACTAAACCGCATCGTCTCTCAGGTTCCTTCCGAATCTCGTCCGGCTTCGGGCCGGAGGAAAGCACTCAGTGTGTTTCTCAGTGGGTGAGGATCTTGCCGAGGAAGTCCTTCGCGCGCTCGCTCTTCGGCGCGGAGAAGAACTCTTCCGGCGTCGTGTCCTCGACGATCTCGCCGTCGGCCATGAAGATCACCCGATCGGCTGCCCGGCGGGCGAAGCCCATCTCGTGCGTGACGACCAGCATGGTCATGCCGTCCTTGGCCAGGCCCGTCATCACGTCGAGGACCTCCTGGACCATTTCCGGGTCCAGCGCCGAGGTCGGCTCGTCGAACAGCATGACCTTGGGCCGCATGGCCAGCGCCCGCGCGATGGCGACGCGCTGCTGCTGGCCGCCCGAGAGCTGCGCCGGGTACTTGTCGGCCTGGTTGGCGATCCCGACGCGCTCCAGCAGCTCCATCGCCGTCTTGCGGGCTTCGTCCTTCGAGGCCTTGCGGACCTTCGTCGGCGCCAGCATCACGTTCTCGACGATGGTCTTGTGCGCGAACAGGTTGAACGACTGGAACACCATGCCGACGTCGGCGCGCAGGGCGGCCAGCGCCTTGCCCTCCGCCGGCAGCGGCGTGCCGTCGACGGCGATCTCACCCGAGTTGATGGGCTCGAGCCGGTTGATCGCCCGGCAGAGCGTCGACTTGCCGGACCCGGACGGGCCCAGCACCACCACGACCTGGCCGCGAGGTACCTCGAGCGTGATCTCCCTGAGCACGTGCAGGTCGCCGAAGTACTTGTTCACGGCGGACGCCTTGATCATCGGCGCCGCCACGTCCGCGGTCATCTGGCCTCCAGAGCTGTTCGTACCGGCAAGTGGGTGTGGGTCACCACGCGATGGCGGAAACCTACCGTTGCCGTACCGGTTGGCAAGGCTGCTTGAGCAATACTTAGGGTTTCAAGTGGGTATCGATGTCCTTTTGGCGAGTATTGATGCCTTTGTGACCTCCGTCGAGCCGAAATCACGGACAGTCACCATCCGGGTGTCCGGTGCGGCCGCCGCGGCGACGTCCTAGAGTTCTTCGCTACCGGCTGGGGTGAAGCAGGTCACGCGGAGGGCGGACGGGGTGCGGGTGCTGCTGGTGGAGGACGACGACCGGGTCGCGGGTGCGCTCATCCCGGCGCTGACCCGGCGCGGCCTGGCGATCGCGCGGCTCGCGTCCGGGGCCGGCGTGCTGGACCGGGTGCACGAGGTCGACGTCATCCTGCTCGACCTGGGGCTGCCGGACATCGACGGCGTGACGCTCTGCCGCCAGATCCGCGCGGTCAGCGACGTCGCGATCATCGTGGTCTCGGCCCGCGGGGAGGTCGACGACCGGATCCAGGGCCTGCGCGCGGGCGCCGACGACTACCTCGTCAAGCCCTACGACGTCGAAGAGCTGATGGCCCGGGTCGAGGCGGTGCGCCGCCGCCGCGGCGAGCACCTCGCGCCCGCCGAGCCGGTGGTGATCCGGGTCGGGGACGTCAGCGTCGACCTGTCCCGGCACGAGGTGCTGGTCGACGGGCAGGCGATCGCGTTGTCCCGCAAGGAGTTCCAGGTGCTCGCCCTGGTGGCCGGCGCGCGCGGCAACGTCTGTTCGCGCGAGCACGTGCTCACCGAGGTGTGGGGGCACCGGGGGCCCGCGGAGAGCCGGTCGCTCGACGTCCACGTCGCGACGCTGCGGACCAAGCTCGGCCGCCCGGCGCTGATCGAGACGGTCCGCGGGGTCGGCTACCGCCTCGGCGGCCAGGCCGCCCGGAGCTGACGGGTGCGCGTCCGGCTGCAGGGCATCGTGCTGACGCTGGTGGCGTTGCTGGTCTTCGGCCTCGGCATCCCGCTCGCCACGACGATCGCCTCGGGCGCGCAGCAGGACCTCTTCCTCGACCGGCTCACCGACACCGCGCGGTTCGCGTCGCTGGCCCAGCGCCCGCTGCTGGACAACAAGCCGCAGCTGCTCGATCCCGACCTGCGCCGCTACACCGAGGTGTACGGCGTGCAGGTGGTCGTCTTCGACCAGGACGGCAACGCGGTCGACACCGTGCCCGGCCCGGGCGCCGCGCGGATCGACGTCCGGGCCGCGCGGATCACCGGCCCGGTCCACGACGCGCTCGCCGGCCGCCGGTCGCAGCCCGGCGGGATGCTGATGCCGTGGGACACCGAGCCGCTGGTGCTGGCCGAGCCGGTGCTCGCCGACGGCGAGGTGCGCGGCGCGGTGGTGACGATCTCGGACACCACGGCCGCGCGCACCGACGTGCTGTGGTGGTTCCTGGTGCTGACCGCGGGCGGCGTGCTCGCGTTCGTGCTGGCCCTGGCGGTGGCGATCCCGGTGGTCCGGTGGATCCTGCGCCCGGTGAAGCGGCTCGACGACGCGACCGGCGCGCTGGTCGCGTCCGTGGTCAGCGGGCGGGCCGCCGAGCCGGTGGGGGAGGGCGGCGGACCGCCGGAGCTGCGTCAGCTCGGCCGGTCCTTCGACCGGATGGCCGAGAGCGTGTCCGGGGCGCTGGAGGCGCAGCGGGTGTTCGTCGCCGACGCGTCGCACCAGCTGCGCAACCCGTTGACCGCGCTCAAGATCCGGCTCGGGAACCTCGAAGGCCACGTCGAAGACGAGGCCGCGGCTTCGGACCTCGAAGCCGCCCGGATCGACGCCGGCCGGCTGCACCAGATCCTCGACGGCCTGCTGTCGATGGCCCGCGCCGAGGCCTCCGGTGGCGAACTGGACCCCCTCGACCTCGCCGAGGCCGTCGCCGAGCGCGTCGCCGACTGGTCGGTCGTCGGCGAGGCGCGGGACGTGCGGCTGGTCGTCGACGTGACCGGCGACGACGTCCGCGTGCGGATGCCGCCGCGCGGCGCCGAGACGATCCTCGACGCGCTGCTGGACAACGCGCTGAAGTTCACCGCCGCCGGTACCGAGATCCGGATCGTCGTCGCCCGCGAAGGCGGTGAGGTCACGTTGTCGGTCCGCGACCACGGCCCCGGCCTGCGGCCCGACGAGCTCGACCGGGCGCTCGACCGGTTCTGGCGCAGCAGCGCCCACCAGAACGTGCCCGGGTCCGGGCTCGGCCTGGCGATCGTCAGCGAGATCGTCGCGCACTCCTACGGGAAGCTGGCCCTCGACCTGCCCGACGGCGGCGGCCTCCGGATCACGATGACCTTCCCGGTGGCCTGACCCGTCAGTCCTTTTGCGACCGGTAGTAGCGCAGCGCGCCGGGGTGCAGCGGGATCGGCTGCGTCTCGATGCCCGGGTGGACGTCGATCGACAACGCCGCCGGGTTGGCCCGCGCGAGCTCCGCGCGGGCGGCGAACAGGCCGCGGACCAGCGCTTCGGCGACGTCGTCGGGCATCGACCGGGGCACCACGAGGAAGTTCGGCACCAGCAGCGTCGTGACGGGCCCGGTCTGGTTGTACGTGCTCGCCGGGATGGACGCGGTGCCGTAGACCTGGTTGATCTCCTGCATCTTCGGCATCAGGTCGGCGATGTCGAGCAGGCGCAGCGACCGCGTGTCGTTGCGCTCGGCGATCGCCGGTGTCGGCAGCCCGCCGGACCAGAAGAACGCGTCGACGTCGCCGTCCAGCAGCGCCTTGACCGAGTTGTCGAGCCCGCGGGTGGTGGTGCTGACCGAGCCGTTCAGGCCGGCGGCCTTGAGCAGCTGGCTGGCGATGTACTCGACGCCGGAGGCGGGGGACCCGATCGCGATCCGCTTCCCGCGCAGCTGCGCGACGGAGCGGATCTCGGAGTCGGTGCGCACGACGATGTGCAGGTAGTCGTCGTGGATCCGGGCGAGCGTCGCCAGCCCCGGGTTCTGCTTGTAGTTGTCGGCGGCCACGTCGGCGGCGACGAACCCGACGTCGGCGGCACCGGCCAGGACCTTGTTGACGTTGTCGGGCGAGCCCTGGGTCTGCAGCACCTCGGGCCGGTCGATGTCGAGGCCGGACTGCCAGGCCGTGGCGAGGGTCTGCGCGAGCTTGTCGTAGACCCCGTTGGCGTTGCCGGCGGCGATCCGCAGCCGCAGGCCGGCGAAGCCGGACGAACACCCGGTCAGCAGCGCGGCGAACGTGAGCAGGGCGCCGAGCATCGCGAGCGCGCGCATCCGCCGGGTCCGGGCCACGGCCCGATCGTGCCAGACTCCGCGGCCCGTGGTCGCGATGCGCTGGTCTCCCTGTGAAGTAACTAACCATTGACTTACTTCTTCGGCCGGAGCTACCTTGTAACTATCCAGTTAGATATGGGATGGAGCGGAAGCCATGACAACCACACTGGTCACCGGCGCGAACAAGGGCATCGGCTACGAGACGGCACGCCAGCTCATCGCCGCCGGCCACACCGTGTACGTCGGCGCGCGCGACGCCGAACGCGGCCGCGCCGCCGCCGAACAGCTGGGCGCGCGGTTCGTGCAGCTCGACGTCACCGACGACGCGTCGGTGGCCGCGGCGGCCGGGACCGTCGAGGCCGGCGGGGGACTGGACGTCCTCGTGAACAACGCCGGTGTCGAGGGCCGGACGTCCGACGGCGGGGTGATCGGCGCCGCCGACGTGACCGCCGATCAGCTGCGGGACCTGTACGAGACCAACGTGTTCGGGATCGTCCGGGTCACCGGCGCGTTCCTGCCGCTGCTGCGGCGCTCCGCCAACCCGGTGGTGGTCAACGTCAGCAGCGGCCTGGCCCGGACCGCGGACCTGGCGGACCCGGCCTCGTTCACGCACTTCTACCAGGGTGTCGCGTACCCGTCGTCCAAGGCCGCGCTGAACATGGTCACCGTGCAGTACGCCAAGGCGTTCCCGGAGATGCGGATCAACGCCGTTGACCCCGGGTACACGAAGACCGATCTCAACCACAACACCGGTTTCCAGACGGTCGAGCAAGGTGCCGAAGCGACCGTCCGGCTCGCCCAGGCCGGCCCGGACGGCCCGACGGGCGGGTTCTTCGCCGCCTCGGGCCCGGTGGCGTGGTGACCCAGCCTCGTCCCCGCGACGCCGCGGCCACGAAGGCGCTCCTGCTCGACGCGGCGACGGCGGAGTTCGCCGAGCACGGCCCGGCCGGCGCGCGGATCGACCGGATCGCCGAGCGCGCCGGGGCGAACAAGCGGCTGATCTACGTCTACTTCGGCGACAAGAACCAGCTGTTCGACGCGGTGGTGGAAGAAGAGGCGCGAGCCGTCTTCGAAGCGGCGCCGATGGCCGACGGCGACCTCAACGCCTTCGCCGCCGCCAGGTACGACCACATGCTGGCCAACACGGCCTCCCGGCGGCTGGCCACGTGGCGCACGCTCGAGCGGATCGAGCCCTCCGCCGCCGAGGTCGACCGGTTCCGGGCGCGCGTCGACGCGGTCGCGGCGGCGCAGCGCGACGGGCGGGTCCGCGGAGATCTTCCGGCGGCCGATCTCTTTGCGATCGTGCTGCGCATGACCGAGAGCTGGCTGAGCGCGCCCCCGGCGCTGATCGCGGCGGCCGGGCCGGAGTCGCGGGTGGGCGAGCACCGGGCGGCGCTGCTGGAGGCCGTGCGCGGCGTTGTCGACCCGCGTTAGCGCGGCGGGCGGCTCCCGGCGGCCGACCTGTTCGCGATCATGCTGCGCTGTGACGGAATGCTGGCTGAGCGCTGATCGCGCCGCCGGGCCGGAGTCACGGGTGGGCGAGCATCGGTCGGCGCTGTTGGAAGCTGTGCGCGGTGTTGTCGAGCCACGTTAGCGTGACGGACGGATGCGCTTCCGGCGGCCGACCTGTTCGCGATCCTGCTGTGTATAGCGGGATGCCGGGCGGCGTTGTCGGCCCGCGTCAGCGCGGCACCACCAGCACGGCGTCGCCGACCGGGCGCTCGCCGGTCGCGTCGGAGGGGGAGCTGACCAGCCGGCCGTCGATCGCCATGGCCGTCGAGCCGCCGCCGTCGAGGTTGATCGCGGTCACCGCGCCCAGCCGCGCCATCAGCTGTGCGCCTTCCAGCAGTGAAAGCCCCTCGCTGTACCCGGGCTGGCGCCCGTCGGCCGCGACGATCAGCAGCCGCCCGCTGCGGTCGAGGCCGACCATCGTCCGCGGGTTGCGCTTGACGCCCCAGCCGTACACGAACGACGGGTCGCCGGGGTGCACGACGCCGTCCGCCGCCGCGTCCACCGCGATCCGGCCGTCGCGGACCAGCCACGGGCCGCCGTTGACCACACCGGCCGGGTGGATCGGGCGGGCGCCGTCGAAGATCCGCGTGCCGACGGGCAGCCGCGCACCCGGCCGCGCGTGCGCGGTCAGCCACGTCGCGGCCGAGCCGACGCCCTGCACGGTGTGCCCGCCCGCGGGCACGGCACCGCCGGGCGCCCGGACCGCGGTGACGACGTCGTGGGCGTCCAGCACGGCTTCGACCCCGTCACCGGCGGGGGTGGGCGTGCCGAGCTGCGGGGTGAACAGCACCAGGTCGTCCGGGTGCGTGCAGGTCGTGTCCTGCTGCGGCCGGTCGGTCGGGACGGTCCCGGGCTCGCCGCAGTTGCGGACCAGGCCGGGTTTGCGGTTCACGCCGTCGACGCGCCGGTCGCCGACGGTCAGCACGGTCCGCGGCACCCCGATCGACGGCCGTTGCCCGAGCAGCAGCGCGGGCCGCCCGGCCGTGGCTTCGCTCTGCAGGAGGCCTTGGTAGACACCGGCACCCGCCGGCTCACCGGGGATGCCGTCGCGCGGGTCGATGACGAAGAAGCCGCCGTTGACGCCGACGAGCGCCCCGGCCGCGGCCGACAACGCCGACGTCGTACGCCGTCCGGCCACCGATTCGCCGTGCGACGCCACGACCTGCCCGCCGAACCGCCGCGGGTCGACGATCGCGACCCGCACGTGCTGCGGTCCCCGCGCCTGCGGCCCGTCCTGCCCGGTCCACTCGGCGGCGGCGGTGAACCCGTTGGCGGACATGGCTTTCACCGTCGCGGCGGCGGTCGCCTGGTCTGCGAAGGAGCCGACCCGCACCCGCCAGCCGAGCGCGCCGCGCGGGGTGTCGGCGAAAGCCGGCCAGTCGACCTGCTCGGCACGCGCCGCGAAACCCTTGCCGCGCAAGGCGGTCACGAGCGCGTCGGCGTGCTCCCGGGTGCCGAGCGCGGACGGCGGCGCGTCCGGGTCGGGGCTGGAGCCGCCGGGCACCTGCACGGTGGCCGTCCAGGTGTTGTGGCCGGTGCCTTCGCCGGACACGGTGGTCCGGACCGTGACGCCGGGCGCGAGCGCCCCGCTTTCGGCCGAGGCCGGCGTGGCCAGGGTGACGGTGAGCACGGCGGACAGCAGCAGGGCCTGAGTCTTCACGGCAGGCAACGTACCCGGCCGGGGTGGCTTCCTCCCGAATTCGCGGTGTACGACCCTCCATACTGGGAGGATGAGCGAGCCGATCCCCCTCTTCCCGGTCCCGCCCATCGACCCCGCGCGCTTCGCGGAAGAGCAGCACCGCCTGTTCACCGGCATGCGCCTGCACATCGGCCGGTCCGGCGTCGCCCACCGGGTCAGCTGGGTGCCGTGGCTCAACAGCCTGACCCTCCCGGCGCCGGCGTGCCACCAGGGCTGGTCGGGCCTGGGCGCGGGCGGCGAGGTCACCCCGACCCACCAGGGGGTCAGCTGCCGCAAGTGCCTCCGCCTGGGCGGGGAACCGGAGGACCCGGACCAGCGGACGCTCTTCGCCCTGCCCGGCGAGGAGCAGGGGTAGCCCGAACTCCGCAGGGCCGGGCGAGGGGCAGCGCCTGATGCCGCCCGTCCGAGCTGTCGTTGACGGCGGTGGTGCAGCCGCGGCACGAGGTCCGGGGTGTCCTCCTCGCCGGTGAGGCTCTTCCAGGCCGCCGACGTCGGGTCGGCGCCGCGCGCGGTGAGTTCCTCGAGTTTCGTGTACGACCGCGCGGAGGAGACGGGAGCGGGCACCCGCGTCGAGTACCGAGCATCCGGCGCGGCGCCGTGCCCGGGTACCGTGCGAGGCGTGGCCCAGGTGTTCATCCAGCCTTCCTACGGCACTCCGGAAGCCCGCCGGTACGGCGCGGAAACCCTGGAGCGGACCGTCGCCATCGGCGAGCACGCCGACCTGCTGGACCCGGCCGACCTCGCCCGCCTCAACGCCGTGCATCCGGGCGGGCACGCCCGGTTCTGGGGCGCCAAGGACAAGTACGACCGCCGGATGGACACCGTCACCACCGGCGACGTCGTGCTCCTCACCGGCGGCAAGCGCGTGCGCGCCACCGCCGAGGTGGGGCACGGTTTCCGGAACCCCGCGTTCGCCCGGCGGCTCTGGCGCCCCGGCCCCGGCAAGTGCTTGTGGAGCAACGTCTACAGCCTGCGCCGTTACCGGTCCGTGGAGCTGCCGTACGAGGCGATCTGGGCCCTGCCCGGCTTCACCGAGGGCGACAACTTCATGGGCCTGCGTTTCCTCGACGAACCGAAGTCGGCCGCGGTGATCGAGCTGCTCGGCTCCCAGGGCCGGGGCGGGATGCCCGGGCGGCCGCCGCACCCGAACCCGGGGTTACCCTGAACGGCGATGACCGAGACACAGGCACCCAGGGCGTACCAGATCCGCACCTTCGGCTGCCAGATGAACGTCCACGACTCCGAGCGCCTCGCGGGGCAGCTCGAAGAGGCCGGGTACGTGCCCGTCGGCGAGGACGGCAAGCCCGACCTCATCGTGTTCAACACCTGCGCCGTCCGGGAGAACGCGGACAACAAGCTGTACGGCACCCTCGGGCACCTGCGGCCGGACAAGACCGCGAACCCGGACCTGCAGATCGCCGTCGGCGGGTGCCTGGCGCAGAAGGACCGCGGGGAGATCGTCAAGCGGGCGCCCTGGGTCGACGTCGTGTTCGGGACGCACAACATCGGTTCGCTGCCGACGCTGCTGGAGCGCGCGCGGCACAACGCCGAGGCCGAGGTCGAGATCCTCGAATCCCTCGAGACGTTCCCCTCGACGCTGCCCGCGCGCCGCGAATCGTCCTACGCGAGCTGGGTGTCCGTTTCGGTCGGCTGCAACAACACCTGCACCTTCTGCATCGTGCCCGCGTTGCGCGGCAAGGAACGCGACCGGCGGCCGGGCGAGATCCTCGCCGAGGTCGAGGCGCTCGTCGCCGAGGGCGTGCTCGAGGTCACCCTGCTCGGCCAGAACGTGAACTCCTACGGCGTCGAGTTCGGTGACAGGCAGGCGTTCGGCAAGCTGCTGCGCGCCTGCGGCGGGATCGACGGCCTGGAGCGCGTCCGGTTCACCTCGCCGCACCCGGCCGCGTTCACCTCCGACGTCATCGACGCGATGGCCGAGACCCCGAACGTCTGCCACCAGCTGCACATGCCGCTGCAGTCCGGGTCCGACCGGGTGCTGCGCGAGATGAAGCGGTCCTACCGCTCCACGCGCTACCTGAAGATCCTCGACGAGGTCCGCGCGGCGATGCCCGACGCGGCCATCACCACCGACATCATCGTCGGCTTCCCCGGCGAGACCGAGGAGGACTTCCAGGCGACGCTGGACGTCGTGGCGCAGTCCCGCTTCTCGAGCGCGTTCACCTTCCAGTACTCGAAGCGCCCGGGCACCCCGGCCGCGACGATGGACGGCCAGCTGCCCAAGGAGGTCGTCCAGGAACGCTACGAGCGCCTGGTCGAGCTGCAGAACGCGATCTCCTGGGACGAGAACAAGAAGATCGTCGGCCGCCGGGTCGAGCTGCTCGTCGCCGACGGCGAGGGCCGCAAGGACGCCGCGACGCACCGGATGAGCGGCCGCGGCCGCGACGGGCGGCTGGTGCACTTCGCGCCGACCGGCCCGGCGGTGGACCGCGGCGTGCGCCCCGGCGACGTCGTCGAGACGGTCGTCACCTACAGCGCGCCGCACCACATGGTCGCCGACGGCGACCTGATCTCCCACCGGCGGACACGCGCCGGTGACAACGCCGAGGCGGGGCTGCGGCCCAAGACCAACGGCGTCACGCTGGGCCTGCCGGGCTTCGGTGCCCCGGCGGCCCGGCCCGAACCGGTGAGCGGGTGTGCGTTGTGACGGAACCCCAGAAGGCCGGCGAGCTCGACGAGCTGGCCGCCGAGATCGACGAGGTGGGGCAGCAGGCGTCCCGCACGGTCGAGCTCGGCCGTCGCGGGTTCACCATCGCGGTGTTCACGTTCGTGCTGCTCGGCTGCCTGCTGCTGCCCTGGGTCGGCGACCACGCCGGCTGGCAGGTGCTGGCCGGCGAGGGCGGCGGCATCCCGCAGCTGTTCGCCGCGACGTCGACCGGCATCGGCGTCCTCGCGTCCGCGCTCGCGCTGGTGACGCGCCGGTGGTGGCTGGCCTGGGTGTGCGCCGCCGGGGGCTGGTTCGCCTCGGTGGACGGGCTGCTGGCCATCTGGTCGCAGCAGTCGTCCCACGCCAGCGGCACCGCCGGCGGCGGTCCCGGGATCGGCCTGATCCTCGCCTGGATCGCGATGATCTGCCTCGCCGTCCAGTGGATGCGCACGGCCTTCTCGCGCTCCTAGAGCACCTACGATCCCGATCAGGCCGAGGTAAAGGTCGGATGACCGTCCCCTTGCCCGAAAGCCGTGAATGGCCCATTGAGGGACTTCAAGTCCCTCAATGGGCCATTCACGGCTTTGTAGAACGACCTCAGCGGTCGGCGACGGCCGCCTCCGCGGCCTGCAGCCACTCGCGCCACTGGGCGGCCTGGTCGTCGGCCTTCTTCGCGCGGCGCTCGTCGCCCGCGGCGCGGGCCTTGGCCGCCTGGGACTCGAACTGCTCGACGCGCTCGCGGAACTGCGCGGCGCGGGCCTGCGCCTCCGGGTCCGTGCGGCGCCAGCGGGAGTCCTCGGCCGACTTCACCGAGTCCTGGACGGCCTTCAGGCGGCCGTCCAGCTCGCGGATGCGCTCGCGCGGGACCTTGCCGATCTCGTCCCACTGCTCCTGGATCTTGCGCAGCGCGTTCTTGGCGGCTTCGAGGTTCGAGGCGGCGTCGATCTTCTCGGCCTCGACCAGCAGCTCCTCCTTGCGGGACGCGTTCGTCGAGAACTCGGCGTCGCGCTCGGTGAACACCGCGGACCGGCGGGCGAAGAACTTGTCCTGCGCGGCGCGGAAGCGCTGCCACAGCGCCTCGTCGCTGTCCTTCGGCGCCCGGCCGGCGGCCTTCCACTCGGTCATCAGGTCCTTGTAGCGGCCGGCGGTGTCACCCCAGTCGTCGGACTCGCTGATGGCCTCGGCCTCGGCGATGAGCTCTTCCTTGCGCGTCTTGGCCGAGGCACGCTGCTTGTCGAGCTCGGCGAAGTGGGAGCCACGACGCCGGTTGAAGCCCTCGCGGGCCTTGGAGAACCGCTTCCACAGCTCGTCGTCGGTCTTGCGGTCGACGCCCTTGACCGTCTTCCACTCGTCCAGGATCGTGCGCAGCCGGTCGCCGGCCGCCTTCCACTGGGTGGAGTCGGCGGCGATCTTCTCGGCCTCTTCGGCCAGCTCCTGCTTGCGGGCGACGGCCGCGGCGCGGGCTTCCTCGCGCTCCTGCTTCGCGCTGGCCAGCGCCTTCTCGGCGTGGGCGATGACGTACTCCAGCCGCAGGCCCAGCGCGGCGAGGTCACCGACCAGGGCGGCTTCGGCGAGGCCGTCACGGAGCTGCGTGGCGTTCGACAGGGCGTGCTTCGGGTCGCCCGCGCCGGAAACCAGCCGGGTCTCCAGCAGCTCGACCTCGGTCCGGACGTCGTCGAAGCGGCGGGCGTAGTGCACCAGGCCCTCGTCGGGAGTGCCTGCCTGCCAGACCCCGACCGGACGCTCACCCTCGGCGGTGATGACGTAGACGGTGCCCTCTTCGTCGATCCGGCCCCAGGTGGTCGGGGTGGGCTCGGCGGGCGGCACGGGCGGGGCGTTGTGCCCGGTGTGCAGCGCGTGCGGCACCGGGTGCGGGGCCGGGGTACCGGTGGAAGTGTTCTCCTGGGCCATCGCAGGCTCCTTATCGCCTGTACGCCCGCTGGCGCGGGCGCCCCGCCGGTGCGGCGGGGCCGGGTAATGCGGTCGTCACGGGCCGTGCTCGGATGCTACGGCCCCCACGCGGCATTCAAGCAGCTCAGCGCGCACCGTGGTACTGGATGAGCCACTCGAAGCTCGTGATCCTACTTCCGGTGGACGCTCCGTGTCGGGACGCCGGTATCGTCAGCCGTCGTGACCAGCCCCGCCGCCGCACCCCCGATCCGCCCGGTCGCGGTGGTCGGGCCGACGGCGACCGGCAAGACCGCGCTGGCCGTGGAGCTGGCGCTGAAGCTCGGCGGCGAGGTCGTCAACGCCGACGCGCTGCAGCTCTACCGCGGCATGGACATCGGCACCGCCAAGGCCACCGGCCAGGAGCGCCGCGGTGTCCCGCACCACCTGCTCGACGTGCTGGACGTGACCGAAACGGCGTCCGTCGCGGCCTACCAGCGCGACGCCCGGGCCGAGGTCGAGCGGCTGCTGGCCGCGGGCCGGCTGCCGGTGCTGACCGGCGGGTCCGGGCTCTACGTCCAGGCGGTGCTCGACGACCTGCGCTTCCCGGGCACCGACCCGGTCGTGCGCGCCCGCCTCGACGCGGAGGCGGTTTCGCTGGGCACCCCGACCCTCTACACCCGGTTGGGTGAACGCGATCCGGCCGCCGCGGCCGCGATCCTGCCGACCAACACCCGCCGGATCGTGCGCGCGCTGGAGGTCATCGAAATCACCGGCGAGCCGTTCTCGGCGAACCTGCCGAAGCCGGGGCCCGCCCGCTACGGCACGGTCGTGATCGGCGTCGACCGGGCGCCCGAGGAGCTCGACGAGCGCGTCAACGAGCGCGTCCGGCTGATGTTCGAAGCCGGCTTGGTCGACGAGGTGCGCGGGCTGCTGGAGCGCGGGCTGCGCGACGGGAAGACGGCCTCGCGCGCGCTGGGCTACCAGCAGGTGATCACCGAGCTCGACGGCGAAGGCGACTTCGAGGCCGCCGCCGCGGCGACGGCGCAGGCCACCCGGCGCTTCGTCAGGAAGCAACGGTCCTGGTTCCGGCGCGACCAGCGGATCCACTGGTTCGACGGCGCCGAGGCCGGGCTGGCCGCACGCGTCCTGGATACCCTGGCCCGGTAACCTTTCCCCATGGGCGGAATCGAGTTCCTCAAGGGGCACGGCACGCAGAACGACTTCGTGCTGCTCCCCGACGCGGCGGGCCGCCTCGAGCTGACCGAGGCCCGGATCGCCGCGCTGTGCGACCGCCACCGCGGCCTCGGGGCAGACGGCGTGCTCCGCATCGTCCGGGCCGCCGCGCTCGAAATCGCCTCCGAGGGCGAGTGGTTCATGGACTACCGCAACGCGGACGGTTCGATCGCGGAGATGTGCGGCAACGGCGTGCGCGTGTTCGCCCGCTACCTCGTCGACTCGGGCCTCGCGGCCGAGGGCGAGTTCGTCGTCGGCACCCGGGCGGGCGACCGCCCGGTGGTGGTGCACCCGGACCGGTCGGTGACGGTCGGGATGGGCCCGGCGACGATCACCGGCACGTCGGTCACCGTGGTCGCGGGCCGGCCGTTCTCCGGCGTGGCCGTGAACGTCGGCAACCCGCACCTGGTCTCGGTGCTCGACGACACCGACGTCCGGGACCTGGACCTGCGCGACCAGCCCGACTTCGACCACGACGTCTTCCCGGACGGCGTGAACCTCGAGTTCGTCAACCGCCTCGGCGAGGGCGCGCTGCGGATGCGCGTCCACGAGCGCGGCGTGGGGGAGACCCGCGCCTGCGGCACCGGCACGGTGGCCGCGGTGGCGGCGGCCTTCCACCTGGCGGGCACGGACACCGGCGCGTCCACAGTGGACATCCCGGGCGGCCGGGTCGAGGTGACGGTCTCCCGCGGCGCGTCGACCCTGTCGGGCCCGGCGGAGATCGTGGCCCGCGGTGAGATCGACGACGCCTGGTGGGCCGCCGCCGGTTCCTGACCGGGGCAGCCCACCTCGGCGTCAGCCGCCGACCTTGGCTTCCACCGCGAAGTCGCCTTCGCGGGTCGTGACGTCCGTGATCACTCCCGCGACGCGGATGTCCGGCTCGATCTCCGTGAACCGGGCCAGCACGTCGGCCGGGCCGGTCAGCGTCAACGTCTCCACCGCCGTGCGCATCGAGACCTTCGCGTCCGTCTTCGCCCGGCGGACCGCCGCGATCACCTCGCCCGCCAGCGTCAGCAGCTTCGGGTCACCGTCGACCGACAGGCCCGACGGCCACGCGGCCCGGTGCACCGAACCCGGCTGCCACCACGACCAGACCTCCTCGGCCGCGAACGGCAGGAACGGCGCGAACAGCCGCAGCAGCGCCGACAACGCCGTCACCAGGGCCGCTTGGGCCGACGCGGCCCCCGAGGTGCCGCTGTCGCCGTACGCGCGGCCCTTCACCAGCTCGACGTAGTCGTCGCAGAACGTCCAGAAGAACGTCTCGGTCACCTGCAGCGCCCGCGCGTAGTCCAGGTCCTCCAGCGCCGCCGTCGCCTGCTCGATGACGACGGCCAGGGAAGCCAGCAGCGCCCGGTCCAGCGGTTCGGTGACCGCCGCGGACGGGGACGGCACGCCGAGGCCGAGCACGAACCGGCTCGCGTTGAGCAGCTTCGTCGCCAGGCGGCGGCCGACCTTCATCTGGCCTTCGTCGACCGCCGTGTCGACGCCGGGGCGCGCGCTCGACGCCCAGTAGCGCACCGCGTCCGAGCCGAACCGCTCCAGCAGGTCCACCGGCGTCGTGACGTTGCCCTTGGACTTCGACATCTTCTTGCGGTCGGGGTCGAGCACCCAGCCGGCGATCGACGCCGCCCGCCACGGCAGCACGCCGTGCTCCAGCTCCGCGCGCACCGCCGTCGAGAACAGCCAGGTGCGGATGATCTCGTGCGCCTGCGGCCGCAGGTCCATCGGGAAGACCCGCTCGAACAGGTCGTCGTCGACGCTCCAGCGGCCGACGATCTGCGGGGTGAGCGACGAGGTCGCCCACGTGTCCATCACGTCGGCCTCGGCGACGAAGCCGCCGGGCACACCCCGCTGGTCCTCGGTGAACCCGGGCGGGACGTCGCTGCTCGGGTCCACCGGCAACGCACCGTCGTCGGGCAGCAGGCGCGCGTCGTAGTCCGGCTCGCCGTGCGCGTCCACCCGGTACCACAGGGGAAACGGGACACCGAAGAACCGCTGGCGGCTGACCAGCCAGTCACCGGCGAGGTTCTCCACCCACGACGAGTAGCGCACCTTCATGTGCTTCGGCACCCAGTTCAGTTCCTCGCCACGGGCCAGCATGCGAGCCCGGAACGCCTCGTCGTTGCCGCCGTTGCGCAGGTACCACTGCCGGCTGGCGACGATCTCCAGCGGCTTGTCGCCCCTCTCGTAGAACTTCACCGAGTGCGTGATCGGCCGCGGTTCCCCGCGCAGCGCACCGGCTTCGCGCAGCAGGCGCACCAGGATCTCGCGTCCCGTGTGGACGGTCTTGCCGACGAGCGGCGCGTAGGCCCCGGCCGGCACGCCGTGCGGCGCGTCGGGCAGGAACCGGCCGTCCCGGCCCAGCACGACCCGGGTGGCGAGCCGCAGCTCGCGCCACCACGTGACGTCGGTGGTGTCGCCGAAGGTGCACACCATCGCGATGCCGCGGCCCTTCTCGGGGTCGGCCAGGTGGTGTGCCACCACGGGCACCTCGACGCCGAACACCGGCGTCCGCACGGTCTTCCCGAACAGCGGCTTGAAACGTTCGTCGTCCGGGTGCGCCACCAGCGCGACACACGCGGGCAGCAGCTCGGGCCGGGTCGTCGCGATCACGACGTCCGAGCCGTCTTCGGCGGTGAACGCGAGGTCGTGGAACGCGCCGGGGCGCTCCCGGTCCTCCAGCTCGGCCTGCGCGACGGCGGTGCGGAACGAGACGTCCCAGAGCGTCGGCGCTTCGGCCTGGTAGGCCTCGCCGCGGGCGAGGTTGCGCAGGAACGCGCGCTGCGAGATCAGCCGCGAGTCGTGCCCGATCGTCTGGTAGGTCATCGTCCAGTCGACCGACAGCCCGAGCTGCCGCCACAGTGCTTCGAAGACCTTTTCGTCGGTCACCGTCAGGGATTCGCACAGCTCGACGAAGTTCCGCCGCGAGATCGAGACGACGTCCTTGCCCGGCTTCTCCGGCGCTTCGAAGTCCGGGTCGTAGGGCAGCGACGGGTCGCAGCGGACGCCGAAGTGGTTCTGCACGCGGCGTTCGGTCGGCAGGCCGTTGTCGTCCCAGCCCATCGGGTAGAACACCTCGGACCCGCGCATCCGCTTGAACCGCGCCAGCACGTCGGTGTGGGTGTACGAGAAGACGTGCCCGATGTGCAGCGACCCGCTGGCCGTCGGCGGCGGGGTGTCGATCGAGTAGACCTCGGCGCGGGACTTGCTGCGGTCGAAGCGGTAGGCGCCGGTGGACTCCCATACGGGTACCCACTTGGCCTCCAGACCGTCGACACCGACCTTGTCCGGGACCTGTGGGCGCTCGAGGGGAGTGTTCATGAAGCAACTCTAGGCGGCGCCGGAACCCGTTTTCGCCGTGGTCGGCAGATCGCGCATGTGCCGCAGCGGCGAGAAGACCACCCACAGCACCGCGGAGATCGTGCCGCCGACCGCCACCCACACCGCGGTGCGCAGGCCGAGCCATTCGCCCAGCGCGCCGCCCAGCAGCCCGCCGAGCGGGATCGTGCCCCAGACGACGAACCGCACGCTCGCGTTCATCCGGCCGAGCAACCGGTCCGGGCAGATCGCCTGGCGGTAGGAGACCGCCGCGACGTTGTAGATGATGATCCCGAACGCCATGACGGCCAGGCCGGACCCGGCGAGGACGAGCCGCCAGCCCGGCGCGGCCAGCGGGACCAGCAGGTAGGCCGGCATGGTGAGCAGCGGCACCAGCCAGATCGCCCGGGACTGGCCGATCCGCCGGGTGATGGCCCCCGAGCAGAGCGCGCCGAGGATGCCGCCCGCGCCGCCGACGCCCAGCACCAGGCCGACCACCGCCGGCGTCAGCCCCAGGGTGCGGGTCAGGAACAGCACCCGGACCGCGGTGAAGGCGGCGTCGAAGAGGTTCGCGATCGCCGTGCACGCCACGATCGCGCGCAACGGCTTGTCGGCGAAGACGAACCGCAGGCCCTCGCCGACCTGCTGCAGCAGCGGGGCGTGGCCACCGCGCTCGGGCTCGGGCTCCACCGCCCGGATGCGGAGCAGGCACAGCGCCGAGGTCAGGTAACCGAGGCCGGTGATCAGCACGGTGTTCGCGGCCGTGACCAGCTGGACCAGCACACCCGCGCCGCTCGGCCCGGCGATCTGCGCGACCGACTGGACCGACTGCAGCTTGGCGTTGCCCTCCAGCAGGTGCTCCCGGCCGACGAGCGAGGGCAGGTAGGACTGGTAGGAGATGTCGAAGAACAGCGTCGCGATGCCGACGAGCAGCACGACGACCAGCAGCTGCGCGAGCGTCAGCACCCCGGCCCACCAGGCGAGTGGCACGCTGAGCAGCAGCGCGAAGCGGGTGAAGTCGGCCGCGAGCATGATCCGGCGGCGGCGCAGCCGGTCGACCCACACCCCGGCGGGCAGCCCGATCAGCAGGAACGCGAGCGTTTCGGCCGCGGTGAGCAGGCCCATCTCGAACGGCGTCGCGGCCAGCGTGACCGCCGCCAGCAGCGGGATGGCGGTGTTGCCGACGGACGAGCCGAGCTGGCTGGCCGTGTCGCCGGCCCACAGCCGCCTGAAGTCGGCGTGGAAGAACAGTGATGACCCCCTGGACATGGTCCGAGTGTGGCGCGAGTGATTGGAAAGTGTCAATCACTGTTCGCTCTAGGCTTGGCCCGTGCCCTCCCGCGAACGACGTACCGCGACCGAAGCCGAGGCCGCCGCGCTGGCCTCCGGAATACGGCTGCGCATCATCCGGTTGACCTTCTCCGAGGCCCTGACCAACAAGGAGCTCGCCGAGCGGCTCGGCCGCGACCCGGCGACCACCCTGCACCACGTGCGCAAGCTCGTGGACACCGGCTTCCTGACGGCCCAGCCGCCCCGGCGCGGCACCCGGGGCGCCCGGGAAATCCCCTACCTCTCCACGGGACTTTCGTGGACACTCGACTCATGCGGTGATCGGGGCGTTGAAGAGGCGGTGCTCGAGGCCTATCTGGCCGAGATCGCCGAAACCGGGTTCGAGGGCGTGCACCAGTCACGCCTGGTCGTCCAGGTGGCCCCCGAGGAGCGCGAAGAGCTGGACGACCGGCTGAACGCCCTCCTCGAGGAGTTCCGTGCGCGCCCGCGCCGTCCCGGCGCGGAACGCACCGCGATCTACCTCGCCACCTATCCGAGCAGCTGAAGAAGTTCGGTTCCGCGTCGAAACGTGGGACCATGGAGGCACGATGACAGATCTGACACACACCGAAGACCACGACGACCTGTACGACGCCGAGCTGTCGACGGGCGAGATGGAGCTCGAGGACCGCGCGTCACTGCGCCGGGTCGCGGGGCTGTCCACGGAGCTCGACGACGTCACCGAGGTCGAGTACCGGCAACTGCGGCTCGAGCGGGTCGTGCTGGTCGGCGTGTGGACCGAGGGCACCGCCCTGCAGTCCGAGGCGTCGCTGGCCGAGCTGGCGCGCCTGGCCGAGACCGCGGGTTCCGAAGTCCTCGAAGGTCTCATCCAGCGGCGGACCAAGCCGGACCCGGCCACCTACATCGGCTCGGGCAAGGTGCGGGAGGTGCGCGACATCGTCGGGTCCACCGGCGCCGACACCGTGATCTGCGACGGCGAGCTCTCGCCGGGCCAGCTGCGGCAGCTCGAGGAGAAGGTCAAGGTCAAGGTCATCGACCGGACCGCGCTGATCCTCGACATCTTCGCCCAGCACGCCCGGTCCAAGGAGGGCAAGGCGCAGGTCGAGCTGGCCCAGCTGCAGTACCTGATCCCGCGGCTGCGCGGGTGGGGTGCCTCGCTGTCCCGGCAGGCCGGTGGCCGCGCCGGGGGCGCGAACGGCGGCGTGGGCCTGCGTGGTCCCGGTGAGACCAAGCTCGAGACCGACCGGCGGCGGATCAACAAGCGCGTGGCGAAGCTGCGCCGGGAGATCGCCGCGATGGACACCATCCGCGAGACCAAGCGCGGCCGCCGGCTGGCCAACGAGGTGCCCAGCGTGGCGATCGTCGGCTACACCAACGCCGGCAAGTCGAGCCTGCTCAACGCGCTGACCGGGGCCGGGGTGCTGGTGGAGGACGCGCTGTTCGCCACCCTCGACCCGACCACGCGGCGCACGCAGACCGCGGACGGGCGCACCTACACGCTGACCGACACCGTCGGGTTCGTGCGGCACCTGCCGCACCAGCTGGTGGACGCGTTCCGCTCGACGCTGGAAGAGGCCGCCGACGCAGACCTGCTGGTGCACGTGGTCGACGGGTCCGACCCGGCGCCGGAGGAGCAGGTCAGCGCCGTGCGCGAGGTGCTCGGCGAGATCACGCGCAAGCGCAAGGAGCCGCTCCCGCCGGAGCTGCTGGTGATCAACAAGACCGACGCGTCCGACGAGGTCACCCTCGCCCGGCTGCGGCACGCGCTGTCCGGCTCGGTGCAGGTCTCGGCCCGTACCGGCGCCGGCATCCCGGAGCTCGTCGAGGTGATCACCGAACGCCTGCCGCGGCCGGAGGTCACCATCGAGGTCCTCGTGCCCTACGCGCACGGCGAGCTCGTCGCGCGGGCGCACGCGGACGGCGAAGTGCTGGAAGAGGAGCACGTCGAGGAGGGCACGCGCCTGCTGGCGCGGGTCCGCCCGGATTTCGCCGCCGCTTTGCGGGAGTACGAGACCAACTCGACCAGGGCCTGACACGTCTCCGTAGTGTGCGACCAGGTTGGCCGCACACTACGGAGGTGCTGGGTGCGTTTGGGAGTCGCGGTAGCGGCGGGGTTCTTGGCTGTGCTGGCCGGGCCGGTGCCCGCGTCGGCGGCTCCGGCCGTGGAACCCCTGTGCACGGTCAAGGACTCCCGGATCGGTGAGCTGTCCGGGCTCGTGTCCGACGGCGAGCACCTCTACGCGATCAACGACGGCGGCACCAAGGTCCAGGTGTTCGTGCTCGGGCGGGACTGCAAGGTGCAGAAGGTCCTGACCGACAAGACGGACCCGTTCGACGTCGAGGACCTGGCCCGCACACCCGACGGGCGGCTTTGGCTCTCCGACACCGGTGACAACCAGAAGGGCCGGCTGACCGTCGCGCTGCTCGAGCTGAGCCCGCAGGGGAAGCTCACGCTGCACCGGCTGACCTACCCCGACGGCCAGCACGACACCGAAGCGCTGATCATGGACAAGGCGGGGACGCCGTACCTGATCACCAAGGACGTTCTCGGCGAGGCGAAGGTCTACCGGCCGCAGGGCCCGCTGGCCAGCCCCGGGCCGACCAACCTGGAGAAGGTCGGCTCGGTGAAGATCGAGACCACCGACACGCAGGGCGGCCCGGTCGGGTCGATCGGCTCGGTGCTGGTGACCGGCGGCGCTTCGAGCGCCGACGGCACGGTCGTCGCGCTGCGCACGTACACCGACGCCTACCTCTACGCCGCACCCGACGGCGACGTCCTCGCCGCGCTGCAGCGCACCCCGGTCCGGATCCCGTTGCCGGGGGAGAAGCAGGGTGAGGCGATCGCGTTCGATCCCGACGGGACGCTGCTCTCGGGCAGCGAAGGCGTCGGCCAGCCTCTCCGCGCGGTGCGGGGCGCGGCGGCTCTGGCCGCGCAGCCCGGCGCACCGGCGGAGGGGAAGACCTCGACCGGCGCCGGCGCGTCGTCCGGTGCGGCGGGGGACGGGGCCGGGCTCCCCGTCCTCCCCGCCGCCGGGATAGCGCTGGCCGCGGTCGGGATCGGCTGGTTCGGGATCAGCAGGCTGCGCCGCCGAAGCCGCCGGTAGTTCTCGCGGGCTTGGCTCCCCACGGCCAAGACCACTCGATCCGGTGAAGATTCCGGGCTGTGCGAGACCCGGAACCGTTTTCGCTTCTCAGAGCCTGCGCAGGACCGCCACGACCTTGCCGAGCACCGTCGCGTCGTCGCCGGGGATCGGCTCGTACGCCTCGTTGTGCGGCATCAGCCAGATGTGGCCGCTCTTGCGCTTGAACGTCTTGACCGTGGCCTCGCCGTCGATCATCGCCGCGACGATCTCGCCGTTGTCCGCGTCCGGCTGCTGCCGGACCACGACCCAGTCGCCGTCGGTGATGGCCGCGTCGATCATCGAGTCGCCGGTGACCTTGAGCAGGAACAGCTCGCCCTCGCCGACGATCTCCCGCGGCAGCGGGAAGACGTCCTCGATGGACTGCTCGGCCAGCACCGGGCCACCGGCGGCGATCCGGCCGACCAGCGGCACGTACGCCGCCTTCGGCATGACCGGCTGCTGGTCCATCTCGATGCCCATGGGGTTGTCGTCGGTCGCCGACAGCACGCCGACCGCGCGCGGCCGGTTCGCGTCCCGGCGCAGATAACCCTTGCGCTGCAGCGCCCGCAGCTGGTGGGAGACCGACGACGTCGAGGTCAGGCCCACCGCTTCCCCGATCTCGCGCACGCTCGGCGGGTAGCCGAAGCGGCTGACCCAGCCGCGGATCACGTCGAGAACCTGCTGCTGGCGGACGGTGAGGGTCTCGTCGACGTCGTACACCTCGGGCATCGAGGCCACCTTGCCGGTGCCCCCGGGGGACCCACTGGTCCTGCCCGCCTTGTTCTCCTTCGCCACTTGCGTCGCCTCCCAGACGTTCGCTGCACGTATGCGCGCCGGCCGCCGCCCACGGGGTGCGGGCAGCCTGGCCGGCGGCATCTGCCCGGCAGATGCCCTGGTCACCGACGTTAGCCTCCGGGCACGGCGATTTCAAACATCTGTTCGATCGACACGCCGTGTCCGCTCGATTTTGTCGGTGGTAGGTGGTAGACCTTCGCACGGACGTTCGATAGAACGCCTGTTCGACCTTGATCCCCGAACCGCAGCCGGTTCGCCGGATCAGGCGGACACCAGGGTTTAGAGGAGGTTCGGATGTCCATTCTGGCCGAACGCGGTCCGGCTCGCCCGGCGACCCCGGTTCCGGCGCAACCCCGCCCTGTGCGCGTGCTGCGCGGGCGGCGCGGTGAGGTGCAGCGCCCGCCGACGCGCGCGAGGGTCGTCGCGGGACGCCGGCCGGCCGGCGCGCCCTGCGCGACACCGCGGCGGGTGCCGGTGCGGTGGCCGTGGCTCGCCGCACTCGCCGTCGCGAGCTGTCTCGTGGTCACCGGATTGGGTCTTCTGGGCGGCGGTGGCGCGGGTGCTCCGGTGCCCGAGTCGACCGCCACGGTGTCGGTCGGGCAGGGCGACACGCTGTCCGCGCTGGCTGCCCGGTTCGCGCCGAACAGTGACACTGGCGCGGTTGTCGCCCGGATCAAGGAGCTCAATCGCCTGGACCAGGCCGTTCTGGTGCCCGGGCTGCCGCTCACGGTCCCCGTGGCCGACCCGGCTGCCGTTCCCGCACCCTGACTCGCGGGTGCCGTCAACCACCCTCACCCGGGCGAGGTCCTGTCCGGTCGTGTCGCTTGCGCGGGCCAGTCCCGAGTTCTACTCTCTGCCGCTATATGTAGTAGTTACACCGCTGTAGTTGGTCCACAGGTTGGGGTAGACTGGGCAGCAGTTGTCCACAGTTGACCGGCTCTTACCCACCGGATGTCCACATGTCGATCACCAGGGTGCAGGGGTGCCCGATGGTCGCAGCACGGCCGCGCGTGGCGGCCGGGACGTCGACCGGGGCGGCCGGCGCGGAGGGGAAGGTGATCGGCGGATGAGGTGCCCGTTCTGCCGGCATGCGGACTCTCGGGTCGTCGACTCCCGAGAGGTGGATGAAGGCCAGGCGATCCGCAGGCGGCGCTCGTGCGCGTCGTGCGGAAGGCGGTTCACGACCTCGGAGACGATGGTGCTCGCCGTCGTGAAGCGTTCCGGGGTCACCGAGCAGTTCAACCGGGACAAGGTGGTCAGCGGGGTCCGGCGTGCGTGCCAGGGCCGTCCGGTCGACGACGACGCGCTGCAGCAGCTCGCGCAGCGCGTGGAGGAGTCGATCCGCTCCGCGGGCCTGGCCGAGATCCCGAGTCACGAGGTCGGCCTGGCGATCCTGGGCCCGCTGCGTGAGCTCGACGGGGTCGCCTACCTCCGGTTCGCCAGCGTCTACCGCTCGTTCTCCTCGGTCGAGGACTTCGAGAAGGAGATCGCCGACCTTCGTGAGGCCATCGCGGGTGCTGCTGCGCCGAAGGAGAGCGATCAGCGCGACGACGGCGATTGACCGTCCCGCTGCGGGAGTGAGGGTTCGACCATGACCGAAACCGTGGGGACCGGGGCCAGGGCGGCCACCGGCAAGAAGAACAAGGCCGCCGGCGGGCTGAGCGTGAAGCGTGTCTTCACCACCGAGGGCGAGCACCCGTACGACCAGGTCACCTGGGAGCAGCGGGACGTCGTGATGACCAACTGGCGCGACGGCTCGGTCAACTTCGAGCAGCGTGGCGTGGAGTTCCCCGAGTCGTGGTCGGTCAACGCCACGAACATCGTCACCAGCAAGTACTTCCGCGGCGCCGTCGGCAGCCCGCAGCGCGAGCGCAGCCTCAAGCAGCTGATCGACCGCGTGGTGCACACATACGTCGGGGCCGCGCGCGACCACGGCTACTTCGCCTCGCCGCGGGACCTCGAGATCTTCGAGCACGAGCTCACCTGGATGCTGCTGCACCAGGTCTTCAGCTTCAACTCCCCGGTCTGGTTCAACGTCGGCACGGCGTCGAAGCAGCAGGTCAGCGCGTGCTTCATCCTCGCCGTCGACGACACGATGGAGTCGATCCTCAACTGGTACCGCGAAGAGGGCCTGATCTTCAAGGGCGGCTCCGGCGCGGGGCTGAACCTCTCCCGCATCCGGTCCTCGAAGGAGCTGCTCACCTCGGGCGGCACCGCCTCGGGCCCGGTCTCGTTCATGCGCGGCGCCGACGCGTCCGCGGGCACCATCAAGTCCGGCGGCGCCACCCGGCGCGCGGCGAAGATGGTCGTGCTCGACGTCGACCACCCGGACATCGAAGAGTTCATCCAGACCAAGGCGCGTGAAGAGAAGAAGATCAAGGTCCTGCGCGACGCCGGGTTCGACATGGACCTCTCCGGCGCGGACATCTCCTCGGTGCAGTACCAGAACGCGAACAACTCGGTCCGCGTGACCGACGAGTTCATGCGGGCCGTCGAGAACAACACGGACTTCGCGCTGCGCGCCCGCCTCACCGGCGAGGAGCTCTCGCGGACCGACGCGAAGCAGCTGTTCCGCACCGTGGCGCAGGCCGCGTGGGAGTGCGCCGACCCGGGCATCCAGTACGACGGCACGATCAACGACTGGCACACCTGCCCGGAGTCCGGCCGGATCACCGCGTCCAACCCGTGCAGCGAATACATGCACCTCGACAACTCGAGCTGCAACCTGGCGTCGCTGAACCTGCTCAAGTTCGTCACGCCCGAGGGCACGTTCGACGCGCCGCTGTTCGCCCGCGCGGTCGAGTTCGTGATCACCGCGATGGACGTCTCGATCTGCTTCGCGGACTTCCCGACCGAGCCGATCGCCGACACCACCAGGAAGTTCCGCCAGCTCGGCATCGGCTACGCCAACCTCGGCGCGCTGCTGATGGCGCTGGGCCACGCGTACGACTCCGAAGGCGGGCGCGCGCTCGCCGCGGCGATCACGTCGCTGATGACCGGCGTGTCCTACCGGCGCTCGGCCGAGCTGGCCCAGGCCGTCGGCGCGTACGAGGGGTACGCCCGCAACGCCGAGTCCCACCAGCGCGTCATGCGCAAGCACGCGGCGGCGAACGAGCTCGTCCGCACCTACCACGCCAACGACGCCGCGGTCCGCTCGCTGGCGACCGAGGAGTGGAAGCGCGGCATCGACATCGGGACGAAGCACGGCTGGCGCAACGCGCAGGCGTCGGTGCTCGCCCCGACCGGCACCATCGGCTTCATGATGGACTGCGACACCACCGGGATCGAGCCGGACTTCTCGCTGGTGAAGTTCAAGAAGCTCGTCGGCGGCGGCTCGATGCAGATCGTCAACCAGACGGTGCCGCGCGCGCTGGAGGCGCTGGGCTACCAGGCCGAGCAGGTCGAGGCGATCGTCGAGTTCGTGGCGCAGAACGGCCACGTCGTGGACGCGCCGGGCCTGCGCCCGGAGCACTACGAGGTGTTCGACTGCGCGGTCGGCGAGCGCTCGATCGCGCCGATGGGGCACGTCCGGATGATGGCCGCGGTGCAGCCGTTCCTGTCCGGCGCCATCTCGAAGACCGTCAACATGCCGGAGTCGGCGACGGTGGAAGAGGTCGAGGGGATCTACTTCCAGGGCTGGAAGCTCGGCCTCAAGGCGCTGGCCATCTACCGCGACAACTGCAAGGTCGGCCAGCCGCTGTCCACCGGCAAGAAGGACAAGGCCGCGGCCGAGCCGGAGAAGGTCGTCGAGTACCGGCCGGTGCGCAAGCGCCTGCCGAAGAAGCGCCCGAGTCAGACGGTGTCGTTCACCGTCGGCGGCGCGGAGGGCTACCTGACGGCGGGCTCGTACCCGGACGACGGCCTCGGCGAGATCTTCGTCAAGCTCGGCAAGCAGGGTTCGACGCTGGCCGGGGTGATGGACGCGTTCTCGATGTCGATCTCGGTGGGCCTGCAGTACGGCATCCCGCTCGAGTTCTACGTCTCGAAGTTCTCCAACCTGCGCTTCGAGCCGGCCGGGATGACCGACGACCCGGACATCCGGATCGCCACCAGCGTGCTGGACTACCTGTTCCGCCGGCTGGCGCTGGACTACCTGCCGGACCAGAAGCGGGCGCAGCTGGGCATCCTGTCCGCGGACGAGCGCGCGGCGGAGGTCGAAGCCGGCTACGGCGGCGTCGACGTCGAGGCTCTTCGCTCCACAGTGGACTCCTCGCCGGAGCCGCACGCGGACGAACCCGAGCACCCGCACCGCGAAGCCCAGACGACGACGGAGCTGATGGAGCTCCGCCTCGGCAAGGCGGCGGACGCCCCGCTGTGCATGACGTGCGGAACGAAGATGCGCCCGGCAGGTTCGTGCTACGCCTGCGAAGGCTGCGGCGCGACCTCCGGCTGCAGCTGACCATTTCCCGTTGCGTGGCCCGGGACACTGGAGTCGTGATCGACGACTTCGTGTTCGCGGGCCACGCCGCGGTCGCCGGCGGCGCGCAGCGGCTGTCGGTGAGCGATTGCCTCGTCGACCTCGTCCCGGCCGAGCCGGGCTGGGACGACTGGTTCGGCGACTTCGCGAACGCGGCGTCCCGTGGTGAAACGGTGCTCACCGCCGGGGTTCCCGGGGAGCACGTCGAACGCCTGCTGGCCGACCTGGCCGCCGCGGGCCGGCTACGGGGCAGCGGCGGCCTGCCGGACCGGCTGTGCCACCGGTTCCCCTTGTCGCGCGGGCACGTCCTCGGCTTCGAGCCGATCGGGTTCGACTTCGGAACCTGGCATTCCTGGGCCTGCCTCGGCGGCCTGGTCGACGACGTCCGCGCCGCGACGGGCATCCGCCCGGCCGGCAACGGCCTGATCCAGGCGGAGGCCGACGCCCGCGAAGCCGCCCGCTGGCTGACGGCGTCCGGGCTCGGCGACCCGAAGGTGTTCTTCTGGACCCCCGCCGTGGTGCTCGGCGCCCGCTAACGCACGATCTCGGCGATGCCGAGCATGTTGCCCTCGCTGTCGCGGAACCACGCGGCCCGCTCGCCCCGGCCCTTGCTGGGGTAGTTGCCCTCGATGTCCATGATCCCGCCGACGCAGCCGTCGTACTCCTCGAACACGACGCCGCGGGCGCGCAGCTCGGCGACCGCCGCCTCGACGTCGTCGACGTAGAACCCCAGCTGCGTGAACGAGCCGTCGGACGCGCCGGCGGAGGTGTAGAGGCAGAACACGCCCGACTCGCTCTCGTAGCGCAGGCCGCCGGGCCGTTCCTCGGCCGGTTCGAGGCCGAGCTTCCCGGCGTACCACCGGCGGGCGCGGGCCAGGTCCTGGGCCGGGATGCGGGCTTCGAACCGCGGGGTGATCGGCATCCTCCCGATGTTAGGCCAGATGGGGCGGACGCCGGGGCGCAACGACGGAAAACGCACCCGAGAACGATATCGCCCGCATTTTCTGGCCTTCATGAGACTGATAACCGTGTTTTTCAGTTAACATATTCGACACTTTCGACCCCCTTGTTCCGGTTTCACTCGTTCGAGTTAATCTCTGCGGCGCAGGGGGACGGAAGGCTGTTCTCCCTGGTCATGCGCTTTCGTGTGGATCCGGGGAGGGATCGCTCGATGACCTCGCTTGTCGCTGCCGAAACGACGCCGAGACCGCGGGAAACACCGCAACGCAAGGGATTTGCCCGCTGGTGGTCGAGCGCGCTGGTGCTCGCGGTTTTCGCTTTCCTCGCCTGGCAGCGCCGGTGGGTCTGCGACGACGGCCTGATCGCCCTGCGCACCGTGGAAAACCTCCTCCACGGCAACGGCCCGGTGTTCAACGCCGGGGAACGGGTCGAGGCCAACACCAGCACGCTGTGGACGTACGTCCTGGCCGTCGGCGGGCTCCAGCCGTGGCTCCGGCTGGAATGGGTGGCGGTCGTCCTCGGGCTGGTGTCCGCCGTCGGCGGGCTGTTCTTCGGTCTCGACGGGGCCCGGCGCCTGTTCCCGGCCCGGCGGGTCGTGCCGGCCGGTGGCCTGGTGGTGCTGGCGCTGCCGCCCTTCTGGGACTTCGCGACGTCGGGCCTGGAAACCGGGCTCGTCACGCTCTGGCTGTCGCTCGTGTGGTGGCAGCTGGTGCGCCACGCGACCGGCGCCCCGGTGCGGACCTGGCCGACCCTGCTGCTGCTCGGCTGCGGCCCGCTGGTGCGCCCCGAGTTCGCCCTCGTCTCCGCGATCACGTTCGCCGCGCTGCTGGCCGTGACCCGGCCGGGGTGGCGCCGCGCGCTCGGCTGGCTCGGGCTCGCCGGCCTCCTTCCGGTGGCGTACCAGGTGTTCCGGATGGGCTACTACGGCCTGATCACGCCCAACACGGCGCTGGCCAAGGAGGCGACCCAGGCCCGCTGGGACCGCGGCTGGTTCTACCTCGTCGACCTGTTCGCCGCCTACTGGCTGCTGGTCCCGGTCGCGTTGCTGCTCGTCGTCGCCGTGGCCGTCCTGCGGCGCCTGGAGCGCCGGACGCTGGTGGCCGCTCTCACGCCGGTGGCCTCCGGGATCCTGCTCGGGCTGTACGTCACCCGCGTCGGCGGCGACTACATGCACGCCCGGATGCTCCTGCCCGTGCTCACCTGCCTGCTGCTGCCGGTCATGGTCGTCCCGCTGACCCGGTGGACGGGCGCGCTCGTGCTGGCCGTGCTGGCCTGGACCGTCACCAGCGCCGTCGGCCTGCGCCCGGATTCGGCCGCGCAGCACAAGATCGGCGCGTACGGCATCAGCGACGCCCGGGTGTTCTGGGTCGACTCCACGCGCCAGGCACACCCGATCGCCGCCGAAGACGCCAAGTTCCTGCCCGGGTACGTGCAGGACATCCTCGCGGCCCGTGCGCACCTCCCCGGCCCGTCCGTCGCGGTGTCGGTGAACCTGACGTGGGTGGCCTACCCGGCGACGCACACCGTGGTCTCGACACCCGGCGCGCTCGGGTTCCCGGGCCTGCTCCTGCCGCGCGACGAGATCCTGGTCGACGACCTCGGCCTCGCCGGCCCGCTGGCCGCGCACACGAGCGTGGTCGACGGCATGCCCGCGGGGCACCAGAAGCAGCTGGCGCCGGCGTGGACCGTCGCCGACGCCGGGGCCGGGTCCCCGGCCGAGCTCTCGGCCGCCGGTGACGAGGTCATCTACTCGGAGGAGATCGCCGCGGCCCGGCTGGCGCTGGCCCGGCCGGAGATCCACGAGATGCTCGACTCGGTCCGCGCCCCGCTGACCTTCGACCGGTTCTGGCAGAACCTGGTCCACTCCGTCGGCCGCAGCCGGCTGCGGTTCGACCCGAGGCCGTTCGTCGCGGCGTACGAGCGCTGATCCTCACCGGATCTCCACCGGAACGGCCCACGTCGTCCACAGCCGCCGGGCATCATCGACGCGATGACCCACCGACACTGGCTCGAGGACTTCGAAAGCGAGGCCGGCCGCCGACGGTTGCGCGAGGAACCGCCGTGGTCAGGGGGTGCCCGGCTCGATCCCGACGTCGCGCGGAGCATCCAGCGGTTCCAGGTCGGCGAGGCGGGTGACGGCGCCAACCTCGTCGCGAAGGCCGCGGGAGGAGATGCTGTCTACCTGGCCGCGGTGAAGCTCTTCGTCGCCGAAGAGCAGAACCACGCCCGGATGCTCGGGGAACTGCTGCGGGCCGCCGGCGTGCCGACGATCACGAGCCACTGGTCCGACACCGTTTTCGTGCGGCTGCGGCGGGCGCTCGGGCTGCGGCTAGAGCTGATGGTGCTGCTCATCGCCGAGGTCGTGGCGCTGCGCTACTACCGGGCGCTGCGGGACGGCACCGCCGACCCGCTCGTCACGCGGGTAGCGGGCCTGATCCTCGCCGACGAGGAACGGCACGTGCCCTTCCACTGCCACCGCCTCCGGCTCGGCTTCGAGACACTCGGCAAGCCGGCGCGCGCCCTGGTGTTCGGTGCCTGGCGGTTCCTCCTGCTCGGCGTGACGATCACGGTCGCCGCCGACCACGGACGGGCGCTGCGCAAGCTCGGTGTCGGCCGGCTCGTCTTCGTCGCCGACGTGGTCACCGCTTTCGAAGCCGCCCTCGCGAGAATCCGCGGTGACGAGCCGAAGCCGCGTCACGTCCCGAAGCGGGCCAGGCCGCGCGGGCTCTTCTAGCCAGGTGGTTCGGACAGCGTGAGTGTTCGTTCGGCGTTGTCGAGGAGCTCCTTGTAGCTGATCACCGAGATCCGGCTGTGCTCGGCGTTGTACGTCCGGAGCGTCTCGGCGATCTCCTGCTCGGAGAACTCGGGCTGGAACATCGGGTGCCCGATGACCACCGTCCCCGTCGCACGGCGGGGGTCGAGCCCGTGCCGGGCCAGGATGTCGCCTCGGTTCTCGTCGAAGGCACGCAAGTAGTTCATCACCTGGCTGGTGGCTTCGTGGACGAGCGGATGGACGATGAGCCCGGTCCGGTAGCGCTTCACCAAGCGGGCGGTGGCCAGCTTGAGTTCGACGATGTGGAGTGAGCCGTCGGGACGGAGCAGCGGGATGTCCACCTCGGTGCCGGTCGCGTACCTGCGTCGTCCGGCTTCACCGATGTGGCTGCCGCCGAACAGCCAGAACGATCCGCTGACGGCCTGCTGGAGGTGGGCCTCTCTGCTGTAGCGATCTTCGACGACTCTGCGGATCTCCGCGAGTTTTTCCTTGCGCAGCCGAAGATGAGCTGCTTCCACCAAGGTGGACAGGCTGACATCGGCCGGTGGGCCGGAAGGAGGCGGCTCCGGAGCCGAATCTTCGAAACCGAGCCGCCTGGCTAGGACCTCCGCCAGCCACACTTGGCTTTCGGTGTCGAGTCGGAGGACCCGGTAGTTTCCTGCTTCCCGGTCCTCGACCACTTTTATCGAGGTTTCGCTCAGGTCCTTCAAGTGCCCCGCCAGGTCGGCGCCGGTCGCGCCGGGGTTTTCCTGGAGATATTGCTCGGCGCGGTGCCTGCCCAGCAGGTAGGCATTGGAAATCGCCAGCTCGATCGCGTCGATGTGGTGAGTCCGGGAATGGCTGAAGAGGTGGTACTTGCGGTCCAGATCCGCGGTGAGGATCCGGCCGGTCGAATGCCCTGCGAGATCGTCCAGTCGTTCAGCGGTTTCGAGGTCGTCGTTCCTGAGCGCTTCGCGCCGGGCGAATTTGGTCAGGTCAAGCAGGGTCTTGCCGCCGCTGGAGCGCTTGTCCGTGTGTTCGATGATGTCCCTGACGGCTGCTTTGACCTCATCGTCGGCCGCCAGCTTGTGAATGAGGTCGAGCAGCAACTTCGTCAGTAGGTCGGATCGCACTGTTTTGCTGGATCCGTCGGTGTGCGGCATGGTCTCTCCTCAGCCGTCCTGACCCAATGTCCTGGCCGCGAGGGCCCGCAAAGACGCCGTGATCCGCTCCGGCGTCACACCTTGGCCGGTCTGGTGCAGGAACAGCTCCGGCGCCAGCGGTGCCAGCAGGACGTCGGCCAGCACATCGGGGTCGGGGGCGTGCGCCGCGGCTGCCAGGACTCGGACGTGCGTGTGCCAGAAGCCGTACGCGCCCGTCTTGAAGCGGGAGTGGCCCACCTCCGTGCCCAGCACCAGGTGCACGTGGCGGGTCAGCAGGTCGACCATCGCCGCGTAGAAGGCCGCCAGGCGCTCGGCCGGGGGCGCGCCCGGGCCCAGCGGGGGAGCGCCGCGCAGCAACGACTCCTGGAGCCGGCGTTCGTGCTCGTCCAGCAGCGCCACGGCGATCGCCGCGCGGTCCGGGTAGCGGCGGTAGAGCGTGCCCCGGCCGACGCCGGCCGCGCGCGCGATGTCCTCCATCGTCACCTCCGCCGCGCCGCGGGCGGCGAACAGCTCCTCCGCGGCCGCCAGGATCTTCGCGCGGTTGCGGGCGGCGTCGGCGCGTTCGGGCATGGCGCCAGCCTAGGGAATATCCGGACGAGGCGTCCAGTTAGCCTCAAGTGGACACCGCGTCCACTTGAGGAGGAACCGTGACCCACCTGCTGCACCTCGACTCCAGCGCCCGTCGTACGTCGTTCTCGCGCGAGCTGTCCGCGCGCTACGCCGCGGCCTGGGACGGCACCCGCACCTACCGCGACCTCGCCGCCGACCCCGTCCCCGTGATCGGCGAGGCCTGGACGGAGATCTGTGACGCGCTGCTGACCGCGGGGATCACCGCGCCCGCGCGCTACGCCGACGTCGTCGAAACCCCCGGCCAGAAGCGAGCCTGGGCGATCGTCGAGCCGCTGCTGGCCGAGCTGCTCGAAGCCGACGTCGTCCTCATCGGCGCACCGATGTACAACTTCTCGATCCCGGCCGCGCTCAAGGCATGGATCGACCAGGTGACGTTCCCGCGGATGTCGTTGCGCGGCAAGGCGTTCGTCATCGCGGGCGCCCGCGGCGGGACGTACGCGCCGGGCACCCCGCGGGCGCCGTTCGACCACCACGAGGCCTACCTGCGCGACTTCATCGCCGGGCACTACGACGTCGCCGACGTCCGGTTCGTGCACGCCGAGCTGACCAACGCCCTGGTCGACCCGCACCTGGCCGCGCGTGAAGCCGACCGGGTGGCCTCCCGCGACCGCGCGCTCAGCGGCATCTGATGGGCTGGCTGACGCTGATCTGTGCCGGGCTCGTCGAAATCGCCTGGTCGCAGAGCATCAAGCCGACGGAGAACTTCACGAAGCCGTGGCCGACGCTGCTGTGCTTCGTGCTGTGCGCGGCGGCGGTCTACCTGCTTTCGCGCGCGATGGACACCGTCCCGGTGGGCACCGCCTACGCGGTGTTCACCGGGATCGGCGCCGTCGGCGCGATCGTGCTCGGCGTCGTCGTGACCAAGGACCCGCTGAGTCTCGGCCGGGTGGCCGCGCTGGCCCTGATCGTCGGCGGCGTCGTGCTCGCCCGCGTTACTGATCCGGCCTGAAGCAGGCCGGCTCCTGAGCGGCAGGTAACCGTTGCCACGAAAGCCATCCGGCCGTGACCGTGGTCGGATCGGCAACCAACGGCTCAGTGCTTCGTGAGCTGCTCCCACAGGAACTCGAAGACCAGCGCCCACTTGAACGCCAGCTGCTCGTTGTCCGCCGCGGCGCCGTGGCCGCCTTCGATGTTCTCGTGGTAGCGGACGTCGTGCCCCTGCTCACGCATCCGCGCCACCATCTTGCGGGCGTGGGCGGGGTGCACGCGGTCGTCCCTTGTGGACGTCACGAACAACGACGGGGGATAGGACACTCCACTGTGGACGTTCTGGTACGGAGAGTACTTCGAGATGAACTCCCACTCGGCGGCCTCGTCCGGGTCGCCGTACTCGGCCATCCACGACGCGCCGGCCAGCAGCAGGTGGTAGCGGCGCATGTCCAGCAGCGGCACCTGGCTGACGATCGCGCCGAACCGCTCCGGGTAACGCGTCAGCATCACGCCCATCAGCAGGCCGCCGTTGCTGCCGCCCTGGATGCCGAGCCGCTCCGGGGTCGTGATGCCGCGCTCGGCGAGGTCCGCGGCGACGGCGGCGAAGTCCTCGTACACCCGGTGCCGCTGCGCCTTGATCGCCTGCGTGTGCCAGCTCGGCCCGTACTCGCCGCCGCCGCGGATGTTCGCGACGACGTACGTGCCGCCGCGCGCCAGCCAGCCGCGGCCGATCATCCCGCTGTAGGACGGCGTCAGCGAAACCTCGAAGCCGCCGTAGCCGGTCAGCAGCGTCGGGCCGCCTTCGGCGCCGGAGGGCCGGACGACGAAGTACGGGATCTTCGTGCCGTCCTCCGACGTCGCGAAGTACTGCGCGACGTCCATCCCCGAAGCGTCGAAGAACGCCGGAGCCTGCTTCAGCACCTCGACCTCTTCGCCGACGTGGCCGTAGCTGAGCGTCGACGGCTGGAGGAACCCGCTGGAGTTGATCAGGTACTCGTCGCTGACGTCGGGATCGGTGTCGAAGATGTCCGCGCTGCCGAACTCCGGCCCGCCGGACAGCGGTTCCTCCTGCCAGCCGTCCGGGCCCGGCGTGAGCGTGCGCAGCTCGGTGCGGACGTCGCGCAGCAGGCCGAGCAGCAGGTGGTTGCGCGTCCAGGCCCAGTAGTCGAGCGACGTGTGCGCGTCGGGCGTGAACAACGTGGTGAAGGCCCGGTCGCCGTCCATGAAGGCGTCGAAGAGGATGCCGATCAGCGAGCCGGCCGGGTGCTCCGTGCCGCCGACGGTCCACGCCGTCCGCGGCCGCACCAGCAGCCATTCGCGGTGCAGCGACGCGCTCGCGTCGTCCGGGACGTCGATCTTGACCAGCGCGCCGGGCGTCCGCAGGTACAGCTCGGAGCGGTAGAAGTCGATCGCGCGGCTGACGAAGTCGCGTTCGAAGCCCTCGGTCGGGTCGTGGGACGCGCCGATCGAGACGTCGTCCGCCTTGCCCTCGTAGACCAGCGTCGCGGCTTCGATCGGGGTGCCGCGGCGCCACTCCTTGGCCAGCCGCGGGTAACCCGAGCTGGTCAGCGTGCCCGGGCCGAAGTCGGTGCCGACGTAGACGCGGTCCTCGTCGATCCAGCCGATCCGGGTCTTCGCCTCCGGCAGCGTGAAGCCGCCGTCGACGAACTCGTGCGCGTCGAGGTCGAACTCGCGGACCACCGTGGCGTCGGCGCCGCCGCGCGACAGCTCGACCAGGCCACGGCCGTACCCGGGCCGCAGCACGGTCGCGCCCTGCCAGACCCAGTTCTCACCCTCGGCCTCGGCCAGCGCGTCGACGTCGAGCAGCAGCTCCCACTCGGGCTCGGCCTGCCGGTAGGACTCCAGGGTGGTCCGCCGCCACAGGCCGCGGGGGTGGCTCGCGTCCTGCCAGAAGTTGTAGAGCAGCTCGCCGCGGCGGCGCACGTACGGGATCCGGTCGTCGGCGTCGAGCACTTCACGCAGCTCGTCGCGGACCTCCGCGAAACGTTCGCCGGCGGTCAGCTCGGCGAGGGTTTCGCCGTTGCGGGCGCGCACCCAGTCCAGTGCTTCCTCGCCGGTCACGTCTTCCAGCCACAGGTACGGATCCTCGACACTCATACCGACAGTTTCGCCCGGTGACGGGTCCGGCGGCCACCGGGTGGCGTTTTCGATTCGTGATCCGGGCCCCTGCGCCCGTCCGTATGCTGGGCGAAGCGACCAGGGGGAGAACGTGAACGACGCCGACGGGTCCGGATTTCCCGGGCCGCCACCACCGCCGCCGATGGCGGCCCGGCCTCCGGAACCGGCGTGGGCCCCGGAACCCAACCCCTGGGCGTCACCCGGCTGGGCGACTGCGCCGCCCGTCCCGATCGCGCCACCGCGCAGCCGCCTGTGGGGTGCCGTCGTCGGGGTCCTGGTGATCGTGCTGACCTTCTCGCTGATCGCCGCGACCTTCCCGCACCGCCTCGACGGCCACGCACTGGCCGCGCCGGGCGCCGACACCGGCCGCGCGTTCGGGGACACCGGGTCGACGTCGGACGCGAAGCCCGTGCCGGAGCTGGCCCGCAACCCGCTGCTCGCCGCCGGCATCACGCCGGGCCCCGCCGAGTGCGCGCTGCCGGACCTCGGCCGGTCGGCCGACCAGCTCAGGGCGTACTACCGCGCGCTGGCCGACTGCCTCGAGCAGTCGTGGCGCCCGGCGCTGGAGAAGGCCGGCGAGCCGACGCTGACCGCGACCGTGTCGGTCACCCTGCCCGAGCACAGTGCGTGCGGGGCGGCGCCGACCGAGAACGAGGCCGTCGCCTACTACTGCGGCGGTGACACGACGATCTACGCGCCGACCGACTGGATGCTGTCGGACGCCGGGCTCAACAAGGCCCGCCACATCGCGACGATCGCCCACGAGTACGGGCACCACGTGCAGCGCGAGAGCGGCATCCTGTCCGCCGCCGCCGACAAGATGACCTCGCCCGACGAGGACAGCCCGGCCGACAAGGAGATCGTCCGCCGGATCGAGCTGCAGGCGAACTGCTTCGGCTCGCTGTTCCTGGCCGCGGTCGCGGGCTCGGGCTCGATCAGCCGGTCGCTGGCGAACGCCGCCGTCGCCGACTACGGCCGCGCCAACGACAGCGACACCCACGGCTCGCGCGCCCACCAGCTGTCGTGGGCCAAGTCCGGTTACGACGGCAAGTCCACCAAGTCGTGCGACACGTGGAGCGCGGCGGCCGGCGAAGTCAGTTGACGCGCCGGCCGAGGCGGGCGAGGAAGCGGTCCAGTTCGCTCTCGTCCGCCGGGACGTCGACGCTGTGCGCGAACGAGCCGTTCTTCTCCCGGCCTTCGTCGGGGATCAGCTCGGCCATCCGCATCGCCGCGTGCACGGCTTCGGCGTCCGGCTCGTAGGGCAGCCCGAGCGTGCGGGCCAGGTCCCAGCCGTGCGCGACGGTGTCGACCAGGTGCATCTGCAGGGCGACCGGGCCGGGGAACGTGCCGAAGGTGTTGACGGCGATCTGCCGGCCGAGCACGGCGTCGTCGGCGATGGCGTCGAGGTAGTCGTCGACGGACGCCCGGTAGGCGGCGTACGGGTCGGCACCGAGGTCGCCGCCGTGCCAGTCGGGCGCCGAGCCCTCGCGGGCCGCCGTCGCGAAGGCGTGGTTCTCGCTGACTTGGTGGCGGAGGAGGTCTGCGAGCGTCCAGCCCTCGCAAGGCGTCGGAAGGGCGAGGTCGTCGGGTGTCGCCGTGGCGACGATCTTGTCCAGCAGCGGCAGGGTGCGGCGGTCGAGTTCACGGAAGTCCATGAGAAGGACGCTAGGAGCGAGAGAGGACCACGGATAGCGCCAAATCCGACGTAACCTTCGTGGGCCAATCTAGGATCGGCCCGTGGACGTCCACATCGACCTGACCGGCACGCGCGGCCACCGCGACGCGATCTACCGGCAGCTGCGCGCGGCGATCCTCGACGGCCGGATCCGGCCCGGTGAGGCCCTGCCGCCGACGCGCGAGCTGGCCCAGCGGCTGGCTGTCTCCCGCACGACCGTCAGCGCGGCCTACGACCGGCTCACCGCCGAAGGTTTCCTGGTGGGGCGGGTCGGCGCCGGGACGTTCGTGACCGCGTCCCCGGCGGCGCGCCCCGAGCCGTCCCACGTTTCCGGGGTGCGGCCGCTGCCGGAGTGGGACGCCGTGCCCGCCCCGCCGGCGCCGTTCGCCCCGGCGCCGGAGTTCGACTTCCGGCCCGGCGTGCCGGACCTGACGCGGTTCCCGTTCGACACCTGGCGCCGCCTGGTCACCCAACGGCTGCGGGCCGGCCAGGCCGACCTGATGACCTACGGCGACCCGCAGGGGCACGCCGGACTGCGCGCCGAGATCGCCCGGCACGTCGGGCTGTCGAGGGACGTGCGGGCGACGGCCGAGCAGGTCGTCGTCACCGCGGGCGCGCAGCAGACGACGGATCTGGTCGCGCGGGTGCTGTTGCGGCCAGGCGACCTGGCGGCCGTCGAGGACCCGGGGTACCCGCCGCCGCGGCTCGTGCTCGAGTCGCGGGGCGTGCGGGTCGCGCCGGTGCCGGTGGACGAGTCCGGGATCGTCGTCGACGCCATTCCGGCCGGGACGCGGCTGGTGTACGTGACGCCGTCGCACCAGTACCCGCTGGGCCTGTCGATGTCGCTGGACCGCCGTCTCGAGCTGCTCGACTGGGCCGAGCGCACCGACGCCGTGCTCGTCGAGGACGACTACGACACCGAGTTCCGCTACACCGGACGGCCGCTGGAACCGTTGCACAGCTTGGATTCCCGCGGCCGGGTGGTGTACGTCGGCTCGTTCTCGAAGGTGCTTTCGCCCGCGCTGCGGCTCGGTTTCCTCATCGCCCCACCGGCGCTCGTGCCCGCGCTGGTGAAGGCCCGGTACCTGACCGACTGGCACGCGCCGAACGTCGAGCAGGCCGCGCTGGCGGCGTTCATGGCCGAAGGCGGTTTCGCCCGGCACGTCCGCCGGATGCGCAAGGTCTACCGCGACCGGCACGAGCTGCTTTCACGGTTGCTGGTGCGGGATTTCGCCGACGTCCTGACGCCGTTGCCGTCGACCGCGGGGCTGCACCTGAGCGCGGTTTCCGCCTTCGATACGGGACCGTGGGTCCGGCGCGCCCGCCGTCACGGCGTCCGGCTGTATTCATTGGGCGACTTCGGTGCGGGCGAGAGGCGGCACGGGCTCGTGTTCGGTTACGGTGCGGTCGCGGCCGAGCGGATCGAGCCGGGACTGGCCCGGCTGCGCTCACTCGCCGAGGGAGGCACGGCATGACCGACGACGTGATGGTGGCCATCGACGCCGGTCTGCGGCAGCACATCGGCGGGGACCGCGCCGGGGCGTACGCGACCTTCACGCAGCTGTGGGCGTCGGTCGGACCGGATGGCGACCCGCTGCACCGCGTCGCGCTGGCCCACCACATGGCCGACGTCTGCGACGACCCGGCCGAGGAGCTCGAGTGGGACCTGCGGGCCCTGGCGGCGGCGGACTCGCTGACCGACGACCGGGCGCAGGAGTACCACTCGTCGCTGGCCGTCCGTGGGTTCTACCCGTCGCTGCACCTCAACCTGGGTGAGGACTACCGCAAGCTGGGTGACCTGGCGGCGGCGCGCGAGCAGCTGGACCTGGCCCGATCCCGGTTGGACGCCCTCTGCGACGACGACTACGCGGCCGGAATCCGCCTCGCGTTGGACGGCCTGGCCGAACGCCTCGGCTGAATCGGTTCGAATACCACGAACACGCCCCGTTTGCCGGACTTTCGCGCGGTGCTGCCGGGCCCTAACCTGTTGTGACCCAGTTCACCGACGGGAAGGATCGCCATGCGGATTGCCGATCTGCTGCGCAAGAAGGGGACGGCCGTGGCCACGGTCACCCCGGAAACCACGGTGTCCACGCTGCTGGCCGGACTGGCAGAGAAGAACGTCGGCGCGATGGTCGTCATCGCCCCGGACGGTTCGATAGCCGGCATCGTCTCCGAACGCGACGTGGTCCGGCGGCTGAACGACCACGGCCCGGCGCTGCTGGACGGCCCGGTCTCGGAGATCATGACGACCCTGGTGGCCAGCTGCGGCCCGGAGGACTCGGTGGACCAGCTCTCGGTCCTGATGACCGAGCGGCGCATCCGTCACGTCCCGGTCCTGGAGGACGGCCGCCTGGCCGGAATCATTTCGATCGGCGACGTGGTGAAGAACCGGATGGAAGAGCTGGAGAAGAGCCAGGAACAGCTGGAGGCCTACATCTCCCAGGGCTGACGCTCACCGGGATTTCGGCGAACGCGCATGAGGCGGGGAACCCTCGCCTGCATGCGCGTTCGCCGTTGTTCCGCGGAACCCGCTACTCCCGCCAGCCGGTGAGTTCCACGCCCTTCGCCACGTCCACCCGGTAGGACAGCGTCACCACCTGCGTCTCGCCCGCGCCCACCGTCAGCTTCCACGTGAACTCGCCCATCGCGGACGTCTCCACCGGGTCCGGGGACGTCTTGACGTCCCGCACCGTGATTGTGTCGTCCCTCGACACCGGCGCCTGGTCCAGCACCGTCACCACGGCTTCCCGGGGCCCGTGGTTCGCGACCGAAATCCGGTACTCCGCCTCGCGCCGCTTCTGGCCCGACAACGTCGCCTTCGATGCCGTGCGGCGGGTCAGCTCGCGCTCGATGCGGATGCGGTCGTCGACGCCCAGGGCCAGCTCCAGCTCTTCGCCGGGGGCCCAGGGCTCAAGCTGGGTTGTGCCGACGAACTCCGCGTCGTGGAAGACCGAAGCTCGGCCCGGGCGCAGCGCGTGGTCCGAGCTGTTGACGACGACCGCGCGCAGGTACGCCTCCTCCGCCAGCACCGGCGCGGTGACGTAACCCAGTGAGGCCGTGAGATCCAGCTGCGCCAGCGTCGTGCGGTGGCCCTGCGCGCCCGACGGCACCTCGACCGGGCGGGTCGGCCGGTAGGTGACCGCCGTCGTGCCCTGCTCCACCTGTGCGAACTTCGGCGCCATCGCCGGCGCCGCGGACACGGAAACCGCGGCGAACCGCATCCGTGACGCGCCTTCCGGGATGCCGCCGCCCGAGCCGCCGTACGCCGCCGCGGGGGCCGGGGGCGGCGGGACGCGGCGGTCGAGGTACCACGGCTGCAGCTCCGGGACGACCACCGAGACCGCCGGCCGCGCGGTCGACAGCGCCAGCTCGCACTCCGGCCAGTCCTCACCGGTGTACTGGCTGACCAGCCCGTACGACGTCACGGTGACGTCGGCGCCGCGGACGCGGATGTCGTAACCCGGTTCCCAGCTCGCGCCGGGGACCACATAGGACAGTTCCAGGTCCGCCGATCCCGCCGTGTCCGAGATCTCCAGCTCCACGACCACCGACGTACTGTCCTGTTCGGACTGTGCACTGTGCTCCGCGATCCGCCGGTCGAGCGCGTCGAGGTCCTCGCGCAGCCGGGTGACGCGGTCGGCGAGAGCCCGCCGGGACTTCAGTGCCGCGGCCAGCCGTTCGCTCAGCGCGTCCGTCACCTCCGCCACGCGTGACGGTTCGGCGGTCCCCGCCGCCAACGCCTTCGCGAAGCTGCCACCACTGCGCTTCGCGAGCGACGTCAACAGATCCACCTTCATCGCTTCGGCCGCTTCGTCGTCCACGACGCCGTCGAGCGTGGCCTGGTCCGCGCGCCGCTGCTCGACGAGGGCCCGCAGCGCGGCGTCGGCCGGCGAAGCGTGCCGCTCGGTGCGGACGTCGACGCCGGTGATCAGCGCGGGACCGGTCCCGGTGACGCGGACCGAGCCCGGGTCGAGCGACAGCGGAAGCCCGGCGAAGGTCAGGCGCGAGCCGCCGTCCAGCGGTGCCTTGCCCCGGCGGGTGATCCGGGCCTGCTGCGGGTAGACGGTCACGGCGGCGATCGGTGCTTCGACGGTCGGCATGCCTCCGACGTTAGTCTCTTGACGCCGGATCGGGCCGGACGGAAGTGTGGTGACCCGTCCGTTTTCGCCCGGCTTGGGGGTCCCGTGAAGGTCGCAGTCCTGCTCGCCGCCGTGCTCGCGCTGCCGTTGACGGCGGTCGCCGCGGAGGCCGCCGCACCGCCCGCGCCGGTGTTCACCGGCGGCCAGGCGCAGCCGGTGTTCGACCCCGCCGACGTGATCCGCGAGGACGTCTGGGTCACCGCGCCGGTCGACAGCGACCACGACGGCGCCGACGACCTCGTGCACGCCCAGGTCGTCCGCCCGCGCGCGACGGCTCAGGGGCTGAAGGTCCCCGTGGTGTACCAGGCCAGCCCGTACTACGCGGGCGGCAACGACGTCGCGAACCACGACGTCGACGTCGAGCTGTCCGCGCCCGGGTACGCCCGCGAAGCCGAAGGCCCGCGCGTCGCCGCGCACGGCGTCGGCCCGGCCGCCCCGATCACCTGGCGCTACCAGGACTACTTCACCGCGCGCGGCTTCGCCGTGGTGTACGGCGAATCGCTCGGCAGCGGCCTTTCGACCGGCTGCCCGACCACCGGCGACGTCAACGAGACCATCGGCGCCCGCTCGGTCGTCGACTGGCTCAACGGCCGCACGCCGGCGAAGGACGCCGCCGGTGCCGCGGCGAAGGCCGACTGGAGCACCGGCAAGACCGGCATGATGGGCGTGTCCTACAACGGGACGCTGCCCAACGCCGTCGCGAGCACCGGCGTCGAGGGCCTCGAGACGATCGTGCCGATCGCCGCGATCTCCAGCTGGTACCAGTACTACCGCAACGACGGCGCGGTCGTGGCCGCCGGCGGTTACCAGGGCGAGGACGCCGACGTGCTCGCCGAGTACGTCTACACCCGCGAGGACCGGCAGATCTGCCGCCCGGTCATCGACGGGCTGACCCGCAACCAGGACCGGGTGACCGGCGACTACACGCCGTTCTGGGACGTCCGCAACTACCGCAACGACGTCGCGAAGGTGCACGCCTCGGTGCTCGCGGTGCACGGCCTCAACGACTGGAACGTCAAGACCGACCAGGTCGCCGAGTGGTACGAAGCGCTGAAGGCGCACGGGGTCGAGCACAAGATCTGGCTGCACCAGTCCGGCCACGCCGACCCGTACTCGCTGCGCCGCGACGTCTGGCTCGCGACGCTCAACAAGTGGATGTCGCACTACCTCTACGGCATCGACAACGGCATCCAGAACGAGCCGAAGGCGACCATCCAGCGCGAAGACCTGTCGTGGGCCGACGAAGCCGACTGGCCCGCGCCCGGGACGTCCGACGTCCGCGTCTACCCGTGGCCCGGCGGCCGGTCGAAGGGCACGATCGACACGCGCAACCCGGTGCCGGGCAAGGCGACCGTCGAAACCCTCGCCGACGACGCGACCAAGACGATCGAGCAGCTGGCGGCCGCGACTTCGTCCGGAAACCGGCTGCTGTACACGACTTCCGCGGCGAAGCAGCCGGTGCGCCTTTCCGGGACGGCGCGGGCCGACCTCGCGCTGACGTTCGACCGGCCCGCCGCGAACGTCTCGGCGATCCTGCTCGACCGCGCCCCCGACGGCACGTCCCACGTGATCAGCCGCGGCTGGACCGACCCGCAGAACCGCACCGACCCGGCCGTCACCGAGCCGATCACGCCGGGGCAGGGCTACCGGATCGGCGTCGAGCTGATGCCGAAGGACTACATCCTGGCCACCGGCCACCGGCTCGAGTTCCTGCTGGCCTCCAGCGACCACGACTACACGCTGCGGCCCAAGCCGGGTGCGGGCCTGGCTTTGGACCTGACGAAGACGACGGTGACGCTCCCGGTCACGGGCGGCAAGCCGGCGCTGCGGGCCGCGTTCGGCTGATCATTCCGTCCGCAGCGCTGTGGCCGTCCGGGTGCGGGCCGCCCAGCCCGCGGGCAGCAGCGCGCCGAGGAACGCGATCACCAGCCCGCCCAGCGCGAGCAGGACCAGCTCGCCCGGCCCGTACACGGTGAACGCCGACGGCGGCAGCGTCACCCCGGCGGCCCGGCCCATCGCGGGCAGGATCGCCGCGTGCAGGGCCGTGCCCGCCGGCACCCCGGCGAGCCCGCCCGCGAGCCCGGCCACCCCGGCCGACGCCAGCACCATGGTCAGCGTCTGCCGGGGTGTCATCCCCAGCGCCTTGCAGATGCCGAGGTCGCGGACGCGTTCGCGGGTGTCGAGCACCACGCCGTTGAGCACGCCCAGGCCCGCGACGGCGACCAGCAGCAGCGAGAGAAACGCGGTCAGCGCGCTCAGCACGGCGATCTGGCCACTGCCCCCGGCGGGCGGCGCGGCGTCCGCGGTGACACCCAGCCCGCGCAACGCCGGGTTCAGCGCGGCGACGTAGGCGGCCAGGTCCGTGCCGGGCCGCAGCGAGACGTAGAAGGTGTCCGGGCGCAGCTTCGGCAGGGCCGTGTAGACGGTCATGCCGTCGTGCCGGGTGTCGAAGACCTCGCCGACGAGCCGGACCGTGACCGCTTCGCCCTGGACGTACAGCGTGACCGGGTCGCCGACGTGCGTGCCGGTCGCGGTGAGGAACGCGGTCGGCACCACGGCCTCACCGGGCCCGGAAAGCCAGCGTCCCGCGGTCAGCTCGTAACCACCCCATGACGCGTCGCCGGTGAACGACGTGACCGGCGCGGAACCGGTCACCCCGGCGACGGTCGCTGCCCCGTGAGCCACGCCGTAGGACGCGCGGGTGCCCGGCTGGGCGGCGATCGCCGCGGCCACCGCCGCCGGGTCGGTGACGGGCCGGTCTTCCGTCGGCCGCGCCCCCGGCTCCGGGACCGGCGCGCCGACACTCACGTCGGTGATGTCGTGGTCGCGCGCGGTCTGGACGGCCAGCAGCGACGACGACAGGCCGATGGCGAACGTGACGGCGGTGGCGCCGAAGCCGGCCGCCGCGAACATCGCCAGCGCGCGGGCGGGCCGGGAGAACGGCCGCGCGAGACCCAGGCCGACCGGCTGCGGCAGGGCCGAGCGCGAGGCGAGCCGCGCCGCCCACCGGCCCCGCCCGGCCGGCGGGGTGTGCCCGACGGCCAGCGCGTCGACGGTCCGCAGCCGGCCCGCGCGCCACGCGCTCGCCCACGCCGTCAGCGCGACCACGGCGAGCGCCCCGGCGGCCACGACGGCGTCGACCCACAGCGGCACGGCCAGGCCCGCCACCTCGTAGGCCTCCTGCGTTTCGTGCAGCACCGGGACGGCCAGCGCGTTCCCCGCGGCCACGCCCAGCACGATGCCGACCCCGGCCGGGATCAGCGCCTGGCCGATGTAGGCCCGCACGACCTGCCCCGGGGTGAACCCGAGCGCCTTGAGCACGCCGATCCGGCGGGTGCCCGCCCCGACCGCGCCGGCCACGACGTTGCCGACCACCAGCACCGACATGACCAGCCCGAGCACGCCGAACGCGGTCAGGAACGGCACGAACAACGCCGTGGCGCGCACGGCCGCCTGCCGGACCGTGAGCCACGACTGCGCACCGCGCACCGCGCCCGGCGCCTTCGCCGCCACGGCCGCGCGGTCCGCGTCGACCTGCTCGGCCGTCGCCGCGGCGGAAAACCGGTACAGCATCTGGAAGTGCGCGACCGGCAGCAGCTCCGGCGGCACCCAGGCGTCGGCGGTGTGGCTGATCGACCGGGCCAGCCCGACGACGGTCAACGTCGGCGCGCCAGGCAGCTCCGGGAACCGCACGGAGTTGCCCGGCGGCACCGCGATCTCGCCGTCGGCCGACAGCACGATCTCGCCGGGCCCGGTCGTCCACTGGCCCTGGGTGAGCGTGACGTCGTCGACCGCGCCGCCGGGCCCGGTCCGGCCGACGACGGTCATCGGCGCCAGAGACCGGCCGTCGAACTCCGGCGTGAGCGACGCGGTGGGGAACGGCCCGGCCGCCGCGGTGACGCCGGGCGCCGTCGCGGTCTGCGCGGCCGCGTCCCGCGTCCCGTCGAACTGGACGGTCAGGTGCGCGCCGCGCTGCGCGGCGAACGCGTCGTCGAAGGGCGCCTGCGACGCGACCAGCAGCGCCCCGCCGAGCACGGCCGAGGTCACCGCCATCGCCGCGGCCAGCCCGATCACCGCCGACTGCACCCGGCGCCGCCCGGCGCCCGAGCGCACGACGCGGCCCATTGCGCTCACTGGACGGCCTCCGCGGTGACCCGGCCGTCGACCAGGCTGACCGTGCGGTCCGTGCAGGAGCGGGCCAGCGCCAGGTCGTGGGTCACCACGACGATCGTCTGGCCGTCGGCGTTGAGCTCGCGCAGCAGCCCGGCGACGTCCTCGCCGGACGCGGTGTCCAGCGCGCCGGTCGGCTCGTCGGCCAGCAGCAGCGACGGCCGGTTCACCAGGGCCCGGGCCACGGCGACCCGCTGACGTTCGCCACCGGACAGACGCCCGGGGTAGGCACGGGCGTGGCGCGCGATGCCGAGGACGTCGAGCAGCTCCGCGGCCCGGCGGCGGGCCGCCGGGCGGGCCATCCCGGCCAGCTGCGCGGGCAGCACGACGTTGTCGGCGACACTCAGGTCGTCCAGCAGGTTGAAGAACTGGAACACCATCCCGATCTTCGCCCGCCGGTAGCGCGCGGAAGCGGCTTCGCCGAGCCGGTCGACGCGCACGCCGTCGACCGTGACGGTGCCCGCGTCCGGCCGGTCCAGCCCGGCGATCAGGTTGAGCAGCGTGGACTTCCCGCTGCCGGACGGCCCGAGGATCGCGACCGCTTCACCGCGCCACACGGTCAGCGTCGCGCCTTCCAGCGCGGGCGGGCCGTCGTCGTACCGGCGGCTCGCCGCGGCCACCTCGATCAGCGGCGTCGTCATGGGTTCTCCTCGTTCAGCGGACCGGACGAGGAAAAACTAGGAGCGCGTCGGGCCGGGGCGCGTCGGCCCGCGGACGCATTTCCCGGGGGCGTCATCCTTCCGATGTAGTCGCGAGGCTGACGCGGTGGTGGCCCGGTTCGGTGAGAATGGGCTGGTGACCGCCGACCGCCTGTTCGCGTGGGCCGGGCCGCTCGCCCGGCCGAGCGGCCCGCTGCCGCGCCCGTCCCGGCCCGGGTGGGCGTTCGACATCGCGCTGGCGTTCGTCGTGACGACGATCGGGCTGAACTACCTCGGCGCACTCGGCAACCGGATCCCGCTCGACGAGCACACGGCGCGGATGCTCGGCCTGGTCGCGCTGTCACTCGTGTCGGGCGTGGCGCTGGTCTTCCGCCGCCGGTACCCCCTGGCCGCCTACTGGGTCGCACTTACGGCGCTCGTGCTGACGCCCGACCTGGCGTCGCGGCTGACGTTCTACCCGTTCGTGATCGCCGCCTACAGCGCGGCGGCGTTCAGCCCGTACCGGATCCCGACGCTGGTCAGCCTGGTGCTGGGGGTGTTCGAGACCGGGGAGCTGCGCTACGACGTCTGGCCGATCGTGCCGAGCCACTACGTCACCCTGCTCGTCGTCGTCCCGATGCTCGTCGCGACCCTCGGGCTGCGCGCGTGGCGCGTCCGGGCCGACGCCGAACGCGCGCGCGTGTCCGAAGTGGAGCGGCGGCAGGCCGAGCGGCTGCGCGGCGCCGTCGAAGACGAACGCGCCCGCATCGCCCGGGAGCTGCACGACGTCGTGACGCACAACGTGAGCGTGATGGTCATCCAGGCCGGGGCCGCGCGGAAGATCATGGACCTCGACCCGGACCAGGCGCGGGAGGCACTGCTCGCGGTCGAGGACAGCGGCCGGCTGGCGATGACCGAGCTGCGGCAGGCGATGGGCCTGCTGACGACCGATTCCGACGACCCGGATCTCACCCCGCAGCCGGGCCTCGACGGTCTCCCGGCGCTGGTCGGCCGGGTGCGCGCCGCGGGCGCCGACGTCGAGCTGACGGTGACCGGGCCGGAGCGGCCGGTGCCGTCGGGGATCGGGCTCGCCGCCTACCGCGTCGTCCAGGAGGCCCTCACCAACGCCGTGAAGCACGCGGCGGGGGCGGCCGCGCGCGTCGTCGTCGAATACGGCCCGGACCGGCTCCGCGTCGAGGTCACCGACACCGGGGGAGCGGCCGCCCCCGCCGCCGCGACCGGCAACGGCCGCGGCTTGCCGGGCCTGCGCGAGCGCCTCGCGCTCTACGGCGGCACCCTGCAGACGAACCGGCGTCCGACCGGCGGCTTCCGCGTCGAGGCCCTGATCCCCTGGGAGGCGGCGTGACCCGGGTACTCGTCGCCGACGACCAGGCCCTGGTCCGCACCGGGTTCCGGATGATCCTCGCGGCCGACGGCATCACCGTCGTCGGCGAGGCGGCCAACGGCGCCGAAGCCGTCGCCGAGGTCCGCCGCACCCGCCCCGACGTCGTCCTGATGGACATCCGGATGCCGGAGATGGACGGCCTGGCCGCGACCCGCCGCATCCTCACCGGCGCCCCCGGCGAGCCGCGCGTGCTCATCCTGACCACGTTCGACCTCGACCGGTACGTCTACGCGGCCCTGGCCGCCGGCGCCAGCGGGTTCCTGCTCAAGGACGTCACCCCGGAACACCTGGTCGCGGCGGTCCGCACGGTCCGCGCCGGCGACGCGCTGCTGGCCCCGGTGATCACTCGCCGCCTGGTCGAGCGGTACGCGCAGCGCGACACCGGCGCCGAGCGCCTGCACCGGGACCTGTCCGCGCTGACCCCGCGCGAGCTGGAGGTGCTGCGCCTGCTCGCGGCGGGCCTGAGCAACGCGGAGCTGGCGGCGCGTCTGCACCTCGCGGAGGCGACAGTGAAGACCCACGTCGCCCGCATCCTGGCGAAGCTCGACCTGCGTGACCGCGTGCAGGCGGTGGTGCTGGCCTACGAAACGGGCCTCGTGAAGCCGGGGGCGAACTAGCTCAGTCCGCGATGCCCGCGCGGTAGGCGAACGCGACGGCCTGGGCCCGGTCGCGCAGCCCGGCCTTGGTGAACAGGTGGTTCACGTGGGTCTTCACCGTCGCCTCGCTCACCACGAGCTTCCGCGCGATCTCCGTGTTCGACAGGCCCGCCGCGATCAGCCGCAGCACCTCGATCTCGCGGGCGGTCAGGCCTTCGATCTCCTTCACGCGCGCGGGCGCGCTGCGCGTGGCCGCTTCGACCAGCCGGCGCTGCAGCTCACCGTCCACTGTGGACTGGCCGTCGGCGGCCGAGCGCAGGGCACGGGCGATCGCCTCGGCGTCGGCGTCCTTGGTGAGGAAACCGCGGGCCCCGGCGCGCAACGCGGCCAGCAGCGACTCGTCGTCGGCGTAGGTGGTCAGCACGACGACCTCGGTGGCCGGGTGCTCGGCGCGGACCCGTTCGGTCGTCTCGACGCCGTCGCAGCGCGGCATCCGCAGGTCCACCAGCAGCACGTCCGGTTTGTGCTGCGCGACCAGGTCGAGCGCGGCGAGGCCGTCGGCGGCCGCACCGACCACCTCGACGCCCGGCAGCAGCCCGAGCAGCGTCACCAGGCCTTCCCGCACCACCGCCTGGTCGTCGGCGAGCACGACCCGCAGGCTCACGCCGGCACCGTCAGGTGAATCCGCCATCCGTCCTCCCCCGGCCCGCTCTCGAAACGTCCGTCGAGCAGCGCGACCCGTTCGCTCATCCCGCGCAAACCGTAACCTGCCGCCGGGGCGTCCGGCGGCCGCCTGCCCTGCCGGTCGGCCACGGTCAGCGCCACCTCGCCGCCGGTGTAGTCCAGGCGCACGTCGACGTCCGCCTTCGCCGCGTGCTTGCGCGTGTTGGCCAGCGCCTCCTGCACCGCGCGGACGAGCGCGGTGCCGACCGCCGGGTCCAGGTCGCGCGGCTCGCCGTCGATGCGCAGGTCCGCGCGGGCCCCGCTGTCGAGCCGGTACGCGGTGAGCAGGTCCGCGATCGTCCGCTCCACCGGCACGGCGTCCTCGCGCAGCGCGGCGACCGCCTTCCGGGCCTCGGCGAGGCCGTCGGACGCCAGTTTCTGGGCGCGCTCGATCTGCGCGACGGCGTCCGGGCTCGCGCCGTCGCGCACCAGCATCAGCCGCGCGCCCTGCAGATTCAGCGAGAGCCCGGCCAGCGAGTGCGCCAGGACGTCGTGCAGCTCACGGGCGATGCGGGCGCGTTCGGCGAGCGCGGCGGCACGCGCGTGCTCCTCGGTCGCCGTCTGCGCGCGGGCCAGCGCCAGCTCGGTCTGCTCGATCTTGGCGAGCCGGGTCCGCCGGTTCAGCCCGAGCAGGATGATCACGGCCACGATCGTGTAGGTCGGCAGGGCGGCGCGCCAGGCGTCGTGCACCGCGGCCCAGACCGTGATCGCGGTGACGTCGAGCAGGAGGGCCAGCAGGATCGGGACGACCGGCTGCCGGAGCACGACGAAGAACGTGGTGCTGAACATCGTGATCGAGGCGAAGCTGTTCGGCACGGTCGCCCAGAGCACACCGGACGTCGCGACCACGCCGACCATCAGCGCCGCGGGCAGGGTGGGGCGGCCGTCGGCGTAGAGCCAGAGCAGGGGGATCGACAACGCCAGGGTGATCCCGATGAGGATCCACGAGAGCGTGTCCGCCCGCGGCATCGTGGCGAACATCGGCACCACGATGAACCCCCACCGCAGCCAGTCCTGGATCTGCGGGATCCGGTGGAACCGGGCCCATCGGGTGGTCATCGCGCTCGGTCCTCCACTGGGTGGTTGTACGGACTGGGTGGTTGTACGGAAAATGTACCGACGCGGGCTTCGCTGTGCGGTGTCAAGCTTCCCCGTGTCAGGAGGTTCACCCATGTCCAGGTTGCGACGGCTCGCCGTGTTCGCCGCCGCCGCGGTGCTGCCCGCCCTCGGCCTCACCCTCGCCGGGCAGGCGACCGCGTCGGCCGCGCCCAACTTCCAGGTGCCGTTCAAGTGCGGCACCACGGTGACCGCGGCGACGTTCAGCGGGCACAGCCCGGAGTACTCGGTCGACTTCCAGAAGTCGGGCATCACCGGGATGCCGGTGCTGGCGGCCGCGTCGGGCACCGTGACCCGGGTGGCGGACGAAGGCAGCACCAGCTACGGCAAGTGGATCGAGCTCGACCACGGCGGCGGCTGGCGGACGCGCTACGCGCACCTGTCGGCCCAGGAGGTCTCGGTCGGGCAGTCGGTCGCCCTCGGCAAGGAGATCGGCAAGGCGGGCGCGACCGGCGGCGTCACCGGGCCGCACCTGCACTTCGAAGAGCGGCTCGACAGCGTCGTGCAGAAGGCCAAGCTGAACGGCGTCGCGGTGCCGTACTACGGGCACACCGACTTCACGAGCAAGAACAGCTGCGGCGGCAACCCGTACTCCGCCGAAGAGGTCTGCGGTTCCGGCTTCTCCGTCGTCGACCAGCAGGCCCTCGCCGGCTCGTCCGGCACGACCTACCTGCTGTACAACTCCTCGACCAAGGCGAACTGCGTGACGACGCTCAAGGCGACGTCGCTCGGCACGGCCAGCCCGGTCTCGGCGTTCCTGGAGGTCCAGGGAGCGGCGCGGACCACCGACTCCGGCAGCTTCACCTACTACGCCGGTCCGGTGAAGAAGACCGCCGCGGCCACCTGCGTGAAGTGGGGCGGTTCGGTGGGCAGCAATACCTACGAGAGCCCGTTCGAGCACTGCGGCTGAGTGAACCCGGTCGGTGGGGCCGGGCACTCTAGCCCGCCCCACCGACAGAAACCGCCGTCCGGGCCGGCTCCGGGGCCCATCCGTCCACATCGGTCCCGCCCATCCACAGATTCGCCGCCACCGCCCCATCCGGCCCCGTCCTGCCCCACGGTGGAGGCATGACCACCGCCACCCCGACCGGCCGCACGCCGGTCAACCTCAGAGATCCCGCGCAGCTGCTGGCCGCGCTCCCGTACCTGCTCGGCTTCCGGCTGGGCGCCTCCGTCGTCCTGCTCGGCCACCGGGCACCCGTCGGCAACCGCCTCGGCCTGGTGATGCGCGCCGACCTGCCCCGCCGCGAGGACCGGGCCCACCAGGCCCGGGCGCTCGCACCCCGGTTCGCCGCCGCCCCGCACACCGGCGTGACGGTGGCGATCATCGGCGGCCGGCGAAGATCCGGCGGCCCGCCGCCGCACGCGGGCTTCGTCGACGAGCTGGCGGAGGCCCTCGCCGAGTTCGGCCTCCCGGTGCTGCACGCGGTGTGGGCCGCCGACATCGCGGAGGGCTCCCGCTGGGCGTGTTATACCGACGAGGACTGCGCCGGCGAGCTGCCGGACCCAGCCTCGACGGTCGCCGCGGCCGCCGCCACCGAGAGCGGCACGGTGGTGTTCGACAGCCGCGAGGAGCTGGCGGCGCTGCTCGCCCCGCGGTCACCGGAAGCCGTGGCCCGCCGAGCCGAGAAGCTGTCCCGGCTCGCCGAACCACCGTGGCCCGAAGCCACGCGCGTCGACGACGCGGCCGCGGAGATCCGCGCGGCGTTCGACCGCCAGCGACGCGGTGAAGGCCCGCCCACCGACGCCGAGGCCGTCCGGTTGGCGTGCGCCCTGACCCTCTCCGAGATCCGCGACGTGTGCCTGACGATGGCGGTCCCACCCGGCACCATGGAGGCGCGCGAGGCCGAGCGCCTCTGGCTGACGCTGGTCCAGGAGATCCCCGCCCCCGAGCGAGCCGAGGCGGCGACGTTGCTGGGCTACACGGCCTTCATGCGCGGCGAAGGAACCTTCGCGGGCATGGCCCTGGAGAACGCCCTGGAGGCCGCGCCGGACCACCTGATGGCCCGGCTGCTGACTACGGTCCTGGACCACGGGATGCCCCCGGAGCAGCTGCTGGGCCTGGCACTGGCCGCGGACACCGAGGGCGCCCCGGGCTTCGGCCTGGAACCCGCGGAACAACCGCCGTTCTGAGGCGGATCGCCTTGTGCCACAACAGGTCCGGCCGCGTCTCGGCTTGGAGCCCGTGGAGCAGTCGCCGTCTCAAGGCGGGTTGCCTTGTGTCACGCCGAATCCCAGCCGTGATCGTGGCGCCCGGCTCGTCGCAGGGCGCCACTCCGCCGTCAGGCCTGGGCCGCGCGCCGTGACTGGGTGAAGGTCCAGGCGTCGCGGACGATGCCGGCCAGGTCGGTGCGCTCCGGCTTCCAGCCGAGCTCCTCGCGGGCGCGGTCGCTGGCCGCGACGAGCACCGACGGGTCGCCCGCGCGGCGCGGCGCCACCGCGGCCGGCACCGCGTGGCCGGTGACCTCGCGGCAGGCCTCGATCACCTCGAGAACGGAGAAACCGGTGCCGTTGCCCAGGTTGTAGATGCGGTGCTCACCCGCGGTCGCGTGCTTCAGCGCCAGCAGGTGGGCGTCCGCGAGGTCCGCGACGTGGATGTAGTCGCGGACGGCGGTGTGGTCCGGCGTCGGGTAGTCGTCGCCGAAGATCTGGATGCGCTCGCGGTCGCCCGTGGCGACCTGCAGAACGAGAGGGATGAGATGGGTTTCCGTGGCGTGGCGCTCACCGAAGGCGCCGTACGCGCCCGCGACGTTGAAGTACCGCAGGCTCACCGCGGCCAGGCCGTGCGCGGCGGCGAAACTGGTGATCGCGTGGTCGATGGCCAGCTTCGTGGCGCCGTAGGTGTTGGTCGGGCGGGTCGGCGCGGACTCCGCGATCGGCGACGACTCCGGCTCGCCGTAGGTCGCCGCGGTCGAGGAGAACACCAGCCGCGGCGTGCCGTGCTCGTGCATGGCCTCGAGCAGCCGCAGCGACGTGACGACGTTGCCTTCCCAGTACTTCGCCGGATCGGTCATCGACTCGCCGACCAACGACTTGGCCGCGAAGTGCAGCACGCCGTCGAAGCCCTCGCGAAGCAGGCTGCCCGCCACTTCGGCGGCGTCACCCTCGACGAACCGCGCGTCCGGGTGGACGGCATCGGCGTGCCCGGTGGACAGGTCGTCGACGACCGTGACGTCGTGCCCGGCTTCGACGAGCCGGGCCGCGCAGACGCTGCCGACGTACCCCGCTCCGCCCGTCACGACCAGTTTCAGGGCGTTGCTCTGCTCCGACACGTCCAGGCCTTCCTGTCGAGGGTGACTGTGCGCCACAGTCTTCCCTCTAGGCGACGTGCGGCCCCGGGCGGGGGTTGTCCCCGCCCGGGCTCAGACCTCGTCGCGCCCGGCGCCGCGGGACGGCACCGCGGTGAACATCCGCGGCCGCCGGTAGCCGGCCTTCTCGAACGCCGAGTCCACAGCGGACTTGACCCCGGCCAGGTCGGCGTCGCGGACCAGCGCGATCGCCGAGCCGCCGAAGCCGCCGCCGGTCATCCGCGAGCCGAGCGCGCCGGCCTCGCGTGCCGCGTCGACCGCGAGGTCCAGCTCGGCCGTGGAGATCCGGTAGTCGTCGCGCATGCTGACGTGCGAGGCGTCCAGGTACGGGCCGATCTCGGCGATCTTGCCCTCACGCAGCAGGGCGACGACGTCGAGCACCCGCTGGTTCTCGGTGACCACGTGCCGCACCAGCGGCGCCAGGTCCGCCGGGAGCCGGTCGAGCGCCTCGGCGAGGCCTTCGGCGGTGACGTCGCGCAGGGCCTTGACCCCGAGCAGCTCGGCCGCTCGTTCGGTGCCCCGCCGCCGCTCGCCGTACCCGCCCTCGGCGTGCGAGTGCTTGGTGCGGGTGTCCATGATCAGCACCTGCAGCCCGGCCTCGGCCAGCCCGAACGGCACCTGCTCCTGCTCGCCCGACCGGACGTCGAGGAACAGCACGTGCGACTCGGTGCAGCACAGCGACGCCGTCTGGTCGAGCAGGCCGGTCGGTGCGCCGACGAAGTCGTTTTCCGAGCGCTGGACCCACCGGGCCACCTCGGGCCGGGCCGGGACGCGCTCGCCGGTGCCGTCGAGCTCCAGGCCGGCCAGGCCCAGCAGCGCCAGCGACACCGCGCACTCGAGCGCGTGGGAGGAGGAGAGCCCGGCCCCCGACGGCACGTCGCCGGCGACGACCAGGTCGGCGCCGTCGGTGAAGCCCTGGTCGCGCAGCACCCAGGCGACCCCCGCCGGGTACGCGGCCCACCCGTCGACGGTGCCGGGCGCCAGGTCGGCGATCTTGAGGTCGCCGGAACGCTGGAGTTGCCCGTCGTCACCGAGAGTGGCCACCGAAAGGATGCCGTCCTCGCGGGGCGACGCGGCCGCGGCCAGGCGGTGCGGCAGGGCGAAGGGCAGGACAAAACCGTCGTTGTAGTCGGTGTGCTCGCCGATCAGGTTCACCCGGCCGGGCGCCGACCACACGCCGGCCGGCGTGGTGCCGTGCACCGTGCGGAACGCCGCCGCGGCCTCCGAGGCCGGGCTCACCTGGCCTGCGCCAGGACGGCGTGCAACGCGGACGTGGATACCTGGGCGGTGTTGTCGCCGCCGGTGACCTCGATGGTGGTGCCGTTGGCCTTGCCGATGACGACCGTGCCGCCCGGCACGATCCCGACCGACTTGAGCTCGGTCATCAGCGACTCGTCCAGCTGGACGTGCTCGGCGATGCGCCGGATCTCGACGCGGCCGCCGCCGGTGCGGGCGAACTCGTCGAGCCGGACGAGGTCGGCCTCCGCGGGCGGGGCGGGGTCGCCGTCGCCCAGCTTGTCCAGACCGGGGATCGGGTTGCCGTAGGGGGAGGTGGTCGGGTGGTCGAGCAGCTTGACGAGCTTGCGCTCGACGGCCTCGCTCATCACGTGTTCCCAGCGGCAGGCCTCGTTGTGCACGTGCTCCCACTCGAGCCCGATGACGTCGACGAGGAGGCGTTCGGCCAGGCGGTGCTTGCGCATGACGGCGATGGCCAGTTCCCGGCCGTGGTCGGTCAGCTGGAGGTGCCGGTCGTCCGCGACCACGACCAGCCCGTCGCGCTCCATGCGGGCGACGGTCTGGCTCACGGTCGGGCCGCTTTGCTGCAGTCGCTCGGCGATCCGGGCGCGCAGCGGGACGACACCCTCTTCTTCAAGCTCGTAGATCGTACGCAAGTACATCTCGGTGGTGTCGATGAGATCGTTCACGCTGTCCCCTTCGTCCGCGTTGCTCATCGTAGTCGTTGACCTCGACAGCGGCGGCGGCCCTCGGCGTAACAACTCACCAGGGGTGGAAATGTCCGACCCGGCCGGGAGAGTGATCCGGGTCGCTGCAAGATGGGAGGTATGCGTCCGCTGATCAGCACCACCGACCTCGCCGCCGCGCTGGCCGGCCCGGCCGGCGACCGGCCCGTCGTCCTCGACGTCCGCTGGCGGCTCACCGGCCCGCCGGGTGCGGAGTCCTACCGGGACGGTCACGTCCCCGGCGCGGTCTTCGCCGACCTCGACCGCGTGCTCGCGGGCGAGCCGGGCGAGGGTGGCCGGCACCCGCTGCCCGATCCCGCCGACCTGCAGCGCGACCTCCGCGCGGCCGGCGTGCGCGCGTCCGGACCCGTGGTGGTCTACGACGACGCCGACGGTTCGGTGGCGGCGCGGGCCTGGTGGCTGCTGCGCTGGGCGGGGCACGACGAGGTCGCGGTGCTCGACGGCGGTTACGCGGCGTGGACCGCCGATGGCCACCCCGTGGACACCGAGGTGCCGAACCCGGAGCCGGGCGACATCGAGGTCCGGCCGGGCGAGATGCCGGTGCTGGACGCCGACGAGGCGGCCGCGCTGGCCCGCGACGGCCTGCTGCTCGACGCCCGGGCCGCGGCGCGCTACAGCGGCGAGACCGAGCCGGTCGACCCGCGCGCGGGCCACATCCCGGGCGCGGTGAACGCCCCGTTCGCCGGCCACACGGCCGACGGCCGCTGGCGCACCCCGGAGGAGCTGGCCGACCGCTTCGCCGGCCTCGGCCTGCGCCCCGGCGAGCCGGTCGGCGCGTACTGCGGCTCGGGCGTCACGGCGAGTTCGGTGGTGCTGGCCCTGGAGATCGCCGGCCACCCGGGCGCGGGCCTGTACGCGGGCTCGTGGTCCCACTGGTCCCGCAACCCGGACCGCCCCGCGGCGACCGGCGACCTCCCCGGCTGACTTCCGGCGCGCACCCACCCCGGCAAAAGCCGTGAAGGCCTCCTAACCGGCCATAAGAGCCGTGAAGGCCTCCTTCACGGCACACGGCGGCGAGGCGGACTTTCCGTGCGGCGGCGACCTGCGGCGGCCGCTCGACGGCTCGCTGACCGCGCCGATCGTCGCCCAGTCCTTCGCCGGCGTGGCCGGCGTCGGCCATCGTGCAGCAGGCCGGCCCTTCCGGGGCCGCGCGCCCAGGGCCACCGGCGACCTCCCCGGCGCTCGACTGGTTTCCGCGCTGCCGGATCCGGCAGCGGAGAGAACCAGCACGGCTCTTCGGGGCCGCGAACCGCCGCGACGGGCACTACAGTCGGGCGTATGGCGCCGGCTGTCGTGTGGGACTCCTCCCTGCTGGGTTACGACCTGGGCGGGGATCACCCGTTCAACCCCGTCCGGCTGGAGCTCACCGTCCGGCTGGCCACCGAGCTCGGGGTGCTCGACGGTGTCGAGCTGCTCGTGCCGAGCGCCGCCGGGGACGAAGAGCTCCTGCGGATCCACGCGCCCGAGTACCTGGCCGCCGTGCGGGAGGCGCCGCTCGTCGGGTGGGACGTCGGGCACGGGCTCGGGACCTCCGACAACCCCGTGTTCAGCGACATGCACGACGCGTCGGCGCTGGTCGTCGGGTCGACGCTGCTGGCCGCGCGCAAGATCGCCGAGGGCGAGGCCACCCGCGCCGTCAACATCGCCGGCGGGCTGCACCACGCGATGCGGGACCAGGCGTCCGGGTTCTGCGTCTACAACGACTGCGCCGTCGCGATCTCGTGGCTGCTCGACCACGGCTTCGAGCGGATCGCCTACATCGACACCGACGTCCACCACGGCGACGGCGTCCAAGCGGCTTTCTACGACGACCCCCGCGTGCTGACCATCTCGATGCACCAGCACCCGTTCACGCTCTGGCCGGGCACCGGCTACTCGGCCGAGACCGGCCGCGGCAAGGCCGACGGCACCGCGGTCAACGTGCCGTTGCCGCCGCGCACCCGGGATCCCGGGTGGCTGCGGGCGTTCAACGCCGTCGTCCCCTCGCTGCTGGCCGACTTCGAGCCGCAGCTGCTGTTCACGCAGTGTGGCGTCGACTCGCACGAGGAAGACCCGCTGGCCGACCTCTCGCTGAGCGTCGACGGCCACCGCACGATCTACACCACCCTGCGAGACCTCGCCAACACCTACGCGGGCGGCAAGTGGATCGCCGTCGGCGGGGGCGGCTACCAGCTGATCCGGGTGGTCCCGCGGTCGTGGACGCACCTGATCGCCACGGTCCTCGACCGCGACGTCGACCCGGCGACGCCGCTGCCGCCCGGCTGGGTCTCCACCGTGGGCCAGGCCGCGCCGAACGCCGAGCTGCCGCGGGCGATGACCGACGATCGCGACACGGGGTTCAAGCCGTGGGGCGACGGCGAGGACGACCCGGTCGACGTCGCCGTCCGGGACACGCGCCGGGCCGTCTTTCCCTTGCACGGCCTGGATCCCGACGATCCCAGGGACTGACTCACCATGGCCGGACGGGACCCCTTCGACTACCCCCGTGACTGGGAGGCCGACGTCGTGCTGTCCGACGGCGGCACCGTCCACCTGCGCCCGGTGATCCCGACCGACGCCGACGGGCTCGTCTCCTTCCACGGGAAGCTCTCCGAGCGCACCCGCTACTTCCGCTACTTCGGCGCCTACCCGCGGATCCCGGAGAAGGACCTGAAGCGGTTCTCCACCGTCGACCACCACGACCGGGTCGCGTTCGCCGCGTTCCTCGGCGACGACATCGTCGCGGTCGGCCGGTACGAGCGGCTGGACGGCGGGCCCTCGGCCGAGGTGGCCTTCGTGGTCAGCGACGTGCACCAGGGCCGGGGCCTCGGCTCGATCCTGCTGGAGCACCTGGCCGCGGCCGCGTCGGAGTGCGGGCTGCGCCGGTTCGTCGCCGAGGTGCTCGCCGAGAACGCCGCGATGGTCCGCGTCTTCCGCGACGCCGGGTACCAGGTCAGCCGCGAGATCGAAGAAGGCGTGCTGCACCTGGAGTTCGACATCGACCCGACGGAGGAGTCACTCGCCGTCGCCCGCTCCCGGGAGCAGGCGGCGGAGGCGCGCAGTGTGCACAACCTGCTGCACCCGACGTCCGTCGCGGTGATCGGCGCGTCGGCCGAGCCGGGCAAGGTCGGCCACGTCGCGTTCGTGAACCTGCTGGCCGCCGCGTTCACCGGCACCGTCTACCCGGTCAACCCGGAGCACCGCTCGATCCGCGGGGTGCGTGCCTACCCGTCGGTGCTGGACATCCCGGACTCGGTCGACCTGGCGCTGGTCGCGGTGCCCGCCGAGGCCGTCGAGTCCGTTTTGGACGCTTGCCTGGCCAAGGGCGTGAAGACGCTGCTGATCGTGTCCGGCGGCTTCGGCGAGGCGGGCCCGCACGGCCTGCACGCCGAGCTGCGGCTGGTCGGCGAGGCCCGGGCGCACGGCATGCGCGTGGTCGGGCCGAACGCGCTCGGCGTGCTGAACACCGCGCCCGGCGTCCGGCTCAACGCCACCCTCGCGCCACGGCTGCCGGGCCGCGGGCGCACCGGGTTCTTCTGCCAGTCCGGCGCGCTGGGCACGGCGATCCTGGCCGACGCCGAGGCGCGCGGGCTCGGCCTCTCGACGTTCGTCTCGGCCGGCAACCGCGCCGACGTCTCCGGCAACGACCTGCTCCAGTACTGGGAAACCGACCCGGACACCGACCTCGTGCTGCTGTACCTGGAGTCCTTCGGCAACCCGCGCAAGTTCGCCCGGCTGGCCCGGCGGCTGGCCCGGACGAAGCCGATCGTCGCGGTGAAGTCGGGACGCCACGCGGTCCGCTCGCAGCTGGCGGCGACGTCCACGGAGATCGACGAGATCAGCGTCCAGGCCCTGTTCGAGCAGGCCGGGGTCGTGCGGGTCGAGTCGCTGGCGCAGCTGTTCGACACCGCGCTCGTCTTCGCGCACCAGCCGCTGCCCGCCGGGCCGCGGGTCGCCATCGTCGGCAACTCCAGCGCGATCGGGCTGCTGGCCGCCGACACCGCCCGCGCGCAGGGGCTGCGGCTCGCGTCCGATCCGGTGGACGTCGGCCCGCAGGCCGGTCCGGAGGTCTTCGCGAAGGCGGTGGGGGAGGCCCTGACCTCGCCGGACACCGACGCGCTGGTCGTCGTCTTCGCGCCGCCGGTGGCGATCCCCGGCACCGCGTACGCGCGCGCCCTGCGGGAGACCGTCGTCGAACTGGGGCAGCGCAAGCCGATCGTCTCGACGTTCCTCGCCGCGGAAGGCGTCCCGGACGAGCTCGCCGTGCTCTCGGACGAGGGCGTGGCCAGCCGCGGGTCGATCCCGTCGTACCCGAGTCCGGAGCGCGCGGTGAACGCGCTGGCGAAGGTCGTGCGGTACGCCGCCTGGCGGCAGCGCCCGCAGGGCACGCTGGTGCGGCCCTCGCGGATCCATACCGAGCAAGCGCAGGTGATCGTGCGGGAGCTGCTGGCCGCCGAGGACGGCAAGACGACGGTGCTGCCGGACCCGGATGTCGTGCGCCTGCTGGGCTGTTACGGCATCGACGTCGTCCCGTTCCGCGTGGTGTCCACAGTGGACGACGCGGTCGCGGCGGCGGCCGAGCTCGGTTATCCCGTGACGCTCAAGGCGGTCGACGAGCGGCTGCGCGGCCGCCCGGACCTCGCCGGCGTGCGGCTCGACCTGGCGTCGGAGGATTCCGTGCGCACGGCCTACGCGACACTGCGCGAGATTTCCGGCGAGGACGACGTGTACGTGCAGCGGATGGCCCCGAAGGGCCTGTCGTGCGTGATCGGGCTGCAGGACGACCCGTCGTTCGGCTCGCTCGTGTCGTTCGGCCTGTCCGGGCTGGTCAGCACCCTGCTGGGAGACCGCGCGTACCGGGCGGTGCCGGTCACCGACGTCGACGCGGCCACGCTGCTGCGCGAACCCCGGACGGCCCCGCTGCTCACCGGTTACCGCGGCGACGAGCCCGCCGACCTCGCCGCGCTGCAGGACATGGTGCTGCGCGTGGCCGCGCTCGCCGAGGACAACCCCGAGGTGCGGTCGCTGACGCTGGACCCGATCCTGGCCTCGCCCGACGGCGCGTTCGTCGCCAACGCCCGGCTGGTGCTGGGCCCGCCGCCGTCCCGTCCCGACACCGGCCCACGGCGCCTGCGCGCCATCAACCCCCAGGACTGAGCGTGCTCGCCGAACTGCTGGCCCGGCACACCGAGGGCGACCTGCCCGGCGCGGTCGCCCTCGTCGCGCGCGGTGACCAGGTCGAGGTGGCGGTGGCCGGCTCGGCCGACGCCGCGGGCACCGTGCCGATGGCCCGGGACTCGGTGTTCCGCATCGCGTCGCTGACCAAGCCGATCGTGGCCGCCGCGGTCATGCTGCTCGTCGACGACGGCGCCCTCGCGCTGGACGACCCGATCGCCCGCTGGCTGCCGGAACTGGCGTCACCGGTGGTCGTGCGCACGCCCGGCGGCCCGGTCGACGACGTCGTCCCGGCGGTCCGGCCGATCACCGTCGAGGACCTGCTGAGCTTCCGCTGCGGGTACGGCCTCACGGCCGACATGGACCTGCCCGCGGTGGACCTGCTGTTCCAGGTGCTGGGGCACCCGGCCGAAGCGCGCCGCACCCTGCCACCGGACGAGTGGGTGGCGGCCCTGGCGCAGGTCCCGCTGCTGCACCAGCCCGGTGCGGCGTGGCTGTACGACACCCCTTCGGATGTGCAGGGGGTGCTGATCGCGCGGGTGTCGGGGCGGTCGCTGCCGGAGTTCCTGGCGGAGCGGCTGTTCGAGCCGCTCGGCATGGCCGACACCGGGTTCTCGGTGCCGACCCCGGCGCTCGGCCGGTTCACGAGCGCCTACCGCCACGGTGCGGCCGGGCTCGTGCTGGCCGATCCGCCGGAGGGCCGGTGGAGCGGCGAGCCGGTGTTCCCGTCCGGTGGTGGCGGCCTGGTTTCGACGGCCGACGACCTGTGCGCGTTCGCCCGGCTCCTGCTGGCCGGGGGCTCGGTGGCCGGGCGGCGGCTGCTGACGCCGGAATCGGTCCGCCGGCTGACGAGGGATCACCTGACCGCGACCCAGCGCGCGGCGGCGGCGCTGTTCCTGCAGGGCCAGGGCTGGGGGTACGGCGGTTCGGTCGACGTGGCGCCGTCCCACCCGTGGCAGACCCCGGGCCGCTACGGCTGGGTCGGCGGCGCGGGCACGGCGGCCCACCTGATCCCGGCGACGGGCACGGTCACGGTCCTGCTGACCCAGCTCCAGATGACCAGCCCGGAACCGACCCCGCTGATGCGGGAGTTCTGGGCCTACGCCGCGCGATAGGTCACAGCAGCTCGCCCAGGGCCAGCAGCTGGGGGGTCGCCGAGCCGAACAGGAACTCCAGGCGCTTCGCGGCCACGAAGTACCGGTGCACGACGTGGTCGACGTCGATGCCGACGCCGCCGTGCACGTGCACCGTCGTGTGGGCCACCCGGTGGCCGGCTTCCGCGGCCCAGAACTTGGCCGTCGCCACCGCTTCCGCGGCCGGGAGGTCCGACGCCAGCCGCCACACCGCCTGCTGCGACGTCAGCCGCACCGCCTCGACGTCGACGTACGCGTCCGCGAGGCGCTGGCGGACCGCCTGGAACCCGCCGATCACGTGGTCGAACTGCTTGCGCTCGGCCGCGTACGCCGCCGTCAGCTCCAGCGCGCGCTCGACGACGCCGAGCTGCTGCGCGCAGGCTCCGGCCGTGCCGCGCAGGCGCAGCCACTCGCCGATCGGGCCCAGCGAAATCCCGGCCACATCGGACAATTCCAGCAACGCGGCGTCGGCGTGGTCGACCGTCTGCTGCGGTTGGACGGTGACCCCCGGGTCCGCCGCGTCGACCAGGAACACCTCGTCGGGTGCCGCCACCAGGAAGCCGTGGGCGTACGCGCCGAACGGGACCGCGGACTCGGCGCCGGACAAGCGCCCGTCGGACGCGGTGAAGCCGGACAGCGCCACCGTGAGCACGCGCTCGCCGCGCAGCACCGGCAGCACCCAGCGGTCCACCAGCTCCGGCGTGCCGAACTCCGCCAGTGCCGACGCCGCCATCGTGATCGAGGTCAGGTAGGGGGCCGCGGCCACCGCGCGGCCGATCTCGGTCAGCACCGCGCACTGCTCCAGCAGCCCGAACCCGCCGCCGCCCAGCGACGACGGCAGCGCCGCGTCGAGCACGCCCGCCTGGCCCAGGGCCGTCCACAGTGGAGCGTCGAAGCCGCCGGTGCCGTGCGGGTCGTGAGTGAGTTTGTCGGCCAGGATCCGCCGGGTCAGCGCGGCGAGGTCGGCCGACGCTTCGGAAGGAGTGAAGTCCATCGAATCTCCTAGCGCGTGACGGGCAGGCCGAGGGCGGTCGCGGCGATCATGTCCCGCTGGATCTCGTTGGTGCCGCCGCCGAAGGTGAGGATCAGCGCCGAGCGGTGGTGACGCTCGATCCGCCCGGCCAGCAGCGCGCCCGGCGAGCCGTCGCGGACGACGGCCGCCGCGCCGAGCACCTCCATCAGCAGCCGGTAGGCCTCGATCGCGAACTCGGTGCCGTACACCTTCGTCGCCGACGCGTCGGCCGGGCCCAGCTCGCTCGCCGCGGCCGCCCAGGCGATCCGCCAGTTCCGCAGCTTCAGGTACTCCGCGCCGGCGTGCACCCGCGCGAGGTGCAGCCGCACCCACTCCTGGTTGATGGCGCCGGTCTCCTTCGCCCAGGCCAGCACGTCGGCCAGGGCCTTGCGGACCGGCGCCGACGACGTCAGGGCGACCCGTTCGTGGTTGAGCTGGTTGGTGATCAGCGGCCAGCCCGCGTTCTCCTCGGCCACGCGCGCCGACACCGGCACGCGCACGTCGTCGTAGTACGTCGCGCTGGTGCCCGCGCCCGCCACCGTGTGCACCTTGGTCCACGAGAACCCGGGCGCCGACGTCGGCACGATCAGGATCGACAGGCCCCGGTGCTTCTTCGCCTCGGGATCGGTCCGGACGGCGAGCCAGACGTAGTCGGCGTGCTCGATCAGGCTGGTCCACATCTTCTGCCCGGTGACGACGTACTCGTCGCCGTCGCGCACCGCGCGCGTCCGCAGCGACGCGAGGTCGGTGCCCGCCTCCGGCTCGGAGTAGCCGATCGAGAAGTGCAGCTCGCCCGCGGCGATCTTCGGCAGGTAGAACGCCTTCTGCTCGTCGGTGCCGTAGCGCATGATGGTCGGCCCGACGGTGTTCACCGTCAAGAACGGGACCGGCACCCCGGCGACCGCCGCCTCGTCGGTGAAGATGAGCTGGTCGAGCATCGGGCGGCCCTGCCCGCCGTACTCCGGCGGCCAGCCGAGCGCCAGCCAGCCGTCCTTGCCCAGCTGCCGGACGATCTCCTTGTAGGCCAGGCCGTCGCCGTACTCGCCGTTGCCCGCGCGGAGGCCGTCACGGCGCTCCGGCGTCATCAGCTCGGCGAAGTACTCCCGAAGGTCCGCGGCCAGCGCGCGCTGCTCCGGCGTGTAGTCGATCCGCACCCGTCACCTCGATCCGGCGTTATAGTAGAACCTGTTCTAGTTGTACCAGCACTCACGCGGCGGAGGAAGCATGGAGATCGGCGTCGATCGTTCGCTCTGCGAGGCGAACGCGGTGTGCCTGGGGTTCGCGCCGGACGTCTTCGACCTCGACGACGACGAAGAACTGGTCATCCAGCCGGGCCCGGTGCCCGACGGCCAGGTGGAACGTGTTTCCGACGCGGTGAAGGGCTGTCCGAAGAACGCCCTGTTCATCGTCAGTTAGCGGTGTTTACTCAAAGGCTTGCCCTGAACGAGAACAGATTCTAGTGTAGGCCCGTCAACCAGGACTCGATGAGGAGGCCTCGCGTGAGCCTGAGCGGCAGGACAGCGATCGTCACCGGTGCCGCCGCCGGGCTGGGACGGGCCGAAGCGCTCGCCCTGGCCGCGCGGGGCGCCACCGTCGTCGTCAACGACATCAGCGAGCCGAAGGACGTCGTCGAAGAGATCGAAGGCGCCGGTGGCCGGGCGGTCGCGGTCGCCGGGGACGTCGGCGAGCGGGCCACGGCCGACGCGCTCGTGGCCGCCGCGCTCGACTTCGGCGGGCTCGACATCGTCGTGAACAACGCGGGCGTGCTGCGCGACAAGATGCTCTTCTCGATGTCCGACGACGAGTGGGACACCGTGCTCCGCGTCCACCTGCGCGGGCACTTCCTGTTGTCCCGCAACGCCGCGAAGTACTGGCGTGACAAGTCCAAAGCGGACGGTCAGCCGGTGTACGGGCGGCTGGTGAACACCGCGTCCGAGGCGTTCCTGATCGGTTCACCCGGTCAGCCCAACTACGCCGCGGCCAAGGCCGGCATCACCGCGCTCACCATGTCGGCCGCCCGCGGCCTGGCCAAGTACGGCGTCCGCGCCAACGCGATCTGCCCGCGCGCCCGGACGGCGATGACCGAGGGCGTGTTCGGCGCCGCCCCTGCCGAAGGCGCCGACCCGCTCTCGGTCGAGCACGTCGCCCCGTTCGTCGCCTACCTCGCTTCGCCGGCCGCCGAGGACGTCAACGGCCAGGTCTTCGTCGTGCACGGCGGCATGGTCGCGCTGGTCGCGGCCCCGCGGATCGAGCAGCGCTGGTCCCTCGACGAACTCGACACGAAAGTCACCGACTATTTCGCCGACCGTGACCCCGGCCGGATGTTCGCCGCCACCGAAATCCTGGAGGAGTCATGAGGCTGGACGGGAAGATCGCCCTGGTCACCGGCGCCGCGCGCGGCCAGGGTGAGGCGGCCGCACGCGCGTTCGCGGCCGAAGGCGCGAAGGTGGTGATCGCCGACATCCTGGACGACGAGGGCAAGCAGCTCGCCGCCGACCTCGGCGACGCCGCCGTCTACCAGCACCTCGACGTCGGCAGCGAGGACGACTGGGCGGCCGCGATCGAGCGGGCGACCACGGAGTTCGGCGCGCTGAACGTGCTGGTCAACAACGCGGGCATCCTCCATTTCTCGGAACTGGGCAAGACGACGCTGGCCGATTACGAGCGTGTCATCCGGGTGAACCAGATCGGGGCGTTTCTCGGGATGCGCTCGGTCGTTGAACCGATGACCGCCGCCGGCGGTGGCTCCATCGTCAACGTGTCCTCTGTGGAGGGTCTGGCCGGGATGCCGTACCTCGTCGCCTACACCGCGAGCAAGTTCGCGATCCGCGGGATGACCAAGGTCGCGGCGATGGAACTCGGCAAGAAGCACATCCGGGTCAACTCGGTGCACCCCGGCGCGATCGACACGCAGATGGTCGCGACCGCGGCCGGCGGGCAGAAGGTCGACATGTCGTGGGTGGGCAAGAAGGTCGCCCTCGGGCGGGTCGGGCAGCCCGAGGACATCGCGAAGCTGGTGCTGTTCCTGGCCAGTGACGAAAGCGCGTACTGCACGGGTGCGGAGTTCGTCGCGGACGGCGGGGCGACGGCCACGCACGCCCTCAACTTCTGAAGGAGACGGCGTTAGTTAACACCGCTAACGAAAGTTGGACACCGGGTATGGAGAACACTCGGGGGTGAGCGACTACTTCTGGGAGGTGTGGTGAGCGACAGCACGGGCACGCTCCCGGGAACGGCGGCGTTGACGCAGGTCGGCCGCCTCTCGACGCTCTCTTGGGAAGTCCTGCGCGCGATCTTCAAGCGCCCCTTCCAGACCCGCGAGTGGATCCAGCAGTGCTGGTTCTTCGCCAGCGTCACGATCCTGCCGACCGCTCTGGTGGCTATCCCGTTCGGCGCGGTGATCGCGCTGCAGCTCGGCTCGCTGACCGCGCAGATCGGCGCCCAGTCCTTCACCGGCGCGGCCAGCGCGCTGGCCATCGTGCAGCAGGCCAGCCCGCTGATCACCGCCCTGCTCGTCGCGGGCGCCGGCGGCAGTGCTGTCTGCGCGGACATCGGGGCGCGCAAGATCCGCGAAGAGATCGACGCCATGGAAGTACTGGGCGTCAACCCGATCCAGCGCTTGATCGTGCCGCGGGTGCTGGCCGCCATGGTGGTTTCGGTGCTGCTGAACGGCTTGGTCAGCGTCGTCGGCGTGCTCGGCGGCTACTTCTTCAACGTCGTCCTGCAGGGCGGCACGCCCGGCGCCTACCTGGCCAGCTTCAACGCCCTCGCCCAGGTCCCGGACCTCTGGATCAGCGAGATCAAGGCCCTGCTGTACGGCTTCGTCGCCGGTGTCGTCGCGGCGTTCCGCGGCCTGAACCCGCCGCCCGGGCCGAAGGGGGTCGGCGACGCCGTCAACCAGGCCGTCGTCATCACGTTCCTGCTGCTGTTCCTCATCAACGTCGTGCTCACCGCGATCTACCTGCGGATCGTCCCGCCGAAGGCCATGTGATGACGGCGGAACCGATCGAACGCGACCGGACGCTCGAGTACATCGCGCGTCCCGGCCAGAGCCTCGAAGGCCTGGGCAAGCTGCTCGCGTTCGCCGCGCAGGCGCTCGCCTGGTCACCGCGCACGATCCGCCGCTACAGCCGGGAAACGCTGCGGCTGCTCACCGAAGTCTGCTTCGGCACCGGCGGTCTCGCCGTCATCGGCGGCACCCTCGGCGTGATGATCGGGATGACGCTGTTCACCGGCCTGATCGTCGGCCTCCAGGGCTATTCCGCGCTCAACCAGCTCGGCACGGCCGCGCTCACCGGGTTCATCTCCGCCTACTTCAACACCCGCGAGGTCGCGCCGCTCTCGGCCGGGCTCGCCCTGAGCGCGACGGTCGGCTGCGGTTTCACCGCCCAGCTCGGCGCGATGCGGATCTCCGAGGAGATCGACGCGCTGGAAGTCATGGCCGTGCCGAGCATGCCGTACCTGGTGACGACCCGCGTGCTCGCCGGGGTCGCCGCGGTGATCCCGCTCTACGCGGTCGGCCTGCTGTCGAGCTACCTCGCGTCCCGGCAGATCACCATCTGGCTCTACGGCCAGTCCGCTGGCACCTACGACCACTACTTCACGCTCTTCCTGCCACCCGGCGACGTGCTCTGGTCGTTCGGGAAGGTGATCGTGTTCAGCGTGCTCGTGATCCTGTCCCACTGCTATTACGGCTACACCGCGAGCGGCGGCCCGGCCGGCGTCGGCGTGGCCGTGGGCCGCGCGGTGCGGACGTCGATCGTGCTGATCTCGGTCCTGGACTTCTTCCTGTCCCTCGCGATCTGGGGCGCCAACACCACGGTGAGGATCTCGGGATGAGGAAGGCACTCTGGCAGCGGCTCCGGTACCAGGTGCTGGGGCTCGCCTTCCTGCTCGTGGCCGCCTTGTTCATCGCCTTCACCCTCGCCGTCTACAACAAGGCGTTCACGGCGGTGACGCTCGTGAAGCTCGAGACCGACCACGTCGGCAGCCAGCTGCGCACGGGCGGCGACGTCAAGGTCCGCGGCATGGTCGTCGGTGAGGTCCGTTCAGTGCTGGCGAAGGGCGACCACGCCGAGCTGGAGCTGGCCCTGGACCCGGACAAGACGTCCGTCATCCCCAAGAACGTCTCCGCGCGGCTGCTGCCGAAGACCCTGTTCGGCGAGCGGTACGTCTCGCTGCAGCTGCCCGCGCGTTCCGACGGCGCGATCGAGGCCGGCGACGTCATCCCGCAGGACCGCAGCAGCAGCGCGATCGAGCTGCAGAAGGTCCTCGACGACGTGATGCCGCTGCTGCAGGCCGTCCAGCCGGAGAAGCTGTCGAGCACGCTCACCGCCGTGTCGACCGCGCTCGACGGCCGCGGCAAGCAGCTCGGCCAGACCCTTTCGCAGCTGTCGGACTACCTCGGCAAGCTCAACCCGTCGCTGCCGGACATCAAGGCCGACATCACCGGGATCGCGAACGTCTCCGACACCTACAACAAGGCCGCGCCGGACCTGCTGCAGGCGCTGTCCGACTTGACGACCACGAGCCGCACGATCGTCGACCAGCGCACCCGGCTGAGCGACCTCTACGCCACCGTCACCGCGGCGTCCGTGGACCTCACGAACTTCCTGCTGGTCAACAAGGACAACCTGATCCGGCTCACCACGGCCGTCCAGCCGACACTGGACGTCCTGGCGAAGTACGCGCCCGAGTACCCGTGCCTGTTCAACCAGCTCGCCGGTGAGGTCGCCCCGGCCGAGCTGGCCTTCGGCAAGGGCACCGCGCACCCCGAGGTCAGCCGGGTCACCATCGAGTTCAGCGCCAGCCGCGGCAAGTACCTGCCCGGCGTCGACGAGCCGAAGTACGACGACAAGCGCGGCCCGCGGTGTTACCCGCAGGTGCCGAAACCGGGCGTCTGGCCGCAGTACCCGCCGGACGGCGCGATCAAGGACGGGTCCAGCAAGCCCGCGCCGCCGAAGTCCCCGGGCGGCAGCCTGCCCGGCCCGATCACGGCGGGCGGCGGCGCGGTCGGCGGGACCGGCGGCATCGTCGGCTCGCAGGACGAGACGGACCTGATCAGCCTGCTCGCGTCCCCGGCACTGGGCACGCTGCCCGACCAGGTGCCCGGCTGGGCGGGCCTGCTCGTCGGGCCGCTCTACCGCGGAGCGGAGGTGGAGCTCAAGTGAGGAGTTTTGTCCCGTCGCTGGTGAAGCTGCTGGTGTTCGCCGTCGTCACGGTCCTGTTCACCGGTGTCCTCGCGGCCACGATCGCGAACACCAACTTCGGCGTGACGTCGGGATACCTGGCGAAGTTCACCGACGCGTCCGGGCTCAAGGAAGGTGACGACGTCCGCATCGCCGGGGTCAAGGTCGGCCAGGTCGACACGATCGACGTCGCGGAGGGCGAGCAGAACCTCGCCGAGGTGCGGTTCGACGTCGAGCACACCTACCGGCTGCCGGAGTCGGTGACCGCGACGATCAAGTACCGGAACCTCGTCGGCCAGCGCTACCTCGCGCTCGGCACCGACGTCCCGGGCGACAAGTCCCTGCCGGACGGCGGCACGATCCCGCCCGAGCGCACCAAACCCGCGCTCAACCTGACCGTGCTGTTCAACGGGTTCAAGCCGCTGTTCAAGGCGCTCAGCCCGAAGGACGTCAACCAGCTCTCGGGCGAGATCATCAGCGTCTTCCAGGGCGAGGGCGGCACGATCACCAGCCTCCTGCAGCACACGGCGTCGCTCACCACGACGATCGCGAGCAAGGACCAGGTGATCGGCCAGGTGATCGCCAACCTCAACACCGTGCTCGGCACGGTCAACCAGCACGGCCCGCAGCTCGGCGACCTCATCGAGCAGACGCAGAAGCTCGTGTCCGGCCTGGCCGAGCAGCGCAAGCCGATCGGCGACGCGGTGAGCGCCCTCGGCGACCTCGCCGTCTCGACCACCGGCCTGCTCGCCGACGCGCGCCCGGCCCTGAAGGACGACGTCGCGAAGCTCGGCACGCTGTCGCAGAACCTCGGCGACTCCGGTGAGCTGGTCAACCACCTGCTCGAGGTGCTGCCGGGCAACCTGCAGAAGTTCACCCGGACCCTGAGCTACGGCAGCTGGTTCAACTACTACCTGTGCGGGATCACCGGCACCATCGGCATTTCCTCGCTCGACATCACGCTGCCGATCATCCCGATCCCGGGCACGCAACGCGCGGAGAGGTGTGGTCCGTGAAACGGCTGAAGGATCGCAACCAGGCCGCGGTCGGCGCGGTGACCCTCGTGCTGATCGTGCTCGTCACGGCCACGACGTACTTCTCCGACCAGCTCCCGTTCTTCGGCAACGGCACGACGTACTCGGCCTACTTCGGCGAGTCGGCGGGCCTGGCCGCGGACAACGAGGTCGAGGTCGCCGGCGTCAAGGTCGGCACCGTGTCGTCGGTCGCGCTGGCCGGCAAGCAGGTGCTGGTCAAGTTCCGCGTGAAGGACGTCCGAGTCGGCGACGCGACGACGGCGTCCATCGAGATCAAGACGCTGCTGGGGGAGAAGTACCTGGCCCTCGACACCAAGGGTGACGGCACCCAGGAGCCGAACACGACGATCCCGCAGGCCCGCACGCGCACGCCGTTCCAGCTGCAGGACGCCTTCGAGCAGCTGTCCACCACGGTCGGCGACATCGACACCAAACAGCTGGCCGACAGCTTCAACGCGTTGTCCGACAGCCTCAAGGACAGCCCGCAGTACCTGAAGGACACACTGAACGGCCTGTCGTCGCTGGCCAAGACCGTGTCCTCTCGCGACGCCGACCTGCACACGCTGCTGGCCAACACCAGCCAGGTGTCGAAGACGCTGTCCGACCGCAACGCCCAGCTGCAACGCGTGATCAGCGACGGCAACCTGCTGCTCACCGAGCTGCAGAACCGCAAGACCGCGATCCACGCCCTGCTCACCGGTACCCAGCAGCTTTCGCAGCAGCTGAGCGGGCTCGTCGCGGACAACCGCGCGCAGCTGAAGCCGACGCTGGACAAGCTCGGGAAGGTGACCGACATCCTGCAGCGCAACCAGGGCAACCTCGACAAGAGCCTGCAGCTGATGGCGCCGTTCGCCCGGGTCGGCGCCAACGCGACCGGCAACGGCCGCTGGTTCGAGGGCTACCTGTGCGGGCTGCTGCCGCCGACGATCACCGTGGGCGGCCTGTCCATCAACCCCGAAGGCTGCACCCCGCCGATCGCGGCGCCGAACCAGGGGGTGGGTGGCCGATGACGATCCGGACGTACCGCGGCCGCAGCCTGGCGACGTGGCTCGCCTTCGCCTGCGTGGTCGCGCTGATCCTCACCGCCGGCCTGTGGCTGGTGTTCCGCGAATCGAGCGGCACGAAGCTGTCGGCGTACTTCGGCAAGACCGTCGGGCTCTACGCGGGTTCGTCGGTGCGGGTGCTCGGCGTGCCGGTCGGGCAGGTCACCGACGTGACGCCGCAGGGTGACGCGGTGCGCGTCGACATGCAGGTCGACGAGGTGCAGCTGCCCGCCGACGTCGGCGCGGTCGTCGTCGCGCCGAGCCTGGTCAGCGACCGCTACGTCCAGCTCACCCCGGCCTACGACAGCGGCCCGGTCCTGTCCACCGGCACGGTGCTGCCGCGCGACCACACGGCGACGCCGGTCGAGCTGGACGACCTGTACTCGAGCCTGGACAAGCTGTCCACGGCACTCGGCCCGAACGGCGCGAACAAGGACGGCGCGCTCTCGGGCGTCCTGGACACGGCGGCGAAGGCGTTGCAGGGCAACGGTGCTTCGCTGAATTCGACGGTCGGGCAGCTCGCCGACCTCGCCAAGACGCTGGACGGCTCGAAGGACGACCTGTTCTCGACCGTCCAGAACTTGAATTCCTTCACCGGGGCGCTGGCCCAGAGCGACCAGCAGCTCAACGAGTTCTACGGCCGGGTCTCCGACGTCAGCCAGTTCCTCGCCGAGGACTCCTCGGACGTCGGGGCCGCCCTGCAGTCGCTCGGGGGCGCGCTCGGCGACGTCCAGCAGTTCGTCAACGACAACAAGGCGGCGCTGGAGTCCAATGTGGACAAGCTGGCGTCACTGTCGAAAGTGCTCGTCGATCAGCGGGCGTCGCTGGCCGAAGTGCTCGACATCGCGCCGACCGGCGCCACCAACTTCATCAACTCCTACGACGCGGCGTCGGGCACCATCGCCGTGCGCGACAACCTCAACGAGCTGACCAACCCGCCGATCCTCACCGTGTGCCGGCTGATCAGCGCGGGCACGCCCAAGCCGATCCCGGACACCCTGGGCAGCATCTGCAAGCAGCTCGCGCCGATCCTCGACGGCGCGCTGAAGCTGCCGACGATCCCGCAGGTGCTGAACTCGTTGCAGAACGGCGAACTCCCGCCGTTGCCGCTCCCGCTGGTCGACGTGATGGAACAGCTTTCGGGCGGTGCCAAGTGAAGCGGCTCGCGGGCGTGCTCGCCGGGGTGCTCGTGCTGGCGGCCTGCAGCGACGGCGGCTTCAACGGCCTCTACGGCACGCCGCTGCCGGGCGGCGCCGACGTCGGCGACCACCCGTACCACGTCACCGCGCTCTTCACCGACGTCCTGGACCTGGTGCCGCAATCGAGCGTCAAGGTCAACGACGTCGCGGTCGGGCGGGTCGACAAGATCACCCTGACGCCGGACACGCGGTCCGCGCTCGTCGCGATGACCGTCAACGGCGACATCGGGCTGCCCGCGAACTCCCACGCCGAGCTGAAGCAGTCTTCCCTTCTGGGCGAGAAGTTCGTCGAGCTGAGCGTGCCCACCGCCGAGCCGGCGAGCGGCAAGCTGGCCGACGGCGCGCAGATCCCGCTCGGGCGCACCAACCGCAACCCCGAGGTCGAGGAGGTGCTCGGCGCGCTTTCCCTGCTGCTCAACGGCGGCGGCGTCGAGCAGATCCAGAAGATCAGCCACGAGCTGAACGACGCGCTGTCGGGCAACGAGCCGGAGATCCGCGCGCTGCTGTCCCATGTGGACGAACTGGCCACGCAGCTCGACGGGCACAAGACCGAGATCCTGCGCGCGATCGACGGCCTCGGGAAGCTGTCGGCGACGTTGACCGGGCAGACGCAGAACCTGTCGAACGCGCTCGACAACCTCGCGCCGGGCCTGAAGGTCGTCACCGACCAGCGCGACCAGCTCGTCGGCATGCTGAACGCGCTCAACTCGCTTTCGGGCGTCGCGACCGACACCGTGAACAAGAGCCGCGACCAGCTGGTCGCGAACCTCAAGGCGCTGCAGCCGACGTTGACCAAGCTCGGGGAGGCGGGGCAGGACCTGCCGAACGCGCTGCAGATCCTGCTCACCTACCCGTTCCCCGACTACGCCGGCAACGTCATCAAGGGTGACTACGCGAACGTCGACGCGAACGTGAACCTCGACCTGGACACGCTGATCCAGAACTTCACGAACTCGTCGCAGCCGCCGATCGCCCTGCCCAACACCATCGGCGGGGCGCCTCCGGCCGCACCGCCGTTGCCGCTGCCGGACCTCGGGCAGTCGACCGGTCAGGTCGGCGGCACCGGGCTGCTGGGCGGCCTGCTGGGCCTGATCGGGGGTGGCAAGTGATCACGCGCAGGACCCGCATCCAGCTGGTCGTCTTCGTCGTCATCGCCGTGGTTTCGGTCGTCTACGCGGGCGGCAAGTACGCCGGGCTGGACCGGCTCTTCGGCAGCCGCGGGTACGTCGTCACCGCGCAGCTCACCGACTCCGGCGGGATCTTCGTCAACTCCGAGGTCGCCTACCGCGGGGTCACGGTCGGGCGCGTCACCGGGATGACGCTCACCGACCACGGCGTCGACGTCGCGCTCGACATCGACTCCGGCGGGCCGGACATCCCGGCCGACGCGCACGCGCAGGTGGCGAACCGGTCGGCGGTGGGGGAGCAGTTCGTCGACCTGCTCCCCCAGCACGACGGCGGCCCGTACCTGCAGGACGGTTCGGTGATCACGCCGGACAAGACGTCGCTGCCGCCGTCACCGGACACCGTCCTGACCCACCTCGACGACCTGGTCGCGAGCGTTCACCCGGACTCGTTGCGCACGGTCGTCGACGAGACTTACGACGCCTTCGCCGGTGCGGGGCCCGAACTGCAGCAGCTGCTGGACAGTACGGGTTCGCTGACTGCGGTGGCCGCGCAGTACGTCCCGCAGACGCAGGGGTTGCTGGCCAACTCGCGGATCGTGCTGGACACACAGCAGCGGCAGGCCGCGAACATCACGGACTTCGCTTCGGGTTTGAAGACGATCGCGGGGCAGCTCAAGGCGTCGGATCCGGATCTGCGCCGGGTGATCGCGCAGGCGCCGCAGCTGAGCCGGCAGATCAGCGACGTGCTCGCGGCGTCCGGTCCCGACCTCGGTGTGCTGTTCGCGAACCTGCTGACGACCGCGCAGATCACGTCGTCGCGCAAGGACGCGATCGAGGAGCTGCTGGTCGCGTACCCGATCATCTCGGCGTTCTCACCGTCGACGTCCCCGGACGGCACGGGTCACCTGGGCGTCGTGCTCAACTTCTTCGACCCGGCGTCGTGCACGAAGGGCTACGAAGGCACCAAGGAACGTCCGGCGAACGACACGTCCGAGGCGCCGGTGAACATGAACGCCTACTGCGCGGAGCCGCCGGGCAGCCCGACCGGGGTGCGCGGCTCGCAGAACGCGCCGTACGCGGGGAAGCCGCCCGCGATCCCGGCCGCGCCGCAGCAGCAGGTCTCGGCTCCCGCGCAGGCGCAGCTGCCGGGGATGCTGAGCCTGCTGACCGGGCCGTCGGGCGGACTCGGGAAGCTGCTGGGCGTTTCGTGAAGATCCTGGCCTTGGTTGCTGTGCTCGTGGCCGCGTTCGCCGGCTGGTCCTGGTGGCACGCGGCGTCCGACGACTCGCTGGCGCGCGGCCGCGCGCGTGACGCGGTGATCGCTGCGGCCGGGCCGGAGCTGGTCACACTGAACACGATCGACTACCGCAACGCGGGCGCCGACGTCGACCGCTGGATCTCAGCGACGACGGGCCAGTACGGCAAGGACCTGACCGGCGACCGCCAGCTGCAGATCGACCGCGCTTCTACGGCTAAGACGGTCTCGACGGCGTCCCTGGTGGAGGCGGCGGTCACGGAGATCGACGTCTCCGCGGGCTCGGCTCGTCTCTTGGCGGTGCTGGACGTCCGGGTCTCGACAGGTGGCGGCGCCGTCACCCCGCGTATGAGCCGTCTGACGGTGGACGTCTTGCGGTCGGACTCCGGGTGGAAGGTCGCGGGCGTCCAGGCGGCGGGCTCATGAACCGGATCCTGGCTGTGGTGGTTGTGGTGGCCCTGGGCTGTGCTGTCTGGTTCGGCATCGAGACGGCTTCGCTGTCTTCGTCCGACAACGCGGCCTTGGTGGACACTGCGGCGACTGCTTCGGTTTCCGCTGATGTGAGCGAGGCTGTGAAGGCCGTTTTCTCCTACGACTACACGAATCTGGCTCGTACGGAGCGCGCTGCGTCGTCGTACTTGATCGGGGATGCGGTTCGTCAGTATCAGGCCCAGTTCGCTTCGGCTCGCTCTCGGGCTACGGCTGGGAAGCTGGTTCGTACTACTACGGTTCGGGCTGTCGGGGTTCGGTCTTTGGTGGGGGATTCGGCTTCGGTTCTCTTGTTTCTGGACCAGCAGACTGTTACGGCTGGTGGGGGAGCGCCTTCGTCCTCAGTTGCTCAGCTTTCGGTTACTGCTCAGCGGGTTGATGGTCGTTGGAAGGTTTCTGCTCTTACTGCTCTTTAGGGTTCTCGTCTTTCAAGATGCGGCTTCGCCGAGGCGTGGGAAATCGGCGCTCCTTGTGGGCGCTTTTCCGTGTGGTCGGCAGCGCCGATTCCCCACGCAGCGGTGTCTCTGCCGGATCATCCTTTCGTGTGATGAACGTGTGTTCGTTTGGCGGTAATCTTGTTGTGTGGACGTCGAAGCGGTGTGGCAAGCGGACGCGGCAGCTCTGGCTGACCGCGTTGGCTCGCTGCTTGCTGTTGTGCGGTCTGCTGAGGCTGAAATTGGTTCTCTGTTGGTGGAGATCGAGTCTCGTGGTGTGATGGAACTGTACGGTTATCGTTCTGTCGCGCGATTGTTCGAGCACCTAGCTGATGTTCCCAAGTCGGCTGCCGAACGTGTAGTGAAACGGGCGCGGGCTCTTAATGGGGGCCGTGCTCTCGACGGCAGCCCAGTGCCCGCCGTCGCTCCGGCCACCGGGGCTTTGGCTGCAGCTGGCTCGTTGAGCAACCCCATGGTCGACACCATCGTCGAGGTTCTGGCGCAGCTCGCGCCCGAGCACCGCGATGACGCCGAGGGGACCCTGCTGTCCTTCGCCTCTTCGGCCGGGCACAAGGAGGTTGCGGCGCTAGGTGCGCGGATCGTGGCGCACCTCGATCCCGACGGCGCCGAACCCGACTCCACCGAACCTTCGACGCCGAGCCGTGAACTCTCGTTGCGCCGCAAGAGAACCGGGGTCTGGGAGCTGAACGGTCGGTTCGACGACGAGACCGGCACGCGCGCCAGCGCCTTACTCGACTCGCTGGCGGAGCGTCGCGCCGCAGACGACGGCCCCGACTTCCGTTCCCCGCAGGAACGCTACGGCGACGCCTTCTCCGACGCCGTCGACCTCGCGCTGAACTCCCCAGACCTGCCAATGCAGGCCGGTGAACGCGCCCACGTAATGGTCGCGGTCTCCCTTACGGACCTGAAGTCCGGAGTCGGCCAAGCCACCCTCGGCGACACAGGCACCATGACCGCAGCCGAAGCCCGGGTCCACGCCTGCGACAGCATGCTCATCCCGGCAGTCCTAGGCGAAAAGAGCGAACCCCTGAACCTGGGCCGCCTACGCCGCCTGATCTCCGCGGGCTTGCGCCGAGCCCTGTTCCTACGCGACCGCGGCTGTGCATTCCCCGGCTGCCACCGCCCACCCCGGCACTGCCAAGGTCACCACATCCGCCACTGGTCCGAGGGCGGCCCCACAAACCTGAACAACCTGGTCCTGCTATGCGCCCACCACCACCGACTACTGCACCGCTCAGGCTGGGAAGTCCACATCGCTACCGACGGCCTACCCGAATTCCGGCCACCAGCGTTCCTGGACAAACACCGAAAACCCAGGCGCAACAACCTCCATCAACCGCTGCCGTTCGCGGCATGACCAGAGCACAGGGAAGGCCCGTGGCCACCGGCCCCGGGCCCCTACCCACGCCCAGATTCTTCGCCCCACTGACCGTCCCGCTTAACCGCCGAGCACAGCAGATCAAGCAGCCGCAACGACCCTGCCAGCCCTCGTGCCCTGCCGACTCAACCGCCTTCGCGCATCGATAGTTCACCAGCAAACGTTGCGCCGCCAGCTGATCCACGCCGATCGGCGGCACCAACCCGGCCGGTCCTCGTGCCCTGGCGACTCAACCGGCTCTCGCGCATCGATTGGTCGCCGCACCGCTCGCTGTTCCGCGCCGTTGGCTTGCGATGGCGGCCTCGACCTGGCTGACCCAGGTCGGCGGCTTGCCCGCCGCAACGGTGGGCGAGGTTCTTCGGTGGGCTGCCGACTCAATCGGCTCTCGCGTCTGTTAGGTCTCCGGCGATCGCCCGCTGGTCCACGCCGTTGGCCTGCGATGGCGGCCTCGACCCGGCTGGCCCAGATAGGCGGCTTGCCCGCCGCAACGGTGCGCGACATCTTCGTGCGCTGCCGATTCAACGGCTCTCGCGTATCGGTAGGTCTCCGGCGATCGCTCGTTGATCCGCGCCGTTGGCTTGCGACGGCGGCCCTGACCCGGCTGGCCCAGGTCGGCGGCGTGCCCGCCTCGGCGGTGGGCGAGGTCTTCGGTGGGCTGCCGATTCAACCGGCTTCCGCGTATCGGTCGGTCACCGGTGATCGCTGCGCCGTTTATTGATCCGCGCCGTTGGCCTGCGATGGCAACACCGATCCGGCCGGGCTCAGATAGGCGGCCTGCCCGCCTCGACGGTGGGCGAGGTTCTTCGGTGGGCTGCCGACTCAATCGGCTCTCGCGTCTGTTAGGTCTCCGGCGATCGCCCGCTGGTCCACGCCGTTGGCCTGCGATGGCGGCCTCGACCCGGCTGGCCCAGATAGGCGGCTTGCCCGCCGCAACGGTGCGCGACATCTTCGTGCGCTGCCGATTCAACGGCTCTCGCGTATCGGTAGGTCACTGGCGATCGCTGGTCCATGCCGATGGCGGCACCACCCCGGCCGGTCCGGATCGGCGGCCTGCCTGCGCGAGGTCCTCGGTGGGCTGCCGACTCAACGTATCGATCGGTCATCGGCGATGGCCTGCGATGGTGGCACCAACCCGGTCGGCCCGAAGCCGCGGCCTGCCCGCCTCGACGGTTCGCGACATCCCGGGCGCTGCCGAACTCAACCGCATCGACGAGTCACCGGCGATCCCTGCCCCGCTCCGAAAAGAGCCAAGGTCGGCAACATCCCGGCTGACCAACCCCGCCTAACCGTCCCAGACCGCCGCGCCCTGGCGGAGGACCTCCACCTCGGACTCCGATGCCACCGGCCACAGCTCCACCAGATACCGAAAATGCTCCCCGAACTCGTGCTCGTTCCACTCCGTCGCGGGCGGCCCCGCCGGGACATACGAAACCCGCGCTCGATACAAACCCGGCAGCACCGAGAAGAACTTTTCCTGCGACGGGTAGTCCGCGGGCCCGGAAATGACGATTTTCCCGCTCGGAACCGGAAGATCCGCTTCCACCACGTGCTCGGCCTCGGCTACCAAAGGCGGCGGGGAAGGGAGCAGCGTCACCGACGACTCCACCAGGTCCGAGCGTGCCGTCGCGATCGCGAAACCACCCGGCTCCGCGCCGATTCGGTGATCTACCGCCAGGGCTGTCCAGCCGCTGCCGTCCAGGCGTGTGCGGGAATCGCGGACCGAGAACTGGCGCTGGTCGGCGTGGACGACTAGATGCACACCAACCACCCTAGCCAGGACCCGCCCCGAAATGGTATCGACGCCGGGTTTAGCGTTGACGCCATGACCACTGCTTCCGTCGACGTCGACACGGCCCGCGCCGACTACGCGGCCCTCGTCGACCGCGGCCTCTCCCTCGACATCACCCGTGGCAAGCCGTCTCCCCAGCAGCTCGACCTCGCGAACGCGCTCCTCGCCCTTCCCGGCGACGGCACCTTCAAGGCCGAGGACGGCACCGACGTCCGCAACTACGGCGGCCTGAAGGGCCTGCCGGAGCTTCGGCGCATCTTCGCCGGCGCGCTGCAGGTGCCGGCCGAGCAACTGCTCGCCGCGGGCAACTCCAGCCTCGAGCTGATGCACGACGCCGTCGTCCACGCCCTGCTCAGCAAGGTCCCCGGCGCCGAGCGCCGCTGGGCCGACGAGCCGCGCGTCGCCTTCCTCGCACCCGTGCCGGGGTACGACCGCCACTTCGCGCTCACCGAGCGCTTCGGCATCGAGCTGATCCCGGTCCCGATGACCGACGAGGGCCCCGACATGGACGTCGTCGAGCGCCTCGTCGCCGAGGACGCCGGCATCAAGGGCATCTGGTGCGTGCCGAAGTACAGCAACCCGACCGGCGTCACGTTCAGTGACGACGTCGTCAAGCGGCTCGCCTCGATGACCACCGCGGCGCCGGACTTCCGGATCTTCTGGGACAACGCCTACGCCGTGCACCACCTGACCGCCGACGAGCCGGCGCTGGCCGACGTCCTCGCGCTGAGCGCCGAGGCGGGCAACGCCGACCGCCCGTTCGTCTTCGGCTCCACCTCGAAGATCACCTACGCCGGTGGCGGCGTCGGCTTCTTCGGCGCGTCCGAGGCCAACCTTGCCTGGTGGACCGGCCTGATCGGCAAGCGCACCATCGGCTCCGACAAGGTCAACCAGCTGCGTCACGCCCTGTTCCTCAAGGACGAGGACGGCGTCCGCGCGCACATGCGCAAGCACGCCGAGATCATCGGCCCGAAGTTCGCGGCCGTCGACCGCATCCTCACCGAGGAGCTCTCCGACCTCGCGTCCTGGACCAAGCCGACCGGGGGTTACTTCGTGTCGCTGACCGTGCCGGAGGGCACCGCGAAGGAGGTCGTGCGGCTGGCCAAGGAGGCCGGGGTCGCGCTGACCCCCGCCGGGGCCACCCACCCGCACGGTGACGACCCGGCCGACGCCGTCATCCGCATCGCGCCGACCTTCCCGGAGCTCGCCGACGTCGAAGAGGCCGTCCGCGCCCTGGCCGTCTGCGTCCGGCTCGCCGCCGCGCAGCAGAGCGCCTGACCTGCGCCCCTGACCTGCGAAAATAAAACCGGGAAGAACTTTTTCCCGTTTTGACCGAGCCGGGGGCCGTCCGGGTACGTATGACCGGTGGGTGAGGTGGACGAACTCGTCACGAGAGGACGTCCCCCGGTGTTCGGAAAACGCTACACACAGCAGCTGATCGAGCGCAGCGCGGAGAACGCGACCGACCGCCGCCGCTTCCTCAAGGCTGCGGGAGCGGCGGGGCTCGGCGTCGCGGGCGCCGGCGCGCTCGGAACTGCGCTGTCCTTGGGCCTCGGCTCGGCCGGCGCTACTTCGCAGTACCCGGAGCAGGGCGGCGACCCCGCGAAGGAGGCGGCCAGCGACGCCGCCGTGCTGAACTTCGCGCTCAACCTGGAGTACCTGGAGGCGAACCTCTACCTGTTCGCCGTCAACGGTTACGGGCTGAACGACAAGTACGTCAACGGCATCGGCAACCTCGGCAAGGTCTCCGGCGGCCACGCGGTGAAGTTCAAGAGCGAGCACACCAAGCAGATCGTGCAGGAGATCGCGGGTGACGAGGTCGCCCACGTCACCTTCCTGCGCAAGGCGCTGGACAAGGCCGCTGTCGCGCAGCCCGAGATCGACTTCCAGTACAGCTTCACCGCCGCCATGCAGGCGGCCGGGGTCATCAACATGCAGCAGACGTTCGACCCGTTCGCGAGCGAGAACAACTTCCTGCTCGCCGCCTTCCTCTTCGAGGACGTCGGCGTCTCGGCGTACAAGGGCGCGGCCCCGCTGGTCAACAACAAGACGTTCCTCGACGCGGCGGCCGGCATCCTCGCGGTCGAGGCCTACCACGCCGGGATCGTGCGCGGGCAGCTGTTCGAACGCGGCCTCGGTGACGTCACCACCAAGATCTCCGACGCCCGCGACAGCCTCGACGGCAAGGCCGACGACGACGAGGGCGTGCTCAAGGACGGCATGGCGAACCTCGTCCCGGCGGACGCCAACGGCATCGCGTTCGGCCGCTCCGCCGACCGCGTGCTCAACATCGCCTACCTGAACCCGGACAAGGTGTCCTCCGGCGGCTTCTACCCCCGCGGCCTCAACGGCGACATCGCCACCAGTGGTGCCAAGGAGTGAGCGCCGCGTGCCGCCGTCACGGTAACGTCGTGCACGGCGGCATGCGGAGTTCATGAGGGGGCGCGGAGTGCGGGTACTGGTCGCGGGTGGCGGGATTTCCGGCACGGTCACGGCGATGGCGCTGAAGCTGGCGGGACACGATCCGGTCGTGTTCGAGGCCTACGCTTCCGGCGGGGAAGACATCGGCGCGTTCCTCACGATCATGCACAACGGCATGGACGCCCTGCACGCCATCGGCGCCGACGGCCCGGTGATCGGCGCGTCGTTCGCGGCGTACGGTGTCGAGCTCGTCGTCCCGACGGGGGAAACCGTCGGACGGCGGGAGTTCGACACCGAAGGTCTCGACGGCCCGCGCACGCTGACCCGCGCGACGCTCTACCGCGTCCTGCAGGACGAAGCCGCGCGCCGGGGTGTCACCCTCGACCGCGGGCGGCGGCTGACCGGCGCCACGGCCGGCCCCGGCGGCGTCACGGCGGAGTTCGCCGACGGCACCACCGAAGCGGGTGACGTCCTCATCGGCGCGGACGGCCTGCACTCGGTGGTGCGGCGCCTGATCGACCCGGCGGCCAGCGAGCCACGCTACACCGGGCTGACCGTCGTCTACGGCTACACGCGCGCGCCCGGGCTGCCTTCGGCGCCGGGGATCTACCGGATGGTCCGCGGTAGCAAGGCGGCCTTCGGCTTCACGACGGACCCGGATGGCGCGACGTTCTGGTTCGCCCGCATCCCGGACGAGGAGCGGCCCCGCGCCGAGATCGCGGCGGTCACCCCGGCCGGCTGGCGCGAGTTCGCGCACGCGGCGTTCGCCGGGGAACCGTTGCCCTGCGCGGACATCATCGCGGCCACGGGCGACGAGGTCTTCGGCGGCCACTCCTACGACGTCCCGGAGACGCGCTTGTGGTCGACGCCGGAGATGGTGCTGGTCGGCGACGCCGCGCACGCCGCGTCCCCGGCCGCGGGCCAGGGCGCGTCGATGGCCCTGGAGGACAGCGTGGTCCTGGCCAAGTGCCTGCGGGACCTGCCGGACCCGGTGTCGGCGTTCGCCGCGTACGAGGGCCTGCGGCGCGAGCGAGTGGAGAAGCTGGTGGCGGCGAGCGCGGGCCAGGACGTGGGCGAAGATCGTGACTGGCTGTATTCGCACCACATCGACTGGGACGCGAAGATCGGCGGATGAGCACCACGCCGAGTCTCGGTCCCGCGCCCCGGCGCGTGACCGTCGACGCGGAGCAGGTACGGCGGCTCGTTGCTGATCAGTTCCCGCAGTGGGCCGGGCTTCCGGTCCGGCCCGTGTCGCACGGTGGCTGGGACAACTGGACCTTCCACCTCGGCGACCGGATGTCGGCACGGCTGCCCAGCGCGGCCGAGTACGCCCTGGCGGTCGGCAAGGAACAGCAATGGCTTCCGGTACTCGCGCCTCAGCTGCCGCTGCCCATTCCCGTCCCACTGGCGGAAGGCCGCCCCGGCGCGGATTATCCGTTCCCGTGGTCGGTCCACCCCTGGCTCGACGGCGAGCCCGCGAACGCGGACCGGATCGCCGATCCCGTCCGGTTCGCCGCCGGCCTCGCCGGGTTCCTGGCGGCGCTGCGGAGCGTCGACATCGACGGCGCACCTCGGCCGGGCAAGCACAACTGGTTCCGTGGCGGCACTCTGCGCACCTACGACGAGTCGGCCCGGCGCGCGCTCGCGAAGCTGGACGGCCAGGTCGACGTCGATCTGGCGCGCGAGATCTGGGAGTCCGCATTGGACGCCAGCTGGGACGGGGTGGAGCGCTGGTTCCACGGCGACGTCGCCGCGGGGAACCTTCTGCTCGACAAGGGGAACCTGGCCGCGGTCATCGACTTCGGGACCTGCGGCGCCGGTGATCCGGCCTGTGACGTGGCCATCGCCTGGACGCTCCTGACCGCCGAAGGACGGCAGGTGTTCCGCGAGCGGCTGTCCCTTGACGACGCGACCTGGGCGCGTGGACGCGGCTGGGCCCTCTGGAAAACCCTCGTCGCCTGCGCGCAGGCCAACCGGGAGTGGCGCGTCCTCGGCGAGATCTTCGCCGAATACGGCTTCAAGCGCCGCAGGAGTCCCTGACCACCAACCGGGTCGGCAGCAGCACCGGTTCCGGAGCTGCGTCCGTCTCGATCATCTTCAGCAGCGCCTCCGCCGCCGCCGTGCCGAAACCCGGTTTGTCCTGGGCGATCGTCGTCAGCGCGGGGTCCACAAGGGACGCCACCTCGATGTCGTCGAAGCCGACCACCGCGAGGTCGTCCGGTACGCGCAGGCCGGTCGCGCGGGCGGCGAGCAGGGCGCCCACCGCCATCTCGTCGCTCGCCGCGAAGACCGCCGTCGGGGGAACCTTCCGGGCCAGCAACCGGCGCATGCCGACAAAGCCGCTTTCGCGGTAGAAGTCGCCGGACACCACGTAGTCGTCGCGGGCCTCGAGGCCGGCCGCGGCCAGGCCGTCACGGTAGCCGCGGGTGCGTTCGGCCGCCGGGGTGTTGTCGCGCGGCCCGGTCAGCGTCGCGATCCGGCGGTGCCCGAGCCCGGCCAGGTGCGCGACGGCGTCCGCGGCGCCGCGGACGTTGTCCGACGTCACGTACGTCGCTTTCGGGCCGGAGATCGCGACGTCCAGCGCCACGCACGGCAGGCCGGAGCGGGCGAACGCGGTGAACGCCTCCGCGTCCGAACCGCTGTCGATCAGCACCAGCCCGGCGAGGTGGTGCCGGCGCGTCATGCTGACGTAACCGACCGGATCGGCCAGGGAGACGCCCGGGGTGCGGCTGCGCGCGTCGTCGCTCGTGGCGAGCAGCAGCAGGTGGTAACCGTGGGAGCTGAGCGCGGATTTCAAGCCCAGCAACAGGTCCTGGAGGAACGGGTGGCGCCAGCCCGGCCGCCGGTGGTCGGTGTCCCAGACCAGCCCGATCATCGCCGACTGCTTGCGCGACAACGCGCGGGCCGACTCGTTGGGGGAGAAGTCGAGCTCGCGGGCGACGCGCTCGACGCGTTCGCGGGTCGGCCCGCTGACCGACGCCGGCTGGTTGAAGACCCGGGAAACGGTGGCGACGGAGACGCCGCAGAGCTGGGCGATTTCGCGGGCGGTGACCATGCTGGCTCCTTCGGCTGTAACCGGTTACATGAGTAGCACACCGGCCGCCACATCGAAAAGTTCGGGACTGCGTTATCTTTTCGTTACTTGACGGCAGCGTACTGGGAGCGCTCTCATAGAGCCCACATTCTCGCCCGGCTCCCGGAGACACGCTCCCGGCGGCCGCGGTGTTTCCGCGCGCTTCAGCAGAACAACGGAGATCTCATGCGCCCGAACACGAGAACCAGCATGGTCCTGGCGGCCATCCTGGCCGCCGTCACCGCCCTGAGCGCCTGCAGCGGCGGCGACGGCGGGAGCGGCGGCAAGATCAAGCTCAGCCTGGGGCTGTTCGGCAACTTCGGGTACACCGACCTGATCAAGGAGTACCAGGCCGCGCACCCGAACATCGAGATCACCGAGCGCACCGCCGCCTACTCCGACCACCACAAGAACCTGGCCGCGCACCTGGCCACCGGGGGTGGCGCCGCGGACATCGAGGCCATCGACACCGGCTACGTCGCCCAGTTCAAGGCGACGCCGGACAAGTTCGTCGACCTCAACACCGTCGGCGGCGACAAGCTCAAGGACCGCTGGCTCGGCTGGAAGTGGAACGCGTCCCTGGCCAAGGGCGGCCAGCAGATCGGCTACGGCACCGACGTCGGCGGCCTGGCCATCTGTTACCGCCGCGACCTGCTCCAGGCCGCCGGCCTGCCCGCCGACCGTGACGCCGTCTCGGCGCTCTGGCCGACCTGGCAGGCGTTCTTCGACGCGGGCAAGCGGTTCCAGGCCAAGGCGCCCAACGGTGTCAAGTGGATGGACGGCGGCCCGACCGTGCTCAACGCGATCTTCGGCCAGGCCCCGACCGGCTACTACGACACGAGCGACAAGCTCGTCGTCGACAGCAACCCCGCGCTGCGCACCGGCTGGGACCAGGTCGTGGACGCCGTCAAGGCGAACCTGAGCGCCGGGCTGCTCTACAGCACGCCGACCTGGAACACCGGCTTCACCCAGGGCCAGTTCGCCACCGTCACCTGCCCGGCCTGGATGATGACCAAGATCAAGGACCAGGCGCCGGACACCGCCGGCAAGTGGGACGTCGCGAGCGTGCCGGGCGGCGGCGGGAACTGGGGCGGCTCGTACCTGACCGTGCCGAAGCAGGGCAAGCACACCGCCGAGGCCGCCGACCTCGCCGCCTGGCTGACCGCGCCCGAGCAGCAGGCGAAGGTGTTCACCAGCCAGGGCCTGCTGCCCTCGACGCCGTCGCTCTACACCGACCCGAAGATCACCGGCTACACCAACCCGTTCTTCAACAACGCGCCCGTCGGCAAGCTCTTCACGGACGCGGCGAAGAAGCTGAACCCGCAGTACCAGGGCCCGAAGGCCGGCGACGTGCAGACCGAGTTCGGCAACGCGATGCAGCGCGTCGAGCAGGGCAAGCAGGACGGTGCGGCGGCCTGGCAGCAGCTGGTCGGTGACGTCTCGAAGCTCCAGAGCTGATGGCTGCACCACTGACGGCTTCGAAAAAAGGGCTGAGCTTCGCCGATCGGCGGGCGAACTGGGACGTCAAGCTCTCGCCGTTCGGCTTCATCAGCCCGTACTTCCTGATCTTCGGTGTCTTCGGGTTGTTCCCGCTGCTCTACACGGCTTTCGTGTCGCTGCAGAAGCGCAACCTGCTCGACGCCGAGGGCGCGAAGTTCATCGGGTTCGGCAACTACGAGCAGCTGCTGTTCCACGACCCGTACTTCTGGAACGCGATGGGGAACACGGTCAGCCTGTGGCTGCTGACCACGATCCCGCAGATCCTGTTCGCGCTCGGCATCGCGCACCTGCTCAACCGCAGGCTGCGCGGCCGGACGCTGTTCCGGACCGGCATGATCCTGCCGAACATCACCTCGGTGGCGGCGGTCACGATCATCTTCGCCCAGCTGTTCGGTCGGGACTTCGGGCTGGTGAACTGGGTGCTGAGCTGGTTCGGCGCCGGGCACGTCGACTGGCAGGCCGGGACGGCCAGCTCGCACGCCGCGATCGCGTCGATGGTGATCTGGCGCTGGACCGGCTACCACGCGCTGATCTTCCTGGCCTCGATGCAGGCGATCCCGTCGAGTTTGTACGAGGCCGCGACGCTCGACGGCGCCAAGGGGCACCAGCAGTTCTGGCGGATCACCGTGCCGCTGCTGCGGCCGCAGATCATCTTCTCCACGGTGATCGCGACGACCGGGAACATGCGGCTGCTCGCCGAGCCGCTGCTGTTCAACCCGGGCACCGCGGCCGCGACCGGCGGGTCCGACCGGCAGTTCCAGACCGCCGCGCTCTACCTCTACGAACAGGGTTTCACCAAGTACGACTTCGGCTACAGCTCCGCGGTGGCGCTGCTGCTGGCGATCGCCACGATGCTGGTGGCGGGCGTGGCCTACCTGGTGACCCGGCGCATCCAGACCGATTGAGGAGCGGACATGTCCACCGTGCTGACCTCGACCGCGGCCCCCGCCGCGGCCCGGCCGCCCAGCCGGACGCGGCGGTTCACCCAGCGGGTCACCAGCCCGTGGACCTACGCCGCGCTGATCGCGATCCTGGCCGGCTCGGCGTTCCCGGTCTACTGGTCGTTCGTCGTCTCGTCGCAGACGCCGGACGCGGTGGGCAGCGTGCCGCCGGTGCTGGTGCCGGGCGGGCACCTGTTCGAGAACATCGCCCGCGTCTTCGACGAGACGAACTTCGGGCTGGCGCTGGCGAACTCGCTGATCGTCTCGGGCACCATCACGCTCTCGGTGGTGCTGTTCTCGACGCTCGCCGGGTTCGCCTTCGCCAAGATGCGCTTCCGCGGCCGCACCGTGCTGCTGCTGCTCGTGGTCGCCACCCAGGCGATCCCGACCGAGCTGGGGGTCGTGCCGCTCTACATCATGATGGCCGACTTCGGCTGGGCCGGGCAGCTGCAGGCGGTCATCGTGCCCGGCCTGGTCACCGCGTTCGGCGTGTTCTTCATGCGCCAGTACTTCGAGCGGGCGCTGCCGCTGGAGCTGCTGGAGGCCGGGCGGATGGACGGCTGCGGCTCGCTGCGGCTGTTCTGGCACGTTGCGCTGCCCGCGGCGCGCCCGGCCGCGGCGGTGCTCGGGCTGTTCACGTTCATGCAGGCGTGGAACGACTTCTTCTGGCCGCTGGTGGTGCTGGTGCCGGAGAACCCGACCGTCCAGACCGCACTGTCCACACTGGCCAGTGGTTACACCACCGACTACACGCTCGTGCTCACCGCCGCCACCCTCGGCACCATCCCCGTCCTCGTCGTGTTCCTGCTGTTCGGCCGCCAGATCGTCGGTGGCATCATGCAGGGCGCGCTCAAGGGCTGACTCTCCCCGGAGCGATCGTGACTTCCAGTTTCCCGCCCGGCTTCCGCTGGGGCGTCGCCACTTCGGCGTTCCAGATCGAGGGCGCCACCACCGAGGACGGCCGTGGACCGTCCATTTGGGACACCTTCGCCGCGGTGCCGGGCACGGTCGCCGGCGGCGACACCGGCGAGCCCGCGGCCGAGCACTACCACCGCTGGCCGCAGGACCTCGCGCTGCTCACCGGGCTCGGCGTGGACGCCTACCGGTTCTCGGTGTCGTGGCCGCGGGTGCAGCCCGCGGGCCGCGGCCGCGTCGAACGACGGGGCCTCGACTTCTACCGGCGGCTGGTGGAAGGGTTGCGGGAGAAGGAGATCGAGCCGTTCCTGACGCTCTACCACTGGGACCTCCCGCAGGCCCTGGAGGACGAAGGCGGCTGGCGCTCACGCGACACGGCCCACCGGTTCGCCGACTACGCCGCCCTGGTCCACGTCGAACTCGGCGACCTCGTCGACCACTGGACGACGCTGAACGAGCCGTACCCGTGCGCGGTCGCGGGCTACGGCGAAGGCCGGCACGCGCCCGGCGCGAAGGAAGGCCACGGCGCGCTCGCCGCGGCCCACCACCTGCTGCTCGGCCACGGCCTGGCGGTCCAGGCGATGCGCGGGCAGGCCGCGCCCGGGCACCGGTTCGGCGTGGTGCTCAACCAGTCCCCGGCGGTGCCGGTGACCGATTCGGCGGCCGACAAGGCGGCGGCCGCGCGTCAGGACACGTTGCTGCGGCGGCAGTTCACCGACCCGCTCTTCGGCGGCCGCTACGCCCCGGGCCTCACGGCGATGTTCGGCGCGGCGTCCGACTTCTCGTTCCGCCACGACGGCGACCTGGAGACGATCGGCGTGCCGCTCGACTACCTGGGCGTCAACTACTACTACCGGCTGCACGTCGCGGACGCGCCCCCGCGCGAGCCGGACCCGGCCCGGCGGACGGCCGCCGACATCGGGGTGGACACGACCCGCCTGCCGGACGTCCCGCGCACCGGCATGGGCTGGCCGGTCGAGCCGGAGGGCCTGACCGAAGCCCTGGTCGGGCTGCACAACGCCTACCCGGACCTGCCGCCGGTGTACGTCACGGAGAACGGCTGCGTCTACCCCGACCGCAGCGACTTCGCCGACTACGAGCGCATCAGCTTCCTGAACGACCACCTCGCGGCGGTCCAGGACGCGCTCGCCGCGGGGGTCGACCTGCGCGGCTACTTCGCGTGGTCGCTGCTGGACAACTTCGAGTGGGCCCACGGTTACAAGCACCGGTTCGGCCTGGTGCACGTCGACTACACGACGCAGCGCCGCACGCCGAGGGCGAGTTACCGCTGGTACCGCGATCACATCGCGGCCCAGCGGTGACCCGCGGCTACTTCTTGTACAGGGCCTCGATGTCGGTGGCGTAGTTCTTCGTCACCACGTTGCGCTTCAGCTTCAGGCTCGGCGTGATCTCGCCGCCCTGTTCGGTGAAGTCGTTGGCCAGCACCGTGAACTTCTTGATCGCCTCGGCCTTCGAGACCGTCTTGTTGGCCTCGTCGACCGCCGCCTGGATCTCCGCCAGCAGGTCGGCATCCGTGGAAAGGTCCGCGACCGAAGCGCCCTCGGGCTTGCCGTGCTGGGACTTCCAGGACGGGAAGTACTCCTCGTCCACCGTCACCAGCGCCGCGATGAACGGGCGCTGGTCGCCGACCACCATCGCCTGGCTGACCAGCGGGGCCGCCTTGATGGTGTCCTCGAGGCCGGACGGGGCGACGTTCTTGCCGCCCGCCGTCACGATGATCTCCTTCTTGCGGCCGGTGATCTTGAGGAAGCCGTCGGAGTCCAGCTCGCCGAGGTCGCCGGTGTGGAACCAGCCGTCGGTGAGGGACTCGGCCGTGGCCTGCGGGTTGTTGTAGTACGCGCGGAACACGACGTCGCCCTTGAGCAGGACCTCGCCGTCGTCGGCGATGCGGACGGACGTGCCGTTGACCGGCTTGCCGACCGTGCCGACGCGGAACGCCGACTGCGTGTTGACGTTCGCCGCCGCCGACGTCTCGGTCAGGCCGTACCCCTCGAACACCGGGACGCCGATGCCGCGGAAGAAGTGCGCCAGCCGCGCGCCCAGCGGGGCGCCGCCCGAGACCGCCGCCACGCAGCGGCCGCCGAGGGCCGCGCGCAGCTTGCCGTAGACGAGCTTGTCGAACACCAGGTGCTTGGCCTTCAGGCCGAGCCCGGCGCCGCCCTTGTCCTGGGCCTCGCTGTAGGCGACCGCGACGGCCTCGGCGGCGTCGAAGATCTTGCCCTTGCCGTCGCCGTGGGCCTTCTGCTTGGCCGAGTTGTAGACCTTCTCGAACACCCGCGGCACGGCGACCACGAACGTCGGCCGGAAGGTGCCCAGGTCGGGGACCAGGTTCTTGACGTCCGGGGTGTGCCCGAGGGTGACCCGGGCGGTGAGCGCCGTCACGGCGATCGCGCGGGCCAGCACGTGCGCCAGCGGCAGGAAGCACAGCAGCGAGTTGCCCTGCTCCATCAGCTGCGGGAACGCCTCGATGTCGGCGCGGATCTCGGCGAGCAGGTTCCGGTGGGTCAGCTCGACGCCCTTGGGGCGCCCGGTGGTGCCCGAGGTGTAGACGATCGTGGCGAGCTCGTCCGCGACGACCTCGCGGCGGCGCTCGTGCAGCTCGTCGTCGGACAGCGACGCGCCGAGCGCGGACAGCTCCTCGACGGCGGGGGAGTCACCCTCGATCTGCCAGGTGTGGTCCAGAACCGTCAGCCGGTCGCGGATCTCGTCGACGGCGCCGGCGTGCGCGTTCGTCTCGACGAAGACGCCCTTGGCGGCCGAGTCCGAGAGGATCCAGAACACCTGTTCCGGGGACGACGTGTCGTAGATCGGGACGGTCACCGCGCCGGCCGCCCAGATCGCGAAGTCGATCAGCGTCCACTCGTACCGCGTCTTCGACATGATCGCGACGCGGTCACCGCGGCCGATCCCGGCCTGGGCCATGCCCTTGGCGACGGCGAGCACCTCGCCGGCGAACTCCTTGGCCGTCACGTCCAGCCAGCTGCCGTCGACCTGACGGCGGAAGCTGACCACGTCGGAGAACCGCTCCGCGTTCGCCCAGACGACATCGGCCATGTTTTCGTCGTCGGCCACCGGCTTCCCGGCGGGAGCGCTGTATTCGCGCAACTGGACCTCCGTGTTCAACGCTTGCGGCAGGCGACACCGCTGTTACCCGCCAGTCAACTTAGCGTGAGGAGCACCTTAAGACCATGCTGACCGGCGCCGCACGGCGAGGGCGTGACATTCTTCGCTCCGTGAACCAGGCGCCACCTGCTCTCGACGTCGTCGACGAGACGTTCCTCGTCGTCCCGCCCGCCACCGTGGCCGCGGTCTTCGCCGATCCGAGGTCCTGGACCCGCTACTGGCCGGACCTCGTCCTCGAGGTCTACACCGACCGGGGCGAAAAGGGCCTGCGCTGGACCGTGCGTGGAGCGCTCGTCGGTACCATGGAGGTCTGGCTCGAGCCGGTGCTCGACGGCACCCTGCTGCACTACTTCCTGCGGGCGACCCCCGCCGACGCGGCCGGGACGCCCCGGGCGCTGGCGCCGCGTGACCTGCGCCGGGAGTTCGACCGGCGGGCCCGCGCGGCGAAGGCGATCGCACTCGGGCTCAAGGAGATCCTGGAGGACGGGCGCGAGCCCGGAGTTCCTCCGCGCGGTGACGAGTAAGGGGACCAGGGGTGCGGGTACACGTCGTCTCGGACGTGCACGGCAACGCGGACGCGCTGAAGCGGGCCGGGGACGGAGCCGACGCCCTCGTCGTGCTCGGTGACCTGCTCGACTTCGTCGACTACCGCGAGCACGAGAAGGGCATCATGGGCGCCCTCTTCGGTGCCGAGAAGGTCGGCGAGTTCGCCCGGCTGCGCCGCGAGGGCACCCGTGACGAAACCGTTGCCTACTCGCGGACGCTCTGGGCGAGCCTCGACGACCCGGCCGCGGCCGTCGACGAGGCCATCCGCGAGCAGTACGCGACGCTGTTCGCGGCGATGACCGCGCCCACCTACGCCACCCCCGGCAACGTCGACACCCCCGCGCTGTGGCCCGAGTTCGCGGGCGAGGGCATCCAGGTCCTGGACGGCGAGGTCGCCGAGATCGGCGGCCTGCGGTTCGGCTTCGTCGGCGGCGCGCTGCTGCCCGACGGTGTCGTCCCGCGCCGCCGCAAGGGTGCCGCCTGGCGCCCCTACCTGCGGGATCGCGCGGACTACGACGCGAGCGTCGCCGCGCTGACCGAGGTCGACGTGCTCTGCACACACGCCCCGCCGGCGCTGCCCGAGCTGACCTACGACGTCGTCGCGCGCCGCAGCGAGCTCGGCTCGGCGGCGCTGCTCGAGCTGATCCGGGCCCAGCGGCCGCGCTGGTCGGTGTTCGGGCACGTGCACCAGCCCCTGGCCGCCCGCGCCCGGGTCGGGCTGACCGAGTGCCGTAACGTGGGTCACTTCAAGGAGACCGGGCAGCCCTACGTGCTGCGCTGGTGACCGACCGCGGCGGCTACGCTCGTCCCATGGCCGAGCAGTCCACACAGTCCATCGAGGTCGACGCCGAGCCCAGCCGGGTGATGGCCGTGATCGCCGACTTCCCCGCCTACCCGGAATGGGCGAAGGCCGTCCGGGAGGCCGAGGTCCTGGACACCGACGCCGAGGGGCGCGCCAAGCAGGTCAAGCTGACCCTCGACGCGGGCCCGATCAAGGACGTCTACACGCTTGAGTACGACTGGGACGCCGACGCCCTCGGCGTCAGCTGGCACCTGGTCAAGGGGCAGATGCAGAAGGCCCAGAACGGCCGGTACGCGCTCGAGGACCTCGGCGGCCGCACCCGCGTGACGTACACGCTGTCGGTCGAGCTGGCGCTGCCGATGATCGGCCTGCTCAGGCGCAAGGCCGAGAAGATGGTCATGGACACCGCGCTCAAGGAGCTCAAGAAGCGGGCCGAGGGGTAACCGGGTGCGGATCCTGCTGTTCACCGGCAAGGGGGGTGTCGGGAAGACCACGCTGGCCGCGGCGACCGGCGCCGCCCTGGCCGCTCGCGGCAGGAAGACCCTCGTCGTCTCCACCGACCCGGCGCACTCGCTCGGCGACGCCTTCGGCCACACGCTCGGCGCCGAACCGTCCGAAGTGGACGCTCTGCTGTCGGCCGTCCAGATCGACTCCCGGACGCTCGTCGACACGACGTGGCACCGGTTGCGCGCCGAGCTGCAGTCGGCGCTGTCCGGCGCGGGCCTGGAGACCTTGGACGCCGAAGAGCTGACCGTGCTGCCCGGCGTCGACGAGCTGCTCGCGCTGAGCGAGGTCCGGCGGCTGGCCGAGCACGGCCCGTGGGAGACCATCGTCGTCGACTGCGGCCCGACGGCCGAGACGCTGCGGCTGCTCGCCCTGCCCGAGGCCGTCTCCGGCTACCTGACCCGGGTGTTCGACCGCCGCATCACCGAGTCCGTGGGCCGCCTGGCCGCCCATCTGGACGGCCTGCGCGCGCTGCTCACCGAGCCGTCGGTGACGACGGTCCGGCTCGTGCTGACCCCGGAGCGGGTGGTCGTCGCCGAAGCGCGCCGCACACTCAGCTCGCTCGCCCTGCGCGGCATCGCCGTCGACGGCCTGATCGCCAACCGGCTGATGCCCGAGCCAGGCTTCTGGCGCGGCGGCGCGGCGTCGTGGCTGCGCACCCGGCGCACCCAGCAGGACACGGTGCTTTCCGAGCTGTCGGCGGCCGGGTTCGCGCAGGTGTCGCGCGTCGAGCACCGCGCCGTCGAGCCGGTCGGGCTGCCCGCGCTGCTGGAGATCGCCGCCGAGCTCTACCGCGACACCGACCCGCTGGACGGCGACGGCACCCCGGTCACCCCGCTGCTGCGGGTCCGGCCCGCGCCCGAGGGCTACACGCTGCGCGTCGCGATCCCGCTGGGGCGGGACGCCGAAGTGGACCTCGCTCGCGTCGACGACGACCTGGCGATCACCGTGGACGGCTTCCGCAGGCTCATCGCCCTGCCGGAGTCGCTGCGGCCGTGCCGGATCACCGGCGCGGAATCCGACGCGGACGGCCTGCTCGTGAGCCTGGCCGGGAACCGGGGACGCCGGTGAGCGAAGAAGAGGCCGCCGACGGGCTGCGCCTGGCCGAGGAGCTCCGGCTGCTCGTCGAGATGGTCGTCGAGAAGGCCGCGCCGTGGCTCGAAGGTGTGGTCGCGGCCGGGCACGGCGACCCTGACCAGGCGAAACCCGAGGCCTCGGCGTGCGGGTGGTGTCCGCTGTGTGCGATCGTCGCCGTGGTGCGGGGTGAGCGACCGGAGTTTGCCGCCCGGCTGCTGGAACAGCTGGCCCAGCTCGTGGCGTTGCTCCGAGCGGTGCTCGCGGATCGCTGGGAACCGGACGAGGGCGTCCACATGCCCGGGTTCCGGCCCGCACCGCGACCACCGGCGGATGCGACGGCGTCGGCGAGGGTGCAGCACATCACCGTCCGCAGACGGGACGAGTGGCGGCCGGATCGGGAGAGCTGAGTGCGGACGATAGGGGTGGACGTCGGCGGGACGAGCATCCGGGCCGGTGTGGTGGACGAGCGTGGCTCGCTGCTCGACACGGCCCGGGTCTCGACGCCGACCGAGGAAGGCGCCCTCGAGGACGCCATCGCGGGCGTGATCGAGGACCTGCGCAACCGGCACGAGGTGGCGGGGGTCGGCCTGGCCGTCGCGGGCTTCGTCGCGCGTGACCGCCGGTCGGTGATGTTCGCGCCGCACCTGGCGTGGCGTGGCGCGCCGGTCGCCGACCGGATCGAGAAGCGCGTCGGCCTGCCGGTGCTGCTGGAGCACGACGTCAACTCGGCGATCGTGGGCGAGCACCGGTTCGGCGCGGCCCGCGGCGCGCAGATCGCCGCGCTGGTGGCGCTCGGCACCGGGATCGGCGCCGGCCTGCTGCTGGACGGCAAGCTGTACCGCGGCGCGTACGGCGTCGCGCCGGAGCTGGGTCACCTGACGGTGGTCCGCGGTGGCCGGGCGTGCCCGTGCGGCAAGTACGGCTGCTGGGAGCGCTACTGCAGCGGGACGGCGCTGGCGGCGACGGCGGTGGAGCTGCTCGCGCGGCACCCGGGCCGCTCGACGGTGCTGGCCCCGCAGGTCGCGGGCGACCCGGGCTCGGTGACGGGCCGGCGCGTGGCGGGCGCGGCCCGCGACGGCGACCCGATCGCCCAGCTGGCGATGGCGGAGCTGGCCAAGTGGCTCGGCGAGGGCCTGGCGCTGGTGGCGGACGTGTTCGACCCGGAGATCATCGTGATCGGCGGTGGCGTTTCGGAGTCGGCCCCGCTGTTCCTGGACGAGGCCCGAGAGCACTACGCGGGCGCGATCACGGGGGCGCGGCACCGCCCGCTGGCGCGGATCCGGACCGCCCACCTGGGCGACGACACGGCGATCGTCGGTGCGGCGGCCCTGGCGGTGGAGGCGGCCAAGACCCCGGTGTGAGTCACTCCTCCGGGAAGCTCCCCGACGGCACCAGCCCTTCCAGGAACGCCCGGAATGTCGGGGCCAGCGGCAGCTCCGACTCCAGCTCCACGTCGAACCACCCGACCGACGGCTCGGCGGAGCGGCGGTAGTCCAGCGCCACCCAGGTGTGACCGTCGCCGGACAGCACCACCAGCCGCTTCGGCAGGTCCCATTCGGTGCTCAGGTACGGCGAGTCCAGCAGCGACAGCCGCCCGCCCACGCCGAGGAGCTGGTCGAAGGGGACGTGGGTGTCGCTGTACGACGTCGGCCTGCTGGTCGGGAAGGCGTCGCAGTGCGCGGCGACCGTGCCGCCGTTGCGCAGGCCCAGCAGCTCGCCCAGTTCGAGGGGCAGCCGGACGCCCAGCTCGCGGCCGGCGTGGGCGAACTCCCTGGCGCTCAGGGGCTCGCCGGGGCCGCGGTCCCAGAACGTGGGCTTGAGCTGCTCGAACGGGGTCATACCGGAGAGTGTGCCAAGGTGGACGGGGTGAGCCAGCAGCCGTCCGCGAGTGTGTTCGTCCGGTGTTCCTGCGGGCGGCTGCACTGGGGCCGTTACGGTGCCGCCGGCCTGCTGTTGTTCGACCCGGCGCGCGGGGTGCTCCTGCAACGCCGGGCCTGGTGGGTGCACAACGGCGGCACCTGGGCCCTGCCCGGCGGGGCGATCGAGGCGGGGGAGACCGCCGTCGAGGCCGCCGCCCGGGAAGCCTTCGAAGAGGCCGCGATTCCCGTCGACGCGTTCCGGGCGCTTTCCGCGTCCGTGATGGACCATGGCGACTGGAGCTACACGACCATCCTGGCGCTGGCCGACGACGTCGACGCCAAGGTCGCGAACACCGAAAGTGCGGAGGTGCGCTGGGTGGACCCCGACGACGTCCCGGGTTACCGGCTGCACAGCGGGTTCGCCGCGGCCTGGCCCGCGCTGCGGCCGCGGGTCGGGCAGGAGCTGGTGCTGGTCGTCGACGCCGCGAACGTCGTCGGCTCGCGGCCGGACGGCTGGTGGCACGACCGCCACGGCGCCGCCGAACGCCTGCGTGACCAGCTGGCCCGCCTCGCCGAAGCGGGCTTGCCGGACCCGGACGACCCCACGCTGACCTGGTGGCCGCGGGTGATCCTGGTCGTCGAGGGCAAGGCGAGCGGCGTGCAGCCCGTCAAGGGTGTCGAGGTCGTGCCGGCCGACACCGACGGCGACTCGAAGATCGTCGAGGTCGCCGGGCAGCAGGATCAGGCGAAGGTGCTCGTCGCGACGGCCGACCGCGAGCTGCGCCGCCGCGTCGAAGCGCTCGGCGCGTCGGCGATGGGCCCCGGCACCCTGCGGACCCAGCTGGACCAGCTGAATCCTTGAAAATCAATCCTTGAGGATCCCGTCGCGCATCTCCGCGACCAGCGACGCGACGACCGCTTTGAGGCTGCCCTTGTGCTGCGTCGCGACCGCCCGCTGCCGCCGGTAGCTCGGCCCGTACTTCAGGATCGTCTCGACGTCCCGCAGCTCGGCCTCGCAGTCCAGCCGCCGCGCCACCGGCTCCAGCCGGTTCAGCAGGTCGCAGACGTCGTCGGTGACCAGCCGCTCGCGCCCGGCCGCGTCCAGGATGACGATCGCGTCGGTGCCGTAGCGCGCCGCGCGCCACTTGTTCTCCTGGACGTGCCACGGCGGCAGGGTCGGCAGGATCTCGCCGTCGTCGAGGCGGGCGCTGAAGTCGTCGACCAGGCACTGGCTCAGCGCCGCGATCGCGCCGACCTCCTCCAGCGTCGGCAGCCCGTCGCAGACCCGCAGCTCGATCGTGCCCAGCTGGGGCGAGGGCCGGATGTCCCAGCGGATCTCCGAAAAGCTGTCGATCACGCCGGTGGTGAACATGTCGTCGACGTAGTTCTCCAGCTCGGCCCACTTCCGGAACTGGAACGGCAGCCCGGCGGTCGGCAGCTGCTGGAAGATCAGCGCCCGGTTCGACGCGTACCCGGTGTCCTCGGCGCCCCAGTACGGCGAAGACGCCGAGAGCGCCTGCAGGTGCGGCGCGTAGTTGAGCAGCGCGTCGAGCACCGGCAGCACCTTCTCGCGGTGGTCGAGCCCGACGTGCACGTGGACGCCGTAGATCAGCATCTGCCGCCCCCACCACTGGGTGCGGTCGATGAGCTTGGCGTAACGCTCCTTGTCGGTGACCTTCTGCTGGTACCAGTTGGAGAACGGGTGCGTCCCGGCCGAGAACATCTCGACGCCGATGGGGTCGGCGACGCCGTGCACGACGTCCAGCGACTCGTTCAGGTCCGCCTTGATCTCGGCGATCGTGTCGCAGACGCCGGTGATGATCTCGATGGTGTTGAGCAGCAGCTCCTGCTTGATCTTCGGGTGCTCCGCCGCGCCGTCCGGGCGCACGGCGTCGAGGATCCGCTCCGCGGTCGACGACAGGTCGCCGCTGCGCCGGTCCACGAGGCCCAGCTCCCACTCCACGCCCACGGTGGATCGCCGCGAAGGCGTGAATTCGATGGTCATCGAGGCCGGGTCAGACCTGGGCGCCGTTGCTGGGATCGGCACCGGGCGGCGGGCCCTGCCGGACGCGGAGCAGCAGCAGCGCGATCGACGTCGCCAGCGCCAGGATGCCCAGCGGCGTCGCCACGGTCGGGCCCACGCCGATCACGTTGGGCAGGATCAGCAGGAAGAGCCCGGCCAGGAACAGCAGCAGGATGAGGAACGCGCCCATCTTCGGCCGCGGCAGCGGCGGCGGCTCCGGCGGGACGAAGTGCTCGTCGTCGTCCGCCGGGTCGTCGGAGAACATCGTGCTGTCCCACGTCGTGCCGCCGGAGCGCCAGTTCGTCTCCGGCGGGTCGGCCGCGGCGGGCGGCTTCGACGGCTCGGCGGGCCGGTCCGGCGTCTTCCGGGACTCGCTCTCCTCGGCCACCCCGCGCCCCGCGGCACCGGCGGTGCCGCCGGCGTTGTCGGTGTTGTCGGCGGTGTCCAGCTCAGGGAGCCCGAACCCGCCGGCCCGCAGGTCGGCGACGATCTCGGCGAACGTCGCGTCGACGTCCTCCGGCCCGTCCTTCCCTCGGCTCATGCGGTCTCCTCCGCTTGCCCGGCGTGCGCCTTCGCGAACTCGACGCTCCGGGTGAAGATCACGTCCGCGTCGTTGTCCTGGGTCGCCACGTGGTAGCTGTTCTCCAGCACGACCTCGGTGACGTCGGTGCTCGAAACCCCGGCCAGCACCAGCCGCGAGTTCTCCGGCTCGACGACGTGGTCGACCGCCGAGTGCAGCAGCAGCACCGGCTGCGTCACCTTCGGCAGGTCGGCGCGCACCAGCGCCCACAGCTTCGCCAGGCTCGCCGCGGCCTTCACCGGCGTGCGCGGGTAGGCCAGCTCGGTCTCGCCCGGCTTCTTGATGTCGTTCGCGATCGCCGGCACCGACGGCACGATCTTGCCCAGCACCGGCAGCAGCTTGGTGTCCCACTTCAGCCGCGTCACCGACGGGTTGACCAGGACGATCCCGGCGATCCGGTCACCGAACTCCTCGGCGAGGCGCAGCGTGAGCGTGCCGCCCATCGACAGGCCGCCGACGAACACGGTCTTGCAGGACGAAAGCAGCTCCAGGAGCGCTTCGCGGACGGCGCCGTACCAGTCCTGCCACGTCGTGCGGTTGAGGTCCGGCCAGCGGGTGCCGTGCCCCGGCAGCAGCGGGCAGCGCACGGTGAACCCGGCCTCGGCGAGGTGGTCACCCCAGGCCCGCATGCTGGCCGGGGTACCGGTGAAGCCGTGGCAGAGCAGGAACCCGGTGTCGGCCGAACCGGTGTGGCCGAACGGTTCCGCGCCGGCGAGCACGCCCATGCGATCGCCTTCCGTGTGAGCGGTGTAGGCCATCCATGCTCTCACGGGTCGAGGGCGTTGTGGGGGTCCGCCCGGACCCGTAATTCTCTGTGAGATCGATCGCTGCCCGGAGGTATCCGGGTGGTCTCCGTTGTGCGGATGCCGTCCGGCTTCGTAGTCTGGTCGACGCGGGTTACAGGGGTTGAGCTGCGATGGAGGACTGAGGCACCGGTGCTGTACTGGCTCATGAAGTGGGTGTTCATCGGTCCGCTGCTCAAGACGCTGTGGCCGACGAAGGTCACCGGCGCGGAGAACATCCCCGAGACCGGCGGCGCGATCCTGGCCGGCAACCACCTCGCGGTCGCCGACTCGTTCTTCATGCCGCTGCGGGTCAAGCGCAAGGTGACCTTCCCGGCCAAGTCCGAGTACTTCACCGAGCCCGGCTTCAAGGGCCTGCTCAAGAAGTGGTTCTTCACCGGCGTCGGCCAGTTCCCGATCGACCGCTCGGGCGGCAACGCCGCACAGGCCGCGCTCGACACCGCGACCCGGCTGGTCAAGGCCGGCCACCTGCTCGGCATCTACCCCGAGGGCACCCGCTCCCCGGACGGCCGCCTGTACAAGGGCAAGACCGGCGTCGCCCGGATCGCGCTGGACTCCGGCGGCGTCGTCGTCCCGGTGGCGATGGTCGGCACCGACAAGGTCAACCCGATCGGCTCCAAGATGTGGTGGCCGCGGCGCCTCGAGATCCGTTTCGGCAAGCCGCTCGACTTCTCGCGGTACGAGGGCCTCGCGGGCGACCGCTTCATCGAGCGGTCGATCACCGACGAGATCATGTACGCGCTCATGGAGCTGTCCGGCCAGGAGTACGTCGACATCTACGCGGCGAAGGCCAAGGAACTGCTCGCCGCGGAGGCGGCCGGTGCGAAGCCGAAGGTGCCGGCGCAGCCCACCGCGCGCGACGCCGCCCGGGTGCCCGACAGCAAGGTCGGCTGACCCACTACTGTTCACCAGTGCGTTTTTTCTACGACACCGAATTCATCGAAGACGGCGTGACCATCGATCTGGTGTCCATCGGTGTCGTTGACGAGCGTGGCCGCGAGTTCTACGCGGTCTCCACGGACTTCGACCCGGGTCGCGCCGGGCCGTGGGTGCGCGACAACGTCCTGCCGAAGCTGCCCTCACCCGCCGACCCGGCCTGGCGAGGCCGCGAGAAGATCCGCGCCGACCTGCTGGAGTTCTTCGGCAAGCCGCCGGGCGGCATCGAGCTGTGGGCCTGGTTCGCGGCGTACGACCACGTCGCGCTGGCGCAGCTCTGGGGCCCGATGCCGGCGCTGCCGCGCCAGCTCCCGCGGTTCACCCGCGACCTGCGCCAGCGCTGGGAGGACGCCGGGAAGCCGAAGCTCCCGGCGGCCCCCACCGACCAGCACGACGCCCTGGCGGACGCGAAGCACAACCGCGCCCGCTGGGACGTCATCGAGTCCTACTTCCCCCGCCGCTGAAGCAAGGGCTCAGCGGCGGGCGCGGACGGCCGCGGCCAGCTCGTCCAGCAGGGGAGCGGTGTCGTCCCAGGACATGCAGGCGTCCGTGATCGACTGGCCGTAGGTCAGGTTCTCCGGGTGGCCCAGGTCGAGCTCCTGGCGCCCGCCCTCGAGGAAGCTCTCCATCATCAGGCCGACGATGCCGCGCTCGCCGTCGCCGATCCGCGTCGCCAGTTCGCGGATCACCGCGGCCTGGCGGACGTGGTCCTTGCCGCTGTTGCCGTGGCTCGCGTCGATGATCACGCGCTCCGGCAGGCCCGACTTCGCCAGCCGCGCCAGGGTGTCCGTCACCGTCGCGGCGTCGTAGTTCGGGCCGCCCGCGTGGCCGCGCAGGATCACGTGGCAGTCCGGGTTGCCGGACGTCGTGAGCAGCGCCGCCAGGCCGTCGGTGTTGATGCCCGGGAACACGTGGCTCGCCGCGGCCGCGCGGGTCGCGTCGACCGCGACCTGGACGTCGCCCTCGGTGGAGTTCTTGATCCCGACCGGCATGGACAGCGCGCTGCACAGCTGCCGGTGCACCTGGCTGGCCGCGGTGCGCGCGCCGATCGAGCCCCAGGTGACGATGTCGGCGATGAACTGCGGCGTGATCGGGTCGAGGAACTCGCAGCCGACCGGCAGGCCGAGGCCGGAGACGTCGAGCAGCAGCCGCCGCGCCATCCGCAGGCCCTTGTTGACGGCGAAGGTGCCGTCGAGGTCCGGGTCGTTGATCAGGCCCTTCCAGCCCAGCGTCGTCCGCGGCTTCTCGAAGTACACGCGCATCACGACGTGCAGCTCGCCGCGCAGCTCTTCGGCCTTCGCCGCCAGGCGGCGGCCGTAGTCGAGGGCGGCTTCGGGGTCGTGCACCGAGCACGGGCCGACCACGACGAGCAGCCGGTCGTCCCGGCCCTCGAGGATGTCGACGGTTTCGGCCCGGCCGTGGCGCACGAGCTCGGCGACGGAGGCGTCGACGGGATGGTCTTCGCGCAGCATCGCCGGCGAGATGAGCGGGCTGATCGACGTGGTGCGCGCGGCGTCGAGGTCACCGATGGTGGCCGGACCTGCGGAGAGCGTCATCGCGGGGTGGTTCCTTCCTCATGGAAACCGACCCGCGGGGGACCTCGCCGAGCCGGTAGGACATCCGGCTCGGGGTGGTGGTCAGCGCAGGTTGACGCCGCCGTGCCCACCCGGGGCCGGCCTCGTAAACCAGTAATAACGCTGCACGGAGCAAAATTATCACACCTCGAACGTGTACCGATTCGGCAGGTGGTACGGGCTGCACCGATCCAGACGGAAGCGGCTACGCTTGGCCCTGGCGAAATGTGACTGTCATCTCCAGCGAACACAAACGGAGGATTCTCATGCGTGTCGGTGTGCTGACCGGCGGCGGCGACTGCCCGGGTCTCAACGCGGTCATCCGCGCGGTGGTCCGCAAGGGCATCGAGGTGCACGGCTGGGACTTCGTCGGCTTCCGCAACGGCTGGAACGGCCCGCTGACGGGCGACAGCCGCCCGCTCGGCCTGAACGACGTCGAAGACATCCTCACCCGTGGCGGCACGATCCTGCGCTCGTCGCGGACCAACCCGTACAAGGTCGAGGGCGGGGTGGACCAGATCAAGAAGGTTCTCGCCGAGCAGGGCGTCGACGCGCTGATCGCGATCGGCGGCGAGGACACCCTCGGCGTCGCGAAGCGGCTCACCGACGACGGCATCGGCGTCGTGGGCGTGCCCAAGACGATCGACAACGACCTGGGCTCCACCGACTACACGTTCGGCTTCGACACCGCGGTCTCCATCGCGACCGAGGCGATCGACCGGCTGCACACCACCGCCGAGTCGCACCACCGGGCGCTGGTCGTCGAGGTCATGGGCCGGCACGCCGGCTGGATCGCGCTGCACTCCGGCCTGGCCGGCGGCGCGAGCGTGATCCTGGTGCCGGAGCGGCACTTCAACGTCGACCAGGTCGTCTCCTGGGTCGAGCGCCGCTTCGAGAAGGAGTTCGCGCCGATCATCGTCGTGGCCGAGGGCGCGCTGCCCGAGGGCGGCGAAGAGCGGCTGCTCACCGGCGAGAAGGACGCCTTCGGGCACGTCCGCCTCGGCGGCATCGGCACCTGGCTGGCCGACGAGATCGCGCGCCGCACCGGCAAGGAGTCGCGCGCGGTCGTGCTGGGCCACGTCCAGCGCGGCGGCACGCCGACCGCGTACGACCGCGTGCTCGCGACCCGCTTCGGCCTCAACGCCGTGGACGCGGTGGCCGACGGCGACTTCGGCGTCATGGTGGCCCTGAAGGGCACCGACATCGTCCGCGTGAAGCTGTCGGAAGCGACCGCCGAGCTGAAGACGGTCCCGGCCGAGCGCTACGAAGAGGCCGAAGTCTTCTTCGGCTGAGCCCGCGCCTGGTTGTCCGTGAAGGCCACCTTGAGGGACATAGAGTCCCTCAAGGTGGCCTTCACGGCTTTCCGGGTCAGGGCCGCTGCCGCACCCGGTCGACGATGCCCTGGCTCAGCACCGAGCCGGTCCCGGTGCCGAGGTAGGCGAAGGTCGCCGGATCGAACAGGAACTCGTCCTGGTTGCCGATCGCGTGCTCGGTCGTGCCGTTCCAGGTGATCCCGACGGCCGGCCGGCCGGTGACGTCCTTCGCGTCCGGCCGGAGCACCAGCCCCGGCACCTTCGCGACCGCCTCGTAGAGGGCGGCCCGCGCCGCCGGGCGCAGGTAGCCGCCGGCCAGCGTCACGACCTCGGTGCCGAGATCCTGCAGGGTGTCGCCTTCGCCGTAGGTGCTCTGGTGCAGGTAGGCGAGCATGGCGTCGGCGTCCGTCGGCAGGTCCGGGAGGAACGCCGGGAACGGCTGGCACGCGCTGGTCACGATCCGCCCCTGGCCTTCGTGCTGCACCCGTTTCCCGTCGCGGCAGCCGGCGACCTCGGTTCCGTGGCCGAACCGGAACTCGTACCCGTCGTGGGTCCCGTCCACCGACGCCCACCTCTCGTTCTCCCGGCCGTCCGCGCCGCGCGTCCGGGTGTAGACGAACTGGTCCGGCCGGGGTTCGACGTCCGGCTGGGCGCGGGCCAGCGTGGCGGCCTGGTACAGGATCCGGACCGGATCGGACTCCTCCCGCGGGGCCGGCGGGACGGCGGTGCCGGCCGGCGTCAGCACGACGACGGCGGCGACGGCCGCGGCCAGCCCGGCTGTGGCGAACCCGCCCCACACCACACGACGGCGGCGAGCCGGTCGTCTCGCCACGGCGAGCAGGTCGGCGCGCGACGGGCCCAGGTCGCCGGGCGCCGGGAGTTCCGCCGGTCCGGCGAACTCGCGGAGCAGCTGCATCTCATCCATGGTTCGAGACCTCCTCGGCGGTGGTGTGGCCCAGCTGGGCGCGGACCTTCTTGCGGGCCCGGTTCAGGCGCGACCGGACCGTGCCGACCGGGATGCCCAGCGCGGCCGCGACCTCCTCGTAGGCCAGGCATTCCCAGGCGATCAGCAGCAGCACGTCGCGGTCGCCGGGGGAGAGGGCGGCCAGTGCCGTGGCGAGCCGGGCGTTCATCGCCTGGGCCGTCACCTGCGCGGCGACCTGCTCGGCGTGGCACGCCTGGTCGGCGGGCGGCCCGAGTGCGGCGCGCAGCCGGTACTCGCGCGCCTCCTCCCGCCGGCGCCGCCCGACGAGGTTCGTGGCGATGCCGTAGAGCCACGGCCGCGCGTCCCGGAACGCCGGGTCGTAGCGGCCGCGGCCGCCGAACGCGATCAGGAACGTCTCGCCCAACAGGTCGTCGGCGACCTGGCCGCCGAGCCGCCGGGCGAGGTAGCGGTGGACGGTCGGGGCGTGCCGGTCGAAGACCGCCGCGAACCGCTCGGGGTGCCGGAGCGACGCGGCGATGATCTCCGCGTCGTCCCCGGCTTCACCTGGTGAACTCATGAACCGCCTGCCTGTCGTGAGGCCATCTGCGCCTGTTGTTCGCAGAAGGGGCGATCCGGGTTCACGCTAAATGCGGGCGAGGGTGTCCAGAACCGTGATCGCGCGGGCGATGTCGTCGGTCAGCGGGCGGTCGTCGGTGCTCTCGTCCAGGACCTCGGACGCCGCGTCGAAGGCGTCGCGCACCGGCAGGTCCACCAGGTCGGCGTCCCGCATCCGCAGCGCGCGGACCGCCGCGACCAGCTCGCACGCCAGCACCTGCTGGTAGGACGTGCAGGCCGCGGTCGCCGCGCGGGCCGCCTGCGTCGAGAAGCTCGCGTGGTCCTCGATGCCGCGGGACACGACGGCCGTGCCGAGCGTCGCGGGCAGCGCCGCCTGCCGCAGCTCGGTGAGCGCGTCGTGCGCCACGTACTCCAGGATCATCACGCCCGAGCTGCCCGCCGGCCCGGCCGCGAGGAACGGCCGCAGCCCGGTGAACTCCGGCTCGACCAGGTCGCCGAGGCGCGCCACCGACAGCTCCGCCACCTGGTGCACGGTCGCGCGGGCCTGGTCCAGCGCCGTCGAGACGTACGCGGTGTGGAAGTGCGCGTGGTGGTAGGCGTCGCCGTGCACGGTGGAGATCATCGGGTTCTCGGTGCTCGCGTTGATCTCGACGGCCAGCACGTCACGCAGGTAGTGGATCGCGTCCAGCGCCGGGCCCTGGACCTGCGGGAACGCCCGCAAGCCGAACGGGTCCTGGATCCGCCGCCCCGGCTTGGGTGTCTGGTGCATGCCGAGCAGCCGCCGCATCTCCGCCGCGCAGGCGACCTGGCCCGCGTGCGGCCGCGCCTCGTGCACCGGCGTCGCGTACGCCTCGGGGTTGCCGTCGAGCGCGACGTACGTCAGCGCGGCGATGGCGTGGCTGGCCCGGGTCAGCGTGTCCAGCCGCATCGCGGCCAGCGTCGCTTCGGCGAGCGTCGCGGCGTTGCTGCTCATGAAGGCCAGTGCGTCGCCCGCGTGCACCGGTACCGCCGGGACGTGCCCGGCGACCCAGTCGCGTTCGCCGGTGAGCGCGAGCGCCGTCTCGGCCAGCGGGGCCAGGTCGCCGGTGCCGATCGCACCGAGCCGGTGCACCAGCGGCAGCGCGCCGGTGCGGACGGCCTCGGCCAGCGCGCCGATCAGCTCGGGGCTGATCCCGGACCGCCCGGCGAGGAGCTGGTTGAGCCGGATCAGCATCATCCCGCGGATCTGGCCGGGCGGCATCGGGTCGCCGCTGCCGCCGGCGTGGCTGCGCAGCAGGCGCAGGCCGTGCTCCTTCGAGCTCGCGACGGTGTCGTCCTTGTTGGCCCCGACGCCGGTGGTCCGGCCGTAGACCACCCGCCGGGTGCTCAGGTCCTCGGCGAGCTTCCAGGCGTGCTCGGCACCGCGCAGGGCGGCGATCGAGACGTCGATTCCCAGCGGTCCCTCGGTGCGCGCCGCCGACACGACGTCCGCGCACCGCAGGGTCCGACCGTCCACCCGGATCAAGGGCAGCCTCCTTTCGACTGCCCTCACTATGCGGCTAGGACGGCGCGGGCGGCCAGGGTGGCCTGGGCCAGTCCCAGTGGGGGACCGGTTCGTGCAGGTTCGGCTCGGCGCCGGGCGCGGAGAAGACGACGGCCAGCCGGCTGCCCCACTCGAGGTAGCCGGTGAACGCGGCCCGGAACTCGGGGTCGCCGGGCAGGCCGGTCTCGTCGGCGGCGTCGAGCAGCAGCGTGACCCAGCGGCGGCGCTGCTCCTCGGTGATGGCGCGCCCGAGGTGGCGGCCGATCATGTGGGCGTGCCCGCCGTGGCCGGCGGAGTAGGCGGCGGGCCCGCCGAGGACCTCGCCGAGCCAGGTCGCGACGTGCTCTGCGTGGTGCGCGTCCATGGTCCGGAACACCGGCTCGAGCAGCGGGTCTTCGAGGACGTGGCCGTAGAAGACGGTCAGCAGCTTCACGAGCGCTTCGTGACCGCCGGCCCACTCGTAGAGCGTCGGCGTCGTGGTCTCGTACCGCTCGGGCTCGCCGTCGGGCGTGAAGCCCTCGATGCCCGCGAACGGCGTTTCGGCGCGCACGAGGTAGCGGCCGGCCGCGCGCTCGACCCGGAGGCCGAACGCGGCTTTCTCGAAGTCGGCGGCCCTGGACTCTGGCACGGTGTACCGCAGGTATTCGACGATCACCCGGCAAGGCAACCAGCGGCCGCCCGGCCGGGCAACCACTTACTTTCCGGTGCGTAGGGGGACGGGATGAAGCGCTACCACTGCGCGACGGAGCTGGCGGTCGACCTCATCGGCGGCAAGTGGAAGCCGGTGATCCTGGCCCACCTCAAGGAGGGCGCGCACCGCTACGGCGAGCTGCGCCGCCGGATGCCGGGGGTGAGCGAGAAGATGCTGACCCAGCAGCTGCGCGAGCTGGCGGCGGACGGCATCGTCCGCCGCGAGGAGCACGACGGCCGCCTCCCGCACGTCGAGTACCACCTGACGCCGGTGGGGGAGGAGCTGCGCCCGGCGCTCACGGCCCTGTACGAGTGGGGCGAGCGCCGCGCGGCGGCCGCAGGCATCACCTTCGAGCCGTCTGATTAGGACCCGCCGGGCCACCGGACCGGACGACACGCGGGTACGGGCTGTCGTGCGGTCAGGCGGGGTCCGTCTCATCGAGACGGCGTTCCAGTGCATCCAGGCGGCCGTCCCAGAAGCGGCGGTAGGGGGCGAGCCAGGCGTCCACTTCGGCCAGTGGGTCCGGGCGCAGCGCGTAACAGCGGCGCTGGGCCGCGATCCGCACCGTGACGAGCCCGGCTTCACGCAGCACCCGCAGATGCTTGGACACCGCGGGCTGGCTGAGGTCGAGCTGCTCGACGAGCTCGCCCACGGAGCGTTCGCCGTCCCGGAGCAGGTCGAGGATGGTGCGGCGGCGGGGTTCGGCGAGGACGTCGAAAGTCTGCATCACCCTGGAAATATGCGCCGCCGGGCATATTCCTGTCAAGGCATGTGCCGCCGCCCCACTGGGCTGCTTGGTCTGAACCATTGACCTGATGGTCTAGTCCATTTACGGTTGGTGTGGTCTCCACCACGTGGTCCCCATGGTTGTCGGTAATTCTCCGAAGGGAGAAGACATGTCCCGTTTCCGCAGGAAGAGCTTCTCGGCGCTGTTGACCGTGGCGGCCGCCGCGGGCCTGGTGGCGGGCGCCGCCACGGCTCCGGCCGCCACCGCCGCGCCCGCGCAGGCCGAGGCTTCCGTCGGCAAGGTCGTCGGCTACTTCACCGACTGGGGGGTGTACGACCGCAACTACCACGTCAAGAACATCGAGACGTCGGGCTCGGCGAGCAAGCTGACGCACATCAACTACGCCTTCGGCAACGTCACCAACGGCGGCTGCGCCATCGGCGACGCCTACGCCGACTACCAGAAGACCTACGACGCCGCGGGCAGTGTCGACGGCGTCGCGGACACCTGGGACCAGCCCCTCGCGGGCAGCTTCAACCAGCTGAAGGAGCTCAAGGCCAAGCACCCCGGCCTCAAGGTGATCTGGTCGTTCGGCGGCTGGACCTGGTCGGGCGGCTTCACCCAGGCCGCGCAGAACCCCGCCGCGTTCGCCGACTCCTGCTACAGCCTGGTCAACGACCCGCGCTGGGCCGGTGTCTTCGACGGCATCGACATCGACTGGGAGTACCCCAACGCGTGCGGCCTGAGCTGTGACTCCAGCGGCGCCGGCGCGTACAAGAACCTGATGTCCGCGCTGCGCGCCAGGTTCGGCTCCCAGCTGGTCACCTCGGCGATCACCGCCGACGGCACCGACGGCGGCAAGATCGACCTGGCCGACTACGCGGGCGCCGCCCAGTACGTCGACTGGTACAACGTGATGACCTACGACTACTTCGGCGCGTTCGCCGCGCAGGGCCCGACCGCCCCGCACTCGCCGCTGACGTCCTACGACGGCATCCCGACGCCGGGCTTCTACTCCGACGCCGCGATCCAGAAGCTCAAGGGCAAGGGCGTCCCGTCCGGCAAGCTGCTGCTGGGCATCGGCTTCTACGGCCGCGGCTGGACCGGCGTCACGCAGGACGCCCCGGGCGGCACCGCGACCGGGCCGGCCCCGGGCAAGTACGAGCCGGGCATCGACGACTACAAGGTGCTCAAGACCTCGTGCCCGTCGACCGGCACGATCGCCGGCACCGCGTACGCGAAGTGCGGCAGCAACTGGTGGAGCTACGACACCCCGTCGACCATCGGCGGCAAGATCGGCTACGCCGAGCAGCAGGGCCTCGGCGGCGCGATGGTCTGGGACCTCTCGGGCGACACCACCGACGGCGAGCTGATCAGCGCCGTCGCCAAGTAGGGGCTCCCGGTGCGGCCGGCCGCGCGCGGCGTGCCGGCCGCACCGGGTTTCAGTTCCTGTCGGTACCCCCGATTACCCTCCTCACCGTGAAGTTCAGCGGATTCGGCGAGTACGCCGTCGACTTCTACGACGGTCTCGTGGAAGACAACTCGAAGCCCTACTGGGACGACCACGTCGAGACCTACAAGTCCGACGTCCGCGCCCCGATGGAGGCGCTGCTCGCGGAGCTGGCGCCGGAGTTCGGTGACGGCTTCGGCGACCCCAAGGTGTTCCGCCCCTACCGCGACGTCCGGTTCGCCAAGGACAAGACGCCCTACAAGACCCACTGCGGCGGCGTGCTCGAGCAGGGCCGCGGCGGCGGCGCCTACTACGTCGAGGTCGGGCCGGAGGGCCTGCGGGTCGGCGGCGGGTGCTTCTTCCTCGCCTCCGACCAGATCGCCCGGTTCCGCAAGGCCGTCGACACCGAGCTGCACGGCGAGGCGCTCCAGAAGATCATCACGAAGCTCGAGCGCGCCGGCTGGGAGGTCAAGGGCGACCGGCTGAAGTCGAAGCCGCGCGGCTTCGACGCCGAGCACCCCCGCCTCGACCTGCTGCGTTACCGCTCGGTGTACGCCGTGCGGGCCTGGGAGCCGGACGACGTGCTGCACGAGCGCGGCGCCCTCGACCGGGTGCGCAAAGCCTGGCGGCAGCTGCGCGAGTTCAACGAATGGGCCCGTGACCGGGTCGGCCCCAGCGAGCTGCCGCGGCGCTGACCCCAGAGTTTCTGAACCGTTTCTCTGAACTTTTCGGGATCGGTACAGACGAATGCGCCGACAGGGTCTACGCTATGCGAACGTGAGCCGACGCGCGAAGATCGTTTGTACCCTGGGCCCCGCCACTGCCACCCCGGAGAAGATGCGGGCTCTCGTCGACGCCGGAATGGACGTCGCGAGAATGAACTTCAGCCACGGCAGCCACGGCGACCACAAGCAGGTCTACGACCTGATCCGGGACGCCGCGGCCGCGAGTGGCCGGGCCGTCGGCATCCTCGCCGACCTGCAGGGCCCGAAGATCCGCCTCGGCACGTTCGCCGGCGGGCCGGTCGAGTGGCAGAACGGCGACATCGTCCGGATCACCGTCGAGGACGTCGCCGGCACCCACGACCGGGTCTCGACGACCTACAAGGGCCTGGCCAAGGACGCCAAGCCCGGTGACCGCCTGCTGGTCGACGACGGCAAGGTCGGCCTGGTGGTCAAGGAGGTCGACGGCCAGGACGTGGTCTGCGAGGTCACCGAAGGCGGCCCGGTCAGCAACAACAAGGGTGTCTCCCTGCCCGGCATGGACGTCTCCGTGCCGGCCATGTCCGAGAAGGACATCGAGGACCTCGAGTTCGCGCTCGAGCTGGGCGTCGACTTCATCGCCCTGTCCTTCGTCCGCTCGCCCGCCGACATCGACCTGGTCCACCAGGTCATGGACCGCGTCGGCAAGGGACGCCTGCCGGTCGTCGCGAAGATCGAGAAGCCCGAGGCGGTCTACAACCTCGAGGCCATCGTGCTGGCCTTCGACGCGGTGATGGTCGCCCGCGGCGACCTGGGCGTCGAGCTGCCGCTGGAGCAGGTCCCCCTGGTCCAGAAGCGCGCCATCCAGATCTGCCGCGAGAACGCGAAGCCGGTCATCGTCGCGACGCAGATGCTCGAGTCGATGATCAACAACTCCCGGCCGACCCGCGCCGAGGCCTCCGACGTCGCGAACGCGGTGCTCGACGGCGCCGACGCGCTGATGCTGTCCGGGGAGACCAGTGTCGGCCGGTACGCCATCGAGGTCGTCCAGACGATGGGCCGGATCATCGAGGCGGTCGAGACCGACTCGCCGGTCGTCCCGCCGCTGACGCACGTCCCGCGCACCAAGCGCGGCGTGATCTCCTACGCCGCCCGCGACATCGGCGAGCGCCTCAACGCGAAGGCCCTGGTCGCCTTCACGCAGTCCGGCGACACCGTGCGCCGCCTGGCCCGGCTGCACACGCGGCTGCCGCTGCTGGCGTTCACGCCCGAGGACTGCGTCCGCAGCCAGCTCTCGATGACCTGGGGCACCACCACCCAGATCGTGCCGCGGGTGGAGTCGACGGACCAGATGATCCAGCAGGTCGACCACGCGATGCTGGAGATGGGCAAGTACCAGAAGGGCGACCTGGTCGTCATCGTGGCCGGCTCGCCGCCGGGGACCGTCGGGTCGACCAACCTGATCCACGTCCACCGCCTTGGTGAAGACGACCACGCGTAAGGGACGACGGGGACAAGTACCGAATAGGGTCTGGCCATGACTGAAATGGCCAGGACGGCCGCCACCGAGCTGGAGATCCCGGGTGGCGGCCAGCCCGTGCTGGACCGCCTGGTGGCGCTCCTCGACCTCGAGAAGATCGAGGAGAACATCTTCCGCGGCGTGTCGCCCGCGCACTCACCCGTGCGCGTGTTCGGCGGCCAGGTCGCCGGGCAGGCGCTGGTCGCCGCCGGGCGCACCGTGCCCGACGAGCGCCGCGTCCACTCGCTGCACGCGTACTTCATCCGCGGCGGCGACCCCAGCGTGCCGATCGTCTACGAGGTCGACCGGATCCGGGACGGCCGCTCGTTCACCACGCGCCGCGTCATCGCGATCCAGCACGGCAAGGCGATCTTCTCGCTCTCGGCGTCCTTCCAGAAGGACGAGCCGGGCATCGACCACGCCGAGGCGATGCCCGAGGGCGTGCCCGCGCCGGAGACGCTGCCGACGCTGATGGAACGCGCCGAGGGGTACGCGATCGGCGCGCACAGCCGCCCGCGCCCGATCGACCTGCGCTACGTCAACGACCCGCCGTGGGTCACCCGCCAGACCGGCGAGCCCCCCGCGCGCAACCAGGTGTGGATGCGCGCCGACGGCAAGCTGCCCGACCAGCAGCTGCTGCACGTCTGCGTGCTGACCTACGCCTCGGACATGACGCTGCTGGACTCGGTGCTCGCGCGCCACGGCGTCTACTGGGACACCGACAAGGTGCTCGGCGCGAGCCTCGACCACGCGCTCTGGTTCCACCGGCCGTTCCGCGCCGACGAATGGTTCCTCTACGACAGCGTGTCACCGACCGCCTCCGGAGCGCGGGGGCTGGCAACGGGCCGCTTCTTCGGCGCCGACGGCACGCTCATCGCCACGGTCGTCCAAGAAGGACTCCTGCGCGTCCTCTGAACGGTGGCGGGAAAATCACCCTTACGGGCGACAAATAGTCGGCGTATTCGCCATCGGAATGGGGCATTCGGGCCGGGGAAGGGGGCCGGGGCCGATCGGGGGACGGCCCCGGACCCCTTCTCCGAATGACTGCACGGCGAACCGCGCGGCCATCGTCTACGCTGCTCACAGGCTCGGACAGGGCCTGATGGCCGAACGACCCCGGCCCGTGCCGCGTCCTGTCGCAGTGCAGAGTGCGAGGATACAAGAGCATTCTGCAAATTGCAGATGCGACGCGCGCGACCGGGCGGGAATCGGTGCCGTGTTAATGCCGCACCGTCCTGGTTAGATACTGGGAGCAAGCGAACGGCTACGACGCCGTCGACATCCGGAGGTGCCGAATGGCCAGGGGACAGAGCCCCACGGTTCGCCGCCGGAGGCTCGCCGGTGAGCTGCGCCGGCTGCGCGAGGCCGCGGATCTCACCATCGACGAGGTGGGCGAGAAGCTCGAGTGCTCCGCGTCGAAGATCAGCCGGATCGAGACCGGCCACGTCGGGGTCACCCCGCGCGACGCGCGGGACATGCTGGCGCTCTACGGGATCACCGGTGACGAGCAGGAGGCGCTCGTCCAGCTGGCCAGAGAGGCCCGCAAGCGCGGCTGGTGGCACGCCTACAACGAGGTGTTCACCGGCACGTTCGTCGGGCTCGAAGCCGACGCGAGCTCGCTGCGGGCGTTCCAGGCGCTGCTGGTGCCGGGCCTGCTGCAGACCGAGCGGTACGCGCGCGCGGTGATCCGCGCGCTGCGCCCGGACGCCGAGGACGCCGAGACCCGCCGCCGGGTCGCGGCCCGGATGGCGCGCCAGGAGCTGCTGTCCGACACCCCGCCGCCGGAGTACTGGGCCGTGATCGACGAGGCCGTCCTGCACCGCGTGGTCGACAGCGCCGAGGTGATGGCCGAGCAGCTCTACCGCATGGTCGCCGTCGCCGAGAAGCCGAACGTGACCATCCAGGTGGTGCCGTTCGGCGCGGGCGCGCACCCCGGGATGGAGGGCCCCTTCCTGATCATGGGCTTCCCGGAGCAGGCCGACCCGGACGTCGTCTACGTCGACGACAGCACCTCCAGCGGTCTCTACCTGGAGGAACCCACAGACGTGCGGCGCTACGGGCTGATGTTCGACCATCTGCGCGCGGCCGCACTGAAACCGGACGACTCGGTGGAGCTGATCGCCGAGGCCGCCGGCCGGTTCGCCGAACGGGCGGCCGCGCCGGCACCGGTGCACCACTTGGAACCGAGGACACAGTAAGGGAGTTGGGGACCATGGAAGCCGAATTTTCGGGTGCGCGCTGGCGCAAGAGCAGCCACAGCGGTGGCGGGAACGACTGCGTCGAGGTCGCGTTCGTCGCCGGCGGTGCCGCGGTGCGCGACTCGAAGGACCCCGAGGGTGGTGCGTTCCGCCTGCCCGCATCGGGTTGGCAGGGGCTGCTGGCCGCGGTGCGGCCCGGCGGCCCCGAGCGCGACTGAGGCGGTTTCGAAGACCCCTTACCCCCGCCGAGCTGGGCTCGGATGGGAGTAAGGGGTCTTTTCCGTGCCAGGGGTACGTGATCACCCGATGCCTGAGGCACCCCCTCAGGACGAACCTGAGTCCTACCAGCCGGTGAACTCCCGCCGGTGAAGTCAGGGAACAGGGGAACGACATGCACTCCGATCTGCTTCTGGACGCGGTCCGGGCCGAAGCGGCCTACCGGGCCGAGGAACTGCGGAAGGCCGGGCGCAGCGCCTGGGCCGCCCGCGCGCGCCGTGCCGTCCGCCACGTGCGGGCCGCCCGGAGCACCGTCGACGTGCCGGCGCAGGAGCGCCGCGAAGCCTCGCGGGAGACCGCGGGCGTCGGCAAGACCGCCCGGTAGGGGCGCGGTGATGGTGTCCAAGGCGATAAGCGTGCGGAACTTGTCGGTGGGGTGAGCAAGAATGCACCTTGTGCCCCGACTCGGCTCCGGAATCCCGCTCGTCGCCCGTACCCACGAGATGCGGCGGCTCCGCGCCGCCTTCGCCCGTGCAGAACGAGGTGAAGCCGGCGCGGTGCTGCTCTCGGGGGACGCCGGCGTCGGCAAGACCCGGCTGCTGACCGCGCTCGGCGAGCACGTCGCCGCGTGTGGCGCGCTGGTGCTCACCGGCCGCTGCATCGACGTCCGCGAGGGCGGTCTTCCTTATCTTCCGTTCGCCGAGGCGCTCGCCCCGCTGGGGGTCGCGGCGGACCCGGCGGTCGCCGCCGCGGTGCGGGCCCGGCCCGCGCTCGGCCGGCTGCTGCCGCAGGGCCAGGGCCTCGAGGAGCCCCGGGCGGCCGAACACGCCCCGATGACCTCGAACGACCGGGAAACGATGGTGCGTCCCCGGCCGGAGCAGGATCTCGGTCAGCTGCAGTTGTTCGACGCGGTGCTGGGGGTGCTGACCGAGATCGCCGAGTCGCGGCCGGTGGTGATCCTGCTGGAGGATCTGCACTGGGCCGACGCCTCGACCCGCAACCTGCTGTCGTTCCTGCTCAGCAGGCTGCGTGCGCAACGGCTCCTGGTCGTGGGCAGTTACCGGGAGGAGGACGTGCACCGGCGCCACCCGCTGCGCGGCCTCCTCTCGGAGCTGGTCCGGCTCGCCACCGTCGAGCGCGTCGACCTGCAGGCCTTCGGCAACGCCGACGCCCGCACGTTCGTCGAGGCGCTGGCCGACGAGCCGCTGCCGGCCGACGTCGTGGCCGACATCGTCAGCCGGTCCGAGGGCAACCCGTTCTTCGCCGAGGAGCTGCTCGCCACCAAGACCGAGTGCAACGACCTGCCCGCGGGCCTGGCCGAAGTGCTGCTCTCCCGGTTGGAGCGCCTTTCGCCGGACACCCGCCGCGTCGTGCGCGTCGTGTCGGTGGCCAACGAACCCGTGATGCACGCGGCCCTGGCCGAGATCTCCGCCCTGGGGGAGCTCGAGCTGGACGAGTCGCTGCGCGAGGCCGTCCAGCACCACGTGCTGGTCGTGATGCCGGACGGCGCTTACTGGTTCCGGCATGCGCTGCTGCAGGAAGCGGTCTACGGCGACCTGCTGCCGGGGGAGCGGTCGCGCACGCACGCGGCGTACGCGGCCCGGATCTCCTCGAGGCCGCAGGGCCGCGGGCACGACGCGAAGCTGGCCTACCACTCGTTGCAGAGCAGCGATCTCGTCACCGCGCTGCCGGCGTTGCTGCGCGCGATGGACGAGGCCGAGAAGCTGGGCGCGCCCGGGTCGGCGCTGCGCCACGTCGAGCAGGCACTGTCCATCTGGGACGCCGTCCCGGCCGCCGACCGGCCCGAGGGCTTCGACGAGCTGCGGCTGCTGCACGAGGCGTCGTACTTCGCGGGCACGTCCGGTGAGCCCGAGCGGGCCGCCGCGTTCGCCCGCTCGGCGACGCAGGCCCTGACCCCTGGCGGCTCGGCCGACCGCGCCGCCAAGACGTGGCGGCGGCTGGCGGAAGCGCTGCTGGCGCTGGAAGGCACGCTCGACGAGGCCGTCGCGGCCATCGACAAGGCGTGGGACCTGGTCAAGGACACCGAACCGAGCGGCACCCGCGCGTGGGTGCTGGCCAGCCGCGCCGGGTTCCTGCGGGTGCTCGACCAGCCGGACGCGGCGCTGGACAGCGCGCTCACCGCGGTCGCCGACGCGCAGGCGGCCGACGCGGCGGGCGCGGAGGCGTCGGCCCTGGTCACGCTGGGCACGCTCGCCGATTCGGCGGGCGATGCCGCCGAGGCGCGCGAACGCTTGCGCCAGGCCGAACGCAAGGCGCGGGACGCCGGGGCGCTGAACACCGAGAACCGCGCGACCTACTTCCTGGCGCTGAGCTACGACGACCAGGCCGAGTACGCCGAAGCGCTCGAACACGCGTCACGCGGTGTCGCCCGGGCGGAAGAGGCCGGGCTCAGCTGGAGCGTCTACGGCCTGGAGCTGCGGGCGCGGCAGCTGACCCTGCGTTACCTGGTGGGAGATTGGCCGGACGAGAGCGCCGGCCGGGCCGGGCGCGGGGTGTCGAGCGCGGTCGCCGCGCGGATCCTCGCCATCTGGTCGCTGTTCGTCGTCGCCCGCGGCCGGTTCGACGAGGCCGCGAAGCTCGTCGCCGGCCTCCGGCAGCACTGGGCGGCGGACATCCAGATCCCGCTGTCCGCCGGGGATGCCGGGATCGAGCTGGCGTACTGGCGCGGTGACCACGCGGACGCGGTGAAGCGCGCGCAGGACCTCGTCGGCTGGCTCGAGCGGATCGAACCCGGCCTGCTGGCCGGGATCCGGGTGGCCGCGCTCGGGGTCACCGCCGCCGCGGCGCGGGCCGCCGACGCCCGGGTCCGCGGTGACCAGGCGACCGTCGACGCCGCCGTCGAGGTGGGGGAACGGCTCCTGGCGCACGGCCGGATGTGCGCGGTCGTCGGGCAGCCGCGGTCGGTGGAGCTGGGGCCGGAGGGCCGGGCCTGGCTGGCCCGGCTCGAGGCGGCGGCGTCCTGCCTGGCCGGCCGGGGCGACCCGGCGAAGTGGGCGGCCGCGGCCGAGGCGTTCGGCTACGGCGCGGTCTACGAGCAGGCGATCTGCCGCCGCCACGAGGCGGAAGCCCGGCTGCTGGCCGACGACGTCGACGGGGCGCGGGCCGCCCTGGAGTCGGCGCACGCCGTCGCGACCCGGCTGGGCGCGATCCCGCTGCGCGACGCCGTCCGCGACCTGGCGCACCGCGCGCGAGTGGACCTGGCGGGCGTCGAGCCGGCGGCGCCGGCCCGCGCGGTCGTCGACCCGCTGACCGACCGCGAGCGCGACGTCCTCGAGCGCGTGGCCCTGGGCCGCACGAACCGCCAGGTCGGCGAAGAGCTCTACATCAGCGAAAAGACGGTCAGCGTCCACCTGTCCCGCGTGATGGCGAAGCTCGGCGCGAGCCGCCGCGCGGAAGCGGTGGCGATCGCCTACGACCGCGGCCTCCTCACGGCCCCCACCGCCGGCCAAAACGCGTGATTGAGCAGTCGACACGCGTGATTGAAGGGTCGACACGGCCAGATGCGCCGTGTCGACCCTCAAATCACGCGTGATGACTCTTCAATCACACCGATCGGGTCAGCGGGGGAGGCGGCGGAGGGCCTTCAGGCCCAGGGTCATACCGCGGGACCACAGGGAACCCGAGATCGCCCGCGGCGGGCGGAGGGCCAGGCCGCGCTGGAGCGCGATCGACTGGGACTCCGTGTACTTCAGCAGGCCTTCGGCGCCGTTGCGGCGGCCGACGCCCGAGTCCTTCATTCCGCCCATCGGGACGCCGACGCTGCCGAACGTCGCCGCGTAACCCTCGTTGACGTTGACCGTGCCCGCCTTGAGCCGGGCCGCGACCTCCCAGCCCGCGTGGCCGTTGCGCGACCAGACGCTGGCGTTGAGCCCGAACGCCGTGTCGTTGGCGCGGTCGATGGCCTCGGTGACGTCGGTGTAGCCATAGATCGAGACGACCGGCCCGAACGTCTCCTCCGCGAACGGCACCATCTCCGGCGTCACTCCCGCGAGGACGGTCGGCTCGTAGAACAGCGGGCCGAGGTCGGGCCGGGCGCGGCCGCCGGTGAGCACCGACGCGCCCTTCGCGCGGGCGTCCTCGACGTGCGCGGTCACCGTCGCGAGCTGGTCCTCCGACGTCAGCGACCCCATCTGGGCGTGATAGTCCAGCGCGCCGCCGAGCTTCACCGCCGCGGTGCGGGCGACGAACGCGCGGGTGAACTCCTCGCGGATCGACTCGTGGACGTAGATCCGCTCGACCGACACGCACAGCTGCCCGGCCGAGGAGAAGCACGCGGTCACCGCGCCCGTCGCGGCCTTCGCGACGTCGGCGTCGGGCAGCACGATCATCGGGTTCTTGCCGCCGAGCTCGAGCGAGTACGACGTCAGCCGCTTCGCCACCTGCCCGGCCAGCTCCTTGCCGGTCGGCGTGGACCCGGTGAAGCAGAGGTAGTCCGACTCCTCGACGAGCGCGGTGCCGATCTTCGAGCCGCGGCCCAGCACGATCTGCCAGGTCCCGGCCGGCAGCCCGGCCTCCTCGGCGAGCTCGTGCAGCCACAGCGCCGAAAGCGCGGTCTGGTTGTCCGGCTTCTGCACGACGGCGTTGCCGGCCGCGAGCGCCGGGAAGACGTCCATCGCGGTGAGGGCCAGGGGGTAGTTCCACGGCGAGATGACGCCGACGACGCCCTTCGGGTGCCGCAGCTCACCGGCGCGGGTCAGGCCGGGGATGACCCCGGCGACGCGGCGCGGGGCGAGGATCTTCGCCGCGTGCTTGCCGTAGTAGGCCGCGACGAGTGCCGTGGCACTGACCTCGTCGAACGCGTCGAGCCGCGCCTTGCCCGCCTCGACCTGGACCAGGTCGAGGACCTCGTCCTGCTTGGCGAGCACCAGGTCGTGCAGCTTGGTCAGCACGCGGGCGCGTTCGGCGGGGGAGTGCTCCGCCCACGCCCGCTGCGCGGTCCGCGCGTCGGCGAACACCGCGCGGATGTCGGCGTCGGTGGCCTGGGGCAGGGTCGCGATCGGCTGCCCGGTGAAGGGCGCGTGCATCCGGATCGGGGCCGAGTCCGCGCCGCCGGCCACCCGGGCGACGAGCTGGGCCGCCCGGGCCGTGGCCGGCGCACCCGCGACCCCGCCGACGGTCGGCGGGAGCGCGGTGTCGTGGACCGGGTTCGCGGGGGTCGTGCTGGTCATGACGTCTCCGTTCCGCGCGGCGACGCGCAGGGGTTACCGACGAGTACAGCATACCGTCGGTACGTCAGCTGTCCAGCTCGATGTGAATCTATTTCACGTTTTGGGCGGGTTGAGCGGCGGGAGCTGGTAGGTCGGCTCGGTCGGGGACGACGTCGGCGCCGCGGGCGGCTCGTCCGGATGCGACTGGGCCTGCGTCGCCTCGTAGATTCCCTCGGGCTGCTGCGCCGGGAAGGGCTGGGACGGCGGGTTCTGCGCCGGGAACGGGTGCGAACCCTGCGCGGGGAACGGCTGCGACGGCGGGCCCTGCGCGGGGAACGGCTGCGACTGCGGGGCACTGTAGGGCTGCTGACCCGGGTACGGCGACGAAACCGGGTAGCCGCCGGACTGCTGCGGCCCGACCGGGTACGGCCGCGACTGCTGCTGGGGCGGGTATCCCGGGTTGCCGTGCAGGTTCGGCGGCGGACCGGCGGGTGCCTTCACCCGCCGTCCGGCCAGCAGGGCGAACGCCAGGGCCGCCACCGCGAGGACGCCGGCGCCGAGCAGCAGCCAGAAGCCGGTCCCCGTCGAGTAGTGCGACTTGATCGAGTTGTCGTCGGACTCGTAGCTCATGGTCGCCGACACGTCCATGCCGAGCATCCACACCGCGGCGACCACGCCCGCGCCGCCGACGAGCAGCGCCGTCCGCGAGCCCGAGCGCACGCCGGGGCTCGCCGTGCGCCGGGCGCCGACGAACGCCAGCACCGCACCGGCCAGCAGGATCACCGCCGCGACCGACAGCGGGATGCCGTAGTGCGCGACGTGCGTGTTCTCGTAGAACTTCGCTGCTTCGGCGCTCGGCTCGACGCCGAAGGACCGTGACCACGCGCTGATCGTCTGGCTGCTCTCGGTCTTGCCGCTGACGATCTGCTCGAACGTCGTCTGCGGCAGGAACGACCCGACCAGCACCAGGACGGCGGCGAGGGCGCCGAAGATCCCGGCGAGCAACCGGAAGAGGCCACCCGGGTCGGCCGGCGGCTGCGGCCGCTGCATCGGTGGCGGGCCGTAGGAGTACGGCTGCGGAGGGTACGGAGGCGGCGCGCTGGCGGTCATCAAATCTCCCTCTTTGCGGGGATTGGACCACGAATCCGCCTGCGGGATAAGGGGTTAACTGACACTGGTGTGCCGCGCTGGTCAGGTCGGCGCAGTGGTGGCGTCCTGGTAGAGCAGGACGGCGATCCGCTTCCACTCCTCGAGCAGCTGGCGCCGCCGCTTCGGGTCGCCGCCGAGCTCGGCGTCCAGCGCCAGCCCGCGGGTCAGGTTCACGGTGAGCCAGAACAGCATCTCCGCGCGTTCGGGCGGGAGCTCGCCGGCGACCTGGGTGACGTGCTCGAGGGTCGCGCGCCCGAGCGCGCGGTCGACCGGGCGGATCGCCGCGCGCAGCTCGGGGTCGGTCCGGGCGGCGACCCACAGCTCGGTGACGGCGGTCGAGAGCGTGCCGGAGTAGCCCGTCCACAGCAGGTCGATCGCCGCGGCGACGCCGGTGCCGCCGCTGGGCAGCTTGCCGAGCGAGGCGGCGAGCTGGTGGCGCAGCTTGGTCGTCAGGTGCTCGACCGCGGCCGCCATCAGCTCGGCCTTCGCGGTGAAGTGGTGCTGCACTGCGCCCTTGGAGACCCCGGCGCGGGCGCAGATCTCCTGCACGGTGGTGCGCGCGTAACCGAGGTCCACCAGGCAGCCGATGGTGGCGTCGAGCAGCGCCGTGCGGGTCTGCTCCCGCCGCTGCGCCTGGGTGCGGTGCGCCGTCTCGGTCACGCGGCCTCCCTGCTTTACCTACAGGCCGGTACGGATGTACATTCCGTAGAGAACTTACATGCTGTTCGTCATGTTTTCCAGCACTCGTCCTGCAGGAGGGTCCCCGTGCCGCTGAAACTCCCGAAGAGCTCCTGGAGCACGACCGAGCTCGAAGACCTCCGCGAACTCTCGCGGTCGTTCATGCAGAAGGAGCTCGTCCCGCACCAGGAGCGGTGGGCGGCGGACAAGAAGGTCGACCGCGAGCTGTGGAACAAGGCCGGCGAGGTCGGCCTGCTGTGCCTGTCCATCCCCGAGGAGTACGGCGGCGGTGGCGGCACGTTCGCGCACGAGGCCGTGCTCTACGAGGAGCAGGCCCGCTCCGGCGACAGCGCGTGGGGCGTGACCGTCCACAACGGAATCGTCGCGCACTACCTGAGCGCGTACGCCTCCGAAGAGAAGAAGCGCGAGTGGCTGCCGAAGATGGCCAGTGGCGAGATGGTCGGCGCGATCGCGATGACCGAGCCGGGCACCGGCTCGGACCTGCAGGGCATCAAGACCCGCGCGGTGCGCGACGGTGACCACTACGTCATCAACGGCGCGAAGACCTTCATCACCAACGGTTTCCACGCCGACCTCGTCGTCGTCGCGGTGAAGACCGACCCGGACGCGGGCGCCCAGGGCGTCTCGCTGATCGCCGTCGAGACCGACACCCCGGGCTTCCGCCGCGGCCGCGTGCTCGACAAGGTCGGCCTCAAGGGCCAGGACACCGCCGAGCTGTTCTTCGACGACGTCCGCGTGCCCGCCGCCAACCTCCTCGGGGACGCCGAGGGCCAGGGCTTCATCCAGCTGATGCTGCAGCTGCCGCAGGAACGGCTGATCATCGCCGTCACCGCGGTCGCCGGGCTGGAGGCGGCGGTCGACCTCACGCTCGAGTACACGAAGGAGCGCACGGCGTTCGGCCGGCCGATCTTTTCCTTCCAGAACACCAAGTTCAAGCTCGCGGAGGCCGCCACCGAGGCCGCCGTCGCGCGGGCGTTCCTCGACCAGTGCATCGAACGTCACCTCAAGGGCGAGCTCGACGTCCAGGGCGCGGCGATGGCGAAGCTGTGGACCACCGAGCGCGTCAACAAGGTGATCGACGACTGCGTGCAGCTCTTCGGCGGCTACGGCTACATGTCCGAGTACCCGATCGCGCGGGCCTGGGCCGACGTCCGGATCTCGCGGATCTTCGGCGGTACCAGCGAGATCATGAAGGAAATCATCTCCCGTTCGCTCTGAAAGGAACCACGCTATGAAGGCAGGTCCGCTCAGCGGCCTGAAGGTGGTCGAACTGGCCGGGCTCGCGCCCGGGCCGTTCGCCACGATGATCCTCTCCGACCTCGGCGCCGACGTGGTCCGCGTCGACCGCGCGACCCCGGGGGAGGACGTGCTCGGCCTCCCGGTCGACCCGCTGGCCCGCGGCCGCCGGACCGTCGGGATCAACACCAAGACCCCCGAGGGTGTCGAGCTGGTGCTGAAGCTGTGCGACACCGCCGACGTCCTCATCGAGGGCTTCCGCCCGGGGGTCGCCGAGCGGATCGGGCTGGGCCCGGACGTCGTGCACGCCCGCAACCCGCGGCTGGTCTACGGCCGGATGACCGGCTGGGGCCAGGACGGCCCGCTCGCCACGGCGGCCGGCCACGACATCAACTACATCGGCATCTCCGGTGCGCTCGAGCCGATCGGGCGCGCGGGGGAGCGGCCGGTGCCGCCGCTCAACCTCGTCGGCGACTTCGGCGGTGGCGGGCTGCTGCTCGCGATGGGCGTCCTCGCGGCGCTGTACGAGCGGAACACGTCCGGCAAGGGCCAGGTCGTCGACGCGTCCATGGTCGACGGCGCCGCGCTGCTCACCACCAGCCTCCACGGCATGGCGGCGGCCGGGCTCTGGGGTGGCGGCCGCGGCGACAACATGCTCGACGGCGGCGCCCCGTTCTACGACACCTACGAGACGTCGGACGGCAAGTACGTCGCCGTCGGCGCGATCGAGATGCGGTTCTGGGGCGACCTGGTCAAGGTGCTCGGGCTCGACCCGGCGGAGCTGCCGCTGCACGTGGACAAGACGCAGTGGCCGAAGCTGCGGGAGATCGTCGCCGAGGCGATCGGCAAGCACACGCGCGACGACCTGGTCGCCCGCGCCGACGGCACCGACGCCTGCCTGACGCCGGTGCTGTCGCCGCAGGAGGCGGCGGGCCACCCGCACAACGCGGCCCGCGGCACGTTCGTCGAGATCGGCGGCCTGGTCCAGCCGGCCCCGGCGCCGCGCTTCGACCGGACGCCGCCGGAAACACCGGAAGCGCCGCGCACCAAGGGATCCGACACGGAAGCCGTGCTGGCCGAGCTGGGCGTCACGGATCTCGGGACACTCCGGGAGGCCGGCGCGATCGCCTAGTTCTTCGCGAGATCGGAGCGCACGACCGAGTAGATGACGTTGTCGCGCCATTGGCCGTCCCGGAAGCCGTAGCCGCGAAGGATTCCTTCGCGGGTGAAGCCGGCTTTCTCGAGGGCCCGTTGCTCGGCGCGGTTGTCGACCTCGGTCGTCGCTTCGACGCGGTTGAGCTGCGTGTGCGCGAAGAGGTATTCGACGAGCAGGCGCTGGGCCTCGGTGCCGTGGCCGTGGCCGCGCGCTTCGGGGACCAGCACCAGCCCGATGTTCCAGCAGTACGACGTCGGCCCGCTGCGGCTGCGGTGCCACGAGACGAGGCCCAGCAGGCGCCCGCCGAGCGTGGGCACCAGCATGCCGGTCTCGGCCGTCAGCATCCCGGTCTCCCGCCAGCGGCGGTGCAGGTAGTTCGGGTCGTGCCAGCCGAACCACTGGTGCGCGCCCGCCGCGACCGGGTCGTTGGTCAGCTGCTCCAGCAGGTCGAGATCGGACTCCGCGACCGGCCGGAGCACGACTCTGCTGACGTCGTCGTCCATCCGCCGACCCTATCGGCCGCGCGCCCGGATCCGCCCCGGCCAACCGGGATCCACCCGGTGGAGGCACGCCCGGTCACAGAGCGGGCATCTCGCGTGCCCCGCCGGGCATCACGCGTGATCAGGCGGGCATCACGCGTGCGCCGCGGGGCATCAGGGTGATGCCCCGCCCATCACGGGTGATGCCCCCTCAATCACGGGTGATGCCTCTCCGGTCACGGGTGATGCCCCGTGCCGCTCAGCCGAAGCTGCCGTGGCGGCCCGCGCCGCCGCTGAACCTCGCCGCGCCGTCTGCCGCCTCGGCCGTCAGCACGCCCGTGTCCAGCGCCGCGCCGAACTCCGCGGCCAGAGCGTCCTCCTCCGACAGCCCCCACTGCGCCAGGGCTGACGCGCGGTCGCCGCGCAGGCAGGTCTGCGGGAACGCGGCCAGCTGCCGCGCCAGCTCCTGCGCCGCCGACACCGCTTCACCCGCGGGGACCAGGCGGTTCGCCAGGCCGATGGCCAGCGCCTCGTCGGCGTCGACCGGGCGGCCGGTCAGGATCAGGTCCATCGCCCGCGACTGGCCGATCAGCCGCGGTAGCCGCACCGTGCCGCCGTCGATCAGCGGGACGCCCCAGCGGCGGCAGAAGACGCCGAACACGGCGGTGGCGTCCGCGACCCGCAGGTCGCACCACAGCGCCAGCTCGAGCCCGCCCGCGACGGCGTGCCCGTGGACGGCCGCGATCACCGGCTTGCCGAGTCTCATCCGGGTCGGGCCCATCGGGCCGTCCCCGTCCGGGTGGGTCCGGTTCATCCGGCCGGTGCCGATGGCCTTGAGGTCGGCGCCGGCGCAGAACGCGCCGCCCGCGCCGGTCAGCACCGCGACCGCGGCTTCGGGGTCAGCGTCGAACGCGCGGAACGCGTCGGCCAGTTCGGCGGCGGTGGGGCCGTCGACGGCGTTGCGGGCGGCCGGGCGGTCGAGGGTGATCGTCGTCACTGGGCCGTCCCGCTCGACCAGCACGTTCCGCGACATGGGGGCTCCCTGGGGGTGATCGGCGTGTCTTCCGGGTACGCCTCTCCTAGAGTAGGGATCCAGCCACTCCCGGACGGGAACGGCGAGCCGGGGAGGAAGCACATGTCGAGCGGCGTGAAGAAGATCCTCATCGTGGGGGTGGTCGCGCTCGTGCTGTTCTTCCTGATCACGCAGCCCACCCAGTCCGCCGACTTCGTCCACCGCGTCCTCGGGTGGCTGAAGGACGGCGCGGAGGCGATCGTCACCTTTTTCCGGACGCTTTTTTCCTGATCCTGCGCCAGTCTCGTGAACCGGCACCGCATTCGGGCGGTCTCGGTGGTGACAGCGCGTGCCAATGGACGGTAAATCACTCAGCGTCACGAATCCCAGATTTCGGGCTCTACGCTCGACCATCCGGGTGGATTGCGACTGAAAACGCGCAGGTCGGCGAATTCGTGCCTGCCGGGGTCTGGCGAAGGGGACCACCCCGGCCCTACGGTGCTCACATTGCGTGATCGGGTAGTTCTCCGTACCCCTCGGGACCCCCGGTACGCAGGCAGTTTCCACTCAGCAAGGTGCACTTGGGTGCGTGCGGCGCAGCCGCGTGGGACAGGTGTCAGGACCTGTCCGTCGGGGACCTATGAGGAGGCAGGGATGACCGGAGATCCCGGAGTGGACGCGTTGATCCGGCAGTGGGCCGCCGAGCGCGAGCAGACTCCCGAGGAGCAGGAGGTCGACCGCATCGCGTCCGCGTGGCGAGCCGACATTCCCGCCCAGGCGCCGGGCATTCCCGGCCAGCGTGCCCGGACGGGTTCCGCCCGCTGGGCCCAGGTCGAAGCGGCCGACCCCGGTTACCTCGACGCGATGCGCCGCAGGCTGCCGGAAGTGCCCGAAGAGCTTCTCACCGCCGCCGCGGGCTGGTGGCAGATGGTCGGCGGCGTCGCCGAGGCCGAGGAGTGGTGGGACGCCGGCATCAGCCCGCTCGACCAGCGGGCCCTCGACTACCGCGCGGCGGGACTCTCGCCGTCGGACCTCAGCCGCCGTCTCGGCCCGATGACCGTCCTCCAGCACCTGCGCCGCGGCAGCGCCCCGGCCTGGTGCGTGGCGCGCCTCGCGCGTCAGCAGAAGTCCGCCTGACGGGACGGGCTTCACTCGGCCGGGTGAACCGGTGTGGTGAGACGATCTCGGCGACCCGCGTAACGCTAACCTGCGCGGGCTCGTTGACCCTTCGTCGACAACCATGCTGGAGGACCGGAGTTTCGTGCGCACGAGTACCGGAAAGACCGAGGACGACCCGATCGACTCCGTCGACGAGCCCGCCCCCGCCGCCCCGGCACCGCGCTCCGCGGGCTTCGCGGTGGTCACCCGGCTGATCGTGGTTCTTATCGTGCTGGTGGTCGCCGGCGGCGGCGTCTGGCTCGTCACCCGCGCTTCGACGCCGGAGGCGAGCCCGACCACCACCGAGATCCCCGCCCTGCAGGTCAAGGCGGCCGACGTCCGCCCGGGGTCGGTCGCCCCGGCCGGCGGTGCCGTCGCGGGCGGCGCCGACCAGCAGACCGCGCCGCAGCAGGCCCAGTCCCGCAGCACGACCGGTCCGGCGACGCTCTCGCAGTGGGCGAGCCAGGTCGCCGGGGCCAGCGGTGTCCCGGCCCGGGCGCTGGCCGCGTACGGCAACGCCGAGCTGGCGATGCGGGCGAGCCAGCCGAACTGCAAGATCTCCTGGGCGACGCTCGCCGGCATCGGCCGCATCGAGTCGAACCACGGCCAGTACTCCGGCGCCGTCCTCGGCGCGGACGGCCGTCCGTCGAAGCCCATCATCGGCGTCCCGCTCGACGGCTCGTCCGGCGTCCAGGCCATCGGCGACACCGACGGCGGCCGCTACGACGGCGACGCGGGGGTCGACCGCGCGGTCGGGCCGATGCAGTTCATCCCCAGCACGTGGCGCAAGTGGGCCTCCGACGGCAACGGCGACGGCCTCGGCGACCCGCAGCAGATCGACGACGCCGCCCTCGCCGCGGCCCGCTACCTGTGCGCGGGCAACCGCGACATGCAGAGCCCGTCGGGCTGGTGGGCGGGCATCCTGTCCTACAACAACTCGACCGAATACGCGCAGAAGGTGTTCGGCCTGGCCGACGGCTACGCGAAGGCCGCCCAGTCGGTGCGCAAGCAAGGCTGACCGCGAACGATCCACAGGGCCGGCCGAATGTGGACAACCGGTGCCGGATCACCCGCGAATCCGGGAATCGACGGCAGTAGCCGATAAACTGGACTGGGGACGCCCCCCGAGGAGAGGGCGGGGGCCGGGCCTCCTCCGCGCGCCCAGTGCTAGCTTGGGGCTCGTGCCAGCATCCCCTCCGCCGGCGGGGTCCCCCTGGGGCCGCCGGATCGCGATCGTCGCGACGTGCCTGGTGAGCCTGCTGATCTGCTGCGGACTCGCCTGGTGGCAGTGGGACCGGTTCACCTCGGCGAACGGCACCTTCCAGAACCTCGGTTACGTCCTGCAGTGGCCGTTGTTCGGGCTGTTCCCGGCCTTCATGTTCTGGCGGATCCGGCGGCTGCGGGAGAAGGCCGAGGCCGAACCCGCCCCGGAACCCGTCCCCGTCGCCGAAGTGCCCGCTCCCCGCCCCCGTCCCGACGTGAAAACGCCGGTGGACGACGAGGACGAGGAGCTGGCCGCGTACAACCGTTACCTGCGCGAGCTGAACGCCCGCGACCAGCAGGCCGCAGAGTGAGGCCGCAAAGTGAGGACGTCCCGATGACCACCCGCACCGACGGCGCCGCGCAGACCGCGGTCCCGCTCACCGGCCCCCTGGTCCGGTTCCGCACCGCCGCCTACGTCACCGGCGTCGGCCTGCTCGGCCTGTGCTTCGTGATGGTGCTGCGCTACGGCTTCGGCAACCCGACGCCGTCCGCGGTGTACTCGCCGATCCACGGTGTGCTGTACATGATCTACCTGGTGCTGACCATCGACCTGGCCATCAAGGCCCGCTGGTCGATCAAGGGCACCGTGCTGGTGCTGCTGGCCGGCTGCGTCCCGTTCGTCTCGTTCCTCGTCGAGCGCAAGGTGACGCACAAGGTCAAGGCCGGCCAGAAGCTGTAACCCGCCGGAAGGTCAGCGCCACCAGGACCGTGCCCGCGGCCACCGCCGCGGCCGTGACGAACGCCGCGGTCATGCCGTCGACCGTGAGCTGCGCCCCGGTCACCCCGGAGGCCGCCGCCGAGCGGGTGGCCGAGCCGAACACCGTGATCAGGATGCCGAGCCCGAGCGTGGCGCCGACCTGCTGCATCGTCTGCAGCACGCCGCCCGCGGCCCCGGCGTCCTCGGCGGGCACGGTGGCCATGACGATCACGTTGAGCGGCGCGAACCCCAGCCCGCCGCCGAGGCCCATCAGCAGCAGCGGCCCGAGCAGGGCGGGGAAGTACGCGCTGTCCGTCGTGAGCAGCCCCAGCCAGCCGGCCCCGGCGACCATCAGCACCGCCCCGGTGACGGCGAGCGGCTTCGGGCCGTAGCGGGGGAGCAGCCGCGGCACGAGCCGGCTCATCGTGAAGATCAGCACCGCCATCGGCAGGAACGCGAACCCGGTGGCCAGCGCGGCGAAGTGCCGGATGTCCTGCATGAACTGGGTGAGGAAGAAGAACATCGACATCATGGCCATCGGCCCGAGGAAGAAGTTGACGTAGGCCGCGCTGCGGTTGCGGTCGGCGAACAGCCGGAGCGGGACGAGCGGCAGCGCCGTCCGCGCTTCGATGGCGACGAACCCGGCCAGCAGGAGCAGGCCGCCGGCGAGCGAGCCGAGCGTCACCGGGTCGCCCCAGCCGTCGGACGCGGCGTGGGTGAAGGCGAACACGAGCGCGCCGACGCCGAGCGTGCCGGTGATCGCGCCGGGCAGGTCGAGGTGCGCGTGCCGACGCTCCGGCTCGGGTACGAACCGCGGCGCGAGCAGCACGATCGCCAGGCCGAACGGCACGTTGATGAACAGCGCCGCGCGCCAGGAGATCCACTCGGTGAGCAGGCCGCCGACGATCAGGCCGATGGCGAACCCGCCGCTGGACATCGCCGAGAACAGCGCCAGGGCCCGCACCCGGGCCTTGGCCTCGGTGAACGTGGTCGCGACCAGCGCCAGGGTGCTCGGGCCGGCCATCGCGGCGCCGACCCCCTGCAGGACGCGGGCGGCGATGAGCAGCTCGGCCGTCCCGGCCAGGCCGCCGGCGAGCGAGGCGAGGGTGAACACGGCGGTGCCGGCCACGAACATCCGCCGCCGGCCGAACAGGTCGCCCGCACGGCCGCCGAGCAGCAGCAGGCCGCCGAAGACCAGGCTGTAGGCGGTCATCACCCAGGACAGGCCGGTGGCGGAGAACCCCAGGTCGGACTGGATGCGCGGGAGCGCGACGTTCATCACCGTCGCGTCGAGGACGAGCATGAGCTGGCAGGTGAGGATGATCGCCAGGACCAGCCCGCCGCGGCGGGCCGGGGCAGGCTCCACCGCAGGATGGATCGTCTGCTGGGACAAGAGATACTCCCCCAAGGAGCACGAAGGTAAGCGGAGAGTTTCTCCACTTGGTACGACGCGATAATATGGAGACTGTCTCCGGATGCGCAAGTGAATTCGGAGAATCTCTCCGGTTAAGGGCGAGGAGGCCGGGATGCCGAGGGACGACGCGGAGCGCCCGATGCGCGCGGACGCACGGCGCAACTACGAGCGCATCGTGGCGACGGCCAAGGTGCTGTTCGCCGAGCATGGCGCCGACGTCCCGCTGGACGACATCGCGAAGACGGCCGGCGTCGGCGCGGGCACGTTGTACCGGCACTTCCCGACGCGGGAGCAGCTGATCGAGACCGTTTACCGGGACGAGATCAGCCTGCTGGCCGATCGGGCGCTCGTGCTGCACGACGAGCTGGCGCCGTGGGAGGCCTTGGAAGCCTGGCTGGGGGAGCAGGTCACCTGGGTCGTCGAGCGGCACAAGCTGGCCGCGATCCTCAAGGAGTCCATCGACTCCGGGTCCGAGACGTTCCAGTACTGCCAGAAGCGGCTGCGCGGGGCGACGGGGACGCTGGTCGAGGCCGCGCAGGCCGCCGGTCTCGTCCGCGCCGACATCACCGGCGCCGATGTCCTGCGGCTGGGCCACGGCGCCGGCATGGCCGTGCGCAACTGCAGCCCGGAAGAGGGAAAGCTGGTGCTGCGGGTGATCCTGGACGGCCTGCGCGCGTGACGCAGGCCGCCCAGGGGGGCTAGCTGCCGATGCCCGTGAGGGACCGGACCTCCATCTCGGCGTGCTTCTCGGCGTCCGCCTTCGGCTTGCCGACGAGCGTGCCGACGAACCCGCAGAGGAACGAGAACGGGATCGAGATCAGGCCCGGGTTCTTCAGCGGGAACCAGGCGAAGTCGACGCCCTTGATGATCGAGTCCGACGCACCCGACATCACCGGGGAGAAGACCACCAGCAGCAGGCAGGCGATCAGGCCGCCGTAGATGCCCCAGAGCGTGCCGGTCGTGTTGAACCGCTTCCAGAACAGCGAGTACAGCAGCGTCGACAGGTTCGCCGACGCGGCGACGGCGAAGGCCAGCGCCACCAGGAACGCGATGTTCTGCCCGTTGGCCAGCACGCCGCCGACGATGGCCAGCGCGCCGACCACGATCGCGGTCAGCCGGGCCACCCGGACCTCGTCGGCCGGGTCCGCCTTGCCGCGCTTGAAGATGTTCGCGTAGACGTCGTGGGCGAACGAGGCCGACGCGGTGATCGTCAGCCCGGCCACCACGGCCAGGATCGTCGCGAACGCCACCGCGGCGATGATGCCGAGCAGCAGCGTCCCGCCGACGTGCAGCGCCAGCAGCGGCGCCGCGGAGTTCTCGCCGCCCGGGGCGCCCTTGATCTCGTCCGCGCCGACCAGCGCGGCCGCGCCGAAGCCGATCACCAGCGTGCACAGGTAGAACACGAACATGCACGCCGTCGCCCAGACGACGCTTCGCCGCGCTTCGCGCGAGTTCGGCACCGTGTAGAAGCGCATCAGCACGTGCGGCAGGGCCGCCGCGCCGAGCACCAGGGCCAGCGCCAGCGACACGAAGTCGAGCTTCGTGGTGCCGTTCTTGCCGTAGGAGCCGCCCGGCTCGAGGAGCTTCTCGCCGAGCGGGCTGTTCTCGGCCGCCGAGGACAGCAGGTTCGAGAACCCGAAGCCGAACTTGCCGAACAGGAACACCGTCAGCAGCACGCCGCACATCAGCAGGATCGTCGCCTTGATGATCTGCACCCACGTGGTGCCCTTCATCCCGCCGACCAGCACGTACAGCACCATGACCAGGCCGACGACGCCGATCACCAGCGCCTGGCCGAGCTTGGAGTGCACGTTGAGCAGCAGCGCCACCAGGCCGCCGGCGCCCGCCATCTGGGCCAGCATGTAGAAGAACGAGATGACCAGGGTCGAGGTCGCCGCCGCGGCGCGGACCGGGCGCTGCTTCATCCGGAAGCTCAGGACGTCGCCCATCGTGAACCGGCCGGTGTTGCGCAGCAGCTCCGCGATCAGCAGCAGGTCCACCAGCCACGCGACGAGGAACCCGATCGAGTAGAGGAAGCCGTCGTAGCCGTGGATCGCGATGGCGCCGGCGATGCCGAGGAACGACGCCGCCGACAGGAAGTCGCCCGAGAGCGCGATGCCGTTCTGGCGGCCGGTGAACGCGCTGCCCGCGGCGTAGTAGTCCGACGTCGAGGAGTTCCGGGAGCTGGCCCGGTAGACGACGTACAGCGTGATCGCCACGAACAGGGCGAACACGGCGGTGTTGACGATCGGGTCGCTGGCGGGGGTGCCCGCGGCGAGCACGGCCGGTACCGACGGTGCTGTCATCGGGGCGTCCCTTCGGTCAGGCCCTCGAGGGCCCGGAGCTCGGCCACGCGCGGGTCGAGGTGGCGGCGGGCGTAGCGCAGGTAGAGCCAGGTGACCAGCGCGGTGCTGGCGAACTGGCCGATGCCGAGCAGGATGCCGACGTTGACCTGGCCGAACACCTTGGTGCTCATGAAGTCGTGCGCGTAGGCGGCCAGCAGCACGTAGGTCATGTACCAGGCGAAGAAGGCGAGGCTCATCGGGAAGACGAACGCCCGGAACCGGCGGCGCAGCGCGGTGAACTCGCGCCCGGCCTGGATCGCGGGGTAGTCGGGACCCGAGCGGGGCCGGGTCTGGCGGTGGGCGCCCGGCGGGCGGTCCCCGGTGAACAGGGCCGGCATCTGGCCGGTCTCCTCCAGGGCGTTGCCCGTCACGGGGCGCGCGACGTCGTACATGGGTTGCCTCCGGCAGAAAGCCTTCCGTGGCGGCGGAGCACCGGGGAGCCTGCTGAGCAGGGCGCCGGGCCGCCCTTGCGGACTGCGAGGCGCACATCGTAACTAGGCCGTCCGGCGGTACGGAAAGGCGGCCGGGCGTTTACGAACCGCTGCGGCGCGGTATTCGTTTTCCTGTCGAAAGTGTCGAAACCGCAGCTGCTACATGATCACGCGTCGATCACCCGTAATGATGAAAAGAATTGTGACGGCGTGCTGTCGTCATTGGTGTTCGCTGCGGCGAACGGGGTATTCGCACCGGACTCGGGTAGTCATCTGTCACTCAGAGTGTCCGAAGGGGCCTGCGGTCGCCTTGGAGAGGGTCGCCCGGCAGCGGGCGTGGCGGAGAAGATCCACTGGTCAATGCGGGGTCCCGAAAGGAATCACCAGGTCGGGCGACGGTCGGCCGGAACGCCACAACATCGGGCACACCTTGCCACTTGACCCACCCGATGGGGGTACTGAGTGTAGATCGTCCGAGGGATGTGATTGCGCTGGGTGGGCTAATCGGGTGACGGCCGGACGCCAACGGCCAGCGCGTCCGGTAACCGGAATTCCCTCTTCCGCCCCCGACCGTGCAGAATGAGTCCGCCCACTACCGGGCCGGAAACTACTTTTCGCAGGTCAGCGCACGAATCGGGAACAAAATTGACCGGTCTGGCCGCGGGGGTACGATTCTTTGGCCCAGCTGACCGCAGCGATCCGATTGGCACCGATTAAGTTGATCTCGACGACCGTGCAGACCGCAACTTGCGCCGTGCACGTGCAGAGTCCCGGGCACGGGACCTCGGGACGGTGCCTGCTGCGCGCGGCCGGAGGGGCAGCCGGGGACGTGCGAGGGGGCCCGGGGAGCGGCTGGGCGGTGGCGGCACGACCGCCCGCCGGAACGCCGCGAGCCGGGACGCCGTGCGGCCGACGCGGATCCATGACGCCGGACAGGGAGTCACTCACGTGACCGTTGCAGGAGAAGGTCAGGTGCCCGTCGGGGAACTGCTCGGCCGAGCACCCCGGCGGTCGAAGGGGAAGGCCGTCTGGCAGGCGCTGGTGCGCTGGCGCGACTGGAGCCTCCCCGTCAAGCTTTCGGCCGTCACCGTCGTGCCCATCGCGCTCGCGATGGTGCTCGGCATCACGACGATCGCCGGCCAGGTCGGCCGCTCGGACGACTACCAGCGGCTCGACCGCCTGGTCACCCTCGGCGGCCAGGTGCGCGCGCTCACCGCCGCGCTGCAGCAGGAGCGCACGGTCACCGCCGCGATGCTCGCCGAGGGCACCGTCGGCGGCACGCCCGAGCTGTCGGCGGCCCGCAAGGCGGCCGACGCCGCGGTCGTCCCGTTCACCGACGCCCAGGCCCGCGCGTCCGCCATCGAGCCCGGCGTGGCCGGTGCCGCCGGCGCGGCCACCGCGCAGGTCAACAACCTCGGCTTCCTCCGCCGCCAGGTCGACGGCGGCCAGCTCGACCCGGGCCAGGCCGTCACCGCCTACTCCGGCGTCACCAGCGCGCTGATCGGCCTCGACACCGCGGCCACCGCGGGCGCCGGTGACGGCACCCTCGGCGGCACGCCCGCCGGGCTGCACGAGCTGCTCGTCGCGGGCGAGCAGGTGTCGCTCAGCCAGGCGATGGTGTCCTACGGCATCAACCGCGGCGCACTCTCGCCGAGCGAGCTGGCCACCCTGCGCGCCGCCGAGCTGCGGCTGGCCGACCGGCTCGTCGACTTCCGGTCCGCGGCGGGCGACTCGCTGCAGCGCGACTTCGCGGCGATCGCCGAGGGCACGCAGGCGCAGAGCCGCGCCCGGATGGTCGAATCCGTGCTCGGCGTGCAGCCCGACTCCGCACGCGACGCCTTCCGCTCCCTGTCCGCGACCGACTGGAACGCCGCGTCCACGGCGATGCGGACGCAGATCGCCCAGGTCGCCGACCGGCTCGGCACGACGGCGTCGGACACGTCGTCGCGGCTGGTCGAGGAGGCCAGCAGCGGGGCCGGGCTGCTCGCCGTGCTGCTGTTCGCCACCATGGTGCTCGCCGTCGCGGTCGTCTTCCTCATCACCCGCCAGCTGCTGCGCTCGCTGAAGGTGCTGCGGCGCAGCGCCCTCGACGTCGCCGAGACCGCGCTGCCGGAGGCCGTCCGCAACATCCAGGAAGGCCGCGCGCAGGGCACCGACGTCACCCCGGTGCCGGTGCGCACCGACGACGAGGTCGGCGAAGTGGCCCGCGCCTTCGACAAGGTGCACCACCAGGCGCTGCGCCTGGCGACCGAGCAGGCCGCGATGCGCACCGGTTACGGCAGCGTGTTCGTCAACCTGTCGCGGCGCAGCCAGAGCCTGGTGCAACGGCAGCTGCAGCTGATCGAGCAGCTCGAGCGGGACGAGGAGGACGCCGACCAGCTCGCGACGCTGTTCCAGCTCGACCACCTCGCCACCCGGATGCGGCGCAACAACGAGAACCTGATGGTCCTCTCCGGCGCCGAGCCGGGCCGCCGGTCCGGCAAGCCGGTCGGCACCACCGACATGCTCCGCGCCGCGGTGTCGGAGATCGAGCAGTACCAGCGGGTCCAGGTGCAGCCGCCGCCCCCGGCGCGGGTCGTCGGGTACGCCGCGAGCGACCTGATGCGCCTGGTGGCCGAGCTGCTGGACAACGCGACCGCGTTCTCCGCGCCGGAGACGTCGGTGACGGTGGCGTCGCGGCTGGCCGAGGACGGCTCGCTCAACATCGACATCCTCGACAAGGGCATCGGCATGAACGAGGCCGAGGTCACCGAGGCGAACACCCGGCTGACCGAGGCCGGGTCGGTCGACCTGGCGACGTCGCGCCGGATGGGCCTGTTCGTGGTCGGCCGGCTGGCCAGCAGGCACCGGATCGGCGTCTCGCTGCACGGCGGCAAGGACATCGTCGGCGTCCGGGCCACCGTCGTGGTCCCGGCGGAGCTGGTGATGCCGGCGACCGACGGCCCGCTGACCGGCCCGATCGGCACGCTGCAGCAGTCGCCGCTGAGCCCGCCCGCGGGCTCGCAGCTGCCGCGCCGCCAGGTCAACGGCAACTCCCGCCCGCAGCCGGTGGTCCCGCAGCAGCCGCCGATGGGGGAGGAGCGCTGGCCCTCGGCCAGCGACCTCGCCGGGCTGGCCAACGGCCACGGCCCCAAGGCCGAGCGGCCGCCGACGGACCTGGAGATCTCCGGGACGGACCTGTTCGCCCCGATCCCGAAGGACGACCCGGCCCCGCCGCCGCGCCCGACCCTGCCGCCGGTGCCCGCGGTGCTGCCGGTGCCGCAGCCGCCGCGCCACGACGACCTGCCCTCGGGCAAGGACCTGTTCTCCGCCAACGAAACCACGCTCAGCGACTGGTGGCGGCACGCGACCGGGAAGCCGGCGCCCGCGGCCAAGCCGGCCCCGGCCCCGGCGCCGGACCGCTCCGAGACGACGCCGATCTTCGACGAGATGCTGTCGGCGTGGTTCCGCGAGGACAAGCCCGCCGAGAAGGTGCCGGCTCCCGCGGTCGCCGAAGAGGAACCGGTCGCCGAAGAAGCGGTACCGGAAGACGAGCCGGAGGGCCGCAGCTGGGACTTCGCGAGCGACGAAGAGTTCCGCACGGTCCAGGCGGTCACGAAGGCCGAACCGACGGCGTTCACCGACGCGGGCCTCCCGCGCCGCCGCCGCGGCGAGCAGCTGATGCCGGGCAGCGCGACCTCGAGCCCGCCGCCCCTGTCACCGGCCCCGGCCCGCTCGGACCTCCCGGTCCGCGACCCGGCGGACGTCCGCGGCCGCCTGAGCAGCTTCCAGCAGGGCGTGACCCGAGGCCGCGAGGAAGCCCGCCAGGCCGCCGCCGCGGGCACGGATTCGCCGCAGGAGCCGGACAACGCCCAGGCAGACCAGCCGGTCGGCCTGCAGCAGCCGGAACAGCAGCCGGGCAGCCCGCATTCGGGCGGGCAGCAGCGGTCTGGCGAGGAGCAGTCCGGCGAGCAGCCGAGTGGCTTGCACTCGGGCGAGCAGGAGCGGTCCGACGAGCAGCAGTCCGGCGACCGGCAGCCGGGCGGCCTGCGGGCGCGCGGACCGCAGCAGTCAGGTGAGCAGCCCGCGGCGCAGCAGCCGGGCGGCCTGAACGCGGCCGGGCACCAGCCCAGCGAGCCGCAGCCGGGCGGCATGCAGTCGGCCAGGCCGCAGGAGTTCGGTGAGCAGCCGGGCGAGCAGCAGCCGAACGGACGGCCCGGGACCCAGCTGCCGGGTCGGCGGTCTGCGGCGCAGTATTCCGAGGGCCGGCCGCCGGCGTTCGAGCAGTTCGGGGGGCAGCCGGGAGACCAGCGGACACCGGAAGGGCAGCAACCGGCCCAGCCGGGGGCGTTCCGGCAGTTCGGCGGGCAGCCGGGAGAACAGCTCTCCCCGGACGAGCAGGAGGCGGCTCGGTACTCCGGCGGCCGGGCACCGCAGCGGGCGGCGTTCCAGCCGCCCGACGGTCAGCCTCGCGAGCAGTACCCCCGCGAGCAGCAGCCCGGCGACCAGCGCCAGGGTCAGCCTTCGGGGTTCCACCAGCCCGTCAGGCAGCAGCCCAACGGAGGCCAGCCCAGCGGCCAGCCCAACGGCCAGCCCGCAGCGTTCCGACCCGGTGAGCAGCAGCCCAATGGGCAACCGGCGGCTTACCAGCCCGGCGAGCAGCAACCCCGGCAGGCGCCGTACCAGCCTGGCGCCTTCCCCCCGCCCGGTCCGGGGCAGTTCTCCCTGCCGCGGCAGTTCGGCGGGCAACCGCCGCAGCCGGGGCAGGGGCGGCCACCGGGCTTCCAGGAGCCGGGACGGCACCCGGTCCCGCCGGCGGCCTACCGGCAGCCCGGCCAGCCGGGCCGTCAACGCCCGGGAGAGCAGCAGCCCGGCCAGTACCCGGGCGAGCAGCAGCCGCCGCAGCAGCAAGAGCTGCCGCAGCAGCAAGATCTGCCGCAGCAGGGCGGGCGACCAGGCCAAGAGACCGGCCGACCGGCCCCGGCGCTGCCGACCAGGCAGTCCGGCCCGGCCGGAGAGCCGGCCGACCACCAGGAGATCCCCCCGGCGCTCCGCCGGGAGGAAACCGCCCTGGAGGCGACCGCGGAGTGGAACTTCGGGCCGGACGAGGGCTGGCGGGCCGTGCAAGCGGTCTCCCAGTCGGCGCCCGCGACGTTCACTTCGGCAGGATTGCCCCGGCGCCGTCGCGGGGAGCAGCTGCTCCCGGGCAGCGCCGCACCACCCACCGGGGGCACGGCCCCCCGGCCACAACGCGACGCACACGACGTACGCGGTCGCCTGCGCAGTTTCCAGCAGGGCATCGAGCGCGGACGCCACCGCAACGCTCGGGCGACCGAGAAGAACCACGAGACACTGGAGGGTGAATGACCTCGCCGAGTAGCGCTCAGCCGACGCAGAATCAGTTCGGCTGGCTGGTCAACGACTTCGCCGAGCGAGTACCCGGCGTGGCGCACGCGGTGGTCGTCTCGGCGGACGGCCTGCTGCTGTCCGCGTCGAACCGGCTCCCGCTCGATCGGGCCGACCAGCTCGCCGCGGTCGCGTCGGGACTGGTCAGCCTCACGCAGGGCGCCGCGCGCTGCTTCGAGGCCGGCGCGGTGAACGAGACGGTGGTCGAGATGGAGCTGGGGATCATGGTGCTGATGTCGATCAGCGACGGATCCTGCCTGGCTGTGCTCGCCGCCCCCAACTGCGACATCGGTCAGGTCGCTTACGAGATGACGATGCTCGTCGATCGGGTGGGCCAGATCCTGACCCCGGAGCTGCGCGCCCAGCTCCAGGGCTCGGGTGGGTCGCTGATCGGCGAACCGGTGGGATGATGGCGCGATGAGCACGGGGCCCGGATCTTTTGGCGAACCCCCGGAGGCGGACGCCTCCGGTGAAGGGGGCGACGGCACGTTCGCCGACGTCTTCAACGGGTTCACCCTGGATTCCGGCCGTGCCCGCCGGAAGCAGCGCAAGAAGAGCAAGGAGTCCCCGCCACCCCCGGCCGCGGGCGCCCACGCGGCCGCGGAACCGCCGGCGCCACCAGCGCCGTCGGCCGACCCAGGAGAACGTGTGACCTCTCTAGTCTCTCCACCCGGCAGTACCGACGGGGACAGTCCCAGGCCAGGTGGGCTGTTCGACCCGGGCCCGCCCAGCGGCGAGTTCGTCATGCCCCGGGTCTTCGAACAGCCATCGGCCCCCGAGGACCAGACGTCGATCGTGCGGCCCTACGCTCTCACCGGCGGCCGCACGCGTGCGAATTACGCGCTGGAGCTGGAGACACTCGTCTCCACGAAGGACTACGCTGCCACCGGTGGCCTCCCCGAAGTGGCCGCGGAGCAGATCGAGTGCATCTCGATCATGGAAGAGTGCCGGACACCCCGTTCGGTCGCCGAGATCGTTTCGGCGTTGCGCGTACCGCTGGGGGTGGCCCGGGTGCTGATCAGCGACGCGGCGGACGCGGGGCTGGTCACGGTGCACAAGACGATAACGGGCAATGACGGCGCCGAGGCACATCTGGTGTTGATGGAAAGGGTTTTGAGTGGACTCCGTCGGCTTTAAGGCACCGCGGGACACCGCGCCCCCGACCATGACATCCGCCAAGATCGTGGTGGCGGGCGGCTTCGGTGCGGGGAAGACGACGTTCGTCGGGTCGGTGTCGGAGATCGTGCCTCTCACCACCGAGGCGATGATGACCGACGCCAGCGTCGGGGTCGACAACCTCGACCAGACGCCGAACAAGTCGACGACGACCGTCGCGATGGACTTCGGCCGGGTCTCGCTGGACGCGGACCTGATCCTCTACCTGTTCGGCACGCCCGGGCAGCAGCGGTTCTGGTTCATGTGGGACGACCTGGTCCGCGGCGCCATCGGCGCGGTGGTCCTCGCCGACACGCGCAGGCTGGCCGACTCGTTCGCGCCGATCGACTTCTTCGAGGACCGTGGACTGCCGTACATCGTCGGCGTCAACACGTTCGACGGCGTGCTCGAGCACGACATCAACGACGTCCGCGAGGCGCTGTCGATCGACCCGAACATCCCGATCGTCCGCTGCGACGCCCGGGACCGCGAGTCGACCAAGCAGACGCTGATCACGCTGGTCGAGTACGCGATGCGGCAGTGGATCGCGCTGCGGGCGGCCAACGCGCGCTGACGCCGTCAGGGCCCGGGGCGTGCCCCGGGCCCGGCTGCGTGGCAACACGGCCCGCTCGTCGAACGTGCGGCGAGGCCGTTCCGAGTCGCGCCTCGGTACGGCCGGACTCTCAGTATTCGTCGTGGCGCCGCCACCAGGAGCTGGGCGCGTCGTCGCCGTGGCTGTCCTCTTCCCACGCCTCCTGGCGGCCCAGCGGGGTGACGTCGAGGTAGCGGTGCGACGCCAGGAACATCTCGCCGCCGCGTCCGGTCGTGAAGTACGTCCGGTAGACCTCGTCGCCCTCGCGCAGGAACACGCTGACGCCGAAGCCGCCGCCGACCCCGCAGTCCTCGGTGAAGCCGGTGCCGTGCGCCGACACCCACGGCACGTCCCAGCCCATGCGCGTCTTGTACCGCTCGATCTCGGGCAGGGTCGCGGGCGCGACGACCTTGAGCGTGACGTCCCGCGCGTGCAGGTGCGCCAGGTGCGGCAGGTTGTCGACGAGCAGCGAGCAGCCCGGGCAGCCCGCCTCGTCACCCGGGTGCAGCATGAAGTGGTAGACGATCAGCTGCCGGCGGCCGTCGAACAGGTCGAGCAGGCTGACCTTGCCGTCCGCGCCGTCGAACGGGTAACTCGCGTCGAAGCGGACCATCGGCAGGCGCCGGCGCTCGGCGGCGAGGCGGTCGGCCGCCTTCATGTGCTCCTTCTCCTTGACCAGCAGCGCGTCGCGCGCGGCCTGCCATTCCTCCGGGGAGACGATCGCGGTCATCGGGTTTCCTCTCGTCGGGTGGGGAGGGCGCCGGCCAGGTCGTCGAAGCTCGAGGTCCAGCCGTCGTGGTGGCCGTCGCGCTCGGCGGTGCTCGGGAAGCCGGCCTGGGTGAAGGTCATCTCGGTCTTGCCGCCGAGGTCGGCGAAGCCGATCGTCACGACGGTCTCGGTGCCGCGGTCGCCGTCGGCGTCCCAGGCGAAGGTGAACACGAGCCGTTCGGGGGCGGTGATCTCGTGGTAGACGCCGCGCATCCAGTGCTCGTCGCCTTCGGGGGAGCGGATGCACGCTCGCCAGTGGCCGCCTTCGCGGGTGTCGAGGGTGACCGCGCACCCGGTGAAGCCGCTCGGGCCCAGCCAGCTCGCCAGGTGGTCCGGGTCGGTCCACGCGGTGAAGACGAGCTCGCGGGGCGCGTCGAAGACCCGGGTGATGGTCAGTGCGGAGTCAGGCATCCTCGGCTCCTTGCTGCAGTTCGCGCAGGTGCTCGTCGAGGCGGTCGAAGCCGCCTTCCCAGAACCGGCGGTAGGCCGCGACCCAGTCGGCGACGTCTTCCAGCGGTTTCGCCTCCAGCCGGCAGGGCCGCCACTGGCGGGTGCGGCCGCGGGTGATCAGCCCGGCCTGTTCCAGCACCTTCAGGTGCCGGGAAACCGCGGGCAGGCTCATCGGCAGCGGCCCGGCGAGCTCGTTGACCGTCGCCTCGCCGGTCGAAAGCCGGGCCAGGATGGCACGCCGCGTCGGGTCGGCGAGCGCCGACAACGTGCGGCTCAGCTGATCAGTGGCAGTAGTCATTTCAGCACCTTGTTAATTAACGGACTGGTTAAACATAGCTGTCAGCTGGGCGTTGTCAAGGTTCTCCGGCCGTGCGGTGAGATCCGCGTCACTGGTCGTCGGGTTTCCAATAGTAGGAAGTCCAAGTATTTTGAAGGGATGAGCAGTGAGCTGTACCGCCCCGCGCACCCCGTCCGGTTCGTCACGGCGTCGAGCCTGTTCGACGGCCACGACGCGTCGATCAACATCATGCGGCGGATCCTGCAGTCGCAGGGCGCGGAGGTCGTGCACCTCGGCCACAACCGGTCGGTCGACGAGGTGGCCACCGCGGCCATCGCCGAGGACGTCCAGGGTGTCGCCATCTCGGCTTACCAGGGCGGGCACGTCGAGTACTTCTCCTACCTGGTCGAGCTGCTGCGCGAGCGCGGCGCCGGCCACATCAAGGTCTTCGGCGGCGGGGGCGGGGTGATCGTGCGCGAGGAGATCGACCTGCTGCACTCGCGCGGCGTCGCCCGGATTTTCTCGCCCGAGGACGGCTACGAGATGGGCCTGCCGGGCATGATCAACATGATGATCAAGGCCTGCGACGTCGACCTCGCGGCCGAGGCCCCGGCCCTCGACAAGGTGCTCTCCGGCGACGTCCCGGCGCTGGCGCGGGTGATCACCCAGCTGCAGGCGGAACGGCTGCCCGAAGACCTGCTGAGCGGGATCACCGAAGCCGCGGGGAAGCGGGAGGTGCCGGTGCTCGGCATCACCGGCACCGGTGGCTCGGGCAAGTCGTCGCTCACCGACGAGCTGATCCGGCGCTTCCGCCTGGACCAGGAGGACAAGCTGCGGATCGCGGTGCTCGCGGTCGACCCGTCCCGGCGCAAGGGCGGCGGCGCGCTGCTCGGCGACCGCATCCGGATGAACTGCCTCGACGGCTCGCCGGTGTACTTCCGCTCGCTGGCCACCCGGACGACGTCCGGCGAGATCCCGGCCGGGCTGAGCGAGTCCATCCTGGCGTGCAAGGCCGCCGGCTTCGACCTGGTGATCGTCGAGACGCCGGGCATCGGCCAGGGTGACGCCGGGATCGTCGACTTCGTGGACCAGTCGCTGTACGTGATGACGCCGGAGTTCGGCGCCGCGTCGCAGCTGGAGAAGATCGACATGCTCGACTTCGCCGACGTCGTCGCGATCAACAAGTTCGAGCGCCGCGGCGCCGAGGACGCCCGCCGCGACGTCGCGCGCCAGCTGGTGCGCAACCGCGAGGCGTTCGAGTCCGGCCCCGACGACATGCCGGTGTACGGCACGAGCGCGGCGAAGTTCAACGACGACGGCGTCACCGCGCTGTACCAGCAGCTGCGGAGCCTGCTCGCCGAGCGCGGCCTGACCGTCTCGGCCGGGACGCTGCCGCAGGTCGAGGGCAAGGTTTCGACCGACGCGAGCACGGTCATCCCGGGCACCCGCGCGCGGTACCTGGCCGACATCTCCGAGACCGTCCGCGGTTACCACGCGAAGACCGAGCAGCAGGTCGCGGCGATCCGCAAGCGGGAGGCGCTGGCCACCGCCCGTGCCGAGCTGGCCAAGGCAGCCGCGGACACCGACGCGCTGGACGGGCTGCTCGCCTCCGCCGAGTCCGATGTGGACGGCGAGTCGGCGAAGCTGCTCGAACGTTTTCGCGTGCTGGCCGAGGAATACCGCCAGGACGAGCTCGTCGTGAAGATCCGCGACAAGGAGCTGCGCACCCAGCTCTGGCGCGACACGCTGTCCGGCAACCGGATCCCGCGGGTCGCCCTGCCGCGCTACGCCGAGTCCGGCGAGCTGCTGTCGTTCCTGCGCCGCGAGCACCTGCCCGGATACTTCCCTTACACGGCGGGCGTTTTCCCGTTCAAGCGCGACGGCGAGGACCCGGCCCGGATGTTCGCCGGCGAGGGTGACGCGTTCCGCACCAACCGCCGGTTCAAGATGCTCTCGGCCGACTCCGAGGCCAAGCGCCTCTCGACCGCGTTCGACTCGGTGACGCTCTACGGCCACGACCCGCACACCCGCCCCGACATCTACGGCAAGGTCGGCACGTCCGGGGTGTCCATCGCGTCGCTCGAGGACATGAAGGTCCTCTACGACGGCTTCGACCTGACCGCGCCGAACACGTCGGTGTCGATGACGATCAACGGCCCGGCGCCGACGATCCTGGCCTACTTCCTCAACACCGCGATCGACCAGCGCGTCGAGGTGTTCAAGGCCGAGCACGGCCGCGACCCCTCGGACGAGGAAGCCGCCGAGCTGCGCGAGTGGGCGCTGAAGAACGTGCGGGGCACGGTCCAGGCCGACATCCTCAAGGAGGACCAGGGCCAGAACACCTGCATCTTCTCCACCGAGTTCAGCCTCCGGATGATGGCCGACGTCCAGGAGTGGTTCATCGAGCACGGCGTCCGCAACTTCTACTCGGTGTCGATCTCCGGCTACCACATCGCCGAGGCCGGGGCGAACCCGATCTCGCAGCTGGCGTTCACGCTGTCCAACGGCTTCACCTACGTCGAGTCGTACCTGGCGCGCGGCATGGACATCGACGACTTCGCGCCGAACCTGTCGTTCTTCTTCTCCAACGGCATGGACGCGGAGTACTCGGTGCTCGGCCGGGTGGCGCGGCGGATCTGGGCCGTGGCCATGAAGGAGCGCTACGGCGCGAACGAGCGGTCGCAGAAGCTCAAGTACCACGTGCAGACGTCCGGGCGGTCGCTGCACGCGCAGGAGATGAGCTTCAACGACATCCGCACCACGCTGCAGGCGCTGTGCGCGCTCTACGACAACGCGAACTCCTTGCACACCAACGCGTTCGACGAGGCGGTCACCACGCCGTCGGAGGCGTCGGTGCGCCGCGCGATGGCCATCCAGATGATCATCAACAAGGAGTGGGGCCTGTCTAAGAACGAGAACCCGCTGCAGGGCTCGTTCGTCATCGACGAGCTGACCGACCTGGTCGAAGAGGCCGTCCTGCTGGAGTTCGACCGGATCTCCGAGCGCGGCGGCGTGCTCGGCGCGATGGAGACCGGTTACCAGCGCGGCAAGATCCAGGACGAGTCGATCCTGTACGAGCGCAAGAAGCACGACGGCTCGCTGCCGATCATCGGCGTCAACACCTTCCGCAACCCGCGCGCGGGCGAGGACGACATCGAGGTCGAGCTGGCCCGCGCGACCGAGGACGAGAAGAGGTCCCAGCTGGACCGGCTTTCGGACTTCCAGCACCGCCACAAGGAAGACGCCCAGCAGGCCCTGAAGGCCCTGCGCGAGGCCGCCACCCGCGGCGGCAACCTGTTCGGCGTCCTGATGGACGCGGCCCGCGTCTGCACCCTGGGCCAGATCACGGAAGCGTTCTTCGAGGTCGGCGGCCAGTACCGCCGCAACGTCTAGAGCGCCACGCGCAGGTACGCCCGGTCGTCGAAGGAGTCGGCGGCCGGGCGTTTTCCCTTGGTCTCCGGCGGGTCCAGCATGAGCGGGTCCCGCGCCAGCCGTTCGGCCAGCAGGCGCTCGGCCTCGGCCAGCGTGGGTGCGGGTGACGGGTAGCCGTCCGTGGTGATGACGACCTCCCGGACGCCGCCGGGCACCGGGACGACCTCGACGAACAGGTCCGGGACGTCCTGGCCGTCCAGCGCGCCGTAGCCGTAGCGCGGGTCGGGGCGGTTGCGCAGCCCGACCAGCGCGCGCAGCAGCTCCTGCACGGCCGCGCGTCCCGGATCCTCCGCCAGCAGCGTGGTTTCGGGGACGCCGTCGGCGAGGTGGCGGCGCAGCACGAGCGCGCGGGCCTCGGCCACGGCCCGTTCACCCGACGGGCGCGGCGGCACCGGCGTCCCGTCGAGCAGCACCCGGCCTTCGCCGACGCGCCAGATCTCGCGGCGGTCCAGGTGGAGTACGCAGAACGACACCGCCGAACCCACGCTCGCGTCTCCCAGCAACCTCCGGACCAGCGCCGTCGCGCTGTCGACCGCTTCGCGTGCCGGGCACCCGGCCGCGGTGGCGGCCAGGTGCCCGGCGACGGCTTCGGCGAGCGTGGCTCCGTCCGGTCCCGTGTCCCACGGCTTCTTCGTCGCGCCGTCGGCGACGCCGAGCACGTGCTCACCCAGGACCAGCCGGTCGGCGCAGGGGTCGTCGCCGGCGCGCGGCACCACCGACGACTCGAGGATCACGCCGCCGAACGTACCGCCTTCAGCTGCCAGACCGGCACCAGCACGCGGCCGTCGGCGTCGGTGCCGAGGGTGGCCAGCGCGGACGTGTCGGTCTCGGGGTCGAGGATCGCCCGGACGCTGGCCCGCAGCTCCTCCGCGCCGAACGCGGTGGTGTAGCGGGCAGGCTCGAGCCGTTCGATCGTCCAGTCCTTCCCGACGGTCTCCCGGAGGTTCTTCTCGCTGATCAGGTACGGCGCCGGGAACGCGTCCGGCACCTCCGTGGAGAAGCAGAAGAGGTGCAGCCGCGCGCCCGGCCGCGTCGCGCGGGTGAGCGCGGCGAGGTACTCGCGCCGCGCGTCCTCGTTCAGGCAGTGGTAGAGCGCGCTGTCGAGCACCGTGTCGAACCGGCCTTCGTACCCCTCGAGCTTCGTCGCGTCGGCGACGGCGAAGGTCACCCCTTCGGCGCGGGTGCGGGCCTGTTCGACGGCCGACGGCGCGCCGTCCAGCCCGGTGACGCTGAGCCCCCGCGAGGCGAGGAACCCGGAGTTGTCGCCGAGCCCGCAACCGATGTCGAGCACCTCGCCGGTGAACTCGCCGGCGTCGGCCAGCGCGACCACCAGCGGCTGCGGTGCGCCGAGGTCCCACGGCATCTTCCGCCCGATCGGGGTGGCGCCGCGGTAGGCCTGTTCGAAGTCGAGGTCTTCGGCGTTCATGCCCGGATTCGTCATCCTTGCCCCCTTATTCAACGTATGATGAGATAACCCCATCGTGCGACGGTGAGTGCACGACTGTCAACCCGGGGAATACGGCGGCGGGGCGAGGGGTAGTCGTTGATATGAAATTCGGGATCTCGACGTTCGTGACCGACGAGGGCATCCGGCCGGACGTGCTGGGCGCCGCACTGGAGGAGCGCGGCTTCGACTCGCTGTTCCTGGCCGAGCACTCGCACATCCCCACGAGCCGGGAAAGTCCGTACCCGGCGCCGGGCGGGCTGCCGGAGAAGTACAAGCGCACGCTCGACCCGTTCGTGGCGCTCACCGCGGCCGCCACCACGACGTCGGAGCTGCTGCTGGGCACCGGCATCGCGCTGCTGATCCAGCGTGACGTGATCCACACCGCCAAGGAGGTCGCCTCGCTCGACCTGATCTCCGACGGCCGCGCGCTGTTCGGCGTCGGCGTGGGCTGGAACCGCGAGGAGATGGCCAACCACGGCACCGACCCGAAGACCCGCGGCGCGCTGATCGACGAGCAGCTGGCCGCGCTCAAGGAGATCTGGACCAAGGACGAGGCCGAGTTCCACGGCAAGTACGTCGACTTCGACCCGATCTTCGCCTGGCCAAAGCCGGTGCACAAGCCGTACCCGCCGATCTACATCGGCGGCGAGAGCGAGGCCGCGATCCAGCGGCTGATCAAGTACGGCGACGGCTGGCTGCTGCGCGGGAACCTGCACTTCGACGAGGCCAAGAAGGTGCGCGACCGGCTGAACGCGGCGGGCCGCGAGGACGTCCAGTTCGCCGTCTTCGGCGGCGACACGAAGGCCAAGGTGATCGACGGCTTCCGCGACGCGGGCACCGAGCGCTACACGTTCATGCTGGAGACCATGCCGGAGGCCGAGACGCTCAAGCTGCTCGACGAGCTCGCCGAGGTGGCGGCGGCGCACCGGTGATCGTGGTTCGATGGCGGGAGGGATTCGAAATGAAGGAGCAGGACGCGTGAGTGAAGTGCAAATCGGTCTCGCCGCGGCGCTGGAGCAGTTCTCGCCGCGGGAGTCGATCCGGCTGGCGAAGCTGGCCGAGGAGCAGGGGTTCTCCGGCCAGATGGCGGCCGACCACTTCCAGCCGTGGGTGCCACAGCAGGGTGAGGCCTCGTTCGTGTGGAGCGTGCTGGCGTCGCTGGCCGAGAACACGGCCGGTGACCTCGGCCCGGGTGTGACGTGCCCCTCGTTCCGGCTGCACCCGGCGATGGTCGCGCAGGCCGCGGCCACCCTCGAAGCCACCTACCCGGGCCGCACCTGGCTGGGCATCGGCTCCGGCGAGGCGCTCAACGAGCACATCATCGGCGGCTACTGGCCGGAGGCCCCGGAGCGGGTCCGGCGGATGTTCGAGGCCCTCGAGATCATCCGGAAGCTGTTCACCGGCAAGGACGTCAAGCACTCGGGCGAGTTCTTCAAGCTGCACAACACGCGCTTGTGGACGCTGCCCGACGGCCCGCCGCCGCCCGTCTACATCGCCTCCGCGGGCCCGTACACCTCGCGCAAGACCGGTGAGCTGGCCGACGGCCTGATCACACCCGGTGCGTCCATCGACAAGCTGGCCGGCATCGTGGACAACTTCAACCAGGGCGCGAAGAAGGCCGGCAAGGACCCGGACTCGATGCCGAAGCTGCTGCAGGTGCACCTGTCGTGGGCCGAGGACGACGAGACGGCCTGGGCCAACGCGCTGGACCAGTGGCCCAACGGCGGCATGAAGTTCCCGAAGGCCGACGTGCGCTCGCCGTTCGACTTCGCGCAGATGGCGAAGCTGGTGCGGCGCGAGGACTTCGAGGGCCGCATGGTCGTCTCGAGCGACCCGGACGTGCACCGCGCGGCGCTGCAGAAGTACGTCGACGCCGGCTTCAACCGGATCTACATCCACAACGTGGGCCGCAACCAAGACGAGTTCCTCAACACCTTCGGCAAGGAAGTCCTGCCGAAGCTGAACGCCTGATGCTCAGCGGGCGTCCCTGTTCCGGGGGCGCCCGCCGGGCCACGGGCCCAGCTCCGGCAGGTCGCCGGTGAGGCCGCTGCCACTGTCCCTTCCGGACAGCCACGCGGCGAGGGCGCGCGGCGGCCCGGTGACGATCGCGTCGTCCGGCAGGCGTTCCTTGAGGAAGCCGACGGCGTGCTCGCAGAACTCACCCGGCCAGTCGTCGGGGGTCGCGGCATCGAGGTCGACCGCGTGGATCCACACTTCGCGCCAGCGGGCGAACACCGTGCTGGACAGCTTGCCGTCGCGGTAGTTCACGGCCTGGTCCCAGTCGGTGACCCGGGCCCACGCCGCTTCGAGCCGTTCGGAGTGCTCGCGCAGGGCGCTGCGGTGCTCGGCGGCGGTCCGGCCCGCGGTCGCCTCGATGATGGCGTCGCGGTCGTGCGTCGCCGGGTCGTACAACGGGATCAGGACGCCGAGCAGGGCCTGCTCCACGAGGTCGGCCAGCGCTCGCCCGGCGTCCGTGACGTGGGCCAGCACGTGCCCGCGCGTCCAGCCCGGCAGCTTCGTGGGCGCGCCGACCTCGGCGTCGGTCAGGCTGCTCAGCGCCCGGTAGAGATGGCGGTGCGCGTCGGCGGCCTCCGCCGTCGGGATCACTTGTCGAGCAGCAGGTGGACCGACAGTTCGAGGCGGTTCGCGACGTCGGCGGCCGACGCGCGGCGGGTCACCCACGCCACCAGGTTCGCCATCCAGACGTCCGCGACGACGTGGAAGATGTCGCGGTCGGCCTCGGTCGGGTCGGTGATGCCCATCGCCTGGGCGAACATGTTCTCCATCAGCCGGCCGACCTGCTCGACCTCGGCCGCGGCGGACGTGTCGGCGAACATGAACGCGCGCACCATCGCCTCGGTGAGGTGCGGGTCGCGCTGCATCAGCCGGGTGTTGCGGCCGAGCACGAACATCAGCCGCTCGGCCGGGGTCTCACCCGGGATGGCCTGGCGCTCCAGCTTTTCCTGCGCCCGCTCGAACTCGCGCGCCAGCCCGGAGACGAGCAGGTGGATCTTCGACGGGAAGTACCGGTAGAGGGTGCCGAGGGCGACGTCCGCCTTCTCCGCGACGGCCCGCATCTGGACGGCGTCGTAGCCGCCTTTCGAGGCCAGCGCGAGGGTCGCGTCGATGATCCGGCGACGGCGGTCGCGCTGGGCGGCCGAACCGAGCTCGTCGGCGCCGATCGCGCTCAGCCCGTTACCGCGCGCCTTGGTCGGTGCCTTGGCCTTGCCGGGCATCGGCTTCCCCCGTCCTTCGGAACTTGTTCCAGTTCACGACGTAGAGTACCTGTCCTGGCGAAACGTTCAACCAATGACCCACTGGCCGAAAAACTGTAACACGTTCTACACTCGCGAGTAGCGTCCCCTAAACGCGAGGAGCCTCGATGCCGGTCGCGCTCACCGACGAACAGGCCGCCCTGGCCGCGGCGATCCACGCCTGGTCCGCCGGCCGCCGGCCGATCGAGGCCGTCCGCGCGGCGGAAACCGGCCCGCCGGCCGGGATTCCCGCGGGCTTCGCCGATCTCGGCCTGTTCGGCGTGGCGCTGTCCGCCGCCGTGGGCGGGGCCGACGGCAGTATCGCCGACCTGGCCGCCGGGCTCGCCGCGGCCGCCGAAGACCTGGTGCCGGGCCCCGTCCTGAGCACCGCCCTGGGCGGTCTCTTGCTCGCTTCGGCGGCCGAAGCCAAGGAGCTGCTCCCGGCGCTCGCCGAGGGGACGGCGACGATCGCGGTGCTGCTGGACGAGCCCGCCGACGGCGTCCTCGTGCCCGGTGCGCACCCGGACGCCTGGCTGCTGGTGCCGTCGGGCGACGGGCACGTGCTGCTCGCGCCGGGCAGCCCCGGCGTCACGATCGAACCGGTGGCGCCGTTCGACTTCTCGCGGCCGCTGGCGCGTGTGAGCATCTCCGGGGTTTCCGGTGAGCTGCTGACGCTGCCGCCGGTGGCCGGGCTCGCGGCGACCCTGGCCGCGGCCGAGGCCGCCGGGGTGGCGCGGCGGACGCTGACCATCGCCGTCGAGTACGCCAAGGTCCGCGAGCAGTTCGGTCAGCCGATCGGGGGATTCCAGGCGATCAAGCACCTGTGCGCCGAGATGCTCTGCCGCGCCGAAGCGGCCGAAGCGCTGGCCTGGGACGCCGCGAACGGGCAGCACCCGGTCTCGGTGGCGAGCGCGGCCGTGGTCGCCCTCGACGCCGCCGTCGCCAACGCCAAGGACTGCGTCCAGGTGCTCGGCGGGATCGGCTTCACCTGGGAGCACGACGCCCACCTCTACCTGCGCCGGGCCGTCGCGCTGCGGCAGTGGCTCGGTGGCTCCGGGCCGTGGCGGCGCCGCGCGGCCGACCTCACCCTCGACGGGACCGAACGCACGCTCGGTGTCGACGTCGGGGACGACGTCTCGCTGCGTGACGAGGTCGCCCGGATCGCTTCGCTGCCCGAAGCCGGCCAGCGGGTCGCGCTGGCCGACGCGGGGTTGCTGACGCCGCACTGGCCGGCGCCGTTCGGCCGCGGCGCCGACGCCGCGGCCCAGCTGCGGATCGACGGTGCGCTCGCCGCCGCCGGTATCCATCGTCCGGACCTGGTCATCGGCGCGTGGGCGGTCCCGACCATCCTCGAGCACGGCAGCGACGAGCAGCGGGAGCGGTTCGCCCGGCCCACCCTGCGAGGCGAGCTGACGTGGTGCCAGCTGTTCAGCGAACCCGGCGCCGGGTCCGACCTGGCCGCGCTGCGGACGGCGGCCCGCCGCGTCGACGGCGGCTGGCGGCTGAGCGGGCAGAAGGTGTGGACGTCGCTCGCCCGCGAAGCCGACTGGGGGATCTGCCTGGCCCGCACCGACCCGGACGTGCCGAAGCACAAGGGCATCACGTACTTCCTGGTCGACATGCGCGCCGAGGGCATCACGACGCGGCCGCTGCGCGAGATCACCGGCGAGGCCGTGTTCAACGAGGTCTTCCTCGACGACGTCTTCGTGCCCGACGCCGACGTCGTCGGCGAGCCGGACGGCGGCTGGCGGCTGGCGCGCACGACCCTGGCGAACGAGCGGGTGGCCCTCGGCGGCGGCTCCGCGGTGGGGGAGAGCGTGCAGCAGCTGGTGTCCACAGTGGACGCCTCGGCCCTGGACGACGTGGCCCGCGACCGGCTCGGCGAGCTGGTCGCCCAGGGTGTCGCGGGCTCGGTGCTGGACCTGCGGGCGGCCCTGCGCCGCCTCGGCGGCCAGGACCCGGGCGCGGAGTCGAGTGTCCGGAAGCTGCTCGGGGTCCAGCACCGCCAAGACGTCGCGGAGTTCGCCCTGACCCTGGCCGGCCCTTCCGCCCTGACGGCCGAGGGTGCCGCCCAGCACGAGTTCCTGCTGACCCGCTGCCTCTCGATAGCGGGCGGCACGACCCAAGTCCTGCGCAACCTCACCGCAGAACGCCTGCTAGGCCTCCCGCGCTGACAACCACGCGAGTTCGGGCTCCGGTCTCGTGTGTCGTCCCTCCAATCACGAGTGTCGACCTCCCCATCACGTGAGTCGACCCTCCAATCACAAGTGATGCCTCGCCAATCACGCGAGATGCCCGCTCAATCACGAGTGATGCCCGCTCAATCACGAGTGATGCCCGCTCAATCACGCGAGATGCCTCGCCAATCACGTGGGATGCCCGCCCAATCATGTGAACCGACCCTCCGAGTGCGCGAGCTGACCCTCCAGGTGCGCGAGCCGACCCTCTGGGTATGTGAGCCGACTCTCCGGTACGTGAGCCGACTCGCCGGGTACGCGAACCGACCGTCCGGGTGCGCGAGCCGACCCTCTGGGTATGTGAGCCGACTCTCCGGTACGTGAGCCGACTCGCCGGGTACGCGAACCGACCGTCCGGGTACGAGATTCCGCGGGTGAGTTGCGCGACGAGACGGTGCGAACGGCCCGTTCGTGCCGCCGGGCCCGAAACTGTCGGGGCCGTGTTCTAGCGTTGCGGGCGTGGAGTTCAGCGCACAGACCCAGGCCACCTACCTTCCCTCGGACCCGCCGAGGGAAGGCGTGCTGGCGTTGTGGGGCGAGGGCGTCTCCGGCGGCACCACGATCGAGCTCGTGCTGCCCCGGGGCGGGAAGTTCGCGCGGACGAAGGTCGACGCCGAACTGGTCCCGCTCGAACGTGCGCTGCCGCGGCTGCTGACCGTGGGGGAGGAGGCGAGCCCGGCCGTCGCGGCTTGGTCGGCGGCCGTCAACGCCGGGGTGAACCTCGTCGCCCGCGGGCGACTTCGTCCGGGTGTGACCGCCGGCGGGGTCGGGTCGTGGCGGATCGGCCCGTTGGACGCCGCGGACGAGGAACTGCTGCGCGGGCTCGCCGGCGCGTTGCCGCCGGAGGCTTACGCGCTGCCGTTGACCGGGCTGAAACGCATCCGGCTGCACTCGCCGGACTCCCTGGTGCGCGCCCTCTGGGACGCGACGGCCGACCTGCTGGTGCGCAGCCCGGCGGCGCCGGTCGGGGCGGGTGCCCCGGCGTTCGCCGCGCGGGAGCCGGCGCTGCTGGGCCCGGACGGCGCGGCCTGGCTGGCCGAGCTGGAGGAGCGCGAGCCGCGGGGCGCTCAGCTCATCCTGCGGGTCGAGGCGCGGGGTGAAGACGCGTTCGCCGGGGTGCTGGCGGTGCGCAGCACGGCCGAGGCGAGCCTGGTGGTGGAGGCGGCGACCCTCTGGGACGCGCCGGACGCGGTGCTGAACCGGCTCGGCGACCAGGTGGAGACCCAGTTGCTGCTCGGCCTGCGTCGCGGCGCGCGGGCGTGGCCGCCGCTGGGCCGGGTGCTGGCCGAGTCCGCGCCCGCGGAGCTGCCACTTTCGGACGACGACGTCGTCGACCTGCTCACCGACGGCAGCCGTGACCTGGGCGGCGCCGGGATCGAGGTGCTCTGGTCGAAGGGCCTGTTCGCGGGCGAGGTCAAGGCGAAGGCGAGCGCGACGCAGGCGCCGGCGAGCGTCACGGGCCCGGACTTCGCGCTGCGGACCATGCTGGAGTTCCGCTGGCAGCTCAGCCTGGGTGGCGAGCAGCTGACCGAAGCCGAGGTCACGGCGCTGGCCGAGGCGAAACGGCCGCTGGTCCGGCTGCGGGGCCAGTGGGTCCGCGTCGACCCGCAGCTGCTGGCCAAGGTCCGGGGCCGCAGCCGCAAGCTCGAAGCGGGCGAGGCGCTGGCGGCGGCGCTCACCGGCGAACTGGAGCTGGACGGCGAACGGGTCGAGTTCGCGGCCCCGTCGGTGTTGGGCGGGCTGGCCGAGCGTCTCCGCGACCGCCCGGGCGACCTGCTGAGCCCGCCACCGGACCTGCAGGCGACCCTGCGTCCGTACCAGCAGGCGGGCCTCGCGTGGCTGGCGACGATGACCGGCCTCGGCTTGGGCGCGTGCCTGGCCGACGACATGGGCCTCGGCAAGACGATCCAGCTGATCGCCCTGCACCTGCACCGCCGATCATCGCCGGCACCGGCGGGGCCGACCCTCGTCCTCTGCCCGACGTCCCTGCTCGGCAACTGGGAACGCGAGTTCGCCCGCTTCGCGCCCCACATCCCCGTCCGGCGGTTCCACGGCGGCAGCCGGCACCTCGACGACCTCGCGCCCGACGAGGTCGTCCTGGCCACCTACGGCGTGCTGCGCCGCGACCGCGAGACACTGTCCGAAGTGGACTGGGGACTGGTCGCCGCGGACGAGGCGCAGCACGTGAAGAACCCCCTGTCGGCCACGGCCAAGGAGCTGCGCAAGATTCCCGCGCAGGCACGGGTGGCGCTCACCGGCACCCCGGTGGAGAACCGGCTCACCGAACTGTGGTCCATTGTGGACTGGACGACGCCCGGGCTGCTCGGCCCGCTCGACCGCTTCCGCCGCACGGTGGCGCGGCCCATCGAGCGCGACCGGGACAAGGCGGTGACCGAGCGGCTCGCCACGACCGTGCGGCCGTTCCTGCTGCGGCGCCGCAAGAGCGACCCGGACATCGCCCCCGAGCTGCCGCCCAAGACCGAGACCGACCGGTTCGTCCCGCTGACCGCCGAGCAGACCACGCTGTACGAGGCCGTGGTGCGGGAGAACCTGGCCGAGATCAAGGAAACGCAGGGCATCCAGCGGCGCGGGCAGGTGCTGCAGCTGCTCACCGAGCTCAAGCAGATCTGCAACCACCCGGCGCAGTTCCTCAAGGAACCGCACGGCGCGCTCGTCGGCCGGTCGGGCAAGCTCGCCGCGTTCGAAGAGCTGCTGGACGTCATCCTCGACGAGGGCGAGAGCGTGCTCGTGTTCAGCCAGTACGTCCAGCTGTGCAAGCTGCTCCGGCGGCGGCTGGAGGACCGCGGGCTGCCCGCCGAGCTGCTCTCCGGCGAGAGCTCGCCGGGGCAGCGCCAGGACATGGTCGACCGGTTCCAGGCCGGGGAGATCCCGGTGTTCCTGCTCTCGCTGAAGGCCGGCGGTGTCGGCCTCAACCTGACGAAGGCCACGCACGTGATCCACTACGACCGCTGGTGGAACCCGGCGGTGGAGGACCAGGCCACCGACCGCGCCTACCGGATCGGCCAGGACCGGCCGGTCCAGGTGCACCGGCTGATCGCCGAAGGGACGCTGGAGGAGCGGATCGCCGTCGTGCTCGAGAAGAAGCGCGGGCTGGCCGAGTCGATCGTCGGCGCCGGGGAAGACTGGATCACCGAACTGTCCGACGACGAACTGGCCGACCTGGTGCGGCTCGGGAGCGGGTGATGCCGCCGCGCCGCACGTTCGGCACCACGTGGTGGGGCCGCGCGTGGGTCGACGCCCTGGAGCAGCGCGCGAAGCTCGACCCCAACCGGCTCCCGCGCGGGCGGACGTACGCGCGCAAGGGCACGGTCAGCGAGCTGACGGTCGGTGCCGGGGCGGTGAGCGCCCGCGTGCGGGGCAGCCGGCCCCAGCCGTACCGGGTGACGATCACCATGCGCACCTTCACCGACGGCGAGTGGGACACCCTGCTGGGCGTCGTCGGCACGCAGCTCGGGCACGCGGCGGCGCTGCTCGACGGCGAGCTGCCGGGCGCGCTCGCCGAGCAGGCGCGCGAGGCGGGCGCCGACCTGCTGCCGGGGCCGGGTGACCTGCGGCCGCGGTGCTCGTGCCCGGACTCGGCGAACCCGTGCAAGCACGTCGCCGCGGTGTACTACCTGGTCGCCGACGAGGTGGACCGCGACCCGTTCGTGCTGTTCCTGCTGCGCGGTCGTCCCCGCGCGGACGTGCTGGCCGAGCTGCGCGCCCGCCGTGCGCCGGCGCGGGGAGAGCGGCCGAAACTGCCGAAGCTCACGGACCAGGGGCTCTCGCCGAAAGCCGCCTACGCCCGGCGGCCGGGTGCCATCCCGGCGCTGCCGCCGCCACCGCGCGTCGCGGGACCACCGGCGGTGCTGGACCTGGACCCGCCGGCCAGCACGGGCTGGACGGCGGCGGCGCTGTCCGCGCTGGCGGCGGACGCGGCCTCCCTGGCCCGCGACCTCCTGGTCGGCGGCGCGACAGCGGCGGAGCTGACGTTCGAAGAGGACCTCGCCCGCCGTGCGGCCGGCCGCACCGCCGCCGAGGTCACCGCTCTGGCCGAAGCGGCGGCGGTGCCACCCCGCGACCTCGCCCGTTGGGCCGAAGCCTGGCGAGAAGCAGGCCGCGGCGGCCTGACGGCCTTGCGTGAGACCTGGCAACCGGGCCCCGGCCCGCTGTCCGAGGCCCAGGCCGTCCTGGCCGAGGCGGGCCTGCCGGGAGCACCCCGAGCCTGGCGCAACCGCCTCACCCAGGGTGGCATCCAACTCCGGTACGGCCGCGACGCCCGCTGGTACCGCTTCGTACGGTCAGGCACCGAGTGGCGCCTGGACGGCCCACCCTCGGCGAGCCCGGTGGACCTGGCCTACTGAGCCGCCTTCCACTGCAGATACGTGTGGTCCAGGAACCGCGCCACCCCGCGTACGACGTGGGCGCTCCGCACCGAGGTGAACACGTCGAACGCGTGCTGCGCCCCCGCCAGCTCCGCGTACGCCACCGGGTTCTTCGACTTCTCCCGCAGCCGCCGGACGAACTCCCGCGCTTCCCGGACCGGCACCAGGGAATCGTCACGGCCGTGGATCACGAAGAACGGTGGTGCGTCCGAAGAAACACGATCCAGCGGTGACGCCGCGATGTAGTCGTCCAGGTGGTGCACCGGGTCCCGGTCGGCCGCGAACACCCGCCGGGCCAGCAGGCTCTCCAGGCGGTACTTGCTCGCCGGGGAACCGGACGTCGCCGCGAAGTCGTACACGCCGTAGTGCGGCGCGGCCGCCTGGACGCTCGTGTCGACGTCCTCGAAACCCGGCTGCAGCGCCGGGTCGTTCTGGGTCAGCGCCAGCAGCGCCGACAGGTGCCCGCCCGCCGAGCCGCCCGTCACCGCGACGAACCGAGGGTCGCCGCCATAGGCCGCGATCTCCGAGCGGATCCACGCCAGCGACTGCTTCGCCGCGACGATGTGCGCCGGCCAGCGGTGGGTCGGCGAGAGCGGGTAGTTGATCGCGACGCACACCCAGCCGCGCCGCGCCAGGTAGCGCATCAGCGGCCGGCCCTGCTCCTCCTTGTTGCCGATCACCCACGCACCGCCGTGGACCTGCAGCAGCACCGGCGCACCGGTCACCGGCTCGGACGGGCGGTAGACGTCCAGCAGGAAACGCTTGCCGCCCGGGGCGTAGGCGATGTTGCGGTCGACCTTGACGTCCGGCGCGCCCATCCGGAACGGCAGCGCCAGCTCGCTCCACGGCAGGCCCAGGTCGGAGCGGCCCAGCTCCTCCGCGTAGTCGTCGCCGAGGGCCTCGCGAAGGGCGCGCTCGATCTCGTCGCGGGCGCCGTGGCCGGTGCGGATCGACGCGCCGAGGCCCACCGCTGTGGCCGCGGCCAGTCCGAGACCCACCTGCGTCGACCGGTTGCGCGCGCCGTGGCGCGCCAGGTGGACGGCCGTGTCCGCGGCCGTCAACGCCAGGAACTGGGGCGCGAGCTCGCTCGTCAGCCACCCGGCGAAGAACGCCGGGACCGACGTCGAACGGGCCCGCAGCGGGCGGAGGGCGTTCGCGGCGAGACCGAGCTGGACCGCACGGCGGATCAGGAAGTTCGGCTGCACCCCCGCCATGGTACCGACGAGTAGGGTGACGCGCCGCTCACGGGAAGTGGCTTAGGCTGACGGGCATGCAGAGACTGAGCGGCCTCGACGCGAGCTTCCTCTACCTCGAGACGTCGTCGCAGGTCCTGCACGTCTGCGGCCTGATGACCCTCGACGGCTCGACCGTCCCCGGCGGCTACACCTTCGCGAAACTGAAGCAGCGCCTGGAAGAACGGGTCCGGGTGATCCCGGCATTCCGCCGCAAACTGCACAATACACTCTGGAACCTCAGCCACCCGGTGTGGGTCGAGGACGAGGACTTCGACCTCGACCACCACGTCCACCGCATCGGCGTGCCCGCCCCCGGCGACCGCGCCGAGCTGGCCGAGCTGTGCGCGCACATCGCCGGGCAGCAGCTCGACCGCGCGTACCCGCTGTGGCAGCTCTACGTCATCGAAGGCCTGGAAAACGGCGAGATCGCGGTGCTGCTGAAGATGCACCACGCGAGCGTCGACGGCGTGAGCGGCGCCAGCCTGATCACCTACCTGGCCGGCCTCGAACCCGACGCGCCGGCACCGGAGGTCACCGAGCGCGCCAACTCCGGCGTCCCGGCCGGGTTCGACATCCTGCGCTCCAGCGTCTTCAACGTCGTGAAGGGGCCGCTGGAGGTCGCCCGGCTGCTGCCGGACCTGCTGGAGCTCGTCCCGCGCTGGCTCGGGAAGGCGTTGCAAGGCAAGGGAATGCCGATCCCGTTCACCGCGCCGAGGACCTCGCTCAACGGCACGATCACCGGCCACCGAAGCGTCGCGTACGCCCAGCTCGACCTCGACGACGTCAAGCACGTGAAGAACGCCTTCGGCGTCACGGTCAACGACGTCGTGCTCGCGCTGGTCGCCGGCGCGCTGCGGGAGTTCCTGTCGGAGCGGGGCGAGCTGCCGGACGACCCGCTGGTCGCGACCGTCCCGGTGTCGGTGCACGACCGGACCGAACGCGACCACGGCAGCAACAAGGTCTCCGCGTTCTTCGCCTCCCTGCCGACGCACCTGGCCGACCCGGCCGCGCGCGTGTTCTTCCTCGCCGAGGCCAACCGGCTGTCGAAGGACCACCACTACGACATCGACGCCGACATGCTGCAGGACTGGGCCCAGTTCTCCGCGGCGACGGCGTTCGGCATGGCCGTACGCGCCTATTCGGCGCTGCGGCTGGCCGAGAAGCACCCGGTGGTGCACAACCTGGTCGTCTCCAACGTGCCCGGGCCGCCGATGCCGCTCTACCTGCTCGGCGCGCGGATCACCGGCCTCTACCCGCTCGGGCCGGTCTTCCACGGCGCCGGGCTGAACGTCACCGTGCTGTCCAACGCGGGGAAGGTGCACGTCGGCCTGCTCGGCGCGCGCGAGCTGGTCAAGGACCTCTGGCCGCTCGCCGACGCCCTCCCGGACGCCCTCGCGGAGCTGCTCAAGGCCGCGCCGGGCTGAGCACCACGACCGGGATCTCCCGCTCGGTCCACGCCTGGTACTTCGCGAAGTCCGCGTACAGCTCGACCAGCCGCGGCCAGAGTTCGGCGCGCTCCTCCGGCCCGGCGACCCGCGCCGTGACGGGGACGTCTCGGCGGCCCTTGAGGTGGACGCGGGTTCCGGGGTGCGCGACCAGGTTGAAGTACCACTGCGGGTGCTTGGGCAGGCCGCCCTGGGACGCGACGATGACGACGTCCTCACCGGAGCGCAGGTACAGCAGCGGGGTGGTGAACAGCCGCCCCGACCTGCGCCCGCGGTGCTCCAGCAGCAGCGTCGGCACCGGTTTGCGGAACCCGGCGCCGACCCGCCACTTGCTGCCGACGCGCCCGCCGGTCAGCCGGAAGACCGCGACCTGGGCCTTCGCCCCGTACTTCATCGCCGCCGCGGTGACCGGTGAATCCAGGCCGTCGGGGGCCTGTTCGGGCAGGCTGAAGCGTCCCATGTGAACTCCTTAGCGAGCGTGCACCGACGTGACCGCGGCCAGCAGCGCGGGCACGAACTTGGCGGCGGCCAGGACGCACGCGGCGTGCCCGGCCGGGATCTCGTAGGTCGCCGCGTCCGGGATCCGGCGGGCCAGGGCGCGCTGGTGGTCCGGGGCGATGAACCGGTCCCGGGTGGTCACGACGACCGCGGTCGGCAGCCGCAGCGTGTGCAGCCACGGCGTCGAGTCGAAGCGGCCGATCTCGTCGACGGCGACCGCGATCTCCCACGGCGTGGTCGAGCGGAACTCCCGCAGCGCCCACCGGTGGTCTTCGAGCCGCGCCAGCTGTTCGCGGCGCGGTTCGCCGGGGATCGTCCCGAGCCGGATGCGTTCGCGCAGCTGCGTCAACGTCCGCCCGAAGACGTCGAGCGCGACCCGCTGGCGCAGGCCGCGGCGGAAGTTGCTGGCCGTCGAGCAGAGCACCAATCCGGTAACACGTTCTGGTTCCGCGTGCGCGACCAGCTGGCCGACCATCCCGCCCATCGAGTAACCGCCGACGGCGAACGGCCCGATGCCCAGCGCGTCGGCGACGGCGGTGACGTCGGCGGCGCAGTCGGCGAGCCGGAACTCCGGCGAGCGGATGCCCTGGCCGTGCCACCGCTGGTCGAACACGACGACCCGGTAGTGCTGCGCCAGCCGTTCGAGGGCCGGGTACCAGGTCAGCAAGCCGGTGCAGGCCACCGAGTGCAGCAGGACGAGCGCGGGCGCGTGCCGCGGGCCGACGTCGGTGACGACCGTCTTGCCGCGGCCGGGCAGGTCGAGGGGGACCGGGTCGGGTACGCCGGCGGTCGGCGGCACGGTGACCAGCCGCCGGGTCGCGCGCCAGCCTGCGCTGCCCGGTTCGATCACCGGCATTCCGCTCCTCCAAGGGGTTGCCGTCCAGGACGTTTACGGCTAAGACTAGAACAGGTTTCAGTATTGCGCCGATCCGGAGGACAGGCGTGGACTTCACCCTTGACGATACGCAGACGGAGATCAGCGCACTCACCGCGAAGGTGCTGGGCACCGACGACCCCTGGCGTGCCCTCGCCGACGCGGGCTTGCTGGCGCTCGCGTTGCCCCCCGACCTGGAGGGCGACGGCTTGGGCGTCGCGGAGGTCGCCCAGGTGCTGACCGAGGTCGGTCGCGCCGCCGTGCCTGTGCCCGCCTACGCCGCGCTCGCCCTGGGGGTGCTGCCGGTGGAGACGCTCGGCACGCCCGGGCAGCGCGCGCAGCTGCTGCCACCGGTCGCGGCCGGGGAGGCGCTGCTCACCGCGGCATTGCACGAGCCGTCCGCGCCCCTCACCGCCCAGCCGGCGACGACCACCCGGGCGAGTGACGGCCATTGGCTGCTCAGCGGCGTGAAGACGGCCGTCCCGTACGCCGGGGAGGCCGCCCGGATCCTGACGCCCGTGACGACCCCGAGCGGCACCGCCGTCTTCCTGGTCGACCCGCGCGCCGACGGCGTCACGCTGGTCCCGACCCGCAACTCCGCCGGGACGCCCGAGTGCACGGTGCGCTTCGACGACGTCGCCGTCGAGGAGTCCGATCTGCTCGCCGATCAGGGCGCGGTCGCGACCCTGCACCGGTTCGCGCTGGCCGGCGCGCTGTCCCTGGGTGACGGCCTGCTGGCCGGGGCGCTCGCGCTGACCGTGAAGCACGTCGGCGAGCGGGCCCAGTTCGGCCGTCCACTCGCGACGTTCCAGGCGGTGGCCGGCCAGATCGCGGACGTCTACGTCGCCGCGCGGACCGTGCACCTGGCCGTGACGTCCGCGGTGTGGCGGCTGGCTTCGGGTCTCGACTCCGGCGCCGAACTGGACGTCGCCGCCTACTGGCTCGCCGAGCAGGCGCCGGTCGCGCTGGCGACCTGCCACCACCTGCACGGCGGCGTCGGCGTCGACGAAACCTATCCACTGCATCGGTATTCGTCGCTGGTGAAAGATCTCGGCCGGGCGCTCGGCGGCACCGCGCACCGGCTCGGCAGGCTCGGCGAACGAGTGGCGGGGTGAGCGGATGCACGTCGAACTGACCGCGGCGCAACGGGAACTGCGCACCGAGCTGCGCGAGTACTTCGCCGGGCTGATCAGCCCGGAGGAACGCCAGGCGATGCGGCGAGAACGCCACGGGCCGGTGTTCCGCGAGATCGTCGCCCGGATGGGCCGCGATGGCCGGCTCGGCGTCGGCTGGCCGGTCGAATACGGCGGCCAGGGCTTCGGCGGGATCGAGCAGCACCTGTTCGTCGACGAGGCCTCGCGCGCCGACGTCCAGCTGCCGTCGGTGACGTTGCAGACGGTCGGGCCGACCCTGCAGCAGTACGGCACCGACGAGCAGAAGTCCTTCTTCCTGCCCAAGATCCTGGCCGGGGAGATCCACTTCGCCATCGGCTACACCGAACCCGAAGCCGGCACCGACCTCGCGGCGCTGCGGACGACGGCCGTGCGCGACGGCGACGAGTACGTCGTCAACGGCCAGAAGATCTTCACCACCGGCGGCCACGACGCCGACTACCTCTGGCTCGCCGTGCGGACCGCGCCGGACGCGCCGCGGCACAAGGGCATCTCCATCCTCATCATGGACACCAGCGACCCCGGCTACTCGTGGACGCCGATCATCACCTGCGACGGCGCCCACCACGTCAACGCGACGTACTATTCGGACGTTCGCGTGCCGGTGAACCGGTTGGTGGGCAAGGAGAACGAGGGCTGGCGGCTGATCACCACCCAGCTCAACCACGAGCGGGTCATGCTCGGCCCGGCCGGGCGGATCGGCGGCCTGTACGACCGGCTCCACGCCTGGGCCTCGGCCCACGCGCTGCTGGACCTGCCCGACGTGCGGGCCGTGCTGGCCGAGACCCTCGCCGTGGCGCGGGTCAACGAGCTGCTGAACTGGCAGGTCGCCGTGTCCGCGGCGAGCGCGCCGGTCGTCGTCGCCGACGCGTCCGCGACCAAGGTGTTCAGCTCCGAGGTCATCCAGCGGATCGGCCGGTTGACGGAGGAGCTCGTCGGACGGCACGGCGACCTGGCCGATCCGGACACCGCCGAGCTGGCGGAATGGCTGGACCTGCAGGCGAAACGCAACATCGTGCTGACGTTCGGCGGCGGGGTGAGCGAGATCCAACGGGAGCTGATCGCGTCGATCGGCCTGGGACTGCCGAGGGTGCCACGATGAACGACCAGGACATCATCGATACCGCGGACAAGATCGCCGCCCGCGGCGAGTGCGCGCCGAGGCTCGCGCGCGACCCGGTCAACCAGGCCATGGTCAACAACTGGACCGAGGCCATCGGCGACACGAACCCGGTGTACACCGACCCGGAGTTCGCCGCGAAGAGCGTCCACAAGGGACTGGTGGCGCCGCCCGCGATGGCGCAGGTGTGGACGATGGGCGGCCTGAACGTCCCGCGCGGCACCGACGACCCGCTCGGCCTGATGATGGAGCTGCTCGACGAAGCCGGGTTCACCTCGGTCGTCGCGACCAACTCCGAGCAGACTTACCACCGCTACCTGCGCCACGGTGAGCAGGTCGAGGCGCGGACCGCGCTGGAAAGCGTGGTCGGGCCCAAGAAGACCGCGCTGGGCGAAGGCTGGTTCGTCACCACCCGCGTGACCTGGTACGTCGAGAGCGAACCGGTCGCGGAGATGATGTTCCGGGTGCTCAAGTTCCGCCCGCCCGCGCCGAAGCCGCCGCCGGCCCCGGTGCTGCGGCCGGTGATCAGCAAGGACACCGAGTTCTTCTGGGACGGCCTGAAGGCGGGCGAGCTGCGGATCCAGCGCTGGGGCGAGACGCTGCGCCACCCGCCCGGCCCGATGCCGCCGGACGGCGACCTCGACGCCAAGCCGGACTACGTCGTGGCGAGCGGCCGCGGCACGGTGTTCAGCTACGTCGTGCACCACCACCCGCCGGTGCCCGGGAAGACCCTCCCGTTCGTCGTGGCGCTCGTGGAACTGGAGGAGGGTGTCCGCGTGATGGCCGAACTGCTGGACGCGGCGCCGGAGGAGGTCCACATCGGACTCCCGGTCGAGGCCGCCTTCGTCACCGTGGACGACGACCTGACCCTGCCCGCCTGGAAGGTGGCCCGATGACCGTCGCCGAAGGAACCGAGCTGCCGCCGCTGACGATCGAGGCGACCCCGACGTTCGTGGTCAGCACCGCGCTGGCCACCCGCGACTTCCAGGACGTCCACCACGACCGCGACTCCGCGGTGAACCGCGGCTCGAAGGACATCTTCCTCAACATCCTCACCGACACCGGCCTGGTCCAGCGGTTCGTGTCGGAGTGGGCCGGGCCGGAGGCCTTGATCCGGTCGATCAAGATCCGGCTCGGCGTGCCGTGTTACGCCTACGACACGCTGACGTTCACCGGCCGCGTGCTCTCGTGTGAAGGCCGGGACGCCGTCGTGGCGGTGTCCGGTGTGGACAGTCTCGGCGAGCACGTCGCCGGGACGGTGGAGGTGACGCTGCCGTGACGCTCTCGGGCAAGGCGGCCATCGCCGGCATCGGCGCGACCGAGTTCTCGAAGGACTCGGGACGCACCGAGCTGCGGCTGGCCGCGGAATGCGTGGCGCACGCACTGGCCGACGCCGGGCTCCGGCCGTCCGATGTGGACGGGCTCGTGTCCTTCACCATGGACGGCAACGCGGAGATCGCGCTCGCGCGCGAACTGGGCATCCCCGAACTCAAGTTCTTCAGCCGGATCCACTACGGCGGTGGCGCGGCGGCGGCGACCGTGCAGCAGGCCGCGATGGCCGTCGCGACCGGGGTCGCCGACGTCGTGGTCGCCTACCGCGCGTTCAACGAACGCTCGGGCATGCGCTTCGGCCAGGTGTCCTCGGCCGCCGCCGGCCAGGTCAACTCCTCCGGCGTCGACAACGCCTTCCACTACCCGATGGGCATCGCGACCCCGGCGGCCACCGTCGCCATGGTCGCGCGGCGCTACCTGCACGACTACGGCGCCACGAGTGAGGACTTCGGCCGCATCGCGGTGCTCGACCGCAAGCACGCGGCGACCAACCCGAGCGCCTGGTTCCACGGCCGGCCGATCACCCTCGAGGAGCACCAGGGGTCGCGCTGGGTGGCCGAACCGCTGCACCTGCTCGACTGCTGCCAGGAGAGCGACGGCGGGGTCGCGCTGGTCGTCACCAGCGTCGAACGCGCTCGCGACCTGGCCCACGCGCCCGCGGTGATCGCCGCGGCGGCGCAGGGGAGCGGGCCGGACCAGTACGTGATGACCAGCTACTACCGCGACGACCTGGCCGCGCTGCCGGAGATGGGCGTGGTGGGCCGCCAGCTGTGGGCGCAGTCCGGGCTCGGACCGTCCGATGTGGACGTCGCCGTGCTGTACGACCACTTCACGCCGTACGTCCTGATGCAGCTGGAGGAGCTGGGCTTCTGCGGGCGCGGCGAGGCGAAGGACTTCATCGCCGACGGCGCGCTGGAGCTGGACGGCGAGCTGCCGCTGAACCCGCACGGCGGCCAGCTCGGCGAGGCCTACATCCACGGCATGAACGGCATCGCGGAGGGTGTCCGGCAGCTGCGCGGGGACGCCGCCAACCAGGTGCAGGACGTTTCCCATGTGCTGGTCACGGCGGGGACGGGAGTGCCGACGAGCGGGCTCGTCCTCACGAGTGACTGACGGTCCCCCTTGTGGGTCAACGGGTGTCACCTCATTGACGGCTGGTGTGCGTCCCCGCCGGATGTCACGGTGGAGGAACCATCCGCGACGCACAGTGAGGCCGCCATGCGTGAACCCGCCGAGCCGCCCGCCGTCGCGTGATGGCGGGCGTGGACTGGGCGCTGACCGTGGTGTTCGCCGCGCTGGCGCTGCCCTGCCTGCTGCGGCTGGTCCGCCTCGACTACGTCCGCCTCGGCCACGGCGTCCGCAACGGCGACCTGGCCGAGCTGCTGCTCGTCGTCGCGATGGTGGCGATGCTCTCGCCGGTCGGCGGCCCGATCCCGGCGGCCGGCTGGCAGGCGGTCCTGGTGCTGACGGCGGGCTGGTTCGCGCTCGCGTGGTGGCGCGGGCGGCAGTCCGGCTGCGCGCACCACGCGCTGTCCGCGGCGGCGATGCTCTACATGGTCACGGCGATGCCGCACGACGGGATGGCGCACGGGCCGTGGCTGACGATGTCCACAATGGACGCCCGGCTGGCCGCACCCCTGGTCGCGGTGGCCGTGGCGGCCTACTTCGTCTTCGACGCGGCGCGCACGGGCGTGCTCATGGTGCGGGGGCCCGCGGTCGCGGTGTCCGGCCACGCGTCGCGCGCGGCCTGCCGGGTGGTGATGGGCGCCGGGATGGGCTACATGCTGCTCGCGGCGGCGCTGTGAACCAGGAGTTCTTGCGCTGACCGCACGAATTCCCCGGCGAGCGGGTCGGTGTCCGTGGTGCGGGTGGCGGCGACGACCTGACACGGCTCGGCGTCCTCGAGCGGGACGGCGACCACGTCGGGACGCAGGGTGTGGCGCCGGTCGCCGGCCGGGACGACGGCGATGGCGCTGCCCTCGGCGACGGCCTCGAGTTTGTCCGCGTAGGTCTCGGCCAAGGTGGGACCCACCGGCGCGGGCGCGCTGTCCGCCCGGGGTTCGAGCCGCCAGAAGCTCGTCCACGCGGCGCCCATGCCGGTACAGCCCACGAGCGGTTCGGCGGCGATGTCGCCGGCGGTGACCGACTCCTTCCCGGCGAGGCGGTGCGACGCGGGCACAAGCAGGACCCGCGCCTCGGAGTACAGGACCGTCACGTCGAGGTCGTCGGCCGGAATCGGCAGCGGGGTGCGGGTGACCAGCACGTCGACCTGCCGCTCGAGCAGCATCGAGGCGTCCTGTGCGCCGAGGTGCCGGGTGCGGACGTGAGCGTCGGGATGGCGACGGCGCAGGTCACGGACGGCAGGGGTAATGACGAGGTCGTCGGTGTATCCGATGGTGACCGTGCGCGCCGCGGCCTGCGCGGTGACGACCGCCTGCTCGGCGCCGTGCAGCAGTTTCCGGGCCTGGGGCAGGAAGGCCGCACCGGCGGCGGTGAGGCGGCTGCCCTGGTTGGTGCGGTCCAGCAGGCGCACGCCGAGGGTGTTCTCCAGGCGCTGGATCTGCCGGCTCAAGGCGGGCTGGGCCACGTGCAGCTCGGCGGCCGCCCGGGCGAAGTTCAGGTGCTCGGCGACGACCGTGAAGTACCGGACCAGCCGCAGGTCCAGATCGGGAGACACATCCGCAGCGTAATCCTCGTGATGCATTTCCGGCATGACGACGTGCGAAACCGGTCTTGGACGCCCACGCCGGCCCGGTGCTGTCCTGTCCGTATGACCACTGTTTTCGTCCACGGCGTCCCGGTGACGTCCGCCGTGTGGACCCCGCTGAGCACCGAGCTGCGCCGCGACGTGGTCCGGCTCTCGCCGCCCGGCTTCGGCGCCGCTCTCCCCGCGGGCTTCGGGGCGACCTTCCTCGACTACCGGGACTGGCTCGTCGGCGAGCTGGCGCACTTCACGACCCCGGTGGACCTGGTCGGCCACGACTTCGGCGGCGGTTACGTGCTGGAAGCCGTGCTGGCCCGTCCCGACCTGGTGCGCAGCTGGGTCAGCGACACCGTCGGCGGCTACGAACCGGGCTTCACCTGGCACGAGATCGCGAAGATCTGGCAGAAGCCGGGTGACGGGGAACGCCACCTCGAGGAAACGTTCGCCGGCGACGTCGCCGCGCGCACGGCGCGCATGATCGAGTGGGGCATCCCGGAGCCGGCGGCCGGCGCGGTGGCGCTCGGCCAGGGCCCCGAGATGGCCAGGGCCATCCTCGCGCTGTACCGCTCCGTACCCGAGAACACGCTGGCCGAGCGCGGGCGCCGGCTGCCCGAGGCCGCGGCCCGGCCCGGGCTGGTTCCCGTCGCCACCGACGACGTCACCGCCGGCAGCGTCGCCCTCCGCCACCGCGCCGCCGAGCGCGCCGGCGCCCGGGCCGTCGACCTCGACGGGCTCGGTCACTGGTGGATGCTCCAGGACCCGGCCCGGGCCGCCCGGATGCTCTCGGACTTCTGGGACGGCCTGTCGTGACCACTGGAGTCCCTGATCAGACCGGCCGGACCGCGATCGTCACCGGCGGCAGCAGCGGCATCGGCAAGGCCACCGCGGCAGCACTGGCCGCGAAGGGAGCCCGGGTCATCCTCGCCGTGCGCGACCAGGCGCGGGGTCGCGCCGCCGCCGCCGAGCTGGGTGGTCTCGCCGAGTCGCGCCCGCTGGACCTCGGCTCGCTGGCCTCGGTCCGGGAGTTCGCCCGCACGGTGGACGGGCCCGTCGACTACCTGATCAACAACGCCGGCTCGATGACCGGGACCCGGCAGCACACCGCCGACGGGTTCGAGAGCCAGTTCGGCGTCAACCACCTCGGGCACTTCGCGCTGACGAACCTGCTCCTGAGCCGGGTCACCGGGCGGGTGATCACCGTGTCCTCCACCAACTACCGCAAGGCGCACCTCGACTTCGCGGACCTGCAGTGGCAGCGACGGCCCTACCGGCCGTTCGGCGCCTACGGCCAGACGAAGCTGGCCAACCTGCTGTTCACCCGGGAACTGCAGCGCCGCCTGGACGAGGCGGGCTCGCCGATCCTGGCCACGGCGGCGCATCCCGGCTGGGCGGCCACCGGCTTCACCATGACCACCGGACGGCGTGTCCTCGACCGCGCGCTCGCGCTGGGCACGCGGCTACTGGCCCAGCGTCCCGAAGGGGGAGCGCGGCCGATCCTCCTGGCCACCGTCGGCGACGTTCCCGGTGGCAGCTTCTCCGGACCCAGGTTCGGGGTACGCGGCCCCGCCGCTCTCGAGGAGCTGTCCGGTGAAGCACTCGACGAGGACGTCGCGCGACAGCTCTGGGAGGTGTCCGAACGACTTACCGGGGTCGAGTTCCCCCGGCCCTAACCCTGGACGCGCCGGACCTCGCCGAGCGGGCTGTCCCCGGGTTCCGGCAGCGAGGCGGCGGGGTGCTCGGCCGTCCACTGGGTCGCGACGGCGATGTCGTTCTTCAGCGCGGTGATGAGGTCCTCGGCGGAGGAGTAGGCCTGCTGGTCGCGCAGGTGGGCGCCGAGCCAGACGACGAGCGTCTCGTCGTAGAGGTCGCCGGTGAACTCCAGCAGGTGCGCTTCGAGCAGCCGGTAGCCGTCGGCGCCGTAGTAGGTCGGCCGCCGCCCGACGGACACGGCCGCCGCGACGCGGGTGCCGTCCCCGCGCTGTACCCAGCCGGCCCACACGCCGTCCCCGACGGAGCCGTCCTGGTCGCGGAGCGCGACGTTGGCGGTGGGAAAGCCCAGCTCCCGGCCGCGCTCGTCACCGTGCTCGACCGTGCCCCGCACCACGAAGTATTCCGGCATCGTGTTCCGTCCTCCCGAGGTCGCTCCCCGTCCACGGTAGCGCGCCGGTGACCGCGCGATCACCCCGTGGACGGGGGTGACGCGGGCCACTGTCAGAGGTGCCCGGTGTCGTTCAAGGTGTGCAGCGTCCGGTTGCGGAACCGGTCGTCCTCGTGGAGCACGGTGATGCCGCCGCTGCTCGCGCGGAACGCCGCGTAGGCGCAGGCCGCGACGGGCAGGCCGAGCCACGCGGCGACGACCCAGCTCAGCGAACCGCCGTGGGTGACGACGATCTGGTGCGCGCGGTCGCTCGAACCGATGTGGCCCACGGCGCGGTACACCCGGGTGACCCACTCGAGCTTGGTTTCGGCGCCCTCGACGCCTTCGTCGTGGTCGAGCCGTTCCCCGGTCGCCGGAGGTGGGACAAAACGCTCGTCCAGCCACGATTGCGGCCGTCCGCCCGCGATGCCGTAGGACTTCTCGCGCAGACCGGGAAGCAGGTTCGCCCGCACGGCGAACAGGCGCGCGATCGGCTCGGCGGTCTCGACGGTGCGCCGCAGATCGGAGCTGTACAGCTCGACCTCGACGCCGGGTGGGATCAGCTCGCGCAGTCGCCGGGCGATGGCCGCGGCCTGGTCGTGACCGCGGCCGGTGAGGGCCGAGTCGTACCAGCCGCCGACCAGGCCTTCCACGTGGTGGGTGGCCTCGGGGTGGGTGACGACGTAGAGCCGGCGCACCTCAGGTGAACGTCAGGACCGTGTCCGCCAGCACCGGTGCGTCCTCGCGCTCGACGGCCGACGTGCTGACCAGCAGGCGATCGTCTCCTCGCCACACCCGGGTGCGCAGGGTCTCGCCCGGGAACACCACTCCGGCGAACTTCGTGGCGAACGAGCCGACCCGAGAGGGGTCGCCGTCGAGGAACTCGTTGATCAGGACCCGGGCCACCACGCCGTACGTGCACAAGCCGTGCAGGATCGGGCTCGGGAAGCCCGCGGCCGAGGCGAACGCCGGGTCCGCGTGCAGCGGGTTGCGGTCACCGCACAGGCGGTAGAGCAGCGCCTGCTGCGGCAACGTCGGCGTCTCGAGGACGAAGTCCGGGTCGCGGGTCGGCCAGTCGATGCGGTCCGAGGGTCCGCGCGAACCGCCGAAACCGCCCTCGCCGCGGGCGAAGATGCTCGACCGGGCCGTCCACAGAGGACGGCCGTCGGCCGACGTGACGTCGACCTCCTGGACGATCACCGCCGCCTTGCCCTTGTCGAAGACGTCCGCGATGCGCGAGTGGGCGACCGCCTTGCCTTCGACCGGGATCGGCCCGTGCAGGGTGATCTCCTGCTTGCCGTGCAGCACCTTCGCCAGGTCGATCTCCACCCCGGGGAACGACAGGGCCGGCGGCTCGAACACCCGCAGGTTGGCCGCGACCGTCGCGAACGTCGGGACGACCACCAGGTCACGTTCGTAGGTGTAGCGCAGCTCGTCCGGGCCCGCGCCCAGCGCCAGGTGGTAGAGCAGCACGTCCGACGACGTCCAGGCGAAGCTCACTTCCCCGATTTCGGCGCCGATGGCGACGGCGGGATCGATGGGCACGAGGTGCTCCTATTCGTAGCTGATCGAGACGTCGTCGGTGACCGGCAGCGACTGGCAGGCGAGCACGATGCCGTCCGCGAGGTCGTCGGCGTCGAGGACCTCGTTGTGCAGCATCTTCACCTCACCCGTCACGATCCGGCACGCGCACGCACTGCATTGTCCCTCGCGGCACGAATACGGCGCGTCGAGACCCGCCTCCAGCAGGTGGTCCAGCAGCTTGCGCCGGCGCGGCCACGCCATCGACCGCGTCTCGCCGTCCAGCGTCACGGTCAGCGACGTGGGTGCTTCGTCCGATTCTTCGGCCGGCTCGGGCTCCACCGCTTCGAAGGGGTTCCCCGACAGCGACGTGAACTTCTCGATGTGCACCCGCTCCCGCGGCACGCCGAGCTGCCCGAGCGCCTCCCGCACGGCCGCCATGAACGGCGCCGGACCGCAGAGGAACGCTTCGTACGCCGTGAACGCGGAGGCCAGCCCGCGCAGCTGCGCGACGTCCGGCAGGCCCTGGACGCTCTCCAGCCAGTGCACCACGACGAGCCGGTCGCCGTACCGCTTGGCCAGGGACCGCAGCTCGCCCGCGAAGATCACCGACGCTTCGTCGCGGTTCGCGTAGACCAGCACCACGCGCCCGGATCCCTGCTCCAGTGCGGTCTTCAGGATCGCCATCACCGGCGTGATCCCGCTGCCCGCGGCGAAGAGCAGGAAGTCTTCGTCCACTGAGGACGGGGTGAACACCCCGGCCGGCGCCAGCACGTCCAGGGTCATCCCGGCCCGCAGCTCGTCGCAGATCCAGCTCGACCCGTAACCGCCGTCGGTGCGCTTGACCGTCACCTGCACGCGGTTCTCGTGCGGCGCGCTCGACAGCGAATAGCACCGCGCCACCGAACCGGTCCGCTCGCTCGGGATCCGGAGTGTCAGGAACTGCCCCGCCGAATACGTGAACGCCGACGCGTGCTCGCCGGGGATCTCGAACACCACCGAGCGCGCGTCCGGCGTCTCGACGACGACGTCGGCGACCGTCAGGGTGTAGACCCGCTCAGCCATCCGCGACCGCCAGCGTGCCTTCGCGCACCGCGTCGTCGATGCTGTCCGAGAGCTTCGGGCAGGTGTCGAGCAACGCGGTCGGGCCCTCGGCGTCGGCGAACACCGGGCAGCTCTCGGCCGCGTTCGTGATCCACTGGATGCTGGTGTGGTTGATGCTGTTCTTCTTCACCAGCACGCAGGTCCCGCAGCTGCGGCACTCGTGCGGCCGCAGCCCGCCGGTGAGGAACTCGACGGTCTCCGGCGTGGTCACACCTCGGCCTCCGCCTTCTGCCTGGCCAGGTTCTCCGCCACCTCGGCCGCCCACGCCTCGTTCGCCTTGGAAGTGTCCACTTCGAACTCGAAGCGCCGGGTCATGTCCTCGGTGACGTCGGCGGCGTCGACGTAGAACTGCTGGTACCAGCGGCGAAGCTGGTAGACCGGACCGTCCTCTTCGCACAGCAGCGGGTTCTCGATCTGGGTCTTGTGCTTCCAGATCTCGACGTCCTGCAGGAACCCGGCGCCGATGCCCTTGGCCAGCTTCGCCGCGATCTTGTCGGCGTGCTCGTCGGAAAGCCCGTCCTGCTTCTTGACCTTCATCCCGTACTGCAGCACGAACGACGTCGGCGTCACGGGGTAGTGGCAGTTGATCAGCACACTCTGGATCTCGTACCCCTGGAAGGAGTTCACCAGGTCGTTGATCATGTACGACGGCCCGAAGTACGACGCCTCCGACCGCAGCAGGTTGTCCTCGCCGCCGTAGTTGGACGCCATGCCCATGTCGGGGCGGCCCTTGGTGTTCAGGTACTGCGTCGCGATGTGACCTTCGAAGACGTTCTTGAAGTACGTCGGGTAGGCGTAGTGGATGTAGAAGAAGTGCGCCATGTCCACGACGTTGTCGATGATCTCGCGGCAGTTGGAGCCCTCGATGAGGATCGAGTCCCACGTCCAGTTGCTCCACTCGGAGCTGTACGCCGCCTCGATCCGCGGGATCGCCAGCCCGTCGGGTGGCGGGTTGCCCTCGGAGTCGTGCCACACGAGCAGCTGGCCGTTCTGCTCCAGCGTCTGCCACGACCGCGTCCGCGCGCGCAGCGGAACCCGCTTGCCGTAGGGGATCGCGACGCACTTGCCCTTGCCGTTCCAGCGCCAGTCGTGGAACGGGCAGGCCACCTCGTCGCCCTTGACCGTGCCCTGGGTCAGGTCGCCGCCCATGTGCCGGCAGTAGCCGTCGAGCACGTGCAGCTCGTCGTGGCTGTCCGCGAACACCACCAGCTTGGTGCCGAACGCGGTGATGGCGTGCGGTTTCCCGTCGCGGAAGCGCTCGGCCAGGCCGAGGCAGTGCCAGCCGCGGGCGAACCGGGTCGGTGGCTCGCCGGCGTAGATGGTCCTGACCGAGTTGTCGGTTTGCGTCATCGCTCGCCTCCCGTGGTCTCTTGATCTTCGTGGGCCAGCCGCGTCGCCGCAAGGTAGCCGAACACCATGGCCGGGCCGATGGTCGCGCCCGGTCCGGCGTAGGTGCGGCCCATCACGGCCGCGCTGGCGTTGCCCGCGGCGTACAGGCCCGGGACGGCCGAGCCGTCCTCGCGCAGGACCTGTGCGTGTTCGTCGGTGCGCAGGCCGCCCTTGGTGCCGAGGTCGCCCGGCACGATCTTCACCGCGTAGTACGGCGCCTTGTCGAGCGGCCCGAGGCTGGGGTTGGGTTTGTTGCGCGGGTCGCCGTAGTAGTGGTCGTACTTGCTGAGCCCGCGCTGGAAGTCCTCGTCGACGCCGTTGCGCGCGAAGCCGTTGAACCGCTGGATGGTCGCTTCGAGGGACTCCGCCGGGACGCCGATCTTCTCGGCCAGCCCGGCCAGCGAAGACGACTTCGCCGCGATCCCGGCCTTGAACCAGCGGCCGGGCAGCGGCTGGCGCGGCCCGATGCCGGTGAACATGTACCGGTCCTTGTAGCGCTGGTCGAACACCAGCCAGGTCGGGATGTGCTCGCCCGGGCCGTCGCCCTCGCCGTACATCGCGTGCACGGCCTCGACGTACGGCGCCGACTCGTTGACGAACCGCTCGCCGCGCGCGTCGACCATGACGCACCGTGGCCGCGAGCGCTCGGCCAGCGCGAACCACGGGCCGCCGGTGAGCGGCAGGGTCGGGCCCCACCAGGCGTCGTCCATCAGGTCGAGGGCGGCGCCGAGCTTGAGGCCGGCGGTGATGCCGTCGCCGGTGTTGGCCGCGGCGCCGACGGTCCAGTCGGTGCCGATCGGCGCGCGCTGGTACTTCTCGCGCATTTCGAGGTTCTGCTCGAAGCCGCCGCTGGCGAGGATCACACCCCGCCGGGCTTCGATGGTTCCCTGTGAGGTGACCACCCCGGTGACCCGGTCGCCCTCGACCTGCAGGTCGAGCAGCGCCGTGTTGAGCCGGACGTCGACGTTCGCCCTGGTCAGGCCGATCCGCAGGCCGGCCGCAAGCGCTTGCCCCATGGCCAGCAGCCGCTGGCGGCGGACCTTCCCGACCAGCCACTGCGTACCCAGCGACAGCAGCCGGACGGCGCCGCGCGGGTGCCGGGCCAGCAGGCTCAGCCAGCGGTAGTCCGCCTGGGTGATCGGGACGCCGAGCGGCGGAGCGCTGTAGGGCGGTTCGAGGTGCGCCAGGTCGTCGCCGAGCAGGTGGCCGTCGAGCGCGACGGGCTCGACCGACCGGCCGCCGGGCCGCCCGCCGGGCGCCTCGGGGTGGTAGTCGCTGTAGTCGCGCACCCAGCGGAACTTCAGCGGGGTGTGGTCGCAGACGAACCGCAGCACCTCGGGGCCGTGGGCGAGGAACGTGTCGCGCCGCACGGCCGGGACGACGTCCCCGACGATCGAGGCGAGGTACTCGCGCGCCCGCTCGGGCGGCTCGTCGATCCCGGCGGCACGCAGCGCGTGGTTGCCCGGCACCCAGACCCCGCCGCCGGAGCGTGCGGTGGACCCGCCGAAGTGCGCCGCCTTCTCGAGGACGACGACACTGAGGCCGCGGTGGGCCGCGGCCAGCGCGGCGGTCATCCCGGCGGCGCCACTGCCGACCACGACAACGTCGAACTGCTCCGTCATGCCACCTCACCTGTAACGTGTTCCACAAGACAAGTATCCAGTTGGGAGCCGCTTTCGCTCACCATAGACGAGAACGTGTTTCAGTTCTAGGGTAACGAACCATGGACGAACTCGTCGCGGACGTGGTCATCGTGGGGTTCGGGGCGGCCGGCGCGTGCGCCGCCCTCGAAGCCGCCGACGCCGGTGCGGACGTCGTCATCGTCGAGCGCTTCGCCGGTGGTGGCGCCAGCGCGGTGAGCGGTGGCGTGGTCTACGCGGGCGGCGGAACCGGTCAGCAGCAGGACGCGGGCGTCGACGACTCCGTCGACGCGATGTACGACTACCTGCGCCTCGAAGCCGGGGACGTCGTCTCCGAGAAGACGCTGCGGCGCTTCTGCGAGGGCAGCCGCGAGATGATCACCTGGCTGGAGGGCAACGGCGTGCCGTTCGAAGGCAGCCTCTGCCCGTACAAGACGTCCTACCCGAGCGACAAGTACTACCTGTACTACTCCGGGAGCGAGGCCGCGGGCGGCTTCCGCGACGCGGCGAAACCGGCGCCGCGCGGCCACCGCGTCAAAGGCCCCGGCACGTCCGGGAAGATGCTGATGACCCGGCTCGCCGAAGCCGTGCGCCGGCGCGGCATCCGTGTCCTGTCGCAGACGCGGGTGCGCTCGCTGATCACCGACCAGGGTGTGGTCACCGGGGTCGTCGTGGACACCTTGAAGGACGCGTCCGCTTCGGTGAAGGCCCGCCACCGGCGGCTCGCGCAGTACTCCGCCAAGCCCGGCATCTACGTGCCGTCGGTGCGGAAACCCCTGCACCGGCGCGTCGAACGGCTCGAGCGCGCGCACGCCCGCGAGCTACGGATCACCGCGCGCCGCGGGGTCGTCCTCGCCGCCGGCGGGTTCATCGCCAACCGCGAGATGGCTCGCGAACACGCACCCGCCTACCGCGGCGGCCTGCCGCTGGGGACGGCCGCCGACGACGGCTCGGGCATCCGGATGGGCGTCGAGGCCGGGGGAGCGACCGCGGAGCTGGGCCGGATCTCGGCGTGGCGGTTCGTGACGCCGCCGAGCGCGTTCCTCGGCGGGATCATCGTCGACGCCGGCGGGCGGCGGATCATCGACGAGTCCCGGTACGGCGCGGCCGTCGGCGAGCGGCTGATCGAGCGGCACGACGGCAAGGGCTGGCTGCTGGTCGACGCGCCGATCGTCGCCGAAGCCCGGCGCGACGGGAGCAAGCAGAGCCAATGGTTCCAGGGCCTCCAGCTGCGCTACCTCCTGCGCCGCGGGCGGGTCGTCGGATCGACGCTCGACGAGGTCGCGCGCAAGGCCGGGATCGACGCCGCCGGGCTGCGCGCCAGCGTCGAGGCCTACCACGGCGCCGAGGACCCGATGGGCAAACCCGCCGAGTTCGCCCGGCGCCTGGACAACCCGCCGTACTCGCTCATCGACGTCTCGGTGCGGCCCAACCTCGGTTACCCGACGCCGATGCTGACGCTCGGCGGCCTGGTCGTCGACGAGGACACCGGCGCGGTCCGGGACGCCGAGGGGGCCCCGATCAAGGGTCTGTACGCGGCCGGTCGCACCGCGGCAGGAATCTGTTCCAGGTCCTACGTCAGCGGTCTTTCGCTGGCCGACTGCGTGTTTTCCGGTCGCAGGGCGGGGATCAACTCGGCCCTGGCTCAGGGTGTTCTCGACAAAAACGAGAACGTGTTCTAGTCTTGCGTGAGTGAACGCGAGAGAGGACTGCGCATGAGCGAGCAGGTGATCGCCGGGGTCCGGGACCTCCTGCCGGTCCTGCGGGAACGGGCCCAGGACACCGAGGACGCGCGCCGCGTGCCCGAGGAGTCCGTCAAGGCCCTGCAGGAGACCGGGTTCTTCAAGTTGCTGCAACCGAAGCCGTACGGCGGCTTCGAAGCCGACCCGGTGAGCTTCTACACCGCGGTGAAGCTGATCGCGAGCGCGTGCGGGTCCACCGGCTGGGTCGCCTCCATCCTCGGCGTCCACCCGTGGCACGTGGCACTGTTCGACGCTCAGGCGCAGGAAGAGGTGTGGGGCGCCGACGAGGACGTCAGGATCTCCTCGTCGTACGCTCCGATGGGCAAGGCGGAGGTCGTCGAAGGCGGCTACCGGCTTTCCGGCCGCTGGAGCTTCTCGTCCGGCTGCGACCACTGCACGTGGGTGCTGCTCGGCGGGCCGGCGTTCAAGGACGGCAAGCCGGTCGACTTCTGCACCTATCTGCTGCCCATCGCGGACTACTCCATTGTGGACGTCTGGGACACGGTCGGGCTGCGGGGCACCGGGTCCAACGACATCGTCGTCGAGGACGTCTTCATCCCGCAGCACCGGGCGCTGAGCTTCATCGCGACGTCGAAGTGCAAGGTGCCGGGCCAGGCCGTCAACCCCGGTCCGCTGTACCGGCTGCCGTACGGGTCGGTGCACCCGTCCACCATCACCGCGCCGATCATCGGCATGGCCCAGGGCGCCTACGACGCGCACGTCGAGCACCAGCGCAAGCGCGTGCGCGCCGCGTACGCCGGTGAGCAGTCCAAAGAGGACCCGTTCGCCAAGGTGCGGATCGCCGAAGCCGCCAGCGAGATCGACGCCGCGTGGCTGCAGCTGACCCGCAACATCGACGAGCTGTACGAAATGGCCAAGCGCGAGGAGCGCCTGCCGAGCGATCTGCGGCTGCGTGTCCGGCGGGACCAGGTGCGCGGCACCGAACGTGCGATCAGCGCGATCGACCGGCTCTTCGAGAACTCCGGCGGCCGGGCCATCCAGCGCGGCACGCCGATCCAGCGCTTCTGGCGCGACGCGCACGCCGGCCGGGTGCACGCGGCCAACGACGCCGAGCGCGCCTACGTCATGTACGGCACCGGGGTCTTCGGGCTCCCCGTCGAGAACGCGATGTACTGATGGCCGCTCCCGAAGGAAAGTACGCCGAAGTCGCCGGCGATCTGAAGCTGCACTACCACGAGTCCGGCGCCGAGCACGCCGAGACGGTGATCCTGCTGCACGGCGGCGGGCCCGGCGCGTCCGCGTGGAGCAACTTCGGGCGCAACCTGCCGGTGCTCGCCAAGCACTACCGGACGATCGCCGTCGACCAGCCCGGGTTCGGCCGCTCGGACAAGCCGACCGAGCACCCGCAGTACTTCCGCCACAGCGCGGACGCCGTCGCCGGCCTGATGGACGCGCTCGGCGTCGAAACCGCCCACTTCATCGGCAACTCGCTCGGGGGCGGGGCCGCGGTCCGGCTGGCGCTGAACCACGGCAAGCGCGCCGGGCGGCTGGTGCTGATGGGGCCGGGCGGGCTGAGCGTCAACATGTTCGCGCCCGATCCCACCGAAGGCGTCAAGAACCTCGGGAAGTTCGGCGCGAAACCCAGCCGGGAGCGCATGGAAGCGTTCCTGCGCATCATGGTCCACGACCAGGCGCTCATCACCGAAGAGCTGATCGACGACCGGTTCGCTGCGGCGAACACCCCCGAGTCGCTCGCCGCGATGCGGGCCATGGGCATGTCGTTCGCCCAGCCCGAAACCTACGAAGAGGGCATGCTCTGGCGCGAGGCCCACCGCCTGCGCCAGCGCGTGCTGCTGATCTGGGGCCGCGAAGACCGCGTCAACCCCCTGGATGGGGCGCTGCTCGCGCTGAAGACCATCCCGCGCGCGCAGCTGCACGTGTTCGGCGGCTGCGGACACTGGGCCCAGCTGGAGAAGTTCGACGAGTTCAACCGGCTGGCCCTCGACTTCCTCGGGAGTTCCTGATGGGCATCCGGTCACTGGGCTACCTCCGCGTCGAAGCCACCGACATGGCCGCGTGGCGCGAATACGGGCTCAAGGTGCTCGGCATGGTCGAGGGCAAGGGGGAGAACCCCGACGCGCTTTACCTGCGCATGGACGACTTCCCGGCGCGCCTGGTCATCTCGCCCGGTGAGGCCGACCGCCTGACGACCACCGGCTGGGAGGCCGCGAACGCCGGCGAGCTGGCCGAGATCCGGTCGCGTTTGGACAGTGCCTCGGTGCCCTACAAGGAGGGCACGCCGGAGGAGTTGGCCGACCGCCGCGTCGACGAGCTGATCAGCTTCGACGACCCGTCCGGCAACACCCAGGAGGTGTTCCACGGCGTCGCTTTGCAGCACCGGCGCGTGGTCAGCCCGTACGGGCACCGGTTCGTCACCGGCGAGCAGGGCCTCGGCCATGTCGTCTTGTCTACAAAGGACGATGAGGCGTCGCTGCGGTTCTACCGTGACGTCCTCGGGTTCCGGCTGCGCGACTCGATGCGCCTGCCGCCGCAGATGGTCGGCCGGCCCGCCGACGGCGCGCCTGCGTGGCTGCGGTTCTTCGGCTGCAACCCGCGCCACCACAGCCTGGCGTTCCTGCCGATGCCGACGCCGAGCGGGATCGTGCACCTGATGGTCGAGGTCGAGCAGACCGACGACGTCGGCCTGTGCCTCGACCGCGCGATCCGGCGGAAGGTGCCGATGTCGGCGACGCTCGGCCGGCACGTCAACGACCTGATGCTGTCGTTCTACATGAAGACCCCCGGCGGGTTCGACGTCGAGTTCGGCTGTGAAGGCCGTCAGGTCGACGACGAGAACTGGATCGCCCGCGAGAGCACCGCGGTTTCCCTGTGGGGCCACGACTTCTCGGTCGGCGCCCGGCCGCCCGGCGCGCCGTGACGGCGATGGCCGTCGACCAGACGGCGTTCCGCGGCGTGCTCGGCCACTTCTGCACGGGCGTCACCGTCGTCACCGGTCGCGACGGCGACACGCTCGCCGGGTTCGCCTGCCAGTCGTTCGCGGCGCTGTCGCTCGACCCGCCGCTGGTGCTGTTCTGCCCGTCGCGGACCTCGCGCACCTGGCCGGTGCTCGCCGCGGCGGGCCGGTTCGCGGTGAACGTGCTGGCCGAGGACCAGCAGGAGGTCAGCGCGGTGTTCGGTGCCCGCGGCGAGGACAAGTTCGCCCGCTTCGGCTGGACCCCCGCGCCGTCCGGGGCGCCGCTGCTCGAGGGTGCCCTGACCTGGATCGACTGCGAGCTGGAAGCCGTGCACGAGGCCGGCGACCACTACGTCGTGATCGGCCGGGTCACGGCACTGGGCGCACCGTCGGACGCGCGGCCGTTGCTGTTCCACCGCGGCCGGTACTCGGTCACCGAGCCGGCCCGGGACGCCCTGGCGGCGCTGATGCCGTGGCCCCGCCCGGACGACTGGCTCTGAGCCGGCTTCACCGCCCGCGGAGACCGTCGACGATCACCGTCACGATCTTGGGCACCCGCGCGTCCCACTCCGCTTCGGGCACCCGCGACAACGCGCCGAGGAGCAGGATGACGTCCGCGGCGTCGACCTCGGCGCGGATCTCGCCGGCGGCCTTCCCGCGGTCGAGCAGCAGCTCGAGTGCCTGGTCGAGCCGGTGGTGGTGGTCCGCGTAGAGGTCCTGCCACGCCGAGGCCTCGATCGCCGCCATGACACCGCGTTTGACCCGGGCGTACTCGACCAGCCGCGCCAGCCAGGCGGTCAGGGCCTCGAGCGGCGGGTGCTCGGCCAGCAGCGGGGCCACGGCGTCGACGAGCTGCGTCAGCTCGTACTGGTAGACCTCCGCCAGCAGGTGTTCGCGGGTCGGGAAGTGCCGGTAGAGCGTGCCCTGCCCGACGTCCGCGGCCTTGGCGACCCGGTGCAGCTTCAGGTCGGCGGCCGCGCCGTTGGACTCGCTCAGCTCGGCCCGCGCGGCCTCGACGATCCGGTCGCGGTTCGCGACCGCGTCCGACCGGCGTTCCCGAGTGGCCACGACGCCACCAGCCTTCCCTCGTAGTAACCGGACAGTTGTCAGCTTAACCCGCCCGGCCGGACCGAGCGGTAACAACGGCCGTCGTGAAGGCGACTTCACAGGGTCCCCGCCGCTCGAGGAGGAGCCCGTGCAGCTGTCCGGTTTCCCGGCCGCGGAGGTCGGGTTCGACCGCGCGGGCCGGCTCACCGGGGACCGGGGCGCGGCCCTGCGTGAGCTCGCCGCCGACAGCGCGACCACCGATCTCGTCGTGCTGAGCCACGGCTGGGGCGACGACCACGCCGCCGCGCGGCAGCTCCACGCGGCGCTCGCGGCCTCGCTGCGCGCGGTGTCCGGCAGGCGGCTCGCCTTCGCCTGCGTGCTGTGGCCGTCGCGGAAGTTCGCCGAGTCCGCCGGTCTGGCGGAACGGCTCGACCTGCTGCGAGCGCTGGCGCCCGAGCACGAGCGGACCATCGACGCGGCGGCCGAGCTCGTCCCGGCGCTCGCGGCCCGCTCGACCGCGCGGACCGCGTTCGCCGCCGCGCTGCTGTCGGTGGCCGCCCCCGCCGCGCAGGACCGCGAGGACGCGTCGACGGAGGTGCTGACCCTGCCCGGCGGCACCGTGCTGGACCGGCTCGCGAAACCGGCGTCCGGGTTCGTCGAAGCCGCGCGGGAGCTGCTCGACTACCTGACGTACTACGAGATGAAGGCACGGGCGGGCGTGGTGGGGGAGCAGGGCCTGGCGCCGCTGCTCGCCGCCCTCGCCCGGCCCGGCCTGCGCGTTCACCTCGTCGGGCACGGTTTCGGCGGCCGTCTGGTCACCTCGGCCGCGGCGTCGCGGCCGGCCGGGACGGTGCGCACGCTCACCCTGCTGCAGGCGACGTTGTCGCACCACGCCTTCGCCGAGCACGGGGTGTTCCGCGGGGTGCTCGACGAGCACGTCGTGACCGGCCCGATCCTCGTGACGCACACGGCGTACGACCTGGTCGCCGGGGTCGCCTTCGAGATCGCGTCACGCATCACCGGGCTGGGTTACGGCGCCATCGGCCGCGACGGCGCCCAGGCGACGGCCGAAGCCGTGCCGGGCGAGCTGCTGCCGGTCGGCGGCAGCTATTCATGGCATCCGGGCGTGCCGCACAACCTGCTGGCCGACCGGTTCGTGCACGGGCACACCGACGTCCACGGGCCGGAAATCGCTCACGCACTGTTGTCGGCGATCGCGGCCAGTTAGCTCGACCGGGTGGTTGTGCACCGGTTCACAGGTGGGCCGCGTCCCATTCACGAGAGAAAGCCGACACCGCACGCGCACACTGGAAACGCAGAGTCTGTTTCCCGGGGAGGAGTGTGCCGCGCATGCGAGGTCGGATCGCCCGGTTCCGGCGCCGGTTGTTCCCCGGCCGCAACCCGCTCGCCCGCTTCGGCGACCGCGTCGAAGCCGCGCTGCTGGGGCTGATGATCGCGGGGGCGCTGCTGGCCCTCCCGTTCGCCGCCGCGTTCGGCTCCGACACCTACGCCGCGCAGACCGCCCGCGCCGAGCGGGAGAGCGCCACCCGGCACCCGGCGACGGCGATCGCGCTCGCCGCGGCCCCCACCCAGACCTACAGCACCGACGGCGCCGGCGCCCCGGCGGACCAGACCACCGTCCCCGCGGCCTGGTTCGACGCCCGCGGCACCCGGCACACCGGCGACGTCCTCGCCGACTCCGGCAGCCCGAAGGGCACGCACGTCCCGGTGTGGCTGGACCAGCGCGGCGAGCTGACGACCGAGCCGCTGTCGGCGTCCACCTCCGCCGCCGACGGCGTGTTCGCGGCGATCCTGCTCTGGGTCGGCGTCACCGGTGGCTTGGCCGCGCTCTACGGCCTCGGCCGGCTCGTCCTGGACCGGCTCCGCGCGGCGGCGTGGGACCGCGCCTGGGCCGAAGCCCGCCACGACAGCCGGTTCTGAGTCACTTCCAGCGGAAGTGCACGAACACCCGGCCGAAGTTGTCCTTGTCCTTCTCGATCCGGTGGTAGAGCGCCTTGATGTCCTTGCGCTCGAGGAACCGCAGCACGTGCTTCTTCAGCTGACCGGAACCCTTGCCGGGAATGATCTCGACGAGCGGGGCCTTCTTGGCGACGGCCTCGTTGATGATCCCCTGCAGGGCCTTGTCGATCTCGCCGCCGCGGTTGTAGATGTCGTGGAGGTCCAGCTTCAGCTTCACAGGGCCTGCCACCAGCCGTCGACCGGCGGCGGCTCGGTGACGTCGATCCGCTCGCCCGGGCGGGGGACCGACAGCGGGATGTCCGCGGCCTTCGCCTCGCGCCAGACCCGGTCGGCCGGCTCGCCCCACGGGTGCATCGCCAGCGAGAACGTCGCCCAGTGGACCGGGACCAGCAGCTTCGCCCGGACGTCGATGCCGGCCGCGACCCCTTCCTCCGGCGTCATGTGGATGTCCGGCCACTGCGGGGCGTACGCGCCGATCTGGACCAGGGCGACGTCGAAGGGGCCGTGCTCGGCGCCGATGCTCGCGAAGCCGTCGAAGTAGCCCGTGTCGCCGGTGTAGAAGACCCGGTGCTCCGGGCCGATCAGGGCCCACGACGTCCAGAGCGTGTCGTCGTTCGTGATGCCACGGCCGGAGAAGTGCTGGGCCGGCGTCGAGACGAACCGGACACCGGCCACGGTCGCGTCCTCGTGCCAGTCCAGCTCGATGATCCGGTCGGCCGGGACGTGCCAGCGCTCGAGGTGCGCGCCGACCCCCAGCGGCACCAGGAACGGGGCGTCGGTCGACGTCACCAGCGAGCGGATCGTCGCCAGGTCCAGGTGGTCGTAGTGGTCGTGCGAGATGACGACGGCGTCGACCCGGCCGACCCCGGACAACGGCACCGGCGGCTCGTGCAGCCGCCGCGGGCCGGCGAACGTCGCGGGGGAGACCCGGTCGCTCCACACCGGGTCGAGCAGCACGCGGGCGCCGTCCAGCTCGACCAGCGTCGAGGCGTGGCCGTACCAGGTCAGGTGCAGGCCGGTGCCCGCCTCGACCGGCGCGCCCTGGACCAGCGGGATCGTGCCGGCGGGTTTGCGCAGCTCACGGTCGGTGCCGAAGAACATCTCGCGGAAGATGGTGCTCATCGACGCCGCGGTCATCGGGTGCCGCGGCGCCACGTTGCGGAACACCTTGCCGTCGAACTGCGGCGACCGGCGGACCCGCTCGGCACGGGCACCGGCGGCCTTCGCGCCGAAGGCCGCCGGCAGGTCTCGCAGAGCCGCGATCGTCTTCCTCATGACCCCGAGTCTACGAACGGTTCCTGAGAGGCGCCCCAGCTTCATGCAGGTGGGTGAGCGCCTGCCGGTAGGACTCGACCAGGCTCGTCTGCAGGTACGGGATGCCCAGCTCGGCGCAGTAGCCCTGGACGATCGGCTGCGCCTGCCGCAGGTGCCGCGACGGCATGCTCGGGAACAGGTGGTGCTCGATCTGGTAGTTGAGGCCGCCGAGGGCGACGTCGACGACCGCGCCGCCGCGGACGTTGCGGGAGGTCAGCACCTGCTTGCGCAGGAAGTCGAGCTCCGGGCGCCCGGTCAGCGTCGGCATGCCCTTGTGGTTGGGCGCGAAGATCGATCCCATGTAGACACCCCACAGTCCTTGGTGGACCGCGAAGAACAGCAAAGCCATGCCCGGCGAGAGCACCGTGAGCAACGCGCTGAAGTAGACGACGAAGTGCGTGGCGAGCAGCGCGGCTTCGACACCGCGGCGGCGCAGGCCCGGCTTGCGCACCGCGCGGATGCCGGACCAGTGCAGGTTCAGCCCTTCGATGGTGAGCAGCGGGAAGAACAGGAACGCCTGGTGGCGCCCGATGAACGCGGGCACGCCGCGGGCCGCGCGGGCCTGGTCCTTCGACCACACGAGGATGTCCGGGTCGACGTCCGGGTCCAGCTCCTCGTGGTTCGGGTTCGCGTGGTGGCGGGTGTGCTTGTCCATCCACCAGCCGTAGCTCATGCCGACACCGAGGTTGCCCGCGATCATCCCGGCGATCTCGGTCGGCCGCCGCCGCCGGAACACCTGCTTGTGCGCGAGGTCGTGGGAGAGCAGGGCGATCTGGCCGAACATCACGGCCTGGAACGCGGCGATGGCCAGCTGCCACCACGAGTTCCCGAGGAAGGCGAAGGCGACCCAGCCGGCGGCGAACAGCGTGGTCACGACGGCGATCCGGGCCGTGTAGTAGCCGGGACGGCGCCTCATCAGGCCGGCGGCGGAGATGCGGTGGCTCAGCCGGGCGAAGTCGCTGCCGGTGTGCACGAGGTTGTCTGTGGTCACGTCCCCGAGTCTTCGCGCGCACGCTACCGTCCGGAAGCCTGCGCGCCGGTGGGTACTTCGGGGGGCCAGCCCTACCCGGCGGCCTGGTATAGCGGAACCTGGGCATCTCGTGTGATGTGACGGGCATCTCGCGTGATCGGGGAGGCATCACTCGTGATTGGAGGGGCTTAGCTCGGGCGGATGTGTGGTAGGTGGTGGTGTGGCGCGCCGAACAGCAGGGCTGCCGAGTGCGCGCGTTTGAAGTAGCGGTGCGCCGGGTGTTCCCAGGTGATCGCGATGCCGCCGTGCAGCTGGATCATCTCCGCCGCCACCTCCGAGAGCACCTCGGAGCAGTGCACCTTGGCGACCGCGGGCAGGTCCGCGTAGGCCGCCGAGCGGGCCGTCTCGACCAGGACGTGCAGGTCGGCCATGCGGTGCTTGAGCGCCTGGAAGCTCCCGATCGGCCGCCCGAACTGGTGGCGCTGCTTGGTGTATTCGACGGTCAGCTCGAGTGCTCGGGCCGCCGCGCCGGTCTGTTCGGCGGCGAGGAGGAGGCAGGCGAAATCCCGCAGCGGGCCTGGAGACAGGGGACCCAGCCGCCGGGCGGGGGCGTGGTCGAATGTCACCGTGGCGAATCGCCGGGTCTCGTCCAGCGAAGGGACGTGCTCGCGGACGGCGTCGGCGGGGTCCACTTCGTACAGTCCGTCTCCCGCGGCCACCAGGAGGATCGAAGCGGTGTCGCCGTCCAGGACGTAGTGCGCTCGTCCGTCCACAGTCGACAAATCACCTCGGCACGCGGCGGCCTCCCAGCGGCCGTCCTCACCGGTCCATGCCAGCGCCGCGACGGCACCCTCGGCGAGCCGGGGCAGCAGCTGCTCGTCACCGGTCGCGAGCACCGCCTGGGTGGCGACGGCCGAGCCGAGGAACGGGACGTCCGAGAGCACCCGGCCGAGTTCTTCCGCGACGATCCGGAGTTCGGTGAGCCCGGCGCCGAGGCCGCCGTGCTCCTCGGGGATCGCGAGTGCGGGCACGCCGATGTCGACGAGGGCCGGCCACGGCGCAGCCTCCCGCTCCAGCAGCTTCCGGACGGTGGCGCGGAGTTCGTCCTGTTCCGGCGTCATCCGACCGCCGCCAGCACCCGACGCCGGTGCACCGCGGCCGTGCCCCAGGCCGTGGTCAGGGCACGCACTCGCAGCAGCCGGCGGCCGAGCGGGTGCTCGGCGGTGTAGCCGATCGCGCCGTGCACCTGCAGTCCGGTGCGGGCCGCGAGCAGTGCCGCGTCGCCGCAGGCCACCTTCGCCGCCGAGACGTCCTCCGGCGCGAGGGTCACGGCCGCGCCGTACAGCAGAGGCCGCGCCAGCTCCAGAGCCGTGACGACGTCGGCGAGGAGGTGCTTGACCGCCTGGTACTTCCCGATCTCGCGGCCGTACTGCCGCCGTTGACCGGCGTAGCCGACCGACGTCGCGAGCAGCCAGTTCCCGGCCCCGAGCAGCTGCGCCGCCGTCGCCAGGACGCCGAGGTCGAACGCGCGCGCCGGGTCCAGGGCCGGGCCGAGGTCGTCACCGGGGACAACCTCGAACAGCCGTCGGGACGGGTCCACAGAGGACAGTGCACGGCCGGGTGTGAAGGTCTTGAGGCGCGCGCCGTCCAGCAGGACGCGCAGGTCCGCGGTGTCCGCGTCGAGGGCGTAGGGGACGTGCGGGGCGAAGACCACCGACGCCCGGGTCTCGCCGGAGGCCACCGAGGCGAGCACCGGGTCGTCGAGCAGCGCGGGCAGCACCGCCACCGTGTCGGTCCAGGGGCCGGAGACACCGTGGTGGCCCAGCGCCTCGAACGCGACCACGAGGTCGACCGGCGACGCGCCGAGGCCGTCGTGCTTCTCCGGGATGCCGAGCGCCGTGACGCCCAGCTCGGCGAGCTTCGGCCACTCGTCCGTGGTGGACAGCAGGTCGTGCAGCGACGCGGCGAACGCCGTCTGCTCGCCGGTCAACCCGAACCTCATCGATCCTCCCGCGGCAGGCCGAGCAGGCGTTCGGCGACGATCGTGCGCTGGATCTGGTCGGTGCCGCCGTAGATCGGCCCGGCCAGCGAGAACAGCCAGCCGTCGCTCCAGCGGCCGTGCAGCTCGGCGTCCGGGCCCAGCAGGTCGAGCGCCGTCTCGTGCAGCTCGACGTCCAGGTGCGACCAGAACAGCTTGTTGACACTCGACTCCGGCCCGAGCTGCCCGCCCTCGGCGAGCTTGGTGACCGTGCCGAAGGTGTAGAGCTGGTAGGCGCGGGCGCCGATCCACGCGTCGGCGACGCGATCCGCCGTTGCCTCCGGCCGCCCGGACGAAGACCACAGCGCCGTCAAGCGGTCGGCGGCCGCGAGGAACCGGCCGGGGCTGCGCAGCGACAGGCCACGCTCGTTGTTGGCCGTGGTCATCGCGACCTTCCAGCCCGCGCCGGGCTCGCCGATGACGTCGGCGTCCGGCACGAAGACGTCGTCGAAGAAGATCTCGGCGAACCCCGGCTCGCCGTCCAGCTGCGGGATCGGGCGCACGGTGACACCCTCCGCGCGCAGGTCGGCCATCAGGTAGGTCAGGCCGCGGTGGCGCTCGGCGTCGGGGTCGCTGCGGAACAGGCCGAACGCGCGGTCGGCGTAGGCCGCCCGGGAACTCCAGGTCTTCTGTCCGTTGAGGACCCAGCCACCGTCCACTCGGGACGCCGTGCTGCGCAGCGCGGCGATGTCGCTGCCCGCCTCCGGCTCGGACCACGCCTGCGCCCAGACCTCTTCGGAGCGGGCCATCTTCGGCAGGATCCGGGCCAGCTGCTCGTCGGTGCCGTGGGAGAACAGCGTCGGCGCAAGCATGAAGATGCCGTTCTGGTTGACCCGCAGCGGCGCGCCGGCCGCGTAGTACTCCTCCTCGAACAGCACCCATTCCAGGAGGCTCGCGTCGCGGCCGCCGTACTCGGCCGGCCACGAGACGACCGACCAGCGCGCGTCGGCCAGCCCGGCCTCCCACTCGCGGTGGGCGGCGAACCCTTCCGGCGTGTCGAACGAGGGGAGCGGCTCGGCGGGGACGTGCGCGGCCAGCCAGGCCCGGGCTTCGTCGCGGAACGCTTCGACGGAGGGGGAGAGGTCGAGGTCCATCAGCGATCCCGCATGGACCGGGCGTTCAGGCCGGCCAGGGAGTCGCCGGAGGTCTCGGCGTTGTGCGCGTGCGCGAAGTGGTGCAACCCGAACACACTGTCCATTCCGGACCGCAGGCCCATCTGGTCCTCGGCCTGGTTCACGGCCTTCTTGGCCAGCGCCAGCCCGAACCGCGGCATCTCGGCGATCTTATCCGCGAGCGCCATCGTCTCGGTTTCGAGGTCGGCGCGCGGGACGACCCGGTTGAGCATGCCCCAGTCCAGGGCCTGCTGGGCGGTGAAGCGCTCGCCGGTGAACAGGACCTCCTTGGCCCGCCGAGGCCCGAGCACCCACGGGTGCGCGAAGTACTCGACACCGGGAATCCCCATGCGCACCACGGGATCGGCGAAGAACGCGTCGTCGGACGCGACGATCAGGTCGCACACCCAGGCGAGCATCAGCGCCCCGGCGATGCACGCGCCTTGCACCGAAGCGATCGTCGGCTTCGGGATCTCCCGCCAGCGGCGGCACATCCCGAGGTACACCTCGGACTCCCGGGCGAACCGCTGGTCACCGCCCGCCGCGTCGACGTGGTCCCACCACATCACCGCCTTGCGCTCGAACGAGACGTCCGCGTCACGGCCCGGCGAGCCGATGTCGTGCCCGGCCGAGAAGTGCTTACCCGCCCCGGCCAGCACGATCACCTTCACCTCGGCGTCGTCGACGGCCCGCGTGAACGCGGCGTCGAGCGCGTAGGTCATCGCCGAGTTCTGCGCGTTGCGGTACTCGGGCCGGTTCAGGGTGACGACCGCGACCGGCCCGCGCACCTCGTAGGTCACCTCAGACGGTTCGGTCATGCCCTTCCTCTCGCAGAACTCGCTTGAGCACCTTGCCCGACGGCGTGCGCGGCAGCTCGTCCCGGAACTCGACGTGCCGGGGCCGCTTGTAGTTCGCCAGGTTGGCCTTGCAGTGGTTCAGGACGTCCTCAGTGGACAGAGTGACTCCCGGCCGCGGCCGGACGTAGGCCTTGCCGACCTCGCCGTAGACCTGGTCCGGCACGCCGACGACGACGGCCTCGGCCACCCCGTCCAGCCAGCCCAGCGCCTGCTCGACCTCGGCCGGGTAGACGTTGAACCCGCCGCAGATGTACATGTCCTTGATCCGGTCGACGATCCGCAGGTGCCCGGACTCGGTGAGCACGCCGACGTCGCCGGTGTGCAGCCAGCCGTCGGGGTCGATCGCCTCGGCGGTCGCGGCCGGGTCGTCGAGGTACCCGAGCATCACGTTCGGGCCGCGCAGCAGGACTTCGTCACGCTCGCCGAGCCGGACCTCGAACCCGGCGGTGGGCCGGCCGACGGTCCGCGCGATCAGGTCGGGCGGATCGGTGCGCAGGGACATCGTGGCCACGACGGCCTCGGTGAGCCCGTACGCGGTGAGCACCAGGTCGAAGCCGAGTTCCGCCTGCATCCGTTCGACGAGCGCGACGGGCACGGTCGCCGCGCCGGTGACGGCCAGCCGCAGCGACGACAAGTCGTACGACGGCCGGTCCGGCGCGTCCAGCAGGACCTGGAAGATGGTCGGGGCGCCCGGCAGCACGGAGATCCGCTCGTCCTGGATCAGCCGCAGCGTCTCGGCGACGGCGAAGGTGCGCTGCGGCACGAGTGTCGTGCCGTGCAGGGTGGCGGCCAGGATCCCGGCCTTGTACCCGAAGCTGTGGAAGAACGGGTTGATCACGAGGTAGCGGTCCTGCTCGCTCAGCTCGCCGCACGCGGCCCACGCGGCGGCGACACCCAGGGCCTGCCGGTGCGACGACATCGCGCCCTTGCTGCGGCCGGTCGTACCGGACGTGAACAGGATGTCACTGACGTCGTCCGGCCGCGCGGGGCTGGTGAAGGTGTCGTCGAAGGCGTCGAGCGCGTCCCACTCGGTGACGCCGCCGACCGGGTCTTCCGAGCCTTCGACGGGGATCCGCAGGACCGTGGGTGGACGCTCGTCGAGCGAAGCTAGCCGGTCCGTGTCGAGGAACGTGCCGGTGATGGCCAGGGCCGAGACCTTCGCGCGGCTCAGGATGTCGGTGGTTTCCCGGGCGGTGAACCGGGTGCTGATCGGCACCAGCGTCGCACCCGCGTAGTGCGCGCCGAGCGCCGCGACCGGCCAGTGCCACGTGTTGGGCGCGCAGACCGCGACGCGGTCACCCGGCCCGATCCCCGCGGCGGCGTAGAAGTTCGCGCACTGCCGCACCTTGGACAGCAGCTCCGGCCAGGTCAACCGGACATCGCCGTCCACCAGTGCTTCACGTGCGGGGAACCGCTCCGCCGCGGCGTCGAGCGCCGCCGGGACGGTCTCCGTCATCACGGCCTCCCTAGCAAGTGCTTGGTAGGGTAGCCTACGCAGGACCCCCGGTTTTGGCCAGAGGAGGTGGCGGTGCCCGATCAGGACTTCCGTGCCGAGGTACGGACCTGGCTGGTCGAACACCTGCGCGGCGACTTCGCGAAGCTGCGCGGGCGCGGCGGGCCCGGCCGCGAGCACGAGGCGTTCGAGGAGCGCCTGGCGTGGGAACGCGAGCTGGCGACCGGCGGCTGGAACTGCGTCGGCTGGCCCGTCGAGCACGGCGGCCGCGGCGCGACCCTCGAGCAGCAGGTGATCTTCCACGAGGAGTACGCGCTCTCCGACGCCCCGGCCAAGGTCGGGCACTTCGGCCAGGAACTGCTCGGCCCGACGCTCATCGCGTTCGGCACCCCGGAGCAGCAACGCCGCTTCCTGCCGCCGATCGTCGCCGCCGAAGAACTGTGGTGCCAGGGGTACTCCGAACCCGGCGCGGGCTCCGACCTCGCCGCCGTCTCGACGTCGGCCCGGCTCGACGGTGACGAGTGGGTGGTCACCGGCCAGAAGGTCTGGACGTCGCTGGCGCAGCACGCCGACTGGTGTTTTGTCGTCGCCCGCACCGAGCCCGGCTCGAAGCGCCACAAGGGACTGTCCTACCTGCTCGTCCCGATGCGACAGTCCGGAGTGGACGTCCGGCCGATCGTCCAGCTGACCGGGACGGCGGAGTTCAACGAGGTCTTCTTCGACGGCGCCCGCACGCACCGCGACCTGGCCGTGGGGGAGCCGGGTGACGGCTGGCGCGTCGCGATGGGCACCCTGGCCTTCGAACGCGGTGTCGCCACCCTCGGCCAGCAGGTCGGCTTCCGGCGCGAGCTGACGGCGTTGACCGAGCTTGCCGAGAACACCGGCGCGCTCGAGGACCCGGTGCTCGCCGAACGCGTCGACCGGGCCTGGCTGGGCCTGGAAGTCATGCGCGCGCACGCCATCCGCACCCTCGGCGACACCGGCCCCGGCACGGCGTCGGTCGCGAAACTCGTCTGGGCGAACTGGCACCGCACCCTCGGCGAGCTGGCCATGGCGATCCGCGGCGCGGCCGGGATGCTCGCGCCGGACGGCCTCGACGACTGGCAGCGGCTGTACCTGTTCACCCGCGCCGACACGATCTACGGCGGCTCCAACGAAATCCAGCGGAACATCATCGCCGAGCGCGTGCTCGGCCTGCCCCGGGAGGCCCGTCCGTGATCACCGTCCCGAAGTACCCGGCGGGCGCGAACCTGGTGCGGGACAAGGTGGTCGTCGTGACCGCCGCGGCCGGCACCGGCATCGGTTCCGCCACGGCGAAGCGCTGTCTCGAAGAGGGCGCGAAGGTCGTCGTCAGCGACTGGCACGAACGCCGCCTCGGCGAGAAGGCCAAGGAACTCGCGGACCTCGGTGACGTCCACGCGATCCCGTGCGACGTCACGCAGGAGGAGCAGGTGCAGGCGCTCATCGACGGCAGCGTCGAGCGCTTCGGCCGGATCGACGTCGTCGTCAACAACGCCGGGCTCGGCGGCACCAAGTCCCTGCTGGACATGACCGACGAGGAGTGGACGCGGGTCCTCGACGTCACCCTCAACGGCACCTTCCGCGCCACCCGCGCGGCCCTGCGCCGGTTCGCCGAACAGGGTGACGGCGGCGCGATCGTCAACAACGCGTCCGTGCTCGGCTGGCGGGCCCAGGGCGGGCAGGCGCACTACGCGGCGGCCAAGGCGGGCGTGATGGCCCTGACGCGGTGCGCGGCCGTCGACGCCGCGCCGCTGGGCGTCCGGGTCAACGCCGTCGCGCCCAGCATCGCCATGCACGCGTTCCTGGCCAAGGTGACCAGCGACGAGCTGCTCGAAGAGCTGACCGCCCGCGAGGTTTCGGGGAGGGCGGCGGAGCCCTGGGAAGTGGCGAATGTGATCGTGTTCCTCGCCAGTGAGTACTCGTCGTACCTCACCGGCGAGGTCGTGTCCGTGAGTTCGCAACATGCGTGAGGTGCCCCGATGAGCCCCCAGAAGAACAGCCGGCGTGCGGAGCTGCTGGACCTGGCCGCGCGGCTGTTCGCCGAGCGCGGGTACGTGTCCACGACCGTGCGGGACATCGCCGACGCCGCCGGCATCCTGTCCGGCAGCCTCTACCACCACTTCGACTCCAAGGAGTCGATGGCCGACGAGATCCTCACCGGCTTCCTCGACGAGCTGTTCGGCTCCTACGCCGAGATCGTCGCCCAGGGGCTGGGCCCGCGTGAGACGCTCGAAGCGGTCGTCGTCGCGTCGTTCGACTCGATCCACCGGCGCCCGGCGCAGGTCGCGATCTACCAGAACGAGGCCAAGCACCTCATGCAGCTGCCGCGGTTCGCCTACCTCAACGACCGCAACGCCGAGTTCCGCAAGCTGTGGAACGGCATCCTCACCGACGGCGTCGCGGACGGTGTCTTCCGCGAAGGCCTCGACGTCGAGCTGACCTACCGGTTCATCCGCGACACGGTGTGGGTGGCCGTGCGCTGGTACAACCCCGAAGGCGCGCTCACCGCGCAGGACGTCGCGGAGCAGTACCTCGGGATCCTGCTGGACGGCATCGCACAGCGTTCATCGAAAGAGGGGAGACGACGTGGCTGAAGCATTTGTCCTGGACGCGGTCCGGACGCCGGTGGGCAAGCGCGGGGGAGCGCTGAGCACGGTCCACCCGGCCGACCTGGGCGCGCACGTGATCCGCGCGGTCGTCGAACGGACCGGCGTCGACCCGGAGCTGGTGGAGGACGTCATCTTCGGCTGCGTCGACACGCTCGGGCCGCAGGCGGGCAACGTCGCGCGGACGTCGTGGCTCGCGGCCGGCTACCCGCAGCACGTGCCGGGGGTGACGGTCGACCGGCAGTGCGGGTCGAGCCAGCAGGCCGTGCACTTCGCCGCGCAGGCGGTGCTGAGCGGCACGGCGGACCTCGTGCTGGCGGGCGGCGTGCAGAACATGAGCGCGATCCCGATCGGCGCGGCGATGCTCGCCGGGCGCGAACACGGCTTCGAGGACCCGTTCTCCGGATCGAAGGGCTGGCAGGAACGCTTCGGCGCGAGTGAGGTTTCGCAGTTCCGCAGCGCGGACATGATCGCCGGGCACTGGGACATTTCCCGCGTCGCGATGGAGGAATTCGCACTGCGGAGTCACCAGCTCGCCGCGGCGGCGTCCGACGGCGGATTGTTCGACGACGAAATAGCGCCCTACGGAGAATTCGGCAAGGACGAAGGACCGCGCCGGAACACCTCCCTGGAACGCATGGCGGGATTGAAGCCGCTGTCCCCGGAATCCCGCATCACGGCGGCGGTGGCGAGCCAGATTTCCGACGGTGCGAGCGCGACGCTGATCGCGTCCGCCGAATTCGTCCGGGAGCACGGCCTGACGCCGATCGCCCGCATCCACCACCTGTCGGTCCGCGCGGCGGACCCGGTCTGGATGCTCACCGGCCCGATCCCGGCGACCGCGCACGCGCTGCGTCGCACCGGGTTGACGATCGGTGACATCGATCTTTTCGAGGTGAACGAGGCGTTCGCGAGCGTGGTGCTGGCGTGGCTCGACGAGACGGGCGCCGACCCGTCCCGGGTCAACGTCAACGGCGGTGCGATCGCTCTCGGTCACCCGATCGGCGCGTCCGGCACCAAGCTGTTCGCGACCCTGCTCCACGAGCTGAAGCGCCGCGGCGGCCGCTACGGGCTGCAGACGATGTGCGAAGGCGGCGGCACGGCCAACGTCACCATCGTCGAAAACCTGAGCTGACCCTGACACAGCTGAGGCCGGTTCGAGGGTTCCCGTTCCCTCGAACCGGCCTCGGCCGGTGCAACCCCGATAGCGCACCATCTCCGTGACGGCCTTCCCACCGGCATACCCTTCCGGCGAGAAGGCCCCCACGGTCCACCCGCCCCGGCGGTCACCCGCCGGGACGCTCGACCCCGGACCCCCGTCCGGCGAGCCGGAAGAAGGCCATCTCGAGGGGTGTCGGGTTCCCTCGGGATGGCCCTCTCCTGGCCCGCCGGACGCTCGGCCCGAGTCCGGGCGCGAGGCGGGCAGTGGGGACGTTGGGGGCCGGCCACCACGCCGCCCAGCCGCGGAGGGGACGTAGTGGCCGGCCAAGGGACGAGGGCCGCCGCGCGCAGCCTCGCCCCGGTCTTCGTTACCTCCCCATCGGGATGGCCATGGTCGGCGGGGACTGCGCGGGGAACGCCGTCGTGACACCCGCCGGCACGACCGGCAGGGACTGCGCGGCGAACGCGGTGGTCGGGATGTTGTTCGCGAACTCGCTCTCGAACTCGCGCTCGAAGGCCTGGGCGTCGAAACCGCTCTCGAACTCCGTCGGCACCTCGGCCGCCAGCGCCGCGATCGACGGTTCGACGACCGGGACCTCGGGAGCGGCGGCGGGAGCGGGCTCCGGCTCCGGCACGTACTCCGGTGCGGGCAGCCGCCGGTCGAGCTCGGCCATCCAGTCGAGCATCGCGCGCGGCTTGTCCCACGCGGAGATGCCGACGAGCCGGCCGTCGCGGATGAAGCCGGTGATGCCGTCGGCCAGCGTCACGGTGTCTTCGGCCAGCGACGGCATGCCGCACATCTGCAGCCGCGTGTCGTACAGCGTCGACCACGCCCGGGGGAGCGGGGTGAACGGCTTGGCGCTCGACTGGCCCATCAGCAGGTTGTCCGCCGCGTGCCGGGCCGACTCGACGGCGTTGATCCAGTGCTCGATCCGCCGCGGGGTCTCGTCGAAGCGCAGGTTCGGCCAGCGCGCGATGTCCCCGGCGATGACGACGTCGGAGGCGCCCTCGGCGAACAGCTTCGAGTCGCACAGCACGCCGTCGCTGATGTCGAGGCCGGAGCCGCGCATCCAGTCGACCGACGGGACACTGCCGATGGCGAGCACGACGACGCTGGCGACCAGCAGCTGGTTGTTCGTCAGGTGCAGCCCGACGGTGTCCTTCGTGCTGATCCAGTGCCGCACTTCGCTCTTCATCGCCAGCTTCGCGCGGTGCTCGTGGTGCGCCTCGACGACGCCGCTGGAGACGCGGTCGCCGAAGCGGTGCAGCGGCGCCTTCGCGTGGCCGACGAGGGTGACGTCCCGGCCGATGTGCCGCATGCTCGCGGCGAACTCGTTGCCGATCAGGCCGGCGCCGATCACGACGGCCGGCTTCTTGCTGGCGTTGAGGCAGCGCCGCACCGCCATCGAGTCCTCGACCGTGCGCAGGATCCGCACGCGCGGGTCGTGCCGCGGCGACCCGGGCAGGTGCCGCGGGTAGACGCCGGTCGCGGCGATCAGGCCGTCGTACCAGAGGGACTCACCGCCGGGCAGGTGCACGACCCGCTCGGTGGTGTCGAGGTGCGTGACCCGCGCGCCGAGGCGCCAGTGCACGTCCAGGTCCGGCAGGTAGTGCGAAAGGCCCACGTCGCTGGGCCGTTCGGTCCCCATCACGAGTGCCTTGGAGACCATCGGCCGGTGGTAGGGGCGCCGGGCTTCGTCGCCGATCAGGACGATCTCGCCGTCGAAGTTCTGTTCCCGCAGTCGTTCCGCGGCGCGCAACCCTGCGACACCCGCACCGACGATGACGATCCGGTCGCCGTCAGCCATCGAGGTCCCCTCTCATCACGACCGCCTGCATCGGGCAGCAGCGAGCGGCCATCTTCGCCTGTTCCATGGTGGTTTCGTCCAGCAGCCGCGTGCGGAAGCGCAGGCGGCCGTCCTGGCCGAGGTCGAACACGTCCGGCGCCTCCATGGCGCAGATGCCGTAGAGCTCGCACCGGTCGTTGTCGACGCTGATCCGGGGCCCGTTACCGGGCAAACGGAGCGGCATGTCAGGCCACCTGCTCTTCCACGAGTCCGATGCGTTCCAGGGTCCGGGCCGGCAGGAACCGCAGCAGCGACAGCGTCGCCGCCGGGATGAGCAGCGTGATGCCGCCCAGCCAGACGACGGCGAGGTGGCCGTTGGCGATCGAGCCGAACCAGGCGTGCAACGCGGTCAGCGCCACGGCCGGGTAGGCGCAGCGGTGCAGCCACAGCCAGCGGCGGTAGGAGGTGAACCGCTGCAGGCCCGCGGTGAGCGCGATGGCCAGCATCACCTCGAAACCGACGATGCCGATGCTGTGCCGGATCTCCTGGCCGGACAGGAACGGGAGGAACAGGTACTGCAGGGAGTAGGGCTGGATCGTCAGGTAGAAGAACCCCAGCGCGTGGATGCCGCCGAAGATCAGCGTGCCGGTCGCGAGCACCATGTGCGAGCTGCGCAGGGCCTTGCGGCCAGTGACCGAACGCACCCAGCCGGTGGCGGTGAGCACGCCCCACGTGAGGGTCAGCATCATCGCCGCGTACGACGCCCGCGCCGCGAAGGCCGCGAGGCCCCGCGCCGCCGGGTCGGTCTTCGGCTGGAACTGCTGGGTGATCAGGATCGTCGCGTCGTGCCAGGTCTCAACCATGACTGCTCCCGGCACGAACCGCGGTGGCCGGACGGGACGAGGTCCGCGCGCGGTTGCGGTTTCCCTTGATCTGGCGCAGCACGTAGAACAGGCCACCGCCGACCAGCAGGAACAGGGCCGCCACCACGGCGATCTGGGACGTGTCGAGGCCCAGCGGGGCCCCGGCGGGTGCCGCGGTCGTGGAGACCGCGGGCTCGGGGAGTGCGGTGTAGTCGACCATGCCGGTGCTCTCGAGCATCGTCATGTGCCGCATCACGGCCTGGTTGCCGACGGTCGCGAACGCCCGGACGTCGTCGTTGCGGGTGCCGGCGCGCAGCTGCGCCAGGATGGCGAACACCTGGCCGTGCGCCGCGCGCAGGCGGTTGGCGAAGACGCGGTCGAACGCCGGCCCGGGGGCCGCGTTCATCTCTTCGAGCAGCCAGCCGCGCTGTTCGTCGGAGGGCTGGTCGGGCACCGGCGAGTTGAGCTTCGCCGACAGCGCGCGGGTCGCGACGTCGAGCCGGCCGTGATCCATCATGATCGCGAAGCCGACTTCCTTGACCAGCGGGCTGCCCTTCTGCATCGCCATCATGCCCGACGGCATCTCCCAGAGCCCGGCCTGGCGGACCTTGGTCAGCAGCACCGAGTCGGTGGGGGACACCGACGTCGTCTGGGCGAGCGAGGCCGAGCCCGGCGCGAGCAGCGCCAGCACCGCGACCACCACGAACAGGATCCGGACCAGCGGCCGGGAGCGTTCGAGAGCGGACGGCGGGTAGAGCTCCGGCGCGGTGAACTCAGATGCCGAACGCATTTTGCCTCCACTCGTCCTGGGTCAGCGTGATCTTCTTGCCGTCCGGCGCGATCGGGAACCACGCCTGGTCGGCGCCCTGGCCGGCGGTGTCGGCCGGTTCGCTGTCGCCGGTGAAGTGGTACAGCGGCCAGCCGGCGAGGGTGACCTGCTGGCTGCCGTCTTCGCGGGTGATCTGGCCGATCAGGGACGTGTCGACGCCGATCGGCGCGGGTCCGCCGACGTTGACCGGGATCCACTTGGTCGCGCACGCGTCGTTGCAGTTGGACCGAGAGGGGTCGGTCGTGTCGCGGTCGTATCGGTAGATCGTGTAACCGGTCCCGTCGACGAGCATCGGGCCCAGGTCGAACGCCTTGGCGGCGCGGAGCTGGCTCTTAGCCGGGTCGTTCGGGTTGGCCGTGATCGGCTGGGGCATGGCGAGGGTCATCTGGCCCGGTTGCTGGGCGGGCATCTGCATCCCGGCGCCGCCACCTGCGGCGTAACCACCTGAGGTGGTCGCGGCGCCGGCGGTACAGGCGGTGAGCAGAGCGAGTGCGGTGAGGCACACGGCGGCGGGGACCACCGGTCGGGGAATGCGGATCACTGCTCCTCCGTGGGGCATGACTACGCGCTGTTGCCGGGGGTGCAACGGAAAAGCGCGCGAAAGATCCACTGTGGACGACTGGTCCGGGGTGGATGCGGAGCGTTGCGGGGGACAACGCCTTGTCGGGGTCTTCGGTAGGGGATACGGACACGGTAGGGAAACGGTTCAAAAAACTTTCGGTCGCTCTTGCACGGCACTTGGCACTAGACGTAGGCCGTCCGGCGCACCAAGATGTGCCGCGTGGGACGGCACACTCGAGCGCTGAGACCCGTCGAAGATCAGGAAGTCGTTGTTGAGCCCAACGACGCCCATGACGATCTGGCGAAGGCGCTCTACCAGGAGTTCGGCGGGTCCCTCATGGCGTTCGCGCTACGGCTGACCGGCCACGACCGGCAGTGGGCCGAAGACGTCGTGCAGGAGACCCTGATCAAGGCGTGGCGGAACGCCGACAAGCTCGACCGCCAGCCCGAGATGCTGCGCGCGTGGTTGTTCACCGTCGCCCGGCGCACCGTCATCGACGGCTGGCGCAGCCGCAGCGTCCGTCCCCAGGAGCTCGAAGAGATCGAATCCGACGCGATCGCGGTTTCCGACGAGTCGGACCGCACGCTCGCCGCCATGATCGTTTACGAAGCGCTGCAGGGACTTTCGCCCGAGCAGCGCGAGGCCATCCAGCAGACCTACTTGCGCGATCGCACCGTGAACGAGGTCGCGGCCACCCTCGGGGTCCCCCCGGGCACCATCAAGTCCCGCATCCACCACGCCGTCCGCGCCCTGCGCCGTGCCCTGCGTGAGCGGGGGTGAGCTGAGGTTGGCCGGGTCCGCGCACACCGACGTCGCCGCGTACGTGCTCGGCGTCCTCACCGAGGCCGAGAGCACCCAGTTCGAAGCCCACCTCATGAACTGCCCGCACTGCCAGCTCGACCTGATCGAGCTGTACCAGCTGCCGGACGTCCTCGACCTCGTGAAACGCAGCTGGCCGGAGCCGCCGATGCCGGCGCCCAGCCCGCGCACCCTCGCGCCCGGGCCCCGCGTGCTGCGCGGCCTGATGGAAGAGGCGTCGGTCAAGCGCCGCCGTCGCAAGCGGCTCGGCATCATCGCCGGGACCGCGGCCGCCGCGCTCGTCGTGGCCGGCCCGCTCGTGACCCTCGCCGTCCGGCCGGCCGACGCCGTCCCGCCCGCCTCCCTCTCCGCGCCGAGCGGCAAGCAGCCGCCGCCTGTGACGAGCGTCCCCGCGACGTCCACCCCGCCGCCGGGTCAGCCCGGCAACGGCCAGACCTACGGCCGCGGCAGCGGCGGGTCCGCCGTCAGCGCCCTCGTGACCGTCCTGCCGGTGGAGTGGGGCAGCCGCATCGAGCTCGAGCTGCGCGGGATCGTCGGGCCGCTGAAGTGCCAGCTGATCGCCGTCTCCGTCTCGGGCGGCGAGGGTGTGGTCGCCAGCTGGTCCGTGCCGCCCAAGGGCTTCGGCATTCCCGGCTCGCCCGAACCGCTGCGCCTGCAGGGGTCCACCTCGACGCCGATGGACCAGATCGGCCGGTTCGAGGTCCGTGGCGAGGACGGCACCGTCCTCGTCATGGTGCAGCGCTGAATATTGCAACGCTGAATCATTTTCTCTCTACTCACCCGGTGACCTGGGTGAATGCTGCGCGGTTGCGCCGGGTTAGATAACGAAAAGATAACGGGCCGGTCGCTTTTGAACCTCGCGCCACTGGCGTCCGTATCCCCCAATGCATCCCCCTGATGCACCCCGATAGACACCCGAGCCGGAACCAAGTGGCGCCGGGCAGCGACGCCGGAGCATTCGGCGGAGGGCCCCGGACATCACTTCCCCCGGGTTCCGCACCACATCAAGACCTCAATTATCGGTAGTTCTTGCCCGGGCTGCCGCGCTGTTCGGCGCGCCCGGAAAAACGAACGAGGTGAACTAGTCCATGCCCCGGAATTCTCGGTCCCCCGTGACGGGCAAGCATCGTGTTGCCCGTCGAACCAAGATCGCGATGGGCGCGATCGGCCTGGCGATCGCCGTCGGCGCACTCGCCGTCGCGGTCTCGACCGGCCGCACGGGCGAGGCCAGCGCGGACCCGGCTGACCCGTCGTTCTTCATCGACATCAACAAGGTTCCCGCCGGCAACAACGTCAACGCGGCCCTGGCGAAGAAGGGAACCCAGGGTTCCTTCACCGTCGACTGCGGAACGAACGCCGACGGCGCCCACCACAACCCGGACAACTTCATCGCCCAGCCCGGGATCAAGAACGGTGCGCAGCACCTGCACGACTACGTCGGCAACGTGACCACCGACGCCGACTCGAGCCTCAAGAGCCTGCTCGCCGGTGACACCACCTGCAAGAACGGTGACCAGTCCGCCTACTTCTGGCCGGTCATCCGGATCGACCGCGAGGACAACGCGGCGAACGAGAGCGAAAACCAGAAGGCCGAGCAGGAGCAGCAGGGCAAGACCGGCGACGTCCAGCAGGACCAGAGCGCCGCGGACGCCCAGGCGGCCGACGCTGCCGGCCAGGGCCAGGACGCCCAGGACCAGGCCGCTCAGGACGAGAACGGCCAGGACGCTCAGGACCAGAACGCTCAGGACCAGAACGCGCAGGACCAGAACGCGCAGGACCAGAACGCCCAGGACCAGAACGGCCAGCAGAAGAAAAAGAACACCGGTGGCGGCGCGACGCGCGGTGACCAGAACGCCCAGCAGCAGGACGGCCAGAACGCCCAGCAGGACCAGCAGGCGCAGGACCGTCGCCGCGGTGGCCAGAACGGCAACCAGAACCAGGGCGGCAAGAACAACGGCGGCCAGAACAACGGTGGTCAGAACGGCGGCCAGAACAACGGCGGCCAGAACGGCAACCAGAGCAGCAGCGCCGCGGCACCCCCGGCCGAAGAGCTCGGCGGCCCCGAAGGCGCGAACGAAGAGGTCGGCGACAACGACGGCGAGATCGTCGAGCCCGAGTCCGCGACCCTGAAGTTCATCGGCGGTGGCGCCAGGAGCGTCGTCGCGATGCCGCTCGGCCTGAAGATCCTCTACGGTGACGCCAAGCAGAGCACCAACGGCCCGGCCAACGCCCGGCCCAGCTGGACCTGCACCGGGTTCGAGGACCGGCTGACCGACCTCTACCCGATCTGCCCGGCGGGCAGCAAGGTGGAGCGCATCCACGCCTTCCCGAACTGCTGGGACGGCAAGAACACCGACAGCGCGAACCACCGCACCCACGTGGTGTTCGCCAACCAGCAGGGCAAGTGCCCGCAGGGGTTCAAGAACATCCCGCAGCTGCAGGTGACGCTGGTCTACGACGTCCCGCAGGACGTCCAGCAGAACGGCCAGTACAAAGTGGACGCATTCGCCCAGGAGAAGCACAACCCGCGGTCCGACCACGACGACTTCGGCAACGTGATGAGCAAGAAGATCATGAACCGCCTCGTCAACTGCGTCAACTCGGGCAAGGCCTGCGCGGAATAACGGCTCTGCCAAAACAAAATCGGCCATCGCTCCAAGAAGGGTGAACGTCATGAACCGTGCTCGCCCGGTCGCTGCCGCTCTGCTCGCCGTCGCCGGCCTCGCGCTGGTCACGGCCTGCGGGACCAATCCGTACGCCACGTCCGGCACGAACGTGCAGCCGGCCGCACTCGGACTTCAGCAGCAGCAACCGGCGAGCACGGTTCCGGCCGGTGCCGGTCAGGTCCAGCTCGTGACCTCCACTGTGGAGGGTCTCGGCACGGTCCTGGCCGACACCGAGGGCCACACCCTCTACCGGTACGCGAAGGACGGCGCCAAGCCCCCGAAGGCCGTCTGCGACGGGGCTTGCGCCGAACTGTGGCCCCCGCTGGTCTCCGACACCCCGGCGCTCGCCGCCGGCCTGGACACGCAGCTCATCAGCCAGGTCACGAGACCCGACGGGCAGAAGCAGGTGACCGTCGGCGGCTGGCCGGTCTACCGGTACGCCAAGGACACCGGCCGGGGCGTCGCGCTCGGCCAGAACGTCAGCGCGGACTGGGCGGCGATCACGCCGACGGGGGAGAAGGCGGGCCAGGGCTCGGCTTCTCCGTCCACCGAACCCGCGAAGCCGACCACGATCGGCACCAGCGAAGTCGGCGGCCTCGGCCCGGTCCTCACGGACCAGGCCGGCAACACGCTCTACCTGTTCACCAAGGACGGCAAGGACTCCGGAACGTCCACATGCGACGGCGCCTGCGCGAAGACGTGGCCGCCGGTGCGGGTGGACGGCCGGATCACGGTCGCCGAAAGCGTCGACACCGCCCTCATCGGGCAGATCCGTCGCTCCGACGGCACCATGCAGGTGACCGTCGGCGGCTGGCCGGTCTACAGCTACAGCAAGGACGACGCGCCCGGCGAAGCCAACGGGCACGGCGTCGGGAACACCTGGTACGCCGTGGAACCCAGCGGCTGCAAGGTCGACCCGGCCCGCAGACCCGACGCCCAGCAGGCAGTCGCGACGTCCTCTTCGGGCGGGTACTGACCCGCCCCCACGATCCCCGGCCCGGCGAACACTTCCCTCCACCTCACCCCCCCCGTTCGCCGGGACGGTTGCAGTACGCGGGACCATGGTCCCGTTCGTGAGTTACCGGCCCGGTGGGTGTTTCCCCTCCACCTCACCCCCCTTTACCCACCGGGCCGGTGCGGTAAAACCGCGAGACCCGGTCCGGCGGACGCCCTCCACCTCACCCCCCAAGTCCGCCGGACCACGGTCCCGCCCCCCGAGCCCCGGCCGGGTGGACGACTTCCCTCCACCTCACCCCCCTCGTCCACCGGGCCGGGATTCCGTTCCCCCACAACGATCCACTTCGGATCAGGCGAAGGAGGAGAGTCGCGGGATGCAGATCCCGCCCCGAGTTCCGGTCCGGCAGGCGACTTCCCTCCACCTCACCCCCCTCGCCCGCCGGCCCGGAACTCCCCCCAACCACACGAGCCGACCCCCTAATCACACGAGTCGACCTCCCAATCACGCGTGATGCCTCTCCAATCACGTGAGATGCCCCTCCAGACACACGAGATGCCCCGCTGGACACGCGACTTCCGTCCTCAATCACGCGAGTCACGTCCCCAGTCACGCGAGATCCGCTTACGGTCCCGCGATTCCGGTCTCCGAGCTTCCACGCTCCGCCCCGGATCCCGGCCCGGCGACCGCCCCCTCGGTCGCGGGCCGTTCCGCAATCCCCGGTCCGGTGGATGCTTCCCTCCACCTCACCCCCCTCATCCCCCGGACCGGCTCAGCTGCGGTCCCCGTGCTCCGGCACGGGGACCGTGGCCCAGAAGTCCAGCGGGACGCGGCCGACGCCCCGCCCGGCGGAGTCGAGCAGCCGGCCCATCAGCTTGACGCTCCGCAGCGTGACGGCCCGGCCGGTGATTTCCAGCCACGGCAGCTTCGCGGCCATCAGTCCCTCCAGCGCCACCGTGTCGTGCTGCGCCGCCAGCCACACCACCAGCATCAGGTTCGCCTCCCCGGACACCGCCGCGCACATCCGGACGTCCGGCAGCATGGCCAGCGACCGCGCCGTCGTCTCCAGCTTGTCCGGCGGCACCCGCAGCCACAGCGTCACCGTGACCGGCGCGGGGGACGCCGACCGCGCGATCTCGCACCGCACGCGGATCGCGCCCCGGGCCAGGAGCGCGTCCAGCCGGCGCCGCACGGTCGTCGCCCCGACGCCGAGCTCGGCCGCCAGCGCCGCCGCCGACACCCGCGCGTCCACGCCGAGCGCCAGGATCAACGCCCGGTCGGCCTCGTCGAACCGCAGCGGGGCGCGGTGCCGCACCGGCTTCGGGGTCAGCGCTTCCCGTTGCCCGGGCGAGATCGCGCGCACCCGCCACCGGCTGCCTTCGGTGAACATCCGCGGTGACAGGACCGTCCGGACCCGCGTGACGCCGGGGGTCGCCGCCACCCGGTCCAGCACGTGCGCGCCCAGCTCCCGCAACGTCGGCGCGACGACGTGGACGAGCAGGTCACCCGGCCCGGCCACACATTCGACGGTCACCACGTGCACGTCCGAGGCCAGCTCGCCGGCGACGCGCAAGGTCGTGCCGGGCGCGCAGTCGATCTCGACGAAGGCCAAGGCGAGCTGCGCGGTGAGCTCGCCACCCGCGTACGCCGTGAGCCAGGCGTCCCCGCGTTCGACGAGGCCGTCCCAGCGCCGGGCGGCGGTGACCGCGCCCAGCCCGAGCGCCTTCCCGAGCGTCGACCAGGACGCCCGCGGCGCCGCCTGCAGCGCGTCGACCAGTTTGAGGTCCTGCTCGTCCAACATGGCGGATTCTTCGCTCATCGGTCCTCGAAACGGTGGTTCTGTGGGTTTTTCCCAGCCATTGTGCTCGACTCTCGCATGATCGGCGGATGACTCTGCGCTCCGACGCCGCCGTCCTGCTCGACGATCTGGTCTCCCTGCGCCGTGACCTGCACCGCATCCCCGAGATCGGCCTGCACCTGCCGCGCACGCAGGAGCGCGTCCTCGCCGCGCTCGACGGCCTCGGCCTCGAACTCACCCTCGGCAAGAACCTCTCCTCGATCACCGGGGTCCTCCGCGGCGGCAAGCCCGGCGGCACGGTTCTCCTGCGGGGCGACATGGACGCGCTCCCCGTCACCGAGGCCACCGGCGAGGAGTTCACCTCGACCCTCGACGGCGCCATGCACGCCTGCGGCCACGACCTGCACACCGCGGGCCTGGTCGGCGCGGCCCGGCTGCTCGCCGCCCGCAAGGACGGCCTGCCCGGCGACGTCGTGTTCATGTTCCAGCCCGGCGAAGAGGGCTGGGACGGCGCCGGGCACATGATCGAGGAGGGCGTCCTGACGGCGTCCGGCAAGCACGTCGACGCCGCGTACGGCCTGCACGTCTCGGCCGCGAGTTACGTGAAGGGCCAGTTCACCGCCCGCCCCGGCACGCTCATGGCAGCGTCCGGCGCACTGGCCGTCCGAGTCCTCGGCGAAGGCGGCCACGGCTCGTCCCCGCACGACGCGCGCGACCCGATCCCGGCCGCCTGCGAGATGGTGACCGCGCTGCAGACCATGGTGACGCGTACCTTCGACGTCTTCGACCCGGTCGTCGTCACCGTCGGGATGTTCCACGCCGGCACCCGGCGCAACATCATCCCGGACGACGCGCGTTTCGAGGCGACCCTGCGCTCGTTCTCGCCGGAGACGGCGGCCCGCGTCGGCGAGCGCGCCGTCCAGGTCTGCCAGGGCATCGCCGCCGCGCACGGCCTCGACATCGACGTCACGTACGAGCCGGAGTACCCGGCGACGGTCAACGACGCCGGCGCGTACGACTTCGTCGCGGACACGATCCGCGACGTCTTCGGCGAAGAGCGGTTCACCGAGATGGCCGAACCGATCACCGGGTCGGAGGACTTCTCCCGCGTGCTCGAGCGCGTGCCCGGCGCGTACCTGTTCCTCGGTGCCTGCCCGACGGACCCGGCGACCGCGCCGGACAACCACTCACCCCGCGCGAGGTTCGACGACAGCGTGCTCGGCGACGGCGCCGCGCTGCTGGCCGAGCTCGCCGTCCGCCGGCTCGAGATCCGGGCGGGGTGACCCCGTGCGCAGCTACCACTGGCCGCCGCTGCTCCCGGTGCTCGCGCTCGTCCTGATGCCGTTCCTGCCGTTCGTCAACACGACCGGGCTGTGGCTCGGGCTGCCGCGGATGGTGGTGTGGGGCGCGTTCTGGTGCCTGATGTTCACCCCGGCGCTGCTGTGGTCCGAACGCCTGCTGCGCGCGGCGGGGGAGGAGGACGACGCATGATCCTCACCTTCACCCTCGTCGGCATCGTGCTGATCGGCGTGCTCGGCTTCGTCGGCCGCCGCAAGCCCGTCGCCGACCTGGCCGAATGGACCGTCGGCGGACGTCGCTTCGGCGCCATGACCATGTGGTTCCTGCAGGCCGGGGAGGTGTTCACCACCTTCACCTTCCTCGGCATGGCCGGGCTCGCGTTCTCCGGCGGGGTCGCCGCGATGTACGCGCTGCCGTACGTGCCGATCGCCTACGTCGTGCTGTTCTTCCTCGCCAAACGGCTCTGGACGATGGGGAAGGACCGCGGTTACCTCACCCAGGGCGACTTCCTCGAGGACCGCTTCTCCAGCCGGACGCTCGGCACGCTGTCCGCGGTGCTGGGCGTGATCTTCGTGCTGCCGTACCTGCAGCTGCAGATCACCGGGCTCGGCCTGATCGTCCGGCTGGTCACCGGCGACAACGCGTCCGGCACGCTCAGCATGGTGACCGGCAGCGTGCTGATCGTCGCGTTCGTGCTGTGGGCCGGGCTGCGCGGCGTCGCGGCGACCTCCTACTTCAAGGACGGCGTCATGCTGGTCGCGCTGGTGGTGCTCATCATCGCCGTGCCGACGCACTTCGCGGGCGGGATCCCCGCGGTGTTCCACAAGATCGAGCAGCTGCACCCCGAGAAGCTGATCGTCCACAGTGGAGCCAACGACCACGTCTGGTTCATCACGAGCATGCTGGTCAGCGCCATCGGCGTCGGCCTGATGACGCTGCCGCACTCGTGGCCGGCGCTGATGTCCGCGCGGGACCCGAAGGTGCTGCGGCGCAACTACGCCTGGATGCCGGTGTACGAGCTGTGCCTGCTGCTGCCGATGGTCATCGGGTTCGCGGCGATCCTCGTGGTACCCAAGGGGAGCGCCTCTCACAAAGCAGACCCGAACGGCGTACTGCTGACCCTGTCGAAGGACGCCCTGCCCGGCTGGGTGACCGGCGTCGTCGTGGTCGCCGCGACGGCCACCGCGATGGTCCCGGCGGCCGGGATCCTGATCGGCATCTCGTCGCTGGTGGCGCGCAACATAGTCCGTGTCCGCAGCGGCCGCAAGCAGTTCTGGATCAACCACGGCACGGTTGTGGTCGCGAGTACCCTTGCCCTCGTGCTCGGCATCTTCCGGCCGGACCTGCTGGCCAACCTGCTGCTGCTCACCTATTCGGGCTCGGTCCAGCTGGCGCCGGCCAACCTGCTGGGCTTCTTCCGGCGCGTGCCGGTCGGCAAGGGCCCGGTGCTGGCCGGGCTGGTGGCCGGCGAGCTCGTGGTCATCTGGCTGACCTTTGTGGACACTCACCTGGTCGGCACGGTCAACGTGGGCCTGGTGGGGCTCGGCGCGAACGTCGTCGTGCTCGCACTGGCCGCTCTGGTCCAACGACAGCTGGTCCAACGACAGGCTTCTCCCCAGGAGGCGGCGTGACTCGCACGGTCTTCACCGGCGGTTCGGTGTTCGACGGCACCGGGGCGGACCCGGCGGCGGCCGACGTCGCCGTCGAACACGGGCGGATCGTCGACGTCGGCACCGATCTGGACGGCGACGAGAGCGTCGACTGCGACGGCGCGGTGCTGCTGCCGGGCCTGTTCGACTGCCACGTGCACGTCACGGTGTCCGACATCGGGCTGCTCGCGCGGGTGCAGAAGCCGTTCTCGTACCAGTTCTACGAGGCCGCCCGGAACCTGTGGGCGACCCTCGGGCTGGGCATCACGACCGTCCGCGACGCCTCCGGCGCCGACCTCGGCATCAAGCAGGCCGTGGACGACGGCCTGATCCCGGGGCCGCGGCTGCAGATCTCGATCGGCCTGATCAGCCAGACCGGCGGCCACGGCGACGCGTGGAGCCCGTCCGGGATGTGCGTCCCGCTGCTGGTGCCGCACCCGGGCCGCCCGGACGCGAGGGCCGACGGCCCCGACGAGATGCGCCGCGTCGCCCGCACCCTGCTGCGCGCGGGCGCGGACGTGCTGAAGGTGTGCACGACCGGCGGGGTGCTCTCGCCGCGCGACGACCCGCGGCACTCGCAGTACACGCCGGAGGAGCTGGAGGTCCTGGTCGCCGAGGCGGCCGCGCAGGGCCGTCCGGTGATGGCGCACGCGCAGGGCGCGGCGGGCATCAAGAACGCCGTCCGCGCGGGCGTCCGCTCGATCGAGCACGGAATTTATCTGGACGACGAGGCGATCGAGCTGATGCTCGGCCACGGCACGTGGCTGGTCCCGACCCTGATCGCCCCGGTGAACGTGGTCCGCGCGGCGGACGCGGGCGTCGACCTGCCCACGGCGGTCGTTGCCAAGGCCCGCGAGGTGGTGGAGGCCCACCGCGACTCGGTCCGCCGCGCGTACGCGGCGGGCGTCCGCATCGCGATGGGCACGGACAGCGGCGTCGGCCCGCACGGCACGAACCTCGAAGAACTGACCCTGATGGCGGCGTGCGGCATGACCCCGGGCGACGTCCTGGAGGCGACGACATCGTCGGCGGCCCGCTTGATGGGCCTGGACGGCGAGCTGGGCCGCATCGAGCCGGGCCTGCGCGCGGACCTCGTGGTGGTGGCGGGGGACCCGTACGACTTCCCGGGGCTGGCCGGGAACATCCGGGAGGTCTGGAAGGACGGCACCCGGGTGGTCTGAGGAATCATTGGCTCAATTCCGCATTGCCGAAACCGTAGAGGTAATTTCCGTTCGACGCGGACAGGTAACACTTGATCGTGAGTGTCCCCTTTTTGCCGAAAGTGAAATCCAAGGTGCTGGGTGCCTTGGCCGGCGACACGGTGAGGGTTTTCAGGACCGTGCCGTTGCTCGAGAACTCGATCTGGCACGAGGTGTCGTTCCGGATCACCGATGAATCCGGTGCTCCGTCCGCCAGGCCCATGGTGGCTTGGATGTGCGTGAAGGAACCGACGACATAGGTCACTCCGCCGTCGGCACCGGGTGCACATTCGATACCGATCCCGTGGGCATACGGGTTGCCTTGGATGGTGAGGCCTGAACTCGCGTTCAGGACATTGGGACTGCCGGAAGTCGGGGTGTCCTGCAGGTACTGGGTGCGCTTCACAGCGGTCGCCGCAGTCTCCGGGACCGGTCCGTCCGGCGGGTGCGCCGAACTGCTGGGAGGGGTCTCGGGTGGCGTGGTCGGAGCTGTGGTCGTCGACGTCGGCGGCGAAACAGGCGGCGTCGGCGTCGGCGTGGCCCCGCCTGCGGCGGAGGTGTCCTGGTGGGGTGGGGGGTCCACGCGGGTCTTGTCGTAAACGGCCAACGCCGCGGCTGCTGTGACCAGTACGCACAGGATGACGACGGCCACCTTGTTGGTCAATCGGACCGGTTTGGTCAGCCAATTGCCGAATATCCCGGCAACTGCGCCGACGATCACGGCCAAGATCGCGACTATCGCTTTGTCCATCGACACGTCATCCGGTATCTCGGCGCGCGGAGAAGCTCGCGCTTTCGCTCGGCGGGGGCTTGGGGAACCTGAACTCGATGCTTGCAGGTCGCTGCTGCGGACATGCGTGTTACAGGGTGGGGAAAACCCTCCGAGCTGCTGGATTGCCGGTCCGTCCCGCTGTTCAGCTCTCCGGGCTGAGCAGATCCCGCAGCGCGGCCGCGAACTTGATCGGGTTCCGCTGCGGCGCCAGGTGGGCCCCGGGCATCTCCGTGAACGGCAGGCCCAGTTCCAGCGCCAGGATCTTCGCCGGCTGGTAGTGGTAGCGGCCGCGGCTTCCCTCGCCGGCCACCGGGAGGACCTCCGTGGTCGCCCGGCGCAGCGCGCGCAGGTCCGGCAGGTAGTCGAAGAACGGCGTCAGCTCGCGGTCGAACAACCGGATCCAGTCGGCCTCGTGGGGCAGCCGGAGGTTGGGCAGGTTCGGCAGCGCGGCGCCCGCGATCGCGTCGGCGAACCGGGTCACCGCCGTCATCAGTTCACCCGATCGAGCCAGCTGGACCTGTTCGGCCGCCGCTTCGAGCCAGCTGCTTCCGTCCGGCATCAGGTGGACCGCCGGGGGCTCGTGCGCGACCAGCGTCGACACGCGGTCCGGGTGGCGGGCGACCAGCTCGAGGCCGATCAGGGCGCCCGCGCTCGAGCCGAACACCAGGGCCGGGGCGTCCGTCACGTGGTTCAGCACCGCCAGCGCGTCGGCCGACTGCAGCGCCACCGGGACCGGGCCCGTCGTGGTGTCCGTGCTGGCGAAGTGCCCACGCCGGTCGTAGGTGACGACCGTGAAGTGCTCGTACAGGTGTTTCGCCAGCGCGCGGTAGGCGTCACCCGATCCGGTACCGCCCGAGATCAGCAGCAGCACCGGCCCCTCGCCGCCGCGGCGGACCTGGAGCTCACCGTCCTCCACCGGGCAACGGCTTTCCGAGATCATGCCCGAAAGTCAAGCACACAGCCCGCGCAGGATTCCTTCGGCGTCGCTCACGATCCGTTCGATCAGGTCACCCACCCGGGGGAGATCCGCGAGCAGCCCGACGACCTGCCCGGACGCCAGCACGCCGGCCCCGAGGTCACCGTCGACGAGCCCGGCGCGCAGCAGCATCGGCGTGTTGGCGGCCATCAGCACCTGCGCCCACGTCCGCTGCCCGCCGCGCTTCATCCGGACGCCCTCGCGCACCAGCGAGGCCCACGAAAGCCCGGTGAGCCGCCGGAACCGGACGGCGTTCGCCGCGGCCCGGCCGAGGCCGCCGAGCGTCCCGGACGACTCCAGCCCGTCGACCAGTCCCGTCCGCAACACACGGTGAGGAAGGCCGTCGACCTTTCGGGTGACGACGGTGCCGTTCAGGTCTCGAGCCAGGTAGGCCTGCTTGACGGCGTCCGGCACGGTGCTCTCCTGCGTCAGCAGGAACCGCGTGCCCATGCCGATCCCGGCCGCGCCGTACGCCAGCGCCGCGGCCAGTCCGCGCCCGTCGAAGAACCCGCCCGCCGCGACCACCGGGATGTCGACGGCGTCCAGCACCGACGGCAGCAGCAGCGTCGTGGCCACCCCGCCGGTGTGCCCGCCGCCCTCGCCGCCCTGGACGACGACCGCGTCCGCGCCCCATGACGCCACCTTCTCGGCGTGCCGCGCCGCGCCCACCGACGGCACGACGACGACGCCGTGGTCCTTCAGCTTCGCGATCATGTCCTTCTTGGGGGCCAGCGCGAACGACGCGACCCGGACGTTCTCACGGATCAGCAGGTCGACGCGGCGGCCGGCGTCGTCGGCGTCCGCGCGCAGGTTGACCCCGAACGGCGCGGACGTCCGGCTCTTGACCTCCTTGACGGCGGCTTCCAGCTCGTCGAACGTCATGGTCGCCGAGCCGAGGATGCCGAGCCCGCCGCCCTCCGCCGTCGCCGACACCAGCCGCGGCCCGGCCACCCAGCCCATCCCGGTCTGGACGACCGGGTGCCGGACGCCGGTCAGCTCGGTCAGCCGCGTCCTCATTCCGGGACTTCCTTCTCCCGCAACGACTTCGGATCCAGCTCGGCGATCAGCTCCAGCTCCTCGGCGGTGGGCTCCCTCGACACCGCCACGTCGTCGGTGACCAGCGGGAACCCGGTCGCCGCGACAACCTCCTCGACCGTGACACCGGGGTGCGTGGACACCAGCCGCGCCGCGTGGTCCGGCCCGCCGAAGTCCAGCACGCCGAGGTTGGTCACCACGCGGTGGACGTCGTGGTAGCGCAGCCCGGCCTCGCGTGCCCGGGGGTAGCCGACGCCGGACACGACGTCGACGTGGTCGACGAACACCCGGGTGCTGTGCCGCGGCACCCAGTAGCTGGTGCGGTGGTTGGCCGTGTTGCCCGGCCCGCCGCGCACGCCGAGCAGCTGCTTCTTCGGCTTCTCGTGGTCGCCGATGGCGGAGATGTTCTGGTTGCCGTGCCGGTCGACCTGGTTGGCGCCCATCACGACGTGCCGCTTCCCGTGCGGCACCACGGTGTCCAGGACCTTCCGGAACGGCTGCCAGCCCTCGATCACCGGCTTGCCGACGGGACTTTCGAGCAGGTACGCCTCGCCGTCCGACAGCAGCAGGTCCGGCTCGAACGTCAGCCGCGCGAGCCGCGCGCCGAGCGCCGGGACGTAGCCCATCGGGCTGATCAGGATCTCGCCGTCGCCGCGGAACAGCTCCGCGCACGCGACGACCGCGACGTCCGCGCGCGTCATGCCGCCTCCTCCGCGAACCGCGTGACGGCCCGCTGGTAGTCCGTTTCGCCACCGGACAGGAACCGGTCCGCGAACGCCGGCCAGGCGTCCGGGTCCTTCGCCGCCGCGGCGTAGTGCCGCTGGAACCGTTCGTCCCGCCCGTAATCCGGTGCGGCGGACGTGAAATGGGCGCCACGCGGGGTTTCGACGACGCCGTGGACGCTCGCACGGTTGAGCAGCAGGCTCTGCACCGGCGCGGTCGCCGTCAACTCGTCGGTCGGCACGACCTTTTCCGTTGACACGTAACACTTGTCGGCGGCCAGCGCGAACAGTTCGTCGAAGTACGGGTCCGGGCCGAGGTACTGCGCGTTGCCGCGGGCGTCCGCGCGGTTGAGGTGCACGAGCGCCGCGTCGAGGCGCAGCGCGGGCACGGCGAGCAGCTCCTCGCCGTCCTCGTAGGGGGAGCGGACGGTCTTCAGCGACGGCGAGAACGTCATGACGTCGGAGCCGAGCCCGGCGCGGGTCGGCAGGAACGGAAGCCGTTGCGCCGCCGCGGAAAGACCGGTACCGAGGATGCCCTCGTCGTACTCGGTGACCTCGATCTCTCCGGCTTCGCGGACCCGGTTGAACCACGGGTCGAACGGCACCGAATCGAGCGTCACGAACCCGAAGACCAGCCGCCGGATCTTGCCCGCCGAAGCCAGGAGCCCGACGTCCGGGCCGCCGTACGAGACGACCGTGAGGTCCTTCAACGGCGACCGCAGGATGGCCCGAACCAGCGCCATCGGCTTGCGCCGCGAACCCCAGCCGCCGATGCCGAGCGTCATGCCGTCGCGCAGTTCGCCGACGACGTCGTCGGCGCTCATCCGCTTGTCGCTCAAGGCTTTCCCTTCTCGAGGAAGTCCTGCCGCGCGCCGTCCGAGACGCCGGCGAGGTTGAGCTGGAACGTGAAGCCCTGCTCGAACCGGTAACTGCGGTGCACGGGCTGGACGTCGATGCCGTTGATGGCCTGCTTGGCCGCGCGGATCACGCGGGTGTCCTTCGCGGCGATCTGCCGGGCGACGGCGAGCGCGGCCTCGTCGAGTTCTTCGCGGGGTACCACGGCGTACACCGAACCGTGGTGGTGCAGCTGCTGCGCGCTGATCTTCGAGGCCGTGTAGTACAGCGCGCGCATGAGGTGCTGCGGCACGAGCCGCGCCAGGTGCGTTGCGGCGCCGAGCGCGCCACGGTCCACTTCGGGCAGTCCGAACTCCGCGTCTTCGCTGGCCACAACGATGTCCGCGTTGCCGACCAGTCCGACACCGCCGCCGAGGCAGAAACCCTGCACCGCCGCGATCACCGGCACGAGGCAGTCGTACACCGCCGAGAACGCCGCCGCGCAGCCCTCGTTCGCGCCGATCAGCGCGTCGTACCCCGGGTCGCGCTGGATCTCCTTGATGTCGACGCCCGCGTTGAACCCGCGGCCTTCCGCGCGCAGGACGACCACGTGCACGGACGGGTCGCGCCCGGCTTTCTCGATCGCCTCGGCGAGGTCGAACCAGCCGCGCACGCTCAGCGCGTTCACCGGGGGAGCGGCCACGGTGACCACGGCGATCCCGGGCTCCGGGGTGTGCGTCGAAACCGTCATCGGCACCCTCTCGCGGTTAACAACCTAGCACTTGCTTGGTACGTTAGCATCGGGACGACAAAAGCGGGAGGTCACCGGTGGCCCTGGAACTCGGCTTGGACGGCGCGGTCGTCCTGGTGACCGGCGGCGTCCGTGGCGTGGGCCTGGGGATCTCCCGGGCCTTCGAAGCGGCGGGCGCGCGGGTCGTGACCTGCGCGCGCCGGACGCCGGAGTCGCCACCGGGCGAGGCGTTCTTCCCTTGTGACATCCGGGATCCGGACGCCGTCGACCCGCTGGTCGAGGCGATTTCCGCGCGTTTCGGGCGGCTGGACGTCCTGGTGAACAACGCGGGCGGCGCGCCCTTCGCGGACACGGCGACGGCGTCGCCGCGCTTCCACGAGAAGGTCGTCGGGCTGAACCTCCTGGCGCCGCTGATCGTCTCGCGCGCCGCGAACGCCGTCATGCAGGGCCAGGAGCGCGGTGGCGCGATCGTCAACATCAGCAGCGTGAGCGCGCTGCGGCCGTCGCCGGGGACCGCGTCCTACGGCGCGGCGAAGGCGGGGCTCGACAACCTGACCGGCACGCTCGCCGTGGAATGGGCGCCGAAGGTGCGGGTCAACGCGCTCGACGTCGGCATGGTGCGCACGGACAACGGGTACGGCGACCCCGCGGCGCTCGGCGCGACCGTGCCGCTCGGCCGGCTCGCCGAACCGGCGGAAGTCGGGGCGTGCGCGGTGTTCCTGGCCTCACCGCTGGCGTCCTACGTCAGCGGCGCGCGGCTCGTGGTGCACGGCGGCGGCGAGCGGCCGGCGTTTCTGGACGCGATGGAGGAGAAGTGATGAACGGGCTGGTCGAAGGACGCGTCGTGATCGTCACCGGCGCCGGGCGCGGGATCGGCCGGGCGCACGCGCTGGCGTTCGCCGCCGAGGGCGCGCGGGTGGTCGTCAACGACCTCGGCGCGGCCCTGGACGGCCGCGGCGGCGAAGCGGGCCCGGCGCAGCAGGTCGTCGACGAGATCCGCGCGGCGGGCGGGGAAGCCGTGGCGAACACCGACGACGTCGCGTCCTGGGACGGCGCGGCTTCGCTGGTCCGTTCGGCCTTGGATGCCTTCGGCGGCCTCGACGTCCTGGTCAACAACGCGGGCTTCCTGCGCGACCGGATGCTGGTCAACCTGGCCGAGGACGAGTGGGACGCGGTCGTGCGCGTCCACCTCAAGGGCCATTTCGCGCCCCTGCGGCACGCGGCGGAGTACTGGCGCGGCGAGGCGAAGGCGGGACGCACGCGGACCGCGCGGGTGATCAACACGAGCTCCGGCGCGGGCCTGCTGGGCAGCGTCGGCCAGGGCAACTACTCGGCGGCGAAGGCGGGCATCCTCGGCCTGACCACGGTCGCGGCCGCGGAGTTCGGCCGCTACGGCGTCACGGTCAACGCGATCGCCCCGGCCGCCCGCACCCGGATGACGGAGAAGACGTTCGACATGGCGGCTCCCGACGACGGCTTCGACGCGATGGCGCCGGAGAACGTGTCCCCGCTGGTGGTCTGGCTGGGCAGCCTCGAGTCGTCGTCGGTGACGGGCCGCGTCTTCGAGGTGGACGGCGGCCGGGTGGGCCTGGCAGACGGCTGGCGCCACGGCCCACAACGCGACAAGGGGGCGCGGTGGGCACCGGCGGAGCTGGGTGCGGTGGTGGCGGAGCTGCTGGCGGAATCCGTGGACCCGGAGCCGGTCTACGGCGCCTGAAGTACTTGGCCGGCAAGTACCTTCCGGCGGCGACCGGCTCCGGATCCACGGTGTACCGCTACCCGGTCCGGGCTCGGCGATCTTGTAACGGCTCGTGGACGGCCCGCGACGTACCTTGCGTTACTCCATCGGCCGGAGGGTTGTATGCCGCATCGAGGTGGACATCGTGGCGTGGTCGGTCATGCGCGTTCATCTCAGCTGCCCTTCGTCGGCGTCGTCGACGAAGTACGGCTCCGCCTTCAGCAGCTTGCGGTGATCGCGGAAAACCTGCTTGTGCACCTTCAGCGACCGGTACCCCCTCTCGATGCGGCCGTCCTTGAACCTCTCCAACTCCGTACTGACGGACGCGACGGAGCCGCCGATCGCGGCCGCGACGTCCACCAGCCTGAACCCGATGTCGATGGTGACCGTGTGGGAGTCGTCCTCGGTGCCGTGGCGCTGCGCCTGCCGGTAGAGGAAAGCCAGGAGACGATCGTGGACCTTGTGCGCGGCGAAGGCGAGCGTGGCGTCGCGGACGCGGCCGCGCTCGGCGATCGCCGCCATCAGGAGCAGGGCCGCCTTGGGGTGGCGCTCCAGGAACCGGACGAACGCGACCCGGGGAACCTCGAGCGCGGTGGCGTCCTTCGTCACCGTGAGGGACACGTGGCTCTGCTTGTTCCGCAGGCAGGCTTCCGCGCCCAGGATGTCGCCGGCGCCGCTCACGTCGACGATCATCTCGTGGCTGCCCGGCAGGGCCGTGCGCCCGACCTTCACGATCCCGGAGCGCAGGAAGTACACCGGCGCGGCCAGGTCACCCTGGTTGCAGATCTTCGTGCCCGACTTGCACTCGATCATCCGTCCGGCACCCCGCAGGGCCTTGTAGTCCTGTACGGGAAGCTGCTGGATGACGTCCCACTGAGCGTCACCGATGTGCGTGCTGGGCATGCTCAGGCCACCGCCGTCGAAAGTGCGGACAAGATCACCGGAAGTGTCGCGACGAGTGACGTCACCGCGGCGAGGAAAACGACGGGGTGCCGGGTCGGGCGGGCCAGCAGCAACCGCGCGAGATACGCGATCAACATCAGATAAAAGATCGCGACGATCGAAAAGGTGATCACAGCCAAATGATCACGACTGGTCTGTACCATATGTGGTGTACCTCTTTGCTGGTTGTTTCTTCGCCGAGTCCGTGCAGGGGTGGCGGGGAAGCTCGCGTGGTCAGGGCGCCCGTCACCGGTTGGGGTTAACCAGACTTTAGAGGGTGGTCATCAGGTGGCCTAGAAGTAACACGGTGTTACGTGCAGGTGAACCCATCCGTGTTCAAGTAAGGCTGACCTCTCTTGACGTCCTCTTGGTTGAGGTCGAATGTTTACCCTGGGTGACAGTCGATGACAATAGGGACGACCCTGTCGAAAGTCGAACGAGTGAATGCCGTCTCGACAAATAAATGGCTCGAAATTCCTGATTCTGAACCATTCGGCTCCGACTGTTGGTAGCGTAAGTGCTGCGCAGGGTCTGTTCTCTTCGTCGAGTCCGGCTTGCTGCGGCAAGACGTGAGCCGTGGTCCGGGGGTGGTTCCCCGGCTCGGCTCACGTTTGTTGCGGAACGTGACCGGGTGCTGTTTTGCTTCTTGCGTTCCGCAAGCGCAAAGCGAAAATTTCGGTCGGCAAAGCTACGGAACCGTAGGTTTGGGTTCGCTGTGTGACCTACATCACAGGGTGATCTCGAGGTTGAATTTTCACGGATGTTCGGATCGTGAACCGATGTTCGTCGGCGCCTGGCCGGCTCCGCGCCGAAACCGGGTTGCGGCGGGCCGCTAGCGTGCGGGTATGGCGCGACGAACCATTCTCAGCGGCTCCACCTTCGAGGAGCAGATCGGCTACGCCCGCGCGGTGGTCGACGGCGGACGCGTGTACGTCTCCGGCACCACCGGCTTCGACTACTCGACCATGACGATCCCCGAAGACGTCGTCGAGCAGGCGGCACAGTGCCTTCGCAACATCGAGGCGGCGCTGACCGAGGCCGGCTGCACCCTCGCCGACGTCGTCCGGGTGCGGTACCTGCTGCCGTCGCGGGCGGACTTCGAGCCGTGCTGGCCGGTGCTGCGCAAGGCCTTCGCCGACGTCCGCCCGGCCGCGACGATGCTGGAGTGCGGCCTGGCCGACCCGCGCATGAAGATCGAGATCGAAGTGGACGCACACCTGCCCGGCTGACCTCCCCGTCACGCGATGATCTCGGCCCGGTTGCGGTCGGTGTGCCCGCGTAGCAGACGCCGTTTCCTGTCCGACTCCGTGTCGGACAGGAAAGCGAGGCACGGATGTCCATCTACCTGCGCACGAGTATCCGGCTGGGGCCGCTACGGGTGGGGGTTTCGAAGTCGGGAATCGGGGTTTCGGCGGGGATTCCGGGGCTGCGGGTCGGCGCCGGTCCGCGGGGGAGCTACGTGCGGGTCGGACCCGCCGGAGTGTCCTACCGGGCGACCGCGGGCGGGCGGCGCTCCAGCGCTCGTGGACCTGTGCCGACCTCCGGTCCGGCATTGCCGGAGCCCGGCGAGGTCGTGCTGTCCGACGTGACTGGCAAACGTGCGGAAGAGCTCCTGGCGGCGACTCCCAGCACGCTCGTCGCGCAGCTCAACGCCGCGGCGGGAGCGCACCGGGTGTGGCCGTGGGCGCTCGGGGCCACCTTGCTGCTGGCCGCCGCGACGCCGTGGGTCCTCCTGATCGGCGTCCCGCTGACCGTCTGGCTCGGCTGGCGGGACAACGTCCGCCGCACGGTGGTGGCCTTCTACGAGGTCGACGGTCCTGTGCAGCGGCAGTTCGAGCGGTTGCTCAGGTCCTTCGACGACGTCCGCGGGGCGCACAGCGCTTGGAGCACCGTCGCGCGAGGCGATCTGGAGACGAACTACCAGCGCAAGGTCAACGCGGGCGCGGGTTCGCTGGTCCGGCGCGAGCCGCTGCGCCGGGGACTCGGCGGCTCGGCTCACCTGAAGTCGAACATCGCCGTTCCCTCTCTGGAGTCGGCTACCCGGTCGGTCTACTTCCTCCCGGATCGCATCCTGGTGCGGGATCGGAACACCTACGCCGACCTGGCCTACGGCGCGGTTTCCGTCTGCCCGGGAACGACCCGGTTCATCGAAGACGGGGCGGTGCCGCCCGACGCCGTCCAAGTGGACACGACCTGGCAGTACGTGAACAAACGCGGCGGCCCGGACCGGCGGTTCAAGAACAACCGCCGGTTGCCGGTCATGCGTTACGGCGAGGTGGATCTCTCGACCGCGCAGGGGTTCGCCGTGCACTGGTCGTTCTCCGCGGAGTCGGCCTCGCGGGCGCTCTCCACCGGTTTCGCCGAGATGACTCGGCTTCCGGGAGCCATGGCCGGCTGACTCTGCTTGCTGAAAACTGTCGGTGGTGGGTGGGATGCTCCCGGCATGACGAGTTGGCAGGAGTTCTCGGCGCAGTCACCTTCGCTGGCGGCGCGCGTGCACGCGCGGTTCACGGCGGAGAAGTCGCACGTGCTGGCGACCCTGCGGCGCGACGGTTCGCCGCGGGTGAGCGGGTCCGAGGTGGATTTCCACGGCGCGGAGGCCTACATCGGGTCGATGCTCGACGCGCTCAAGGCCCGGGATCTGCGCCGCGACAACCGGTTCGCGATCCACGCGTACCCGGGCATCGAAGAGGGCGGCGACGCGAAGCTGGCGGGCATCGTGGTGGAGCTGACGGACAAGACGGAAATCGCGGCGCTGCAAGGGAACGACGAGCCGTGCCACCTGTTCCGCCTCGACCTCAGGGAGGTCGTGCTGACCTGGGTGGCCGACGACACGCTCTTCGCGGAGAGCTGGCGGGAGGGGAAGGGGACGGTGAAGTTCGCCAGGCCGGGCAACGGTCCCGCGGAGGTGGTGGCGCCCTGATCCGTGTGTTGGCCGGTCCCACTGGTGTGTTGGCGGTTCCGGTCCGGTCCGGTCGGACTCGGCGACGACATCGGTCCGGTCATGGGCGGCTGAGCGGCAAGGCGGTCACGTCGGTCCCGCGGGCATCGCCGGCTCGGTGACCGGAGCGGCCGAAACAGTGGCCGGAGCGGCCAACTTGGGTGATCGGGCGGCCAAGTCGGTGACTGGAGCGGCCAACACGGTGATCGGAGCGGCCAACACGGCGACCGAAGCGGTCAAGTCGGTGACCGGAGCGGCCAGCTTGGTGGCCGGAGCGGTCAAGTCGGTGACCGGATCGGCCAGCTTGGTGGCCGGAGCGGCCAACACGATGGCTGACCGGCGCGTCAGAGGCGTTCGATGATCGTCGCGGTAGACAAAGCCCCACCGGCGCACATCGTCACCAACGCCGTAGACGCGTCCCGGCGCTCCAGCTCGTGCAACGCCGTCGTCAACAGGCGCGCTCCCGTGCTGCCCACCGGGTGGCCGAGGGCGATCGCGCCGCCGTTGACGTTGACTCGGGACTCGTCCGGGGAGAGAACCCGCTGCCACGACAAGGCCACCGAGGCGAATGCTTCGTTGACCTCGAACAGGTCCGGGTCGGCGATCGTCATGCCCGTCCGCGACAGCACTCGCTCGGTCGCGCGGATCGGGCCGTCCAGGTGGTAGTACGGCTCCGCGCCGACCAAGGCCTGCGCGATGATCCGGGCTCGAGGACGCAGGCCCAGGGCGGAAGCGCGCGCGGAGTCCATCAGCAGCAGGGCTGCCGCGCCGTCGGAGATCTGGGAGGACGTTCCCGCGGTGTGGATGCCGTCCTCGACCACCGGCTTGAGGCGGGCGAGGCCGTCGACCGTCGTCTCGCGCAAGCCCTGGTCTCGGGCGACCAGCCGGGTTTCGCCGGTTGGCGCCCCCGATGCGTCGAGCACCGGGGCCTTCACCGGCGCCACCTCGCGGTCGAAGTGCCCGGCCGCCCACGCGGCTGCCGCCTTCTGCTGGGACGCGGCGCCGAAGGTGTCGACGTCGAGACGCGTCAAGCCTCGGCGTACGGCGATGCGCTCGGCCGCGCCGTACTGGTTCGGGAGGTCGATCGACCAGGACGCGGGCCGGGGTGAGCCGTCCGCTCGATTGGTGCCCAGCGGGACTCGGCTCATCGCCTCGACCCCGCAGGCGACGCCGACGTCGATGGCGTCCGCCGCGATCAGGCCGGCGATAAGGTGCGTGGCCTGCTGCGCCGAGCCGCACTGGGCGTCGATCGTGGTCGCGCCCGCCGTCTCCGGCAGGCCCGCGTGCAGCCACGCGGTGCGCGTGACGTTGTTCGACTGCTCGCCGGCCTGCGTGACGCAGCCGCCGATCAGCTGCTCGACCAGCGCCGGGTCGATCCCGGCCCGCTCGAGCAGGGCCAGCTGCGCGGCACCCAGCAGCTCGGCCGTGTGCAGGCCGGCCAGCAGCCCGCCCCGCTTGCCGATCGGGGTCCGCACGGCTTCGACGACAACCGGCACGCCCATCTGGTCCCCTTCGTCGGGAAGACTGTCAGTATCCAAAAACTAGAACAAGTTATTGTTCGACGCAAGGCGGTGCAGCCCTGGCGTGATCTCGATCTTGACCGAGTGAGCGCTCGTTCACCTGGCCTCATCGGTAAAGTTAACGGGTTTCACTGAACGCTCTTCCGTTAGTTAACACCGTATGCTTCAATCCGGTTAGAACGTGTTTCAAGCCGAACCGTGGGAGGCAACGTGGCCGCTCCGCTCATCCCAGCAGGTTTCGACTTCACGGACCCGGACCTCTATGCCCATCGGCTTCCCTTGGCCGAGTTCGCCGAGCTCCGGCGGACCGCTCCCGTGTGGTGGAACCCCCAGAAGACCAACACCGCCGGCTTCGGCGACGACGGCTATTGGGTCGTCTCGCGGCACGCCGACGTCAAGGAAGTCTCCCGCGACAGCACGCTCTACTCCTCGAGCGAGAAGACCGCGATCATCCGCTTCGACGAGAGCATGACCGAGGATCGCCTCAACGCGAACCGCCTGGTCCTGCTCAACATGGACGCCCCGCAGCACACCAAGCTGCGGCGCATCGTGTCGAAGGGCTTCACGCCGCGCTCGATCGCCAAGCTCGAGGACACGCTGCGGGACCGCGCCGCGAAGATCGTCTTCGAGGCCAAGAAGAAGGGCACGGGCGACTTCGTCACCGACGTCGCCTGCGAACTGCCGCTGCAGGCGATCGCCGAGCTGATCGGCGTCCCGCAGGAGGACCGGCTCAAGATCTTCGACTGGTCCAACCAGATGGTCGCTTACGACGATCCCGAGTACCAGCTCGAGCCGCTCGAGGCGTCGGCCCAGCTCATCGGCTACGCCTGGAACATGGCCGAGGACCGCCGCAAGTGCCCGATGGACGACATCGTCACGAAGCTGATCCAGGCCGACGTCGACGGCGAGGCGCTGGGCTCCGACGAGTTCGGTTTCTTCGTCATCCTGCTCGCGGTGGCCGGCAACGAGACCACGCGCAACGCGATCACCCACGGCATGAAGGCGTTCCTGGACCACCCGGCCCAGTGGGACCTGTTCAAGGAACAGCGCCCGAAGACCGCGCCCGACGAGATCGTCCGCTGGGCCACCCCGGTGGTCGCCTTCCAGCGCACCGCCACCCGCGACACCGAGCTGGGCGGTGCGCAGATCAAGCGGGGTGACCGTGTCGGGATGTTCTACAGCTCCGCGAACTTCGACCCCGAGGTGTTCGACGACGCGGAGAAGTTCGACATCTCGCGCGAGGACAACCCGCACGTCGGGTTCGGCGGCACCGGTTCGCACTACTGCATCGGCGCCAACCTCGCCCGGCTGGAGATCGACCTGATCTTCAACGCGATCGCCGACGTGATGCCGAACATCACCGAAGCGGAACCGCCGGTGCGCCTGCGCTCCAGCTGGCTCAACGGCATCAAGCACTACCCCGTCCGCTACGCCTGAGCCGGAGACCCGGCTGCTACGTGGAAGTCTCGCCTCGGTAGGGCATCCACTGGTAGCCGGGTTCGAACGGTTCGAACGGCGTCGCCGCGGGCAGCGCCCGGCGGACGTCGTCGGACACCACCAGCCCGTGGAGGCCGCCCGCCGCGAGGTCGGCCGCGTACTCGGGGCTCAGCTCGCCGTCCTCGAACCAGATTTCGCCGAGCTCCCAGCCGACCGCCGCGAGCCGGTAGCCGGTGCACCGCCGGAGCAGGTCGTAGAGGCTCCACCCGAGCGCGCTCAGCTCCTCGGCCGTGAGGTCCAGGCGCCGGGTGCGCTCGGCCAGTTCCACCGGCAGCGCGTAGCCGACTCCTCGTGGCACGGCGATGACACGCGACCCGTCGCCGACCAGGCTGTCGTGCAGGCTCACCCGCCGGGCACCCGCTCGCAGGGGCGGACTGGCCCGGATCAGCCGGCGCGCGGCTTCGGCCCCGGCCAGGTTGGTCCCGAAGTCGATGTCGAGCAGGAAGTAGGCGGCCACCGCGGAACCCTAGTACGCCCGAGGCAGCTTCCGGAGGAAGTCGAGCACCCGCTGCCAGGTGAGGGCGGACGCGGTTTCGTCGTGGTCGGGAGCCTCGGCGTCGGTGTAGAAGTGGCCGGCGCCGGGGTAGGTGAACACCTCGGCCGCGGGGTTGACCGCACGCCAGGCGGCGACCTCGGCCGGCGGCGCGATCGGGTCCGGGTCGGCGACGTGCACCTGCACCGGCAGGCCGTCGCGCGCCGACGCCGGAATGGCGCCCAACGCGTGCAGCAGCACGACACCCGCCGCGGCGGGACGGTCCGGAAGGACGCTCTGCACCACGCCGCAGCCCATCGAGACGCCCAGCAGCACCGCATCCGCAGGCAGGTCGCGCACCGCGTCGGCCGCACGAGCGCTGATGGCCGTCCAGCCGACGTGGTCCATCAGCGCGAAACCCTCCTCGAGCGTGGACGCGGTCGAACCGGCGTAGAGATCCGGCGTGACGACGTGGTGCCCGGCCGCCCGCAGCCGTTCGGCCGCGCCGAGCTCGACCAGCCGGAGCCCCAGCACCGAGTGGAAGACCACGATGTTCACCATGACGTGATGGTCCCAGAGCGGCCGGATGCCATGATGACGCGATGGCCCAGCGAGCGACCGTCGACGTCGAGTTCACCATCCGCGTCACCGAACCCGGCCGGGCGGCGATCTCGGTCGCCGCGGCCAACGCCGACACCGAGGACCTGACCGTCTCCTGGCACGGCGGCAGCGACGCCGTCCTGTTCGAGCACGGGACCCGCGCCGACGTCTTCGACCTGCCCGAGGGGGAGCACCGGGTCACCTACCACGCCGAGCGCGACCTGACCGAGGCCGAAGCGGAGCCGGTCACCCTCTCCGACGTCGCGGTGTTCACCCGGCCGAGCCGGTACTGCCCGTCCGACCGGATCGGCGGCCTGGCGCCGCCGGAGATGTACGGCCACCCGGACGCACGGTCCACTGTGGACGCGATCGTCCGGAACGTCAACGACCGGCTCCTCTACACCGTCGGCGCCACCCGGCCGACCGACGACGCGATCGACACCCTCCTGGCCGGCGAAGGCGTCTGCCGCGACTTCGCGCACGTCTGCATCACGTTCTGCCGGTTCTTCGACATCCCCGCCCGGTACGTCGGCGTGTACGCGCCCGGGCTGTCGCCGATGGACTTCCACGCCGTGTTCGAGGCCGCGATCGACGGCCACTGGTACGTCTTCGACGCCACGCACCTCGCGCCGCGCCAGAGCATGCTCCGGATCTCCACCGGCCGCGACGCCGCGGACACGTCGTTCCTGGCCACCCTCGGCTCCAAGCTGGACTTCCTGGGCAGCTCGGTGTTCGCGACGACGGACACCGAGCTGCCCCAGGACGACTGGTCCGAGCTGGTCGTCCTCAGCTGACGCCCCACGTCGTCGGCGTCGCGCTCATCCCGAACCGCAGCACCCCGCCGCCGGTCAGGTCACGCTGGGTCAGCGTCGGCTTCGAGACGGGCTTGCCGTTCAACGAAAGCGAAGACACGTAAGGCGTCGACACCGAGTTCCCGGGCGAGGACACCACGAGTGGACGGGAAGAACCGGGCAGCCGCAGCGTCACCTTCGAGAAGAACGGGCTGCCGACGGCGTAGGAGTCGGACGCCGGGTTCACCGGGTAGATCCCGATCGACGACAGCAGGTACCACGACGACATCTGGCCGCAGTCGTCGTTGCCGGTCAGCCCGTCCGGCTTGTTCGCGTAGTTGGCCGCGGCGATCGAGCGCACCTGCGCCTGGGTCTTCCACGGCTGCCCGGCGTAGTCGTAGAGGTAACCGATGTGGTGACTCGGTTCGTTCGTGTGGTTGTTGTGGCCCTCGCCGAAGTGCCGGTCCAGCAGGGCGGTGAACTTGTCGCGCCCCATCAGGGAGATGAGCCCGGGCACGTCGTGCATCACGTCGAACGTGTAGACCCACTCGTTGCCCTCGGTCCAGCCGCCGGACGTCCAGGCGCCGTCGAAGTTCCGCGCCTGCATGAACCCGGTCGCCGGGTTGTAGAGGTTGCGGTAGTTCTTGCTGCGGTTCAGGAAGAACGCGGCGTCCGAAGGCCTGCCCACCGCCGAAGCGACCTGCGCCACGGCCCAGTCTTCGTAGGCGTAGTCCAAGGTCCTCGACGTGGCTTCGGCGGTCCGGTCGGCGGCGACCCAGCCGTTCCGCTTGTAGGTCGTCAGCCCGGCCCGCGCCTCGACCGGCGTGCCTTCCTCGCGGTCGGCGAACCGCAGCTCGGTGTCGCGGTCCGGCGGGGTCATCGCGTCCTTGTACACGGCTTTGTAGGCCAGTTCGCGGTCGAAGCCGGTGAAACCCTTCGCGATGTCCTCGGCGATGATCGAGTCGGCGTTGGTGCCGACCATGATGTTGGTTTCGGCCGGGTTTTTCCACATCGGCAGCCAGCCGCCTTCGCGGTAGTCCTGCAGCATCGACGTCACCATGTCGTCGATGCGCTCGGGCGCGAAGAGCGTCAGGAACGCGTTTTCGGCGCGGAAGGTGTCCCACAGTGAATAGCTCGTGTAGCTGGTCCCGCGGTGGACGTCGCGAGCTGATCCGGTGTCGCGCCTTCGATGTCGACGCGGTCCAGCTTCTCGCTCCACGCCGCCTTCGTCCGGGCCGCGACCCGGTCGAAGCTCGTCCCCGAAGGCACCTCACGCCGCAGGTTCTCCCGGGCCTGGTCGACCGAGATGAACGACGTCGCGATCCGCACCTGGACCGTGCGAGCCGCAGAGGGGAACCGCACGTAGGCCCCGAGCGCGGCGTCGGTGCGGTCGCGTTCGCCGTCGTGCAGCGTGGTCCCGGTCGACGTCCCGAAGCCGGTCACCGGCGTGTCGAAGCTCGCGACGAAGTAGCCCTTGAAGTGCGCCGCCTGGAACGGCCCGAGCTTCGAGTCCTGGCGGTCCGGGTTGTAACCGGAGATCTCGCGCCGCGCCGGGTCGACGTGCACCGCGCCGGTGATCCCGGCCCGCGTCGCGGTCAGGACGAAGTTCGGCGACGCGTCCGCCGGGAAGGTGAACCGCATGACGCCGACCCGCGACGTCCCGGTCAGCTCGGCGCCGACGCCCGTGGCCATCTTCACCGAGTACTGCGACGGCGACGCGTGCTCGTCGGCGTGCGTGAACGGCATCGAGCGCCCGACCTGGACGTCACCGACGCCCGGCATGCCGGAGACGTAGCCGTAGTCGCCCATCCAGATCGCCGGCTGGTGCGTGCCGATGAAGCCGGTGATCGCGGGGTCGTCGTGGTGGTAGGGCAGGCGGCTGACGTAGTTGACGCGCGTCTGCGGCGACCAGCGGGTCATCGCGAACGGTGGCGCGGTGCTCGGGATCATCCCGCCGTACTCGGCGGGGTCGGCGCCGGTGGTGCCGATGAGCGGGTTGACCAGGTCGACGTTCGACCGGTGCGGGTGGGCGCCGGCGACCGGCGCGGACACCAGGGACAGGGCCAGGACCGGGGCCAGGAGCAGGCGAACGCGCATGGAGCTGTCCTCCAGGTGACATCGTTGTCAGGTCTCCGGGGAGCCAGTGGGGAAGTAACTCACCTCTAGCGAGCGGGTGATGGGGTGTCAAGAGTGCGTGTTGCGTGCGCGAGGAGGCTCCCGGCTGGGTAAACAGTGTCCGTGAAGAGTTCCCCCAAGGCCCCGAGCCCCTGGGCGCGGGCCCGTGCCCGGTACCGGTGGCTGGACCACATCGCCCGCGCCACCAACCGCTACGTCGACCGCGGCGGCTACCACTACGTCGCGTCGATCACCTACTTCAGCCTGCTGTCGCTGGTGCCGCTGCTGATGGTGGCGTCGTCGGCGGCCGGGTTCGTGCTGGCCAGCCAGCCGGGCCTGCGTGACACGATGGTCCACGCCGTCGTCAGCACGCTGCCCGGCGGTCTGGGGGACAAGGCCACCGACCTGCTCACCGGCTTCGTCGACCAGCGGACCAGCGTCGGGGTCTTCGGCCTGGCGATCGGCCTCTACTCGGGCTGGAACTGGATGAACGCGCTGCGGGACTCGCTGACCGCGCTCTGGGGTCAGAACCGCTCGGACCAGCCGCTGCTGCGGCTGATCGCCGTCGACCTGCTCGCGCTGCTCGGCCTGACGGCGGCGCTGCTGGTGTCCTTCACGCTCACCATCTCCGGCACCGCGCTCGGCGGCTACCTGCTGCGGCTGGCCGGGCTCGACGACACGAGCTGGGGGCACCAGCTCGTCTCCGCGTCCTCGGTGCCGCTGTCGCTGGCGGCGGACTGGCTGGTGTTCCTCTGGGTGCTGACGCGGCTGCCGCGCCAGCCGGTCGGCGTGCGCAGCGCGGTGCGCGGCGCCGTCGCGCTGGCCATCGGGTTCGAGGCGCTCAAGCTGGCCGGCGGCGTCTACCTCCGGCTGATCAGCAACTCGCTGACCGGCATCGCGTTCGGCTCGGTGATCGGCCTGATCTTCTTCATCTCGCTGGTCGCCCGGATGCTCGTCTACGTCACGGCGTGGACGGCCACCGGTTCGGACGCGCCGCCGAGGCCGGTTCAGCCGCCGGCGCCCGTGGAGCTGAAGCCGGTGATCGTGGTGGACCCGCCGGTCGCGGTGCCGGCCACGATCGGCGTCGTGACGGGCGTGCTCGGGACGTTGCTGGCGCTCAGGTGGCGACGTTCGCGAGGCTGAAGAGCCTGCCGAGCTGGTGGTCGATCAGCGCGAACACGGCCTCGGGCGTGCGCTGGCCCAGGATGAGGCTGGTTTGCAGGCCATCGACGCTCGAGAGGAGTAGCTCGGCCTCCGGCAGCAGGTCGAGGTCCGGGGCCACTTCGCCGCGTTGCTGCCCCCAGGCCAGCAGGTCCGCGGTCAGCCGTTCCAGCTCCGGCGGCGCGGCGCTGAACGCCGCCGCGAGATCGGGGTCGGTCAGCGACCGGACGAAGTAGGCCAGGTACACGAGGTAACGCGTGCGGCGCTCGTCGTCCAGCGGGAGCATCCCGACCAGCATCGTGCGCAGGACCTGCCGCGGTGTCGCGTCCGCCTCCGGCCCGACCTCGGCGCGGGTGTGCTCCTCGGCGACCTTGTTGAGGATCTCGAGCGCGCCCAGCAGCAGGTCGTTGCGCGTGCCGAAGTAGTACTGGACCAGCCGCAGCGAGACACCGGCCTCGGCCGCGACCTTGCGCAGGGACACGTCCTCCAGCCCGCGCGCGCTGGCGATCCGCCAGACGGCCTCGGCGATCTGGCGGCGGCGTTGTTCGTGGTCGGCGAGTCTCGGCATGGTGGGTCGAGCGTATCAACGCGGCTTGTCGGCGCCGACCACCCACATCGAGAAGTACTGCGACCCACCGCCGTAGGCGTGCCCTAGCGCGACGCGCGCGCCCTCGACCTGGTAGTCCCCGGCCCGGCCCATGACCTGCTTCGCGGCTTCGGAGAAGCGAAGCATGCCGGACGCGCCGATCGGGTTCGACGAGAGCACCCCGCCCGACGGGTTCACCGGCAGCCGCCCGCCGATCGCCGTCTCACCGGCTTCGGTGACCTTCCAGCCCTCACCTTCGGCGGCGAACCCGAGGTTCTCCAGCCACATCGGCTCGAACCACGAGAACGGCACGTAGATCTCGGCGACGTCCACTTCGGACATCGGGTCCTTGATCCCGGCTTCGGCCCAGAGCGCGGCCGCGGCGTCGCGCCCGGCCTGCGGGTTGACCTGGTCGCGGCCGGCGAACGTGGTTGGCTCGGTGCGCATCGCCGTCGCGTGGATCCAGGCCGCGCCGCCTTCGACGGCGTCCCCGGCGGCCTCGTCGCCGAGCACCATCGCGCACGCGCCGTCCGACGACGGGCACGTCTCGTCGTAGCGGATCGGGTCCCACAGCATCTGCGACGCCTGCACCGACTCGACGGTGATGTCGGCCTGGCGCAGGTGCGCGTACGGGTTGAGCGAGCCGTTGCGGCGGTCCTTCGCCGCGACGATCGCGCCGATGTGCTCGGGCGCGCCGGAGCGGCGGATGTAGGACCGGACGTGCGGCGCGAAGTAACCACCCGCGCCGGCGCCGACCGGCATCTGGAACGGCGGCAGGATCGACAGGCCCCACATCGCGTTCGACTCGGACTGCTTCTCGAACGCCACCGTGAGCACCCGGCGGTGCACGCCGGACTGCACGAGCGACGCCGCGACCAGCGCCGTCGACCCGCCGACCGAGCCGGCGGTGTGCACGCGCAGCAACGGTTTCCCGTTCGCGCCCAGCGCGTCGGCGAGGAACAGTTCGGGCATCATGACGCCCTCGAACAGGTCCGGTGCCTTGCCGAGCACGACGGCGTCGATGTCGGCCCACTCCACCTGGGCGTCGATCATCGCGCGGTCGATCGCCTCGCGCAGCAGGCCCGGCATCGAGACGTCGGTGCGCTTGGCGCGGTGGTGCGTCTGGCCGGTGCCGAGCACGGCCGTGAGCTGCTTGGTCATCGTGCCTCCAGCACGGCCAGGAGGTTCTGCTGCAGGGCGGGGCCGCTCGTCGCGTGCGCCACCGCCTTGCGGGACTCTCCACTGTGGATCCGCCGCGCCGCCTCACCGATGCGGGCGAGCCCGGCGGAGAACATCGGGTTCGCGGCGAGCGCGCCGCCCGAAGGGTTGATGTTCACGCCTTCTTTGAGTCCGAGTGCGGTGCGCAGGATGATCTCCTGGTGCGTGAACGGCGCGTGCAGCTCGGCGAGGTCGACGCCGTCGAGGTCGAGGGCCTTGGCCGCGATCTCGGTCGACGGGCTCCGGGTGAGGTCGCGGGCGCCGAGCACGGGGGAGTCGACGCGGTGCTCGATCCCGGCGATCACCGCCGGGTGCTCGACCATGTCCTTCGCCCGTTCCACTGTGGACAGGATGATCACGGCGGCCCCATCGGTGATCGGCGCGATGTCGTGGGCGCGCAACGGGTCCGCGACGTACGGCGTGTCCAGCAGCTCGGCGGCGTCCAGGTCACGGTTGCGGGCGGCGACCTCGGCGAGGTCCTTTTCGGACCACAGCCCGGCGTCGAGGCCCAGCCGGGCCTGGATCCCGGCGATCGAGATCGAGTCCGGCCACAGTGGAGTGACGACGTACGGGTCGAGCTGCAGCGCGAGCACCCGGCGCAGCTGCCCGGCGCTGGACTTGCCGAAGCCGTAGACGAGCGCCGTCTCGACCTCGCCCATCCGGATCTTGAGCCAGGCCTCGTAGAGCGCCCAGGCGGCGTCCATCTCGACGTGCGACTCGTGGATCGGCGGGAACGCGCCGATCGCGTCGACCGCGGCGATGAACGAGAACGCGCGCCCGGCCAGGTAGTCCGAGGAGCCGGAGCACCAGAACCCGATGTCCTGCTTGGACAGTCCGGTCTGCGCGAAGACCTCGGCGAAGATCGGGACGAGCATCTCCACGCCGTTGGTGGTGCCCGGGGTCTCCCGGACGTTCGGGGCGTGCGCGAAGCCCGCGATCGCGACGTCAGGCATCAGGACCTCACAGGTGGTGGGCGAAGGTTTCGTAGGCCGCGTCCGGCTCGCCGGTCGGCTCGAAGTGGTCGATGTTCTCCAGCGACGTCCACCACTCGTCGCGCGGCTTCCAGGCGGCGCGCACGCGCAGGCCCATCCGGACGTCCTTCGCGTCGCAGCCGAGCACGAGGTGGAGGAACGCGATGTCGGCGCCGTCGAGCAGGATGTACGCCGCGACGTACGGCGGCTTGATCCGCTGGCCCAGGAACGGGACGTTGACGATGCAGAACGTCGTCACGATGCCGGTGTCCGGGAGCTCGACCTCGTCGGTGGTCGGCACGCCGTCGGTCGGGCAGGAGCCGCGCGGCGGGATGTAGACCTTCTGACACGCGGGGCAGCGCTGGCCGATCAGCTTGCCCTCGGCCAGTCCGCGCAGGTAGCGGCTCTCCTCGGGGGAGGCGGAGTGCTGGTAGCGCAGGTGCACCGGCGTGATGACGATGCTGACCGGGGCGCCCTCCTCGCGCTCGGCGACCGGGGGAGCGGGCTCGGTCGGCGTCGTGTCCTCGGCGTCGGCGGGGAGGAAGTAGGCGATGTCGCGGATGTGCCCGACGACCTCGTCGGCCCAGCGGACGCGGACGCGCTGTCCACTGTGGATGTTCTCGGGCGAGCCGGCGTCCACGGCGTGCAGCATCGCGGTGTCGGCGCCGTCGAGCTTGACCAGCGCCCAGGCGAACGGGCGGCTCAGCGGCTGGCCGTCCAGGGGGTGCGGGCACCACGACCAGGAGACGACGGTGCCCTCTTCGGCGACCGGGACGAACTCGCTGAGCGGATCGGCCGTCACCGGGTCGTACTCCACCGGCGGGACGTGCACCCGGCCGTCGCTGCCGCGGATGCCCTCGATGCGGCGCTCACGCAGCGCGTTCACGAACCGGCCGAGCACCGGCCCGGTCGAGCGGGTGTAGTCGAAGCCGACGTTCAGGGGTGCCGCAAGCGGTGTCTCGGTCACGTGCTTGAGTGAAACACGTTCTCGATTCGTCGGCAAGATTCACTGCCGGACGGTTGCCTGTAGGTGGAACGCGTTCTAGATTTGCGGTATGACGACGACTGCCGCGAAGACGCTGGGCCTGTGGAACATCGCCGCGGAAGAGCCCGAGAAGACGGCTCTGGTCGACCCGGACGGCCGTTCGGTGTCCTACGGCGAGCTGGCCGCCAAGGCCAACCGGTACTCCCGGGGCCTGCAGGAGCTGGGCCTCGACGTCGGCGACGTCGTGGTGCTGCTCCAGCCGAACGGTGACGAGCTGGTGGCGGCCTACTTCGCCGCGATCCAGGCCGGGCTGTACGTCGTGGTGGTCAACTGGCACCTGATCGGCCCCGAGGTCGCGTACATCATCGGCGACAGCGGCGCGAAGGCGTTCCTCGCGCACGAGCGCTTCGCGGACGTCGCCATCGCCGCGGCCGACGAAGCCGGGTTGCCCGCTTCGGCCCGCTTCGCGGTCGGCGACGTCCCGGGCTTCCGCCGGATCGAAGAGCTGGGCGCGGGCGACGGCGACGGACGCCCGTCGCGGCGGACGGCGGGCTCGCCGATGCTGTACACGTCCGGCACGACCGGCCGCCCCAAGGGCGTCCGGCGGCCGCTGACGGGCACCGACCCGGACGAGGTGCCGGCGGCGTCGACGTGGTTCTTCGGCGTGTTCGGCCTCGGCCCGCACGACGACCACGTGCACCTGTGCGGCTCGCCGCTGTACCACACGGCGGTGCTGAACTTCGTGGCGATTTCGCTGCAGCTGGGGCATTCGGCGGTGCTGATGGACCGCTGGGACGCCGAGGACATGCTGCGCCTGATCGAGCGGTACCGGGTCACGCACAGCCACATGGTGCCGACCCAGTTCCGCCGGCTGCTGGCCCTGCCCGACGCGGTGCGTTCCCAGTACGACCTGTCGTCGCTGCGGGTGATGATCCACGGCGCGGCCCCGTGCCCGCTGGAGGTCAAGCGCCAGATGCTGGCGTGGTGGGGCCCGGTGGTCACGGAGTACTACGCGGCGACCGAGGGCGGCGGCACGGTGATCAACGGCGAGGACTGGCTGCGCAAGCCGGGCTCGGTCGGCCTCCCGTGGCCGGGCTCGACGATCAAGGTCCTGGACGATGCCGGCCTTTCCCTGCCCCCGGGCGAGACGGGCACGGTGTACATGCAGATGGGCTCGTCGGAGTTCTCGTACCACAACGACCCGGAGAAAACGGCCGCTGCCCGCGTGGGCAAGCTGTTCACCCTGGGCGACATGGGGCACCTGGACGCCGATGGCTACCTGTTCCTGCACGACCGCAAGGCGGACCTGATCATCTCGGGCGGGGTGAACATCTACCCGGCGGAGATCGAGGGCGAGCTGGTGATGCACCCGTCGGTCGCGGACGTCGCGGTGTTCGGCATCCCCCACGAGGACTGGGGCGAGGAGATCAAGGCGGTGGTCCAGCCGGTCGCCGGCGTCTCGCCTTCGCCTGAGCTGACCGCAGAACTGCTGGCGTACGCGGCGACGAGGTTGGCGAAGTTCAAGCTCCCGAAGTCGATCGACTACTTGGAGGAGCTGCCGCGGGACCCGAACGGGAAGCTGTACAAGCGCCACCTGCGAGCCAAATACGTGTCGTAGGCCGGGTCTCGGAGCCAGGGTGCGCGCCCCCCGCCTCTCCACTGGGGGGCGTGCCCTGGTCCAGTCTATCGGCGCCCACGGACAAAACCGTCCGAAAGGCTTCCGGGCGGCCGGGTTGTCCACATCACGGCGGCGCTGTGGACAGCTGGTCCCCCAGGGAAGCGGACCAGGGCAATCGCCTGTGATTGAACGGTCGACACGTGTGATCGGAACGCCGACTCACGTGATTGGAGGGTCGACACGGCTGAGTCGTGCCGTGTCGACCCTCTGATCACGCGTGTCGTCCCGGCAATCACGTGTGTCGACTCCGGGAGCACGGCGTCAGCGGTTGTGGAAGTCCGGCTTGCGCTTCTCCGAGAACGCTCGCGGCCCTTCCTTCGCGTCGTCCGAAGCGAAAACCTCGATCCCGTACTGCGAATCCAGCTTGAAGGCCTCCTCCTCGTGGAGGCCCTCGGTGTCGCGGATCGTCCGCAGGATCGCTCGCACCGCCACTGGGCCGTTCGCGTTCACCAGCGCCGCCAGTTCGAGGGCGCGGGACAACGCAGAGCCGTCCGGCACCACGTGACCGATCAAGCCGATCGCCAGCGCCTCGGCGGCGGAAAGGTGACGGCCGGTCAGCAGGATGTCCGCGGCCACCGTGTACGGGATCTGGCGCGGCAGCCGCACCGCCGAGCCGCCCATCGGGAACAGGCCCCAGCGGGCCTCCGACACGCCGAACCGGGCCGAAGAACCCGCTACCCGGATGTCCGTTCCCTGCAGGATCTCCGTGCCGCCCGCGATGGCCGGGCCCTCGACCGCCGCGATCAGCGGCTTGGTCAGGCGGCGGCCTTTCAGCAGGCCCGGGATGTGCGCGGGGTCGAACTTGCCGGCGGCGAAAGACTCTGAAGGCGAGTTCCGTGACATCGACTTCAGGTCGGCCCCGGCGCAGAAGGCACCTCCGGCGCCGGTGAGGATGCAGCTGCGGATCCCGTCGTCCGAGTCGACCCGGTCCCAGGCCTCGACCATGATCGACATCATCTCGCCGGTGATCGCGTTGCGCGCCTCGGGCCGGTTCATCGTGACGATCAGGGTCTGGCCCTCTTGCGAAACCAGCGCGTGCGGTTCACCCACCGAATCCTCCAGAAGAGCAGCAGTGCCATTGCCCAGAACGATAACATGTTCTACTTTGAGGGCGTGGCACTCAACATCGCGGATCTTCTGGAGCACGCCGTCGACGCCGTGCCGGAGCGCGTCGCGGTCGTGTGCGGCGACCGGCAGGTCACCTTCGCCGAACTGGAGGCGCGGGCCAACCGGCTCGCCCACCACCTCGCCGCGCACGGCGTGGGACGCGGATCCCACATCGGGGTCTACTCCCGCAACTCGATCGAGGCCTTGGAGGCGATGATCGCGGCGTACAAGCTGCGCGCGATCGCCGTCAACGTCAACTACCGCTACGTGCACGGCGAACTCGCGTACCTCTTCACGGACGCCGATCTCGTCGCGCTCGTGCACGAGAGAAGCTACGCCGACAAGGTGAAGGCCGTCCTGCCCGAGGCGCCGAAACTGAAACACGTTGTCGTCATCGAAGACGGCAGCGACGGTGACTTCGGGAGCTACGGCGGCGTCGAGTACGAAGCCGCGCTCGAAGCGCAGTCGCCCGAGCGCGACTTCGACGAGCGCAGCAACGACGACCTCTACATCCTCTACACCGGCGGCACCACCGGCTACCCGAAGGGCGTGCTCTGGCGCCACGAGGACATCTGGCGCGCGCTCGGCGGCGGCATCAACTTCGTCACCGGCGAGTACGTCCCCGACGAGTGGACGCTCGCCGAGCAGGGCAAGTCCGGCAGCCTGACCCGCCTGCCCGCCGCGCCGCTGATCCACGGCGCCGCGCAGTGGGCCGCGTTCGGCGCGCTGTTCACCGGCAGCCCGGTGGTGTTCGTGCCGCGCTTCGACGCGCACGAGGTGTGGAAAGCCGTGCAGCAGCACAAGGTCCAGGTGCTCACCATCGTCGGCGACGCCATGGCCCGCCCGCTCATCGAGGCCTTCCGCGAGGGTGACTACGACGCGTCGTCGCTCGTCGCCGTGTCGAGCCACGCCGCGCTGTTCTCGCAGTCGGTCAAGCAGGAGTTCGTCGCGCTCGTGCCGAACGCCGTGATCACCGACGCGATCGGCTCGTCCGAAAGCGGTTTCACCGGGATCGGCATGGTGGGCAAGGACTCCGACCACAGCGCCGGCCCGCGCGTCAGCTTCGGCAAGGACGCCATCCTCTTGGACGACGACGGACATCTCGTCGAGCCGAAGGCCGGCGCGATCGGGCTGATCGGCCGCCGCGGGCACGTCCCGCTCGGCTACTACGGCGATCCCGAGAAGAGCAAGACGATCTTCGTCGACATCGGCGACGTCCGGTACGTCGTCCCCGGCGACTACGCCCGCTACGAAGAGGACGGCACGGTCACGCTGCTCGGCCGCGGCTCGCAGTGTGTCAACACCGGCGGCGAGAAGGTCTACCCCGAGGAGGTCGAAGGCGCGCTGAAGTCGCACCCCGACGTCTTCGACGCGCTCGTCATCGGCATTCCGGACGAGCGGACCGGCCAGCGGGTCGCCGCCGTCGTCCAGCTGCGCGAGGGCGCCGAGCCGGATCTCGCCGGGATCGAGCAGCACGTCCGCCACGAGGTCGCCGGGTACAAGGTGCCGCGCACCGTGTGGCTGGCCGAGGAGATCGGCCGCTCGCCGAGCGGCAAGCCGGACTACCCGTGGGCCCAGCGCTACGCCGCCGAGCACGACCCGGCCGCGGCCCAGCCCGTCTGAGGAGGAACACGAGTGCGGACATCGCTGTGCGACCGGCTCGGCATCGACCTGCCGATCGTCGGGTTCACGCCGTCGGAGCACGTCGCCGCGGCACTGAGCCGGGCCGGCGGGCTCGGGGTGCTCGGCTGCGTCCGGTTCAACGACGCGGCCGAGCTCGACCGGGTGCTGACCTGGATGGACGAGAACACCGGCGGCAAACCCTACGGCGTCGACATCGTCATGCCGGCGAAGATCCCCGCCGAGGGCACGCAGGTCGACCTCTCCAAGATGATCCCGGAGGGGCACCGCGCATTCGTCGACCAGGTGCTGCGCGACCTCGCGGTGCCGCCGCTGCCGGACGACACCGACGAGCGCGCCGGCGTGCTCGGCTGGCTGCACTCGGTCGCCCGGTCGCACGTCGAGGTCGCGCTCAACCACCCGATCAAGCTGATCGCCAACGCGCTCGGCTCGCCGCCGACGGACGTCATCGGCCAGTGCCACGACCGCGGGATCCCGGTCGCCGCGCTCGCCGGGAAGGCCGTGCACGCGGTCCGGCACGTCGAGAACGGCGTCGACTTCGTGGTCGCGCAGGGTTACGAGGCCGGCGGGCACACCGGCGAGATCGCGTCGATGGTGCTGGTGCCGGAGATCGTCGACGCCGTCGACGTGCCGGTGCTCGCCGCCGGCGGGATCGGGTCCGGGCGCCAGGTCGCCGCGGCGCTCGCGCTCGGCGCGTCCGGGGTGTGGATGGGCTCGTACTGGCTCGCCACCGAGGAGTACCTGCAGACGATGGGCGAGTCGGCGGCGATGCAGCAGGCGCTCGTCGCGGCGTCGTCGTCCGACACCGTGCGCACCCGGATCTACACCGGGAAACCCGCGCGGCTGCTGAAAACGCGGTGGACCGAGGCGTGGGCCGCGGCCGACGCACCCGAGCCGTTGCCGATGCCGTTGCAGAACCTGCTGGTTTCCCACGCGCACAACCGGATCCACGCGGCGAACGACCCGAGTGTGGTCTCGATGCCGGTCGGCCAGATCGTCGGGCGGATGAACGGCGTCCGCCCGGTCGCCGACGTCGTCGCGGACCTCGTCTCCGGTTACGAAGACGCGTTGTCCCGCTTGGACAAGACCCGCTGAAAGCCGTGAGGGGCACCTTCAGGGACTAAATGTCCCTGAAGGTGCCCCTCACGGCGTGTGGGCTAGAGAGAAGCGGCGGCCGCGGCGATCTTCGACGCGAACGTGCTCACCTCGGTGTAGACGCCGGGGGCGTGCGGCCGGGCGCAGCCGTCACCCCAGGACACGATGCCGACCTGGATCCACGCGTTGTTGTTGTCCCGGCGGAACATCGGGCCGCCGGAGTCACCCTGGCAGGTGTCGACGCCACCGGCGTTCAGGTTGCCCGCGCAGATCTCCGCGCTCGGGATCAGGTCGGGGTAGCTGCCGCCCTGGGCGGCGCAGGTGCTGTCGGCCACGAACGGGACGGTCGCCTTCAGCAGGTACCGCTGCTGCGCGCCACCCTCGGTCGCCGCGCCCCAGCCGGCCACGGTGAACGTGCCGGTGTTGTAGGTCGACGTCGACGCGATCGGCAGCGTCGAGAGGCCGGTGACCGGGCTCGCGAGCTTGATCAGCGCCCAGTCGCCGCCGGTCGAGGTGCCGTAGGTGGGGGACTGGTAGACGTAGGTCGACTTGATCTTCTTGGCGCTCGTGCTGTTCAGGTCGACCACGCCGACGGTCGCGGTGATCGACGTGTTCGAGCCGGTCCGGCTGACGCAGTGCGCGGCCGTCAGCACGATCTGGTTCGTGTAGAGCGCACCACCACAGCCCATGGAAAGCCGCACCATGAACGGGAATTCGCCCTGGGCGGCCCGGGTCCCGCCGACGACGTCGGTGGACGGCGGCTGGGCGGCGGTGGCGATCGCCGGGGTGGCGAACGACGCGGCCGCGGCGACGGCCGCTACGGCGGTGGTGACGTTTCTGAGCAGGGTGAACCAGCGCTTGGGAGCCAAGGGGATCAGTCCTTCCAGTGTCCACAAAGGAAGCGGTTGCCGACGGCGGCCCCATGACTACACCAGGTGCGCGATACCCGGACAACCAACTTTCTTCGGATGTTTCGGGCGGTTGGGTGATTTCTCACCGGCGCATCCGGCGAACGCCGTAGGCCGATGCGCCCAGCAACAACACGCCGGCGCCGGCCAGCACCGACGTCCACGGCAGGCTGAACGCCAGCACCACGCACCCGGCGAGGCCGAGGACGGCGACCCAGCGTGACGATCGCAGCGTCAGCGCCGCCGCGTTCGCGACCGCGTAGTAGCTCAAGACGGCGAAGGACGAGAAGCCGATCGCGGCCCGCAGGTCGAGCGACGCCGCGAGCACGGCGACCACGAGCCCGACGGCCAGTTCGGCCCGGTGCGGCACGCCGTAACGCGGGTGCACGGCGGCGAGGAACCTCGGGAGGTGGCCGTCGCGGCTCATCGCCAGGGTCGTGCGCGAGACGCCGAGGACGAGCGCGAGCAGCGACCCGAGCGCCGCCAGGGCCGCGCCTGCCCGGACGGCCGGCGCGAGCCACCCCGGGACGGCGGCCGCGATCGGGTCCGGGCTCGCGGCGAGCGCGGCCGGGCCGAGCCGGACGAGCAGCAGCACCGCCAGCGCCGCGTAGACGACCAGGGTGATACCGAGGGCGAGCGGGATGGCCCGCGGGATCGTCCGCGCGGGGTCGCGGACCTCCTCGCCGAGTGTGGCGAGCCGCGCGTAGCCGGCGAAGGCGAAGAAGAGCAGCCCGGCGGCTTCGAGGATCCCGCCGGTGCCGGGCCACGCGACGAGCGGCCCGCCCGCGTGCGGTCCCGTGCCCATCGTCACCGCCGCGACGGTGAGGACGAGCAGCGTGCACGTCACGATCACCCGCGTCGCCAGCGCCGAACGGTGGACGCCGAAGTAGTTGACGGCGGTGAGCGCGGCGACGACGGCGACCGCGAGCAGGCTCCGCCACGGTTGCCCGAGGCCTGGCGCGGCGTACGCGACGACGGTCAGCGCCATCGCCGCGCAACTCGCCGTCTTGCCCGTGACGAATCCCCAGCCGGCGAGGTAACCCCAGAATTCACCGAGCCTTTCCCGGCCGTATACGTAGGTTCCGCCGGATTCCGGGTGAATCGCCGCGAGGCGCGCGGAAGACGTTGCATTGCAGTAAGCCACGATGGCCGCGACGACCAGCGCGGGCAGGAGCCCGGCGCCAGCGGCGTGCGCCGCCGGGGCGAACGCGGCGAACACGCCGGCCCCGATCATCGAGCCCAGGCCCAGGAAAACGGCGTCGGCGAGGCCTAAACGGCGGGTCAAAGGGGCCGGGCGCATCCGGGTGATCCTCCGTGTGTCGGCCGTGTTACGCGCCACAGCGAACCACGGCGTCGGCGGAAACGAATAGGGTCGATTCCGTGCCCGCCCCTTCGCGTTATTCCCGCCTGTCCGCCGACGGTCCCGTTCTCGACGGGATCCCCGAGCACGGCCGTGTCCCGCGCTACTACGCGGTGAAGGTCGAGCTGCTGGCGGTGATCGCGGAACTCGGTGAAGGCTCGGTGCTGCCCACGGAACGGGAACTGTGCGAGCGGTTCGAGGTGTCGCGGGCGACGGTACGGCAGGCGGTCAGCGAGCTGGTGCTCGAGGGCAAGCTCAGCCGGCGGCAGGGGAGCGGGACGTACGTCGCCGGCCCGAAGCTCATCCAGCCGCTGGCCCTCGTCAGCTACACCGAAGGCCTGCGGCGCCAGGGCATCCGCCCGGGCCGCAACGTGGTCACCCTGGAGCGGCGCCTGGCCGGCAGCGCGCTGGCGGCCGACCTGCAGGTCACCTCGGACGCCGAGGTGATCCACATCGAGCGGGTCCTGCTGGCCGACGAGGAACGCGTCGGCCTGGAGTCGACATATCTCCTCGCCTCGCGGTTCCCGACGTTGATGGACGTCTTCGACCCCGAGCAGTCGCTGTACGCCTGCCTGAGCGAACAGCTCGGCGTGGTCTTCGACGGCGCGGAGGAGCGGGTCGAGACGGTGCTCGCGACCCCGCGCGAGGCGCTGCTGATCGGGACCAACCCGGCGCTGCCGATGCTGCTGATGCACCGTGTGTCGTGGGGCCCGGACGGCGCGCCGTTCGAGCGCGTCCGTTCGCTGTACCGCGGTGACCGGCTGAGCTTCATGACCCGCCTGGGCCGCGTCGACTGAGCTGTCACGTTCCTCGTGGTGGTGAGGAGTTCCGCCGATCGAGGTCGTCGGCACTCGCGGTGTGCCCGCCGCTGCGCATCCAATGCGGCCCTCGCCCCAGCGCGGCCCCCACCCTCTCCGGGGGGCGTGCCCTTGTCCAGCGTATCGGGGGCGTCCGACGGAAAGCGGAAAAAGGCGCTGCCGGAGGCCGGTTGTCCACATCGCGGCTCGGCTGTGGACAACCGGCCCGTGCGGCCGTGCTCGGGCTGATTCCGCGGCCGCTGTGCGGCATCGCCCCTGGGCTGACCGGCCGCGCTCGGGCTCGCCGTCGTGATGGTGGGGGCGATGGCGATGCACAGCAAGCTCGCGATCGCGGGCCACAAGCCGGCCGAGTGGCGCAACGTCGGGGTCAACGCCGTGATCTTCGCGGTCTGCGTCTTCGTGGCAGCGGGTCGGCTCTGACGGCCACGACGAGGGCATCTGATGTCGCCATGGCGCGGGCTCTTGGCGCTGGTCGATGGAGCTTTCTGGACGCTCAGCGTCCCAAATCCTCCATCGACACCGAGGGACACAGGCCCCTCATGGTGGCCTTCAGAGGCCTTGGATCCGACCTGAAGCTAACGGAACGGTAACTCATCCGGTCCAATATTCGATGGCGCTTCATGCTGCGTTCGCCGTCGGGTCAGCCGCCGTTGGCGCGCGGCCGCGAGCGTGTGCGGCGTGCGAATCCTCATCGTGGGCGGTGGCGTGCTCGGCACGCTGCACGCCTGGCAGGCCGTCGAACGCGGTCACGACGTCGTCCAGCTCGAACGTGAACCCGAGGCCCGGGGTGCCTCCGTGCGCAACTTCGGCCTGGTCTGGGTCGGGGGCCGGGCCACCGGCGCCGAGCTGGACACCGCGCTGCGGGCGCGGACGCTGTGGGAGCGGATCGGCGAGCGCGTCCCGGGCCTCGGCTTCCGGGCCAACGGCTCGCTGACCGTCGTCCGGACCGAGGCCGAACTCGCCGTCGCGGCCGAGGTCGCGGCGGGAGCCGAGGCCGCCGACCGCGGGTTCAAGCTGCTCGACGCCGTCGAAACGAAAAAGCTGAACCCGGCGCTCCGCGGCGACTTCCGAGGGGCGCTGTGGTGCGATCGCGACGCCGCCGTCGAGCCCCGCGTCGCCCAGCCCGCTCTGCGCGCCGAGCTGGCCCGCAGCGGCCGCTACACCTGGCTGCCCGGCCGGGAGGTCCGGCACCTGAGCGCCACCGGCGTCGTCGACGACCGGGGCGAGCGGCACGACGGCGACGTCGTCGTGTTCTGCACCGGCGCCTGGACCGGCGGGCTCGTGCGCGAGCTGGCCGGTGAGCCGCCGGTGCGGAAGGTCCGGCTGCAGATGGCGCAGACCGAGCCGCTGGGCGAAGAACTCTCCACGAGCGTCGCCGACGGTGACAGCTTCCGCTACTACCCGGCCTACCGCGGCGCCGCCCTCGACACACTCGCGGAAACCCAGCCGCAGGGGGACGTCGCCGCGGCCCACCGCATGCAGCTGCTGCTCGTCCAGAGGCTCGACGGCTCGCTGACCATCGGTGACACCCACGAGTACGACACCCCGTTCGCCTTCGACGTCACCGAAGACCCGTACGAGCACCTCGCCGAGGTCGCCGGGGCGCTGCTCGGGCGCCCGCTGCCGCGGATCCGGCGCCGGTGGGCGGGTGTCTACGCGCAGACCACCGACACCGCCCGCATCGTCCACCGGGAGCGCGTCGCGGACAACGCGCTGCTCGTCACCGGACCGGGCGGCCGCGGCATGACCTGCTCACCCGCGATCGCCGAAGACACCGCCGAGGAGCTGAACCTGTGAACACCGAACTGGTCGTCCTGGACATGGCCGGCACGACCGTCGCCGACGACGGCCTCGTCGTCCGGGCCTTCACCGCCGCGATCGGCGCCGTCGGAGTGTCCGAAGAGGATGATCGCTACGAGAGCATGCTGAAGTACGTCGTCGACACCATGGGCCAGTCGAAGATCACCGTCTTCCGGGCCCTGCTCGAGGACGAAACCCTGGCGCAGCAGGCCAACGCCGCGTTCGAAGGCGCGTACGGCGACCTCGTGCGCGGCGGCGCCTGCACGCCGATCGAGGGCGCCGAGGACGTCATCCGTGGCCTGCGGGAGAACGGCGTCAAGGTCGCCTTCACCACCGGCTTCGCCCCGACGACCCAGCTCGCCATCCTCGACGCGCTCGGCTGGCAGGACCTCGCCGACCTCGCGCTCGCCCCCGGCGACGGCGTCCGCGGGCGCCCGTTCCCCGACCTCGTCCTGGCCGCGGCGCTGCGGCTGGAGGTCACCGACGTGCGGCGGATCGCCGTGGTCGGCGACACCGCGTCCGACGTCCTCTGCGGCCTCCGCGCGGGCGCGTCGGTCGTCGCGGGTGTGCTCACCGGCGCGGGCCGCCGCGAAGACCTCCTCGAAGCCACCCACCTGCTCGACTCCGTGCGCGACCTCCCCACTGTGCTTGAAGGAGAAAACCGATGAGAAAGACCCTCGCCGTGCTCGCCGTGGCGCTGACCGGCCTGCTCGCCGCCTGCGGCGGCACCGGCGCCGGCGCGTCCGGCGGCAAGACCGTCACCGTGTACACAGTGGACGGACTCGAGGACTGGTACACCACCCGGTTCGCCGAGTTCAAGCAGCAGACCGGCATCACCGTCGAAGCCGTGACGGCCGGCTCGGGCGAGGTCGCCTCGCGCGTCGAGAAGGAGAAGGCCAACACGAAGGCCGACGTCCTCGTCACGCTGCCGCCGTTCATCCAGCGCGTCGCCGGGCAGGGCCTGCTCCAGGCGTCCGCCCCGGCCGGCGCCGACCAGGTCCCGGCCGCGCAGAAGGACCCGCAGGGCCGCTACTTCGCGATGATGAACAACTACCTCAGCTTCATCCACAACCCGGGCGCCACCCCGAAGACCTGGGACGACCTGCTCGACCCGAAGCTCAAGGGCAAGGTCCAGTACTCCACCCCCGGTGAGGCCGGCGACGGCACCGCGGTGCTGCTGCAGCTGCAGCACGTGCTCGGCGAGCAGGGCGCGCTCGACTACCTCGGCAAGCTGGAGGCGAACAACGCCGGGCCGTCGTCGTCCACCGGCAAGCTGCAGCCGAAGGTGGCCAAGGGCGAGCTGCTGGTGGCCAACGGCGACGTCCAGATGAACCTCGCCGAGATCGCCAAGAGCGGCGGCTTCGACGTCTTCTTCCCGGCCGACGCCCAGGGCAAGCGCTCGACGTTCGCGCTGCCGTACTACGCCGGTCTGGTCACCAACGCGCCGCACGCGGACGAGGGCAAGAAGCTCCTCGACTTCCTGTTCTCGCCCGAGGTCCAGGCGAAGACCTCGGACGCGTTCGGCATCCCGGCCCGCGCCGACGTCACCGCCACCGGCGCCAACGCCGACAAGATCAAGGCCGCGCTGCAGGGTGTCGACGTCTGGAACCCGGACTGGACCGCGGTGCTCGCCAAGCTGGACGCCGACCTGGCCGCGTACAAGAAGGCCGTCGGGCGATGACCCCGGCGGTCGAGTTCCGCGACGTCTCCGTCCACTTCGGACGGACGACGGCGCTGGCCGGGCTCGACCTCGCCGTGGCCCGCGGCGAGACGCTGGCCCTGCTCGGGCCGTCCGGCTCGGGCAAGTCGACGGCGCTCAAGGCGCTGGCCGGGTTCGTGCGGCCCAGCTCCGGGCGGGTGTTCCTGGCCGGGCAGGACGTCACCGACCTGCCGCCGCACCGGCGCGGCCTCGGTGTCGTGGTGCAGAGCTACGCGCTGTTCCCGCACATGCGCGTCGCCGCGAACGTCGCTTTCGGGCTCAACGCGCGGCGGGCCCCGCGCGCCGAGGTGGCGTCGCGGGTCGCCGAGGTCCTCGACCTCGTCGGCATGGGCGCCTACGCCCGGCGGTACCCGCGTGAGCTGTCGGGCGGGCAGCAGCAGCGGGTCGCGCTCGCCCGGGCGCTGGCCATCCGGCCCGACGTGCTGCTGCTGGACGAGCCACTGTCCGCATTGGACGCCGCGCTGCGCGAGGACATGATCGCGGAGCTGCTGCGGCTGCGGGCGGAACTGCCGGACACGACGCTGGTCTACGTCACGCACGACCAGGGTGAGGCGCTCGCGCTGGCCGACCGGATCGCCGTCATGCGCGACTCCCGGCTGGTCGAGACCGGCCCGTGCGAGCAGCTCTACCGCCGCCCCGCGGACGGCTTCACCGCGAGTTTCCTCGGCGCGGCCAACCTCATCCCGGTCGAGGTGATCCGCGACGGGACGCCGTCGACCGTCCGGCTCGGCGGCCGCGAGCTGACCGCCGAGCCGACGGGGGCGCTCACCCCCGGCCAGGCCGTGGCGCTGGGGGTCCGCCCGCACCGGGTGGGCGTCGGCGCGCCGGGCGCAGGCACCCTCCCGGCGCTGGTCCGGGCGGTGCAGTGGCGCGGCACGGGCTACCGCCTGGACCTGGAGCTGGAGGCGACCGGCGGCACGATCCGCGCGGAGGTCGCCGACGTCGGCGGGCTCGCCGTCGGTGCGCCGGTCGGGGTGTCGATCCCGGACGGCTGCCCGCTGGTCGGAGTCGGCTCGTGACCGGGCTCGCGCTCGAAGCCACCGTCGCCCCCGCACCGCGGCGGGCTACGGGACGCCGTGGCCGCGGGCTGTGGCTGCTGCCGCCGCTGGTGGTCGTGGCCGTCTTCTTCGGCTACCCGCTGGTGCTCGTGGCCGGGCAGTCGCTGGCCACGGACTCCGGGATCGGCCTGGGGAAGTGGGCCGAGGTGCTCGGCTCGGCCGAGTTCCAGAACGCGGCCTGGCAGACCGTGCTGCTGGCCCTGGGCGCGACCACCGGCTGCGTACTGCTCGGCACGTTCTTCGCGCTGGTCGTCGCGTTCGTCCGGTTCCCCGGGGCGCAGACGCTGTCACGGCTGGTCGACACCGTGCTCGCGTTCCCGTCGTTCCTCATCGCGCTGGCCTTCACGTTCCTCTACGGCAGCGCGGGCGTGTTCGGCGCCGGCGGGTTCCTGTACTCGCCGTGGGGTGTGCTGCTGGCCGAGATCACCTTCTACACGCCGTTCGTGATGCGGCCGGCGCTCGCGGCGTTCAGCCAGGTCCCGGGCGTGCAGCTGGACGTCGCCGCGGCGCTGGGCGCGAAGCCGGGGCGGGTGCTGTGGCGGGTCGTGCTGCCCGCGGCGCTGCCGTCGCTCGCCTCGGGCGCGTGCCTGACGCTGCTGCTCGCGCTGAACGAGTTCGGCATCGTGCTGTTCCTCGGCGCGAAGGGCGTCACGACGTTGCCGATGCTGGTGTACGGCAAGGGGATCGTCACGTTCGACTTCCCGGCGGCGAGTGTCGTCGCGCTGGTCGACGTCGCGATTTCCCTGCTGCTGTACGGAAGTTACCGGGTACTGGGCGAGAGGGGTCGCGGTGCTGCTGTGGACGCGGCGTAGCAAGGCGCTGCTGTGGCTGGTGTTCGGCGTGCTGTTCGCGGTGGTCGTCGCGGCGCCGCTGGTGATGATCGTGCTCGCGTCGTTCGCCGGGCACTGGACCGGTGTGCTGCCGGGCGGGTTCACCCTCGGGCACTACACCGAGGCGTTGTCGGGGGAGACGTTCGCGAGTCTCTCGGTGAGCATCCAGACCGGCGTGCTCGCGGGCGCGGCGGCCGTGCTGCTCGGCACGTGGGCCGCGCTGGCGGCGGAGACCGCGCCGCGGCGGCTGCGGCGGATCACCGACACGGTGTTCCACCTGCCGATCGCGGTGCCGTCGGTGGTGCTGGGCCTGGCGCTGCTGGTGGCGTTCAGCCGGCCGCCGCTGGCGTTCAACGGCACACGCTGGATCGTGCTGCTCGGGCACCTGCTGATCCTGCTGCCGTTCGCCTACAGCACGGTCTCGGCGGCGCTCGCCCGCGTCGACCCGCAGCTCGCGCAGGCCGCGGCGTCGCTCGGCGCGTCGCCGGTGCGGGTACTGCTGCGGGTGCGCGTCCCGGTGCTGCTGCCGGCGATGACGGCGTCGGCGAGCCTCGCGCTGGCGATGTCGATGGGCGAGCTGGGCGCGACGATGATGCTGTACCCGCCGGACTGGCGCACGCTCCCGGCGAGCATCTTCGCCCTGACCGACCGCGGCCAGGTGTTCCTCGCCTCGGCGGCGACGGTGTTGCTGCTGGTGGTGACGCTGGCCGGGGTCAGCCTGCTGGGGCTGGTCCGGGGACGAGCCGCCCATCGGTGACGTTCCGGGCCTGATGCAACCGGGCGGGCCCGCGCTCCGTCCTGGAGGTATGCGCAACGCGGTGAAACTGCTGGGGACGGGCCTGCTGCTGGTCACGCTGACGGCGTGCGGGGCTTCTTCGACCGGGGCAGGGGCTCCGTCGGCGCCGCCGGCCGGCAGTACCGGGCCGGAGACGCCCACCACGGCAGCGACGGTGCCGGGCACGGTGACGCCGACGTTCGACCCGCCGCCCCCGGGCACGGTCGGCCGCCCGACGCAGGGCATCGCGCCCGGGGACAACGTGATCGCCGAGAGCCAGGTCGACGCGCGCGGGCTGCCGGAGGGCTACCCGCGCACGCTGACCCGCAGCCTCGACGGCAAGCAGGTGATCCTCGGCGCCGAGGAAGGCGGCTGCCGCCGCGTCTCGGCCCGGCTCGGCGACCAGACGGCGGCGCAGGTGGTCGTGCTGATCGCGGTGACGACCGGGACGAAGGGCCAGATGTGCCCGGACTACATCAAGGAGATCAGCATCCCGCTGACCCTGGCCGCGCCCCTCGGCACCCGCACGGTCGTCCTCCGCCAGGGCTAGGACTTCAGCGAGCGGCGGCCGCGGCCATGATCGGGTGCCAGCGGGTGGCGTCGAAGATCAGGGTGATCGCCTCGATCCGGCCGTCCCGCAGGCGGAAGTGCTCGGCCGTGCGTTGTGTCCCCACCGGTGTCGCGGTGTGGACGTCGTAGACGAGCGTGGCCTCCGATTCGCCGTACAGCTCGCTGATCATCTCCACGCCGGAGACCACCTGCAGGAATCCGGGCAGGCCGGCCAGGTGACTGTCGGCGTCGGCGCTGAGCAGGGGGCTCTCGAAGGTGAACGAGGCGGCGAGCTGGGCGGCCGCGGCGGGCACGTCGCCGTCGAACCTCGCCCGGTGGTAGGCCTGAACGGTTTCGCGGGTGGTCATGACTGGTCCTCCAGGTAGCGGGTCAGGTGGTGCTGGTTTTCGACGACACGCAGGCACAAGTGCCGCAGCAGCGCGACTTCGGCCGGGGTGAACCCGCGGAAGACGGCCGCCATGGCCGCCTGGGACGGGCGGCGGAACTGTTCGAGCCACGTCCGCCCGGCCGGGGTGATCCGGGCGAGCACGGAACGCCGGTCCGCCGGGGCGGGCACGCGCACGGCGAGCTCGCCCCGTTCAAGGGTGTCGACCAGGCCGGTCACGTTCCTCGGGCTCACCCCGGCGGACGCGGCCAGGTCCTTGATGCTGATCCCGTCCTCGCTCCCGCCGAGCCGGATCAGGATGTCCAGCGCGCCCGGGCTCAGCCCGCGGCTGTCCGTCCCGTGCGAGCGCAGCCAGTCCAGCCCGCGCGCGGCCGTCCGCAGGGCCGCGGCCGTTTCCAGCGGGCCGATGTCGTCGTCGACGGCGAAGTCGCCGAGGGCGGCCCGGACCCGTGGGTCGAACAGCCGGTCGTCCGGGTCACGCCTGAAATCTTCGTCCTTCATGATGAAGTACTACATTAGTACGTACTTCCATATTTGTCACCGGCCTTCGTGCAACCCCGCGCCGGACCCGTTCCGTCCTGGACGCATGAGGTACTTAGCGAAGGTGGCCGGGACAGGCGCGATCCTCTTGATGGCCACGGCCTGCGCCGGCCAGAACGTGCCCATCAGCCAGCCCGCTTCCGGCGGCGACCCCGGTGCGGTCTCCGGGGCGCCCTCCGGCAGCGTTTCGACGTCGCCGAGCGAGTCGGTGCTGCCGACGTGGCCCTCGGCGAACCCGCCGGGCAAACCCCGGCTCACCGTGCCCGAGGGCAGTACCCCCGTGCCTCCGAACAAGGTCGACGCGGCGGCGCTGCCCGCCAACTACCCGCACGAGGTGTGGACGGCCAACGGCGGCACGATCCTCAACATCCGCGCCCAGGAGGGCGGCTGCGGCCACGCCCTCGGCGAGGCGGCCGAGCAGGCGGGTGACCACGTCGTGGTCAACCTGAGCGAGACGAAGGCGCAGACCGGCCAGATGTGCACGATGGACATCCGGTACCCGGTGATCTCGGTCGCCCTGGCCGCGCCGCTGGACCAGCGCACGGTCATCCTGAAGACGACCAAGTGATCATCTAGGCTCGGGTGATGGGAAGCCGCCAGGTCTCACGCACCGCGATCGTCGCCACGACCCCGGAGAAGATCTTCGGGCTCCTGGCCGATCCGGCCCAGCACCCGCTCATCGACGGATCCGGCACGGTCCGGGCCCCTCAGCCGGGGGGCCCGGACCGGCTCACGCTCGGCGCCAAGTTCGGCATGGACATGAAGATCGGCGCGTCGTACAAGGTCCTCAACACCGTGGTCGAGTACGAAGAGGGCCGCCTGATCGCGTGGCGCCACTTCAACGGCCACCGCTGGCGCTGGCGCCTCGAGCCCCTCGACGGCGGCCGCACCGAGGTCACCGAGACGTTCGACTGGTCGACGGCGAAGTTCCCGCTCGCGATCAGCCTCAGCCCGTTCCCGCGCAAGAACACCCAAGGCATCGAGAAGACCCTGGCCCGCCTGACGGAGCTTTTCCCGGGCTGACGGCGTGGTCCGGGTCACCCGGACCGGGCCGAAATTAGTTGTACAGTGCTTAATATTGCCGCTTGCAACTAGTTTGGGGGCGTAGTGCCTCAGCCGGTCCGGCGGCGGGTGGTCCTGGCCGTCTGCTGCATGAGCCTGTTCATCGTCGGGCTCGACAACACGATCGTGAACCTCGCGCTGCCGTCGATCCGCCGCGAGCTGGGCGCGTCCGTCTCGAGTCTGCAGTGGACGATCGACGCCTACACCCTCGTGCTGGCCAGCCTGCTCATGCTGTCGGGCTCGACGGCGGACCGCATCGGACGGCGCCGGACGTTCCAGACCGGGCTGGCCCTGTTCAGCCTCGGCTCGCTGCTGTGCGGGATCGCGCCGAACATCGGGTCACTCGTCGCGTTCCGCGCGCTGCAGGCGATCGGCGGCTCGATGCTCAACCCGGTCGCGCTGTCCATCGTCACCAACATCTTCACCGAACCCCGCGAACGCGCCCGCGCGATCGGCGTCTGGGCCGGGGTCGTCGGGCTGAGCATGGCCGTCGGGCCGGTGCTCGGCGGCGCGCTCGTCGACTGGGCGGGCTGGCGCTCGATCTTCTGGATCAACGTCCCGGTCGGCGTGGCCGCGATCGTGCTCACGGCGGTGTTCGTCCCCGAGTCGCGGTCCCCGCACCCGCGCCGGCTCGACCCGGTGGGGCAGCTGCTCGTCATCGCCCTGCTGGCGTCGGTCACCTACGGGATCATCGAAGGGCGCGGCGCCGGCTGGGGTTCGCCGGAGATCGTCGGCTGTTTCGTGCTCGCCGCGGTGGCGCTGGCCGTGCTGCTGCCCTACGAACGCCGTCGCCGGGATCCGTTGCTGGACCTGAAGTTCTTCCGCAGCGTGCCGTTCTCCGGCGCGACGCTGACCGCCGTCACGGGGCTCGCGGCGCTGTCGGGGTTCCTGTTCCTCAACTCGCTCTACCTGCAGGACGCCCGCGGGCTGTCCGCGCTCGACGCGGGCCTGCTGACGTTGCCGATGGCGGCGGTGACGGCCGTGTTCGCGCCGCTGTCCGGCCGGCTGGTCGGCGCGCGCGGGCCGCGGCTGCCGCTGCTCGTCGCCGGGGCGGGGATCGCGGCGTCGGGGATCGTGCTCTCCGGGATCAGCCCGGCCACCCCGATTCCCGTGCTGATGCTGGGTTATGTGTGCTTCGGCGCCGGGTTCGGCATGCTCAACGCGCCGATCACGAACGCCGCGGTGTCCGGCATGCCGCGTGAGCGCGCCGGGCTCGCCGCGGCCGTCGCCTCGACCAGCCGCCAGATCGGGATCTCCCTCGGCGTGGCGGTGATCGGCGTGGTCGTCGCCTCGAGCGACGGGCTGCCGCCGGGGACGGGCCGCACCGGCTGGGTGATCATCGCCGGCTGCGGGGTGCTGGTGTTCGTGCTGGGGATCGTCACCACCGGCCGGTGGGCGCTGGCGACCGCCGCGCGCGTCAGTGGTCCGGACCACCTCGAAGACCCCGTGACCTCGGCTTCGGGCACCTAGGCCGAAAAAGTCCTGAATCTCGGTGAACCACCTTCGTTACCGGGCCGTATTCCCGGATGAGGTGGTGATCAGAGAGGAACGGAACATGCCCCGGTTGAGTAGTGGTCGGCACCGCAAGCGAGCGACCATCGGCCTGGCCGCGCTGCTGGGCGTTTCCGGCGTCACCGCGGCGGCGATCGCGCTGAGCAGCCCCGCGAGCAACGCGGCCGAGGCACCCAAGGAGAACTGCGGGGGGCTCGACACCGCGCTGCAGAACAACCTGAACTTCATCGCCGGCCAGCAGGCGAACCCGGACGCGCAGTCGGCCGCGAGGATCGCCAACCGCCAGGCGGTGGTGGACCTGATCCAGCAACGGCGGGTGGTCGCGGAGTGCACCGCGAACGTCGTCGCGAACAACGGCCAGGCGGCGCCGGTCCAGCAGGCGCCCGCCCAGCAGGCCCCGGCGCAACAGGCGCCCGCGCAACAGGCTCCGGCGCAGCAGGACCAGAACGGCGCGGCCGCGACGGGTGACGTCGTGTGCCCCGGCTCGACCGTGACGCTCTCGGGCGAGGCCGGCGCGCCGGCGGCGTCGAGCAACCAGTTCCCCGCGGGGACCAAGCTGAAGGTGACGAACCTCGACAACTCGAAGTCCACCACCGTGACGGTGACGTCGGTGTCGGGCAGCTGCGCGCTGCTCAACAACGCGGCCTTCGAACAGGTTCGGGAACCCGGAAAGTTCCTCATCCGGCGCGCGCGGATCGAGCGCGTCGGCTGAGGGAGCAGGGAAGGAGGGGAGCACTGGCGGCGGGCTGGTGCTCCCTTCCCCTGTCTGACCGCTCTGCTCAGCGGAAGCTGATCTGCAGCACCGGATCGCCGGTGCTCTCGAAGAAGTCGTTGCCCTTGTCGTCGATGACGATGAACGCGGGGAAGTCCTCGACCTCGATCTTCCAGACGGCTTCCATGCCGAGCTCGGCGTACTCGAGGACGTCGACCTTCTTGATGCAGTCCTGCGCCAGCCGCGCGGCCGGGCCGCCGATCGAACCGAGGTAGAAGCCGCCGTGCGCCTCGCACGCGGACGTCACCTGCTTCGAGCGGTTTCCCTTGGCCAGCATGACGAGCGAGCCGCCGGCGGCCTGGAACTGCGCGACGTAGGAGTCCATCCGCCCGGCCGTGGTCGGCCCGAACGAACCGGAAGCGTAGCCCTCCGGCGTCTTCGCCGGGCCCGCGTAGTACACCGGGTGGTTCTTGAGGTACTCCGGCATCTCCTCGCCGGCGTCGAGCCGCTCGGCGATCTTCGCGTGCGCGATGTCGCGGGCGACGACCAGCGGCCCGGTCAGCGAAAGCCGCGTCTTCACCGGCAGCTGCGAGAGCTGCGCGCGGATCTCGGCCATCGGCCGGTTGAGGTCGACGGACACGACGTCGTCCGACAGGTCCTCTTCGGTGACCTCGGGCAGGAACCGGGCCGGGTCGCGCTCGAGCTGCTCGATGAACACGCCGTCCGCGGTGATCTTGGCCTTGGCCTGGCGGTCGGCCGAGCACGAGACGGCGATGCCGACCGGGCACGAGGCGCCGTGGCGGGGGAGCCGGATGACGCGGACGTCGTGGCAGAAGTACTTCCCGCCGAACTGCGCGCCGATGCCGAACTGGCGCGTCATCTCCAGCACCTGCTGCTCGAGGCTCGGGTCGCGGAAGGCGTGGCCCAGCTCGGAGCCCTCCTGCGGCAGGTTGTCGAGGTAGCGCGCGGAAGCGAGCTTCGCGACCTTCAGGTTGAACTCGGCGGACATGCCGCCGACGACGATCGCGAGGTGGTACGGCGGGCACGCCGCGGTGCCGAGGCTGCGCAGCTTCTCGTCGAGGAACCGGGCGAGCCGCTTCGGGTTCAGGACGGCTTTCGTTTCCTGGTACAGGAACGTCTTGTTGGCGCTGCCGCCACCCTTGGCCATGAAGAGGAACTCGTAGGCCGGGTCGTCCTGACCATCCTTGTGGTAAAGCTCGACCTGCGCCGGGAGGTTCGTCCCGGTGTTGCGCTCGTCCCAGAAGTTGACCGGCGCCATCTGCGAGTACCGCAGGTTCAGCTGCTGGTACGCGTCGAAGATGCCCTGCGACAGCGCGCGCTCGTCGTCCCCGCCGGTGAGGACACCCTCGCCGCGCTTGCCGATGACGATCGCGGTGCCGGTGTCCTGGCACATGGGCAGCACGCCGCCGGCCGAGATGGCGGCGTTGCGGAGCAGGTCCATGGCGACAAAGCGGTCGTTGCCGCTCGCCTCGGGGTCGTCGACGATCGCGCGCAGCTGCGTCAGGTGTGACGTGCGCAACAGGTGCTGGATGTCGGTGATGGCCGTGCGCGCGAGGGTGGTCAGCGCCGCGGGGTCGATCTTCAGGAACTTCCGCCCGGCGGCTTCGAACGTCTCGACGCCTTCGTCGGTGACCAGCCGGTATTCGGTGGTGGTGTCCTTGCCCAGCGGGAGGACTTCGGTGTGCTGAAAAGTGGTGGACGGCACTGCCAGGCTCCTTTGCCAGCTCCGGGATCCGTCCACCCTACGCATGCGGGGCGACCACGCCCCAGAGGCATCCGGCCACTGTGTGCCAACCCACCTCGCCGGGTTTGGGTCGGGAGGCCGGGTCCACCCCGACGGACCCGACCTCCCGGGGAAAGCGCCCGGATGCGTGCACATCCAGTCGCGAGGCTTGACGCCGTACCCCACCGGCCTTGACTCGACAGTGTCGTGACGTAGGTCATAAGTCAACGCTGCCGAACGGGTGTTGCCGAGGGTTGCTACCCACGTCTTGTGGCGCCCAAACCCGGGTTTCGTGGCTTATTTTCCGATCATGCCCCTGAACTGCGGGAACGACACCGGAGCCGGGCACGAAAACGGGGCGGGCACGCACCGTGTGCGGACCCGCCCCGTTCGGCGTCGGTTCCCTGTTCGAGTGATCTAGCTGGCGTAGGCGCGGAGCCGGTCCGCGCGCTCGCCCTGGCGGAGCTTCGACATGACCTCGCGCTCGATCTGGCGGACGCGCTCGCGGGAGAGCCCGAAGTGCTTGCCGATCTGGTCGAGCGTGCGGGGCTGGCCGTCGTCCAGGCCGTAGCGCAGCCGGATGACGTGCTGCTCGCGGTCGTCCAGCGTCGCGAGCACGCGGCGCAGGTCGTCCTGGAGCAGGCTCGAGATCACGGCGCTCTCGGCGTCGGTCGCCTCGGAGTCCTCGATGAAGTCACCGAGCGGGGCGTCCTCCTCGGTGCCCACCGGCATGTCCAGGCTTACCGGGTCACGCGAGTGGTCGAGCAGGTCGGAGATCTTGTGCGCCGGGATGCCCGACTCGGCGGCCAGCTCCTCGTGCGTCGCGTCGCGCCCGAGCTGCTGGTGCAGGTCGCGCTTGATGCGGGCCAGCTTGTTGACCTGTTCCACCAGGTGGACGGGCAGCCGGATGGTGCGGCCCTGGTCGGCCATGCCCCGGGTGATGGCCTGCCGGATCCACCACGTGGCGTAGGTCGAGAACTTGAACCCCTTGGAGTAGTCGAACTTCTCCACCGCGCGGATCAGGCCCAGGTTCCCCTCCTGGATCAGGTCCAGCAGCGGCATCCCCCGGCCGGTGTAGCGCTTGGCCAGCGACACGACCAGCCGCAGGTTGGCCTCGAGCAGGTGGTTCTTCGCCACGTGCCCGTCACGGACCAGGGCGGACAGCTCGGTGCGGCGCTTGGAGGTGAGGTTTTCCCCGGTGTCCAGCATGTGCTGGGCGAAAACGCCGGCTTCGATGCGCTTGGCGAGCTCCACCTCGTCGGCGGCGGACAGCAGCGCCGTCTTGCCGATGCCGTTGAGGTAGACGCGCACCAGGTCGGCGGCGGGGCTCGGGGCGTCGAGGTCGCCTTCGGCGAACGCCCCCGCGCTCACCGGCTCCTCGGACATCTGAGCCGGAATACGTTCGCGAATCCCGCGCGACTCGCGTTCGAGAGTCTGGACTGACATTCTGCCTCCCCGGTCACGGGCTGAACGTGCTGCGGTGGGTCACGCCGGGTGCGTACCGGCGGACCGAGGCCTGTGGAACCCGGTACGCCGGTCCGGCCGGCTTGGCTGGACATCTGGTGCAACGCTCCGGGTTCCCGAAACGTTCCCGGCTCGCTGAAAAGGAGACGGCTGCCGAAGCCCTGCGGTTGCTCCACCAATGCTGAGCTTTTGCTGAGAAGGACGAGTGACCGGGAAACCTGAGAAGACCTTGAGAATTCGGTCAGGAAGTGAACCGTCCCGAGTGGTCTAGACCTCTACGAGAACGGTGAACGGACCGTCGTTCACGCTCGAGACCGCCATCATCGCCCCGAAACGCCCCGTTTCGACGTGCGCGCCGCGCTCGCGCAGGCCGGCCACCACGGCGTCCACCAACGGCTCCGCGACTTCCGGCCGGGCGGCCTGCGTCCACGACGGCCGCCGCCCTTTCTTCGTGTCGCCGTAGAGCGTGAACTGGCTCACGACGAGCAACGGCGCATTCACCGTGGCGCATGATTCCTCGTCACGCAGGATGCGCAACTCGTGCAATTTGCGCGCCATCGTCGCGGCCTTCGCCGCGTCGTCGTCCACGTGGATTCCCAGCAGCACAAGCAAACCGGGTTCGGTGATGGCGCCGGTCACCTCGCCATCGACCGTGACGTCGGCCCGGGAGACCCGGGCCGCGACCGCCCTCACCGGCCCGCCGGGACGAGCATCCCGTGCCGGACGAGCTCCCGGACGACGGGCAGTGCGGCGGCCGCCAGTTCGTCCGCTTCGAGCCCCTGAGCAGCCGCTAAGAGCTCGATCAGGTCCTCCAGGGGCAGGGCGCCGCGGCAGCCCGCGAGCAGTCGTGCGGCCAGGTCGTCGACCTCGTGCTGCCAGCCGGGGCCGTCGGTGCGGTGCAGCCGCCGGATCGTTGTCGTCCAGCCTTCGTCGCCGGGTTCCTCGACGCTTTCCAGCAACACCGTGTCGGGCACCACAAAACGGACATCGAGCAACGAACCGGAATTGCGCAGCCATTCGACGCGGTCCAGCCAGCCGGCCGCCTCCGGGCCCAGCGGGTCGTCGTAGGCCTGCCGGAGGTCCTCGCACACCACCGTCGGCGTGCGCCCGGCCGCGCGCCGCAGCGTCACGAAGCCGAAGCCGATGCCCCGGACGTCGTTGGCGGCGAACCAGTCGAGCCACGCCGCCGCCTTCACCCGGCCTTCGGGCGAGCGCGGGTCGATGCCCGCGTCCCGCAGCCAGGTGCCGACGTAGAGCGCCGGGTCGGCGACGTCGCGCTGGACGAACCAGGCGTCGGTCTCGGCGGGCAGCCAGCGGCTCACCCGGTCGGCCCAGTCCTCGTTGCCGGTGTGCAGCCAGGAAGCCAGCAGCTGGCCGACGCCGTCGTCGTTGAGGAACCCGGGCAGCTGCCGGATGACGAGCGCGCTCGCGTCGTCGCCGGCCAGCCCGGAGTCGCGGTAGGTGTAGTCGACGCGCGCCGGCCCGACCACGAACGGCGGGTTGCAGACGACCTGGTCGAACTTCCGCCGCGCGACCGGCGCGAACCACTCGCCGCGCACCAGCTCGACGTCCAGCTCGTTGAGCCGGAACGTCGCCGCGGCCAGCGCGAGGGCCCGCGCGGAGACGTCGGTGGCGGTGACGCGCCGGGCGTGCCGGGTCGCGTGCAGCGCCTGGACGCCGTTGCCGGTGCCCAGGTCGAGCAGGGTGCCGACCGGCCGGCGGGTGGTCGCGCGGATCAGCGACAGCGACGCGTGGCCGACGCCGAGCACGTGGTCCTCGGGCACGGTGGCGCCGAGGACGTCGGCGTCGAGGTCGGACACGACCCACCAGGAGCCTTCTTCGTCACCGTGCGGGCGGACGTCGAGGGCGGCCCGGTAGCCGCCGGCGACGGCGTCCAGCAGGCCCGCGGCGGTCGCGTCTTCGGGCGTCAGCGGCGCGAACGCCGCCTTGACCGCGGTCTCCGGTTCGGTCCCGCCCAGCAGGAAGAGCCGGATCAGCGTGCCCAGCTCACCGGCGTCCCGGCTCGCCCGGTCCGCCGGCTCGGGCTCGCCGCGGCCGAGTGCCGCGTGGGCGGCGCCGCCGAGGGCGGCCACCACGCCGTCGGCGTCGTAGGCGGTGCGCCGGAAGGCCTCGCGCAGCCGCGCGCAGACGTCGTCGTTCAGGTCGGGCAGTACGCTTCGCGTGCTCACGGTGGGTAATGCTGCCACGATGGCCCTTGTGACCCTCGACGACGTCCTCACCCCGCTCGACGCGGCGCTGCCCGAGCTCGAAGCGCTGTACATCGACCTCCACCGCCACCCCGAGCTCTCGTTCGCCGAGACCCGGACGGCGGCCGAGCTGGCCCGGCGCCTGGAGCGCGACGGCTACGAGGTGCACACCGGCATCGCCGGCACCGGGGTACTGGGCGTGCTGCGCAACGGCGAAGGCCCGACGGTCCAGCTGCGCGCCGACATCGACGCGCTGCCGGTCGAGGAGAAGACCGGGTTGTCGTACGCGAGCACCGAGCGCGGCACCGACGAGCACGGCACCGACGTCCCGGTCATGCACGCCTGCGGGCACGACATGCACGCCACCTGGCTCTCCGGCGCCGCCGCGCTGCTCGCGAAGGGCCGCGACACGTGGTCCGGCACGCTGCTCGTGGTGTTCCAGCCGGGCGAGGAGAGCGCGGGCGGCGCGTCGGCGATGGTCCGCGACGGCCTGTTCGACATCGCCGGGACACCCGACGTCGTGTTCGGCCAGCACCTCGTGCCCGGCCCGGCGGGCTGGGTGCTCACCCGCCCCGGCGTGATCATGGCGGCCACCGACACGCTGCGGATCACCCTGTACGGCCGCGGCGGCCACGGTTCGCGCCCGGAGACGACCGTCGACCCGGCCGTGCTGGCCGCGTCCGTCGTCCTCAAGCTGCAGACGATCGTCTCGCGGGAGATCGCCGCGACCGACTCGGCCGTCGTCACCGTCGGCTCGCTGCACGTCGGCACCGCGAGCAACGTGATCGCCGACGACGCCGTGCTCGAGGTCAACGTCCGGTCGTTCGACCAGGCCGTCCGCGAGCGCGTGCTGGCCGCGGTGGAGCGGATCGTCAACGGCGAGGCCGCGACGGCCGGCGCGCCCAAGGCGCCCGAGATCGTCCGGTCCGGCTCCTACCCGATCACGGAGAACGACGAGGCGGCCAACAACGCGCTCGCCGAGGTCTTCCTCGCCCACTTCGGGCCCGAGGTGACGATGCCGGCGCCGCTGATCACCGGCAGTGAGGACTTCAGCGAGTTCGGCCGCGCGGCCGGTGCGCCGTCGGTGTTCTGGCTGGTCGGCGGCTTCGACCCGGAGACGGTGATCACCGCGATGACCGAGGGCCGCTTCGAGCGCGACATCCCGTCCAACCACTCGCCGCGGTTCGCCCCGGTGCTGCACCCGACCCTGCGCACCGGCATCGAGACGCTCGTCGCCGCGGCGTTGAGCCGGTTGGCCCACCCCGGTGTCGCCTGAGCCGCACCGGTGAGACGATGGTGAGCGGAGGTGGTGCAGTGACCATGCCCGCCAACGACTCGGACCCGGTGCTGATCACCGGGGCGGCCCCGTCGTACGAAGAGCAGTTCAAAGCGCGCAAGCGCAAGTACGTGATCATGATGGCGTGCCGCATCCCGTGCCTGATCCTCGCCGGGCTGACCTACCACACGTGGTGGCTGGCGCTCGGCTTCCTCGCGATCTCGGTGCCGTTGCCGTGGATCGCGGTGCTGGTCGCGAACGACAGCCCGCCGCGCAAGACCGAGAAGGTCAACCGCTACCAGGCCGAGCCGACCGCGATCGAGCACACCACCCACCGCGTCATCGACGGCTAGCCGGGCTGCGGTCCCACCTTCCCGACCGCCAGCGCGCCCAGCCGCGTCCCGTGGCGCAGGACGTCCACAGTGGACTCGCCGGCCAGCCAGCCGGTGAGCACGCCCGCGTCGAACGCGTCGCCCGCGCCCGTCGAGTCCACGCAGTCGGCCTCGATCGCGGGCACGCTCGTGACGCCGCCGCCGTCGACCCAGCTCGCGCCGTTCAGCCCGGCGGTGACCACCACCGCGCCCACCGCGGCGAGCAGCTCCTTCGCCGACGCCGGGTCCGCCGAACCGGTCAGCGCGACCAGCTCCTCGGTGTTCGGCATCAGCAGGTCGACGCCGCGGACGTCGTCCAGGAACGCCGCCGGGTCGGTGATGTGCGCGGCCGCCTGCGGGTCGACCGACGTAGTCAGGCCCAGCTCGCGGGCGAGCGCCAGCGCGGCGAGGCCCGCGGCGCGCGACGGCGGGTCGAGCAGCACGTACCCGGACAGGTGCAGGTGGCCCGCCTCGCCCAGCGACTCCCGGGTGACGTCCTCGGGCGCGAAACGCTGGTTCGCGCCGCGGTCGGCGAGCATGCTCCGCTGGCCGGTGGCGTCGACCATCACCACGACGCAGCACGTCGGCGCCTCGGGGTCGACCGCGAACGCGCAGCGCACGCCCGCGGCCTCCAGCTCGGCCTTGATCAGCCGGCCGCCCGGGTCGTCACCGATGCGGGCGAGCAACGTCGTGTCCGCGCCCAGCGAACGCAGCCACAGCGCCGTGTTGGCGCCCGAGCCGCCGCCGGTGAACCGGATCTTCGCGCGGGCGTCGCCGCCGTGCGGCAACGGCTTGTCGTGCCGCGCGATCACGTCGAGGGCCGCGTCGCCGACCACCACGATCCCGGTCATGCGAGCGCCACCGCGACCTCGGTCGCCAGCTTCACGTTGTTGAGCACCAGCGCCTCGTTCGCGTCGATGCTCACCCCGCCGCTCGCGGTGTGGAAGTGCTCCAGCAGCACCGGCGTGACGTCGGAGCCGTGCACGCCCCGCTCGGCCACCAGCGCCAGGCCTCCGGCGAGCAGCCGGTCGTGCAGCTCTTTGTCCATTTCGGACACTTCGGGGATCGGGTTCGCCAGCAGGACACCGGAACCCGCGTACGCGCGGTGCGCGGTGACCACGGCGGCGACCTGCGCCGGGTCGTCGACCCGCTGGCCCACGGCGTGTCCGGACGAGCGGAGGTAGAACGCCGGGAAGTCGTCGGTGCGGTAGCCCAGCACCGGCACCGAGTGCGTCTCGAGCACTTCGAGCGTGGCCGGGATGTCGAGCACCGACTTCACGCCGGAGCAGACCACCACGGTCGGCACCTTCGCGAGCACGCCGAGGTCCGCCGAGACGTCCCAGCTCTGCGACGCGCCGACGTGCACCCCGCCGAGGCCGCCGGTGCCGAACACCCCGATCCCGGCCGCGGCGGCCAGCGCCGACGTGCTCGCCACGGTCGTCGCGCCCGAGCGGCCGAGGCCGACGGCCGGGCCGATGTCGCGCAGCGAAAGCTTGTCCAGGCCGGCGTCCGGCGCGCAGACGCGTTCCAGCTCGGCGGGGGAGAGGCCGACGACGACCCGGCCGTCGAGCACCGCGATGGTGGCCGGGACGGCACCGCCGTCGCGCACCACGCGCTCGAGGCGCCGGCCGACGTCGAGGTTGCGGCCGGGCGGCAGGCCGTGGGACAGGATGGTGCTCTCCAGCGCGACGACGGGGTGCCCGTCACGCAGCGCGGAAGCGACCTCTTCGTGCAGGTTGAGTGGGGTGGTCACGAGGAACCATCATCGATGATCGGGTTGCCCGCGGCGCCAGCGGGTCAGCTCGGCGGTCAGGTTCTTTTCCGCGGCCCTCGCCCAGCGTGCCCGCGCGGCTTCGCTGCGGTAGAGCGTCCGCGCCAGCATGCCTTCGAGGACGGCGATGCGTCCGTCGCGCCAGACGTCGTCGGGGTACTTCGCGTACTCATGGCGCACGGCTTCGGCGTACACCGCGTACTGCGCTTCGGGGGCGCCGAGGATGGCGAGGTCGGCGTCGAGCAACGCCGTGGCGAGGTCGTCGCCGGCCGGTGCGTCGTGCTTGATCGTGGTCAGGATCAGGCCTTCGACGCGCTCGATGTGCGCTTCCCGGACGCCTTCCAGCGCTTCGCGAGCCCACGCGGCACTGGCGCGTTCGTCCTCACCGGGCTTCGCGTCGTAGACGACGTCGTGCGTCCAGGCCGCGACGGCGACGACGGCACGCTCGGTTTCGCCGAGCCCTTCGGCCAGCCAGGCGGAGTCCCGCGCGACGGCCGTCGCGTGCGCCAGCGTGTGGTAGCGGCGGTGCGGCTCGCCGTAGCGGGCTTCGAGCCGCGGCCAGGCGTCTGGCTTGCCGCCCAGCGCGGCGATCGCTTCGGGCCACTTCACGGGAACGTCCAGCGGGTCGGGGTGGTCGTGAAGTCCTTCTCCCGCAACCCGATCACCTTCTCCGGCCGCAGCCGCATCGAGGCGTTGGCGGCCGGGTCGAGGAAGTCCTCCCCGTACGCCGTCGCGTACTTGGCGTTCATCGCGTCCAGGAACCCCCGCAGCGCCGTCGGATCGGTGACGACCTCGGCGGTCCCCTCGACGACGACCGGCTCGTACGGATCGTCCGTCGCGATCGACACCGCCGAGCCCGCGGCGACGTTGCGGGCCTTCGCCGACCGCAGCGACGACGAGAACCACAGCACCTCGCCGGTCCACACCGCCCACACCGGCATCAGGTGCGGGCGCCCCGCCGGGGTCACCGTGGCGAGCCAGAAGTCGTGGGACGCGCGCAGCCGCTCGTCGGCCCACGACCACGGCAGCAGTCCCTCGCCGGCGGCCGCGATCCCGTAACCGGGCATGTGCGGGCGGTGGGTTTCCACGGCTAGTCGAAGATCCCGCGCGGCCGCGCCACCTGGTCGAACCAGTCTTCGAGCTGCTTCTCCCAGTTCACGTCCGGCTTCATCGTGAACAGGCCGAGGAAGTCCTGGCCACGCCCGCCGAAGCCGCCGGTCTTGCTCACCCGGACGCGCTTGGTGACCTCCAGGACGACGTCGGTGCGTTCCGACGACGTCAGGAACGTGACCGCGACCTGGGAAAAGATGCTCGCGAAGCGCGGCGAAGGCGCGAAGCGGATCTCCTGGAAGAAGGCGAGCTGCTGGTTCGCGCCGTTGATCCGGCCCTGCTCGAGGATCGCCTCGCGGAAGACGAACCCGGTCCGGCTCAGCGCGTCGAGGACCCGCTTCTGCGCCGGGATCGGCTCGATCGCGACGGCGTCGGCGTCGAACGGGTCGGACACCGCCGCGGCCAGGTCCAGCTCGGCCCGCACGCCGACCGCCGTCCCCGCCAGCGGCTTGCCGAAGACGCTGGTGACCGGCGTCTCCCAGGGCAGCGGGATCTCGAACGGCACGCGCACCTGCTGGCCGGCGCGGATGGTTTCGCGGCCGACGAGGTGCTGGGAGCCGAAGGGGAGGTCTTCGGTCTTGTCCTCGCCGGGGACCTGGACGCGGGCCAGCAGCGTCACGTCCAGGCCGTTGATCTCCTGGTCGACCTCGCCGCCGAGCAGCAGGACCTCGCCGTGCAACGGGCGGCCGGGGGCGGCCGTGCGGTCGAGCAGGCGGGCGTCGATCTTCGCGCCGCCCGAGCCGAACGTCGCGAGCACCTTCTGGAACATGCCGCCGATCCTGCCAGGTCGAGGGGCTTTCGTACGCGCTTCCGGGGGACTGGGGCACAATGGCCGGGTGAGCACCGAGACGCTGACGAAGCCGGAAACCACGCCCGAGGGCACGGACACCACCGACGACGACACCCCGAAGATGTTCCACTACGTGAAGAAGGCCAAGATCGCCGAAAGCGCGGTCATGGGCAATCACGTGGTGGCGCTCTGCGGCGAGGTCTTCCCGGTGACGAAGTCGCCGAAGCCCGGCTCGCCGGTCTGCCCGGCCTGCAAGGAGATCTTCGACGGGCTGCGCAAGGGCGACTGACCTGGTCCCGTGACCCCCGGCTGACGCTCGTCCGCCGGGGCTGCGTTCTGTCCGGCGGTGTGTCCAGAACCGGACAGAACGCCGAACAAACGTGAAAATCATTCATTCGTCGGGTGCGCGACGCCCGGGAGTGCTGGTAGATCCGGTTCGCCAGGTTTCCCACTCCCACCGGAGGCGTCATGCGCAGAACCGGGATCGTCGTCGCCGTAGCCGCCCTGCTCACCGTGTTTGCGCCCGCGCTCGCGCAGGCCGTCACGGGCTGGTCGGAGGTCGGCAAGGACCAGGCCCGCGCCCTCGACGAGAGCCAGGGCCTCGCCACGATCGTCCGCCCGTCAGGCACCACCATCCGCTACACCGGGATCAGCACCGTCCCGGCCGACCTGAGCTCGCAGGGCTGGAACCACGTCGGCGACCCCGGCTCCGCCCAGGGCTGGTACGTCGAGCCCTACCAGCGCGACGACCGGGGCGCGAAGCTCTTCCGCGTGCAGGCCCCGGACGGCACCTGGGCGAACTACAAGCACAACCTCGAGTCGTGGGAAGCGAACAACAACTCGTTCGCCGCGGTCTCGCCGGACGCGCGCTGGCTGGTCGCGGGCGAGTACGGCACCATGGACCGCCTCCTGGTCCACCCGATGCCCGGCGTGGTGGCCACCGACCCGGCGCAGAACCTGCCCTACGCGTCGGCGATCCGGCTCGACCACCCCGTGCGTGACGTCCAGGGCTGCGACTTCCAGACCGCGACCCGGCTGCTCTGCGCGTCCGACGACCCGGACGGCAGCCTGTTCGGCACGACCAAGCCGCTGCTGCAGGTCGACCTCGCCGGCGGGCTCAACGGCTCCGACGTCACCGGCCACGTCACCTCGCTCGGCCAGCTGCCGCTGCGCAGCGGCTGCTCGGGCACGTTCGAGGTCGAGGGCATCGACTTCGACGAACGCGACAACACGCTGCGCGTGATCGTGATGTCGCCGAGCATCTGCATCGTCTTCGACAGCATGACCTACCGCTTCAAGCAGTAACCGTGTGATCGAAGGGTCGACTCGCGTGATTGAGGAGTCGACACGCGTGATTGAAGGGTCGACACGCCGGGGCCACGGTGGCTTCGCCGTGTCGTCCTCCCAATCACGCGTGTCGACCCTCGGATCACGCGTGTCGGCGTTCTGAGCACGGTTGCCGGTGAACGCCGAAGGCCCGGCACTCCCGCGGGGGAGTGCCGGGCCTTCGTCGTTACGGGTCAGGCGGTGGGGGCGGGGTCCAGGGACTCCGACTCCGGCGCCTCGACCGGGTGCCTGCGGGCCTCCCGCTTCGCCCGGCGGCGCTCCTTGCGGGTCTCGACCATCGTGTAGAGGGTCGGGACCAGCACCAGCGTCAGCAGGGTCGAGCTGACCAGGCCGCCGATCACCACGATGGCCAGCGGCTGGCCGATGAACCCGCCCTGGCCGGTGATGCCCAGCGCCATCGGGACCAGCGCGAAGATCGTCGCCGCCGCGGTCATCAGGATCGGCCGCAGCCGGCGCCGGCCGCCCTCGGTGACGGCGTCGGCGACGCTCATCCCGTCGGCGCGGTACTGGTTGATCAGGTCGATCAGCACGATCGCGTTGGTGACGACGATGCCGACGAGCATCAGCATGCCGATCAGCGACGGCAGGCCGAGCGCGGTGCCGGTGGCCAGCAGCAGCCCGATCGCGCCGGTCGCCGCGAACGGGATCGACACCAGCAGGATCAGCGGCTGGATCAGGCTGCGGAACGTCGCCACCATGATCAGGAACACGATCGCGATGGCCGCGAGCAGCGCCAGGAAGAGGTTCGAGAACGCCTCCTGCTGGTCCTGGCTCACGCCGCCGAGCGAGTACGCCGCGCCACCGGTGAAGGTGAGACCGTCCAGTTTGGACTGGATGTCCGCGGTCGTCTTGCTCAGGTTGTCACCGGTGTTCTTCGCCGTGACGGTGGTGCTGAGGTCGCCGCCGGTGCGGTGCACCGACGCCGGGCCGTCCACAGTGGACACCTTGGCCACCTCGTCGAGCCGGACGACGCCGGCCGGGCCGGGGATCGGCAGGCCCTTCACCTGGTCCACGGTCACCGGCGCGGCGCCGGCACGCAGCACGACGTCCGTGCGCTGCCCGTCGACCGGGAGCTGCGTCACCGTGCGCCCGGCGATCGCCTGGTTGGCGACCTGGCCGATGGTGCTGGCCGACAGCCCGTGCGCGGCGGCCGCGGCGGCGTCCACCTCGACCTGCACCCGCGGCGAGCCGACGGACAGGTCGCTGGTCACCTCGGTCAGCCCGGACACCCCTTGCAGCGCCTGCTGCACCTGGTCGGACGCGGGCTTCAGCGCGGCTTCCGACGGCGCGGTCACGGTGACCGAGACCTGGTCGGAGTTGAAGCCGGAGGCGTCCGCGCCGATCTTGATCTCACCCAGCTCGGGCCGCGACGTCAGCTTGTCGCGCAGCCGGTTCGACAGCGCGTCGAGGTCGGTGTCCTTCGCGACGGTGACCGAGATGCTGGTCGACGTGCCGCCGCCCCCGAAGCCGCCGAAACCGCCGCCACCGCCGACGCTGACCTGGTAGGTCTGCACCGCGGGCTCGGCGGCCAGGGCCTGCTCGACCGCCGTGGCGGCCTTCTCCTTGGCCTCGACGCTGGTGCCGGCGGGCAGCTTCTGCGTCATGTTCAGCGTGGTGCCGCCGGACTGGTCGAGGAAGTTGGTGTTCAGCCGCGTCGCGAGGCCGACCGTGCCGGCGAAGATCAGCAGCGCCAGCAGGACGACGGTCAGCCGCCGCTTGGTGGCGAACCGGATCACCGGCAGGTAGGCGCGCTGCAGGAGGCCGCGGCGTTCCTTCTCGACGGCCGCTTCGCGCGCCCGCTCGGCCTCGATGGCGTCCGCCGGGATCGCGGGCTGCTTCAGGAACCAGTACGCGAGCACCGGGACGACCGTCAGCGACACGAGCAGCGAGGCCAGCAGCGCCACCGTCACCGTGATGGCGAACGGCGAGAACAGCTCCCCGACGAACCCGCCGACGAACGCGATCGGCAGGAACACCGCGACGGTCGTCAGCGTGGACGACGTCACCGCGCCGGCCACCTCGCGGACGCCGTCGAGCACCGCGCGCTGCTTCTCCTCGCCGTAGGCGAGGTGGCGTTTGATGTTCTCCAGCACGACGATCGAGTCGTCGACCACCCGGCCGATCGCGATGGTCAGCGCGCCGAGGGTGAGCAGGTTCAGCGACAGGTCGCCGGTCCACAGCGCGAGCAGCGCGACGACCACCGACAGCGGGATCGACACCGCGGTCACCAGCGTCGAGCGCACCGACAGCAGGAACAGCAGGATCACGATCACCGCGAACGCCAGGCCCAGCAGGCCTTCGGTGGTCAGGCCGCTGATCGCGTCCTTCACCGGCGTGCCCTGGTCGAACACGACGCTCATCTCGGAGCCGGTCTTCTTCGCCAGGTCGGGCAGCTTGTCGCGCACCGCCTGGGAGATCGCGACGGCGTTCCCGTTGTCCACCATGGTGATCGACAGGCCGAGGCTCGGCTTGCCGTTGGTGCGCGTGATCGACGTCGCCGGCGCGAAGCCGGTCTGGACGTCGGCGACGTCACCCAGCTTCACCGGCCCGCGCGCCGGCGTGCCCTGGCGGGACGCGCCGGTGGCGCCGGAAGCCGCGCCGGGCGTGAGGTAGAGGTTGCGGATCGTGTCCACAGTGGTCTGCCCGCCGCCGACCTGGACCGACAGCGTCTTGTCGCCCTCGGTCAGCGTGCCGGCCGGGACCGCGGCGCCCGCCGTCTGCAGGGTCGTGGCGATCGACGTGGGGTCGACCCCCGCGGCGGCCAGCTTCGCGTAGTCGAGGGTGATCGTGACGCGCGGCTGCTGCACGCCGGTGACGGTGACCGTGCGGACGCCGTCGATCTTCCGCAGCTCCGGCGCGACCTGGTCGGTCAGCGCGGGGGCCAGCTTCTGCGGGTCGCCCGCGGTGCCGGCGGCGACCAGGACGACCGGCAGGTCGTCGGTGCTGCCCGCGGACACCGACGGCGCGGAGTTCTGCGGCAGCCGGGGCTGGACCTGGTTCACCACCTGCTGGATCTGCGAGACGGCGGCGTCGATGTCGGTCCCGAACTCGAACTGCGCGACGATCCGCGACACCCCGTCGGACGACGTCGAGTTGAGCTGCTCCAGGCCCTTCAGGCCCTGGAGACCGCCTTCGAGGGGCTCGGTGACCTGCTTGTCGACCGCGTCCGGCGACGCGCCCGCGTACGCCGTGACGATCTGCGCCTGGGGGAACTGCAGCGACGGGAACAGCTGCTGCTTGATCTGCGGCAGCGCGAAGGCGCCGAAGCCGACGACGACGAGCGCGAGCAGGCCGATCAGGCTTCGGTTGCGCAGGCTCAATCTGGCCAGCACGGACATGACTTGGGAACCCCCTCGGGAACGACGCGGCGACCGACGCCTGCGTCAGTGACCCGCAGAGCCTCCCATGTCCGAACTGAGGAGCGACTCAGTCTGTGGGTGGATTCCGGGTGGTCCCTTCGGATGACGCTCCACCCTGAGCTGCGCTGGGTGCCGGTTCCGGTGCGCTGGGTGACGGTCCGTCCTCATCGGACGGTGCCTCGCCGCCGGACTGCGTGGCGCCGTTGGCGTCCTCGGGGCGGGGGCGGCGCAACGGCGTCGTCGAGCGCTCCCAGAGCTTGCGCCCTTCCTCCGTGCGCAGCCGCTCGGAGGCGCGTTCCATCTCCAGCCGGCGCCACTTGCGGCGCTGCCGCCGGGTCGCCTTCGCCGGCCACAGCTCCTGGATCGCGCTGTTGAAGTAGGCGCCGCCGACCACGGCCAGCCCGATGAAGAACATCAGCAGCAGGAACGCGATCGGCGCGGCCAGCGCGCCGTAGGTGTAGCCGGTCTTGGTGATCCAGTTCAGGTAGATGCGCAGGCCGACCGAGGAGAGCAGGAACACGACCATGGCCAGCACCGCGCCCGGCAGCCCGCGGTGCCACGGCAGCTTCCGCGGCAGCGCGAGCTTGTACAGCGTGGTCAGCGCGAGGGTGATCACCACACCCAGCGTCGGGAAGTAGAGCGCGCCCACCCAGGACGACACGGTCGGGCGCCAGTCGCCGGGGAAGAACTCGGGCAGCAGGTCCGGGCCGATGGCCAGCAGCGGCAGCCCGACCACCAGGATCACCAGGCCGCAGAGGTACAGCAGCAGGGCGAAGATCCGCTGCCAGACGTCGTTGCGGACGCCGTACTGGTCGTGCGCGACGGTGATCGCGTCCACGAACGACGACATCGCCGACGAGCCGGCCCACAGCGAGATCAGGAAGCCGACCGAGACGATCTCGCCCTTGCCCACGGTGAGGATGCTGTTCACCGTCGGTTCGATGATGTCGTGGACGGCGTTGGCGCTGAACACGGTCTTGCAGAAGCCGATGATCCGGTCGTGCACCTGCGCCACGACATCTTGGCCGAACCACTCGCCGACGAAGCCGAGGCTGCCGAGCAGCCCGAGCAGCAGCGGCGGCAGCGAGAGCGTCTGCCAGAAGGCCGCCTCCGCGGCCTCCGAGAAGATGTTGCCCTCCCACGCCTTGCCGAGCGTGCGCGTGAGGAGGCGCCACAGCCCCTTGCGGGCCACCTTCGTCGCTGCGGACGGCTGCACCTCACCCATGACGGTGTCCAGCATGGTCCATCCGTGGAGATTTGGCTCGTCACGCCCCCTGCGTCCGGGCGTGTCGGGTGACATCACCCGTGCCGGTGCCCGGAACTGTCGGACCCGGCCGGTAGACTCGCTGGAGTGCCCTCACCGCAGTCGCCGACACCGAAGTCGGTACCACAGTGAGGGTTTTCGCACGTCAAAGCACTTGAGCGGCACTTGAACGGGCACGTGAGCGAGGGGGGACCGGCATGACGGGGACGCAGCTCGGGGCGCCTCCCGCGGAGAAGGACTCGACCGCGCGCCCGCTGCGGGCGTGGCAGCGGCGGGCACTGACCAAGTACCTGACGTCGAAGCCCAAGGACTTCCTCGCGGTGGCGACGCCCGGCGCCGGCAAGACCGTGTTCGGCCTCCGGATCGCCGCGGAACTGCTGTCCGACCGCACGATCGAGGCGGTCACCATCGTCACCCCGACCGAGCACCTGAAGCACCAGTGGGCGTCGGCGGCGGCCATGGCGGGGATCCAGATCGACTCGAACTTCCGCAACACCACCGGCGTCACGTCGTCGGACTACAACGGTGTCGCGCTGACCTACGCGCAGGTCGCGGCCCACCCGACGCTGCACCGGGTGCGCACCGAGAACCGCAAGACGCTGGTCATCCTCGACGAGATCCACCACGGCGGCGACGCGAAGTCCTGGGGTGACGCGATCCGCGAGGCCTTCACCCCGGCCGTGCGGCGCCTCTGCCTGACCGGGACGCCGTTCCGCAGTGACGACTCGGCCATCCCGTTCGTCACCTACGAGCCCGACGCCGGCGGCTTCCAGCGCAGCAAGTCCGACCACTCGTACGGCTACGCCGACGCGCTGGCCGACGGCGTGGTCCGGCCGGTCGTCTTCCTCGCCTACTCGGGTGAGGCCTCCTGGCGCACCAGCGCGGGGGAGGAGTTCACCGCCCGGCTGGGCGAGCCGCTGACCGCGGAGCAGAACGCCCGGGCGTGGCGCACGGCGCTCGACCCGTCCGGCGAATGGATCCCGGCGGTGCTGCACGCGGCCGACACGCGGTTGTCGCAGGTCCGCCAGAGCGTGCCGGACGCGGGCGGCCTGGTGATCGCCACCGACCAGGAGTCGGCGCGCGCGTACGCGAAGATCCTGGAACGGCTCTCGGGGGAGATGCCGACGCTGGTGCTCTCGGACGATCCGAAGGCCTCGGGCCGGATCAAGGAGTTCTCCGAGACGAACGAGCGCTGGATCGTGGCCGTCCGGATGGTCTCCGAAGGCGTCGACGTCCCGCGGCTGGCGGTGGGGGTGTACGCCACGAGCGCGTCGACCCCGCTGTTCTTCGCCCAGGCGATCGGCCGCTACGTGCGGGCGCGGAAGAAGGGGGAGACCGCGAGCGTCTTCCTGCCGTCCGTGCCGGTGCTGCTGGAGCTGGCCAGCGAGCTGGAGGCGCAGCGCGACCACGTGCTGGGCAAGCCCCACCGCGAGCAGGAGGGCTGGGAGGACGAGCTCCTGGCCCAGGCCAACCGCACCGAGGACGAGCCGGGCGAGGAGGAGAAGGCGTTCACCTCGCTGGGCGCCTCGGCCGAGCTGGACCAGGTCATCTACGACGGCAACTCCTTCGGCACGGCGGTCTTCTCGGGATCCGACGAGGAGCAGGAGTACCTCGGCCTGCCCGGCCTGCTGGAGCCCGACCAGGTCCGCGCGCTGCTGCGCAAGCGGCAGGAAGAGCAGATCGCCGACGAGAAGCGCCGCAAGCCGAAGGCGGAGGAGGCGGCCCCGCCGGCCCCGGCCCGCTCGGCCTCGGTGAGCGAGCGCCTCGGCGCGCTGCGCAAGGAGCTGAACGCCCTGGTCGGCATGTACCACCACCGCACGAAGAAACCCCACGGCGCGATCCACAACGAGCTGCGCCGGGTGTGCGGCGGGCCGCCGACCGCGATGGCGACGATGGAGCAGCTCGAGGAACGGATCGTGACCCTGCGCTCCTGGTGACCCCCTGGCGACGCGGCTACCCAGCCCGAGGCCTGATCGTGCGGTGCCGAGCGCCCCGATGTGGCCTTGGTTGCGTCAGACGCACCGAAGGCCGCTTTGGGTGCGGGAGACGCACCGAAGGCCGCCTTGGGCGTGCCAGACGCACCGAAGGCCGCCTTGGGGCGCTCGCGGCAGGGGTCAGGCACGTCGCCCGCGCCGACCCCCGCCGGGTGAGGGTGTGTCGCCCGGGAGGCTGAACTCCGGGTGGTCACCCTCCGCTCCCGGCGTCACCAGCGGAAACACTTCCAGGACCTGTGACGCTGTGTACCCGGCTGTCACCCGCGTCCTGCCCGTCCGTTCCCGGGCGAACGGCACTTCGGGCAGTCCGGGCGAAAGGTTTCGCAAGTCGGCGACCAGGCACGGGCGTGATCGGTGGGATCACCACCAACTTGACCGCCGCCCACGCTCGGTGCCCGGCGGGTCGGCGGCCGGGCTACCTTCGCGTCTTCAAGAAACCTGGATGTAACACACGGTGAGTGCTGGCGATCACATCGTCAGCGGATCTACTCTTTCCGGGCGAGGTTCAGCGCGTGTTGCCGAACCGTGTCCAATTGGTGTCATTTAATCGATCCAGCTATCTTCCCCGCAGCCGCTCAGCGGCATATGTTGTCGCCCACAACATATGCGCGTCGGTGCGCCGGGGGCTCCTCCGGATCACCGCCCCGCAAGGCCTTGGACAGCAGTCGAGGGCCGATCGTCACAATGCTTGGATCCGGAAGGAACGAGGATGCGCAGCAGAACCCTTACCCTCCTCGCCGCCACGGTGAGCACCGGCCTGGTGCTCTCCGCGTGTGGTGCAAACAGTTCGGACAGCGGGGGCTCGGGGAGCAGCTCCGCCCCCTCGTCGTCGGCCGCCGCGGCCGGCGGTGCCTCCGGCAAGGTCGGTGTCATCCTGCCGGAGACCGCCACCTCGGCCCGCTGGGAAGCCTTCGACAAGCCGATGCTGCAGGCCGCTCTCACGGCGCAGGGCTTCGAGGCCGACATCCAGAACGCCCAGGGTGACGCCCAGAAGTTCTCCACGCTGGCCGACGGCTTCATCAGCTCCGGCGTGAAGGCCCTGATCATCGCCCCGTCCGACCCGGCCGTCGGTGCCGCCGTCGAGGCGAAGGCGAAGGGCGCCGGCATCCCGGTCATCGACTACGACCGGCCGAGCCTCGGCGGTTCCGCCGACTACTACGTCTCGTTCGACAACGAGAAGGTCGGCCAGCTGCAGGGCCAGGGCCTGGCGGACAAGCTGAAGGCCACCCCGGGCGCGCAGGTCATCCAGATCGAGGGTGCCCCGACCGACAACAACGCCACGCTGTTCACCAACGGCCAGGACTCCGTCCTCAAGCCGCTGTTCACCAGTGGTGCGCTGAAGCTGGTCCAGAAGCAGCCGATCAACGACTGGGACAACCAGCTCGGCGGCACGACCTTCGAGCAGATCCTGCAGGGCAACGGCGGCAAGGTCGACGGCGTCGTGGCGGCGAACGACGGCCTGGCCGGCGCGGTCATCACGATCCTCAAGAAGAACGGCCTCAACGGCAAGGTCCCGGTCACGGGCCAGGACGCCACCGCGGACGGCCTCATGGCCATCATGCGCGGCGACCAGTACCTGACCATCTTCAAGCCGATCAAGGAAGAGGCCGAGGCCACCGCCAAGCTGGCCGCCGCCCTCGCCAAGGGTGACACCGCCGGTGCGGACGCGATCGCGACGGGCAAGCTCCACGACCCGAAGAACAACCGCGACATCAAGTCCGTGCTGCTCAACCCGACGCTGATCCTGGAGAAGGACATCAAGACCGTCGTGACCCAGGGCTACGTCAAGGCCAGTGAGATCTGCGCCGGCGACCTCGCCGCCAAGTGCACCTCGCTCGGCATCTCCTGAGCCGCCGGCAGTACCCATGAACAGCCGGGCCGGGACGCGCACCCCGACGGCGCGTCCCGGCCCGGTCCCCACCCCTCGCTTGCAGAATCGCCTGACCCGAGCGGCGGCACAGGGCATAAGAAATTCGGAGAAATGCCATCCATGAGTGAGCCCATCCTCGAGATCAAGGGCCTGAACAAGAGCTTCGGCCCCGTCCACGTCCTCCACGACGTGGACTTCGACGTGCGTGCGGGCGAAGTGACCGCCCTGGTCGGCGACAACGGCGCCGGCAAGTCGACCCTCGTCAAGTGCATCGCCGGCATCCACCCGTACGACTCGGGGGCCGTGCGGTTCAACGGGCAGGACGCCCACATCCGCGGTCCGAAGGACGCGGCCGACCTCGGCATCGAGGTCGTCTACCAGGACCTCGCGCTGGCCGACAACCTCGACATCGTCCAGAACATGTTCCTCGGCCGTGAGCGCGGGAGCAGCTGGAAGCTGGACGAAGCCAGCATGGAGAAGGCCGCTCGCGAGACGCTGGCCTCCCTGTCGGTGCGGACCGTGAAGTCGGTCCGGACGCCGGTCTCCTCGCTGTCCGGTGGGCAGCGCCAGACCGTGGCCATCGCGAAGTCGGTGCTGTGGAACAGCAAGGTCGTCGTGCTCGACGAGCCGACCGCCGCGCTCGGTGTCGCGCAGACCCGGCAGGTGCTGGATCTGGTCCGCCGGCTGGCCGAGCAGGGCCTCGGGGTCGTGCTGATCAGCCACAACATGGCCGACGTGTTCGAGGTCGCCGACCGCATCTCGGTCCTGTACCTCGGCCGCCTCGTCGCCGAAGTGCACACCAAGGACGTCAGCCACGGCCAGATCGTGGAACTGATCACCGCCGGTCGCTCCGGTGACCTCGGCCTGGCCCGGCCCGAAGCCGTGGTCCTGTGAGCGGGAAGAAAGAACCGGAAATGACTGAAACCCCTGCCAAGCACGAAGTCGGCACCCCCGCGGACGCGCTCGCGCAGACCCAGAACCCCACCGCGGCGATCACCGACTTCGGCATCGACACGACATCGATGTCAACCGGCGAAGCGCTTCGTGACTACTTCGCCCGCATCCGGGCCGGTGAACTCGGCTCGCTGCCGTCCCTGTTCGGCCTGCTCGTGCTGGTGATCCTGTTCAGCGCGCTGTCGGACAACTTCTTCACGCTGGCCAACATCGCCAACGTGTTCCCGCAGGGCGCGGGCGTGATCATCATCGCGATGGGCATCGTCTTCGTGCTGCTGCTCGGCGAGATCGACCTCGCCGCCGGCGTGGCCTCGGGCACCGCCGCGTCGGTGATGGCCCTGCACTACGTGCACGCCGGGAACCTGCTGGGCACCCTGGGTTCCGGCGTGTTCATCACGTTCATCGCGGTCCTCGCCGTGGCCATGCTGCTGTCGGCCTACCAGCGGATCTGGGCCGGCGCCGTGCTGTCGCTGATCGGGCTGCTGCTCGTCGCGGTCGGCGTCCCGCCCAACGCCTGGCTCGAGATCCTGCTGGCCATCTGCGTCGGCACCGCGATCGGCTGCATCACCGGCTTCCTCGTCTCGAAGATCGGCATGCCGTCCTTCGTCGTGACGCTGGCGCTGTTCATCGTGTGGCAGGGCGTCCTGCTGCAGTTCATCGGTGAAGGCGGCACGATCGGCATCACCAACTCGGACATCCTGTACAAGATCGCCAACGGCAACTTGAACATCCTCGGCAGCTGGATCTTCTTCCTCGTCGCCGCGGGCGGGTTCGCCGTGATCACGCTGGTCAGCCACTTCAAGCGGCTCCAGCGTGGCCTGGTCGTGCAGCCGACGGCGCTGGTGCTGATCAAGGTCGCCGCGCTGGTCGTGCTGTCGGCGGTGGGCACCTGGCTGCTGACGATCAACCGCTCGCCGAACAAGGCCGTCGTCACGATCGAGGGCGTCCCGTACGTCATCCCGATCATGCTGGTGCTGCTGGTGGCCGGGACCTACGTGCTGAACAAGACCAAGTACGGCCGGTACGTCTACGCGGTCGGCGGCAACAAGGAAGCCGCCCGCCGGGCCGGTATCGACGTGCCGAAGATCCGGGCGAGCGTCTTCGTCATCGGCTCGGCCGTCGCGGCGATCGGCGGCATCGTCGCCGCGTCGAAGGTCGGTTCGGTCAGCCCGCAGTCCGGTGGCCTCAACACGCTGCTGTACTCGGTCGGCGCGGCCGTCATCGGCGGCACGTCGCTGTTCGGCGGCAAGGGCCGCGTGGCCGACGCCGTCGTCGGTGGCCTGGTCATCGCGGTGGTCATCAACGGCCTGGGCCTGCTCAAGCAGCCGGCCGCGGTGGTCAACATCATCACCGGCCTGGTCCTCCTGCTCGCCGCCACGGTCGACGCGCTGTCGCGGCGCCGCGCGGCTGCGTCGACGCGCTGAACCAGCATGGGATGATCAAGCCCGTGTCCAGCTCACCCGTCGCACGACCGGACGAGGTGCGTCGGCACAACCGCACGACCCTGCTCCGCCTGCTGCACGTCGGCGGGCCGAGCACCCGGGCGACCCTGGCCGCCGAGCTGGGGCTCAACCGGAGCACGATCAAGACCCTCGTCGACGGGCTGGCGGAAGCCGGCGTCGTCGAGGAGAAGGTGCCGAGGCCGGGACGAGGGGCGGGCCGCCCCTCGCTCCTGGTCCTGCCCCAGCCGCACGCGGCGGTCGTGCTCGCGGTCGACCTGCAGGTCGAGCACGTCGCGATCGCGCTCGTGGGGCTGGGCGGCCAGATCCTGGGCCGCAACAGCTGGAACCTGCGGGGCCGGATGAACCGTCCCGAAGAGGTCATCACCCACGTCATCGAGTCGACGACCGTCCTGGCCGGCGACCTCGACGTGACCCCGGTGGCGGTCGGGGTGTCGGTGCCGGGCGTCGTCCGGCGCGCGGACGGCTACGTGCACGAGGCACCCAACCTGCGCTGGACCGACGTCGCGCTCGGCGAGCGGCTGGGCGGGGTCCTGCAGATCCCGATCCTGGTCGGCAACGACGCCGAGCTCGGCGCGGTTGCCGAGCACCTGCGCGGCGCGGCCCGCGGGTCGTCCGACATGGTCTACATCTCGGCGGACGTCGGGGTCGGCGGCGGTGTCATCGCCGAAGGCGCCGCCCTGCGGGGCGGCGCCGGCTACGTCGGCGAGATCGGGCACATGGTGATCCGGCCGGGCGGGCGGGCCTGCTACTGCGGCAGCAGCGGCTGCTGGGAGACCGAGGTCGGCGAGGCGGCCCTGTGCCGTGCGCTCGGCCTGGCGGAAGACACCCCTCGCGGGGCGATCCTGTTCGAGCTGCGTGAGCTCGGCCGTGACCCCGAGGCGGCGCTGACGCGGCTCGCGGAGTTCGCCGAGTGGCTGACCCTGGGGCTGATCAACGTCGTCAACCTGCTCGGGCCGCAGCTGGTGATCCTCGGCGACCTGCTGACGGTGCTGCCCGAGGCGGTCCTGCGGCACGTCGGGACCGAGGTGCGCCGGCGCAGCCTGGTGAGCCGGGCCGTCGGCGGCACGCGGATCGTCAGTTCGGCGCTCGGCGCCGATGTGAAGCTGCTGGGCGCCGCCGAAGTCGCGTTCGAAGTCGTCCTGGATTCTGTCTGATTTCCTGTCCGGTTCCGTGTCCGGAATCACGGCATTCCGCGGCCGGGCCGTGATATTCGAGTCAGCTCATTGCAAGTTGCAGCCGTACAGGTCTCAGCTGTGCAAGTTTTCGGAAATGCGAAGGCGGCCAGTGCCTGTGCGCACTGGCCGCCTTCGTGTGTCTAGGTTGTTACCGCTGGATGTCGGCGGACAGTTCCTTGAGCTTGGCCTCGTGCTCGCGGGCGTGGTGCCCGCAGAAGAGAAGCTCGCCGCCCTTGAGGACGGCGCGTACCTGAGCTGCGGCCCCGCACCGGTCACAGCGGTCGGCGGCGGTCAGTTCGGGGCGGGTGAGCGTCGGCGTTGTCATGGGGGTCTCCCTCCGTCCCGGCACCGGTTGCCCGGTGCCATCGATCCAGCTACGCCCACTTCGGAACTGACGCCGGTGGCGGCGATCGCCTCCGGCTCCGCGGTGTTCGTGCTTCCACTCTTCCAGACGTTTCGCGGCCCGCAAGTGTTCCCGCGCCGGTGGGACCTGAGTCACGCCGAATTACCCCGGATGTCGTAGCCGCATCCCGCAATGCAGGAGACGATTACCCGGAGAGTCACATTTTCCGTGGTCAGGCACCATGGAGTCGTGAGTTCACTGACGTCGTCCCGGAAGGTTTCCGCGGTACCCGCTCCGCTGTTGTTCGTTCTCAGCGGAATTTCCATGTACGCCGGAGCGGCCGTCGCGGTCGATCTTTTCGGCCACGCGACGCCGGCGGGAGTGGCCTGGCTGCGCTGCCTGGGCGCGGCGGTGGTGCTGCTGGCCTGGCGACGGCCGCCCCGCGTGGCCTGGCGGGGCCGGCGGCTGCTGCTGGCGTGCGTCTTCGGCATCGTGACGGCGGGCATGAACGTGCTCTTCTACGAGGCGATCGCCCGGCTCCCGCTGGGCACCGTGGTGGCACTGGAGTTCGCCGGGCCGGTGGTGGTGGCCGCGGCCGGGTCCCGCACCCGGCGGGACGTGCTGGCCCTGCTGCTGGTGGCCGCCGGGGTGGTGGCGATCGCGGACGTCCAGCTGTCCGGCAGCGCCCTGGGCGTGCTGTTCGCCCTGGCCGCGGCGGCCGCGTGGGCGGGCTACATCCTCCTCGGCAAGCGCGTGGCGGACGACGGCGACGGCATCGACAGCCTGGCGATCGGCTTCGGCGCGGCGACGGTCGTGCTCTCGCCGCTGGCGTTCGGCACGGGCGAACTGTGGTCTTCGCCACGCATGCTCCTGCTCGGCATCGGGGTCGGCGTGCTGTCGACGGTGGTGCCCTACGCGCTCGACCAGGTCGTGCTGCGCCGCCTCGGCCAGGCCCGGTTCGCCGTCCTCCTGGCGCTGCTCCCGGTGACGGCGGGCGTGACGGGCTTCCTGCTCCTGCACCAGGTGCCGTCCCTGCCGGAAGCGGCGGGGACGCTCGCGGTGGTCGCGGGCGTGGCCCTGCGGCGCCGTGAGGCACCTTCACGGCCGTCTCCGGAGGCCGGATCGTGCTGGCCGCGCCCGAACCGGACCGGGGATACTGAGCCCGTCGGCAGGAGGCGGGTGACATGACGAAGGCGGCGTCGGCGGCGGCCAAGGACCTCGCCGCGGCCGGGGTGGGCGGCGTCCACCTGGCCTGGGCCGACAACAACGGCATCCCGCGCTCGCGCATCGTCCCCATCGCCGGCCTGGCCGACGCGGCTTCCCGCGGTGTCGGGGCGACGTCCCTGTTCGCCGTCTTCGACAGCCACGACGCCATCACCTACGGTCACCCCGGCCTGGCCACGCCGTCCGGGGACGTCCGGCTCGTGCCCGTGATCGAGCGGCTGCGGCGGCTGGCCGGGCAGCCCGCGCTCGCGTGGGCGCCGGTCCGGCAGGTCGCCGCCGACGGCTCGCCGTGGCCCTACTGCCAGCGGAGCGTCCTGGAGGCCCAGGTCGCCGAAGGCGCGCGCCGCGGCCTCGAGTTCCGCGCCGGTTACGAGCTCGAGTTCGCCGTCGCCCCCGCGGGCAGCGCCGACGTCGTGTCCGCGCCCGGCCACCCCGGGCCCGCCTACAGCCCGCACGCGCTCGTCGGCCTGGACGGCTTCGTCGTGGCGCTCCTGCACGACTTCGCCGCCAACGGCCTGCGGATCGGCCAGCTGCACGCCGAGTACGGCGTCGCGCAGCTCGAGCTCTCGCTGGCCGCCACCGACCCGCTCGCCGCCGCCGACGACCAGCTGCTGGCCCGCCAGACCATCCACGCCGCCGCGCACGCGCACGGCCTCGTCGTCAGCTTCGCGCCGCTGATCGGGCTCGATGCCGCCGGCAACGGCTGGCACCTGCACACGTCGGTCCGCCGCAAGGGCCGCAACCTGCTCGCCGGGGAGGGCGTCCCGGCCGGTGACGGCGCCGGTTACCTCGCCGGGCTCCTGCGCGACCTGCCGGCGCTGACGGCGGTGACCGCGCCGAGCGTCCCGTCGACGTTGCGACTGCGTCCGGGCTTCTTCGCCGGCGCGTACGCGTTCTGGGGCGTCGAGAACCGGGAGGCGCCGCTGCGGTACGTCCCGGGTTCGGCGCTGCTGGGCGACGGCCACGCGAACGTCGAGCTCAAGACGTCCGACGCGTCGGCGAACCCGTACCTCGCGCTCGCCGCGGTGCTGGCCGCCGGCATGGCCGGGATCGAGGACTCGCCCGCGCTGCCCGAGCCGATCGGCGAGGATCCGGGCGGCTGGAGCGAGGGTGAGCGGGAGACACGCGGGGTGCGCCGGCTGCCGGCGGACACCGCCGAGCAGGACGCCGCGCTGCTGGCCTCACCGCGGATCGCCGGCGTGCTCGGCGACGAGCTGCTGGGTGCCTTCCGCGCGGTCCGGGCCGCCGACGCGGCGTGGGCGGCCGAACGGAGTACCGGGGAGATCGTCGCCGCGCACCTGTGGCGTTATTGAGGGGACTGTTGAGGGGACTGATGTCTTCGGGGATCGACGGCGGGCAGCTCGACCTGTCGGGGATGCGGTGGCTGCCGGGCGGCGCCCGGCTGGCCGCGGTGGCCCAGGCGGAGCTGCCGCAGAAGGACGGGCTGGCCGCGGCGTTCTGCGGCCTCGCCGCGCTGCGGGCGGCCGGGCTCGACGTGCTCGACCAGGACGCCGTCGCGGAGGCCGCGGGTACCGTCCGCGGGCCGGTGTTCCGGCCGCCGGGCGAGCCGGGACGGGCCGATTTCCGGCTGCCACCGCCGGTCGCGGGGGACCCGGTCACCGCCGGTACGCGGGTGTCCGCGCTCGCGACGGCCGTGTCGGCGTTGTCCGGCGGCACCCTCACCGCGGTGCCGGCGGCGGGGGAGTGGACCACCGGCTCGGTGTTCGACCTGCTGGTCGGGCTGTGGGACCTGCCGCGCGTCGCGGTGATCGCCCGGATCGACGGCGCGGAGCTCGGTGCCGACGACACCCCGGAACGGGCGCTGCTCGACTACCTCGACACCGGCGTCCCGCCACTGTGGACGTCCCGCTGGCGCCCGCCGGGTGGCCACTTCGTGCTCCTGGCGGGTGTCCGGATCGGCGCCGAGGGGACGCTTCTGTCCGTTGTGGACACTTACGCGTCGTTGGGGGACAACGGGATCCACGACCAGCCGCTGGAGTGGATCACGGCGGCGCTGGCCGGGCTGGGGATCCTGCTGGTCGTCGACACGGACCGCGCCGCGGTCGCCCGCGAGGCGGTCCGTGCCGCCGGCCTCACTCCGTCGTTTTGGGACTGATCTCGGTTTCGCTGTCTCCGGCCTTCGCGGCGTTCTCGGGCGCGAACCGCGAGTGGCGGCGGCCGTAGGTGAAGTAGATGACCAGCCCGAGGGCCAGCCAGACCGCGAACCGGATCCACGTGAGCACGTTCAGGTTGAGCATCAGGTAAAAACACGCCACCGCGGCGACGATCGGGATCACCGGCGAGAACGGCACGGTGAACGGCCGCTCCAGGTCCGGACGGCGGCGGCGCAGCACCGGCACGGCCACCGCGACGATGATCATCGCCGACAGCGCGCCGATGCTCACCATGTCGGCCAGCTCGGAGATCGGGATGAACGCGGCCAGCACGGCGATCAGCGCGGCCCCGCCGATGGTCATCCGGTGCGGGGTGCCCCACTTCGGGTGCGCGGTGCCGAGCTTCTTGGGCAGCAGGCCGTCGCGGCCCATCGCGTAGCCGATCCGGCCGATCGTGACCAGCTCGACCATCATCACCGACGTCAGGCCGGTGACCGCGCCGAGCGAGATCAGCGCGCCGACCCAGTGCTGGCCGACCTTGTCGAACGCGTCGGCCAGCGGCGCGCCGGTGTCGATGTCGGTGAAGGGGATCATCCCGGTGAGGACGATCGAGACGCCGATGTAGAGCACCGCGCAGACGGCCAGCGCGCCGAGGATGCCGACCCGCAGGTCCTTCTTCGGGTTCAGCGTCTCCTCACCGAGGTTCGCGAGCGCCTCGAAGCCGGTGTAGGCGAAGAAGACCACGGCGGCGGCGGTGATCATGCCGGCGATGCCGTACACCGACTGCTCCAGGCCGAGTGCCGCCTGCACGATCGGCTGTTCCAGCACGCTCGACCCGCCCTCCGGGGGCTTCGCCGCCGGGATGAACGGCGTCAGGTTCGAGCCCTTGACGAAGAACAGGCCGACCGCGAGCACGAGGACGCAGACCGCGACCTTGACGCACACGAGCAGGTTCGTCAGCCAGGCGGATTCCTTGATGCCCAGCACGGCGACCACGGTCAGCACGGCGATGATGGCGACGGCACCGACGTTGACCTTCGCGTCCTCCCCGAACCACGCGGGTGAGAGGCCGAGCAGGTTCGCCAGGTATCCGGACCAGCCACGGGCGACCACGGCGGCGCCGAGCGCGAACTCGAGCAGCAGGTCCCAGCCGATGATCCAGGCGAAGATCTCGCCGAGCGTGGCGAAGGCGTAGGTGTAAGCGCTTCCCGCCGTCGGGACGCTGGAGGCGAGCTCGGCGTAGCAGAGTGCCGCCAGCCCGGCGACGACCGCGCCGAGCACGAACGAAAGTGTCACCGCCGGCCCGGCGTGCGTCTTCGCCTCGACGCCCGCGAGGGTGAAGATGCCGGTGCCGATGATGATCCCGATGCCGAACCCGATCAGGTCGCGTCCGCGCAGCCGCCGTTTGAGCTCACCCGAGTCCTGACGCTTCAGGACCTCGTCCACGTTCAATGTTCTCCGCACACCCATGAGGAGAAGTTAGAAGGTCACGAGCTGTTTCGCAGAACGGCCGGGATCACCCGTCGAGGGCCAGGCCGTTCTCCTGGGCGAGGATCGCGGCCTGGACGCGGGAGCGCAGGTCGAGCTTGGTCAGCACCCGCGAGACGTGGGTCTTCACGGTCGTCTCGCCGATGTACAGCCGGGCGCTGATCTGGGCGTTCGACAGGCCGGCGCCGAGGCAGCCGAGCACCTCGCGCTCGCGTTCGGTGAGGTCGCCGAGACCCCGGGGCCGCGAGACGGGCGCCTGGCTGGTGGCGGCGAAGGCCGTGATGAGCCGCTTGGTGACCTGCGGCGCGAGCACCCCTTCCCCGGCGGCGACGAGCTTGACGGCCTCGATCAGCCGCGGCGCCTCGACGGACTTCAGCAGGAACCCGGCGGCCCCGGCCCGCAGCGCGGCGTGCACGTATTCGTCGAGGTCGAAGGTGGTGAGGACGAGGACTTCGGACAGGCCTTCGGCGATCAGCTCCCGGGTGGCGGCGATCCCGTCGGTGCCGGGCATCCGCACGTCCATCAGGGTGACGTCCGGCCGCAGCGCCCGGGCCTGCCGGATGGCGGCAGCCCCATCGGCGGCCTCCCCGACGACCTCGATGCCTTCGGCGTTGTCGAGGATGATGGTAAGCCCGGCCCGGATGGCCGAGTGATCATCGGCCACGAGGACCTTGACGGTCATGAGGTGCTCCTCACCGGTACCACGGCGCCGAGTGGCCGGGTGCCGGTCTTGTTGTGAGGCCGGCTTGCGCCGGCGGTTGAGTTGTCGGCGGGTGTGGTCCCCGTTGGGCTGGGGTGGTTTGTGCGGCCGGCTGTGGTCGTTGCCTGGCCGGGCCGGCTCGCGCCGGCGGGTGTGGTCGCGGCGCGGCTGGGGTGGTTTGTGCGGCCGGTTGTGGCTGTTGCCCGGCCGGGTGGGCTCGCGCCGGCGGGTGAGGTCGCGGCGTGGTTTGTGCGGGCGGTCATGGCTGCAGCCCGGTGAGGACGGTTTGCCCGGGTGGATGGGTTTCGGCGGCCGGGGTCCTGGCTCGGCGTGCGCAGCCGGTCGTTGCCGCAGCCCGTTCGGGATGGCACGAGCGAGCTGGCGCGACCTCGGGACGGCTGGGGTGGTTCGTGCGGCTCGCGCCGGCGGCCGGGTTAGGCGGATGGGGGCTGCGCCCCTCGGTCGCCGTGCACCGGTGGGTGGTGCTCCAGCCCGGCCGGGGGTCGGTGTTGCCCTCGCTGATTCGGGCTGCGCCTGCCGGGGTCATGTCGAGCCTCCCACCGGGAGCTCCGCGCGGACCAGCCAGCCCGCGCCCGCCGGGCCCGCTGTCAGGGTGCCGCCCACCGCTCCAGCGCGCTCGCGCATGTTCAGCAGGCCCGTTCCGGAACCGTTGTCCGGCTTCGGTTCGTGCTGCACGTCGTTGCGGACCTCCACCTCCAGGACCCCGTCGAGGTAGCGGACGTCCACGTCCACGTGGCCGCCTGGGGCGTGCTTCACCGCGTTCGTCAGTGCTTCCTGCGCGATGCGGTAGGCGGTCAGGTCGACCGCCGCCGGGAGGGCGACCTCTTCGTCCACAGTGGACCCGACCGTTACCAGCAGGCCGCTGGCTCGCGCCGACTCGACCAGTTTGGACAGTTCGGCCAGCCGGGCCGGCGCGGTCGTCTCCGGGCTGCCGCTCTCCGCCTTCAGCAGGCCGATCATCGCCCGCATCTCCTCCAGCGCGCTGACACTGTTCTCCCGCACCGACTCCAGCACCGTCTTCGCCAGCTTCGGGTCCTCCTGCAGCGACAGCGCCGCCTCCGACTGGATCGCGATGGCCGACAGGTGCCCGGCGATCACGTCGTGCAGGTCGCGCGCCATCCGGCCGCGTTCGGCGGCCACCGCCGCCCGCCTGTCCAGCTCCGCGATCTTCGCCACCTGTTCGGCGTTCGAGCGCTCGGTGTCGGCGATGTCGCGCTGCTGCCGGACGTTCGCCGCCCACCACACCGGGGTGAGCACGAACGGCAGCATGCTCAGCCCCGCGAGCACCGCCGTGCGCCACTGCTGGGCGAGCACCAGCACCCCGGCCAGCACGGCCACCACCGACACCGCGGCGACGCCGATCATCACCCGGCTGGTCCGCCGTGAGCCGTACAGGGTCGCCGCGTACAGGAAGTCCGTGAAGACGATCACCACCGGCAGCGACGGGCTCAGCACGATGTCCACCGCGAGCACCACCGTGGCCAGCAGCAGCGCGCCCGGCACCCAGCGCCGCACCAGCTCGAGCCCGCAGAGCGCCGTCAGCTCCGCGAGCCGCACCCACAGTGGAGCGCGGTCGATCCCCGACAGCAGGCCGTGGATACCGCTGAGGTAGACGAGCAGGCCGATGACCCAGGTGGTCAGCGCGATGAGGGCATCCTGCTGCCACACCGGGAGCGAGCGCAGGCGTGGGAAGTGCACGTGACCATCCCAGCACAGAGCGTGGCCGGTCCGCGTCCTACTAAGTGATGATCCGCTGTCCTTCCGATCGACGACGCGCCCGCGCCCGCTCCCGGGCGACGCTGGTCCGGTGAACGAAATAGGGAAGTTCTTCGCGGAGAACCCGATGGCCGCGGTCATCGCGGCGGGTGAGATCGGCTTCTGGCTGTTCATCATCGGCGGGCTGGCCGTGCGGTACGCGCTGCACGCCCGGCGGGCGTCGGTGGTGCTGCTGGCCATGGTGCCGCTGCTCGACGTCGTGGTGCTGGTGGCCACCGTGATCGACCTGGCCGGCGGCGCGAAGGCGAACTTCACGCACGGGCTCGCGGCCGTGTACCTGGGGTTCAGCGTGGTGTTCGGGCCGAGCATGGTCCGCTGGGCCGACGCGCGGTTCGCGCACCGGTTCGCGGGCGGCCCGCCCCCGCCGCCGAAGCTGTGGGGCCGGGAGAAGCTGCGCCACGAGTGGCGCGAGTTCGGCAAGTGCCTGCTGGCCTGCGGGCTGGCCGCGGTGGCGCTGCTGGCGGCGATCTTCGCGATCGGCACGCCGGAGCAGGTCGCACCGCTGTGGGGCTGGCTGCCGCGGCTGGGGGTGCTCTCGGCGATCTGGCTGGTCACCGGGCCGCTCTGGGAGGAGCTGTTCGGCAAGCGCGAACCCGCGAGGGGAGTCCGATGAGCGGTCCGGCTCGTGCGGGATGGCCCGAAACCCGGTGGTCGGGTGCGGTGTTGACGGGGACCTGCCGGCTGAGCGCAGGGTCGCCGGAGTCTGGGTGGTCGGGGGTGGAACTGCCTGCGAGCCGGTGGCCGGACTCGGGGTCGCCGGAGACCTGCTGGCCGGGCGTGGAACTCCCGGCCAGCCGGTGGCCGGACACCGGCTCGCCGGAGACCTGCTGGCTGGGGGTGGGATCGCCGGGGACTCGGCGGCCTGGCGTGGGAATGCCGGGAAACCGGTGGTCGGGCCCGGGATCGCGAAGGAGGCGGAAGTTGGACTCGGGATTGCCCGGGTCCTGGTGGCGGGCCGCGGGATCGTCGACACCTCGATTGCCGAGCGGGGATTCGCGGGAGACCGGTTGGCCGAGCGGGGATTCGTGGGAGACCGGTTGGGCGAGCGGGGACTCGCCGGAGACCGGTTGGCCTGGCGCGGCAGCGCCGGAAATCTGCCGGTCGGGTGCGGAGTCGCTGGAGGCCGGGTGGCCGGAGACCCGATGGCTGGGCGCGAGACTGCCAAATACGCGGCGGCCAGGGGCGGGATCGCCGGGCGGCCGGTCGACGTGCGCGGTCCGCGTACCCAGGGCGACTCACCAGCACCCCGGCAGCGCTCCAGGAGGCCGCCGTCCGGCAGGTGCGCGCTTGCCGGGGACCCGGGTGACGGGCGCAGTCACCCACACCCGCAAACCAGTGAGCTGCGCGAGGAGGCGCCTCGATGGGTGAGCTGATCGGCATGCTGCTCGTCGTCCAGGGTGGTGGTGGGCTGCTCAACCGGCTGCTCGGGGCCAGCTCGCCGAGCTGGTTCGTCCAGCTGCACGTGCTGCCGCCGTCGCTGCACGTCGCGGCCAGTGTGGTGATGGTGCTCGCCGGGGCCGCGGTGCTGGTCACGGGGCGGGGGCGGAAACGTCCCGAGTGATGTCGTCGGGCGCGGATGGCGCGAACGGCCGGGCACCGGAATGCTGTGCCAGTGCCCCACGAGACGCCCGGCCACGAGTTGCCCGACGAAGACCGCAGCCCCCTGCACCAGCTGGCCGACGCCCACGGCATCGCCACCCGGTACGAGAACTCGGACCAGGTGTGGGTCGAGGTGGACGACGACGTCGTCGTCGCCGTCCTGAGGCAGTTCGGCGTCGACGCGACCAGCGACGACGCCGTCCGAGCCGCGCTGACGGCCGTGCGTGAAGCCCGGCCCGCGGGGGCGCTGCCGCCGACGATCGTCGTCCAGGAGGGCGCCACCCGGGCGCTCGGCACCGACGCCGAGGTCGTGCTCGAGGACGGCACCCGCCGGACCGTCCAGGGTGAGCTGCCCGCCGACCTGCCGCTGGGCTGGCACCGGGTGGTCACCGCCGAGCAGGACGTCACCCTCGCCGTCGTGCCGGCGAAGCTGCCCGCCGTCCACCCCGCGTGGGGCTGGATGCTGCAGCTCTACGCCCTGCACTCGGCCGGTTCCTGGGGTATCGGCGACTACGCCGACCTCGCGACGTTCGCCGCCCGCTCCGCCGCCGAACTCGACGCCGGTGTGCTGCTGGTCAACCCCGTCCAGGCCTTCAGCCCGGCCCACCCCGTCGAACGCTCGCCGTACTCGCCCGCGAGCCGGCGGTTCGCCAACCCGATCTACCTGAACGTCACCGCCACCGAGACGTTCGGCCAGGCCGGCGAGGCGACCCAGGACGCGGTCCGCTCGCTGGCCCCGGACCGCGACGGCGAACTCATCGACTACGACGCCGTCTGGACGGCCAAGCGCGCCGCGCTCGAGCTGCTCTGGCCGCACCGGGTCGAAGAGCTGCCCGACGACGCCGACCTCGAAGGGTTCGCCGTCTTCTGCGCCCTCGCCGAGCAGCACGGCGCCGACTGGCGGGAGTGGCCCGAGCCGCTGCGCGACCCGGCCGGGGAAGAGGTCGCGAAGGCGCGCGAAGAGCTCAAAGACCGCGTCGGCTTCTACACCTGGCTCCAGCACCTCTGCCGGGTCCAGCTGGCCGCCGCCCGGACCCAGGCCAAAGAGGCCGGGATGACCGTCGGGATCGTGCACGACCTGCCGGTCGGCGTGCACCCCGGCGGGGCCGACACCTGGGCCGTGCGGGACGTCTTCGCCGCCGACGTGCGGGTCGGCGCGCCGCCGGACGCCTTCAACCAGCAGGGTCAGGACTGGAACCTCCCGCCGTGGCGGCCGGACAAGCTCGCCGAGGCCGGGTACGCGCCGTTCCGGGACGTCATCCGGGGTGTGCTGCGCTACGCCGACGGCATCCGCGTCGACCACATCGCCGGGCTGTGGCGGCTCTGGTGGATCCCGCCGGGCGAGCCCGCGCACCGCGGCACCTACGTCCACTACGACGCCGAGGCGATGGTCGGCGTGCTGGCGCTCGAAGCGCACCGGGCCGGCGCCGTGGTCGTGGGGGAGGACCTCGGGACCGTCGAGGACGTCGTCACCGAGACCATGCACGAACGCGGCATGCTGAGCTCGGCCGTCCTGTGGTTCGAACGCGACTGGGACACCCCCGGCCACCCGTTCACCGACCCGGCCGAGTGGGACCCGGACGCGATGGCCAGCATCTCCACGCACGACCTGCCGACGGTCGCCGGCTGGCTGGCCGCCGAGCACGTCCGGGTGCGCGCCGAGCTGGGGCTGCTGGACCGGGGTGTCGACGCCGAACGCCAGGCCGCGGCGGACGAACGTGAAGCTTTGTTCGAACTCGTTGCACGGGAAGGGATCCCGGACGGCGACCCGGTCGTCGCGCTGCACACCCTGCTCGCGAAAGCCGCGTCCCGGCTGGTGCTGACCTCTCCGGCCGACGTCACGGGCCAGGTACGGCAGCCGAATCTGCCGGGAACCATCGACCAGTACCCTAACTGGCGGATTCCCCTTCCCGTCAGCGTCGACGGTTTCTTCACCGCGAGGGGAGTGCGCGCCGCGGTCGCGCCGCTGGCTGCGGCGCGTCCGTTGCCCGGGTAACGGGTATACCGCTGCGCACGACCCCTGTGATGCGCGTCCGCGAGTGCGGACGCCCCGGCACCACCCGAAGCTCGAGGAGACACCAGTGCGGCCCTGGCCAGGAACGCCCTACCCGCTCGGCGCCACCTACGACGGAGTGGGGACGAACTTCGCCCTCTTCTCCGAAGTGGCCGAGCAGGTCGAACTGTGCCTGTTCGACGGCGACGGCAACGAGTCCCGGCACGCGCTCGAAGAGGTCGACGGCTTCGTCCACCACGGTTACCTGCTCAACGTCGGCCCCGGCCAGCGCTACGGCTTCCGCGTGCACGGCCCGTACGACCCGAGCCGCGGCCTGCGCTGCAACCCGAACAAGCTGCTGATCGACCCGTACGCGAAGGCCGTGTCACACGGCGTGAAGTGGGACGAATCGCTGTTCGGGTACCAGTTCGACAACCCCGAGGAGCGCAACGACGCCGACTCCGCGGGCCGGGTGCCGTATTCGCTCGTGGCGAACCCGTTCTTCGACTGGGGCAACGACCGCCAGCCGCGGCGGCCCTACAACGAGACCGTCATCTACGAGGCGCACGTCAAGGGCATGACGGTGAATCACCCGTTCGTGCCGGAAGCGCTGCGCGGCACGTACGCCGGCATGGCGCACCCCGCCGTGGTCGAGCACCTGCAGAAGATCGGCGTCACCGCCGTGGAGCTGCTGCCGGTGCACCAGTTCGTCTCCGACCACGGCCTGGAGGAGAAGGGCCTCACGAACTACTGGGGCTACAACACGATCGGGTTCTTCGCGCCGCACGACGCGTACGCGGCGATGCCCGGCGAGGGCGGCCAGGTCCAGGAGTTCAAGGGCATGGTCAAGGCCTTCCACGAGGCCGGCATCGAAGTGATCCTCGACGTGGTTTACAACCACACCGCGGAGGGCAACCACCTCGGGCCGACCCTGTCGATGCGCGGCATCGACAACGAGGCCTACTACCGGCTGGTGGAGGGGAAGTCCGAGTACTACATGGACTACACCGGCACCGGGAACTCGCTCAACGTGCGCAACCCGCACACGCTGCAGCTGATCATGGACTCGCTGCGGTACTGGGTGACCGAGATGCACGTCGACGGCTTCCGGTTCGACCTCGCTTCGGCGCTGGCGCGGGAGTTCTACGACGTCGACCGGCTGTCCACGTTCTTCGACCTGGTGCAGCAGGACCCGATCGTGAGCCAGGTGAAGCTGATCGCCGAGCCGTGGGACGTCGGCCCCGGTGGTTACCAGGTCGGCAACTTCCCTCCTTTGTGGACGGAGTGGAACGGGCAGTACCGCGACACCGTCCGCGACTTCTGGCGCGGCGAGCCCTCGACGCTGGGGGAGTTCGCGTCGCGGATCACCGGCTCGTCGGACCTCTACCAGGACGACGGCCGCCGCCCGTTCGCGTCGATCAACTTCGTCACCGCCCACGACGGCTTCACGCTGCGGGACCTGGTGTCCTACAACGAAAAGCACAACGAGGCCAACGGCGAGGACGGCCGTGACGGCGCCGACGACAACCGGTCGTGGAACTGCGGTGTCGAGGGCGAGACCGACGACCCCGAGGTCAACGAGCTGCGCATCCGCCAGCAGCGCAACATGCTCGCCACGATGATCCTGTCGCAGGGCGTGCCGATGATCCTGCACGGCGACGAGATCGGCCGGACCCAGCAGGGCAACAACAACGTCTACTGCCAGGACTCCGAGATCGCCTGGATGGACTGGGAGCTGGCCAAGCAGAACGCCGACCTCGTGCGGTTCACCGGCGGGCTGACGACGTTCCGGCACCGCCACCCGGTGTTCCGCCGCCGCCGGTTCTTCCAGGGCGGCCCGGTCGGCAAGGGTGACAAGCTCGGCGACATCGCCTGGTTCACCCCGGCCGGCGAGGAGATGACCGAGCAGAACTGGGACGACGGCTTCGGCAAGGCCGTCGTGGTCTTCCTCAACGGCAAGGCGATCCCGGACCTCGACCCGCGCGGCATGTCGGTCGAGGACGACTCGTTCCTGCTCGCCTTCAACGCCCACTACGAGGACATCGACGCCACGCTGCCGGGCAACGGCTACGGCCAGGCCTGGACGGTCGTCATCGACTCCGCCACCGGCGAGGTCGAGCCGACGACCGCGGAGCCGATCGAAGGCGGCGGCAAGCTCACCCTGCCCGCGCGGTCGCTGATCGTGCTCCAGCGGACGGAGACGGAATGACGGTGCCGGAGTCGACCTACCGGGTGCAGCTGCGCCCGGAGTTCACCTTCGCCGACGCCGCCGGGCTGACCGGCTACCTGCGTGACCTGGGCATCGGCGCGCTCTACGCGTCGCCGGTGCTGGACGCGACGCCGGGCTCGACCCACGGCTACGACGTCGTCGACCCGACCCGCGCGCGTCCCGAGCTGGGCGGCGAGCAGGCCCGCCAGGACCTCTCGAAGAAGCTCAAGGAGGCCGGGCTCGGCCTGGTCGTCGACATCGTGCCGAACCACATGTCGGTCGAGACGCCGAAGGTGAACCGCTGGTGGTGGGACGTGCTCACGCACGGCCGCGACTCCGAGCACGCCGCCTTCTACGACGTCGACTGGGACCGCGGCCCGATCCTGCTGCCGGTCCTGGGCGACGACGACGCGGTGAGCGAGCTGACTGTGGAAGGCGACGAGCTCGTCTACTACGACCACCGGTTCCCGATCGCGCCCGGCACCGCCGGCGGCACGCCGCAGGAGGTGCACGAGCGCCAGCACTACCGGCTCGCCGGCTGGCGGCGCGGCAACGCGGAGCTGACCTACCGGCGGTTCTTCGACATCACCAACCTGGCCGCGGTCCGCGTCGAGGACCCGGTGGTGTTCGCCGAGACGCACGGCGAGGTGCTGCGCTGGGTCGCCGACGGAGACGTCACCGGCCTGCGCGTCGACCACCCGGACGGCCTCGCCGACCCGGGCGGCTACTTCCGGCGGCTGCGGGAGAACGCGCCGGGCGCGTGGATCGTCGCGGAGAAGATCCTGCACCCGGGTGAGCCGCTGCCGCAGAGCTGGCCGGTCGACGGCACCACCGGGTACGACGCCCTGCGCGAGATCGCCGGGGTCTTCGTCGACCCGGCGGCCGAGCCCGCGTACACCGCCCTGGCGGACGAGCTCGGTGTCCGGACGGGCTACCACGACGTCGAGGCCGAGGCCCGGCGCCTGGTCACCGACCGGATCCTGGTCGCCGAGGTCCGGCGGATCGCGGCGCTGCTGCGCCACGAGAACACCGAGGCCGCCCGGGAAGCCGTCGCCGAGACCATGGTGGCGTTCCCGGTCTACCGCTCCTACCTGCCCGAAGGCGAGCAGCACTGGGCGACGGCGATCGCCGCCGCCCGGGAAGCCCGCCCGGATCTCGGTGAGGCGCTCGACGCCCTCGACGCGCAGGTGCGGGCCGAACCCGATGGCGAGCTGGCCACGCGCATCCAGCAGACGTCCGGCATGGTCGTCGCGAAGGGCACCGAGGACACCACCTTCTACCGCTACACCCGGTTCGCCGCGCTCAACGAGGTCGGCGGCAACCCGGACCGGTTCGGGCTGGACGTCGAGGAGTTCCACCGCCTCGCGGCCGCGCGCGACGCCGGTTACCCGGCCGCGATGACGACGCTGACCACCCACGACACCAAGCGGTCCGAGGACACCCGGGCCCGTGCGTCGGTGCTGGCCGAGCTGCCCGGCGAGTTCGCCGACGCCGTCCGCCGCTGGAGCGCGCGCCGCGGGATCGACGAGCCGTCGCTCAACCTGCTGGCCTGGCAGACGCTGGTGTCGACCTGGCCGATCGAGCCGCCCCGGCTGCGGGACTACCTCGACAAGGCGGCCAAGGAAGCCAAGCTCCGCACCAGCTGGACCGACCACGACGAGGAGTTCGAAAAGGCCGTCGCGGCCTGGCCGGACGACGTCATGGGCGACGCCGAGCTGGCCGCCGACATCGGCGAGTTCGTCGGCCGGATCGAGGGACCGGGCTGGAGCAACTCGCTCGGCCAGAAGCTGGTGCAGCTGACCGCGCCGGGCGTCCCGGACGTCTACCAGGGCACCGAGCTGTGGGACTTCTCGCTGGTCGACCCGGACAACCGCCGCGCGGTCGACTACACGGCCCGCCGCGAGATCCTCGCCCGTGTCATCGAGGGCGAGCAGCCGGAGATCGACGCCTCGGGCGCCGCGAAGCTGCTGGTGACGCACAAGGCGCTGAAGCTGCGCCAGGAGCACCCCACGCTGTTCCACGGCTACCGCCCGCTGCGCGCCGAGGGTGTCGCCGCGGACCACGTGCTGGCCTACAACCGCGGCCCCGGCCTGGTCGTCGCCGTGACCCGGCTGCCGATCGGCCTCGAAAAGGCCGGCGGCTGGCGCGACACCGTGCTGCCGCTGCCCGACGGCGTCTGGACGGACGTCCTGACCGGCCGCGACGCCACTCCGGACGTGGCCACGCTGTTCGACCGCTACCCCGTCGTGTTGCTGGTGCGAGGAGACGCATGACGTTCACCGTGTGGGCCCCGTCGGCGGAGCGCGTCCGCGTCCAGGTCGACGCCGACGTGCACGAGATGACCCGCGGCGACGGCGGCTGGTGGTCCGCCGAGGCCGAGGGGATCAACTACGCCTTCCTGATCGGCGACTCGGGCGAGCCGCTGCCGGACCCGCGCTCGCGGTGGCAGCCGCACGGCGTGCACAAGGAGTCCCGCGTCTACGACCACGCGGAGTTCGAGTGGACCGACGACGCCTGGCACGGGCGTCAGCTCGCCGGCGGCGTCGTCTACGAGCTGCACATCGGCACGTTCACCCCCGGCGGCACCTTCGACGCGGCCATCGACCGGCTCGACCACCTGGTGGAGCTGGGGATCACCCACGTCGAGGTGCTGCCGGTGAACTCCTTCGACGGCACCGCGGGCTGGGGGTACGACGGCGTCCTCTGGGGCGCGGTCCACGAGCCCTACGGCGGGCCGGACGGGTTCAAGCGGTTCGTCGACGCCGCCCACGCGCGCGGCCTGGCCGTCGTGCTCGACGTCGTCTACAACCACCTCGGGCCGTCGGGGGCCTACCTCGACCGGTTCGGGCCGTACTTCGCCGGCCAGAACGACTGGGGTCCCGGCCTCAACCTCGACGGGCCGGGTTCGGACGAGGTCCGCCGCTACGTCGTCGACAACGCGCTGGCCTGGTTCCGCGACTTCCACGTCGACGCCCTGCGCCTGGACGCCGTGCACGCGCTGCTCGACCGGCGCGCCACCCACCTGCTCGAACAGCTGGCCGTCGAGGTCGAGACGCTGTCGGCGGGGCTGAACCGGCCGCTGACGCTGATCGCCGAGTCCGACCTGAACGACCCGAAGCTGGTGACGCCCCGCGAGCGTGGCGGGTACGGCCTGCACGCCCAGTGGTCGGACGACTTCCACCACGCGATGCACGTCAAGCTGACCGGCGAGGACTCCGGTTATTACGCCGACTTCGCCGCGCGGGACGCGATCGAGCGGGTGCTGCGCGGGGTGTTCTTCCACGCCGGCACCTGGTCGTCGTTCCGGGAGCGGACGCACGGCCGCCCGGTGGACACCCGGACCGTGCCGGGCCACCGCTTCCTCGCCTACCTGCAGGACCACGACCAGATCGGCAACCGCGCGACGGGCGACCGGCTCTCGGCCACGGTGTCGCAAGGCCGGCTGGCGTGCGGCGCGGCGATCCTGTTCTGCTCGCCGTTCACGCCGATGGTGTTCATGGGGGAGGAGTGGGCGGCGAGCACGCCGTGGCAGTTCTTCGCCTCCTTCCCGGACCCGGAGCTGGCCGAGGCGGTGCGCACCGGCCGCCGTCGCGAGTTCGCCCGGCACGGCTGGGGCGAGTCCGACGTCCCCGATCCGATGGACCCGGCGACGGTCGAGCGCTCGCGACTCGACTGGGCCGAGGTCGAGCGCCCCGGCCACCGGGAGATGCTCGAGCTGTACCGGACGCTGATCCGGCTGCGCCGCGAGCGGCCCGAACTGGCCGACCCGTGGACGCCGGACCTGCGCATCGACGCCGCCCCGGACAGCTCCTGGCTGGTGCTGCACCGCGGCGGGCTGCGGCTGGCCTGCAACTTCGGCCCGGGCGACGTCACGCTCCCGCTCGGGGCCACGAAGGAGCTGCTCAGCTGGGGCGAGGCCACCGTGGACGGTGGCGCCGCGCACCTGCCTCCGGAGACCTTCGTGCTGGCGGACACGGCACCCTGAATGTCCGTGAAGGCCACATCGAGGGACTCAGAGTCCCTCAATGTGGCCTTCACGGACTTCGGCGACCAGGGCCCTGACCGCGGTTTTCCGTGGTTGCGCACCGCCGAGCGCGCGCACCCGGGCCTCGATCTGGGACGATTCAGGAATGGCTACCCGACCCTCCGCCGACCACGTCCTCGCCGGACGCCCGTTCCCGCTCGGCGCCCACCCGGAGGCGGGCGGGGTCCGGTTCGCCATCACCTCGGCCGTCGCGGACGCCGTCGACCTGTGCCTGATCGACGCCGACGGGTCCGAACGCCGGATCGCGCTCACCGAGCGCACCTTCGGCGTCTGGCACGGCCTGGTGCCCGGGGTGACCCCCGGCCAGCGCTACGGCTACCGGATCCACGGTCCCTACGACCCCGCCCGCGGCCTGCGCTGCAACCCGCACAAGCTGCTGCTCGACCCGTACGCCCGGCAGATCACCGGCGGTCTCACCGACCTGACCGCCGCGCAGGGCTTCACCGGCGACCCGGACCGCGGTCCGATGTCCACAGTGGACTCACTGGGCAGCGTGCCGCTCTCGGTCGTCACCTCGCCCGGCGGCCCGGACACCGGGGCCCACCCGGAGGTGCCGTTCGAGGAGGCGGTGATCTACGAGCTGCACGTCAAGGGCTTCACCCAGCAGCACCCGTTCATCCCCGAGGCGTTGCGCGGCACCTACCTCGGCCTGGCCCACCCGGTGGCCATCGAGTACCTGACCCGGCTCGGCGTCACGTCGGTGGAGCTGCTGCCGGTGCACTCGTTCCTCGACGAGCCGGCCCTGGTCCGCGGCGGCCGGCACAACTACTGGGGGTACTCGCCGCTCGGCTTCTTCGCGCCGCACGCCGCCTACGCCAGCGAGCCCGGCCACGAGGTCGAGGAGTTCCGGCTGATGGTGGCGGCACTGCACGCGGCCGGCATCGAGGTCATCGTCGACGTCGTGTTCAACCACACCTGCGAGGGCGGGCCGGACGGGCCGACGCTGAGCTTCCGCGGCCTCAACGCGCCGGTCTACTACCTGCACACCGACCGCGGGCACATGGCCGACATCACCGGCTGCGGCAACACCCTCGAGGCCGGCTCGCCGACCGTGGTCCGGCTGGTCACCGACTCGCTGCGCTACTGGACGCAGGAGCTCGGCGTCGACGGCTTCCGGTTCGACCTGGCCAGCACCCTCGGCCGGCCGCGCGGCGGCGCGTTCGACGCCGCCTCGACGCTGCTCACGGCGATCACCACCGACCCGGTGCTCTCGCGCTGCAAGCTGATCGCCGAGCCGTGGGACGCGACCGGCGAGGGTTACCGCGTCGGCGGCTTCGGCGCCCAGTGGGCGGAGTGGAACGGCCGCTACCGCGACACGATCCGCGACTTCTGGCGCGGCGCCACCGGCGTCCGCGACCTGGCCTACCGGCTGTCCGGTTCGTCGGACCTGTACGACCACAACCTGCGCCGCCCGTGGCAGTCGATCAACTTCATCACCGCCCACGACGGCTTCACGCTGCGGGACCTGGTGTCCTACAACGAAAAGCACAACGAGGCCAACGGCGAGGACAACCGCGACGGCACCAACGACAACCGCTCGTGGAACCACGGCGCGGAGGGCGAGACGGGCGACGCGGAGATCCGCGCCCTGCGGACCCGGCAGGCGCGCAACCTGTTCGCGACGCTGCTGCTGTCCACCGGCACCCCGATGCTCACCGCGGGTGACGAGTTCTGGCGCACCCAGCACGGCAACAACAACGCCTACTGCGTCGACGACGAGACGTCCTGGTTCGACTGGACCCCCGAGGGACCCCAAGCGATCGAGGCCGACGCCATGCTCGCGTTCGCCCGCCGCGTCGTCCGGCTGCGCGCCAACAGCCCGGCGCTGCGGCAGCCGGAGTTCTTCGAAGGCCGGACCACGCCGACCGGCAAGCCGGACCTGGTCTGGTTCCGCCCCGACGGCGAGGAGTTCGGCGAGAGCGACTGGTTCGCCGACCGCCGCACGCTCGGCATGTGGATCGACGGCTCGAACAGCCAGGCCCGCAACCGCGAGGGTGCCCTGGTGCCCGACCACTCGTGGCTGCTGTGGCTGCACGCGGGCGACGAGACCACCGAGGTCGTGCTGCCCGGCCGCGAGTACGGCGAGACGTTCAAGCCGACCCTCGACACGAGCACCGGCGACGGCAGCCCGGCGCACCCGGGCCCGCTGGAGCCGAAGAGCCGGGTGACGCTGCAGTCGCGCTCGCTGCTCCTGCTGCGCGCCCCGCGCCTGGCGGCGGAGCCCCCGGCCGAAACCTACTGACGCGTACCGCCGTCCGGCCGTAACCCGCCGGACATCCGCCGGGAACCTTGCCCGGAACCTTTGCCGGGAAAGCGTTTCACTCGAACGAGTCTGGGTACTGGACAAGGGAGACCTGCCTCGATCGTGCGTGATCGAGTCGGGCAGACTGACGACGCCTGAGTCCACACCCATAGATCGAGGGGCGTTGCCCATGACCGGCCGGCTCGGTATCGACGACGTCTCCCCCAGCGTGAGCTGTGGCCGGTTTCCGGCCAAAGCCGTTGTGGGGGAGCACATTCCCGTCACCGCGACGGTCTGGCGCGAGGGCCACGACGCCGTCGCGGCCACCGTCGCGTGGCGCGGTCCCGGCGACCGCCTGACGCGCCAGGCGCGGATGGTGCCCCGCGGACCCGACCACCCGGACGAGTTCGCCGCGGTGATCGTCCCCGACACGACCGGGCTCTGGACCTACCGGATCGACGCGTGGAGCGATCCCTGGGCGACGTGGGAGCACGCCGTCGAGGTGAAGGTCGCCGCCGGGCAGGGGCCCGAGGACCTGGCCAACGACATCGAGAACGGCGCCCGGCTGCTGGAGCGCGTCTCCCGCCGCCCGGACCGCCGGGCCGAGAAAGCGCTCCTCACCGGCGCGGTCGTCGCGCTGCGCAACGAAGAGCTGAGCCTCGCCGAGCGCGTCGGGCCCGCGCTGTCGCCGGAGATCCGCCAGCTGATGCACGAGTTCCCGGTGCGCGAGCTGATCACCAAGGGCAAGCCGCTCAAGCTGTGGGTCGACCGCAAGCGCGCCGCCTTCGGGTCCTGGTACGAGCTGTTCCCGCGTTCCACCGGCGGCCTCGACACCGAGGGCAAGGCCGTGCACGGCACGTTCACCACCGCCGCGGCCGCGCTCGACCGGGTCGCGAAGATGGGCTTCGACATCGTCTACCTCCCGCCGATCCACCCGATCGGCCGGGTGAACCGCAAGGGCCCCAACAACACCCTCGACGCCACCCCGGACGACGTCGGCTCGCCGTGGGCGATCGGCGCCGACGAGGGCGGCCACGACGCCATCCACCCGGAGCTGGGCACCTTCGACGACTTTGACGCCTTCGTGGCCCGGTCCGAGGAGCTCGGCATGGAGGTGGCGCTCGACTTCGCGCTGCAGGCCGCGCCGGATCACCCGTGGGTCCTCAAGAGCCCGGAGTTCTTCACCACCCGGCCGGACGGCTCGATCGCGTACGCGGAGAACCCGCCGAAGAAGTACCAGGACATCTACCCGATCAACTTCGACAACGACCCCAAGGCCGTCTACGAGGAGATGCTGCGGGTCGTCAACGTCTGGGTCGACCACGGGGTCAAGATCTTCCGGGTCGACAACCCGCACACCAAGCCGCCGGACTTCTGGGCCTGGCTGATCCAGTCGGTGAAGGACGCCCACCCGGACGTCCTGTTCCTGGCCGAGGCGTTCACCCGCCCGGCGCGGCTGTGGGGCCTGGCCCGGCTCGGCTTCACCCAGAGCTACACGTACTTCACCTGGCGGACCGGCAAGCAGGAGCTGATCGACTTCGCCGTGGACCTGCGGGACCACTGGAACGAGGGCCGGCCGAACCTGTTCGTCAACACCCCGGACATCCTCCACGAGTCGCTGCAGCGCGGCGGCCCCGGCATGTTCGCGCTGCGGGCCGCGCTCGCCGCGACGATCGCGCCGACGTGGGGCGTCTACTCGGGTTACGAGCTGTTCGAGCACGTCCCGGTCCGCGACGGCAGCGAGGAGTACCTCGACTCCGAGAAGTACCAGCTGCGCCCGCGCGACTTCGACCGCGCCCTCGCCGAGGGCCGGTCGCTGGAGCCGTGGATCGCGAAGCTGAACGCCGTCCGCCGCGCGCACCCGGCGCTGCAGCAGATGCGCACCCTGCACTTCCACCACGTCGACAACGACGCGCTGCTGGCCTACTCCAAACAGGACCCGGCCACCGGTGACACGGTGGTCACCGTCGTGACCCTCGACCCGTACGGGCCGCAGGAGGGCACGTTGTGGCTCGACACGGGCGCGCTCGGCTTCGAAGCGCACGAGCGGCTGATCGCGCACGACGAGGTCACCGGTGACACGTGGGACTGGGGCCAGGCCAACTTCGTCCGGCTCGAACCGTGGCGGGCCGTGGCCCACGTGGTGTCGGTCCGGCGGCGGCTGGCCGGGTAGCAGGGAAGGAACGGATCGAGGGACTGAGGTGGAACACATGGCGGAGGAAGCCCGCCCCGACGCGGCACTCGGGCTCGAGGGTGTGCCGCACACCGGTGAGGCGATGACGGCCGACGGGATGCTCGTCGAACCCCAGGCCGAGGACTTCCGCTCGGCGCAGCAGGCGCCCAGCAACCCGGAGTGGTTCAAGGGCGCGGTGTTCTACGAGGTGCTGGTGCGCGCGTTCGCCGACTCGAACGGCGACGGCACCGGCGACCTGCGCGGCCTGGCCGGCCGGCTGGACTACCTGGCGTGGCTCGGCATCGACTGCCTGTGGCTGCCGCCGTTCTACGCGTCGCCGCTGCGCGACGGCGGCTACGACATCAGCGACTTCCGGGCGGTGCTGCCGGAGTTCGGCAGCGTCGAGGACTTCGTCTTCCTGCTGAACGAGGCGCACCGGCGCGGCATCCGGGTGATCACCGACCTGGTGCTCAACCACACCTCGGACGCGCACCCGTGGTTCCAGCAGTCCCGCCAGGACCCGGACGGCCCGTACGGCGACTACTACGTGTGGAGCGACGACGACTCCCGCTACGCCGACGCGCGGATCATCTTCGTCGACACCGAATCGTCCAACTGGACCTACGACCCGGTGCGCGGGCAGTTCTACTGGCACCGGTTCTTCTCCCACCAGCCGGACCTCAACTTCGAGAACCCCGACGTCCAGAACGCGATGATCGACACCCTGCGCTTCTGGCTCGACCTGGGCATCGACGGGTTCCGCCTCGACGCCGTGCCGTACCTGTTCGAGCAGGAGGGCACCAACTGCGAGAACCTGCCGCGCACGCACGAGTTCCTCAAGCGCTGCCGCAAGGTCGTCGACGACGAGTACCCCGGCCGGATCCTGCTGGCCGAGGCGAACCAGTGGCCTTCGGACGTCGTCGAGTACTTTGGCGACCCGGCGGTCGGCGGCGACGAGTGCCACATGGCGTTCCACTTCCCGCTGATGCCGCGGATCTTCATGGCCGTGCGCCGCGAGTCGCGGTTCCCGATCTCGGAGATCCTCGTCCAGACCCCGCAGATCCCCGACGGCACGCAGTGGGGCATCTTCCTGCGCAACCACGACGAGCTGACCCTCGAGATGGTCAGTGACGAAGAGCGCGACTACATGTACGCGGAGTACGCCAAGGACCCGCGCATGAAGGCGAACATCGGCATCCGCCGCCGCCTCGCGCCGCTGCTGGAGAACGACCGCAACCAGCAGGAGCTCTTCACCGCGATGCTGCTCTCCCTCCCGGGCTCGCCCGTTCTGTACTACGGTGACGAGATCGGCATGGGAGACAACATCTGGCTCGGTGACCGCGACGCGGTGCGCACACCCATGCAGTGGACCCCGGACCGCAACGCCGGGTTCTCCGCCTGCGACCCGGGCCGGATCTACCTGCCGGTGATCATGGACCCGGTCTACGGCTACCAGGGCCTGAACGTCGAAGCGCAGTCCAACAACGAATCCTCCCTGCTCAACTGGACCCGCCGGATGATCGAGGTGCGCAAGCAGCACCACGCCTTCGCGCAGGGCGAGTTCGTCGACCTCGGCGGCTCCAACCCGAGCGTGCTGGCCTACAAGCGCCAGTGGCGGCGCCCGGACGGCGGGGAGGACGTGGTGCTCTGCGTCAACAACCTCTCCCGGTTCCCGCAGCCGGTGGAGCTGGACCTCTCGGCGCACCGCGGGTGCGTCCCGGTCGAGCTGACCGGCGGCGTGCGCTTCCCCGGCATCGGGGAGCTGTCCTACCTGCTGACGCTGCCGGGCCACGGCTTCTACTGGTTCCAGCTGACGACCCCGGGAGACGAAGGCGAAGCGAGGTGAGTTCCGTGTCCGAGACCAGTGAGCTGGTCGACGCACTGACCGGCGATCTGGCCCGATGGCTGCCCGAACAACGCTGGTTCGCCGGCAAGGACCGGCCGGTGACCGGTGTCCGTGCACTCGGCGTGACCGAGCTGGTCGAGGGTGACCCCCAGCTGCTGCACGTCGTGGTGGAGGTGACCCAGGACGACCGGCGCGAGCCCTACCAGCTGCTCGTGGGCCGCCGGACGCACCCGCCGGAGATCGCGAGCGGCAGCTGGATCGTCTCCGGCGGCGAGCTGAGCGCGTACGAGGCGTCCGCGGACGCGGACCTCACCGGGGTGCTGCTGGACCTGATGGCGAGCGAGGGGCACGTCGGTGTGCTCGGCTTCGAGCACGAGCCCGGCGTCGAGCTGGACACCGGGCTGCGCGCCCGGCCCATCTCGTCGGAGCAGAGCAACACCTCGCTGGTCTACGGCGGCCAGTACATCCTCAAGCTGTTCCGCAAGCTGACCCCGGGCCAGAACAAGGACCTGGTGCTGCACCGCGCGCTGCAGAAGGTCGGCAGCAAGCACATCGCGCAGCCGCTCGGCTCGATCACCGGCGACCTGGACGGCGAGCCGACCACGGTCGGCATGCTCCAGCAGTTCATCCCGGACGCCGTCGACGGCTGGGCGATGGCCACCACCAGCGTCCGCGACCTGATGGCCGGCCCGGAGCGGCACGCCGAGGAGGTCGGCGGCGACTTCGCCGGCGAGGCCGAGCGGCTGGGCCGCGCGGTCGCCGAGGTGCACGCGGACCTGGCCGAGGCGCTCGGCACCGAAGGTGTCGACGCCGACGAGCTGGACCGCACGATGAAGGCGATGATCGCGCGGCTCGACACCGTCGCCGGACGCGTCCCGGAGCTGGCCGAGCACGCGCCGGCGCTGCGGGCGTCGTTCGAGACGCTCCGGGCGCTGCCCGCCGACTCGGTCTCGATGCAGCCGATCCACGGTGACCTGCACCTGGGCCAGGTGCTGCGGACGGTCACCGGCTGGCTGCTCATCGACTTCGAGGGCGAGCCCGCGGCCCCGGTCGAGGAGCGGCACGCGCTCCGGTCGCCGTTGCGCGACGTGGCGGGCATGCTGAGGTCGTTCGACTACGCCGCCCAGCAGATGCTGGTCGGGCAGCCGGACGACCCGGAGCTCGTCGAGCGGGCGCAGGAGTGGTCGGACCGCAACCGCACGGCGTTCTGCGAGGGGTACGCCGCGGTCGCGGCCGACCCCCGCGACCAGCGCGAGCTGCTGCGCGCGTTCGAACTGGACAAGGCGATCTACGAAGTGAGCTACGAGCACGCGAACCGGCCCGACTGGCTGGGCGTCCCGCTCGCCTCGATCGCCCGGATCATGCGGGGAGATGGGTGAGGATCGTGAACGCGGTACCGGAGAACCTCCCGGACGCGGCCCCGCCGGCCGCCGACATCGACCGGCTGCTGGCCGGCTCGCACCACGACCCGCACTCGGTGCTGGGCGTGCACGCCGTGGGCAAGGGGTTCGCGGCGCGGGCGCTGCTGCCCGGGGCCAAGGCCGTCGCGCTGATCGTGGGTGAGCACCGGTACCCGATGGAGCCGGTGATCGACGCGCTGTTCGCCGCCGCCGTCCCGGAGCACCCCGGCGACTACCGGCTGGAGGTCGAGTACGACGGCCACAGCGTCACCGCGGACGACCCGTACCGCTGGCTGCCCACGGTCGGCGAGCTGGACCTGCACCTGATCGGCGAAGGACGCCACGAGCGGCTCTGGGAAGCGCTCGGCGCGCACCTGCGCTCCTACGACACGCCCGGCGGTGCCGTCGAGGGCACGTCGTTCGCGGTCTGGGCGCCGAACGCCCGCGGCATCCGCGTGATCGGCGACTTCAACGGATGGGACGGGCGCGGGCACGCCATGCGCTCGCTCGGCTCGTCCGGGATCTGGGAGCTGTTCGTGCCCGGTGTCGGGGCCGGCACCTGCTACAAGTTCCGGATCCTCGGCGCCGACGGGAACTGGCAGGAGAAGGCCGACCCGATGGCGTTCGGCACCGAGCTGCCGCCCGCGACGGCGTCGGTCGTCACGCGCTCGGCCTACAGCTGGGAAGACGACGAGTGGGTCGCGCAGCGCGAGGCGACCCAGTGGGCCGCGGCGCCGATGAGCGTCTACGAGGTCCACCTCGGCTCGTGGCGCCCCGGCCTGGACTACCGCGAGCTGGCCGACCAGCTCGGCGACTACGTCCTCGAGACCGGCTTCACGCACGTCGAGCTGCTGCCGGTCTCGGAGCACCCGTTCGGCGGCTCGTGGGGCTACCAGGTGACGTCGTACTACGCGCCGACGTCCCGCTTCGGCTCGCCCGACGACTTCCGCTACTTCGTCGACCGCCTGCACCAGCGGGGGATCGGCGTGCTGGTCGACTGGGTGCCCGCGCACTTCCCGAAGGACATCTGGGCGCTGGCGAAGTTCGACGGCACCGCGCTCTACGAGCACGCGGACCCGCGCCGCGGCGAGCAGCCCGACTGGGGCACGCTCGTGTTCGACTTCGGCCGCAACGAGGTCCGCAACTTCCTCGTCGCCAACGCGCTGTTCTGGATCGAGGAGTTCCACCTCGACGGCCTGCGCGTCGACGCGGTGGCGTCGATGCTCTACCTCGACTACTCCCGCAAGGAAGGGGAGTGGCTGCCGAACCAGTACGGCGGCCGGGAAAACCTCGACGCGGTGCGGTTCCTGCAGGAGCTGAACGCGACCGTCTACAAGCGACACCCGGGCATCGTGATGGTGGCCGAGGAGTCGACCGCGTGGCCGGGCGTCACCCGCCCGACTCACCTGGGCGGTCTCGGGTTCGGGTTCAAGTGGAACATGGGGTGGATGCACGACACGCTCCGCTACCTGTCCCACGAGCCGATCCACCGCGCCTACCACCACAACGAGATGACGTTCTCGCTGGTGTACGCCTGGAGCGAGAACTTCGTCCTGCCGCTTTCGCACGACGAAGTGGTGCACGGCAAGGGATCCCTGTGGGGCCGCATGCCGGGTGACGCCTGGAACAAGGCGGCCGGGCTGCGCTCGCTGCTGGCGTTCATGTGGGCGCACCCGGGCAAGCAGCTGCTGTTCATGGGCGGCGAGTTCGGCCAGCCGTCCGAGTGGTCGGAGGAGCGGTCGCTCGACTGGCACCTGCTGGACGAGCCGCTGCACCGCGGCGTCCAGGACCTGCTGCGGGCGCTGAACTCGGTGTACAAGTCGACGCCGGCGCTGTTCAGCCAGGACACCTCGCCGGAGGGCTTCGCCTGGATCGACGCCAACGACTCCAGCGGCAACGTCCTGAGCTTCCTGCGCATCGGCGCCGACGGCTCGCGGCTGGCATGCGTCGCCAACTTCGCCGGCGTCCCGCACCACGACTACCGGGTCGGCCTGCCGTCCGCGGGCCGCTGGCGCGAGGTGGTCAACACCGACGCCGAGATCTACGGCGGCTCGGGCGTCGGCAACCTCGGTCTCGTCGAGGCCACCGACTCACCCTGGCACGGCCAGCCGGCCTCGGCGATCCTCCAGCTCCCGCCCGCGGGAGTTCTCTGGCTCACCGAAGAGACACCCCCGGCCACCCTGGACCTCCCGTAACCCGTGACGGAGAAGCCAACTCGCGTGACTGGGAAGCCGACACACGTGATTGGAGGGTCAACACGGCCGCAGCGACCGTGTCGACCCTCCAAACACGCGAGTTGACCCCCCAATCACGCGAGTTGGCGTTCTGATCACGCGAGCCGACCTTTCAGGCACGCGAGCCGACTCTCCAGGTACGCGAGTCGTCCGGCTGGGTACGCGTGTCGTCCGGCTGGGTACGCGTGTCGGCCGTTCCGGTACGGAAATTTGCTTCGCCCGGCCTTCCGGGCGGGCTTACGATGAGGGCATGGCCGGCGCCGGAGGCGTCCTCGCGAATCTGATCCTGTTCGCCGTGGTCTGCATCGCTCCCACGGTGCTCTTCTGGTGCGCCCTGCGCCTCCCCGGCGTGGTGCGCCGGCTGCGGGAGAAGCGGCAGCCGGCGCCCCAGGGGCCGCCGATCGAACGGGTCGCCGCGGACCTGCGCCGGGTGCACCGGCTGCTCGTCGACTACCCGTCCGGCACCCCGGCCGCGCGGCGGTACGGCACCCGCCAGGCCTACGACGAGCTGCTCACCCAGGCCTGCCGCCAGATCGGCGTCCCGCACCGGCTCGCCGAGCTGCCCGAGGGCATGGACCGCGAGATCGAACGCCTGCGCGTCGAGCAGTCGCTGCGGGAGCGCGGCCTGGCCGTCCCCTGAGTTGTACGGGACGTGTACGCCCGCCCGGCACCCTGCCCGGCATGCGATTCCTGATCGGCCTGGTGACCGTCCTGCTGCTCGGCCTCACGACGACGACGGCCGCCCAGGCCGCCGCGAGCTTCCCCCGCCTCGACGCGGCGACCGTCGACGGCTACCGGCTCACCACCGGCGACACCTTCGCCACCTACGGCGCCCGGATCGCCGCCCTGGACAAGAAGCTCCCGCCGCAGGGGCTCCCGGCGCTGCTCGGCGACACCAACCGCAAGGCCCGCCCGCTCTGCCACGGCACCTACCTCGCGGCCACCCTCAAACCGGCGGGCTTCTGCTGGGAGGACGCGAACGACGACAAGACCAACGACTGGATCCCGCAGGGCCTCACCGGCTCCGGTGACGCCGACCCGGTGACCGGGACCTTCGGCGGCAAGCGCGTCGTCGCGACGTCGTGGCACACCACCGGCGACACCATGGTCCGACTGTCCTTTGTGGACGCCAACGGCCACGGCTACCGGCACGTCCTGCTCGTGGAACCGACGTCCGACACGAACTTCGCCGTGGTGGCCGGGCACGGGCACGGCATCACCTGGGCCGGCAACCTGCTCTTCGTGGCGACCACCGGCGGCCTGATCCGCGTCTTCGACACGACGCACTTCTGGAAGGTCGACGACAGCTCGGCGACGGTCGGGCTCGGCACCGACGGCAAGTACCACGCCGCCTACTACGACTACGCGATGCCGCAGGTCGGCGCGTACTGGTATCCCGGCGGCGGCGCCTGCACGACGGCGACCGGCGCGCGCCCCTGCCTCTCGACGCTTTCCTTCGACCACAGCGATTCCACGTTCGTCACCGCCGAGCACGTCCCGGCGGCGGCGGGCGGCCGGATCCTGCGCTGGCCGTTCGACGCCACCACGGGACGCCTCGCGACGGCGGCCGACGGCCTGGTGCACGCGAAAGAAGGGTTCTCGTCACCGGTGTGGGGGATGCAGGGCGCGGTGTCCCGGGGCGGCTACTTCGTGCTCACCGGCGTCTGCCCGGAGTACGCCGGAGTGGCCGGCGACCACCCGTCGTGCCTGCACGGCGGGGTCGGCGGCGTCTCGACGTCGAGGTTGCCCGGGCAGGCGCCGGTGAACAGCCAGAACCTGTCCTACTGGCCGGCGACGGGCGAGCTGTGGCTGCTCAACGAGCAGCTGCGCGAACGCGTCACGGTGCACGTCCCGTGGACGGCACTCACCGGCCGGGCCTGAAACGGCGTCACAGCACGATTTCGGCGAGCCGTTCGACGTCGTCGATCTCGTCGGTGGCCGGGTTGAAGATCAGCTCGTCCGCGCCGAGATCGGCGAACTCCCGCACCGCTGTCCGCACGGTTTCCGGCGTCGTGCGGACGTTGTCCACGACGACCTTGGCCATCTCGCCCATGTTGCTGTAGTAGTCGCCGACCTTCTCGCGTCCGGTGTCCGGCTCGCCGAGTGCGAAGTAGACGATCGCGACGAGCCGCGGCTCGCCCTCGCGGCCGCCTTCACGCCAGGCCTCGCGGGCCTTGCCGAACGCGTCGGCGACCATCGCCGGCGGCATCGAGCCGCCGACGTAACCCTGGCCCCACTTCGCCATGCGGGCCAGGGCGTTCGGCGCGAACCCGCCGAACAGCAGCGGCACCTCGCGGGTGCCGGGCGGCACCGCCGGGTTGTCACCGCCGCCGACCGGCTTGCCGTTCCAGACGTCCCGGTAGACCTCGAGGTCGGCGTCGATCCGCTTGCCGAGCCCCTTGGGGCCGAGCCCGTCGGCCACGAAGTCGTCCGGCCGGCCGCCGATCCCGATGCCGAGGGTGACGCGGCCGCCGGAGACGCCGTCGATCCCGGCGATCTCCTTCGCCAGCAACACGGGCGGCCACACGGTGCCGAGCAGGACGTTGCTGAGCAGGCCGATCCGTGACGTGGCGCCGGCCGCGGCGGCCAGCGCGACGGTGTCCATCACGCCGGGGTAGGCGATCCGGCCGACCGTGCCGAGCGTCGAGAACCCGGCGGCCTCGGCGCGCGCGGCCCAGCCGGGAAGGAGGCCCGGGCGCATGTCCCGGACCTGGTTCGGCAATCCGATGCCGATCTGCAATGGAGGCTCCTCAGGAAGGAAAATGATCTCCTTGCCACCCTCCCGGAAAAAGAAGAACCCCGCCACGATCGTGGCGGGGTTCTTCTTTGGTACCGAAGAAAAATCAGTCCAGGTAGTCGCGCAGCACCTGGGACCGCGACGGGTGACGCAGCTTCGACATCGTCTTCGACTCGATCTGCCGGATGCGCTCACGGGTCACCCCGTACACCTGGCCGATCTCGTCGAGCGTGCGCGGCTGGCCGTCCGTGAGGCCGAAGCGCAGCCGGACCACGCCCGCCTCGCGCTCGGACAGCGTCTGCAGCACCGACTGGAGCTGGTCCTGCAGCAGCGTGAACGACACCGCGTCGACCGCGACGACCGCTTCGGAGTCTTCGATGAAGTCACCGAGCTGGGAGTCGCCCTCGTCGCCGATGGTCTGGTCGAGCGAGATCGGCTCACGCGCGTACTGCTGGATCTCCAGGACCTTCTCCGGGGAGATGTCCATTTCCTTGGCCAGCTCTTCCGGGGTCGGCTCGCGGCCGAGGTCCTGGAGCAGCTCACGCTGTATACGGCCGAGCTTGTTGATGACCTCGACCATGTGCACCGGGATGCGGATGGTGCGGGCCTGGTCGGCCATCGCGCGGGTGATCGCCTGGCGGATCCACCACGTGGCGTACGTCGAGAACTTGTAGCCCTTGGTGTAGTCGAACTTCTCCACCGCGCGGATCAGGCCGAGGTTGCCCTCCTGGATCAGGTCCAGGAACGCCATGCCGCGGCCGGTGTAGCGCTTGGCCAGCGACACCACGAGCCGGAGGTTCGCCTCGAGCAGGTGGTTCTTGGCGCGCTCGCCGTCGCGCACGATCCACTTGAGATCGCGGCGCATCTGCGTGACGAGCTTTTCGCCCTCTTCCTCGGCGGTGCGCACGCGCTCGGCGGCGTAGAGCCCGGCCTCGATCCGCTTGGCCAGCTCCACCTCCTCCTCCGCGTTCAGCAGCGCGACCTTGCCGATCTGCTTGAGGTAGGCACGCACGGAGTCGGCCGACGCGGTGAGCTCGGCGTCCTTGCGCGCCTGGCGCAGGGCCTCCGACTCCTCCTCGTCCCAGACGAAGTCCGGGTTGTCGGGGCTCTTGGCCGCGGCCGCCTTGTCGGCGGCCGCGCCGCGACGGCGCTGCGCCGGGGTCTCCTCGTCGGATTCCTCGTCGTCATCGTCGTCATCGGCGTCCGGCGTGTCGCTGACCGTCTCGTCGACGACGTCGACCTCGACTTCAACTTCTTCCAGGTCCGACAAGTCCGGCGAGTCGAGCTCGCCTTCGATGCCCTCGGGACCGTCGGGCTCGCCGTCCTCGCCCTTGGTCCCGGGCTTCTTCGCCGGTGCCTTCTTGGCCGGAGCCTTCTTGGCAGTGGTGGTCTTGCGCGCCGCTGGCTTCGCCGTCCCGGTGGCTGCCTCTTCGGCCGGCTCGCCGGCTGCGGTCGCTGTCTTCGTCCCGCCTCGGGTTGCGGTTCTTGCGGCTGCCACTTACGCCCTTTCGCAGCGGTCGATCATGACGAGCAGCGGACACGGAGCCGCTGCTGCCTCACATTCGGGGATCACGCCTCGGCCTGCGGTTTTGCCCTCCGCAGCCGTGGGCCGTGTTCCATTGTAACGACGGTACGCGCATGCGTCGCGAAGCGATCACCCTCCGGCCTGCCGGAGGGCCCGGATCGGACCCCGTTCCGCGCCCGGATCACGGTCCGGTCTAGTGCTGGATGCCCTCGGCCGCGGCGGCCGCGGCGCCGACGATCCCGGCGTTGTTCTGCAGCGACGCCACCAGAACCGGCGTGCGGATGTTCAGGAGCGGCACCCATTTCTCGGCCTTCTTGCTGACGCCGCCGCCGACGATGAACAGATCCGGCCAGATCAGGTTCTCGAGCACGGTCAGATAACGGTGCACCCGCTTGGACCATTCGGGGTAGGTCAGGCCCTCGTTGTCCTTCACCGAGGCGGCCGCGCGCTTCTCCGCGTCGTGGCCGTCGATCTCCAGGTGACCGAACTCGGTGTTCGGGACGAGCTTGCCGTCCTGGAACACCGCGCTGCCGATGCCGGTGCCGAAGGTGAGCAGCGCCGTGACGCCGGTGCGCGCGACCGGGTCGCCGAAGCGGATCTCGGCCATGCCGGCCGCGTCGGCGTCGTTGAGCATCGCGACCTGGTCGACGCCGACGCCGAGTCGCTTGGCGAACAGCGCGTCGGCGTCGGTGCCGATCCACTGCTTGTCGATGTTCGCCGCGGTGTGCGCGACGCCCTTCTTCACGACGGCCGGCAGCGTCACGCCGACCGGGCCGTCCCAGCCGGCCTGGGCCACGATCTCGGCGACGACGTCCGCCACCGCCGAGGGGGTGGACGGCTTGGGCGTCTCGATCCGGATCCGGTCGCCGACGAGCTGCCCCCGGTCCAGGTCGACCAGCGCGCCCTTGATCCCGCTGCCGCCGATGTCGATGCCGAAACCTCGGCGGGTCGCCTCCACCACGGACGTGGTCCCTTCTCGCACGATTCAGAAGCCTGCCTCGGAGACTTTAACCGGATGTGGTGACATGACGGACGTGGGAGTTGACGAGTCGTTGCTGAAAAGCGTCGCGGTGCAGGTCGCGACGGAGGCCGCCGAGCTGGTCCGCGAGGCCTGGGACGGGATGGCGGCGGGCCGGTCGGTCGCCGTGGACACCAAGTCCGCCGACACCGACGTGGTCACCGCGGTGGACCACGAGTCGGAGCGGCTCGTCCGCGCCCGGCTCGCCGAGCTGCGGCCCGGGGAGCCGGTGCTGGGCGAGGAGGGCGGCGGGACCGCGGGCGACGACGGCGTCACGTGGGTCGTCGACCCGATCGACGGCACGGTCAACTTCCTCTACGGCCTGCCGTGGTTCGCGGTGTCGGTGGCGGCGCAGATCGGCGGGGTGTCGGTGGCCGGCGCCGTGGTCGAGCCGGTGAGCGGCCGCGTCTGGTCGGCGGCCCGGGGGCAGGGCGCGTGGCTCGACGGGCGGCGGCTGGCCGTCTCGGCGCCGTCGCGGCTGGAGCTGACACTGGTCGGCACCGGGTTCGCGTACTCGGCGGAGCGGCGGGCGCGTCAGGCTCGCTTCGCGGCGGAGCTGCTGGGCCGGGTCCGCGACATCCGGCGCAACGGGGCGGCGTCACTCGACCTGTGCGCGGTCGCGGCGGGCTGGCTGGACGCCTACGCCGAGCACGGGCTGCACCGCTGGGACTGGGCGGCGGGCGCGCTGATCGCGGCGGAGGCGGGCGCTGCTGTCGTGCTGCCGGGCGCGGCGCCGGATCTCGGCGCGGACGCGACGTACGCGGCGGCGCCGTCGGTCGCGGAGGTGCTCCGGAAGGTGCTGGGGGAGTGCGGGGCCGCGGACGTCTGAGACGGAGGCCTGAGACGGCCGTTGCCGGGCGCTGAGGGGCGGCACGCGTGATCGGGAGGGCATCACGCGTGTCTGAGGAGGCATCTCGCGTGATTGGAGCGGCATCGCGTCTGATCGGAGGGTCGACACGCGTACCCGGGCGGACGACTCGCGTGCCTGGATGGACGACACGTGATTGAGGGGTCGACTCATGTGTCTGGAGGGTCGACACGCGTGATTGAGAGGACGACTCGCTCACCTGGGTGGACGACTCGCGTACCTGGGCGGTCGGCTCGCGTGTCTGGAGGGTCGGCTCGCGCCTGAGTGGTCGGCTTGCGTGCCTGGTGGGTCAGGGGGTCAGCACTGGACGTCGCGGGCCGAGGCCAGCAGCGTCTGGTCGATGACCGGGGCCTGGGCGCCCGCGGACTGCTCGTTGCCGCCGCCGCCCTGGTGGGCCTTGGACCACTCGGCGAGCTGGGTGAGGATCTGGCGGGCCTCGGCGCGCGGGCGGATGTCGCCGAAGTTCGTGCCGGTGACGAGGTCGACGCTGGTGTCCTTGCGGTTGTCCTGGACCAGCTCGGCGCACGGCACCACGAGGGTGAGCGTGCGCGCCGCGGTGAGGCCGTTCTCGCCGAAGCGGATCTGGCCGCGGCACTTCGCCTCGCGGTTCTCGTAGGCGGGGTCGTTGGCCGGCTCGCCGGTGTTGGTGAACCCGAGCTCGCGCAGCGCGGTCGTCGTGATGCTGCCCTGGCCGCGGGTGCTCGACGCGTTGAGCACCGTCACCGGGACCTTGTCCGGCGGGACCGGCGCGCGGTCGTCGAGGGCGTTGTGGGGGAGTGTGGCGAACGTGACACCCGGTGGTGGGCTGGCCGGCGGGTCGCACCGGACGGCCTCGTCGACGTCGCCCTTGCCGACCGCGGCGTTGATCCACACGATGATCGCGCCGAGCGCCAGCACGCCGATGACGATCAGCGCCGGCAGCGGCTTGTGCCTGCGATACGGCCGCGCCCCACGGTCCCCGATGCCGTTCCCCGACGCCACCTGCCCGTCCCTTCCCGAACCCAGAACCCGACGGCAGCTCGTCGGCACCGTCGTGGCGGATCAGCCTAGGCGCTGCGGCCCGCGTGCGCGGGCCCGGGTCACCCCACCGGTTTCCCGCGTCCCGGGCGCCGCCCAGGGCCCTTCCCCGTGCGGCGATCGCACCACGCGGGGGTCGGCCGGGGCAAGCGGACACGGGCCCCTCGTGAGGTTCTCCACCCGGGGGCAACCCGAATGGACGACAACGCGTCTTACCTGCGGGTTCCCCCTGTCGGGTGACGATTCCCCGGCAATGTCTGACTCGTTGCAGAAGCCGCGAAGGCGTGAGCTACCCTTCCCGGGCTCCGGCCGCAGGACGAGGCCCAAAACGAGAGAGACCTCGGTCACTCCGGCCGTCGGGCACAAACAGGGGCCCTGGAACGTTGACCAGCGGCACGGCGGACTCACGGGCGCACCCGCGGGTCCGGGAAAACGACTACACAAGCTGATCGCAGGGGTGAGGGACACATGGCTACCGACTACGACGCTCCGCGCCGCAGCGAAGCCGACGAGCTGGCCGAAGACTCGTTGGAGGAGCTCAAGGCCCGGCGGAACGAGAACCAGTCCGGCGTCGTCGACGTCGACGAGGACGCGACCGCCGAGAACTTCGAGCTGCCGGGTGCCGACCTCTCCGGGCTTTCCGGTGAGGACATGACCGTGAAGGTGGTGCCGAAGCAGGCGGATGAATTCACCTGCTCCGTGTGCTTCCTGGTGCACCACCGCAGCCGGCTGGCCGAGGAGAGCGGCGGACGCCTGATCTGCCGCGACTGCGCCTGACACAGGTGCGGGAGCTCGGACCAGGGGTTCAGGGGACGAACAGACGCGACGGAGAGCCCTGAGGGACAGGGGAGGGCTCGAAGCGCGCTGGGGACAAGGGGGCCGGCCGGCAGGCCGGCCCCCTTCCACATGTCCGGGGCGTGCGCTCAGGCGCCCTTGAGCAGCTCGGCGACCCGCTTCGGGTGCCGGGTGCTGAACAGCCAGTACGGCGTCGGGTCCGCGGGGTCGGTGAGCCGGATCCGCACGGCCGGGCCGACCCAGCCGCGGTGCAGCACGTAGGCCGCGGGGTCGCCGTCGCGGCCGAGCGCTTTGCGCTTGGCGTCCTTGTCGAAGACCTCCACCTCGCCGACGTAGCGCAGCGGCAGGTGGGCGTCGCCGACCCACAGCTCCGGCTCGTCGCCGCCGGTGACGCGGACCCGGGACTTGCCGAGCGACAGCAGCAGCGCCACCACCACCGGCAACGCGATCACGTACGGCAGCCAGGCCCGGATCCCCGGGTACCCGAGGTCGATCTCGGCCGCCAGCAGGATCGCGCCCAGGACCGGCAGCGGCCAGCCCCACCACGGGACGTAGAGCCGCTCGGAGTGCCGGACCGCGGCAGTCGAGGCCGTCTTCGCTGATTCACCCACGGGTAGAGAGTAATCTCGCCGCCCGTGTCCAGCGTTCAGGTACTCCTCTCCCGGCTCGACCCGGATGTCCCGCTGCCCGCCTACGCCCGACCGGGCGACGCGGGCGCCGATCTCGTCACGACCTCGGATATCGTGCTCCAACCCGGGGAACGCGGGGTGGTCGGCACCGGCGTCGCGATCGCGCTCCCGCCCGGGTACGCGGGGTTCGTCCACCCCCGGTCCGGCCTGGCCGCCCGGGTCGGCCTCTCGGTGGTCAACACCCCGGGCACGATCGACGCGGGCTACCGCGGTGAGATCAAGGTCTGCCTGATCAACCACGACCCGGTGCACCCGGTGAAGCTCGCGCGCGGCGACCGCATCGCCCAGCTGGTCGTGCAGCGGGTCGAGCACGCCGAGTTCGTCGAGGTCGCCGAGCTCGACGCCACCGAACGGGGCGCGGGCGGCTACGGCTCCACGGGCGGACACGCCACACTGGGAGCAGACGCGCTCGCGGCTGGGGAAGGAACGGAGAAGCAGTAGTGGGGATTTTCGGACGCAAGCGGCGGACCGAGGGCGGGTCCGCGGGACGGCACGCCGCGCCCGATGCCGACGACACGATCGAGGACGAGTCCTACAGCGAGGACTCCGAGCTGTCGGACGTCTCCGACGGCCCGTTCGACGTCGCGGACTTCGACGACGACGGTGTCCCGCGGATCGACCTCGGCTCGGTGAAGGTGCCGGTGCCCGACGGGTCGCAGGTCCAGGTCGAGATGGACCCGGAGACCAGCGGTGTGCGGGCCGTGCACGTCGTCACCGAGCAGGGCCAGATCACGGTCAGCGCGTACGCCGCGCCGCGCACCGGCGGGCTGTGGCGGGAGGTCAGCAGCGAGCTGGCCGACCAGCTGCGGGCCGACGGCGCCAAGGTCAACATCGGCCGCGGCGTGTGGGGCCTGGAGATCTCGGCCATCGTCGGCGACGTCTCGCTGCGCTTCGTCGGCGTCGACCGCCCGCGCTGGATGCTGCGCGGGGTCATCGCCGGTCCGCAGTCGGAGGGCGCGGCGGCGGTGGAGGTGCTGCGGGAGATCGTCCGCCGCACGATCGTCGACCGGGGCGACGCGCCGATGCCGGTCCGGACGCCGCTGACCATCACGCTCCCGGACGCGGTCGCCGAGCACATCGCCGCCCAGCAGCAGGGCTAGTCACACCCCCGATGTCCCTGAGGGGCACCTTCACGACTTCGATGTCGTGAAGGTGCCCCTCATGGCTTTGGATGTCCTGAAGGGCACCTTCATGGCTTAAAACGCCCTGAAGGTGCCCTTCACGGCTTTTGCCGCGCCCGGAGGAAGGCCAGCACCGTCGCGCGGCCCAGTGACTCGCGGTCGGCGCCCAACGCGGCGAGGGTCGTCCGGCCGAGAGACGCTCGAGGCAGGGTCGAGGCCCACTCGGATGCGACTTTCGTCGGGTGTATCGGGTCGTCGGTGCACGTTCCGACGCCCGCCGGGACGTCCAGCCCCGCCAGCTCGGCCAGCGACGGCGAGGGCCGGTCCGCGGCGACGCGCAGGCCGGCGGCCAGGTCGTCGCCGTGGCGCCGCCACGCGCGGTCCAGCTCCGCGCGCAGCCAGCCCGGGCTGCCCTCGGTCTGCGCCAGCGCGGCGCCGACCCCGGAACGGGCCACCAGATCCGCCGACAGCGTCGCGGCCAGCGATGCGGGTGCTGGGCCGGGAGCGCCGTTCCACGCCGGGAGCGCGGCCAGCAGGCCCCCGCAACGGCCCGGGTTGCGCACGGCCCACTCCGCGGCCAGGTGCGCGCCGAACGAAATGCCGCCTACGAGCAGTTCGCCGTGTTCGTCCGCCAGCGCGTCGAGGATCGCCAGGTACCCGTCGGCCAGCGAAGCCCCTGGTGGCGGCGGTGGTGCGAGGAGCGGAACACCGAGGGCGCGCAGCGGGCCGGCGAAGACCGCGCGGACGAACACCTCGTCGGAGCCGGTGCCGGGCAGCAGCACCGCGGCGGGAACTCGGATTGCGGACGTCACGTTGCGATCTTTGCGCAAAGGCGTTTCCCTGGCGGGGACCGCAGTACGCTGGAATCGTTCGGGCCGCAAGCACCAAGTCGGGGGCCCCGGAGCACAGGAGCACCTATGTCCGCCAAAGACGGCGGCTACTTCAGCCGGTTGGTTCGCAAGCTGACCAGCGACGTCGAGGACCTCGACGCCGACGAGATGTCGATGAGGTCGGACGCCGAGGGCGCGCAGCGCGCCTGCGACTGCCGGTCCGGCGAAGAAGTCACTGTGATGGGGAGACTGCGCAGCGTGGAGCTCTGCCCGACCGACGAGGCCGCCACCCTGGAGGCGGAGCTGTTCGACGGGACGCAGGGCGTGACGCTAATCTGGCTCGGCCGCCGCCGGATCGCGGGCATCGAGCCGGGTCGCACGATCAAGGTGCGCGGCCGGATGGCCGAGCGTGACGGCCAGAAGGTGCTGTACAACCCCTATTACGAGCTCCAGAGCCCAGTGAGTTGATCACCTATCGTGACTGATCCCGCCCCGAGCGAGAAGAAGACCGACGACGCGGATGAACCGCAGCCGACCATGCTCGAGCAGATGGGCGGCGTGTCCGGCCTGATCTACTCGTCGCTGCCGGTGATCGTGTTCGTCCTGGCGAACTCGTTCTTCGGCCTGACCGCGGCCATCTGGACCTCGATCGGCAGCGCGGTGGCCATCACCGTGCTCCGCCTCGTGCGCAAGGAGCCGCTGCAGCCGGCGATCTCCGGGTTCTTCGGCGTGGCGATCGCGGCGTTCATCGCCTACCGCACCGGGTCCGCGAAGGGATTCTTCCTCTTCGGGATCTACGCGAGCCTCGTCTACTGCGGCATCTTCGTGCTGTCGGTGGTCGTGCGCTGGCCGATCGCGGGCGTCGTCTGGAACATGCTCAACGGCACCGGCCAGGCGTGGCGCAAGGACAAGCCGTCCCGCTACGGCTACGACGTCGCCACGCTCGCCATGGCGCTGATCTTCGCCGCCCGGTTCGTCGTGCAGCGGTGGCTCTACCAGGAGGACTACACCGGCTGGCTGGCCTTCGCGAAGATCGCCATGGGCTACCCGCTCTACGCGCTGGGCCTGCTGGTCGTCGTCTGGGCGGTCCGGCGGTCCGACAAGCGCCTCAAGGCCATGGCCGAGGACGAGCCGAAACCGGAGACCGACGCTGAGGTCGAAGCCCGGCTCCGCGAAAAGTACGCGGCTCCCGAAGCCTAGAAGACCCGCGAAGAAGGCCCCTGACGCTCGTCAGGGGCCTTCTTCGCGTGCGGTCAGTAGCCCAGGGCCGTGCGGATCTCCGGCTCGACGTCGGACGTCGCCACGAACAGCAGCTCGTCGCCCGGCTCCAGCGGGTCCTCCGGCTGCGGCACGATCACGCGGTCGCCGCGCAGGATGGTCACCAGCGCCGCGTCGCGGGGCAGGTCCAGCTCGCTCACCGGCTTGCCGGCCAGCGGCGTCTCCGCCGGCAGGGTCAGCTCGACGAGGTTCGCGTTGCTCTGCCGGAACGTCATCAGCCGGACCAGGTCGCCGACGCTGACGGCCTCTTCGACCATCGCCGCGAGCATCCTCGGCGTCGACACCGCGACGTCGACGCCCCAGGCGTCGGTGAACAGCCACTCGTTGGCCGGGTTGTTCACCCGGGCCACGACCCGGCGCACCGCGAACTCGGTCTTCGCCAGCAGCGACACCACGAGGTTGGCCTTGTCGTCGCCGGTCGCGGCGATCACGACGTCGCACTGCTCGATCCCGGACTCCTCGAGGATCGAGACCTCGCAGGCGTCACCGAGCACCCAGTCGGCCTGCTCGACGGTCTGCGGCTCGAACTGGTCGGCCTCCCGCTCGATGAGCATCACCTGGTGCCTGCCGTCGATCAGCTCGGCGGCGATGGAGCGGCCCACGGCCCCCGCACCGGCAATCGCGACCCTCATGCCTCGTCCTCCGGTTCGCGGTTGGCCACACTGCCCACGTCGCTGACGGTGCCGGAGCGCGCGGCCACCCACACGTCGTCGTCGGCCTGCAGCACGGTCTTGGGGTCCGGCAGCACGGCGGTGCCGAAGCGCATGATGAACGCCACCCGCGCGCCGCTCGCCTCCTGCAGGGACCGCACGGAGTGCCCGACCCAGCCCTCGTGCAGCGGCAGCTGCAGGATCGCGACGTTGCCCGACGGGTCCCGCCACGCCGACGCGACGCCGTCCGGCAGCAGGGTGCGCAGGAACCGGTCGGTCGTCCACGGCACGGTCGCCACCGTCGGGATGCCCAGCCGCTCGTACACCGCGGCGCGCTTGTGGTCGTAGATCCGCGCCACGACGTGCTCGATGCCGAAGTTCTCGCGCGCGACCCGCGCCGAGATGATGTTCGAGTTGTCCCCGCTGGACACCGCGGCGAACGCGCCGGCCCGCTCGATCCCGGCTTCGATGAGCACCTTGCGGTCGAAACCGACCCCGACGACCTGCTGGCCGTGGAAGTCGCTGCCGAGCCTGCGGAACGCCTGCTGGTTCTTGTCGATGACGGCCACCTCGTGGCCGAGCCGCTCCAGCGCAGCGGCCAGGGACGCGCCTACCCGGCCGCATCCCATGATCACCACGTGCACGCCCTGCCTCCTCATTCGGCGGTTACCCGTCCGTTGCTACCCCGACATGCCAGCGCCGAACCTACCGTGCACCCCGGCGGTTACGCTTCCGTGGTGTCGAAGTTCCCGACCGTGCTGAAACGCCTGGTCCTCGGACGTCCGTTCCGCAGTGACAGGCTCGCTCACACGCTCCTCCCCAAGCGCATCGCGCTGCCCATCTTCGCGTCCGACGCGCTCTCGAGCGTGGCGTACGCGCCGGAAGAGATCTTCCTGACGCTGAGCGTCGCGGGTCTCTCCGCGTACGCGCTGGCGCCGTGGATCGGCATCATGGTCGCGCTGGTGATGCTCGTCGTCGTCGCGTCCTACCGGCAGAACGTGCACGCCTACCCGAGCGGCGGCGGTGACTACGAGGTCGCCAACACGAACCTGGGCGGCAAGTTCGGGCTGACCGTGGCGAGCGCGCTGCTCGTCGACTACGTGCTCACGGTCGCGGTGTCCACTTCGTCCGGTGTGGCCAACATCGGCTCCGCCGTCCCGTGGGTCGCCGAGCACAAGGTGCTGGCGTCCATCGTGATCGTCTCGGTGCTCACCGCGCTGAACCTGCGCGGCATCCGCGAGTCCGGGAAGGCCTTCGCGATCCCGACTTACGGGTTCATCCTGGGCATTCTGGTCATGGTGGTCTGGGGACTGTTCCAGGCGGCGACCGGCACCGAGATGAAGGCGGAGAGCGCCGGCTTCACGCTGACGGCCGAGGGGACCTTCGCCGGCGTCGCGTACGCGTTCCTGGTGCTGCGGGCGTTCTCCTCCGGCGCCGCGGCGCTGACCGGGGTCGAGGCGATCAGCAACGGCGTCCCGGCGTTCCAGAAACCCAAGTCGAAGAACGCGGCGACCACGCTGCTGATGATGGGCCTGCTCGCGGTCACCATGCTCGTCGGCATCATCACGCTGGCCACGATCACCGACGTCAAGTTCGCCGAAGACCCGGCGAAGCAGCTCGTCGGCGCGCCCGCGGGCTACCAGCAGAAGACGATCGTCGCGCAGATCGCGCACGCGGTGTTCGCCGACTTCCCGCCGGCGTTCTACTACATCTCCTTCTCCACCGGCATCATCCTGCTGCTGGCCGCGAACACCGCGTTCAACGGTTTTCCCGTGCTGGGCTCGATCCTGGCGCAGGACCGCTACCTGCCGCGGCAGCTGCACACCCGCGGCGACCGGCTCGCGTTCTCCAACGGGATCCTGTTCCTGTCGGCGTTCGCGCTGGTGCTGATCATCGCGTTCGACGCCGAGGTGACGCGGCTGATCCAGCTCTACATCGTGGGTGTGTTCGTGTCGTTCACGGTGAGCCAGGCCGGCATGATCCGGCACTGGAACCGGTTGCTGGCCAGGGAAACCGACCCCGCGGTGCGGCGGCGGATGCGGCGCTCGCAGACGGTGAACGCGGTCGGCCTCACCTGCACCGGCGTGGTGCTGGTGATCGTGCTGATCACCAAGTTCCTGCTGGGCGCGTGGATCGCGATCGCGGCGATGGTGGCGATCTTCGTGCTGATGACCGCGATCCGGAAGCACTACGACCGGGTCGCCGACGAGCTGAAGGACCTGGGCGACACCCCGACCGTGCTGCCCTCGCGCAACCACGCGATCGTGCTGGTGTCCAAACTGCACCGCCCGACGCTGCGCGCGCTGGCCTACGCCAAGGCGATGCGCCCGGACGTGCTCGAGGCCGTCACGGTCAACGTGGACGACGCCGACACCCGCCGGCTCACCGCCGAGTGGGAGGCGCACAAGTTCAAGGTGCCGCTGAAGGTCGTCGAGTCGCCCTACCGCGAAATCACGAAGCCGGTGCTCGACTACGTGAAGCGCGTGCGCGGCGACAACCCGCGCAACGTCGTCACGGTGTTCATCCCCGAGTACGTCGTCGGGCACTGGTGGGAACAGGTGCTGCACAACCAGAGCGCGCTGCGGCTCAAGGGCCGGCTGCTGTTCCAGCCGGGCGTGATCGTCGCGAGCGTGCCGTGGCAGCTCGAATCCTCGGCCAAGGCGGCCGAGCGTGTCCGGAACGAGCGGCCGGCGGCCGGTGACGTCCGGCGCGGGTTCTCGCCCAACGGGACGCCGCCGATCGTCGGCCCGACCAAGCCCAAGGAGCCCGCTGAATGACCACCTGGCAAGGCCGTGTCCTCGAGGTGGAGGTCGGCGCCGTGGCGCACGGCGGCCACTGCGTGGCCCGCGCCGACGGACGGGTGGTGTTCGTCCGGCACGCGCTGCCGGGGGAGCACGTGCGCGTCGAGGTCACCGAGGACAACGGCGGCTCGTTCTGCCGCGGCGACGCGGTCGAGGTGCTCAAGCCCTCGCCGGAGCGGGTCACCCCGCCCTGCCCGCTGGCCGCGCCCGGTGCGTGCGGCGGCTGCGACTGGCAGCACGCGTCGCCGTCGTACCAGCGTGAGCTGAAGGCGGCGGTGGTCGCGGAGCAGCTTTCGCGGCTGGCCGGCATCGAGCGTGAGGTCGTCGTCGAGGAGCTCGACGGCGGGGTGCTGGACTGGCGCAGCCGCGTCCGGCTGGTCGCCGGGCGCGACGGGCGCGCGGGCCTGCGGGCCCACCACAGCCACCGCGTGGTGGCGCTGGAGGACTGCCCGATCGCCGTCCCCGGCGAGCTCACGGACGTCCTCGCGCGGCGCTGGCGGCCGGGCAGCGAGCTCGAGGTGACCAGCGACGGCGACGGCCGTACCCACGTCCGCGAGCTGTCGACGGTGCGCGGCAAGGTCCGCGCCCGGCAGCTGTCGGGCGGGGTCGCGGTGCAGCACGCCGCGGGCCGCGACTGGCGGCTGGACGCGCACGGGTTCTGGCAGGTCCACCCGGCGGCGGCGTCCACACTGGCCGCGGTCGTGGCGGAGTGGGCCGAGGCGCCTTCCGGCGGGTCGGCGTGGGACCTCTACGCGGGGGTCGGGCTGTTCGCGTCGGTGCTGGCGTCGCAGGTCGGCGAGTCCGGGCGGGTGCTGGCGATCGAGTCGGGCCGCCGCGCGGTCTCCGACGGCGAGCGCAACCTCGAGGACCTGCCGCAGGTGTCCTGGCAGGCCGGGCGGGTGGAGGACGTGCTGTCCGCGGCGGAAAAGCCGGTCGACGTCGTCGTGCTGGACCCGCCGCGCAAGGGCGCGGGAAAGCCGGTGGTGGAGTCGATCGTGGCCGGTCAGCCGGACCGCATCGTCTACGTCGCCTGCGACCCGGCGGCCCTGGCTCGCGACCTGGCGACGTTCGCTTCGCACGGCTACGCGCTGACGGCGCTGCGGGCGTTCGACGCGTTCCCGATGACGCACCACGTGGAGTGCGTGGCGCTGCTGTCCTGACCTTTTTTGTCGGTGGTGGTCGTCACACTGTCTCCCGTGACTGTTCTGGATGCTTTCGACCGGGCCGCCGCGATGGTGACCGCCCTGGTCACGGCGGTGCGCGACGACCAGTGGACGCGGCCGACGGCGTGCGCGGACTGGGACGTGCGCGGGGTGGTGAACCACCTCGCGCACGGAAACGCGAAGGTGGCTTTTTGGGCGGGCGCCGGACCGGCGGCTCCGGACGGTGACTACCTGGGTCCTGACCCCTCGCCGGCGTTCGCGGCTTCGGTGGTTTCCGCGCGCTCGGTGCTGGCTGAGCCGGGGCTGTTCTCGCGGACGGTGACAACGCCGCTGGGTGACGTGCCGGGAGAGTTCCTGGTGCACATGCGCGTGAACGAGTACCTGGCCCACGGCTGGGACATCGCGGACGCGACCGGGCAGCCGACCGATCTGCTGCCGGACCTGGCGGAGTCGGCATTGGCACAGTGGCGGACCCGCTTCGGTGACCGGCCTCGGCCGCCGGGCGGCCCGTTCGGGGCAGAGGTGCCGGCACCTCCGGAGGCGGCGGCGACGGCGGCGGATCGGCTGGCGGCCGTCTTGGGCCGGAAGGCGGTGGGCGCTCCGGAGTAGAAGGTTTGCGCGACTGGGTCGCGGACGTGCTGCATCGCACGGCTCCCGCTGCGGCGGGGCGCAGGCACAGCGGCGGGCTCTTGCGTGGTGTGAGCCGGTGCCATGCGGATCAGCGTGCTCGGGGTGCCGTGCAGGCCGCTGCCGGGTGGGTTGCCGTGGTCAGGGTGTTCGGCGTGCCCGCGGCTGCTGCCGGGTCGGTCGCCGTGGATCGGGCTGCTTGGCGTGCCGCGACGGCCGCTGCCAGGTGGGTCGCCCTGGTCACCTTGTCCGGGGTACCGCGTAGGCCGCTGCCGGACTGGTTGCCGTAGTCAGGTTGCCTGGCGTGCTGCGAGGGCTGTTGCCGGGTGGGTCGCCGTGTTCGGCGTGCTGCCAGGAGTGCGGCCAGGCGATCCGGGGGCAGGGCTGCCCGACGTGCTGTGTAGGCCGTCGCCGAGTGGGTCGGCGTGTTCGGTGTGCCGCGAAGGCTGTGGCAAGGCGAACCGTGGGTCAGGTTGCCCGATGTGATGCGCAGGCTGTTGCCGGGTGGGTCGCCGTGCTCGGTGTGCTGCCAGGATTGCGGCAAGGCGATCCGTGGGTCAGGTTGCCCGACGCGCTGCGTAGGTCGTTGCCGGGGTGGGGCAGCGTGTTCGGTGTGCCGCGAAGGCTGTGGCGAGGCGATCCGCGCGTGAGGTTGCCTGGCGTGCGGCGAGGGCTGTTGCCGGGTGGGGCAGCGTGCTCGGGGTGCCGCCAAGCGGCAAGCCGATCCTCGGGTCAGGCTGTCCGGCGCGCCGCGAATGCCGCCGCCAGACCCGTGGCCGTCATCGCGATCCCGGACACCAGCAGTACCCAGGTTCCCGCGCCCGGGATGATGCGCGCCGCCGGCTCGAGGGCGGCTGCGTGCGGGAGGGTCACCACCAGGTGGCGCAGCACCACGCCCGTCACCACCAGGCCCGGGAGGCAGCTAAGCGCGAGGGGTTCGTCCTGCTTGCGGGCGAACGTCAGGTACGCCAGCGTTCCCGCGAACAGGACCGCCGCCGCGCAGACCAGGCGCAAGCTCAGTCCCAGCTCCGGGTCGGGCGTGCCCGGGGGCAGGACTCCGGCGTACTCGGCCGTGCGCAGTGTCAGGCCGGCGATCACTCCCAGTCCGGTCGCCGCCACCACCGCCGCCCGTGGCCCCCGCCATGCGTGCTCCCTCACGCACGCAGCATAAAACGCCGTGACGGGCTTTCCGATCACCTTTCCGCCGCTGGGCCGTTCGGTGGATCCCGATCGGGCGACCCCCGAGCTCAGCCGGCGAACCAGTGCTGCGGCTCCGGGCGCAGGTTCTGGTAGATGTGCTTGGTCTCGGTGTACTCCGCCAGCCCCGTCGGGCCGAGCTCACGGCCGAACCCGGACTGCTTGTAACCACCCCACTCGGCCTGCGGCAGGTACGGGTGGAAGTCGTTGATCCACACCGTCCCGTGGCGCAGCCGGCCCGCCACCCGCTGCGCACGAGAAGCGTCGTTCGTGAACACCGCGCCGGCCAGGCCGTAGTGGGTGTCGTTGGCGATGCGGACGGCGTCGTCCTCGTCGGTGAACGTCTCGACCGTCAGGACCGGGCCGAACGACTCGTCGACCACCGCCGACGAACCCTGCTTGACCTGGTCCAGGATCGTCGGGAGGTAGTAGAAGCCCTCGGTCAGGGAAGGATCTGAAGGTCGGCCGCCGCCGGTGCGCAAAACCGCGCCTTCGGCCAGGGCGGCGGCCACGTAGGCCTCGATCTTCGCCCGGTGCGCCGCCGAGATCAGCGGGCCGGTCTCCGCGCGCTCGTCGAACGGGCCGCCCAGGCGGATCCGCTCGGCCCGGCGCACCAGCTCGGCGACGAACTCCTCGTGCCACTCGCGCTGCACGATCAGCCGCGCGCCCGCCGAGCAGACCTGGCCGGAGTGCAGGAACACCGCGGTCAGCGCGTAGTCGACCGCCGTCTCGAAATCGGCGTCGGCGAAGACCACGTTCGGGTTCTTCCCGCCCAGCTCCAGGGCCACTTTCTTGACCGTGGACGCGGCCGCGGCGGCGATCACCTTGCCGGTCGCCAGCCCGCCGGTGAACGACACGAGGTCGACGTCCGGGTGCTCGGCCAGCGGGGCGCCGACCTCGGCGCCGGCCCCCAGCACCAGGTTCGCGACGCCGGGCGGCAGGCCCGCCTCGGTGAGCAGCCGCAGGAACAGGATCGACGTGTGCGGCGTCAGCTCGCTGGGCTTGAGCACGAACGTGTTGCCCGCGGCCAGCGCCGGCGCGATCTTCCACACGGTCTGCAACAGCGGGTAGTTCCACGGAGTGATCAGCCCGCAGACGCCGACCGGCTCGTGCACGATCCGGCTGAAGGCGTCCGGGTTGCCGGTGTCGACGACGCGACCGGCGTCCTGGGCCGCGAGCTTGCCGAAGTACCGCAGGCAGGCGGCGATGTCGGCCATGTCGTAGCGGCTCTCGACCAGCCGCTTGCCGGTGTCGAGCGACTCGGCCCTGGCGAACGCCTCGGCGTCGCGGTCCAGCAGGTCGGCGGTGCGCAGCAGCAGGTCACCGCGCAGGTGCGCGGGGGTGCCGGGCCACGGCCCGGTGTCGAACGCCCGCCGTGCCGCGGAGATGGCGGCTTCGGTGTCCTTCGCGGTGCCTTCGGCGACCGTCGCGACCAGGGAACCGTCCGCCGGGCAGCGGATCTCCCGTCGCCCGCCGCCGATCGCGTCCACCCAGTCGCCGCCGATGAAGAAGTCCGCCATGCGCCCCATTCTCGTGGCCACGCGGCGTGACCGCCACAGCACCGCCGGGAGACGAGGTTCACCCCGCGTGATGACGGCCGATCGCGCTCCGCCTGTGACGCCGGACGCGGCGGGCGGACCCGCGGTGGCGGGTCTCCGTAGACTGGCCGGAACGTGGCCGTGGATGAGCGAGGTGGAGACGAGTGACGATGCTGGAGTCCGTCAGCGGACCGGCGGACCTGAAGCGCATGAGTGTCGAGGACCTCGGCGAGCTGTCGGCCGAGATCCGGGACTTCCTCGTCGACAAGGTCCGGCGCGCCGGCGGGCACCTGGGGCCGAACCTGGGCGTCGTCGAGCTGACGCTGGCCCTGCACCGCGTGTTCGACTCGCCCCGCGACGCCATCGTCTGGGACGTCGGGCACCAGGCCTACGTCCACAAGATCGTCACCGGCCGCGCGGAGGGCTTCGACAAGCTGCGCCAGACCGGCGGTGTCACCGGTTACCCGTCGCGCGCCGAGAGCGAGCACGACTGGGTCGAGAGCAGCCACGCCTCCTCCGCACTGTCCTATGTGGACGGGCTGGCGAAGGCGTTCGCGCTGGGTGACGACGAGCGCCACGCGGTCGCCGTCGTCGGCGACGGCGCGCTCACCGGCGGCATGTGCTGGGAAGCCCTCAACAACATCGCCGCGCACCGGGACCGCCCGGTCGTCATCGTGATCAACGACAACGGCCGGTCCTACTCGCCGACCATCGGCGGGCTGGCCGACCACCTCGCCGCGCTGCGCCTGCAGCCCGGTTACGAGCGGCTGCTCGACGGCGGCCGCGAGATCCTCAAGCACACGCCCGTCGTGGGCCGGCCGATCTACGCCGCCCTGCACGCCGCGAAGGCCGGCCTGAAGGACGCGCTGAGCCCGCAGGCGATGTTCTCCGACCTCGGCCTGAAGTACCTCGGCCCGGTCGACGGCCACGACTTCGTCGCGCTGGAGAAGGCGTTCCAGAGCGCCCGCGCGTTCGGCGGCGCGGTGATCGTGCACGTGGTGACCGAGAAGGGCCACGGGTACGCGCCCGCGGTCAACAACGAGCACGACCAGATGCACCAGACCGACCCGATCGACCCGGAGACCGGCCTGCCGCCGGTGAAGGGCCCCAGCTGGACCGGTGTGTTCGGCGACGAGCTGGCCAAGATCGGCGCGGAGCGCGAGGACGTCGTCGCGATCACCGCGGCGATGCTGCGCTCGACCGGGCTGGACAAGTTCGCCGAGGCGTACCCGGACCGCTGGTACGACGTCGGCATCGCCGAGCAGCACGCCGTCACCTCGGCTGCCGGGCTCGCCATGGGCGGGCTGCATCCGGTCGTCGCGATCTACTCGACGTTCCTCAACCGCGCCTTCGACCAGCTGCTGATGGACGTGGCGCTGCACCGCCTGCCGGTGACGCTGGTGCTGGACCGCGCCGGGATCACCGGGCCGGACGGGCCGAGCCACCACGGCATGTGGGACCTGTCGCTGCTGGGCATGGTGCCCGGCATGCGCGTCGCCGCGCCGCGCGACCCGGCCACACTGCGCGAGGAGCTGCGCGAAGCCGTCGCGGTGGCCGATGGCCCGACCGCGCTGCGCTTCTCCAAGGGCAAGGTCGGGACGGACGTCACCGCGGTCGAGCGGCTCGGCACGGTCGACGTGCTGCGCCGCCCCAAGGAAGGCGCCGACGTCCTGCTGGTCACGGTCGGTGCGTTCGCTCCGCTCGGTCTCGCCGCCGCGGCCCGCCTGGCCGACCAGGGCATCGGCGTCACGGTGGTCGACCCGCGCTGGGTGCTGCCGGTGCCGGCCGAGCTGGTCGCGCTGGCCGAGCAGCACAAGCTGGTGGTGACGGTCGAGGACAGCGGCCGCCACGGCGGTTTCGGCTCGGCCCTGGCCGCGGTCTTCCGCGACGCGGAGTGCGACGTCCCGCTGCGCGACCTGGCGGTCCCGCAGACGTTCCACGACCACGGCAGCCGCGACGAGGTGCTGACCCGCATCGGCCTCACCGCCCAGGACGTCGCCCGCCGGGTGACGGAGTGGGCGTCCGGCCGGATCGGCGCTCCCGCGGAACGGTCCGAGAAGAGCGCCGACCGCAGCTGACAGCTGGGTCAGGCTTCGGCGGGCACCACGTCGAGCACCGGCGTGGTGGCCCGGCCGAAGACCTCCGGCGGCTCCGGAAACAGCTTCACCAGCAGCGGGTACGCGATCGCCGCCGTGCCCAGCGTGACCAGCAGGCTGATGTCCACACCGCCCGCAATGTCGCGCAACGGGCCGGCGATCATCGGGGTGTTCGCGCACAACAGGCCCAACGCCGTCGCCGGGATCCAGGCCGCCATCGCGCGCCAGTTCACGCCGCGGTTGAACCAGTAACGCCCACCGCGACGGCCTTCGTTGAACACTTGCAGGTCCGCGACGTCGTAGAAACCGCGCCGCTGGACGAAGCCGATCATCATGATCACCATCCACGGTGACGTGCAGAGCACGATCAGCGTGGCGAACGCGTTGATGCTGGACACCATGTCGAGCGCGAAGTTGCCGACGAAGATGAACACCACGCTCAACGTGCCGATCAGCAGCGTCGCCTGCACCCGCGACAGCCGCGGGAAGATCGAGCTGAAGTCCAGGCCCGTCCCGTACAACGACGTCGTTCCCGTCGACAGGCCGCCGATCAGCGCCACCACGATGAGCGGGATCGCGTACCAGAGCGGGGAAATCGCGGTCAGGCCGGTGATGTAGTCGGCCGGGTCGGCGACCAGCGTCGCGGTCGCGATGCCGAAGCCGAACGGCAGCAGCGTCGCGACCTGCGCCAGGAACGGCGCCGCCAGCAGAGAGCGCTTGCTGTGGTGCGAGGGGATGTAGCGGGACCAGTCGCCGAGGAACGCGCCGAACGAGATCGGGTTGGCCAGCGCCGTGACCACCGCGAGGATGAACGTCGGCCCGAACGTGCCCAGCGCGTACGTCCCCGTGCCGCCGTAGCCCGGGTCGAACGTGCCGCCGTAGGCGAGCACGCCGAGCAGCATGATCACCGTGCCGAGGACCACCGCGACCCGGTTGACCAGCAGCATGAACCGGTAGCCGTAGATGCAGACGACGAGCGTCGCGATCGCGATCACGCCGTACGCGACCGCCCGCAGCAGGGCGCCGCCGTCGAAGCCGAAGAGCCGCTGCGCGGCCCCGGCGACGGCGTCGCCGCTGACCCAGACGGAGATCGCGAAGAACGTGATCGCGGTCAGCAGCGACAGGAACGACCCGACACACCGGCCGACCACACCGAAGTGCGCACCGGACGACACCGCGTTGTTCGTGCGGGTGCGCGGGCCGAACAGCGCCATCGGGGCCAGGACGAGCCCGCCGAGCACCACGCCGATCGCCGTCGCCGCCAGCGCGGCGCGGAAGCTCAGGCCGTACGCGATCGGCAGTGTGCCCAGGATGATCGTGGCGAACGTGTTCGCGCCGCCGAACGCCATCCGGAACAGGTCGCGCGGGCGGGACGTCTGTTCGGCGGGCGGGATCGGCGCGATCCCGTGCTGCTCGACCTCGGTGATCTTCTCGCTCATGCGAACCTGGTCATGACGTGCTTCACGCGGGTGTACTCGGCGAAGGCGTACGCGGACAGGTCCTTGCCGTGCCCGGAGTGGCCGAACCCGCCGTGCGGCATCTCGGCGACCAGCGGGCCGTGCGTGTTGACCCACACGCAGCCGAAGTCCAGGTCGGCGGAGACGCGCGCGGCGATCGCGAGGTCCCGCGTCCAGACCGACGAAGCCAGCCCGTACGGCACGCCGTTGGCCAGCGCGACACCCTCGTCTTCGTCCGAAAAGGACTGAACCGTGATGACGGGTCCGAAGATCTCCTCTTGGACGATCTCGTCGTCCTGGCGCAGCCCCGAAATCACCGTGGGGGCGAAGTAGAACCCGCGGTCGCCGTGCTGAACCCCGCCGGCCTCGACGCGGGCGTGCGACGGCAGCCGCTCGACCAGGCCCTGGACGCGGTCGAACTGCGCGCGGCTGTTGAGCGGGCCGAAGTCGACGCCGGGAGTCTGCGCGGCGGCGGCCTTGGTCAGCTCCGCGACGAAGTCGTCGTGGATCGACGCGTGTACCAGAACCCGGCTGCCCGCGGTGCAGTCCTGACCCGCGTTGTAGAAGGCGGCGCCCACGATGCCCTCGGCCGTCGAGGCGAGGTCGACGTCCGGGAAGACCAGCAGGGGAGCGTTGCCGCCCAGCTCCAGGTGGGTGCGCTTGAGGTCGGCGGCCGCCACGGTGGCGACGTCGATGCCCGCGCGCGTCGAGCCGGTGATCGAGACCAGGTCGGTGATCGGGTGCTTGACCAGCGCGCGGCCGGTGTCGCGATCGCCGGTCAGCACCGTGAACGCGCCCTCGGGCAGGAACTCGGCCGCGATCTCGGCCAGCCGGACCGCGGTCGACGGCGTCGTCTCGGCCGGCTTGAGCACCACGGTGTTGCCCGCGGCCAGTGCCGGCGCGATCTTCCAGACCGCCATCATCAGCGGGTAGTTCCACGGCGCGATCTGCGCGCAGACCCCGACCGGCTCGCGGCGGATCACCGACGTGTGGCCTTCCGTGTACTCCCCGGCCGCCGTGCCCTCCAGCTGCCGCGCCGCCCCGGCGAAGAACCGCAGCGCGCTGACGCACTCCGGGATCTCCTCGTCCAGCACGACGGACCGGATCTTGCCCGTCTCGCGCACTTCCAGGTCGGCGAACTCCGCCGCGTGCGACTCCAGGGCGTCGGCGATCTTCAGCAGGGCGAGCTGACGCTGCGCCGGAGTGCTGCGCCGCCACACCTTGAACGCCCGCGCGGCCGATGCGAGCGCGGTGTCCACATCGGACTGATCGGCGATGGGGCTGGTACCGAAGACCTCGCCGGTCGCCGGGTCGGTCAGGTCGAGTGTCATGACTTCTCCAGGTGGGTCGGCTCGAACATCTTCAGCAGGGCGGGCAGGACCACGACGGACGGGCCGGGCGTGCGCAATGCCTCGGCGAGATCGGCGCCTACGGTGTCCAAAGTAGACAGTTTTGCCAAGATGTCGAACGACTGCGCCAACGCCACGAAGTCCGGCCGGGCCAGCTCGGTGGCCGTCGACTGGCCGAAGGCGCCGGTCAGGTACTCGCGGAGGATGCCGTAGCCGCCGTCGTCGACGATCAGCCACGTGACGTCCAGGCCGTGCTGCACCGCCGTGGCCAGCTCCGCGATGCCGTACATCGCGCCGCCGTCACCGGACACGGCCAGCGTCGGCCCGCCGGTCGCGGCCGCGCCGCCGAGCGCGCCCGGCAGGCCGTAACCCAGCCCGCCCGCACCCTGCGCGGTGTGGATCGGCGCGCCTTCGGGGTTCCACGCCGACCAGGCCCAGTACGCGGCGATCGTCATGTCCCAGAACGTCTGCGTGCCCTCGGGGACGGCCGCGCGGATTTCGTCGACGAGCTTGCGTTCGACAGCCAGGTCCTGACCGTCCAAACGCGACTTCACCCGCTCCAAAAGCCCGGCCACCGCCGCTTCCGCCCGGCCGTCGGACTGCCGCATCGGCACCCACTCCAGGAGGGCCTGCAGCGTGAGCCGGACGTCGGCGTGGATGCCCAGGCCCGGATAGTTCGACTCCAGCTTGCCCAGGTCGGCCTCGACCTGGATGACGCGGCCGCGCGGGGCGAACTCGCGGTAGTTGCTGGACAGCTCGCCGAGGCCGGAGCCGAGCACCAGCAGGACGTCGGCGTTCGCGAGGAACTCCGTGCTGTGCCAGTCCTCCAGCCACGACTGCCCGGACAGCTCGTGGTCCCAGCCGAACACACCCTTGCCGCCGAAGGTGGACAGCACGGGCGAGCGCAGGGCCTCGGCGAGCGCCGTCAGCTCCGCGTGCGAACCGGACCGCAGCGCGCCACCACCGGCCAGGATCACCGGATTGGTCGCCGTGGCCAGGAGATCCGCCGCCGCGGTGACCAGCTCCGGCAGTGGCGCCAGGGGAGTGGGAGCGGCCGAGACCGATGTGATCGGCGGGACCCCGGCCGGGCCGAGCAGCACGTCCTGGGGGATCTCGACCCACACCGGGCCATAGGGCGCGGTCGACGCCGACGTCCAGGCTTCGCGCAACGCGGTCGGGATCTGGCTGGCGCGCCGCACGACGTGCACCGACTTCACGACGTCGCGGAAGCTCGCCTGCTGGTCCGGCAGTTCGTGCAGGTAGCCGTGGCGGCCGCCGCCGAGCCCGGCCACCGGGATCTGGCTGGAGATCCCCAGCACCGGCACCGACGCGGCACGGGATTCCTGCAGGGAAGCCAGCGTCAGCAGCGCGCCGGGGCCGGTGGAGACCACGAGCGGCGTCACCGGGACCGGGCCGTCCGGGTTCGCGGCGAGCCGCGCGCGGGCGTGCCCGTCGGCGGCGAAGGCCAGGTTGTTCTCGACGCGCCCGCTGATCACGCGCAGGTCGTCGGCCCGCCGCAGCGCCTCGAACAGGCCCAGGGCGTGCTGGCCCGGCAGGCCGAAAACGGTGTCGGCGCCCAGGGCGCGCAGGGTTTCGGCGACGACGTCGCCGCCGATGCGTTCGGTGTCCGTCATGCGCTCTTCCCCAAGGTCAGCAGGCTCACCAGGTCGTAGGCGACGTGGGAGGCCGCGATGGCGGTGATCTCGGCGTGGTCGTAGGCGGGGGCCAGCTCGACGACGTCGGCCCCGACCAGGTTGAGGTCGCGCAGGCCGCGCAGGATCTCCAGCAGCTCGCGGCTGGTCATCCCGCCCGCCTCGGGCGTCCCGGTGCCCGGCGCGTGGGCCGGGTCGAGGACGTCGATGTCGACCGAGACGTACAGCGGCCGGTCGCCGATCCGCTGCCGCAGCGCGTCCACGGTCTCGGTGACACCCCGGCGCATGACGTCGCCGGAGGTGACGATCCCGAAGCCGAGCCGGCGGTCCTCTTCGAGGTCCCGCTTGCCGTACAACGGCCCGCGCGTGCCGACGTGCGACAGCGCGCTCGTGTCGAGGATGCCCTCCTCCGACGCCCGCCGGAACGGGGTGCCGTGGGTGTACGGCTCGCCGAAGTAGGTGTCCCAGGTGTCGAGGTGCGCGTCGAAGTGCAGCAGCGCCACGGGTCCGTGCTTCTTCGCCGCCGCCCGCAGCAGCGGCAGGGCGATCGTGTGGTCGCCGCCGACCGTCACCAGCCGCGTCCCGTTCGCCGTCAGCGCTTCGGCTTCCTGCTGCAGCGTCTCGATCGCTTCGCCGATGTTGAACGGGTTGACGGCGATGTCGCCCGCGTCCACCACCTGCATCTCGGCGAACGGCGAGACGTCCAGCTCGGGGTGGTAGGGCCGCAGCAGCCGGCTCGCCTCGCGGACGGCCGCCGGGCCGAACCGCGCGCCGGGCCGGTACGACACCCCGGAGTCGAAGGGCACCCCGACGACGGCGACGTCGGCGTGCGGGACCTGGTCGATCCGCGGCAGCCGCGCGAAGGTCGCGAAGCCGGCGTAGCGGGGGATCCGCGACGAATCGAGCGGACCGACGTTAGGCACTGGCAGGCTCCTGTTCACGGGTCGGGACGGGCGTGTCTTCGCCGTTGAGACGGCGGGTCCACACGGAGAGGATCGAGTCGGACGTGCGGGGCGTGGCGAAGCTGACGGCCAGGTAGACCAGCAGGCTCGCGCCCAGTCCCCAGTAGATCGGGGTGTTGGCCTCGACGCCGTCGATGATCATGAACGTCACCACGGACACCGTGCCGGCGATCATCGAGGCGTACGCGCCCTGGCGGGTGCCGCGCTTCCAGAACAGCGCGCCGACGATCGCCACCAGCAGGCCGCCGACCAGGATGTCGTAGGCGATGGTGAGCGCGTTGACGACGTCGTCGACGATCATCGCGATGCCGATCGCGACCAGGCCGAGCACGAGCGTGGTGATCCGGTTGCGGCGGACCTCGCCGGTCTCGGTGTTCTTCAGGCCCAGCTTGGACAGCAGGTCCGACGTCGTGGTGGTCGAACACGCGATCAGCGCGCCGCTCGCCGTCGACATCATCGCCGAGAGCGCGGCGGCCAGCACCAGCCCGCGGACGCCGGTGGGCAGCAGCCGTTCGACGATCGTCGCGAAGGCGTCCTGCGCGCTGCCGAGATCCGGGTAGAGCGCGTGGGCGGCCATCCCGATCAGGGCGCCGGCGACGCCGTAGACCAGGCAGTAGACACCGGAGGTGATGCCGCCGGACGTCGCGATCGCCGGGGTGCGGGCGGTGAACACGCGCTGCCAGATGTCCTGGCCGATCAGCAGGCCGAAAGTGTAGATCACGAAGTACGTGACGATCGTGTCCGTGCCGATCGAGGTGAAGCTGAAGAAGCTCGCGTCCAGCTTTTCGCTCATGCCGCTGAAGCCACCGGCGGAGCTGATCGCGACCGGCAGCAGGATCGCCAGGATGCCGATGGTCTTGATGACGAACTGCGCGATGTCGGTGAGCGTGATCGACCACATGCCGCCGAGCACCGAGTAGAGCACCACGATCGCGCCGCCGACGGCGATGCCCGCCCAGTTCGGCAGGTCGAACAGCACCTTGAAGATGGTGGCGAACGCCAGCGTCGAGGTCACCGTGAGCATCAGGGTGTAGCCCCACATCACGACGCCGGACACCGCGCTGGTGTTGCCGCCGTAGCGCAGGTCGAGCATCTCGCCGACGGTGTAGACCTTGAGCTTCACCAGCCGGCGCGCGAACACCGCGTGCAGCACCAGGATGCCGACGCCGATGGCGAGCACCAGCCAGGCGCCGGAGATGCCGTAGGTGTAACCGAGCTTGACGCCGCCGACCGTGGACGCGCCGCCGAGCACGACGGCCGACATCGTGCCGGAGTACATGAACCAGCCCAGCCGCCGCCCGGCGACCAGGTAGTCGGACTTCGTCTTCGCGAGCCGGAGGCCGTACCAGCCGACCCCGAGCATCCCGGCTATGTACAGCGCGATCACCGCGTAGTCCCCGGTCACGGCTGCCTCCTCTGGCGTTGTGCTGGTGGTGTTCGGGCCACCGTAGGTTCGGTCGCGGGCCGGTGAGGATGGGATGATTCATCTCATTGTCAACGCTCGCGGAGATGAAATGACCCAGAACCTGGATCCGGCGTCCACCGAGGTGACTGTCCCGTTACGGGCCGTCGTCGGCAACCGGGAGCTCGCGCTCGACGTCGTCCGCGAGACGCTCCGGCCGGGCGCGCTCGACGCCCCGGTCCGCTGGGCCCACGTCAGCGAGCTGCGGGACCCCGCGCCGTACCTGATCGGGCAGGAGCTGATCCTCACCGCCGGGGTGAACCTGCCCGAGGACGTCGACCGGTACGCCCGCGGGCTGCGCGAGGCGGGGGTGACGGCGCTCGGCTTCGGGCTCACCCCGACGGTGTCGGAGACGCTGCCCGAGCCGCTGCGCCAGGCGTGCGCGCGGCACGGGCTGCCGCTGCTGGTGGTGCCGCCGCGGACGCCGTTCCTGGCGATCAACCGGGCGGTCTCGGTCGCGCTGACCGAGGCAGGCCAGCGGGAGCAACGGCGGATCACCGCGGCCCGGGAGGCACTGACGCGGGCCGCGGGCGGCGGTCTCGGCGAGCTGACGGAAGCGCTTGCGGCGCGGCTGCGGTCGTGGGTCGCGCTGGTCGGCGCCGGGGACGTGCTGGCGTCGGCGCACGACGCGCCGACGCCGTTGCCGCCCGAGGTGCGGGAGCTGGTCGCGACCGTGCGGGCGGGCAGCGGGATCCGCAGCGCGACGACCGAACTGGCCGGCGGCGAAGTCGTGGTGGTGCAGCCGGTGTACCCGCAGGCGACGGCGTCGCACCTGGTGGTCACCGGCCGCGCCGCCCGGTTCGACGGCGCCGACCGCGCGATCCTCGCCGTCGGCGCGGCCCTGCTCGGCCTGGTCGGGCGGGCCGGCTCGGACGCCGCCGAACTGGGCGCGGCGGCCACCGGGCTGCTGCTCGGCCAGGCGTCGGCCGAGGGGGTGGCGCGGGTGGTGCTCGGCACGGACGTCTGCCGGTTGGTCGCCGGAGCGCCGTACCGCCGCGGCCCGGGCGAGGTGGCCCTGCGGCCGGACTGGCTGCGCGCGCGGCTGGACACGCCGCTGGTGGAGGTCCGGCCGGGGCCGCGATTCGTGGCGATCACGGGTCCCGATCCGGGGGACCTGGAGGCCCTGCGCGAGCACGGCTGGCTCGCGGCGGCCGGGTCACCCGTCCCGGCCGAGCGGCTGGCCGGCGCCGTCGCGGAGGTGGACCTGCTGCTGGAACGCGCCGCGGTGCTCGGGCGCCCGGTGGTCGCCGGCGGCGGCCCACTCGACTTCGACGCCCTGGTGGCACCGGGTGCGTCCCGGGAGTTCGCGGCCCAGGCCCTGGCACCGCTGCTCGCCCTCGACCGGGCGGGCGAGCGCGAACTGGTGCCGACGGTCCGCACGTGGCTGGCCCACCACGGCGGCTGGGAGGCGACCGCGACGGCGCTGGGCGTGCACCGCAACAGCGTCCGGCACCGGATCGCGCAGGTGGAGCGGGCGCTGGACGTGGACTTGGCGGACCCGGAGACCCGGATGCGCCTGTGGTTCGCCCTCCGGTGGGCCACACCTGACGCACACCCTTCGCGCCACTGACCGCCGACATGTCGTGGGACACGCTGGATTCAGCGCAGGTGCGTTTTTCGCGACGCTGGTCTTGCCGATCCGCGAGATCCGCGCCCGGAGGCGGGCCGAACAGGACGGGAACGCCAGGCAGGCGAGACTCGTCGTGTCCGGAATCATCAGCGAGGCGCACCCAGCCGGAGGACCGCCGCGGCCGGCGAATGAGGCCACACGCGAAGCACATAGTCCTTAAAGGGCACTCTCAGGAAAATATGGGATTGTGGTGCGGTGCGAGTTTTGGTAGTCGAGGACGAAGAACCCCTGGCCGACGCGATCGCCCGTGGCCTGCGCCGCGAAGGCATGGCGGTGGACGTCGCGCTCACGGGTGACGACGGGCACGAGAAGGCCGCCGTCACGCGGTACGACGTCGTGTTGCTGGACCGGGACCTGCCCGGGATGTCCGGGGACGAGCTGTGCCGCGAGATCGTCGCGTCCGGTGAGCTGACCCGCGTCCTGATGCTGACCGCGAGCAGCTCGGTGTCCGACCGCGTGGACGGGCTGTCGCTCGGCGCCGACGACTACCTGGCCAAGCCGTTCGCCTTCCCCGAGCTGGTCGCCCGGGTGCGGGCGCTGGGCCGCCGGGCCACCCCGGCCGCGCCGCCGCTGCTGACCGCGGGTGACGTCGAGCTGGACCCGGCGAAGCGCACCGTGCGCCGCGCCAGCGGGCCGGTCGAGCTGACCCGCAAGGAGTTCGGCGTCCTCGAGGTGCTGCTCTCGGCCGCCGGTTCGGTGGTCAGCAGCGAAGAACTGCTCGAGCGGGTGTGGGACGAGAACGCCGACCCGTTCACCACGACCGTCCGGGTCACCGTGATGACGTTGCGCAAGAAGCTCGGCGAGCCCGGGATCATCGAGACCGTCGTCGGGTCCGGGTACCGGGTGCCGGAGCCCGGCACGCCGCGCGCGTGAACCTGCCGGGCACCCGCAGCCTCCGCGCCCGGATCACCCTGCTGGCGACCGTGCTGGTCGCCGCCGTCAGCCTGCTGCTGCTCTGGCTGGCCTGGACGCTGGTACGGGACTCGCTCGACGCCGTCCCGCAGATGCCGCCGGGCAGCACGGTGGTCGTCGACGGCGTCCAGGTCGACGCGTCGACGCTCGCCGAGCACCTGCGCGTGCACGCCCGCAACCGGATGCTGCTGTTCGGCTCACTGGCGTTCCTGCTGGTGGTGGCGGCCGCGGCGATCCTCGCCTGGACGTTCACCTCGCGGGTGCTGCTGCCGCTGCGCGAGATCACCGGCACGGCGCGGCGGCTGTCGGTCGAGTCGCTGGGGGAGCGGATCGGCGAGGTCCGCTCGCGTGACGAGCTGGCCGAGCTGGCCGGCACCTTCGACGACATGCTCGACCGGCTGCAGGCCGCGTTCGACGCGCAGCGGCACTTCGTCGCGAACGCGAGCCACGAGCTGCGGACGCCGTTGTCGGTGATCCGCACGGAACTGGACGTCACGCTCGCGGACGAGGACGCCGACGTCGCCGAGCTGCGCCGGATGGGCGGCGTGGTCCGCGACGCGACCGAACGCGCCGGCCAGCTCGTGAACTCGTTGCTGCTGCTGGCCCGCACGGACGGCGCGGGCCTGGGCGTGCGCGAGCCGGTGGACCTCGCGGTGGTCGTCGACCGCGCCTGGCGCTCGGCCCGCGTCGAGGCCGAGCAGCGCGGCATCCGGGCGTCGTTCACGGTGGCGCCGGCCCCGACGTTCGGCGATCCCGCGCTGCTGGAACGGATCGCGGGCAACCTGCTGGAGAACGCGGTCCGCCACAACGTCGAGAACGGCTGGCTGGACGTCCTCACCCAGCCGGGACCGCAGTGGTCGGTGCTGCGGGTGCGGTCCTCGGGCGGGCTCGTCGACCCGGCGGCGGTACCGGAGCTGTTCGAGCCGTTCCGCCGCGCGGGCGTGGCCCGCACCGCCCGCTTCGGCGCGGGCCTGGGGCTGTCGATCGTCCGCGCGGCGGTCGCGGCCCACGGCGGAAGCGTGGTGGCGGAACCGATCGTGGGCGGCGGGCTCGCGGTGACGGTGCACCTGCCCGTCGGCTAGCGGTCGCGCACGAAGAGCCGGGTGTGCTCTGATCTTCGGCGTGGTGGAGAAACCGAGGTCGCTGGTCCGGATCGTGGTCCCGGTCGTCGTCGCGGCCCTGGCCGCCGGGGTGGGGCTGGCGTTCTTCGTCTCGGCGCTGCTGCGGCCGCCAGACCTGCCGGTGGACACGAACCCGGTACCGCTGGCCGGGCACAACCTCTGCGCGTCCGTCGCGGTCTACTTCCGGAGCGACGACGAGATGCGGGCGGCGGCGGAGACCTTCCACGACGACCCGAAGGCGCGGCGGGTGTTCGTCGAGACCAAGGCGGAGGCGTACGCCCGGTTCAAGGAGATCTTCAAGGACCAGGCCGAGTTGCTGCAGTCGACGCGGCCCGACGCGCTGCCCGCGTCGGTGTCGCTGCTCGCGGTGCCCGGCACGGACCTGGCCGCCTGGGCGCGAGAACTGCACGCCCGCTTCACGAACGCCGACCAGGTGCAGGTCAACGACCTGAACGCGGCGGCGGCGCGGTGGAAAGCCACCGCGCCGCCGCCGAAGTGCCCTCGTGAGGGCGAGTACTAGGAAGCCGGGACCGACGCGACACCCGGAGCGAGGAACGGCTTGCCGTTCACACGCTCGGACACCCCGGAGCGGTCCAGGTACGGCGTGATGCCGCCGTTCCAGAACGGCCAGCCGGCGCCCAGGATCAGGCACAGGTCGATGTCCTGCGCCTCGGCGACCACACCCTCGTCGAGCATGATCCGGATCTCCTCGGCGATGGCCGCGAGCGCGCGCTCACGCACCTGCTCCGAGGTGGACGGCTTGTCGCCCTGCGTCCACAGTTCGACGACCTCGGGGTCCGGCGACTGGTTCCCCTGGGAGTCCCAGACCCAGACGCCCTTCTTGCCCGCCTTGACGAACTTGGCGAGGTTGTCGGACACGGTGAACCGGTCCGGGAACGCCTCGTGCAGCGTCTCGCCGACGTGCAGCGCGATGGCCGGGCCGACGAGCTGCATCAGCGTCAGCGGCGACATCGGCAGGCCGAGCGGCTCGAGCGCGCCGTCGGCGACCTCGAACGGCGTGCCCTCGTCGACCGCCACCAGCACCTCGCCGAGGAAGCGCAGCAGGAGCCGGTTGACGACGAACGCGCTGGCGTCCTTCACCAGCACGCTGGACTTCTTGAGCTGCTTGCCGACCGAGAACGCCGTCGCGAGCGCCGCGTCGTCGGTCTTCTCGCCGCGGACGATCTCCAGCAGCGGCAGCACGGCCACCGGGTTGAAGAAGTGGAAACCGACCACCCGCTCGGGGTGCTGCAGCTTCGACGCCATCGCGGTGATCGACAGCGACGAGGTGTTGGTCGCCAGGATCGCCTCGGGGGAGACGTGCTGCTCCAGCTCGGCGAACACCTGCTGCTTGACGCCCAGCTCCTCGAAGACGGCTTCGATGACGAAGTCGGCGTCGGAGAACGCGGCCTTGTCGAGCGAGCCGGAGACGAGCGCCTTGAGCCGGTTGGCGCCGTCCGGTGAGACGCGCTTCTTGGCCAGGAGCTTGTCGATCTCGTCGTGGACGTACCCGACACCCTTGTCGACGCGCGCCTGGTCGACGTCGGTCAGCACGACCGGCACCTTGAGGCGGCGCACGAACAGCAGCGCGAGCTGGCTGGCCATCAGGCCGGCGCCGACGATGCCGACCTTGTTCACCTTGCGGGCCAGGTTCCGGTCCGGCGCGCCGGCCGGGCGCTTGGCGCGCTTGTTGACCAGGTTGAACGAGTACAGCCCGGCGCGCAGGACGTCGGACATGAGCAGCTCGGCGAGGCCGTCGGTCTCGGCCGCGTAACCCCGGTCGAGATCGTTCTCGCGGGCCAGCTCCAGCAGCTCGACGGCCTTGGTCGCGCCCGGCGAGGCGCCGTGCGTGCGTCCGTCCACAAGGGACTTGGCCCGCGCGACGGCGGTGTCCCACTCGGCGCCGCGGTCGATCTCGCGACGGGCCGGGGTGATCTCGCCGTTGACGACCTTGGCCAGCCACAGCAGCGACTGCTCGAGGTAGTCGGCCGAGCCGAAGACGGCGTCGACGATGCCCAGCTCGGCCGTCTTCTTGACGTTGAGCATCTTGTTCTGCGCCAAGGCGTTCTCGATGATCACCGTGACGGCGGCGTCCGGCCCGATGAGGTTCGGCAGCAGCTGCGTGCCGCCCCAGCCCGGGAACAGGCCGAGGAAGACCTCGGGGAACGCGATCGCGGCGGTGTTCTCCGAGAGCGTCCGGTAGTGGCAGGACAGCGCGAGCTCGAGCCCGCCGCCCATGACCGCGCCGTTGATGAACCCGAACGTCGGGATCTTCGTCTCGGTGAGGCGGCGGAACACGTCGTGCCCGGTCTGGGCGATCTCGCGCGCCAGCTTCGGGTCGCTCACGGACTCGACGCCCGAGAGGTCCGCGCCGACGGCGAAGATGAACGGCTTGCCGGTGACGGCGATCGCGGCCGGCTCGGCCTCGAAGGCCTTGTCCAGCGCGGTGTTCAGGCTTACGAGCCCCTGCGGGCCGAAGGTGTTCGGCCGGGTGTGGTCGTGGCCGTTGTCCAGCGTGATCAGCGCGACCGGCTTGGCGAGCCCGGGCACCTTGACCAGCCGCGTGACGGCGTTGGTGACGACCTCGTCGGGGAAGGCGGCCTTCGCTTCTTCAGCGGTGAAAGTCATTTACTTCGCCCCCTCGAACGCCGGGTTCTCCCAGATCACGGTGCCGCCCATGCCGATGCCGATGCACATGGTGGTGATGCCGTACTGCACGTCGGGCCGCTCGGCGAACTGGCGCGCGAGCTGCGTTATCAGCCGGACGCCGGAGGAGGCCAGCGGGTGGCCGCAGGCGATCGCCCCGCCCCACTGGTTCACGCGCGGGTCGTCGTCGGCGATGCCGAAGTGGTCGAGGAAGGCCAGCACCTGCACGGCGAAGGCCTCGTTGATCTCGAACAGGCCGATGTCGTCGATGGACAGGCCGGTGCGCTTGAACAGCTTCTCGGTGGCCGGCACCGGGCCGATGCCCATGACCTCGGGCTCGACGCCGGCGAAGGAGTAGCCGACCAGCCGCATCGCGACCGGCAGGCCCAGCTCGCGGGCGGTGTCCTCGTCGGCCAGCAGCGACGCGGTCGCGCCGTCGTTGAGGCCCGCGGCGTTGCCGGCGGTGATCCGGCCGTGCGGGCGGAACGGCGTCTTCAGCCCGGCGAGCGTCTCCAGCGTGGTGCCGGGCCGCGGCGGCTCGTCCTCGGTGGCCAGGCCCCAGCCCAGTTCCTTCGAACGGGTGGCGACGGGGACCAGCTCGGGGCCGATCTTGCCGGTCTTGACGGCTTCGGCGTAGCGCTCCTGGCTACGCGCCGCGTAGGTGTCGGTGCGCAGCTTGGTGATGTCCGGGAACCGGTCGTGCAGGTTCTCGGCGGTCTGGCCCATGACGAGCGCGGTCGGGTCGACCAGCTTGTCGGCGATGATCCGCGGGTTCGGGTCGACGCCCTCGCCCATCGGGTGGCGGCCCATGTGCTCGACGCCACCGGCGATCGCGATGTCGTAGGCGCCGAAGCCGATGCCGGACGCGGTGGTCGTGACGGCGGTCATGGCGCCGGCGCACATCCGGTCGATGGCGAAGCCCGGCACGGACTTGGGCAGCCCGGCGAGCAGCGCGGCGGTGCGGCCGATGGTCAGGCCCTGGTCGCCGATCTGCGTGGTGGCGGCGATGGCCACCTCGTCGACGCGCTCGGGCGGCAGCTCCGGGTGCCGCCGCAGCAGCTCCCGGATGGCGTTGACGACCAGGTCGTCGGCGCGGGTCCCGGCGTAGATGCCCTTGTCGCCGGCCTTGCCGAAGGGGGTCCGTACCCCCTCGACGAAGGCGACGTTGCGTACCCCTCGCGCGTTCGGCGCAAGCGGCGTTGCTGGTGCGGCCACGAATACTCCATCAAGTAGACAGGGTTGTTAGCCGCAGGGTAGCCCTTGTTACCCGTGGGTAACCAGTGGTGTGGCCCGGTCGAGTGGGCTAAGGCACACTCACGTGGTCCTTCGCGGCGTGAGCGTCTGCCCCTTCAGCAGCCAGGCGACCCCGAACGCCCAGATCGCGACGCTCTCCAGCCACAGCGCCGGGTGCAGCGACGGCACCAGGCCGAGCGCGCTGGTGAGCGCGATGAGCACCAGGCACACCAGGATCACGACGCCGCACGTGCGGTAGACGACCCCGGTGCCCGGTGGCTGCTCGCCGTCGTGGGGGAACAGGCGGAGGCAGAAGTAGGCCAGGCTCAGGAAGAACACCGCCGCGAACGCGAGGTGCAGGACGCCGGAGGTCTGGTCCCACGTCGTCGGGGCGGTGCCCGGCGTCGTCGGGAACAGCGCGAGCCCGATCGCGCCCAGCCCGGCCACCGTGCTCGCGATGTTGTCGACGTAGTCGTGGCCGTAGTAGGCGAGCAGGAACACCCCGACCGCGCACATCGCGCCGACGAAGACGTTCCGCAGGTCGGTGTAGTAGTAGCCGCTGAGCGAACCGATCAGGTCACCACCTTGGGCGACCTGCTTGCCGATGATCAGGACGATCGGCAGCGCCAGCCCGATCAGCCCGATGGCGCGGCGCAGGTACAGGTAGGAGTGGACGAGCGGGGCTCTGGTCGCCGTGGTCATGGCCGCCTCCGGGAGGTTCCTCACCAAGGTCATCGGCCGGTTACTGCCCCGGTTCGAGGCTCGTCACCCAGATCCTCAGCCGATCGTTATCCAGCTCGGCGAAGGTGCCGTCGCGATGGGCGGTGGGCCGGAACCCCTCGGCGAACCCGATCCGGGCGCCGTCGGCGGGGTCCCAGATCTCGAACCCGGCCTCGGCGGTGACGTACAGCAGGCCTTGATGACTCCACATCGGGCCGTTGGGGCCGGCGAACAGCCCGGTCCGGCGCCCGGTGGTGACGTCGTAGAGCTCGACGCCGTCGAGCATCTGGTCGTGGACGGTTCCGATGCCCTGCACGGCGACGGTGGTGTCGTCCACCCAGGCGATCGGCTGGTCCCCGGTCCCGTCGCGGCCGAGGGTGATGTTTCGTCCTTTCTCGGCCGCGTGGATGTCGCCGCCCAGCCACGCTTCGACGTCGATGACCGTCGGCATGCCGACGGGGTGCCAGGCCCAGCCGTCGACGACCAGCCATCGCCCGGACGGGCTCACGTGGACCGCGCCCTGGAAGTAGTCGAGGTAGTGCGGGGGCTCCGGCTGACCGCGTTCCGGCGCCTCGGTTTCGCGCTCGGTCAAGAGTTCCCCGCCGGGCAGGGTGAAGACGTCGAGGCGGTTCCAGTCGGTGCCGGCGACGACCTTCGCCGCGTCGCCGATGCTGAGGAAGGCGAAGGGGAAGCGGGTGAACTCGTTGTCGTTCCAGTCGCGGTCGAGGTCGAGCACTGTCGTCCAGTCCGCGAGATCCACGACGGTCGCGTACTGGCCGTAGTCCGACACGATCGCCGCGAACCTTCCGTCGCGTGAGGTGTGCAGGCCGCGGCGCGGCCGGTCCGGGTAGTCACGCATGTCCACGGGGTTCTCCTCCGGCAGCTCGATCGGCCCGATGAGCCGGTGTTCGCCGGCTCCGTCGATCTCGACGAGCCCGTCCGCGGTGAACGCGAGCCAGCCGTCCGGAAGGGGCGCGAGGCAGCCGTCGTTCAGGGGCCGTACCGGGCACGGCCAGGTCACCCAGCTGCTCGCGACTTGCTTGTCCCGCTGCGGGATCTGCGGTTCGCCGTGCCGGCCCGACGGGAAGCTCTGCTGGTCGGCCCGGTCGGCGCAGCTCGCGCAGACGTCGACGAGGTCGGCCGGGGTGCAGTGGGCACAGACCAGGTTGTACCGCGTGCCGACGCCGGTGAGGTAGCGCGTGGACGGGGGAGGTTCTTCGACAGCCAAGTGCGGGCAGAGACGCAAGGTGCCGATGCGGCCCGGATGGCCGCAAGGCAGGGTGTTCACCTCCCCAGTGTGAGCGGTGCGGTTCGGGAGCGCACGCCATTTTGCTGCCGGCTCGCGACGGTGGCTCGGGTGCGCCCCTTCGGGCCGCGTGATCAGCATGGTGGTAGGTCGTCGGGTGGTTTCCTGGGTTCGTGGAAGGGTTCTGGCTCGCTGGTGTAGGTGCGTCCGGCGGGGGTCTTGATGATGGACGTGCCGCCGGGGCCCGCGAGGTAGGTCCAGCCGGGTTCGTCTTTGAGACGGTGGTGGTGTCCGCACTTTCCTCGTAGGTCCTCTTCGTTGGTTTCGCCGTGGTGTTGCCAGTCGGTGGTGTGGTCGATGTCGCCGAACTGGGCGGGGTGGTTGCAGCCGGGGGTTTGGCAGGTGCGGGCACGGACTCGGATGTAGTCGTCGAGGTCGGCGGGTGGTTTGTACTTGGTGCGGCCGACGCTGAGGAGCTGGCCGGTGTCGGGGTCGGTGATGAGCCGGGACCAGGTCGAGGTGGGTGAGGTGGCGAGGTGACGGGCGAGCCACGCGGGGATGGGGCCGTGGCCGGGCAGATGGGCCGCGTCGTTGTTGAGGCCGGCCAAGGTGAGCAGGTCGACGTAGACGTAGACGTGGGCCTTGATGCTGCTGTCGCCGTTGGCGGCGTTGAGGAGCCGGTCGGTGAGGATGTCCGCGCGCAGTTGCTCGACGGTACGGGTCTTGTCCAGCTGCCGCATGCGTTTTGCCGCGGCGGTGAGGGAGGCGTAGATCGCGGACGCGGCCTCGCACGGGAGGTCGGCGATCAGGGTGCTCATGGTGTGGTCCTGGTGGAGCAGGGTCACCGTGCGTTCACGGCGGCGCTGCCGCGATCTTCGTTCGTAGCCCTCGGGATCGAGGTTGTGGATGACGCGGTTGACGGCGTGGCGGAGGTTGGCGGGTTTCTTGAGCAGCCGCCCGTCCAGGACCAGGTCGGCTTCGCGAGCCAGGTGGTCGGAGAGAGCGCGGGTGAGCTTGGCGACGGTGTGGGCCTTGTACCGGTCGATGTCTCCGCGATCGAGGGCAGCGAGGGTAAAGGGAAGCCGGGTGGTGAGATCACGAGCGTCGGCGATCTTGCTGGCGACGTACCGTTCGTCGGCGTGAACGGCGAGTGCGACCTCGGCGGCAACGGAGATGGTGCTGCCATATCGGGAAAGCTCGGCGAGCACACGAGTTTGCTGGGCTTGAAGGTGAGCGATGGCGCGTTCCAGCTCGCAGTACCGATCGAGCGCGGCGGAGGCCGATCGCTGATCGGCGGGATGAAGGATCGCAGTGGTCACACAACCGACGATACCGAACACCTGAGCGAAGATCATCACCGAAAAGAGTGAAACAACCAGCAAAAGAAAAGAACGACTTCTGTTGCAGCGCAAGGGATGTAACGGCAAACCGACGCGAGAAGCCCCCGATGTCCAGACTAGCGGTGACCACCGACAAAACGGGAGCGAAGAGGTCGATGCGTGGGGAATCGCCGCCTGCCGACCATCTCTGGACGGAACCACAAGGGGGCGGCGATTTCCCACGCGTGCGGCGAAGCCGCATCTTGAAACCCGGCCACGGCAACCACGAACAGAGCGCAGCCGCAACGAGACAGGCTCAAGCCCGAAGGTAACCGAGCCAGCCACCAAAGGACGAGATGTCCTTCGCGCCCTCCACGGCCGCAGGTTCGCAGAGGAAGCCCGACACCTCACGACCGTCCGCCAGTTCCACCTTGCCGATCGCCAGCGGCGCCGGAATCCGGGAGACGAACTCGCCGAAGCCCCGCAAGGGAAGTGACCAGACCTCCGCCGCCACCGGCACGCCCTCCGCGGAAACCCGCACCAGGCCCGGCTTGGGCGGCGAAGTGTCCAGCGCGTACAAGCGGTAAGAAGCCGCGGTGGAAACCTCGGAGACGAACCGGCCACCACGAGAAGTCAGTTCGTGGTTCAGCGGCTGACCCCGGAGATGGGCCCCGACCACCACGATCGGCACGTGAGAGCCGCGCAGCGAGGCGAGGGCGGCCAGCTTCAGGTCGTCGTGCGGAGCGCCGACCAGCATCACGCCGAACGGGCGCCCGGCCACCGTCCCCGACGGCACTGCCAAGGCCGACAGGCCGAACAGGTTGGTGGAGTTGGTGAACCGGCCGAGGCGCGCGTTGACGGCGACCGGGTCCGCGGCGACCTCGGCGAGTGTGGGGTGCTCGGTGGTCGTCGGGAACAGGATCGCGTCGACCCCTGCCAATACTGCGAGAGCTTCGGTGCGCAGACCGGCCAGGGTTTCCTGGTCGGCGAACAGCCGGTGCGCCGGGATGTCCCGGGCGCCCGTGATGATGCCGTGCACCACGGGTTCGCAGTCGTCCGGGTGCGCGTCCAGGAATTCGCCGACCGCCGTGTAGCGCTCGGCGACGAACGCGCCGCCGTAAAGGAGTCCGGCCGCCGAAAGGAAAGCCGATGTGTCCACGGTGGTCACTTCGGCGCCCGCCGCGGCGTAGTCCTCGACGGTGGCGGCGAACGCCTCCGCCCAGCCGGGCGCGAGCGGGCCGAGGTCCGAGGGGACGCCGATGCGGAACCGTCCCATGTGGACCTGGGCGGGCTCGGCCAGGCAGGTCAGGGCGAACGCCGCTTCCTCGACCGTCCGCGCGAAGAGCGAGACGCAGTCGATGCTGCGGCACGCCGGGACGACGCCCTCGGTCGGCAGCAGGCCCGGTGTCGGTTTGAGGCCGACGATCCCGTTGAACGCCGCCGGCACCCGTCCGGAACCCGCGGTGTCGGTGCCCAGCGCCAGGTCGACGATCCCCAGGGCGACCGCGACCGCCGAACCGGAGCTCGAACCGCCCGAGACGTAGGCCGGATCGACGGCGTTGCGGACCGCGCCGTACGGGCTGCGCGTGCCGACCAGGCCGGTCGCGAACTGGTCCAGGTTCGTCGTGCCGAGCACCAGCGCCCCGGCCGCCCGCAGCCGCGCGACGACCGGCGCGTCCGCCTCCGGCCGGTACGCGTACGCCGGGCAGCCCGCGGTCGTCGGCAGGCCGGCGACGTCGATGTTGCCCTTCACCGCGACGAGCTTCCCGTAGAGCGGCAGTCCGGCCGAACCGCGCTTCGCAAGAAAAGCTGCTTCGGCCAGGACGTCGGCCTCCGGGCGCAGGTCGATCCAGATCTCCGGCCGGTCGACCTGCTCGATCCGCCGGTACGCCGCGCGCACGCGCTCCGCGAGGCTCATCCGAGCACCACCAGCGGCGTGCCGGGCGCCACCTGGTCACCGGGGGACACGAGCACTTCGACCACCTTCCCGCCGGCCGGCGCCGGGATCCGCGCCTCCGTCTTCATCGCTTCCAGCGTCACCAGCGACTGCGCGTCCTCGACCCGCTCGCCCGCCGTGACGTCCACCCGCCACACGGTCGCCGCGAACGGCGCCTCGACGACGTGCCCGCCCGGGGGCGCCTCGACGCGCGCCGGAGGCCGCGTCACCGGTTCGGGCTTCGGGTCGAACTCACCGGCCGCCGCCCACGCCTGACGCTCCGCTTCGAACGCCGCCGTCTGCGTCGCCCGGAAGTCCGCGATGCCGGAAGCGTTGTCGGCCAGGAACTTCTGGTAGTCCGCCAGCACGAACGAGCCGTCGCTGACGTCCAGCTCCAGCTGACCGGCCGACGAGCGCGCCCGCATGTCCAGCAGCTCGTCGGCCGACACCGGGTACCAGGAGATCCGGTCGAAGAACCGCAGGTTCCACGGCTGGTTCCCGCCGAGCCAGCTGTTCCACACCTGCACCGTCCGCCCGACGAACTGGTACCCGCCCGGCCCCTCCATCCCGTAGATGCAGAGGTACGCGCCGCCGATGCCGACCGAGTTCTCCGCCGTCCACGTCCGCGCCGGGTTGTACTTGGTTGTGACCAGGCGGTGGCGCGGGTCCAGCGGCGTCGCGACCGGCGCGCCCAGGTAGACGTCGCCGAGCCCGAGCACCAGGTACTCCGCGTCGAACACCGTGCGGTAGACGTCGTCCACACTGGACAGTCCGTTGACCCGGCGGATGAACTCGATGTTCCACGGGCACCACGGCGCGTCGTCACGCACGCCGGTCATGTACCGCTCGATCGCCTCGCGCGTCGCCGGGTCGTCCCACGACAGCGGGAGCCGCACACTGCGGCTCGGCACGACGAGGTCGTGTGTCGGCGGCAGGTCGCGCTCCAGCTCGCGCACCAGGCCGAGCGCCTTGCCGACCGGCAGCGCGTCCGGGTCGACGTGCACCTGCAGCGACCGGATGCCCGGCGTCAGGTCGACGATCCCCGGCACGCCCTCGGCCGCGAGCCGCTCGGCGAGCGCGTGCACCCGCATCCGCAGCGCCAGGTCGAGTTTCATCTCACCGTACTCGACGAGCAGGTTGTCGTCGCCGCTGCGCCGGTAGGTCACCGACGGCTCGTCGTCCGAAGAGGACAGTCGCGTCAGGACACCGCCGTCGTGGCGCGCGGTCCGGCTCGGCTCGACCGCCGACGCGGGCCGGGCCCGCAGCGCCGCCGCGTGGTCGGTGTCGACCGGCACGAACCGCACGGTGTCACCCGGCCGCAGCTGCCCGAGCTTCCACCGCTCGCCGGTGGCGACCGTCGCCGGGCAGACGAACCCGCCGAGGCTGGGACCGTCCGGGCCGAGCAGGATCGGCAGGTCGCCGGTGTAGTCGACGGCGCCGATCGCGTACGGCGTGTCGTGGATGTTCGACGGGTGCAGGCCCGCCTCGCCGCCGTCCGCGCGGGCCCACTTCGGCCGCGGCCCGACCAGCCGGACGCCGGTGCGCGCCGAGTTGAAGTGGACCTGCCAATCCGTGGCGTAGAACGTGTCGACGTCCTCGGGGGTGAAGAACTCCGGCGCCGCGTGCGGTCCTTCGAGCGCGCCGATCGTCCAGTGGGACGCGAAGTCCGGGCGGTCGGTCACCGGGCCGACGACCGGGTCCGCCGGCACCGGGCCCGGCTGCAGGACGTCACCCGCGGCCAGCGCGCGGCCGCCGTGCCCGCCGAAGCGGCCGAGGGTGAACGTCGCCGCGCTGCCGAGGAACTCGGGCACGTCGATGCCGCCGCGCACCAGCACGTAACTGCGCAGCCCCGCCGTGCAGGCCCGGACGTCGAGGGTCGCGCCCGCGGGCACCTCGACGGGGGTCCACAGCGGAACCTCGGCGCCGTCGACCAGCACCGTGGTCGGCGCGCCGGTGACGCAGACATCGGTGGCGTGGGAGAAGCGCAGCGTGACGCCGTCCACAGTGCACTCCAGGCCGGGCGCGCCCTCGGGGTTGCCCAGCGCGAGGTTGCCCAGCCGCAGCGAACGATCGTCCATCGGCCCGCTCGGCGGCACCCCGACGTGCCAGTACCCGGTGCGGCCCGGCCAGTCCTGCACGGTCGTCATGGTCCCGCCGCGCACGACGTCGATCCGCGGCTCGGCGTCCTCGACGTCGTCCAAAGTGGACGTGTCGTGGGTGGCCGCGCCGAACGCCGGATCGGCGGCCGCGGCCCGCAGCTGCCCGAGGTTGGTCCGGACGCCGTCCACCCGCGTCTCGGCCAGCGCGGTTCGCAGGTTCGCCAGTGCGTCCGCGCGGTCGGTGCCGGTGCAGATCACCTTGGCCAGCAACGGGTCGTAGTGCGCGGTGACGGTCGTGCCCGGCTCGACCCAGGTGTCCACCCGCGCGCCGGCGGGCAGCGTGACCCGCGTGACGAGCCCCGCGCTCGGCCGGTGGCCGGCGCTCGGGTCCTCGGCGTACACGCGCGCTTCGACGGCGTGGCCGCGCGCGACCGGCACGGCCCGGAACATCGCGCGGTCGCCCTGGGCGAGCCGCAGCATCCAGGCGACCAGGTCGACGCCGTACACCGCCTCGGTGACCGGGTGCTCGACCTGCAGCCGGGTGTTGACCTCGAGGAACGCGGCCTCGCCGCGCTCGGGGTCGTAGACGTACTCGACCGTGCCCGCCGAGCGGTACCGCACCGAAGAACACAGCGCGATCGCCGAGTCGACAAGGCGACGGCGGACGTCGTCGGGCAGGTCCGGCGCCGGGCACTCTTCGACGACCTTCTGGTTTCGCCGCTGCAACGAGCAGTCGCGGGTGCCCAGCGCGAGGACCTCGCCGAAGCCGTCGCCGAACACCTGGACCTCGACGTGCCGCGCGTGGCGCACCAGCCGTTCCAGGAAGACCCCGGAGCTGGCGAAGCTCTTGGCCGCGACGCTGCGCACACCGTCCCACGCGAGCCGCAGCTCCTCGGGCGTGGCGCACGCGCGCATCCCGATCCCGCCGCCACCGCCGGTGGCCTTGAGCATCACCGGGTAACCTATTTCCGCCGCGCGGGCCACCGCGTCGTCCACATCGGACAGCAGGCCGGTGCCGGGCAGCAGCGGGACGCCCGCCGCGATCGCCGCCTCGCGCGCGGTGTGCTTGCTGCCGAACACCTCCAGGTGCTCGGGTGACGGGCCGGCGAACGCGAGCCCGGCGTCCTCGCAGGCCCGCGCGAACGCCGCGTCCTCGGAGAGGAACCCGTACCCCGGGTGGACGGCGTCGCAGCTGGTTTCGAGCGCGGCCGCGATGATCGCGTCGGCCCGCAGGTAGCTCTCCGCCGCCGGGGCGAGGCCGAGCCGCACGGCCCGGTCGGCGAGCCGGACGTGCGGGGCCAGGCGGTCGGCGTCCGAGTACACCGCGACGGTCTCGAGGCCCAGTTCCTTGGCGCTGCGCAGGATCCGGACGGCGATCTCGCCGCGGTTGGCGACGAGCAGCCTCACTCGCCGCCTCCGGAAGCCGTCACGACCAGCCGGACCGGCGTCGGGTCGAAGCCGTTGCAGGGGTTGTTGATCTGCGGGCAGTTCGACACCAGGACCAGGACGTCGGTCTCGGCGCGCAGCCGGACCTCCAGGCCCGGTGCGGAGATCCCGTCGACGATGCCGAGGGTGCCGTCCGCCTCGACCGGCACGTTCATGTACCAGTTGACGTTGCTGACGAGGTCGCGCTTGCCCAGGCCCCACTTCGCGCCTTCGATGAGGAAGTTCTCGACGCAGGCGTGCTGGAACCGGGTGTGCTGGCCGTAGCGCAGGCTGTTGGACTCCTTGCTGCACGCGCCGCCGAGCGTGTCGTGCCGCCCGCACGTGTCGGCGACGACGGTCAGCAGCGGCGCGCCTTCCTGGGTGCGCAGCACGCTGCCGGTGGTGAGGAAGATGTTGCGCTGCGCAGCGATCGTCGCCGCGGCGCTGTACCGCTTCGACGTGTCGTTGGCGTCGTAGCAGAGGAAGTCGACGGCCTGGTTGCCGCCGAGGTCGATGATCGACAGCTCCTGGCCCTGCTCGAGCACCAGGGAGAACGGCGCCCGCGCGGGGACGTCGAAGGTGAGCTCCAGCTGGGACTCGTAGGCGGTGCTCACGCGATCCCCCTCGCGGTCAAGTAGTCGGCGGTGTTCTCGAAGGCGCGCTGCGCCTCCGGAGTGTGAGTCCATTCGGGACTGTCCGGAGCGGACGGCCGGTCCCGCCAGGCGAGCACCTCGAGGCTGGTCGCCGTGTAGTCCGGCCGCGGGTCGACCGGGTGCGGCACGTTGGCGAGCAGCACGATCGACGGGATCTCGATCCGCAGGTCCACCGACTTCCCGGCCCCCGCGGACCCGGTGAACTCCAGCTCGCCGGCCGGACCCACGCGCACACCCTGGAAGAACGACAGGCTCGGCGGCAGGTCGCGCGGGCCGAGCCCGTTCTTCGCCGCCGCCAGGGTGAACAGCGGGATCCCGGCGGGGGAGGGGCCCTGCGGGGCGCCGTCGCCGTAGCGCTCGGTGTTGCCGTCCACAGTGGACGTCCCGCACAGCGCGTCGTGGCGGCCGCTGGAGTCTTCGACGATCGTCGCGAGCACCCGCGCCTGGTCCGACAGCAGCGCCACGGACCCGCCGAGGTAGGCGTTCCACTGCACCTTCACCGTGTCGGCGACGTTCAGCCGCTCCCAGGGCTGATCGGCGTTGAACAGCAGCAGGTGCGCGCACGCGTCACCCTCGGCGTCGGTGAGCCGCAGCCGGGTGCCGCGGGCCAGCACCTTGTGCGTGTACCCGCCGCCGGCCACGGTCTCGGCCCAGGTCAGCGCCTCGGGCGCGACCCCAGGTGGCGGGGACGCCCACGTGCTCGCCGGGATCGACGGCATCGTGTCGACGACGGTGCCCGCTTGGGCCCGGGCGTGGTCACGCGCGCCGTGGGTGGTCGCGGTCGTGCTCATCGGACGTCCTCTCAGGTGGCCGGTTCGAGGGCGGGGGCGGGCCGTAGCCGCAGCCAGCAGAACGCGCCGATGATCAGCGCGCCGCCGACGAACTCTAGCGGGAACAACAGCATCCAGGCTGCGCCCGAACCGGCGACGTCGTAGATCTCCGCACGTGGCCAGGCGATGTTCACGACCATCGTCGTGCCGTAGACGACCGCGGCCCCGTTCACCAGGACACCCCAGCGGCCGAGGGAGAACCGGCCGGGTTCGGCGGGGAACCGCCCGCGCAGCCGGTTCAGCAGCAGCGGGCCGGTGACCAGCAGGTACGCCAGGTAGACGACCACGACCGACGTCCCGGTGATCGTGCTGAACAGCGTCGGGTTGCCGACGTTGAGCAGCAGCAGCGCGATCGCCAGCGCCCCGGACAGCAGCGCGGGCGCTACCGGCGCCCCGGTCCGGCGGCTCACCCCGGCCAGCCGCGCCGAGCCGGGGAGCGCGCCGTCACGGGCCATCGCGTAGATCAGCCGGACCGTGCCGGTCTGGATGGTCAGGGTGCAGACGACGACGGCGATCGCGACGTCGGCGAGGAAGACCCGGCCGAGGGTGTCGCCGAAGACGGCGGTGATCACGTACGGCAGGCCGCGGCCGGCGAGCTGCCCGTCGGTGAGGCTCGGCGCGGCCATCAGCGCGGTGAGCACCACGGCCAGCCCGCCGACGCCGGACACGAGCACGGCGCGCAGGACCGCCCGCGGAGCCGCCCTGCGCGCGTTCCTGGTCTCCTCGGCGACGGACGCGGCGGTGTCGAAGCCGTAGAGGACGTACGCCGCCATGAGCGCCGAAGCGAGCACGCCGCTGATCCCGGGCGCGCTGCCGGCGGCGTCGTGCAGCACGACCTGCGGGCCGCGGACGGCGAACAGCCCGAGCCCGAGCACCAGGACCACGACGCCGAGCAGCTCGGCCGCCACGCCGACGTCGTTGATCCGGGCCATCAGCCGCACGCCGCCGACGTTGACGGCGGTGGTGAACAGGAGCAGCACGGTGCCGAGCAGGACGGCGTTGGCCGCGCCGGTCGGCGACGTCACCGCGGGATCGCCGCCGACGACCTGGAAGCCGTCCCAGACCGACGGCAGCACGACCTGCAGCGCGATCGCGGCGGCCGCGAGGGCGACGACGCAGCCGAGCAGCATCATCCAGCCCGCGAGCCAGCCGAGGAAGCCGCGCGTCAGCTGCTTCGCCCACTGGTACACGGATCCGGCCAGCGGGTAGCGCGCGGCGAGCTCGGCGAACACCAGCGCGACGAGCAGCTGGCCGGCGAGCACGACCGGCCAGGTCCAGAAGAACCGCGGCCCGCCGAAGGTGAAGCCGAAGCCGAAGAGCTGGAAGACGGTCGTCAGGATCGAGACGAAGGAGAAGCCCGCGGCGAAGGCGGAGAAGCCGCCGAGGGAGCGCCTCAGCTCCTGGCGGTAGCCGAAGCCGGCCAGCTCATCGGTCATGGATGCTCCCCGTCTCGTGGTTTCGATCGCATGACAGAAATTAAGCCGGCGGCACGACGTGATGATCTCCGCGGTGTTGCCGCTCGGTTAACCGATCCGCCGACCGGGCGTCAACGGCGAGACGCTGCCGTAACGCCCCCTCGGTGATCACCCGCGGGAGGGCGACCTGGCAGGATCAACGCCGTGGTCAAAGGGGCGGGGGTCGGCAGACCCAGGGCGAGTGGCGCGGCGGCGAACCGCCCGGACGCGCGGCAGGCCGTGCTCGACGCGGCGGGGGAGCTGTTCACCGGAGCGGGTTACGCGGCGACGACGACCCGCGCGATCGCCGAGCGGGCCGGGCTGCGCCAGGCGTCGCTCTACTACCACTTCCCGGCGAAGGAGGACATCCTCGCCGCGCTGCTGGCCGAGACGGTCCGCCCGTCGCTGGTCCTGGCCGCGCGGCTGGTCGCGGGGGACGCGCCGGTGGCCGTCCGGCTGTGGGCCCTGGCCTACGCGGACATCGGCCTGCTCGGCGGCGCCCGGCACAACCTGGGCGCGCTGTACCTGCTGCCCGAGGTCGGTTCGCCCAACCTGGCCCGTTTCCGCGCCGAGCGCGGGGAGTTGAAGGCGGCCTACGGTGACCTGCTCGCGGCGGCGGGCGTGGTCCCGGTGGCCGTCCGCACGGACCTCGTCTTCGGCCTGGTGGAGAGCATCGCGGTGACCCGCAGGGACCACCCGGAGCTGGACGTCGAGGCCCACACCCGCGAAGGCGCCGACGGCGTCGTCCGCCTGGCCGGGCTGCCGGAGCCGACCGAAGAGCTGCGGGCCGAAGGGCACGCCCTCCTCGCGACCTCGGCCGGCTAGTGGACGTCCAGCGGCTTCGCGGCGAGATCACGTGGCTGACCGCGAAACTGGACCGCAAGCGCAAGCGTGACAGCATCGAGGCGCTGGAGTTGCGGCAGGACGTCGGGGAACGGCTGCTCGAACTCCGGGACCCGGCCACCGAAGCGTGGCTGCGTGAGCTGGTCGCGGACCAGGGCCGGGTGTTCGGCCCGCGGAACGTGATCACGTTGACGTCCTGGTACGGCATCGCCTCGCGCTGCGAGGAGGCGGGCCGGGTCGACGAGGCGCTGGCGTTGTTCTCCTGGCTGGAGGGGACGTACGCCTACGTCCTGGGCCGGGAACACCCGGTGCTCCGCGACTGCCGCCTGATGATGGCGTTCACGCTGTACCGCGCGGGCCGGTTCGCGGCGGCGATCGACGCCTGCCGGACTCTGCTCGACCGGCCGGAAACCCTGCTGTGGATCGCCTCGGCCCAGGCAGAGCTGGGCCGGTTCGACGAGGCCGAACAGACACTGCGCGAGGCCGGGCCCGCGCAGCACGACGACGTGCAGGCCATCCGCCACGAGATCCAGGCCATGCTGGGTGCGCCGGGCCCGTGGCTCGCGGCCTTGCGCGAACAGCCCGAAGACCCCGGCGACCCGGTGAAGGTACGTGCCGAACTGGCGTACGCGCTTTTCCTGAACGGCGAGTTCGCCGAAGCCGCGTCACTCGCGGAGTCGGCATTGCAGGAGCGACTGGTCTTCCCCGGTCCCGAGGACCGGCTCACGTGGGAGTCCCGCCTGCTGCTGAGCCGGGTGCTGGCCGAGACCGACCGGCTCGCCGACGCGGACCACTACGCGCGGGCGGTCCTGGCGGCGGCACCGTTCCCGCCCGGCCATCCGGCGTTGCTGCGGGCCCAGGGCGTCGTGGCCCGGGTGCACTTCCGGCGCGAGGAGTGGGCTGACGCCGTGACCGCGTACGAGTACGCGGTCGAAGGCTTCGAGCTGGTGCTGGGACCGGGCCACCACGAAACGCTGAAGATGGCCGACGCCCTGGCCGCGGCCCGCGAAGCAGGCTGAACCGGGGTCAGGCCGCCGCGGCGTGCAGGGCCTTGCTCAGCGCCGCCGCCGTCAGCTCGACCTGCCACGGACGGGCGCCGCCCGCGCGCAGCACGTCCGCGACGACGTCTTCGTCCAGCTGGGCCGGGGGACGCCAGCACGTGCGGCGGACCAGGTCCGGCAGCAGCAGGTTCTCCACCGGCAGCCGGCGGTCCTCCGCGATCGCCGACAGGGCCGCGCGGGCCGCCGACAACCGGGCCGCGGCGTCCGGGTCCTTGTCCGCCCAGCGGTTCACCGGCGGCGGGCCGTCGGTGGGCTGCGACGGCGAAGGCAGTTCGCTCGCCGGCAGCGCCTTGGCCGCCTGCAGGTGCCGCAGCCAGCTGGCGGTGTACTTGCGCTGGACGCGGCCGCTGAACACCGGCAGCGCCTGCAGCTCTTCGACCGTCTTCGGGTCGGCCGTGACGGCGTTGATGATCGCGCTGTCCGGGAGGATCCGGCTCGGCGCGCGGTCGCGCTTGCGGGCCAGCTCGTCACGCGCCTGCCACAGCTCGCGCACGATGGCGAGACCCCGGGGGCTGCGGATCTTGTGCACCCCGGACGTCCGGCGCCACGGCTCGGCCCGCGGGGCGGGTGGCGGCGCGGTGCGGACGGCTTCGAACTCCTGCTGCGCCCACTCGAGCTTGCCCTGGGCGCCCAGCTCCGCCTCCAGCTTTTCGCGCAGCTGGATGAGCAGCTCGACGTCGAGGGCGGCGTAGTTCAGCCAGTCGACCGGCAGCGGCCGCTTCGACCAGTCGGCCGCGCTGTGCCCCTTCTCGAGGGTGTAGCCGAGCAGCAGCTCGACGAGCGTCCCGAGCGCCACGCGCTCGTAGCCCGCCAGGCGGCCGGCCAGCTCGGTGTCGAACAGCCCCGCGGGGTGCAGGTCCAGCTCGGCGAGACAGGGGAGGTCCTGGGAGGCGGCGTGCAGCACCCACTCCAGGGAGTTGAGGACGTTCTTCAGCGGCGTGAGGTCGTCGAGCTCGGTCGGGTCGATCAGGACCGTGCCGGAACCCTCGCGCCGCAGCTGGACGAGGTAGGCCTTGGGCCAGTACCGGTAGCCGGACGCCCGTTCGGTGTCGACGGCGACCGCGCCGGTGCCCGCGGCGAGGCGCGCGCAGGCCTCGGCCAGCGCGCGTTGGTCGGTGACCACCGGGGGAGTGCCCTCGGCCGGCTCGCGTAGCAGCACGGGGCCACCAGTGGACTCGATCTCCATCCCGGCGTCCTCGGCTTCTGCGCTTCCCATGTTTGACGACCCTACGGGACGGGCGTACCGCGCCTGGTCCGCCCGCCCCGCAGGGAGGTTGTCTACGTCAGCGGATCACGCCGGCACGCATGGCCAGCGCAACCATCTGAGCCCGGTCACCCGTGCCGAGCTTGCGCCCGATCCGGGAGAGGTGGGACTTGACGGTGAGCGCGGAGAGGGAAAGTTCCTCGCCGATCTCCTTGTTGGACTGTCCGTCGGCGACCAGCTGGAGCACCTCCACCTCACGAGCGGAGAGCTCGCGCGGGGTGTTGTCGGTGCCGGCGACGCGGGTCCCGGTGGCGAGCACCGGAGCCACACTCGGGTCGGCGTAAACGCCGCCCTCGAGCACACGCCGCACGCCATCGGTCACTACGACCGGCGACGCGGACTTCAGCAGGTACGCCTGGGCCCCGGCCTGGAAGGCCGAGCGGACCGCGTACGGGTCGTCCGAGGATGCGAGGACCACCACGCGCGGCCACCCGTGGCTACGGAGTTCCGTAACCAGCTCGATGCCGCTGCCGTCCGGCAGTCCGAGATCGAGGATCGCCAGGTCACAAGGCCCAGTGGCCTGTGCTCGCGCCCTCGCTTCGGCCACCGTGGCGGCTTCGTGAACGGTACCCGCACCCATCTGTGCGAGTCTTGCTGCGATTGCCTCCCTCAACAGCGGGTGGTCATCGACCACCAACACGGAAAAAAGCTCTTCCCGCGGGTGCGGAACCATGCTCGCCGGCAATGCACCGGCTGGCGTGGATCGGACGGCCTGAGAAATGCCGACGGTAGCCACGTCACTACCTCCCTGGAGTCGGTCGTGCCCCCCGACCGGCACCGGGACCTTCGGCCGTTCAGCCGCGCCAGCTTTAGACCGAAAGTGGTGTCGTCGAAGGCACTGTAGCCGCCCTGAGGCCGTTCTGGGGGGATCGAATGGGTATCTATCTCAAACGAACAGTCACTCAGTGGGTTCGTCGTAACACGATCGGGCTAGTACACGGCCGGTTGCTAACGGATAGCCCAGCGAACACGATGCAAAGAAGTTACCGGCGCCCAAATGGCCGTGCAGATGGGCCGTGCACCTTCCGGTGCGTCCGCCGACCGGGGGCTCCACGCGGGTCCGACTGCTCCGAAATGTGGTCCCGGCCGGGGCATGATCAACTTCGTGAAACGGCTTCAGAGAGGTTCTCAGGACCGCCGGTGGTGACTGTCCGTATCTCGTGGGACGGGTTCGCGGGCCCGGACGGCCGCAGCGGCGGTAGTTGATCTTGTTGCACTCCGTGACGGCGTCGTCTCACGAACGGGGGCACCCGCGCAAGACGTGAAATGGCCTCGGGAACGGCCCCGGTGGTCCGCCGGGGTCCGGTGTTGTCCGGACCATTCACGGCGCGCAGAAGCCCGCTGAGCCGCCGTCCGGTGGTTCCGGAGGTGCTTGGACGTCGTTCACGGGATGCGAATTTTGCTCACATCCGTACAAGGTGGTGTGGGCCTGACGGCCGCGGGAGATCCGCCGTCACCGTTCCGCCGGCGATGTTCGCCCGGACGGCCTCAGGAGTTCTGGCGCTGCCCGAAGAGCGTCACGCCGACCGGCGGCAGGCCGACGACGCTCGCCATCACCTGGCAGAACGCCTGCCCGTGCGGCAGCAGCGCGCCGTCGGCGGGCGTCCAGGACGCCCGGACCTCGAGGTCGTCGGTGCGGGCCGACCCGGAGATGTCGCCGAAGCGGGCCGACGACGTCTCGGTGACCGTGCCGCCCAGCGCCGTCCAGCTCGCGCCGGAGACTTCGAGCGCGTCGGTCAGCCACGACCAGCCGACCTCGGGCAGGAACGGGTCGATCGCCAGCTCGCGGTCCAGCTCCGCGCGCACGTACATGACCAGGCGCAGGACACCGTCCCAGCCTTCCTGGCCGTCCGGGTCGTGCAGCAGGACCAGCCGGCCCGAAGCCAGCACGTCGGCGGGACCGGAGACCTCACAGCTCACCGCGTAGGACCACGGCGCGAGCCGCTGCGGCGCCCGCATCGGCTCCAGCAGCACCTCTCGGCGGGGCCGGACCGACTGCAGCGCCGCGACGGCTTCGCGGAAGAGTTCGGGCACTGGAGTCGTCGCGGTCACGCATCGACTTTAGGGCGGGCACGCCCTGTTGCGGGCGGAGGCGCGCCGAGAGAAGGCCCCCACCGGGGTCGTGGCACGATTGAAGACGATGTCTCCCACCACGCCTCTGCCGCAGCGGACCCCCGCGTCCGCCCGCCGCGAGCTGCCCGAAGCCCCGTTCCTGGCCGCCGCGCGCGGCGAACGCCCGGCGCGCACGCCCGTCTGGTTCATGCGCCAGGCCGGGCGATCGCTGCCCGAGTACCGCGCGCTGCGCGAAGGCGTGCCGATGCTCGACTCCTGTTTCGACCCCGAGATGCTCGCCGAGATCACGCTGCAGCCGGTCCGGCGGCACGAGGTCGACGCCGCCGTCCTGTACAGCGACATCGTGGTGCCGCTCAAGGCCGCCGGGGTCGACCTCGACATCGTCCCGGGCACCGGCCCGGTGGTCGGGACGCCGGTGCGCGACCTCGCCGCCGTGAAGGCCCTGCCGGAACTGACGCCGGACCAGGTCGAGCGAGTCGCCGACGGCATCCGGCTGCTGGTCGAGCGGCTCGGCGGGACACCGCTGATCGGCTTCGCCGGCGCGCCGTTCACGCTGGCCAGCTACCTCATCGAAGGCGGGCCGAGCCGCAACCACGAGCACACCAAGGCGCTCATGCACTCCGAGCCCGCGGTCTGGCACGAGCTGGCCGGGCGGCTGGCCGACATCGCGCTCGTCTTCCTGCGCGCGCAGCTCGACGCCGGCGTCGACGCGATCCAGCTGTTCGACTCCTGGGCCGGCGCGCTGTCCGAGCGGGACTACCGCGAGTTCGTGCTGCCGCACTCGGCGAAGGTCCTCGACGGCGTCGCCTCCTACGGCGTCCCGCGCATCCACTTCGGCGTCGGCACCGGCGAGCTGCTCGCCGCGATGCGCGACGCGGGCGCGGACGTCGTCGGCGTCGACTGGCGGGTCCCGCTGGACGAGGCCGTCCGCCGCCTCGGGGGCAAGGCCGTGGTGCAGGGCAACCTGGACCCGGCGCTGCTGTACGCGTCCTGGCCGGTGCTCGAGGCCGAAGTGCGCCGCATCGTCGAAGAAGGGCGAGCCGCCGACGGCCACATCTTCAACCTGGGCCACGGCGTGCTGCCGAGCGTCGACCCCGAGGTGCTGACCCGGGTGGTCGGGCTGGTGCACGAGCTGTGAAGCGGGTCGCGGTCGTCGGGGCCGGCGTTTCCGGGCTGACCGCCGCGTACCGGCTGCGGCGGCTGCTGGGGAACGACGTCGAGATCGTCGTCTTCGAGAAGACCCGGACGCCGGGCGGCAAGCTGCGCACCGCCGAGCTGGCCGGGGTGCCCTACGACGTCGGCGCCGAGGCGTTCCTCGTCCGCCGTCCCGAGATGCTCGGGCTGGTCCGCGAGCTGGGCCTCGACGTCGTCCACCCGACCGGCGCCCGCGCGAAGATCCACGCCGGCGGCACCGTCACCGGGCTGCCGCCGGGCACCGTGATGGGTGTCCCGGCCTCGGCGGAGTCGGTCGCCGGAGTGCTGTCGGAGGCGGGACGCCGCGCGGTCGAGGCCGAGGCGTCACTGCCGGAGCTGCGGTTGCCGGGCGGCGACGTGCCGCTGGGCCCGCTGCTGCGCGAGCGGTTCGGCGACGAACTGGTGGATCGCCTGGTCGACCCGCTGCTCGGCGGCGTCTACGCGGGCGGGGCCGACGGTCTCGGCCTGCGCGCGACCATGCCGGGCCTGGCCGCGGCGGTGGCCGCCGGCGCGGGCTCGCTGACCGCGGCGGCCGCGTCCCAGCTGCCCGCCTCACCGAGCACGGCACCGGTGTTCGGCACCGTCCCCGGCGGGCTGGGCACGGTGATCGACCGGCTGACCGAGCTGTCCGGCGCCGACCTGCGGGCCGGGCTGCCGGTCTGCGACATCGAACGCGAGGGCACCGGCCGCTGGCGGCTGCGGATCGGCGCGGCGCCGACCGCGCACGCGCCCGCGGAGAACACGGTCGACGCCGACGCCGTGGTCCTCGCGGTGCCCGCGCCCTCGGCCCGCCGCCTGCTCGCGGACCTGGTGCCCGCGGCGTCGGCGGCGTTCGGCGAGGTCGAGCTGGCGTCGATGGCGGTGGTCGCGCTGGCGCTGCCGCAGGGCACGGAGCTGCCGGCGGCGTCGGGGATCCTGATCGGCCAGGGCGAGCGTGACGCTTCGGGCGTGCCGTACGCGTCGAAGGCGTTCACCTTCTCTTCGCGCAAGTGGGCGCACTTCGGCGCCGGCCCGGTGCTGGTCCGCGGCTCGGTCGGCCGGTTCGGCGAGCTGGGCGCGCTGAAGGCGGACGACGTCGAGCTGGTCCGCCTGGTCCGCGACGACCTCGCGCGGCTCACGGGCATCACGGCGGAACCGGTCGAAACGCTGGTGACGCGCTGGGGCGGCGGGCTGCCGCAGTACGGCACCGGGCACCTGGAGCGGGTGGAGCGCATCGAGAAGGCGATCGCCGAGGTGCCGGGGCTGGCCGTCGCGGGCGCGACCCTGCACGGCGTCGGCCTGCCGGCGTGTGTGGCGACGGCCGAAGCGGCCGCTCTTCGGGTGGCCGCGCACCTTTCCGCGTGAGTGCTCTCACCCCGACCCGTGGAGGCGGGCGGCTGGGCGCGGTGACAGGATGGACGTATGGCGCGGGTCAACTTCAACGAGCTCAACGACACCATCCGGTACACCACCTGGTCGGTCTTCCGGATCGAACCCGGCAGGCTGGGTGAGGACCGCGGTACCGCCGGTCGCGAGACCACCGAATACCTCGACGGCCTCGAGGCCAAGGGCGTCGTCGTCCGCGGGGTGTACGACCTCTCCGCTCTCCGGGCCGACGCCGACTACATGATCTGGTGGCACGCCGAGGAGATCGAGCAGGTCCAGGCCGCCTACGCCGGGTTCCGGCGGACGCCGCTCGGGCGCGCGTCGACGCCGGTCTGGAGCCAGACCGCGCTGCACCGGCCCGCCGAGTTCAACAAGAGCCACATCCCGGCGTTCCTCGCCGGGGAAGAGGCCCGCAAGTTCATTTGCGTCTACCCGTTCGTCCGCTCCTACGAGTGGTACCTGCTGCCGGAGAACGAGCGCCGCAAGATGCTCGCCGACCACGGCAAGGAAGCCCGCGACTACCCGGACGTGCGCGCCAACACCGTCGCGTCGTTCGCGCTGGGCGACTACGAGTGGATCCTCGCCTTCGAGGCCGACGAGCTGCACCGGATCGTCGACCTCATGCGCCACCTGCGCGGCACCGAGGCGCGGCTGCACGTGCGCGAGGAGATCCCGTTCTACACCGGCACCCGCGTGCCGCCCGCCGAGCTCGTCGCGGCGCTGCCCTAGTGCGCGAGATCCTGGACGGCGTCTGGCAGACCCTCACCGGGGAGACGCCGGGACCGGTCGAGCTGACCGGCGCCGAAGACGTGCTGCCCGGTCCGTACCGGGTGGCGGCGGCCGCGACCACGACCATCGCCGCGGCGACCCTGGCCGCCGGCGAACTGCTGAAGCTGCGCGAGATCGACCCCGGCGTCGTCACGGCGGACACCCGCCACGCAGCGGCGGCCTTCGCGAGCGAGGCCTTCTCGCGGGTCGAGGGCGCTTCGCCGGAATCGGTCTGGGCGCCGCTGTCGGGCAACTACCGCACGACCGACGGCTGGGTTCGCCTGCACTGCAACTACCCGCGCCACGAAGCCGCGGTGTGCTGGGGACTAGGCGTCCCGGGCAGCCGGGACGTCGTGACGAAGACGGTCGCCGGGCGTATCGCGCGCGAGGTCGAGCACGCCGTCGTCAGCGCCGGGGGAGCGGCCGCGGAGCTGCGTTCGCCGGAGGACTGGGCAGCGCACCCGCAGGGCGAAGCGGTGGCCTCACTGCCGCTCGTTCATCTGGAGCCGATCGACGAGGCCCCGAAGCGGACGTTGTTCTATTCGGACCGCCCGCTGGGCGGCGTCCGGGTGCTGGAGCTGACGCACGTGCTGGCCGGCCCGGTGGCGGGGCGAGTCCTGGCCGCGCACGGCGCCGACGTTTTGCACGTCGGGGCCGCGCACCTGCCGCGCGTCGAGACCCTGGCGCGGGACACCGGACAGGGCAAGCGATCCACGTTCGTCGCGCTCGACACCGAAGGCGGCCGCGCGCGGCTCAAGAAGCTGATCAGCCGCGCCGACGTGCTCGTCCAGTCGTTCCGCCCGGGCGCGCTGGAGCGGATCGGCTTCGGTGCTGCTGAGCTGGCTTCGCTGCGGCCGGGCTTGGTGATCGCGGACCTGAGTGCGTACGGCTGGGAAGGCCCGTGGGCCCGGCGTCGCGGGTTCGACAGCCTGGTCCAGATGTCAAACGGCATCGCGTGGGGTTCTGACCCGTCACCGCTCCCGGTCCAGGCCCTGGACCACGGAACGGGCTGGCTGGCCGCGGCGGCGATCATGACGGCGGTACGCCGCCAGGTCACCGACGGCGGCACCTGGCGGGTCCGGCTGTCGCTGGCGGGCACGGGCCACTGGTTGGACTCGTTGGGCCGCAAGGATCCTGCTTCTGCTGAGGTGGACTACAGCGACCTGCTGGAGGAGACGGACAGCGGCTACGGCCGCTTGACCAGGGTCCGCATGGCAGGAGGCTTGCCGGGCGCGGAGCCGCATTGGGACTTCGGGGCGCGGTTGCCGGGTGTCGACAAGCCGACCTGGACACCCTGACCTAACGCATGGTGAACGCGCTGAACTCAATGCGATCTATCGTTCACCTACATGGCGTTTGTGTCGGCCATGTCGCATGGCGTCTGATAGAATTCTGACCGCCTTCAAGCTGTGAATTTGTATAAGCAGGCCACTGAGTTAGCTGGCGTTAAAGTTTGAAAATGCTGGATATGTGCGATCGGGTGGCTAGTTGGCAGTCGTCGTAAGCGGAGCAAACATCGTCCTGACTCGGGTATCTCAAGTGAGCGACTTGAACAGCGTGATGACATGTCAACTTTTGTCACGGTTGCCTATTAATCTGGTAGGCGTTAGAGTGTCCGCGTTAGGTCTCGTGTCTGGTCCCTTCTTTGTGGCCAGGGTGCAACAATGAAGTTGTACGTGTAGCGTAGTATGGCCACTGTGAATGAATTTGACAACGACCGGTTGGTCAGCCAGTGGAATGGCAGGCAAGATGCGCTGGTTCTCCAGTACAATGAACTGGCTTTATCCACGCTTGCAAATATGGTCGGCAGCGGGACGATCGATGTCGCTCCCCAGTTCCAGCGTCGAGACAGATGGAACTCAGCTAAGCAATCGGCGCTGATTGAATCTTTTCTTATCAATCTTCCAATTCCTCCAATTTATCTATCGGAGGAGAGTGGGGGCAAGTTCTCGGTAATCGATGGACGTCAGAGATTGACGGCAATCCGCATGTTCTTTGCGGGCGATCTCACGTTGGGTAGAACGGCTGAACTGCCCGAACTTGAAGGTCACCGGTACTCTACCTTACCGCAGGAGCTTAAGAGTGCTTTAGATATGCGACCTTTGCGTTCTGTCACCCTGATGCGTCAGACGGATGATGATATCAAGTATATCGTTTTCCATCGGCTAAATAGTGCTGGCGATGTTCTTAACTCGCAGGAGATTCGTAATGTTATCTATCGTGGACCCCTGAATGACACGATCTACAAGCTTGCCGACCATTCCTTCTTGAGAAGGCAACTTAAAATCGAATCGGAGCAATCTAGTGCATTTCGAAAGATGCAGGATGTGGAATTTGTTCTAAGGTTTTTGACATTGTCGGAAACTTGGCAGAGGTTTAGTGGGGACCTCGCTCCGAGTATGGATCTCTTTATGGCACGGTATCGCGAGGCTGAACCTCGGACGCTAGACGGTTTCGAGGTAAGATTCCTGCGTGCGATCAATGGGTGTAAATCGATATGGGGTGATCATGCTTTCCATCGGCCTGATGGCGATGGTTGGCGAGATCAAGCTCTCGCGGGCCTATATGACGCGCAGATGATTGCAATGAATGAATTGAGTGACAATGAGATAGCTAGTCTGGCGTCTCGAAGCCGGGAGGCGATTGCCGCACTTCGTGAATTATTCAAGAATGATGAATTCGATAAGGCGGTTCGGACTGGAACTAATACGCCTGCGAGGATACAAACGCGTATTGATGAATTGATAAATACGCTTCGAGTGCTGCTGGGCCGGTGAACGGCTTGTGAGTAATGCACGTACTAGATTCCTGGAAACGATGGATGGAGCTTATTCTGCTTCACAGTCGTCGCTTCTTCTGGATAAGGCGGGGTCGTCGCTAGTAGAGGCTCATGCCGCACGGCTTCTGCGTAACGGTCTTTCGGTCACCTGCTTTGCTGCCTTTGAAGGGTTTTTCCGCGAGCGAACCTCGGAGATATCGAATTGGTTGACTTCGCAGGCGATTCCTTTCTCTCAGTATCCTGCAGGGCTTCATTCTGCCGCTCTTCAGCGAGGGACTGACGTGTTGCAAGCGTTAATGCGAAGGGATCCCTCGTCGGGTGAGGTTAAGCGAGCCGTTATTGAACTCGGAGAGTCTTGGAGTCGTATGCAGGGTGGCGCAGGGTGGCGTCTACCGCATGCTGCCCTTCTTTGGCCCGGCAGTAATCTTGGTGCCGGAGAGACGATGCAAATTCTAACGTCTTTCGGTGTTGTGGCGAGTTGGCCAGACTTTGTTGGAGTTGCAGAAGCAGGAGGATTCGCAAATCTGCCGACAAGGAACCTTTTCGACGAGATCGCATCACGAAGGCATCTTAGTGCTCATGAATCTGCCTACGACGCCGACATCTTATTGTTGCGTGCCACTCCAGCAAACTTAAAAGCGTTCGCGTTCTCGCTCGACTGCCTTTTATCGCATGCGGCTCGCGCGATAGCTCGTCGACTTCCGATCTCTAAAGGAAGGAATGCTGTAAATATCACCAGACTTGACGAAATGCAAGGAAAGGGTGGCTGGGACGAATATAAGGGACCCGTGTCGGCAAAGGTTAATCCGGCGGCTACTCATGTCAACTTAGATGACGCGGTCAGCAACTTCATGTCTGCTTCCATTGATCCAACAGATGTCTTGCTGGTTAGGAAATGGAACGGTATTGAACATGAGGTTGTAATGTGGTACACGACAGGTGTTTAAGGAGTGCTGGTTGTGCACTAGCCTGGAATCAACCAGAGCTTGTGGGCTAACGGCGCCGAAGCCGGGACAGCAAGCCCCGCTTGGGTTTCGGCAGGTGACCCGCCTCGATCAGCCAGGTGACGAACGCGTCCGCGTAAGCGTGCGAATGCTCCGTGGCCGACTTCGGGCGACCGGCTGCGAACTCCGCGAACAGCGGCCCGTACCGCTCACCCAAGGCCTCCGCCAGCTCCGGCCGCTGGTAAGCCAGCACCCGGCCGTGCTTCCGGCGCAGGACCTGAGCCTCCACCCGCAGCCGCGACCTGTCGAAGCCCGGCGGGGGCGGGCCGTCCGCCAGCAGCGCGTGCAGCAGCTTTGCCTGGCGCGCCGCCAGCTCCTCGCGGCTCACACCGTCACCGCCGCCCGGAGGGCCGCCAGCTCCGCGGCCAGTTCCGCGTCGCTCGGGTAGTCGTCGTCGCGTTCCAGCAGCACGCCCGGTGGGTCGGTCCGGCGGCGGAGTTCCGAAAGCAGCGAAAGCACTTCCGGCAGCACCGGGTGGGCGTGCGTGTCGTGGTAGACGCCGTCGCGCTCGATGCCGCCCGCCATGTGCACGTACGCCAGCCGCTCCCACGGGATGCCGTCGAGGAACGCCTCCGGGTCGGTGCCGATGTTGCGGGCGTTGGCGTACAGGTTCGCGACGTCGATGATCAGCCGGCAGTCCGTCCGCTCGGTCAGCTCGGTGAGGAACTGTTCTTCCGTCAGCTCCGCGGAAGGCCACTCAAGCACCGCCGCGATGTTCTCCAGCGCGAACGGGACGTCCACAATGGACTGGGCCAGCCGCACGTTCGCGACCAGGACGTCCAGCGCCTCCCGGGTACGGGGGAGCGGCATCAGGTGCCCGGAGTCGAGCCCGCCCGCGCGCACGAAGCAGACGTGGTCGCTGACCAGCGGCGCGTCCAGGGCCCGCGCGACCTCCGCGAGGTGCTGGACGCGCCCGGTGTCGAGCGGCTCGGCCCCGCCGAGCGAAAGCGAAACGGCGTGCGGCAGCACCGGCAGGCCCCGCTCCCGCAACGCCACCAGCGTCTCGGGAAGGTCGTCGTGGTGCAGGTTCTCGGCGACGACCTCGACCCAGTCGACACCCGGCATCCGCGCGATGGACAGGTCGAGCTCGTGCCGCCAGCCGATCCCGATGCCGAGCTCACCCACCGCAGCCACCTCCACCGCACCCGCCGCCGCCACACGAAGAGCCACTGCTGCACGACGAACCGCTGCTGCACGACGAACTCGAGCAGGACGAGCCGCCGCCCGACGACCCGCCGCCGCCGAAACCGGCCGGCGGGGTCAGGGCCGCGCCCAGCTCCTCGTCCGGGTACATCGCCCAGCCGCCCAGCGCGACCGCGGCCACCGCGCCGCCGAGCAGGAAGCCCCCGGCCAGCGCGCCGGCCGGCACCGGCCCGGACGCCGCCGAGCGCGCCTGGCCGAGCAGCCGGTGCCCCGCGGCCGACGGCTGCCGGGCCCCGATCTTGGTCCGCCGGACCGCGGCCACGATCGTCAGGACGGCCGCGATCAGCACCAGCGGCACGAGGATCCCGACCGGACGCCCCAGCGAGATGCCGTTGACCAGCCGCGCCACCCCGAGCACCAGCACGGCCAGCTGCAGGACCAGCCCGAACGTGCGGGCCTGGCGCTTCGCGGCCGTGGAGACCAGCAGGCCCCGGCGGTCGAGACCGTCCTCCAGCGCCCGCATGGCCGCCGAGCCGCGGACCTGCGCGCGGATCGTCGCCGTCGTCTTCAGCTGCGCGACGTCGGCGACGGCCCGCTCCAGCGGCTCGACCGGCCGCGACCCGGCCTGGCTGATCTGCTTGTAGCTGTTGACGCGCAGCTGACCGCGCTCCACCAGGGCCGCGATCGCCGCGTCCACCGCCCGATCCGGGCCACCCGCCAGGAACGCGAGTTCGTAGACGGTCGGCGGCGGGCCCGGCTGGACGTTGTCGGCGCGCGCCGCGCGGCTGCCCACGACGCCGGCCACGATCAGCCGGATCAGCAGGGCCGCACCGAGCAAAGCGATGTAGAGGACCACGAAATCGGGTCCGGAGATGCCCCACGGGTCGTCCATCGCCCGTCTCCCCTCAGTTGGATGCGGTTACCGTAGCTGTGAGACGCAGCAGGTCGCGTCGGCGTTTCAACCGCCGCAACCCCCGCCGCCACCGCCTCCGCAGGAGCTGCTGCTGCCGCCGCCCCCACAGGAGCTGCCGCCTCCGCCGCACGAGCTGCCGCCGTAGAAACCGACGGCCGCGCCGCCCGCCCAGCCCGAGCGGCTCGAGGGGCGGGCGTAGGTCCTGGCGGCGGCCTGCACGGCTCGGCTGAGGGCTGCGCGGATCTCCTTGTCCGGGTAGGCGGCGAGCCCGCCACTCGCGACGGCGCCGGTCGCGCCGGACGTCAGCGTCCCGGCCCGGCGCGCCTCCTCGGCGGCCGCCCGGCCCGCGGCGGTGGCCTTCGCCTCGGGAACGACCTTCGCGGCCCGCACCGTGCCGACGATCACCGCGACGACGTTCAGCAGCAGAAGCACGACCAGGAAGCCGACCGGGTGGCCGGCGCTCGACCCGGCGATCAGCCGGACGAGACCGAGCACGAACAGCACCCAGTACGCCACCGCCGTCGTCACCGAGGTCAGGCGCAGTTTCCGGACGTCGGCTACCAGCCCGCGGCCGGCCAGCCCGTCTTCCAGCGCCGCCACCGCCGGCAGCTGCACCAGCGTGGTGCGCACCATGTCGACGGACGTGCCGGCCTTGCTGATCCGCTCGAGCGCGACCCGGTCGAGGACGTCGGACGAGGTGCCCCGGACGCGGTACAGGCGGCCGTTGCCGTCCATCCGCACCAGGCCGCGCTCCAGCAGCCGGGCGATGACGACCTCGCCGAGGCGAATCCGTTCGCCGGTCAGCACCGCCAGCTCTTCGGTGGTCTGCGGCGAGCCACCCGCGTGGCCGCGCCGCAGGGCGCTGGTGCGCACCACCGCGTGGATCAGGGGTATGAGAAGCAGGCCCAGGTAGAGGCCCGTGAACAGCGGTCCGGGAATGCCCCACGTGTCGGTCATGACTCCGCCCTCCCTCGTCCGTGTGCGGAGACTACGTTCGAGGAAGGGCGGAGGGTTGCCGGCTTAAGGAGGATTTAGGACTGCGGTCTCACTCCTGGGGCACCAGCTTGAGTGAGATCGAGTTGATGCAATAGCGCTGGTCGGTCGGGGTCGCGTACCCCTCGCCTTCGAAGACGTGCCCGAGGTGGCTGTGGCAGGAGCCGCAGAGCACCTCGATGCGCTTCATGCCCATCGCCCGGTCTTCGCGGAGGAGGACGGCGTCGGAGTCCGCCGGGTCGTAGAACGAGGGCCAGCCGCAGTGGCTCTCGAACTTCGTGTCGCTGCGGAACAGCTCGGCACCGCAGGCGCGGCACTCGTACACGCCGGTCGTCTTGGTGTCGGTGTACTCACCGGTGAACGGCCGTTCGGTGCCGGCCTGGCGGAGCACGGCGTACTCCTCCGGGCCCAGCTCCGCCCGCCATTCCTGCTCGGACTTCACTACGCGTGGGGTGGCGCCGACAACGGGTTTCATACCTTTCACCCGATCCACGTTACGCCGCGAGCCACGCGAGGGCGTGCACCACGATGTCCCATGCGGCGACTATCACGCCGAGGACGATGAGCACCACGATCAGGGCCGACACCCAGTAGCGCAGCCCGCCGAGGCGGTTGCTGGAGTCGGCGAAATCGGCGACGCCGTCGAGAGCGGCCTCGATGGTGTAGTTGGGACCGGATCGCTCGATCCGGTCGAGGTGCTCGGCGAACGCGCGCGCCTCCGGGTCAAACGGGTCCAGCCCGACCAGGTCCTCGTGGAAGCGAGGGTTCCCGCCCGGCGGCGAAGCTCCGCTCTCGGCCATAGCACCACGTTAGGCCATCGGGCCCGCTCAGCCCACCAGTGACGCGTTAACTCTCATTACCGGGAGGCCGAGCCGCCGATCCTCGTGTCGGCGTCGATCAGGGTCCGGCCGCCGACGTTGACCAGCCGGTAGCCGGGGCGCCCGCCCGCGACGTTGACGTTCATGACGAGCGAGCCGTCGGACTCGTTGCCACCGGAGTCAGCGTGCGCCTTGCCCACGGCGCCGATGTTCTTCTTGTTGTCGGACCAGTACTGCTGGTAGTCCTGCTGAGTGCCGTAGACCGACTGGGCGGCCGGGGTGAGCTGGTCCCAGTGGCTCGCCGGGTCGCTGAAGTAGTCGATGATCAGCTGACCGGCCGTGCTGAAGTTGGAGACCGGGCCCTCGGTGGGGGTCTTGCCCAGCGCAGCGGAGACGTTCGAGTTGCTGCTCGGGGCACCGGTGCTCTTCGGCGCGGTGCCGGGGGCGCTGCTCGCGGCACCCGGCGACTGCCCGACCTGGTTGCCGCCCGTGCCGCCGCCACCGGAGTTCACCATCACGAGGATGATCACCACGACCACGATCACCGCGGCGCCCGCGCCGGCGAAGATCGCGTACTTGCGCTTGTTGTCCGGCTTGGCCGTGTCCGAGGAGTACTGGGGTGCCCGGGCCGACGGCGCCGACGCCGCGGGCATCGGCCGGGGCGGGGTGTTCGGCGGCGCGGCCGGGGACCGCATCGGCATGAACGCGGCGGTCGGGCGCGGCGGGTTCGACGGTGCCTTGCCCGCCGGCGCCGGGGTGCCGATCGGCGGTGACGACGGCGCCTTCTGGTCGCTCCGCTGCCACGGCGGGCGGTCGCCGCTGTCCGCGGGGGGAGCGGCGGGCTTGCGGCCGCCGCCACCCGAGAGCAACGGCGGTGACGCCGACATGCCGCCGGGCTCGGTCCGGGCCAGCGCGGCCAGCCGCTCGCGGGCCTCGGCCATGGACGGCCGCTCGCCCGGTTCGCTGCGCAGCAGGCTCATCAGCAGCGCGGTGGCCCCGCCCGCCTGCACCGGCGGGTTGATCTGGCCGTTCGCCGCCGCGTAGAGCAGTGCGAGCTGGTTGGTCGTGTTGCCGTAGGGCGTGGTGCCCTCGATGGCCTGGTAGAGCGTCGCGCCGAGGGCGAATACGTCGGAGCTGGGCACCGGGTCCGCGCCGCGCGCCAGCTCGGGTGCCAGGTACGCGGGCGTGCCGCCGATCAGGCCGGTCGCCGTCAGCGTCATGTCGCCGGCCGCGCGCGAGATGCCGAAGTCGGTGATCTTCGCGGTGCCGGTCTCGTCGATGAGGATGTTGCCCGGCTTGACGTCGCGGTGGACGATCCCGGCGCGGTGCGCGGCGACCAGTGCGGAGGCCACCTGCTCGCCGATCCGGGCGATCCGGCCGAGGGGCAGCGTGCCCTCCTCGGAGAGGATCGTGGAGAGACTGGGCCCGTTGAGGTACTCCATCACCAGGCACGGGTCGCCGTTGTGCTCGGCGATGTCGAACACCACGATGGCGTTCGGGTGCTGGAACCGGGCGGCGTTCTTCGCCTCGCGCATCGCGCGCTGGCGCATGTTGTCGCGCTCGGTCTCGGAGACGCCCGGCTGGGGCAGGATCTGCTTGATCGCCACGGTGCGCTCGAGGCGCACGTCGGTCGCGCGCCACACGACTCCCATGGCACCGCTTCCGATGTGCTCGACGAGGCGGTAGTGCCCCGCGATCAGCTGACCGGTGTCGATGGCGACTGCTCCTGACGAAATTCCCGGTGATGGTGGCCCTGCTCAGCGCGTTTCCGGTTCGCGCACCCGATCGAGTGTAGCGGTCGGCCGTGTGCTGTTCGCGTCAGCCAGCCGGACCGGCGGGCTCCGGTTCGGGTACCGGTGCCGCCGGCGCCCGCTTCCGGAACACCCTGACCAGCCCGATCGCGCCGACCAGCGCGAAGACGCCATAACAGGCGAGCAACGCGGGCGGCGTGTCGCCGGTCAAGGCGTCCCCGAGCACGACCACCGCGACGGTGCCGGGCACGCTGCCCAGCAGCGTACCCGCCAGATACGGGGTCAGCCGTACGGATGACACCCCACAGAGGTAACTGAAGGGCGCGAAAGGTACTACGGGTATGAGCCGCAGCGACGTGATGGCCAGAACGCCCCCATCGGAGAGCCGGTCGTTGACCGCCCGCACCGACGAGCGGTGCAGGTGCCGCGTGACGAGGTCCCGCCCCAGCAGCCGGGCCAGCCCGAACGACAGCCCGGCCGCGATGGTGGTGGCGACCAGCCCGATCGCGATCCCGGCCGTGGTGCCCACCAGCAGCCCGGCCGCCAGGTTGAACACGGTGCGCGGGATCGGCACCACGGTGAGCAGCGAGTAGGCGACGAGCAGCACAACCGGGGTGGCGGGTCCGGTGGCCGCGGCCCAGGCGCGGAGATCGGCAGGTCCGGGGATCGGCACCAGCACCGCGGCCGCCGCGAACAGGGCGAGCACGGCGAGCGCGACGATCAGTTTGGTGCGGCCGGACACTCGGTCAACGGTACCGGCCGGGGCGGAGGGGGTTCGCGGCGCGTGCCGGGTGCGGTTCGGGTGCCGGAGGTGGCTCGGGTGCGCGGTTCGGCCGTTGCCTCGCGTGGTTGCCCGGGTCTTGGCGGTGACGTGCTGAGGTTGGGCCGGGCTGCGGCGATGCGCCGGAGGTAGGTCGGCTGGCAGCGCCTCGGGCCTGCCTCGCGGTCGCCGCGACTGAGCCCGGCTGTTGCCGTTCGCTGGATGGCTGTGTCTCGGTCCCGCGCTTGCTGGAGCCTGCCGGCGTGCGCGGCGGCTTGGCGGGCTGTGGCCATTCGCCGGAGGCGAGTGGGCCGGCTGTGCCTCGGATCCACTTCGAGTGGTCGCCGCGCGGGTCACGTGGCTTGGTCCGGCTGTGGCCATTCCGCGGAGGCGGGTCGGCTGACTGCCCAGGGGGCAGCTTTGCGCGGTTGCCGCGCGGTTCGGCCTGGTGGTGGTCATTCGCCGGATGCCTCTGCCTCGGCCCGGTGTTTCGCGGGATCGGCGCGGCCTGGCTGTGGCCATGCGCAGGGGGCGAGGCGGCTGACTGCTCCTCGGGCCGTCCTCGCCCGGCTTGGTCCGGCTGTCGCTGTTCGCCGGACGCGAGTCGGCTATTGCGCCCCAGAACCGCCTCGCGCGGTTCGCCGTGGCTTGGCCCGGCTGTCGCTGTTCGCCGGATGGTTCCGCCTCGGCCCGGCGCTTTGCGTGCTTGCCGGAATCTCGGCGGTGTGTGCCGCGGCTTGGTCCGGCTGTAGTCGTTCGCCGGATGCCTCGGTCCGGCGCCTCGCGCGACCGCCGGGGACTTGGTGGTGCGCGCCGCGCCTTGGCCGCGGGCGTCGATCCGCCGGAGAAGGTGCCGGGGTGGTTTCGCCCGCGGCGCGGTGTGCCCGTCGCGGATGGCCGCGTCACCCGCCGAACCCGCGGCCCCGGCCCCGCGATTCGCCGCGCCGGGGCATTTTCGCGGGGGCCGGGCGGCGCGATCACCGCTAGCGTGGCCGCATGCCCAAGCACGGTGACCCGGTGACCTACGAGGTGGGCGGGCGCAGCGTCCGCGTCTCCAGCCCGGACAAGGTGTACTTCCCGCAGCGTGGCATCACCAAGCGCCAGGTCGTCGAGTACTACCTGGCCGTCGGGGAGCCGCTGCTGCGCGCGATCGGCGAACGGCCGACCACCCTCAAGCGTTACGTCGACGGCGTCGAGGGGGAGTGGTTCTACGCCAAGCGCCTGCCGAAGGGCGCGCCGGAGTGGGTGGAGACCGCCGAGATCACCTTCCCGTCGGGGCGCAAGGCCGCCGAGGTGTGCCCGACCGAGGTCGGCGTCTTCGCGTGGGCGGCCAACCTCGGCACGTTCGACTTCCACCCGTGGCCGGTGCGCCGCCCGGACGTCGATCACCCGGACGAGCTGCGGATCGACGTCGACCCGCCGGACCGGGCCGGGTTCGCCGATGCCGTCGAGGTCGCTCAGGTCGTGCGCGAGGTGCTGGAGGCCGCCGGGCTGACCGGTTTCCCGAAGACCTCCGGTGGGCGGGGCGTGCACGTGCTGGCCCGGATCCGGCCGGAGTGGGACTTCGTCCAGGTGCGGCACGCCGTGATCGCGCTCGGCCGCGAGGTCGAGCGCCGGATCCCGGACAAGGCGACGATCGCCTGGTGGAAGGAGGAACGCGGCGGCCGCGTGTTCCTCGACTACAACCAGGCGGCCCGCGACCGCACGGTCGCCTCCAGCTGGTCGGTCCGCGGCACCCCGCGCGCGACCGTCTCCACGCCCCTGACCTGGGACCTCCTGTCCGAGGTCGACGCGGACGACTTCGACGTCCTGACCGTCCCGGACTTCCTCGCCGAGCACGGCGACCTGCACGCCCGCATGGACGACAAGGCGTTCGGCCTGGAGACGGCGCTGGAGTGGTACGACCGCGACGAGCGTGACCACGGCCTCGGCGACATGCCCTACCCGCCGGACTACCCGAAGATGCCGGGGGAGCCGAAGCGGGTCCAGCCGAGCAAGGCGCGCCCGGAGCCGGAGGCCTGACTCGGGCAGTGGGCCAGACCACTGGGGTGCCGTGGATCACCCGTGACCGGGAAAAGTCGTCAAAGCCTTTATCTTTCCCGGCCCGCGGAAAACGCGGAGTGATCATCCAAGCGCGTGCTGTCGCCTTTCGGGTCACAAATGTTGCACAGCCGAGTTCGGCGTCACGATCATGGTCGCCGACGGCGTAACGTGCGGTCCCGAATCGACGACTCCCCGGGACAATGCCGGGGGCGGGTTCGACGAGTGGGAGGCCCTTCGTGGACGACCTGATCGCATTCCTCGCCGCGCGCGTGGGTGCGCGGCAGGCGCTGATCATGCAGGCCGTCAACAAGGCCAAGGCCGGCGAGTCGATGAACCGCGGGGAGACGAAGGTCGCCGTGGAGCAGCGGATCCGCGGGCTGATCGACCTCGAGCTCGACGTGGTCAACCAGATGATCAACGAAATCGAGGCGACGCGGCGGATCCTGCTCGCCCACCGCACCACCGTGTCCGAGAAGGTCCCCGGGTTTCCGCTCTACGGCAGCGAATACTGGTGTGAGACCTGCCACGTGCCCGCCGACGAGGCCGGCTCGAACTGGTGCCTCACGCTGCGCCTGCTGGCGCTGCCCTACGCCGACCATTCGGACTACAGCGAGCGCTGGCGCCCCTGACGGGAATCCCGTCGCACGCCGGGCGTTGCACCCGGGGTGAAGGTCTCCGTGCTCGACCGTTCGCCCGTGCGGCGCGGCAGCACCCCGGCGCGGGCGCTGCGGGACACCGTCGCGTTCGCCGGCGCCGTCGAAGCGCTGGGCTACCACCGGTTCTGGGTCTCCGAGCACCACGGCGTGCCGGGCGTCGCCGGGTCCGCGCCGACCGTGCTGGCCGCGGCCGTCGCCGGGGCGACGTCACGCATCCGCGTCGGCACCGGCGGCGTGATGCTGCCGAACCACCGGCCGCTGGTCGTCGCCGAGCAGTTCGGCGTGCTGGAAGCGCTGCACCCGGGCCGGATCGACATGGGGCTGGGCCGCTCGGTCGGCTTCACCGGCGGCGTCCGCGAGGCGCTCGGCCAGGGCAAGGAAGCCGCCGACGACTTCGGCGCGCAGGTGCGGGAGCTGCTCGGGTTCTTCACCGGTGACCACGGTTATCCCGGCGTCCACGCGTACCCGGCCGAAGGCCTGCGCGTGCCGCCGTTCCTGCTGGCCACCGGCTCCGGCGCGGACCTCGCCGCCGAGCTCGGGCTGCCGCTGGTGATCGCACCGGTGCGTGGCGAGCAGGCGCTCAAGGAGGCCGTGACGCGCTACCGCGACGGGTTCCGGCCGTCCGAGTGGGCGGAGGAGCCGTACGTCGTGGTCTCGACGGCCATCGCCGTCGCGGAGTCGGCGGCGCAGGCCCGGCGGCTGCTCGTCTCGGAGGCCTGGGCGACGGTCTATTCGCGCTCCCACGGTGTCTTCCCGCCGCTGTCCCCGCCCGCCGAGGTCCTGGCGCTGCCGATGACCGAGCGCGAGCGCCGGCGCCTCGAGGAGACCCTGGGCGGCCAGATCTCCGGCACGCCGGCCGAAGTCGGGGAGCGGCTCGGCGCACTGGTCGAGACCACCGGCGCCGACGAGGTCCTCGCGACGACCGCGGCCTACGACCAGTCCGCGCGCCTGGATTCGTTCGCCGCCCTCGCCGAGTTGGCGGATCTCCGCATTCCCGCCTGAATTTCGTGATCTGCCGACTAATTCGCCGGATATCACGTCGGTGAATCAATATCCGGGTGCCGATACAACGCGTCGGACTATTACCCGAGCACGAGCGGCAACCGGGCCGCGAGGTCACCCAGCGCCGCTGTCTCCGCTTCGGTCGGCGCGCGGCGGCCGGTGCCGACCAGCAGGGCGCCGGTGTCGGTGAACGACGCGGGGAACGCCGCTCCGGCGATCTTCTCCAGCATCCCGCGCGCCTGGGCGAGGCCCGGAGGCCGAGCCTCGCCGGGCAGGTCCAGGTGGTGCAGCGTCCACTCCAGGACGTAGGCGGACAGGTAGTCGCCCGCGGTGAGGACCATGTCCTGGGTGCCGACCCGGACTCCCGGGTCCGCGAGGTCGGCGGCGCGGCCCGCCGCCGAGCCGACGTCGTCGAGGTGGAACTTCAGCAGCGCCGGATCCTCGTACGCGGCGGCGAGCCGGACGATCAGCGCGTCCAGGGGGTCGTCACCGGCCGGCGGGGTCTGCGCGACCTTCCAGTAGGTGATCGCGTCGGCGGTGGGCTCCGCCTCGGACGGCGTGACGAGGGTGATCAGCACGTCCTGCGCGTCGATGACCAGGTGGCACACCAGGTCCCGGACCAGCCAGCCCCGGCAGCCCGACGGTTTCGCGAAGTCCTCGTCCGGCAGGGCGGCGACCGCCGCGAGCAACGCCGTCCACGAACGCGAGAAGAGATCCACGACGGCCAAGGTAGCGATTCAGAGCCGCAACTGCAGCTGAGTAAGGATGCGCTGGGCCGGGTCGCCGAAGTCCACTTCGGACACTTCGGCGGCGCGCCGGACGCGGTAGCGCACGGTGTTGGGGTGGATGTTCAGCGCCGACGCGGCCACGCGGACGTCACCGAACGCGTCGAGCCAGGCCAGCACCGCGGGCACGAGGATGCCGCCGTGCTCGGCGTCGTGCTCCACCAGCGACGTCAGGCGCGGGTCACGGATCCGCGGCTGGTCACCGAGGTAGGCCAGCACCTCCGACAGCAGCACCTCGGCGCGCACGTCGGCCAGCGACGCGACGTCGGAGTCCCAGTGCCCGCGCGCCATCGTGGCCAGGACGCGGTCGGCGTCCCCGCGGGAGGCGACGGCGTCGGACAGCCGGGGCACGACCCCGCCGAGCGCGGCCCGCACCGGCACTTCGAGGTGCCGCCGGGCCGCGCCGACGATCTCCTTCGCCAGCGCCAGGACCGCGGCGTCGGAGTGCTCGGGCAGGTCCGGCAGCAGTGCGTAGACGCGCCCGCCGATCACGCTGACCAGCGCGCTGCGCCGATAGGCGGCGGTGTGCACGGCGATCAGGTGGACGAGCTCGGCCCGCCGCAGCTGGCGGTTCTCCGCGCGGCTCAACGCGAACGCCAGCACCTGCGCCGGCCGTGACGGGTCGGCGCCGATGTCGTCGGCGACCGATTCGGCGTCCAGCTTGCCCTCCAGCAGGCTCGCGAGGAGGTCCTCGCGCAGCCGCAGTTCGGGGCTGGGCAGGGTGCGGGCGCGGATCAGCTGCGGGGCGAGCGCGCGGCTCGCGCCGAGCAGCGCCAGTTCGGCCTGCTCGGTGAGCGGCTGGGCGCCCTCCTGGACCCAGATCGTGCCGAGCGGCTGGGCGCCGGCGTGGATGCCCGCCGCGATGCGCCGCCGGATGCCCAGCTCGGGGCGCTCGTCGATCCGCACGATCCCTTCACCGGCGCGAAGCCGCTGGTAGACGCCCCATTCGCGGAGCAGCGCGAGGTAGCGTTCCGGGCCTTCGCGGCCGAGGATCGACAGCCGCCGCAGCTCGTCCACCTCGTCGCCGGCGCGGGAGTAGGCGAGCACGCGGCTGGCCGTGTCCTCGATGCTGACGAGCCCGCCGGTGAGGGTCGCAATCGTCTGCGCCAGCGCGAACAGGTCGCCGAGCACCTCGCCGCTCGCCGCCTCGCCGCCCGCGCGGGCGGCTTCGACGACCCCACGGGCGAGTGACTCGACTTGCTCCCAGCGGGCTTCGACGCCGACGGTGAGCAGGGCGACGCCGGCATCCGCGGCGACCTCGGCACCGCCGCTGCCCTTGACCGCCACGGCCGCCGCACCGCCGCGCCCGGCCGCGCGGATCGCGGGCGCCGCGGCACGCCCGCGCGCGCCGATCACCAGGACCAGGTCGCCTTCCCCGGCTTCGAGGGGGTCTTCGGGGTCGAGGATGACGACGTCCGAGACCGGCACGCCGAGGCCGTGCGGGGCCACGACGACCTCGACCAGCGGTTCGCCGAGGGTGGCGAGCACGTGCCGCAGCGACGTTGGCCGTTCGGACAAGCTCATAGAGGTGATTTTAGCGGTTCGGACAAACCCAGAACACGTGTCCGGGGTTACCGTTCGGGGCATCAGGACTTAGAGCAGCGCTGCAGAGGAGCCGCCGTGGACGCCGTGACCCAGACCCCCGCCCCGAAGAACGAGACGGTGCTGACGTACGCGCCGGGCAGCGCCGAGCGCGCGGAACTCGAGGGTGCGCTCAAGCGGCTGGGCCAGGCGGAACCCGTCGACCTCACGGTCACCGTCGGGGGCGAGCAGCGCCTCGGCGGCGGCGAGAAGATCGACGTCGTCCAGCCGCACAACCACCGTCACGTGCTGGGCACCATCCACAGCGCCACCCAGCAGGACACGACCGACGCCATCGCCGCGGCCGCGAAGGTCGCGCCGGAGTGGCGCGGGCTGTCCTACGACGACCGCGCCGCGATCCTGCTGCGCGCGGCCGACCTGCTGACCGGCCCGTGGCGCGCCAAGCTCAACGCCGCCACCATGCTCGGCCAGTCCAAGACCGCGACCCAGGCCGAGATCGACGCCGCCTGCGAGCTCGCCGACTTCTGGCGCTTCAACGTCGAGTTCGGCCGCCGCGTGCTGACCGAGCAGCCGATCAGCTCGCCGGGTGTGTGGAACCGGCTGGAGCACCGGCCGCTGGAAGGCTTCGTCTACGCGATCACGCCGTTCAACTTCACCGCGATCGCCGGCAACCTGCCGACCGCGCCCGCGCTGATGGGCAACACCGTGCTGTGGAAGCCGTCGCCGACGCAGTCGTTCGCCGCGCACCTGACCATGCGGCTGCTCGAAGAGGCCGGCATGCCGCCGGGTGTCATCAACCTGCTGCCGGGTGACGGCAAGGCCGTCTCCGAGGTCGCCCTGACCCACCGCGACCTGGCCGGCGTCCACTTCACCGGCTCGACCGCGACGTTCCAGCACCTGTGGGGCACGATCGGCGCCAACATCGCGGGCTACCGCGGCTACCCGCGCCTGGTCGGCGAGACCGGCGGCAAGGACTTCGTGCTCGCGCACCCGTCCGCCGACGTCGACGTCCTGCGCACCGCGCTCGTCCGCGGCGCTTTCGAGTACCAGGGCCAGAAGTGCTCGGCGGCCTCGCGGGCCTACATCCCGCGCAGCGTCTGGAACCAGGTGAAGGACGGTCTCGTCGCCGAGACCGAAGCGCTGTCCTACGGCGACGTAACCAACCTCTCGCACTTCGGCGGCGCGGTGATCGACCGGCGCGCGTTCACCAAGCACGCGGAGCTGTTCGACCGCGTCAAGGGTGACGCTTCGGTGGAGATCCTCACCGGCGGCACCGCCGACGACACCGACGGCTTCTTCGTCCAGCCGACGATCCTCGTCTCGGACAACCCGAAGCACGAGATCTTCTCGACCGAGTACTTCGGCCCGATCCTGTCGGTGCACGTCTACGAGGACGGCGACTTCGACGCCGTGCTCAAGCTGGTGGACGAGACGGCGTCCTACGCGCTGACCGGCGCGATCATCGCCAACGACCGCACGGCCGTCGCGAAGGCGTCCGAGGCGCTGCGGTTCGCCGCCGGCAACTTCTACGTCAACGACAAGCCGACCGGTGCCGTCGTCGGCCAGCAGCCCTTCGGCGGCGCGCGGGCCTCGGGCACCAACGACAAGGCCGGCTCGATCTTCAACCTGCAGCGCTGGACGAGCCCCCGCTCCATCAAGGAGACGTTCGTCCCGCCGACTTCCGTGCGCTACCCGCACCAGGGCTGAGAGGGAGACCGTCATGCTGCGTGCCCCGTTGCTCGCCGCCGCCCGCTCGAAGGGCATCCGGCGGCTCGTCGAAGCGGTGCCCGCCACGCGATCGGTGGTGCGCCGCTTCGTGGCCGGGTCCGAGACCGCCGACGCCGTCCGCGTCGCCAGGGAACTGGCGGCGGACGGCCGGCGGATCACCCTCGACCACCTGGGTGAGGACACCACCGACGCCGCGCAGGCGGCGGCGACGGTCGCGGCCTACGAAGCCGTGCTGTCGGCCCTGGCCTCGGAAGGGCTGGCCGAGGGCGCCGACGTGTCGGTCAAGCTGTCGGCCGTCGGGCAGTTCCTGCCGTCGGACGGCGAGGACGTCGCGCTCGAGAACGCCCGGAAGATCTGTGCCGCGGCGGACGCGGTCGGGGCGACCGTGACGCTCGACATGGAGGACCACACCACCACGGACTCGACGCTCGGCATCCTGCGGGAGCTGCGCGGCGAGTACCCGTGGGTCGGCGCGGTGCTGCAGGCGTACCTGCGGCGCACCGAGCAGGACTGCCGCGAGCTGTCCGGCCCGGGCTCGCGGGTCCGGCTGTGCAAGGGCGCCTACGCCGAGCCGGAGTCGGCCGCCTTCCCGGACAAGGGCGACGTCGACAAGTCGTACGTCCGGTGCCTGCGCGTCCTGATGGCCGGGCAGGGCTACCCGATGGTCGCCTCGCACGACCCGCGGATGATCGAGATCGCCGCCGCGCTGGCGATCGAGAACACCCGGTCGTCGGACGACCACGAGTTCCAGATGCTCTACGGCATCCGCCCGGAGGAGCAGGCGCGGATCGCGGCTTCGGGCTCGCGCATGCGCGTCTACGTGCCCTACGGCGACGAGTGGTACGGCTACTTCATGCGGCGGCTGGCCGAGCGCCCGGCGAACCTCGGGTTCTTCCTGCGCGGCCTGGCCACCCGGTCCTGAAAACACTGAAGCCGCCCTCTGCGCGAGGGCGGCTTCAGTGTGTGGTGGTGGTCAGGCTTGCTCGGTGGCCCCGGCGGCCTCGGCCTCTTCGGCCTTGCGCTTGACCTCGGCCATGTCGATGTCGCGCGCCTGCTTGATCAGCTCTTCCAGCGCGGGCTCGGGGAGCGCGCCGGGCTGGGCGTAGATCAGGGTCTTGTCGCGGATGATCGCCAGCGTCGGGATCGAACGGACGTCGAAGGCGGCCGCGAGCTGCTGCTGCGCCTCCGTGTCGACGCTCGCGAACACGATGTCCTCGTGCTTCTCCGACGCCTTCTCGTACACCGGCGCGAACTGACGGCACGGCCCGCACCAGCTCGCCCAGAAGTCGATGAGGACGAACTCGTTGTCATTGAGGGTCTGGTCGAAGTTCTCGGCGGTCAGCTCAACGGTGCTCATGACCTGGTCAACGAAGTGGGCGCGGCGGGAATTCCCGGGCGCGCGGTAGCGTCTGCTACCGAGCGAACCAGCGCACGAGGAGGACACGATGGCCGACAGCGAGATCCTGGGCCGGATCGACGAACTGATCGCGGAGGAGCACGAGCTCCGGTCGCGCTCGGTGGGCGTGGGCCTGAACGGCACCGACAAGGACCGCCTCACGACGGTCGAGCAGTCCCTGGACCAGTGCTGGGACCTGCTCCGCCAGCGCCGCGCGAAAACCGAGTTCCACGAGAACCCGGAGGACGCCCAGGCCCGCCCGGTCTCCGAAGTCGAGTCCTACCGCCAGTAACCGGCGTGATGGAGCGGTCGACACGTGTGATCAGAGGGTCGACACGCGTGATTGAAGGGTCGACACGATGCTCGACGCCGTGTCGACCCTTCAATCACGAGTGATGACTCCTCAATCACGCGTGCCGACCCGCTGATCACGGGTCAGGCGGGGCAGAGGGTGCCGTCGGCGGGGATCTTGCCGTCGATGAGGAAGCCTTGGGCCGCGTCCGTGACGCAGGGGGACGTGCCGAGCGCGCCGTGGCCCGCGCCCTGCCAGGTCAGCGTCACCGCGGACGGCATCTGGTCGGCCGCGCGGGTGGTGCCGACCTGCGGGGTGACCGGGTCGGCGGCGGTGGCCGTGACGAGGATCGGCGGCGCGCCCGTGGCGCCCGCCGGGGGCAGCGGCTCGGTCCGCACCGGCCACGGGCCGCACCAGGCCAGCTGCTGGGCCACGACCGCGCCGAACTCCGGGTACTTGGCCCGCATGCCGGCGACGACCTGGTCCAGCTGGTCGGCCGAGAGCCGGGTCTGGCTGTCGTTGCAGTGCGTCGCGATGGTGCTGTCCAGCCGGGACGGCTGGGCCCGCGAGTCGTGCAGCGCCGGCGCGGCGAACAGGGCGAGCGGCGCGATGTTCCCGCCCTTCGCCGCCACGATCGCGTCGGCCAGCTCGGCCCAGCGCGAGCGCTGCGCCAGTCCGGTGTAGACGGCGAACATCGCGATGCCCGGGCCGAACGCGACGCCGTCGTCGGTCAGCGGCGCGATGTTCTGCCGCAGCTGACCGGTCAAAGCGGCCAGCGCGGCCTTCGGGTCGCCGAGCGAGCACGCCCGGGCCGCGCAGTCGGCCGCGAAGGCGTCCAAAGTGGACTGGGCGCCGGCGGCGACGGCGTCGAGCACCGCGGCCGAGTCGGGGCCGGGGTCGGGGACGCCGTCGAGCACCATCCGCCCGACCTGGCCGGGGAAGCGCACGGCGTAGTCCGCCAGCACCTTCGAGCCGTCGCCGCGGCCGAGCGCGTTCAGCCGTTCCATGCCCAGCTGCTGGCGCAGCTGGTCGAGGTCGCCCGCCGCGCGCCAGCTGTCCAGCGCGGTCTGGGTGTCGTCCAGCTCGATGGCGCACTGCTGGCCGGCCTTGCGCGCGGCGTCCAGGACGTCCGCGAGGCCGCCCTGGGCCGGGTCGGCGTCGATCAGGTCGTGCCGGATCTCGGCCGGCACGCACTGCACGGCCCCCGACATCCCGGTGCCGCGCCGGTCCAGGCCGATCAGCGAGAACTTCTGCAGGAACGCCGGTGGCAGCGTGGCGGCGAGGCGGGCGGCCTGGATCGTGCCCGGCTCGCCCGAGACGTCGTTGACCACGACCAGCGGCACCGGCCCGTCGCCGACCTTGAGCGCCAGCAGCCGCATGACCGAGCGCCGCGGCTCGTCCGGCGCGTCGACCGGGGTCGGCACGCGGGCGCAGGTGAAGTGCAGGGTGTCCGGGACGGGCGGGGTGCCGATCCGCTGGCGGGTGTCGTCGTCGCAGTCGGACCACTTCAGCGACGACGACTGCGGCTCGCCCAGCGGCGGCAGCGGCACCGACGGCGTGGCGCTGGGTGCCGCCGACTTCGCCGGGCCGTCGTTCTCGACCAGCGCCGGGCGCACCGACGGCCCCGCGGCGCAGCCCGCGGCCGAGGCCAGGGCGAGCAGCGCGACCAGGAGACGGGAACGGCGGCGGCGCACGGGCGAAGTCCTCACGTAGATCAAGGCGGTGTTCATCGAAAGAATGGCACCTTCGAGCTTTCCACGTCCGGTGTGGGACGCGGGTTAGCGGGTGCGCACCACCTGGCCGCGGAACACGGCGTCGAGGTCGTAGCGAGCCGGTTCGTCGAGCTGGCCGTAGTCGCACGACGCGGGTTCGCGGTCGGGGCGCCACCGCACGAACCGCGCGTTGTGCCGGAACCGCGACGGCATGCCACCCTCGGTGTTCTCGTAGGCCACCTCGACGACGCGCTCGGGCCGCAGCGGCACCCAGGCGTGCTCGGTGGCGCGCCAGCGGGTGATCCCGCCGGGGATCCGCTGGGCCTCGCCGGTGGCCTTGCCGCCCCACGGGTGGTCTTCGCCGTCGGTGATCAGCGGCGCCAGCTCTTCGGCCAGCTCGCGACGGCGTTCCTTCGGGAACGACCCGATGGTGCCGACGTGGTGCAGCACGCCCGCCTCGTCGTGCAGGCCGAGCAGGAACGAGCCGACCAGGTCGCCCGGGCCGCCGTCGACGTGCCAGCGCAGCCCGGCCAGCACGCAGTCGGCGGTGCGCACGTGCTTGTACTTGAACAGCACCCGCTTGCCCGGGGTGTAGGGCTCGTCCAGGGGCTTGCCGATGACGCCGTCGAGCCCGGCGCCCTCGAACAGCTCGAACCAGTGCCGCGCCGTCTCCGGGTCGGTGGTGGCCGGGGTGAGCGAGATCCGGCCGTCGGCCAGCTTCTCGAGGCGTTCGCGGCGGGCCGAGGTCGGTTCGTCCAGGAAGGACTCGTCGCCGAGGGCGAGCAGGTCGAACGCGACGAACTCGGCGGGCTGCTCGGCCGAGAGCAGCGTGATGCGGCTTTCGGCGGGATGGATCCGCTCGGTGAGGGCGTCGAAGTCGAGCCGCCCGTCCCGCGCGACGACGAGCTCGCCGTCCAGCACGACCTTCGGCGGCAGGATCTCGAGCAGCCGCGCGACCGCCTCCGGGAAGTACCGGTTCAACGGCTTCTCCGCGCGCGACTGCAGGTACAGCTCGTCGCCGTCGCGGAACACGATGCAGCGGAAGCCGTCCCACTTGGGCTCGAACAGCAGCCCGCCGGAGTCCGGGATGGCCTTGGCGGGCTTGGCGAGCATCGGCTTCAGCGGCGGCTGCAGCGGTAGGGGCATGACGGCATTCTGCGGAACAACGCCGCTCAGCGCACGCGTTTGGCCTGGCTCGTGTCGAGCTCCAGCCGCACCGCCGCCGGCAGGACGTCCACGCCGAGCGACTCGCGCGCCCTGGTCAGCACGCGGAGGTCGAGGTCCTCCCAGACGCCCTTGAGGTCGGTGCCCTCGTGCAGGAACAGCGTGATGCGCAACGCGGGAGAAGTCCGCGAGCCGACCGCGCGGACCCGGGCGCGGCTGACGCCGTCGAGCTGCTCCGCGTCGGCCTGGACCGCACCCGCGATCGCCCCGGCGGTGACCACCAGCTCGGCGCCCTCGGTGGTGTCGAGGTCCAGGTCGGGCCGCGGTTCCGGGCGCAGCGACCGCAGCGCCCAGCGCAGGCCCAGCACCAGCAGCAGCACGCCGAGCACGATCGCGGCGATGCGGGCGGGTGTGGCGTGCCCGCCCAGCCAGTCGACGGCGATCGGGTCGAGCAGCGGGCGGCGGCCGCGGAACTCGCCGAGCCAGCCGGCGCCGACGACCAGCGCCAGTGCCCCGCCGAGCAGGGCCAGCAGCCCGACGAGGGACGTCAGCACGCGTTCGCCCGCGTACGACCGGGAAAGGGCCTTGGTGGCGGCTGACTTGCTCATCGGCGGTCCTTCGGCGAGTCGACGACGACGCTGACCTTCGGCCGCCGGGCCAGCGGGACGTCGTCGAGCAGCGTGGCGACGGTCTCCAGCAGGCGCGGCCGCAGCTCACCCTCGGTCTCGAGCCTGCTGGTCGCGCGCACCCGGACCCGCCGGGCGCTGGCGGTGACCGACGCGCCCGCGACGTTGTCCTGGGCCCGCACGACGAGCCCGACCAGCCGGGCCAGCGACCGCGGGGACGTCGAGACGCTCACGTCGTCGGCCGGGTCGGTCAGCCGGACCGCGCGGCTCCTGGCCGCCAGCGCGCACAGCAGCAGCACCAGGCCCGCGACGGCGACCACGACGGCGGCGACGCGCACGGTGTGGGCGTCCCAGCCCAGGGACGCGAGCTCGGCCTGCCAGCGCGGCCACGGCACCAGCAGCGGCCCGGAGCCCGGGTGCCACCAGTGCCAGCCGACCTCGAGCGCGAGCAGGGCCCCGGCACCGGCGAAGGCCAGGCCGAGCAGGGTGGACAGGAGACGGACGATCGGGCGCACGGCTACCGCACCCTCGGCGGCACGTCGGGCAGCAGCGCCGACACCGTCACGGCCAGCGTGCGGACCTGGTAGGACGTGATCCGCTCGACCTCTTCGACGACCCGCTCGCGGACGTCGCCGACGACCGCGCGCACCGCCGCCGGGTAGTGCAGGGCCAGCTCCAGCGCCAGGTCGACGTCGTTGTCGTGCCCGCCGACCCGCGCGTTCGCGCCCTTCTTGCCGGCCCGCGCGGTGCCGGGCACCTGGTCGGCGGCGTGCTGGGCGACCTTGCGCACCACCGCGTGGCCGATGGTGAGGGTGCCGCGCTCGTCCGGTTCGGCGAGCTCGCGCGGCACGTCGAGGAGCCTGCTCACTTGTCGCGGCCCTTCCCGAACAGCTCGCCGAGGTCGAGCTCGCCGTCGAGGACCCGGCCGGCCACCAGGCCGATGATCCCGACGGCCAGGGTCACCAGGAACGCGGTGAACCCCTGGGTCGCGGCCAGGCCGAGGATGAGCCCGGCCAGCAGCCCGGTCTTCGTTGCGTTCACGTTGTCCTCCTAGGACGGGGAGAAGTGGTCACGGGGAAGGTCACTGCACTCGGGGCGGACGGCGACGACGGCGGAGCCGCGCGAGCACGGCGGCGACCCCGCGGCGGTTCACCACGAAGCGGATCGGCGCGTCGAACCGGGGATCGTCCACATCGGAGCGCCCGGCCCGGAACCGCGCCAGCCCCTCGGCGAACTCGGCCGGGTCGCCGCCGACGTCGGGGTGGTGGGTGCGCACGAACTCCCGGAAGGCCGCGCGGGCCTCCGGGTCGTCCCGCGCGCGCCCGGTCACTCCACCCGCGACGGGAGCTCGGGCTCGTCCTCGCCCGGCAGGTGGATGTCGTTGACGGCGATGTTGACCTCGATCACCTCGAGCCCGGTGATCTGCTCGACGGCGGTGATCACGTTGCGCCGCACCGCGCGGGCGACGTCGGCGATGCGCGCGCCGTACTCGACGACGACGTCGAGGTCGATCGCGGTCTGCTTCTCGCCGACCTCGACCGACACGCCGGACGTGGTGACCGTGCCGGAGCCGGGGATGCGCTCGCGCAGGGCGCTGAACGCCCGCGACATGCCGCCGCCGAGTGCGTGCACCCCGGTGACCTCACGGGTGGCCATGCCGGCGACCTTCTGGACCACCAGCGACGAGATCGTGGTGCGGCCGGCGGCGCCCTCCTCGTTGAGCGGGGTCACCGTGCCGGGGCTTTCGGTCCGTTCCGGATGCATGCCTGGAAGCTCCTCTCGAGCGGTCTTGTCGTCCCTACGATGCCCGCGACCACGGGGCCCTCACGCAAGGTCACCCGTTCGGGGGAATGGTCAGCCGGGGTGGACGTCGACCACGTGCACGTTCACCGCCGTCGTGACGCCGAGCTGGCGGGACAGCTCGGCGGTGATCTCCCGCCGCAGCGTCTCCGCGGCTTCGTCGGCCGCGACGCCGAAGCGGACCGAAACCAGCACCTGGACGACCTCCTCCTCGACGGCCACGGCCGAGATCCGGACACCGGCCGGGGCGCGGGCCCCGGCGATGGTGCCGGCCAGCCGGACGACGACCTGCTCGGTCACCCGGAGCCGGCCGGCCTCGCTCGGCACGTCCAGCGCCGTCCGTCGGCCGCGCGCCACCGCGCGCAGCACGCGTTCGACCAGGCCGGGCGGGGTCGGCACGCGGCGCCGGGCGGCCGCGCGCACCGCGTCCCAGCGGGGGTCCTGCTCCGGGTCGGTTTCCGGCGCCATCACCGCTCCCTCAGCTCGGCGAGCAGCGCCACCCTGGCCCGGTGCAGGCGGGAGCGCAAGGCGCCGACGTTCACGTCGAGTACTTCCGCGACCTCTTCGTAGCTCAGCCCCTCCAGCTCGCGCAGCACCAGCGGCACCCGCTGGGACAGCTCGAGCCTGCCGATCGCGCGCAGCACCGCGTCGACCTCCTCGGCGCGCACGACGCGCCCCTCGGGCCCGGGATCGGCCGCGGCCAGCAGCGCACTGTCCAGAGTGGACTTCCCGGCGGGTTCGGGCGCGTCCAGCGAGATCGTCGGCTTCCGGCGGCGCAGGATCGCGAGCGCGCCGTTGGTGACGACGCGGTAGAGCCAGGTCGACACGGCCGACTCGTGCCGGAAGCTGCCCAGCGAGCGCCAGGCGGCGAGCCACGCCTCCTGGACGACGTCCTCGGCTTCGGCGGCGCTGCCGGTGATCCGCAGCGCCACCCGGTACATCCGCGGGGTGTGCCGCCGCACGAGCGCGCCGAACGCGGCTTCGTCGCCCTCGGCGGCGCGTTCGACCAGCGTGACGTCGTCGCTCATCCGGCGCCCCGGCGGTAGCGCAGGAGCGTGAAGCCGTCCTCGACGAGCACGGAGGCGAGATCCATCCGGCGTGGCACGGCGGGCGCCGGACCCGCGGCGATGCGCCCGGCCCCGCCCGCCACGAGCAGCGGCGCGACGGTCAGGCACAGCTGGTCGACGAGGTCGGCGGCGATCAGCTCGGCGAACAGGCGCGGGCCGCCTTCGCAGTCGACGCGGTACAGGCCGCGCCCGGCCAGCAGCTGCAGGACGAGGGTGACGTCGACGTCGTCATCTCCCGCGCGGAGTACCTCGACGCCTTCGAGGTGCCCGGTGTCGGCACCGGTCGTGGTGACCACGATCGGGGGCACGATCGTGTCGGTGAACAGCGGAGAGTGGGGGTCGAGGTCCGCGGTGCGCGTCACGACGGCGATCGGCGGGACGGTCGTGAAGCCGAGACGGCGGCGCCGCTCCAGCCGTTTCGCGCCCGCGCGGACCCCGCGGTAGTTCTCGGCGCGCGCGGTGCCGGCGCCGACGAGGATCACGTCGCAGAGGTCCCGGCCCAGCAGGAAGACCTGCCGGTCGGCGGCGTGCGAGAGGCCAGCGGACGTCGTGTCGACCTCGACGGCGCCGTCGGCGGAGGAGACGAAGTTGACCTGCACCCAGGGTCGGTCCAGTGCCTCCGGGTAGGCGTAGATCGCCTCCAGGTCGGCTCCGGTCAGCTCGCCCGGTGATGGTGGCCACACACTCCGCACCCAGTCATCCCAACATGGCCCGAAACCCGTTCTCTACCGGGGGATACGGCTACTCACCGGTGATCCTGGGCCGCCGAGGCGGCGGATAGGCTCTGCGACCATGCCCGCGCACCTGACCGACCGCCGTCCCGAGCTCGGCGCCGACGAGCTGATCACGGCGCTGGTGCCGCCGCCGCGTTTCGACGCGGTGCGGTTCGACACCTACATCCCGAACCCGGACGAGCCCAGCCAGGCCGCCGCGGTCGAGGCGTGCGCGGCGTTCGCCGAGCGCGTCGGTGCCCGTGCAGCGAAGAAGAAGTTCCGGCTCTTCGGCGGCGGCTCGTCGGCGCCGCAAGGTCCGATGGGGCTCTACCTCGACGGCGGGTTCGGCGTCGGCAAGACCCACCTGCTGGCCTCGACGTGGCACGCGGCGCCGTCCCCGAAGGCGTACGGCACGTTCGTCGAGCTGACCCACCTGGTCGGCGCGCTGGGCTTCGCCGAGGCCGTGCGTCGGCTGTCGGAGCACCGGATCCTGGCCATCGACGAGTTCGAGCTGGACGACCCGGGCGACACGACCCTGGTCACCCGGCTGCTGCAGGAGCTGATGGACGCCGGGGTGTACATCACAGCGACGTCGAACACCCTGCCCGAAAAGCTCGGCGAAGGGCGCTTCGCCGCGGAGGACTTCCTGCGCGAGATCCAGACGCTGTCGGCCCGGTTCGGCGTGGTGCGCGTCGACGGCCCGGACTACCGGCACCGCGGCCTGCCGGACGCGCCGCCGCCGGTTTCGCCGGACGAGCTGGAAGCGTCCGTCGCGGCGCACGAAGGGTCCACTGTGGACGACTTCGACGCGCTGTGCGCGCACCTGGGCGAACTGCACCCGTCGCGGTACGGGAAGCTGCTGGACGGCGTCACCCGCGTGCACCTGCGCGGCGTCCACCCGGCGCCGGACCAGAACGTCGCGCTGCGGCTGGTCGCACTGGCCGACCGGCTCTACGACCGGGCGATCCCGGTCGTCGTCTCGGGCGACCCGCTGCCGTCGCTGTTCACCGAGGAGATGATCGAGGGCGGCTACCGCAAGAAGTACCTGCGCGCGGTCAGCCGGTTGACGGCACTGGCACGCGACGCGGCACAGACCACGTGACGAGCACGACGGCGACCGCGAACAGCGTGCCGCCGACGACGTCGGTGAGGTAGTGGTAGCCCATTCCCACCAGCCCGGCCGCGGCCGCCAGCAGGGCCAGCGCGCTCAGCACGACGACGTAGGTCCTGCGCGTGACGAGCACCAGCACGGTCAGCACCGAGACCAGGCCGACGGTGTGGCCGCTCGGGTAGACCAGCGTGTCGTTCTTCCACCGGTCGTACACCGGCTTGAGCAGCCAGGTGTTGAGCAGGATCGCCAGCACCGGCCCGGCCACCGCGAGCGCGGCCTCGAGCCGCCGCCCGGCGCGCAGGCACAGGAAGATGGCGACGACGCCCAGGGTGACCACGACGTACGGCTCGGTCGTCAGCACCAGGACCTGCGCCGCACCCGGCCCCAGGTGCGCGACGGCGGCCGCGGCGGCCGAGTCGAGGGCGCCGGGCGTCGTGCCGCCGGCGAACGGGAGCCCCAGCAGCAGGGCCAGCAGGCCGCACACCGCGGCGGCCACCCACATCGTCCTCACCCGTGCGAGCGTAGCCGTGACCGGCGGGTTCGATGACTTCGGTGATGCCGCGCCGCCGCGGGCGCGGGCCACGAGGTGACGGCCGCGGCAGCCGGCCCGGGAGCAGCGGCGCCGAGGGCTTCCGGTCCGGTCAGCTCCCCGAGAAGGCGGCGTGGTCGGCTTCCGTCCGGTCGGCGTACCGCACGGCGTACGCGCCGATCGCCTCGTCCAGCTCCGAGTCGTCGGCGAAGTAGCCGGACAGCAGCTGCGGGTGCAGCGAGCGCGTGTGGGCGCGGGCCAGCAGCGCGCCGGCGAGCCTGCCGTAGTCATCGAGGTGGTCCTTCTCCAGCTCCGCCGGGTCGATGTCGCCCTTGAGGTTCCGGAACTGGCGGACGATGAACGGGACGCCGTCGATCGTGGTCCAGCCGAGCAGGATGTCGGTCTCGGCCTGCACGAGCCGGGCGCCCTCGACGATCCGGCGGCCTTCGTGCTCGGCCGCGGGGAGGCCGAGGTACGGCGCGAGTGCGGGCGCCTGGGCCTGTTTCACCTGCAGCACCAGGTCTTCGTCGTCGTTTCCGTGCAGCAGCGCGACGTAGCTGCGGAGGCCGACGCTGCCGGTGCCGACCACGCGGAAGGCGACGTCGGCGAGCCGGTAGCGCGAGATCAGCGTCCGCCGGGACTCGCGCAGGGTGTCCACATAGGACACCAGTCCGGCGGCGACGGCCTCCGCGGTCGCCTCGTCGACGTGCGTCAGCACCGGCGGATCCTCGACGAACCGGTGCCGCGCCAAGCCGGTCTCGTGGTCGTCGACGTGCTCGGTCCACTTCGCGACGACCTTCGCGCTGTCGTTCTTGCGAGCCTTCTCGGCGGCGTCGGCGAAGTCGTCGATCAGCTCGTCGGCGCGGGCCTTCGACAGCACCGACGAGTCCGGCAGCGCGTTCCACGAGCGCAGGAACGGCAGCTCGGCCAGCGCGCGGATGGTCCGCCGGTACGACTTCGCCGCGTCCTCGGCGGCTTCCCGGCAGCCGGACTCGCCGATGCCGCCTTCACGGCCGGCGAGCACCAGGCTGGCCGCGAGCCGCTTGAGGTCCCACTCCCACGGGCCGGGCACGGTCTCGTCGAAGTCGTTGATGTCCATCACGATCTTGCCCTCGGGCGTGCCGTAGAGCCCGAAGTTCGCCGCGTGCGCGTCGCCGCAGAGCTGCGCGGTGAGCCCGGAATCGGGCGTGCCGGCGAGGTCGGCGCCCATCAGCCCGGCGGCGCCGCGGAAGAACGTGAACGGCGAGGCGAGCATGCGTTCCCGGCGCAGCTCCGCCAGCTCCGGCAGCCGCCCCTCACTGCTGGCTTCGAAATACTGTTCCGGGCTCGGCCGATCCGTCCCGGCGGCTTCGTGGTCATGCGCGGTGACCGGGGTCTTCTCCCGGAGCCGCTTCCCCTGCTCGTACAGCTCGGCCGGTGTGACGCTGTCCGCGCCGACCAGCGGCCGCTCGACCCAATCCCCTGATCCCATACCCGTCCAACGCCCGATCCGCCCGGTTAGCTCCCGAATGCCGTGAAGGCCACCTTGAGGGACTCAGAGTCCCTCAAGGTGGCCTTCACGGCATTTCGAGCAGAGTTCGTTCCGGACGCCGCCGGGGCGGGAGGCTCACCCGGCGGCGTCCGGTGGTTCAGGGGCGGATCACCGTGGCGATCGCGTCGATGCCGCGGTCCAGCTCCTCGCGGGTGATCACCAGCGGCGGCGCGACGCGCAGGGTGCGCTCGTGCGTCTCCTTGCACAGCACGCCGCGGGCGGCCAGCGCCTCCGAGGCTTCGCGTCCCGACGGGCCGCTGGGGGCGATGTCGATGCCCGCCCACAGGCCGCGGCCGCGGACCTCGGACAGCCCGGTCCCGACCAGCTCGGTCAGCCGGGAGTGCAGGTGGGCGCCCAGGTCGGTGGAGCGCTGCTGGAACTCGCCGGTCCGCAGCAGCTTGACGACGGCGCGCCCGACCGCGCACGCGACCGGGTTGCCGCCGAAGGTCGAGCCGTGCTCGCCCGGCTTCAGCACACCCAGGACGTCCCGGCTGCCGACGACGGCCGACACCGGCAGGATGCCGCCGCCGAGGGCCTTGCCCAGCGTGTAGACGTCGGCCCGGACGCCCTCGTGGTCCAGCGCCAGCACGGTGCCGGTGCGGGCCAGGCCGGACTGGATCTCGTCGGCGATCAGCAGCACGTTGTTCTCGTCGCAGGCCGCGCGGACGTCGGCGAAGTAGCCCTCCGGCGGCACGATGACGCCGGCCTCGCCCTGGACCGGCTCGAGCAGCACGGCGGCCGTGCGCGGGGTGATCGCGTCGCGCAGCGCGGCGGCGTCGCCGTACTTCACCGTGACGAAGCCCGGGGTGAACGGGCCGAAGTCGGCGCGCGCGGTTTCGTCGGTGGAGAACGACACGATCGTCGTGGTCCGGCCGTGGAAGTTCGAACCGGCCACGATGATCTCGGCGGTGCCGTCCGGCACGCCCTTGACCTTGTGCCCCCACTTGCGGGCCAGCTTGACGGCGGATTCGACGGCCTCGGCGCCCGAGTTCATCGGCAGCACCATCTCGGTGCCGGTCAGCTCGGCCAGCTCGCGGCAGAACAGGCCCAGCTGGTCGTGGTGGAACGCCCGCGACGTGAGCGTGACGCGGCCGAGCTGCGCGACCGCGGCCGCGATCAGGTCCGGGTGGCGGTGGCCGAAGTTCAGCGCCGAGTAGCCCGAGAGGAAGTCCAGGTAGGACCGCCCTTCGACGTCGGTCACCGTGGCCCCGGAGGCTTCGGCGATCACGACGGGCAGCGGGTGGTAGTTGTGCGTGCTCCATTGCTCGTCGAGCTCGATGAAGCTCGCGGCGGAGGGGGCGGCGGTCTCCCGGCCGGCGAACGTCGTCATACGTTCAGGTTAGAGGCAGTACACGCAGACTTCAGCCGGGAATCATTGCTTTCACCCGTTGTTCGTTGCGCAGTATCGATCGCCGACCCCCGAAACGCTGCGCGGCGGTTGACGCGAGCATCGGTAAGTCATAACTTACGGTTCGTGGCGACTTACGGAAGCGACCAGCTGGCCGCGCTGGCCGACCCGTCGCGGCGCGCGATCGTCGAAGCGCTCCGCGCCGGGCCGCGCGCGGTCGGGGAGCTGGCCGCGGACCTGCCGATCAGCCGCCCGGCCGTCTCCCAGCACCTCAAGGTGCTCAAGGAGGCCGGCCTGGTCGCCGACCGGGCGGCGGGCACGAAGCGGCTCTACCGCCTCGAACCCGACGGCATCGCCGCGGTGCGCGCCTACCTCGACCGCATGTGGTCCGACGCGCTGAAGTCCTTCGCCGAGCTGGCGGAAGCAACCGAAGAGGAGCAGCCATGACGCTGGAGCCGATCCGCAAGACGATCACCGTCGCGTGCTCGCGCGAGCACGCGTTCAAGACCTACACCGAGGCCTTCGACAGCTGGTGGCCGCGCGAGCACCACCTCGGCGAGGCGGATCTCGCCGAGGTCGTCCTCGAGCCGAAGCCGGGCGGCCGCTGGTACGAGCGGCTGACCGACGGCTCCGAGTGCGACTGGGGTGAGGTCCTCGTCTGGGAGCCACCCGCCCGAGTGGTTCTGTCGTGGCGGATCGACGGCGACTGGAAGGCCGACCCGGACCCGGCACACGCCAGCGAGATCGACGTCCGCTTCATCGAGGAAGGGCCGCGCAGCACGCGCGTCGAGCTGGAGCACCGCGGATTCGAGCGGCACGGCGAGACCGCGGCGAAGGTCCGTGACGGCGTCTCGTCCGACGGCGGACACGGCGGCCTGCTCAAGCTCTTCGCCGAGAAAGCCGCCGCCTGACTGGTTATCGTCACGGGATGGCCAAGAAGGACGATGGAAGCCGGGTCCGGGACGCGCTCCGGGTCACCGGGGAGCTGCCGGACCCGGGCTCGGCGCCGGTCGGGCCCGGCAAGAAGCCCAAGGCCCTCGCGAAGCTCGACGACGCGGGGCAGCGGCTGGCCGCGCTGCAGGAGGCGCTCTACGCCGAGGGGGTCGGCGGCGGGAGCCGCAGCGTCCTGCTGGTGCTGCAGGGCATGGACACCTCGGGCAAGGGCGGCACGGTCTCGCACGTGCTCGGCCTGGTCAACCCGATGGGCGTGCACTACTCGGGGTTCAAGGCGCCCACCCCGGCCGAGCGGCGCCACCACTACCTCTGGCGGATCCGCAAGCAGCTGCCGGTGGCCGGCCAGATCGGCGTGTTCGACCGCTCGCACTACGAGGACATCCTCGTGCCGCGGGTGTCCGGGCTGCTCAGCGCGGCCGAGCGGCGGCGCCGGTACAGCGAGATCAACGCGTTCGAGCAGGAGCTGGCCGACGCCGGCACGACCGTGGTCAAGGTGTTCCTGCACATCTCGCCCGAGGAGCAGCTCAAGCGGCTGAAGGCCCGGCTGGAGACGCCCGACAAGCACTGGAAGTACAACCCGGGTGACCTCGAGGCGCGCTCGCACTGGCCGGCCTACCAGGAGGCCTACGCCGACATCTTCAAAAAGACCTCGACGGACCACGCGCCGTGGCACGTCGTGCCCGCCGACCACAAGTGGTACCGGAACTGGGCGGTCGCCGAGCTGCTCATCGAGACGCTCGCCGAGCTGGACCCGAAGTTCCCCGAGCCGGGCTTCGACGTCGACACCGAGCTGGCCAAGCTGAAGGGTGTTGGCGTACCGGCGTGAGCGTCTGAAAGAGTGCGGGCGTGACCGATGTCGACGATCTCCCGTTCCTCCGCAAACAGGCCCGTACCCAGCGCTTCACCCTCGGCGCGCCGAAGGCGTTCCGGGTCGCCCCGGACGGTTCGCGTGTGCTGTTCCTGCGCGCGGAGTCGGGTACCGACCCGCGGCACAGCCTGTGGTCGGCCGACCTCGCGAGTGGTGCCGAGACGAAGCTCGTCGACGCCGCCGAGCTGCTGCCCGGCGAGGAGGAGCTGCCCGCCGAGGAGCGCGCGCGGCGCGAACGGGCCCGCGAGACCGGCGGCGGGGTCGTGCACTACGGCGTCGACGCGGGCTTCACGGTCGCGGCGTTCTCGCTCTCGGGCAAGCTCTACACCCTGGATCTCGCGTCCGGCGACGTGACACTGCGGGTCGACGGCTCGGTCGTCGACCCGCGCCCGAACCCGGCGGGCACGCACGTCGCGTACGCGCAGAACCGGCAGCTGCACGTGCTGGAGCTGGCCACCGGCGAGGACCGGGTGCTGGCCGGCGAGGAGGACGAGGACGTCACCTGGGGGCAGGCCGAGTTCATCGCCGCCGAGGAGATGGACCGCACCCGCGGCTACTGGTGGGCCCCCGACGGCGCGAGCCTGCTGGCCGAGCGCGCCGACCGCGGCCCGGTGCCGCGCTGGACCATCGCCGACCCGGCCAACCCGCAGAATCCGGCCAACGTCGTCGCCTACCCCGCGGCCGGGACCACGAACGCGCTGGTCAGCCTCGCGATCCTGGGTCTTGACGGCGCGCGCGTCGACGTCGCACCGGGGGAGTGGGAGTACCTCGCCTCGGTGCACTGGTCGGCGGGCGGCGCGCCGCTGCTGGCCGTGGAGCCGCGCGACCAGACCCGGATGGACGTGCTCGCCCTCGACGTCACCGACGGCTCGACGTCGGTCGTGCACACCGCGTCCGACCAGCACTGGATCGACATCGTCGGCGGCGTCCCCGCGTGGACGCCGGACGGGCGCCTGGTCACCGAGCGCCTGGTCGACGGCGACCACCGGCTCTACGTCGGCGACGAGGCGGTCACCCCGGCCGGGCTGCAGCTGCGCGGCGTGCTCGACGTCGGTGACGAGCTGCTCTTCAGCGCGTCGGACGAAGACTCGACGCAGATCCACGTCTACCGCACGGAAACCGGCTCGGTGCGCCGTCTGTCCACTGTGGATGGTGTGCACCACGGAGCCGGGAACGCCGGTGTCACGGTGCTTTCGTCGTGGAGCCTGGAGCACAGCGGCCCGCGTGTCGCGGTGCTGCGGGACGGCTCGGAGGTCGCGTCGATCGCCGTGCACACGGTCGATCCCGACATCGTGCCGAACCTGACCTGGCTGACGCTGGGGGAGCGCGGCCTGCGCGCGGCCCTGCTGCTGCCGCGCGGGTACGAGCCCAGTGAGGGCAAGCTGCCGGTGCTGCTCGACCCGTACGGCGGCCCGCACGCCCAGCGCGTGCTGCAGAGCCGCAACGCGTTCCTGACCTCGCAGTGGCTGGCCGACCAGGGGTTCGCGGTGCTCGTCGCCGACGGCCGCGGCACGCCCGGGCGCGGCGCGCGGTGGGAGCGGGAGGTCCACGGCCGCCTCGCCGACGTCACGCTGCAGGACCAGGTCGACGCCCTGCAGGCGGCCGCCGCGCGGTTCCCGGAGCTGGACGTCGAGCGCGTCGCGATCCGCGGCTGGTCCTACGGCGGTTACCTGTCCGCGCTGGCCGTGCTGCGCCGCCCGGACGTCTTCCACGCGGCGGTCGCGGGCGCGCCGGTCACCGACTGGTCGCTCTACGACACGCACTACACCGAGCGCTACCTCGGGAAACCGCAGGACGATCCGGAGAGCTACGCGCACAACTCGCTGATCGAGGGCGCTGGGGAGCTGAGCCGGGCGCTGCTGATCGTGCACGGGCTGGCCGACGACAACGTGTTCGTCGCCCACTCGCTGCGGCTTTCGTCGGCGCTGCTGGCGAAGGGCCGCCCGCACGTGTTCCTGCCGCTGGCGGGGGCCACCCACATGACACCGCAGGCCGAAGAGGTCGCGGAGAACCTGATGCGCACCCAGGTCGACTGGATCCTGCGTGAGCTTTCCGCCGTGGACAAGGAGACCGCATGAGCCGCTGGGGCATCACGATTCCGCTGACCGGCGTGCCGCTGACGGCGCACCGCGAGCTGGTCGAGCAGCTGCCCGACCTGGGCTACACCGACGCGTGGACGGCCGAGACCGCGGGCACCGACGCGTTCACGCCGCTCGTGCTCGCGTCGCAGTGGGCGCCGCAGCTGCGGCTCGGCACGGCGATCGTGCCGGTCTACACGCGTGGCCCCGGCCTGCTGGCGATGCAGGCGGCGACCGTGGCGGAGCTGGCGCCGGGCCGGTTCGTGCTCGGCATCGGCGCGTCGTCCCCGGTGATCGTCTCGAACTGGAACGCGGCCCCGTTCGAAGAGCCGTTCAAGCGGTCTCGCGACACGCTGCGCTTCCTGCGTTCGGCGCTGACGGGGGAGAAGGTCAGCGAAAAGTACGACACGTTCTCCGTGAGCAAGTTCCGCCTGGAGCGCCCGGCCGACCCGCCGCCGTCGATCATGCTCGCCGCCCTGCGCCCCGGCATGCTGCGCCTGGCCGCCCGCGAGGCCGACGGCGCCATCACCAACTGGCTGGCCGCCACGGACGTCCCGAAGGTGCGCTCTGTCGTCGGCCCGGACGTCGAGCTGGCGGCCCGGATCTTCGTCTGCCCCACCGAGGACGCCGCCGCGGCCCGCGGCCTGGGCCGGATGCTGATCTCGAGCTACCTGACCGTCCCGGTGTACGCGGCGTTCCACGACTGGCTCGGCCGCGGCGAGGCCCTCGCGCCGATGCACGAGGCGTGGGCCGCGGGCGACCGGCAGAAGGCCAACCAGGTCATCCCCGACTCGGTGGTGGACGAGCTGGTGGTCCACGGCAGCCTCGACTCGTGCCGCGAGCAGGTCCAGTCCTACGTGGACAACGGCCTGACCACCCCGATCATCGCCCTGCTCCCGACGGGCGGTGATCCGTTCGAGCAGGTCCGCGCGCTGGCCCCGCGCTGACCGAAGCCGCATTTTCACCCGCCGGGGGTTGCGCGGCGGGCTCCGGGTGCGCAGGCTCGACAGCGTGAGCGAGCACGAGTACGACCTCATCGTCATCGGTTCCGGCCCGGGCGGGCAGAAGGCCGCCATCGCGGCGGCGAAACTGGGCAAGAAGGTGGCGGTCGTCGACCGGCACGACATGGTCGGCGGGGTGTGCGTCAACACCGGCACGATCCCGTCCAAGACGCTGCGCGAAGCCGTCCTCTACCTGACCGGCATGAACCAGCGCGAGCTGTACGGCGCCAGCTACCGGGTCAAGCAGGACATCACCATCGCCGACCTGCTGGCGCGCACCCAGCACGTCGTCGGGCGCGAGGTCCAGGTGGTGCGGGCGCAGCTGATGCGCAACCACGTCGACCTGATCGCCGGCACCGGCTCGTTCGCCGACCCCCACACGGTCATCGTCGACGGCAAGCACGCCGGCGACCGCCGGACCCTGACCGGGGACTACGTCGTGATCGCCACGGGCACCCGGCCCGCGCGGCCCGGGCACGTCGACTTCGACGCCGCCCGGGTCCTGGACTCCGACGAGATCCTGCGGCTCGAGCAGATCCCGTCGTCACTCGTGGTGGTCGGCGCCGGCGTGATCGGCATCGAGTACGCGTCGATGTTCGCCGCGCTCGGCTCGCGCGTCACCGTGGTCGAGCAGCGTGACCAGATGCTCGACTTCTGCGACCCGGAGATCGTCGAGTCCCTGAAGTTCCAGCTGCGCGACCTCGGCGTCACGTTCCGCTTCGGCGAGAAGGTCGCCGACGTCGCGGTGTCCGACGACGCCACGATCACGACGCTGGTCAGCGGCAAGCGCATCCCGGCCGACGGCGTGATGTACTCCGCCGGCCGCCAGGGCATGACCGGCGCGCTCGCGCTGGACGCGGCCGGGCTGGCCGCGGACGAGCGCGGCCGCCTCGTCGTCGACGAGTACTACCGCACCGAGGTCCCGCACATCTACGCGGTCGGCGACGTGATCGGCTTCCCGGCGCTGGCGGCGACGTCGATGGACCAGGGCCGGCTCGCGGCCTACCACGCGTTCGGCGAACCGGCGAACGGCCTCGGCGCGCTGCAGCCGATCGGCATCTACACGATCCCGGAGATCTCCTACGTCGGCTCGACCGAGGCACAGCTGACGTCGTCTTCGGTGCCGTACGAGGTGGGCATCGCGCGCTACCGCGAGCTCGCGCGCGGCCAGATCACCGGTGACAGCTACGGCATGCTGAAGCTGCTGGTGTCCACAAAGGACCGCAAGCTGCTCGGTGTGCACGTCTTCGGCACGGGCGCGACGGACCTCGTCCACATCGGACAGGCGGTCATGGGCTGCGGCGGCACGGTCGACTACCTCGTGGACGCGGTGTTCAACTACCCGACGCTTTCGGAGGCCTACAAGGTCGCGGCGCTGGACGCGCACAACAAGATCCGCGCGCTGGACCGCTTCACCGCCTGAGATGCGTCCACTCCGCTCCCGGCGAACGCGTTTGACACTCGACTAGAACATATGTTCGACTGACGTTGTGCGATGGGATCGGCAGCGAGCAGGGGAGGGTGAGCCGGCACTGCCCGGGCTCGAGGGCCTGGTGCGCTCCGTGCGGTCACCGGAATTCGACGGCGTCACCTTTCACGAGGTGAACGCCCGCTCGGTGCTGAACAAGGTGCCCGGGGGCTCCGGGGTGCCGTTCAACTGGACGGTGAACCCCTACCGCGGGTGCTCCCACGCCTGCACCTACTGCCTCGAAGGCGGCACCCGGATCCTGCTCGCCGACGGGCGGACGCGGGCGCTGTCCGAGCTGAAGGCCGGCGACGAGATCTACGGCACCCGCGGCCACGGCGCGGCCCGGCGGCTGGTGCCAACCAGGGTGCTCGCGCACTGGACGACCCTGCGCGACGCCTACCGCGTCACCCTGGAAGACGGCACGCGGCTCGTCGCGAGCGGCGACCACCGGTTCCTCACGTCGAAGGGCTGGAAGCACGTCACCGGCAGCAAGCTCGGCGCCGCGCAGCGCCCACACCTGACCCCGGGGACCGAGCTGATCGGCGTCGGCCGGTTCGCGCCGACGCCGGACGAAACCCTCGGCTACCGCGCCGGCTACCTGTGCGGGATGCTGCGGTCCGGTGGGTTCGCCGCGGAACCGGACGCGGCCGCGCGGGCGGTGGAGTACCTGCCGGACTTCGGGGCGTCGGTCGGGTTCCTGAAGGTGCCGTCCGACCCGGACGCGCACTGGCGGCGGGGGTTCCTGGCCGGTGTCTTCGACCTCGCCGGCAGCCACGGCCGCGGCATGCTGTCGATCGCGCACGACGAGCCGGAGATCGCCGACGCCTTCGCCGCGGCGCTCACGGCGTTCGGCTTCGCCCACCAGCTCGACGAGGTGCCGAAGTTCCCGACGCGCCAAGAGGTCCGGCTGCTGGGCGGTGCGGCCGAGGTGCTGCGGTTCCTGCACCTGAGCAACCCGGCGGTCGGCTGGAAACGGTCGCTCGACGGCTCGGTGATCGGCGCCAGCAGGCGGCTCGTCGAGACGATCGAGCCGCTGGGGTTGCAGCTCCCGCTGTTCGACATCACCACCGGCACCGGCGACTTCATCGCCGACGGCATGGTGTCGCACAACTGCTTCGCCCGGAACACCCACACCTACCTCGACTTCGACGCCGGCCACGACTTCGACACCCAGGTGGTCGTCAAGATCAACGCCCCGCAGGTGCTGGCGGCGCAGCTGAAACGGCCGTCGTGGCGGCACGAGCACGTCGCGATGGGCACCAACACCGACCCGTACCAGCGCGCGGAGGGCCGCTACCGGCTGATGCCGGGCATCATCACCGCGCTCGCACGCTCCGGCACGCCGTTGTCGATCCTCACGAAGGGCACCGTGCTGTCCCGGGACCTGCCGCTGCTGCAGGACGTCGCCCGGGACGTCCCGGTGAGCCTGGCGGTGTCGATCGCGCTGCTCGACCGCGAGCTGCAGCACCGTCTCGAGCCGGGCACGCCGAGCCCGCAGGCGCGGCTGGAGCTGGTCCGCAAGGCCCGCGAGGCCGGGCTGCCGTGCTCGGTGCTGGTGGCGCCGGTGCTGCCGTGGCTGACCGACTCCGCCGAGGCCCTCGACGCGCTGTTCGCGCGCCTGGCCGAGGTCGGCGCGTCGAGCGTCACGGTGATCCCGCTGCACCTGCGCCCGGGTGCCCGCGAGTGGTTCGGCCGCTGGCTGGCCGGGACGTACCCGGCGCTGGTGCCGCGCTACCGGGAGCTGTACGCGAAGGGCAGCTACGTCCAGAAGGCGTACCGCGAGCGGCTCGGGGAGCGGGTCGCGCCGCTGCTGCGCCGCCACGGCCTGGCCCCGAAGACGGGCTACGACCCGCGCGGGCAGGAGCCACCGCCGCCCCCGCCGCCTGACGATCCTCCGGTCGTGGAGCAGCTTCGCCTGCTGTGACGGTGGGCCGGTGGGGTGCGCATTCAGTTCGGCGACGTCTCGGCCGCGGAGCAGCTACGCCTCCTGTGCGCGGACCCGCTGGACGACTCCGCTGCGGGAGGCGGCCGTGCAGGTCTGAGCGCCGGCTCGCTGAAGTGCGTAGGTCGTGAGGGGCACCTTCATGGTCGTAAGCGCCCTGAGGGTGCCCCTCACGACCTACGGGCCAAGGCGCGGGGCGGCTCGGCAACTCGGGTGTGGTGGTGAATTTGCGCCGGCTCGCGGCGGCGGCTCGCTGAAGCGCGTAGGTCGTGAGGGGCACCCTCATGGTCATAAACGCCCTGAGGGTGCCCCTCATGCGCATGGGCCGAGGCGCGGGCGGCCCAGCAACTCGGGTGTGGTGGTGAATTCGCACCGGCTCGCGGCGGCTCGCTGAAGTGCGTAGGTCGTGAGGGGCACCCTCATGGCCTCAAGCGCCCTGGGAGTGACGGTCGTCGGACCGGTGTCGCGGCACCCATGGCGGCCGAACCGCGCTCCGCCCAGCGGCGCCTCGGCGACGCAGCAGCTCCGGTTGCTGTGACGGTCTTCGGGCCGATGTCGCGGAACCGACGACAGCCAACCCGTGCGGTGCCCGTTCAGTGGGAAGTCGACCCGGCCGCGGGCGACTCCCGCTACGCTGACGGCGCCGGGGCGCGGACCCAGCCCCGGCGCTTTGACTGTCCTTTATGGACCACAGTTCCGGTACGTGATCCTCCCACCGGGCGGCCGTGTGAGTGAGGCCGTCACCCCGGACACGGTTCCGCTGCACCGTTCGCCGTAACCCGGGGGCGCTTGCGTGGGCCGTGTCGGTGGCTTCCGGGAAAATGTCCGATCGTGTCGTTGTCCGTTCCCCTCACCGGCGCCTAACGTCGAAGGGATCGAACCGAAAGGAGCCGGACGTTGACGACCTCGCATACCGACCGTGTCGCGGCCGCCCGGCTCGCGTGGGCCGCGCTGAAGCTGACCCGGGCCGGGCGTCACCCGGTGGGCGTCGACCGGCTGGCCGCGACCGTCGGAGTCGCGCCGGCCGAGGCGCGGCGGCTCGTCGAACTGATCGGGTTCACCCTGCACCGCGACCTCGTCTCGACCGGCCCCGCGCCACGCGGCGCCCAGCACCGGCTCGAGCCGGCCGAGGGCACCCTCGGGGCGGGCCCGGACGGCTCGGTCGACATGTTCCTGCTGGCCATCGCGACCAACGAGCGGGTGCACGCCGTCGCGACCTGTCCCGTCACCGGCACGCGCATCCGCATCGAGCTCACCTCGTGGGGCATCCTGCAGGCCGACCCGCCGTCGGCCGTCGTCGCCGCGGTCGACCTCGGCTTCGGGCTCGACCGGGCCGACGCCGTCGCCTGCGCCGGGCAGCCGTTCTTCGCGTCGGCGTCGGCGGCCGCGAACTGGCTGGTCTCGCACCCCGGCGGCCGCATCTACCAGGTCGCCGCCTACCTCGCCCAGGCCCACCGGCTGGTGGCCGCGCTGGAGGCCCGCCCGAAGTTCGTTCTTTGACACCTGGCAGCGTCGTACGCTGGGCGGTTCGTTAGCCTTTCCAGGCAGCGAGAACCGCCCATGTCGAAGGAGAGCAGTCGCAGTGCTCCGCACTCACAACGCCGGCACCCTGCGTGCCGAGCAGGCCGGACAGACCGTCACCCTCACCGGATGGGTGGCCCGGCGGCGAGATCACGGCGGCGTCATCTTCATCGACCTCCGCGACGCGAGCGGGGTCGCCCAGGTCGTCTTCCGCGAGGGTGAGATGGCCGAGCGCGCCCACGCGCTGCGCTCGGAGTTCTGCGTCAAGATCGTCGGCGAGGTCGCGAAGCGCCCCGACGGCAACGCGAACGCCGAGATCCCGACCGGCGAGATCGAGGTCCTCGCGACCGAGCTCGAGGTGCTGTCCGAGGCCGCGCCGCTGCCGTTCCCGATCGACGACCGGGTCGACGTCGGCGAGGAGATCCGCCTCAAGCACCGCTACCTCGACCTGCGCCGCAGCGGCCCGGCCGCGGCCATGCGGCTGCGCAGCGAGGTCAGCCGCGCCGCCCGCGAGGTGCTGCACAACCAGGACTTCGTCGAGATCGAGACGCCGACGATGACCCGCTCCACCCCCGAAGGCGCCCGCGACTTCGTGATCCCGGCGCGGCTCAAGCCCGGCTCCTGGTACGCCCTGCCGCAGTCGCCGCAGCTGTTCAAGCAGCTGCTCATGGTCGGCGGCATGGAGCGGTACTACCAGATCGCGCGCTGTTACCGGGACGAGGACTTCCGCGCCGACCGGCAGCCGGAGTTCACCCAGCTCGACATCGAGATGAGCTTCGTCGAGCAGGACGACGTCATCAAGGTCGGCGAGGACATCGTCACCGCGCTGTGGAAGCTGATCGGGCACGAGATCCCGCGGCCGATCCCGCGCATCACCTACCACGAGGCCATGGCCAAGTACGGCTCGGACAAGCCGGACCTGCGCTTCGACCTCGAGATCACCGACATGACGGAGTTCTTCGCCGACACGCCGTTCCGCGTGTTCCAGGCGCCCTACGTCGGCGCGGTCGTGATGGCCGGCGGCGCTTCCCAGCCGCGCCGCCAGCTCGACGCGTGGCAGGAGTGGGCGAAGCAGCGCGGCGCGCGCGGCCTCGCGTACATCCTCGTCAACGAGGACGGCACGCTCGGCGGCCCGGTCGCCAAGAACCTGTCCGAGACCGAGCGCGAGAACGTCGCCAAGGCGGCGGGCGCCCAGGTCGGCGACTGCGTCTTCTTCGCCGCCGGCAAGGCCGCGAGCACGCAGCCGCTGCTCGGCGCCGCGCGCGACGAGATCGGCAAGCGCCTCGGCCTGATCGACGAGGACGCCTGGTCGTTCGTGTGGGTCGTCGACGCGCCGCTGTTCGCGCCGGTCGAGGACATCGGCGACGACGTCGCCGTCGGCTCCGGCAAGTGGACCGCGGTGCACCACGCGTTCACCTCGCCGACCCCGGAGTGGATCGACAAGTTCGAGCAGGACCCGGGCAACGCCCTGGCCTACGCCTACGACATCGTCTGCAACGGCAACGAGATCGGCGGTGGCTCGATCCGTATCCACCGCGGTGACGTGCAGAAGCGCGTCTTCGCGCTGATGGGCCTCGGCGAGGAGGAGGCGCAGGAGAAGTTCGGCTTCCTGCTCGACGCCTTCGCCTTCGGCCCGCCGCCGCACGGCGGCATCGCCTTCGGCTGGGACCGCATCGTCATGCTGCTGGCCAAGGCCGACTCGCTGCGTGACGTGATCGCGTTCCCGAAGACCGGCGGCGGGTACGACCCGCTGACCGCGGCGCCCGCGCCGATCACCGCGCAGCAGCGCAAGGAGGCCGGCATCGACGCGAAGCCCGCCGCTCCCGCCGCGCAGAACTAGTGCTGCACCTGAGGGCCGTGTGCCCGCAGGAGAAGACCGCCCCGGCGCTCGACATCCTGCGGGCCCACGCCGGCACGGCGCACCTGGTCGTGCACCGCGGCGTCGCCGTGTCGCCCGAGGGTGACCTGGTCGAGGCCGACATCGCCCGGGAGGCCGCGGACGAGATCGTCGCGGCGCTGTGCGTGCTCGAGCTCGACCGCACCGGCGGGATCACCCTCGAAGCGCTCGACACCGCGCTGTCCGACGCCGCCGACGCGGCCGAGGAGAAGGCACCGGGGGAGGGCGCCGACGCCGTCGTGTGGCAGGAGCTGCTCTCGCGCACCGGCGAGGAGTCGCGGCTCAACGTGACGTTCCTGGCGTTCCTCACCATCGCGTGCCTGCTCGCCTCGGTCGGCGTGCTGACCGACTCGGCGGTGACGATCGTCGGCGCGATGGTCGTCGGGCCCGAGTTCGGGCCGCTCGCGGCGCTGGCGGTCGGAGTGGTGCTGCGGCGGTGGGACCTGGTGCGGCAGGCGGGCGTGGCGCTGGGCGTCGGCTTCCCGCTGGCCATGGTCGTCACGCTCGGTGGCGCGCTGCTGGTCCGGGTGACGGACGTCTTCGGCGCGCAGGCGTTCGAGTTGAAGCAGCACAACGAGGTCGACTTCGTGTTCTCGGTGGGCGTACCGTCGCTGGTCGTGGCGATGCTCGCCGGCGCGGCCGGGATGCTCGCCATGACGTCGGCGAAGTCGGCCGCGCTCGTGGGGGTGTTCATCTCGGTGACCACGGTGCCGGCCGCGGGATACGCGGTCGTCGCGGCCGTGGCGGGGGAGTGGAGCAGGTGTCTCCAGTCGATCGGCCAGCTGCTGGTCAACCTTCTCGGAATCGTTGCAGCAGCGGCAGTTGTGTTGATCGTGCGCCGGAATGGGCACCGTTCCCCGGAGGGGCTGCGCCCGCTTTCACCCGGGTGACCCGGATCCGGGCGGGATGCCTCTTGTTGTCCGGATGTCAGTAGTCATGGTTGCTCAGTCACGAGTAGGGTCGGTGACAATGACAGTCGACACCTCGTCCGCCGGAGATGCTGAGGTCGGGGCCGGAGCCGAGCACCTCGCCGCGGCGGTCGCGGCGGGCGAGTCCGTTCTCTCGCGCCGGTTCGGCAGTCCGATCACGCTGGTTTCGCCCGAGGACCTCGCGGGCAGCGGACCGGCCACGGTCGTCCGCGCGCGAGTGGTGTCGTCGTCGTTCGCGCTGCCACGGACGCTGGTGATCAAGCATTACCCGGACGAGCCGGAGCCGGGCGCCGCGGACCCCTTCGCCCAGGAGGCCGTCAGCTACCAGCTGTTCACGGCCCTGTCCGCCGACGAGCGGATGTGCCCGGAGCTGCTGGCCCACGACGGCCGCGACCGGGTGCTCGTGCTGGAGGACCTCGGCCGCACGGCGACCCTGGAGGACAAGCTCTACGCACGCGACTCCCGCGCGGCCGAGCGCGCGCTGCTGTCCTGGGCCCGGTCGCTGGGCCGGCTGCACGCGAGCACCGCCGGGCGCGAGGCCGACTTCAACGCCCTGCTGCGCCGCCTCGGTGGTCCGGGCAAGAGCGACCACGGTGTCGTCGACGAACTCTGCGAGCGCGTGCCGGGCCTGATCCAGGAGCGGCTCGGCATCCCGGTGCCGGAGGCGGTGCGTGAGGAGGTCGCGCACGCCGTCGAGCAGTCCCGGTCGGCGTCCTTCCGCGCGTTCAGCCCGGTGGAGCTCAGCCCCGACAACAACCTGGTCACCGGCGAGGGCGTCCGGTTCCTCGACTTCGAGTACGGCCGCGTCCGCTCCGCCCTGGTCGACGCCGCCAACCTGCGCCTGCCGTTCGCGAGCTGGCCGGACGCGCTCGCCCTGCCCGCCGGCATGAGCGAGGCGATGATCGCGGCGTGGCGCGCGGAGGTGGCGGGCGTGTGGCCCGCCTTCGCCGACGACGAGGCCCTGGCCGGGCACCTGACGACCAGCGAGCTGCTGCGGGTCTGGCTGATCACGGGCGAGGAGCTCGGCGCGCTCGACCTGTCCCACCACGCACCCCCGGTGAGCCGCGAGTCGGCCCTGGTCACGTGGTGGCGCGACCTGGCCAAGCACGCGGGCTACGTCCGGATGACGGCGGTGTCCGAGTTCTCGTCGAAGGTGGCGGCGGCGCTGGCTGCGCGGCTGGGGCCGCATGCTGACTTGGCGTTTTACCCGGCTTTCCGCTGACCTGGGCTCTGGCTCGATGGTGGCCGGCGATGGGGGTTTCGGGACGTCCAGCGTCCCGAAACCTCCATCGTCGCAAGTGGCGGCGGCTTTGGCGGCGCGGGGCGGCAGGGCGAGGCTCAGCCGACAGAAAGCGGGACTTTTCGGGCATCTGTGAGCTGAGCGTCAAAAGTTAGGCGCGGTGTCGCGGACGCGTTACCTCGTCCTCACCGCAGGTGAGCTTCCGTGCCCGATGGTCGTGGGCGTGACCGTGACCAGCCTCGAAGTCACTCCTTTCCCCGAACCCTCCCGGCCCGCGCTCGCGGCGGTGCCGGCGCTCCGCCAGGCGCGCCGGCTCGTCGTGCTCGGCGACTCGACCGCTGTCGGGCTCGGCGATCCGCTGCCGAGGCGTGGCGGCTGGCGCGGCGTCGGCCCGCTGGTCGCCGCCGCGCTCGGTGTCGGCGCCGACGGCTACCTCAACCCGTCGTTCACCGGCGCGCGGATGCGCTGCGTGCTCAGCAAGCAGGTGCCCGCCGCCGTGGCGCACCGGCCCGACGTGGCGCTGCTGGTCGCCGGCATGAACGACACCCTCCGGCCCGACTTCGACGCCGCGGCCATCGCCGCCGATCTCACCGCGGTCGTCCGGCGGCTCGGCGAGGCCGGCACCACCGTCATCCCGGTCCGGTTCCACGACCACAGCAAGGTGTTCCGCCTCCCGCCGGCCCTCAAGCGCGCGCTCAGCGCCCGCGTCGCCGAGCTGAACGCGGCCATCGACGAGGTCGTCGCCCGCGAAGGTGTGCCCTGCCTGGACCTCGACCGGCTGCCCGGCGCCTACGACCTGACGTCGTGGAGCGTCGACCGGCTGCACCCGTCCGAGCTGGGGCACCGGATGCTCGCGGCCGGCTTCACCGGGCTGCTCGCCGGCGCCGGGTTCGACGTGCCGGAGCCGGTGAGCCTCACCTGCGCCGGCGGGGTCGAGCCGAGCACCACGGGACACCTGGGATGGCTGGTGCTGAAGGGGATTCCGTGGCTGTGGCGCCGCGGCCGCGAGTTCCTGCCCTACGCCGCGGTGATCATGTGGCACTCGTTCCGCGAACGGACGCGCTGAACACCCGAAGCGCCTCCGCGTCCGAAGCGGGGTTGCGGACGAAGAAGTCCGCCCACTCCTCGATTTCGGGGTACGCACACCGCGCCGTGAGGAACCGGCACGCGTCTTCGACGTCGTACCGTGTGCGCCGCAGTTCGACGCCCTCGCCGAGCAACGCCCAGTGCGCACCGCCGGTGCCGTAGGGCATGCCGACGCTGCCGGGGTTCACGATCAGCCGCCGGTCCACCAGCCGCGTGAACGGCATGTGGGTGTGGCCGAGGACGACGACGTCCTGAACCACGCCGTCCAAGACCTCCGCCCAGCGTTCGAACGGGCTGTCGACGAGCACGATTTCGGTGTCGTCGCGCGGAGTCGCGTGGCAGAACAGCACGTCGTCGAGCGTCACCGTCAGCGGGAGCGCGTCGAGCACAGCTCGCGGTCGGCGTTGCCGCGCACCCAGACCGCGCGGTCGCCCAGCGCAACCAGCCGCTCGAGGGTTTCCACGGGCATCGGCCCGGCGAGCATGTCGCCCAGGAGCACGATCCGGTCCGCCGCCAGGACGTCGGGTTCGGCCAGGACGGCCTCCAGCGCCGGCAGGACGCCGTGGATGTCCGGGAGCACCGCGATCCGCATCCGCCCACCCTCGGGCACGGGCCGCGCCCCGGGCGACGGTTTTCGCCCAGGGCGCAACCGGTTCAGCCCGTGGTGAGCGGCAGTTCCCGGACTCCCGTCATGTTCGGGTTCACCTGGAACTTCGGCGCCTCACCGGGAATCGTGCGCAGCGCGGGGTAGCGGTCGAACAGGATGTCCAGCGCCACCCGGCCTTCGAGGCGCGCGAGCGGGGCCCCGATGCAGAAGTGGATGCCGCGGCCGAAGGCCAGGTGCGGGTTCTCCGCGCGCAGCGGGTCGAACGTGTCCGGGTCGGTGAACACGCGCTCGTCCCGGTTGGCCGCCGCCACCCACACCATCAGCATCTGGTCGGCGGGGATCGTCGCGCCGCCCAGCTCGACCTCGCGGTTCGTCGTGCGGGCGACGGCCGCGAACGGCGAGAGGTAGCGCAGCGACTCCTCGATCACCGGCGGCACCAGTGACCGGTCGGCGCGCGCCCGCTCGTCCCACTCGGGGTAGGTGTCCAGGCACAGCACGGCGTTGCCCAGCAGCATCGTGGTGGTGATGTGCCCGGCCAGCAGCAGCACGTTCGCGAAGTTGACGACCTCGTTGCGCGTCAGCTTCTCGCCGTCGAGCTCCGCCTCGACGAGCTTCGTCAGCAGGTCTTCCCTCGGCTGCTTGCGCCGCTCGTCGACGTGCCCGCCGAGGTACTCGATGAGCGCCTTCTGACCGTCGAGGGAGTTCTTGACCGACTCCTGGCGCGCCTCGCTCTGCTCCTTCAGCGAGAACTGCTCGGACGAGCTGAACAGCTTGTCCACCCAGCCCTTGAACAGGTACCGGTCGCTCGCGGGGACCCCCAGCAGCTCCGCGATCACGATCACCGGCAACGGGTAGGCCAGGTCCTCGACGAGCTCGAGCCGGCCGGAACCGCCTGCCGCGTCGAGCAGTTCGTTCGTCACGGCCGCGATGCGCGGCTCGAGGTCCGCGACGACCTTCGGCGTGAACGCGCGGCTGACGAGCTTGCGCATCTTGTTGTGCAGCGGCGGGTCCAGCTGCAGCAGGTTGCCCGCCGACATCGCCTCCAGGTCGACGTCCTGCATCATCTCCTTCGGCACCAGCCGGGTGGTGTCGGAGGAGTACGTCGCCGGGTCGCGGAGGATCTCCTCGGCTTCCGGGTGCCCGTAGACGTTCCAGAACCCCAGGTCGGCCGCGTGCTGGACGCGCTCCGCCGGTTGGGTTCCCCGCAGCCAGAACTGGGATTCGTGCAGTCCCCAGATGTCCGCCAACGTGGTGGTCATGTCCGCCCCTTTTCCCTGTGTGGCCCCGGGATCAGCCGGGGGCCCTGGTGGGATCGTGTGCGTAGATCCCCTGCCGGTAGCTCGAGACGAGCTCCTCGAGCGCCGCACTCAGGTCCGCCGCCACCTCGGCGACCGCGCGGGGGTCCGGGTCCCCGGGCGGCTCGAAGGCGGTGCGGATCGTGTAGGCGAGGACTTCCGCCTTCTCCTCCGGCGGGATGTCCTCGAACTCGTCGGAAAGCGTGTCGCCGACGTAGAAGCCGAGCGTCGAGGCGTTGAGCGCGTAGGTGAGGTTCGGGACGTCCGAGCGGACGAGCCCGTGCCGGAGCATCGTGGCCTCGAACTGCGTGCGCAGCTCGTCCTGCTGCTTGCGCAGGGCGAGGTCGCCGAGCGAGCCGAACATCTCGGCGTTGCCGCGCAGCATCGCCATCATCAGCGGACGGCGATGGGTGATCAGGAACGACGCCGAGATCATCCGGTGCGGCAGGATCATCGCCGGGTCGGCCCGGATCCCGGCCAGGATCTCGCCGGTCGTGTCGGCCGACTCACGCATCATCAGCGCCTGGAACAGCAGCTCCTTGTTGCGCCAGTGCAGGTAGACGGTGCCCTTGCCGATGCCGACCGCGCGCGCGATGTCGTCGATCGCCACCTTGCGGTAGCCCATGCGCAGCAGCAGCTCGCCCGCCGCGTCCAGGATGCGGTCGGCGCGATCGCGGTTGGGGTGGCTCATGCCTGCTCTTTCGCCGGAGTTGACCTGTTGACCGGATTCGCACTTTCGGTCAACCAGTCATCTCGACGGTAGCGCGCTCTGGAACACCACGGCAAGGGTTCTGTCGGTGCCGTCGGTTAACGTCATCCGTGTGGCACAAGACGAGCTCTTCACCGTGAACGCCGATGTGGCGCCTCCGCCCGAGCGGACGACGTCGAACGCCGACGAGCGGCAGGCGGACCCGGCGAGCTCCCCGCTGGCGGTGCGGATGCGGCCGCGGTCGCTCGACGAGGTCGTCGGCCAGCAGCACCTGCTCCGGGAAGGCGCCCCGCTGCGGCGGCTGGTGGAAGGCGCGGCGCCGGCGTCCGTGCTGCTCTACGGCCCGCCCGGCACCGGCAAGACGACGCTGGCCAACCTCGTCTCGATCGCCACCGGCCGCCGGTTCGTCGCGATGTCGGCGCTCTCGGCCGGGGTCAAGGAGGTGCGCGGGGTCATCGAGGAGGCCCGGCGGCGCCGGCAGTACAACACCGAGAACACCGTCCTGTTCATCGACGAGGTGCACCGCTTCTCCAAGACCCAGCAGGACGCCCTGCTCGGCGCGGTCGAGGACCGCACGGTGCTGCTGGTCGCGGCGACCACCGAGAACCCGTCGTTCTCGGTCGTCTCCCCGCTGCTGTCGCGCTCGCTGGTGCTGCAGCTGCGCCCCCTGACCGACGAGGACATCACGCGGCTGATCGAGCGGGCCCTGGCCGACGAACGCGGCCTCGGCGGCGAGCTGACGCTGACCGACGACGCCCGCGCCCACCTCGTCCGGCTCGCCGGTGGTGACGCGCGCCGCGCGCTGACCGCGCTGGAAGCGGCGGCGGACGCGGCGTCGGCCACCGAGGCGAAGACGATCGACCTGCCGACCGTCGAGTCCACTGTGGACAAGGCCGCGGTGCGCTACGACCGCGACGGCGACCAGCACTACGACATCATCAGCGCGTTCATCAAGTCGATCCGCGGGTCCGACGTCGATGCCGCGCTGCACTACCTGGCCCGGATGATCGAGGCGGGGGAGGACCCGCGGTTCCTGGCCCGGCGCCTGGTCGTGCACGCCAGCGAGGACATCGGCATGGCCGACCCGACGGCGCTGCAGGCGGCGGTCGCGGCCTCGCACGCCGTCCAGTTCATCGGCATGCCCGAGGGCAGGCTCGCGCTCGCGCAGGCGACGATCCACCTGGCCACGGCCCCGAAGTCGAACGCGGTCGTCACCGGCATCGACGCCGCGCTGGCCGACGTCCGCGCCGGGCTGGCCGGCAGCGTGCCGCCGCACCTGCGTGACGGGCACTACGCGGGCGCCAAGAAGCTCGGCAACGCGCAGGGCTACCGCTACCCGCACAACGTGCCGGAAGGCGTGCTGGCGCAGCAGTACCCGCCGGACGAGCTGGTCGGCCGGGACTACTACGAGCCGACCCAGCGCGGCGCGGAACGCCCGCTCGCCGAGCGCGTCCCGAAGCTGCGCCGGACCATCCGCGGGGAGCGGTAAAGGCGCCTTGGGAAAACCTTGGGAGACCCCAGGGGAACTGGACGGCTGGAGTTCGCCCGGCCGACGCGAAGCGGGCATATGCGTCGGCGAGCATCCGCGCATGGAAATCCCGAGAGTCGGCGTTCCCGACGCACTGGCCGCCCGCCTGACCATGGCCGAGCAGCACGAGTACCTCTCCCGACGTTCCCTGTTCAAGGGCGCCGCCGCCACCGGCGCGCTGCTCGCCGCCGGGCCGCTCCTGCTGCCCGGCACGGCCTACGCCGACGGCGCGAAGGTCGCCCCGGCCGGCCGTCACCTCGCCTTCGGGCGCAACCCGCGCACGGACATCCGCGTCGCGTGGCAGGTCCCGACGCGGGTGAAGAACCCGTTCCTGCGCGTGGCCGAGCACCACGACCGCCACGGATACCAGTGGGGGCACCGGATCCCCGCCGAAACGCGGGCGCTGCACTCCGAGGTCGCCGGGGTCATCGCGCCGTACGACCAGTACTACCTGCACGCCGAGGCGAGCTGCCTGACCCCGGGCCGCACCTACACCTACGCGGTCGGCCACGACGGTTACGACCCGGCGAACGGCGACGGCGGCGCTGCCGCGCTCTCGACGTTCACCACCGCGCCCGCCCGCGGTTTCCCGGCGGGGAAGTTCACCTTCACCGCGTTCGGCGACCAGGGCGTCTCGACGACCGCGCTGGCCCAGGACGGCGCGGTCGCCCAGCAGCACCCGCGCTTCCACCTGCTCGCGGGCGACATCGCCTACGCCGACCCGAGCGGCGCCGGCCTCCCGCCCGGCCCGGTGGCCGACGGCAGCCACGACCTGTACGACCCGAAGGTCTGGGACGCCTACTACAACCAGATCGAGGGTGTCGCGGCGTCCGTGCCGTGGATGGTCACCACCGGCAACCACGACATGGAAGCGCTGTACTCGCCCGACGGCTACGGCGGCCAGACCAAGCGCTGGGACTTCCCGGGCAGCGGCCCGGCCGACTGCCCGAGCGTGTACTCGTTCATCTACGGCAACGTCGGCGTGATCTCCTTGGACGCCAACGACGTTTCCTACGAGATCCCGGCCAACCGCGGTTACTCGCACGGCTCGCAGACCGCGTGGCTCAAGCGCCGCCTGCGGTACCTGCGGCTGCAGCCGGACGTCGACTTCATCGTGGTGTTCTTCCACCACTGCGCCTACTCGACGACCAACCAGCACGCCTCCGAGGGCGGCGTGCGGGAGGAGTGGGTGCCGCTGTTCGACCAGTTCCACGTCGATCTGGTCGTCAACGGGCACAACCACATCTACGAGCGCACCGACGCGCTGCGCGGCGGCCGCGTCAAGAAGAAGGTCGCGATCGGCGACACCGTCGACCCGGACCGCGACGGCACGATCTACGCCACTTGCGGCGGCGGAGGCCGGAGCGTTTACAGCTTCCCGGTGCCGGACACCTTCGACGGCGAGTTCACCAGCTACCACTGGGTGAAGGGCGGCGGGCAGGAGACGGAGACCGTCGGCTGGTCGCGCGTGCGCTACACCGGCTACTCGTTCCTCGCGATCGACGTCGAGCCCGCGTGGTTCGGCCGCAAGACCACGCTGACCGTGCGGACCCTGCGCAACGACGGCGTCGAAATCGACCGGTTCTCCTTGCGCCGCACCGCGGGCCTGCACACCGCGACGGGTGGCTTCAGCGGCCAGGCGCAGGTCGGTTCGGACCCCGGCGACGCCTGACGATCGGATGCGGGCCCCGCACAGCCGGTGCCGGGGCCCGCACCGAACGTGGGCCGCGCACTTCAAGATCATCGGGTTTCGTATGCTTCGCGCCTTGGGGCGGCCTGAACCAAGGGGGGCGGCCCAGCGAAGGCAGGAGGCATTCCCGTGCCCGCGACGCTGCAGTGCATCGTCCTGGACTGTCCCGAACCGGCTCAGCTCGCCTATTTCTACCAAGCGATCATGGGCGGCGAGGTCGACCGGCCGGACCCACGCTGGCGGGTGGACGAGGACTGGTCGACCCTGCACGTGAACGGTCTGGTCCTGGGCTTCCAGCGCGCGCTCGACTACCGGCCGCCGCACTGGCCGGACCCGTCGTACCCGCAGCAGTTCCACCTCGACTTCGAGGTCGACAACCTCGCCGAGACGCACCACCACGTGCTCTCCTACGGCGGCCGGCTGCTCGACCCCGACCTGGGCGGCCGGGGGTGGCGGGTCTACGCCGACCCGGCGGGCCACCCGTTCTGCCTCCTCGGCGACTACTGATCCCCGGTTTTCCTTGCCCTTCCGGCGTCTTTGCGAGGGATGTGCCGTAAAACCCTTCAGCGGTGCGGATCTCGAGCTGCGGGAAGGCGCCGGGTTCGGCACGATGGCGGCATGAGCATCGGATTCCTCGGTACCGGGATCATGGGCGCCCCGATGGCGGCCAACATCGCGAAGGCGGGCCTCGACGTCCGCGTCTGGAACCGCACCCGCGAGAAGGCCGAGCCGCTCGCCGACGTCGCGACGGTGGCCGATTCGGCGGCCGCCGCGGCCGAAGGCGCCGACATCCTGGTGACGATGCTTGCCGACGGTCCGGCCGTCGCTTCGGCGTTCGAAGCCGCTTCGCCCGCTTCGGGCACGCTGTGGCTGCAGATGAGCACGGTCGGGCTCGACTGGACCGACCGCCTCGCCGCGCTGGCGGAGAAGGCGGGCGTGGTGTTCGTCGACGCCCCGGTGCTCGGCACCCGCCAGCCGGCCGAGCAGGCCCAGCTGCAGGTCCTGGCGTCCGGCCCGGAGGAGGCGCGGCCCGCCGCGACCCCGGTGTTCGACGCGGTCGGCATCCGCACGCTGTGGCTCGGCCCGGCCGGCCAGGGCAGCCGCCTCAAGCTGGTGATGAACGCGTGGGTGCTGACGCTGACGAACGGCGCGGCCGAGAGCCTCGGCCTGGCCCGCGCGCTGGGCCTGGACCCGGCCCTGTTCCTGGAGACGATCAAGGGCGGCGGTCTCGACGTCGGCTACGCGCACGTGAAGGGCGCGGCGATGCTGTCGGGCGAATACCCGGCGTCGTTCCCGGCGGAGCTGGCGGCGAAGGACGCCCGCCTGGTGGTCGAGGCCGCGGGCGACGACGTCGACGTGGCGGGCGCCCGTGCGGTCCTCTCACACCTGGAAGCCGCAGTCGAGGCCGGTCACGGCGAAGAGGACATGGCAGCGCTCTACCGCGCGGTCTTAAAGGAGCGTGGCTAGGCGGTCCACGCCCAGGCCGCTCGTCATCAGGCGCTCCTTGGCGTTGCCCAGCAGCTTGCGCGTCCACGGCGTGAAACCGCCGTCGCCGACGTCGGCGAGTTCTCCGCCGAAGGACGCGTAGACCTTGAAACAGAGCCCTTCGTAGTACCCGCCCCGTCCGCCTTCGCGGTCCGGATACGGGCGGGTCGGCACGTCCACGTCGTCGAGCAGCCCGGCGAACCGCGGGTCGAGCACGGTGACGGCCAGCTCTACCGAGGAAGCGCCCAAAGCCCGGCATCCGGCCGCCATCAGCCGCGCGTGCTCGGCGACGTGCTGCCGTTCGAAGGCCAGGTTCCCGGAGTCCCGCCCGGCCGTCACCGCACCGAACAGCGAGAAGTGCGCGAACAGGCCCTCGGCGACCCGCTGGGCGCGCACCACACGCTGCACGGTCGCGAGCCGGACCACGGCGGACCCGGACCGCCGGGCGGCCGCTTCGAGCGCCAGACCGGTCGTGGGGTCGGCGGCGACCTCGGTGCCGCGGCCGGTCGGCACCACCCGGTGCTGGGCCAGCCCGGTCACCACCGAGTGGGTCCCGAGGGGTGTCAACGGCGCGAGCGTCACCGCCTCGAAACCGGCCGCCGCGGCCAGCAGCGTGTCCTCGATCCGGCGCAGCAGCGCGAACGGGAGCGGGCTGGGGCCGACGAACCGGTCGGTGCCGTACCGGCGCCGGACGTCCGCGGCCGACAGCCGGGCCGCCCGCCGCCGCGCCACCTCCAGCTGGACCGTCGTCAGGTCCGCGCCGGGCAACCCGGCCAGCACGTCGGCCGCCGCCCCGCCCGGTCCGGAGAGGACCCGGTGCCCGGGTCCGTCGTCGTGTCCCATCGCCCAGGTGTACCGCGTGGCGGGGGCGGGCGGCGACGCGTTTTCCGGCCCGCGCGGGGTGACACGGTCGGGAACCCGGCCAGGCGGTAACCTCACCAGCACTCAAGACGCCAAGTCACGTTGAACCGAGGAGGGCCCGTGTCGGCAGGGCAGATCGCCGCGTTGATCGCCGCAGGAGCATTCGTGGTGCTGGTCGTCCTGCTGGCGATCCCGCTGATCAAGCTCGGCAAGACGCTGGACGCGGCCACCGAGGCGATCGAGCGGACCAACAGCAACACCGACCCGCTGCTGATCGGCGCGAACCAGACGATCACCCACGTCAACACCCAGCTCGAGCGGGTGGACGGGATCACGTCGAACGCGCAGGCCGTCACCGGCAACGTCTCCGCGCTGACCTCGGTGTTCACCGCCACGCTGGGCGGCCCGCTCGTCAAGACCGCGGCGCTGTCCTACGGGCTCAGCAAGGCGATCCGCGCGCGCAAGAAGAAGAACGCCGCGAAAGCCGCGAAGAAGGCCGCGAAGTGAAGCGGCTGTTCTGGCTCGGCGTCGGCGTGGTCGCCGGCGTCGCGCTGTCCCGCAAGGCCGCCGAAACCGCTCGTCAGGCCACTCCCGCGGGGTTAGCATCGAACCTGGGCGAAGCCGTGCGCGAGCTGGCGGGCGCCGTGGGTTCCTTCGGCGCCGAGGTGCGCGCGGGCATGAGTGAGCGGGAGCAGGAGTTGCACGAGATGGTCGAGCAGCGGACGGGCGTGGTGACGCCGCAGGCCTCGGGCCGGCACGCCGCCGAACCCCGGCGCCCCGTCCGGCGAGCTCGCCGGGCGGAGGGCTGACCGGTCGCGCCCGCGACCGCCGAAGCCGCTCCGCCGCCGCCGTCATCCCGTACTCCGGCACCACTCACCGATCCGACCAAAAGCAGGCCGCCCTTCGAGCGGAAGCAACCGTTGCCGCGAAAGCCATCGGCCGTGGCTGTGGTTGGATCGGTGACGAACAGCACAGCAAGGACTGACCCGTGGACACACACGAAATCACCGACCGTTTCCTGCGCCATTTCGAGAGCAAGGGTCACACGCGCGTGCCGAGCGCGCCGCTGATCCTCGACGACCCGAACCTGCTGTTCGTCAACGCCGGCATGGTCCAGTTCAAGCCGTACTTCCTCGGTGAGGCGCCGCCGCCGTACCCGCGCGCGACCTCCGTGCAGAAGTGCGTGCGCACCCCGGACATCGACGAGGTCGGCAAGACCACCCGGCACAACACGTTCTTCCAGATGGCCGGCAACTTCTCCTTCGGCGACTACTTCAAGGAAGGCGCCATCGAGAACGCCTGGGAGCTGATCACCAAGCCCCAGAGCGAAGGCGGCTACGGCCTCGACCCGAACCGGATCTGGGCGACGGTCTACGAGGACGACTCCGAAGCCGCGGGCCTGTGGCGCAAGCTCACCGGGCTGCCCGGCGAGCGCATCCAGTCGCGCGACGGCAAGGACAACTACTGGGACATGGGCGTGCCCGGTCCCGGCGGCCCGTGCTCGGAGATCTACTACGACCGCGGCCCGGCGTACGGCCGCGAGGGCGGCCCGGTCGCCGACGAGGACCGCTACATCGAGATCTGGAACCTCGTCTTCATGCAGGACATCCGCGGCGAGCTGAGCCCCAAGCTCGGGCACAAGCCGATCGGTGAGCTGCCGAAGAAGAACATCGACACCGGCATGGGCGTCGAGCGCGTCGCGACGATCCTGCAGGGCGTCGAGAACGTCTACGAGACGGACCTCGTGCGCCCGGTCATCGGCCGCGCGGAGGAGTTCTCCGGCCGTCGTTACGGCAGCAACCACGCCGACGACGTCCGCTTCCGCGTGATCGCCGACCACGCCCGCACCGGCGTCCTGCTGATCGGCGACGGCGTCACCCCGGGCAACGACGGCCGCGGTTACGTGCTGCGCCGGCTCCTGCGCCGCATCGTCCGCTCCTCGCGCCTGCTGGGCGTGCACGAGCCGGTGCTGCAGGCCTTCGCGAGCGTCGTGCGCGACACGATGGGCCCGACCTACCCCGAGCTGGTCAGCGGCTTCGACCGGATCAACGAGGTCGTCCGGATCGAGGAGGAGGCCTTCCTCTCGACCCTGACCAGCGGTTCGCGCATCTTCGACATGGCGGCCGAGGAGACCAAGCGCGGCGGCGGCGACGTGCTCGCCGGCGACAAGGCGTTCCAGCTGCACGACACGTACGGCTTCCCGATCGACCTGACGCTGGAGATGGCGTCCGAGCAGGGCCTGAGCGTCGACGAGGACGGCTTCCGCACGCTCATGAACGAGCAGCGGACCCGCGCGAAGGCGGACGCGGCGTCGCGCAAGACCGGCCACGGCGACCTCTCGGAGTACCGGAAGGTCCTGGAGCAGCACGGCGAGACCGAGTTCCTCGGCTACACCGACCTGCAGGCCGAGGCGAAGGTCGTCGCGCTGCTGGAGGACGGGCAGCCGGTCCGCAGCGTCTCGGCGGGCAAGAAGGCCGAGCTGGTCCTCGACCGCACGCCGTTCTACGCCGAAAGCGGTGGCCAGGTCGCCGACACCGGCGTGCTGCTCGGCGACGGTGTCGAGCTGAAGGTCCTGGACGTCCAGAAGATCGTCCCGGGGCTGTTCGTGCACCGCGTCGAGGTGCTCGACGGCGAGATCGGCCTCGACTCGAAGGTCACCGGCTCGGTCGACGCGCACCGCCGGCTGTCCATCGAGCGCTCGCACTCCGCGACGCACCTGGTGCACGCGGCGGTCCGCGGCGCCTACGGCAAGCGCGCGGCGCAGGCGGGCTCGCTGAACTCGCCGGGCCGCATGCGGTTCGACTTCACCACGCCGGGTTCGGTCTCGGCGGACGTCCTCACCGAGGTCGAGCAGGAGGTCAACGACTACCTGCAGACCAACGTCGAGGTCAACAGCTTCACCACGACCAAGGACAAGGCGCTCGAACTCGGCGCGGTCGCGCTGTTCGGCGAGAAGTACGGCAACGACGTCCGCGTGGTCGACATGGGCGAGTACTCCCGCGAGCTCTGCGGTGGCACGCACGTGGACCGGATCGGCCAGCTGGGCCTGGTCAAGCTGGTCTCCGACGCCTCCATCGGCTCGGGCGTGCACCGCGTCGAGGCGCTGGTCGGCACGGACGCGCTCAAGTACGTCCGCAAGGAGCAGCTGCTGGTCTCGCAGCTGGCGAACACCTTCAAGGTGCCTTCGGACGAGCTGCCGGGCCGCATCGAGGACGTCCTGACCCGGCTGAAGAACGCCGAGAAGGAGATCGCCCAGCTGAAGACCCAGCAGGTGCTGGGCTCGACGGGGGCGCTCGCCGACAAGGCGGTCGACGTCAACGGCGTCTCGGTCGTCGCCGAGGTCGTCCCGGACGTCGACGGCAACGGCCTGCGCGCGCTCGCGTCGGACATCCGCGGCCGGCTCGGCGCGCGGCCCGGTGTCGTGGCGCTGTTCTCGCCGGCCGGGGAGAAGCTCAGCTTCGTCGTCGCGACGACGAAGGCGGCGCAGGACAAGGGCATCGCGGCGGGCAAGCTCGTGCCGTCGTTCGCCGGCGCGATCGGCGGTCGCGGCGGCGGCAAGCCCGACATGGCCCAGGGCGGTGGCACGAACCCGGCCGGCGCGGCCGAAGCGGTCACGGCCCTGCGCGCGGCGATCGCCGGCATTGGTTAACCGCGGAAACCGGGGCCCGGATCGGCCCGGAGTGTCCGATCCGGGCCGCGGCCGGCGGCTCGGGGTGGATGTCGGCTCGGTCCGGGTCGGGGTCGCTCTGAGCGATCCGGCCCCCGTGCTCGCGTCGCCATTGGTTACCCTCTCCCGCGATGCGACCGACGACAGTGATCTGGACCAGCTGGCCGCCCTCGTCACCGAGCACGAGGTGGTCGAGGTGATCGTGGGGTTGCCGCGCACGCTCGCCAACCGGCAGGGTCCGGCGGCCGAGCTGGCGATCGCGTATTCTGAACGCCTGGCCGGGCGCGTCGCGCCCGTGCCGGTCCGGCTGGGCGACGAGCGGCTGACCACGGTCACCGCATCCCGCATCCTCTCCCAGCGCGGGGTCAAAGGCCGCAAGCAGCGAGCGGTGGTCGACCAGGCCGCCGCCGTGGAGATCCTGCAGGCCTGGATCGACGCCGCTGCTGCGCACCGCGCCCGGGAGGGAGACCGATGAACGACGAGCAGCCTGAGCGCCCGCGCGGCCGCCGGAGGCTGCGTGAGCCGGAAGACGCCGCCCCGCCGCCGTCCCGGCCCGCGCCCCGCCGTGCCGACCCGCGTGACCCGCGGGCCGCCGAAGCCCGCCGCGCGCAGGCGCAGAGCGGGTACCACGAGCTTCCGCAGCCCTCGCGCCGTCCGCAGCCTGCGAGCGGCCAGCACGAGCTGCCCCAGCCGACTCGGCGGCAGCCGCCCGCCGCCGACCCGCGCCGCGACGTCCCGGCGACCGGGCGCCGTCGCCGGCTCGAGCCGCCGGACACCCTGCCCCCGGTCGACGACGAGCTCGATCCCCGCGCCCAGCGCGGCGCGCCCGCCCGGGCCGCCCGCGCCCGCCACGGCCTCGACGAGGGGTCCGAGGTGCAGGCGCCGGTGTCGAGACGGCGTCGCGCGGAACCGGACGAGGCCGAGGTCCAGGCGCCGCGCAGGCGCCGCCCGGTCCCCGAGCCGGAAGAGGCCGCCGAGCCGCCTCGGCGGGGCCGTCCGGCTCCCGAGTCCGACGAGATCCGGACGCGTCGCGCGGCTCCCGAACCGGTCGACGGCCTCGAAGCCCCGCAGCGGCGCCGTGCGGCCGCCGAACCGCCGGCTCCCGCCGCGCAGCCGCCCGCCCGGCGGCCCGTCCAACCGGGTGACCGCTCTGTCGGCGTGCCCGCGCCCGGCGCCGAGCCGCCGCGCCGCCGCCGCCCGCCGCCCCCGCCGGCGCGCGAAGAGCCGGTGACCGACATCATCCCGGCGCAGGCCCCGGCGCCCCCGCCCGAGCCCGTGCGCGCGCCGCGCGAGGAGCCGGCCCAGGACGACCTCTTCGCCGGGGACGAGTACGACGAATACGACGAGTACGACGGCGAATACGCCGACGACTACGACGAAACCGAGTACGACCCCGAATACGACGGGGAGTACGAGGAGGACTACGAGGGCTACGAGGACGAGCCGAAGAAGAAGCCCCGGAAGAAGAAGGGCAAGCGCGCGCTCGGCTGGATCGCCGCGGTCGCGGTGATCGTCCTGCTCGCGGGCGGCGCCTACTACGGCTTCAACCGGTTCTTCGGCTACGAGGACTACGACGGTGCCGGCGACGGCGACGTCCTGTTCCAGGTCGACGACGGCGACTCGACGTCGGCGATCGGCACCAAGCTCACGACGGCCGGCGTCGTCGCCAGCAGCAAGGCCTTCGTGAAGGCCGGTGCGGACAACCCGAAGCTGTCGAAGATCCAGCACGGCTTCTACGTCATGAAGTCGCACATGTCCGGGGCCAGCGCGGTCGACCGGATCGTCTCGCCCACCGCCCGGGTGGGGCAGCTGGAGGTCCGGCCCTACACGCAGTTCGACGACATCACCCAGCCCGACGGCAAGGTCACGCCCGGCGTGTACAGCCTGATGGCGAAGGCGTCGTGCGCGCAGCTCAACGGCAAGAGCACCTGCGTCACCTCCGACGACCTGCGCAAGGTCGTCGACGGCGCGGACCTCAAGACGCTCGGCGTGCCCGACTGGGCGATCGACGACGCGAACAAGGCCGACCGCAAGGACCGCAGGCTGGAAGGCCTGATCGCGCCCGGGCTCTACGACGTCCGGCCCGGCGCGAGCCCGCAGGAGATCATCGGCCAGCTGGTCCGCAGCTCGACCGAGGCGATCCAGAACGCCGGCCTGAGCCCGCAGTCGACCGGCCCGGGCAAGACGCCGTACCAGACGCTGATCATCGCCTCGATCATCGAGCGCGAGGCCGTGAAGGCCGACTTCGGCAAGCTCTCGCGGGTGATCTACAACCGGCTGTCGACCAACATGCGGCTGCAGATGGACTCCACCGTCAACTACGTGCTGGACCGGCCGACCCTGGCGACCAACGACGCGGACCGGACCCGGGCCGGGGCGTACAACACGTACAAGATCCCGGGCCTCACGCCGACCCCGATCTCGGTGCCCAGCCCCGAGGCCATCCAGGCCGCGGTGCACCCCGTCGCGGGTGACTGGGTGTACTTCGTGAAGTGCGAGAAGAACGGCCTGTCCTGCTTCGCGGTCTCGTTCGACGATCACAAGAAGAACGTCGAAAAGGCCAAGGCGAACGGTGCCTTCTGAGCTCCGGCGGGCCGCGGTCCTGGGCAAGCCGGTGGCCCACTCGCTGTCCCCGGTGCTGCACGGCGCCGCGTTCGGCGCGCTCGGCCTGACCGGCTGGACGTACGAGCGGATCGAGACGGGCGCCGAGGACCTCCCGGCGCTCGTCGACGGCCTCGGCCCGGAGTGGGCCGGGCTCTCGGTCACCATGCCGGGCAAGCGCGCGGCGCTGGACCACGCGGACGAGGTGACGCCGCGCGCGGCCGCGGTCGGCGCGGCCAACACCCTGGTCCGCACCGCGAAGGGCTGGCTCGCGGACTGCACCGACGTCGAGGGTGTCACCGGTGCCCTGCGCGCGGCGGGCGGGTACACGCCGACGTCGTCGGACACCGCGATCGTGCTCGGCGCCGGCGGTACCGCGGCCGCGGCGGTCGTCGGTCTGGCGGCGCTGGGGGTGCGTCAGGTGCGCCTGGTCGTGCGGGATCCCGCCCGGGCTGCCGAAACCCTCGACGCGGCGAAGCGCGCTTCGCTCGACGTCGACGTGCTGCGGTGGGACGGAACGGACTTCGCGGCGCTGGCGGCGGAAGCCGCGGTGCTCGTGAACACCGTGCCGCCGGACGCGGTCCGGCCGCACGTGGCCGGCCTGGCGGCGGTCGCGCACGTCCTCGACGTCATCTACCACCCGTGGCCGACGCCGCTCGCCGAGGCCGTCGCGGCCCGCGGCGGCAAGCTCGCCACCGGGCTGGACATGTTGCTGCACCAGGCGTTCGGCCAGGCCGAGCACTTCACCGGCCGCCCGGCGCCGCGCGCGGCGATGCGCGACGCGCTGCGCGAGGCGACCGGGAACATGCTGCCGCTCCCGATCGGGTAAATCCGCTTGCCCCGGGTTGATATTCTGGCCGACTGCCTTCAGCAAGGGGGTCTACCGGAATGACCAGTCAAGAAGCACTCGACGACAGCCAGTTGGAGAACGCCTGGGTCGGCGGCGAGCCGCCGAAGCTCGACTCGACCGTCACCCTCGTGGACTACGACCCGGAGTGGCCGAAGCTCTTCGAGCGCGAAGCCGCGCGGATCCGGGGTGCGGTGGGGGAGCGGGCGCTCGTCCTCGAGCACGTCGGCTCGACGTCGGTGCCGGGCCTGTGCGCCAAGCCGTGCGTCGACATCCTCCTCGAGGTGCCGGACTCCGACGACGAGGACGCCTACCTGCCGGCGCTGGAAGGCGCGGGCTACCGGCTCGTCATCCGCGAGCCGGACTGGGAGAAGCACCGCTGCTTCAAGGGCCCGGACACGAACATCAACCTGCACGTCTACTCACCCGGCAACGGCCAGACGCCGCGCTACCGGCTCTTCCGCGAACGGCTGCGCTCGCACCCGGAGGAACTGGCGCTGTACGCGGCGAAGAAGCGTGAGCTGGCCGCGCGGGAGTGGAAGTACGTCCAGAACTACGCCGACGCCAAGACCGAGGTGATCGAGGAGATCATCGGCCGGGCGCGGGCCGAGCAGTACGACGCCTACAGCGAGGCCTACGCCGAGCACGCGGGGAAGTCCGTCACCAACGCCCTCTACGACCGGCCCGCGATCGTGGACCTGGCCGGCGACGTCGAGGGCAAGCGCGTGCTGGACGTCGGCTGCGCGGCCGGGCACCTGAGTGCGCTGCTGGCCGGGCGGGGCGCGGACGTCCTCGGGGTCGACGCCAGCGCGGGCATGATCACCGTCGCCCGCCGGAAGTTCGGCGACGTCGCCCGCTTCGAGCAGGCGGACGTCACGCGGCCGCTGGCCGTCGAGGACGGCTCGATCGACGTGATCACCGCGTCGCTCGTGCTGCACTACCTGAAGGACTGGGGCGCCACCCTCGCCGAGTTCCGGCGGGTGCTCAAGCCCGGCGGGGCGCTCGTGTTCTCGGTGCACCACCCCGGCGAGGACTGGCACTGGTTCGACAAGGAGAACTACTTCGAGGTCGAGCTGCTCGACGACGACTTCGGTCTCGAAGGCATCGAGCACCCGGTCCAGTTCTACCGGCGGCCGCTGAGCTGGACGTTCGAGGCGGTCCGCGACGCCGGCTTCGCCGTCGACCGCCTGGTGGAGCCGATGCCGGTGCCGGAAGCCGAGGACGCCGACCCGAAGTGGGCGAAGAACCTCCGGACCAAACCGCGGTTCCTGTACTTCAGGGCGGTCAATCCCGCTTAGCGAGGTCCTGGATCAGGTCGACGATCTCCCGGCTGACCGGGCGGAAGACCCGCAGCCGGGAGAGCGCGGCCAGCCGGGCCAGCAGCGGGACGCTGCGCTCCACCAGCATCTTGCTGCGCTTCTCCCGGGCCGAGCGGTCGTGCACCCAGAAGAGCACGACGCCCATCTGGAACAGCCAGAGCAGCTCCGGCAGCTGCGCGCGCAGCTCCGGGTCGAGCTTGACGTCCGAGCCGTCGACGACCTCGCGCATCAGCTCGATCGAGGCGTCGCGGGCGGGCGCGGACTCGTCGCTGAACGGGCTCAGCGGCGACTCCGGGTCGGCCGCGTTGACGAAGAACTGCGTCCCGAAACGGTGGTAGGGCTCGGCCAGCTCCAGCCAGCAGAGCAGGACGGCCTTCAGCCGCTCGGCGAACCGGGGCTCGTCCGCCAGCAGGGCGCGGGCGGCGTCGAGGTGCAGCCGCGCGATCTCGTCGTAGAACCCCTGGATCAGCTGTTCCTTCGAGGAGAAGTAGTAGTACGCGTTCCCGACCGAGACCCCGGCCTCCGCGGCGATCGCGCGCATCGTCGTGCGGTCGTAGCCGTTCTCGGTGAACAGCCGCATGGCGGTGGTGACGATCAGGGACCGCGTTTCCTCGCTCTTCGGCACGCTCTGCACGTTAGTGCCGCTCACGTCAGGGCGCGGGGAAGGGCGGGACCTGCGGGCCGGGCGCGCCGGGGTACGGGACGGGCCGTCCGGCGAACACCGGCGCGGGAGCGGGTTTGGGGGCCAGGTGGCGGCGGCGGATGCCGTTGAACACCAGCACGTTGAACAGGTGCATGACACCGAGCACGAGCGCGACGACACCGACTTTCACCGACAGCAGCTCGAACACCTCGCGGGCACCGTGCACGTCGGCGTGGCTGGTCAGGAAGAGCGTCACGAAGCCGAGGCTGATCAGGTAGAAGCCGACGACCAGCAGCTGGTTGACGGCGTTGGCCAGGCCGGGGCTGTCCTCGAAGACCTGGGTGAGGAAGGTACGGCCGTGCTTGCTGAGCGTCCGGGCGACGAGCACCGTCAACGGGATGCTGATCAGCAGGTAGAGCGCGTAGGCGACAACAACGGGTTCCATGGTCCCTCCAAGTTTTGAACGTGTTCAACAGGGACGGTAGCCCTAGTTTTGAACGTGTTCAAGAGAGCTGGGTCACGTCGCCTGTTCACCTGACGCTCACTCGGCGGGGCGCTTCGGCGCATAAGGTGGCCGCCGACTGGGAGGTAAGACCGTGAAACGCATCGCCGCAGGGCTTACGGTGGCCGCGCTCGTCGCGCTGGCCGTGCCCGCCACCGCTTCCGCGAATTTCGGGCAGAGTGTCCGCTTCGCCACCTTCAACGCGTCGCTCAATCGCGCGGCCGCCGGGCAGCTGCTGAGCGACCTGTCGACGCCGGGCAACGCCCAGGCGCAGGAGGTCGCGGAGGTCGTGCAGCGCAACCGCGCCGACGTCCAGCTGATCAACGAGTTCGACTACGTGCCGGGCAACGCCGCGGCGGACGAGTTCCGCAAGAACTACCTGGCCGTGGGCCAGCACGGCGCCCAGCCGATCGACTACCCGTACGCCTACACCGCGCCGGTCAACACCGGCGTCCCGACCGGCTTCGACCTCGACCGCGACGGCACGGTCGGCGGCGGCAACGATGCCCAGGGCTTCGGGACGTTCGAGGGCCAGTACGGGCTGCTCGTGCTGTCGAAGTACCCGATCGACGTCGCGCACGTCCGGACGTTCCAGAAGTTCCTCTGGAAGGACATGCCGGGCGCGCTCCTGCCGGACGACCCGGCGACGCCGGCGCCGCACGACTGGTACAGCCCGGCCGAGCTGAACGTGCTGCGGCTGTCGTCGAAGTCGCACTGGGACCTGCCGCTGAAGATCGGCCGCTCGACCGTGCACTTCCTGGTGTCGCACCCGACACCGCCGAGCTTCGACGGCCCGGACGACCACAACGGCACCCGCAACCACGACGAGATCCGCTTCTGGGCCGACTACACGACGCCCGGCAAGGGCGGTTACCTCTACGACGACCGCGGGCACCGCGGCGGCCTGGGCGCGGGGGAGCGGTTCGTCGTCGCGGGCGACAACAACTCCGACCCGCTCGACGGCGACAGCGTGCCCGGCGCCATCCAGCAGCTGCTGAACGCGCCGCGGGTGATCCAGACCCGCCCGGGCAGCCGCGGCGCGGTGCTGGCCGCCCAGGCCCAGGGCGGCGCGAACGTGGGCCAGAAGAGCGACCCGTTCTACGACACGGGCGACTTCAGCGACGTCACACCGGGGAACCTGCGCACGGACTACGTGCTGCCGTCGAAGGGCCTGCTGCCCTGGCACGCCGAGGTGTTCTGGCCGGTGCCGTCGGACGAGCTGTCCCGGCTGAACGACGCGTCCGACCATCACCTGGTCCGCGTGGACGTCTTCGTGCCGCTACGGTGAGATCATGCGGATCGCCATTCTCGACGACTACCAGGACGTCTCCCGCACCTTCGGGGACTGGGACTCGCTGGAGGCCGACATCACGGTCTTCACCGAGCCGCTGGACGACGTCGTCAAGCAGCTGCAGGGGTTCGAAGCGGTCGTCGCGATGCGCGAGCGGACCCGGTTCACCGCCGAGGTCCTCGACCGGCTGCCCGACCTGAAGCTGCTCGTCAGCACCGGCAAGCGCAACGCGGCCATCGACGTCCCGGCCGCGCGGCGCAACGGCGTCGTCGTGTCGGCCACCGGGTACATCGGTGAGCCGACCGCCGAGCACACGTGGGCGCTGATCCTCGCGGCGTCGCGCAACCTGCCGCAGGAGTTCCGCTCCATGCGCGAAGGCGGCTGGCAGACGGGCGTCGGCACCATGCTGCACGGCAAGACGCTCGGCCTGCTCGGCCTCGGGCGGCTCGGCGCGGGCGCGGCGAAGATCGGTCAGGTCTTCGGGATGGAGACCATCGCCTGGAGCCAGAACCTGACGCCGGAGAAGGCGGAGCCGCACGGCGTCACCGCCGTGTCCAAAGAGGACCTGTTCGCCCGCTCGGACGTGCTGTCGATCCACCTCGTGCTCAGCGACCGCAGCCGCGGCCTGGTCGGCGCGGGCGAGATCGCGGCGATGAAGCCGGGCGCGCTGCTGGTGAACACCTCGCGCGGCCCGATCGTCGACGAAGCGGCGCTGGTGGACGCCTTGCGCCGCAAGGTGATCCGCGCGGCGATCGACGTCTACGACACCGAGCCGTTCCCCGCCGACCATCCACTGAGGACACTCGAGAACGCGACCCTCACCCCGCACATCGGCTTCGTCACGCGGGAGGTCTACGAGATCTTCTACGGCGACGCGGTCGAGGACATCGCCGCCTTCCGGGCGGGTTCCCCGATTCGCGTGATGGAGTAAAGCGTGCGGCCCGCCGGGGCCCGAGGTCCCCGCACCGGCCCGGCGGCGGGCCCGCACCCCTGAATGACACCACCCGGGCCACGGCGCGGGCAGGGTCTTTGGACCCTGCCCGGCGCGGCCATCCGGTTGAACGCGCGGTGCGGGTTGGTCGTGAGTGAGAAACAGTGTTCTGACACGGTTTCTCACTCACGACCGGCGAGGCGCCGCCGCGGCAGGAAGGCGGCCGGGACCACGCACACGGCCGTGATGGCCACGGCGAGCCAGAACGTCGTGCCGTAGCCGCCCGCCGGGTCCGCGGTCAGGTTCGACTGCAGCAGCACGGCGAACAGCGCCAGCCCGAACGGGCCGCCCAGCTGCATGAACGTCCGGATCGCCGACGTCGCGCGCGGTGCCTGGGCCGGATCCAGGTCCTGGTACGCCGTGCTCATCGTCGGCACCAGGACCGCGCCCGTGCCCAGCCCGCTGACCAGCAGCGCCACACTCACCCAGACCAGGTTCGACGACGCCGTCAGCCCGGTCAGGGCCAGCGCGCCCGCCGCGCACAGCACCAGCCCGCCGGCCACGATCGTCCGCGGCGCGATCCGGTCCAGCAGCCGGCCCGCGAGGATCAGCGCCAGCGCCATGCCCAGCCCGGACGGCCCGACCAGCAGTCCCGCGTGCGCCGCGCCGAAACCGCGGGTCTGCTGGTAGTACAGCGGCATCAGCAGGCCGACCCCGAACATCAGCATCCCGGCCACCAGCAGCGTCCCCGCCGACGCCGCGAACGGCCGGGACCGCAGCAGCCGCAGGTCGAGGATCGGCTCGCGGCGGGTCGTCAGCGCGTGCCCGGCGAACGCCGCCAGCAGCGCGACCCCGAGCCCGGCGGGCCACAGCACCTCCGGCGCGGTGAAGCTCCCGTGGTCACCGGCCCGCGAAAGCCCGTAGGCGAACAGGGCGAGGCCGGGGGAGAGGAGCGCCACGCCCACGACGTCCAGCGGGGCGCCGCCCGGGCGGCGGGTGTTGGCCGGCACGAACCGCAGCGACAGTGCGAACGCCGCGACGCAGATCGGCACGTTGACGTAGAAGATCCAGCGCCACGACGCGCCGTCCACGAGCAGGCCGCCGACGAGCGGGCCGAACACCGGTCCCAGCAGGGACGGCAGGGCGACCAGGCCCATCAGCCTGCCGAGTTCCTCGGGCCGGGCGCGCTGCACCAGCATCGCCTGGCTCAGCGGGATCAGCATCCCGCCGCCGAGCCCTTGCGCGGCCCGGAAGGCGATCAGGGCACCGGCCGACCAGGCTGCCCCGCAGGCGACCGACCCGGCGAGGAACAGCCCGATCGCGCTCAGCCAGACGGCCTTGGCGCTGAACCGGTCGGCGGCCCAGCCGGTGGCCGGGATCGCCACGCAGAAGGCCAGCAGATAAGCCGTGCCGACCCACTGGATCGCGCTCAGCGTGCCGCCGAACTCGCCCAGCAGCGCCTTCACCGCGACCGCCGTCATGGTGGCGTCGAGCTGGACGGCGAGGGTGATCAGCAGGACGGGCACGGCCATCCGGACGAGCCCGGGCGAGAGCCGCGGACGGGGTGAGGTGGTGGTCATCGATTCCTCCCAGTAAACATTTACTGCGCGACGGACACGAAGAAATCAGAGGCGGGTCGAGCGGGTTCTCAGGACGTGGCAGGGCCGGACATGCCGTCGAGGAGCTGGCCGACGATCAGGTCGAGGACGCCGTCGGGCCCCGGGTCGGCGCCGAAGGCCCGTTCGACGAAGGCGCGGCCGCGGCCCTCGAACACGACGAGGCCGACCAGGGCGCTGGTGGCCGTCGCGTGCGCGACGAGGAACGGGCAGTCGGCGCGGAACACGCCGTCGGCCTGCCCGCGTTCGTAGAGGGCGCGCAGTTCCTTGATGGGGGTGTCGGATTCGGGTGGGGGCAAGGTGTTCCAGCCGCCGAGCGACTCGTGCATCCACAGCGCGACCAGGAGCGGGCGCGCCATCAGGTTCTGCGCGAACGCCCGCAGTGCCATCCGCATGCCGGGGTAGGGGGCGAGGGTGACGGCCTCGTCGAGCACCGGCTGCCAGGCCGCCATCAGGCCGTCCTGCTGGTCGGCGAGCGCCGCCGCGTACAGGCCGTCCTTGTTGCCGAAGTGGTGGTAGATCATCCGTTCGTTGACCCCGGCGGCCTTGACGATGTCCTGCACGCGGGTGCCGCGCGGCCCGTGCTTGGCGAACTGCTCCGCGGCGGCGGCGAGCAGCAGAGCACGGCTGTCGGACATACAGTAAGTATTTACTTCAGGCGGCGCCGCGTCAAGTCAGGGGAACGGCACCGTGTCCGGGGCGCAGCTCGTCCCCTCCGCCGGGACGGCGAGATCGGTCAGGTAACGGGTCACCGCCGCCGTGGCGCAGGCGCTGTGGACGTCCAGGGACGTGTGGCCGTAGCCGTCGACCACCAGGACCCGGCCGTCGCCCAGTTCCGCCGCCGTCGCCTGGGCGTTGTGCAGCGGGGTCGCCGGGTCGAAGCGGTTGTTCAGCACCAGCACCGGGTTCTTGCGGGCCCGGTTCCACGGGCCGGTGTAGCGGTCGGCGTCGTGCGCGGGCCAGCCGACGCACTGCGCCATCGAGAACACCGCGCCGAGCCCGAAGTACGGCTGCCGCTTGCTCTCACTCGCCGCGAGCGCGGTGTAGTCGGCCGTTGCCGAGGGGTTGTCGCTGTCGGCGCACTGGACGGCCAGGAAACTCGGGGAGTGCGTCGGCACGTACGGGTCCAGCACGGGCGAAGCGGCACCCGGATCCGCCGGCAGGGCCGCGAAGGTCTCGGCCAGGCGCTTCCACCGGCCGGACTGGTACAACGCGCTGTCGATCGTCCTCATCAGGGAGGACACACCCGCGCCGCGCGAGGCGTGGGCGAAGACGCCGGCGAACTTCGCCTTGAGGTCACCGCCGGAGAACGCGCACTTCGGCCCGGCCGCGGCGCACACCGTGAAGAACTGGTCCAGCTCCTGCTGCTGCGCAGACGCGACGTCGGCCCGGACGTCGACCGGCTGCTTCTCCTGCCCCGGTTTCCCGGTGGCGTTCGCGACCAGGTCGAGCGTGCCGTCGAGGGTCATCGCGCGGACCTTGTCCGGGAACAGGTTCGCGTACGTGCCACCGAGGTAGGTGCCGTAGGAGTAACCGTAGAAGTTCAGCGCCGGATCGCCGACGGCCTGGCGCAGCAGGTCCAGGTCCCGGGCCACGTTCGCCGTCGAGAGGTGGGCCAGGAGGTCGCCGGAACCGGCCGCGCACGCCTTTCCCGGCGCCGCGCTGGCGGTGAAGAACGCGTCCGGCTGCCGCAGCGGCGACGGGATCGCCGGCGGGTGGTCCGCGCCCGGGCAGCTGATCGGCGCCGACCCGCCGATCCCGCGCGGGTCGAAGCTCACCAGGTCGAACCGGGCGCGCAGCTCGTCGGGGTAGCGCGCGGCGAACCGCGTCAGCTCGCCGACGCCGTCGGTGCCCGGGCCGCCGAAGTTGAAGAACAGCGAGCCGATCCGGTGCCCGGGATCACTGGCCGGGAGCCGGATCACCGAGAGCGTGATCGCCTTGCCCTTCGGCTCGCGGTAGCTCAGCGGCACGGACGCGGGCGTGCACTGGAAACCGCCGTGGCACGGCGTCCAGTGCAGGGCGGGCACCGCGGCGCCGTTGGTGCCCAGCGCCGGAGGCACGTCAGCCGTCGTCGGCTGCGGCGTCGAGGACGGGGCGGGTGCGGCTTCGGGTGCGCTGCAGGCGGCGAGCAGGAGCAGGAATGCGAGGAGGAGCCGTTTCACGCGCCCAGGTCCGCCAGCACGGCGTCGGTGTAGCGCGGCCAGACCTCGGCGGCCCACGGCCCGAAGGCGCGGTCGGTCAGCGCGACGCAGGCCGCGCGCGCGTCCGGGTCGACCCAGAGGAACGTGCCCGACTGCCCGAAGTGCCCGAAGGTCCGGGGTGAGCTCGCCGAGCCGGTCCAGTGCGGGCTCTTGTGGTCGCGGATCTCGAAACCCAGGCCCCAGTCGTTGGGCTTCTGGTGGCCGAACCCGGGCAGGACACCGGAAAGCCCGGGAAAGACGACGTTCGTGGCCTCGGTGACGGTGGCCGGGTCGAGCAGCTTCGGGGCCTGCAGCTCGGCGGCGAACGCGACTAGGTCGTCCACAGTGGACACCGCGCCGGACGCGGGCGAGCCGTCCAGGGAGGAGCCGGTCATGCCGAGCGGCCCGAACAGGGCCTCGGCCTGGTACTGCGCGAAGGGGATGCCGGAGTGCTCGGCCAGCGTGTCGGCCAGCTGCTCGAACCCGGCGTTGGAGTAGAGGCGGCGGGTGCCCGGCGCGGCCATCGCCTTGTGCGCGTCGAAGGCGAGCCCGGAGGTGTGGGCGAGCAGGTGCCGCACGGTCGAGCCCTCGGGCCCGGCCGGGGTGTCGAGCTCGACGACGCCCTCTTCGATCGCGATCAGCGCCGCGTAGGCGGTCAGCGGCTTGCTGACCGAGGCCAGCCGGAACTTCCGCGCGGTGTCGCCGTGGCGGCCCGCGACGGTCCCGTCCGCTTTCACCACGGCCGTCGCGGCGTTGTCCACCGGCCACTCGTCGATCAGGCGCACGCTCTCCATGCGTCCACCCTACGAAACGCCACGAAGGCCCCCGCACCGGTGTCGGGGGACCGGTGCGGAGGCCTTCGCGGGGTGTTGTTGCGGGGTGTAACTCAGGCGTCGAGGTCGGTGGCGACCAGCTGGGCGACCGCTTCCACGGCCTCCTCGGCGCCCTCGCCCTCGGCGCTGATGACGACCTCGTCGCCGTACCCGGCGGCGAGGGTCATCAGGTTGAGCACGCTGCCGGCGGCCACCGGGGTTCCCCCGGCCTTGGCGATCTGCACCGCGACGGGCTGCGCCGCGGCCGCCTTCGCCACCAGCGCGGCCGGCCTGGCGTGCAGGCCCACCTTGCTCGCGACGGCGACGCGTTTCTCCGGCATGTTCGTCCTCTCGCTTCGGGGTTCTACGTCGGTACCGATGTTACTTCGCGGCCGTGGCCTCGAGGTCGTTCTGGATGGCGTCGTCCTCACGGCCCGGCGTGCGCAGGTTCCACTTGGTGATCACGAAGCGGAACACCACGTAGTAGATCACCGCGTAGACGAGCCCGATCGGAATCAGCAGCCACGGCTTCTGGGCGGCCGGGGCGGTGAAGTTGAGCAGGTAGTCGATCGCGCCGGCCGAGAAGTTGAAGCTCTGGTGGATGCCCAGCGCGTTGCAGATGGCCAGCGAGGTGCCGGTCATGACCGCGTGGAACAGGTACAGCGGCCACGCCACGAACATGAACGAGAACTCGATCGGCTCGGTGACACCGGTGAGGAACGAGGTCAGCGCGCCGGCGATCATCACACCGCCGACGACCTTCTTCTGCGCCGGGCGGGCCGTCTGCCAGATCGCCAGCGCCGCCGCGGGCAGCGCGAACATGAAGATCGGGAAGAAGCCCGTGGTGAAGGCACCCGCCGACATCTTGCCGGCGACGAAGTTGTTGATGTCGCCGCCGTCGAAGATGAACCACACCGGCACGTTCAGCAGCTGGTGCAGACCGACCGGGATGAGCAGCCGGTTCAGTGCGCCGTAGATGCCGCCACCGACGATCGGGGAGGCGGTGACCGCGTCACCGGCGGCCTGGATGCCCTGGTCGACCCAGTGGAAGACCAGGCCGAAGATCACGCCGAGGATCACCATGACCAGCGCGGTGATGATCGGGACGAATCGGCGGCCGCCGAAGAAGGCCAAGTAGGCCGGCAGCTTGATGCGGTGGTACCGCTGCCACAGCAACGCCGCCACGATGCCGACGACGACGCCGGCGAGTACGGAGTAGGGCCACTTGATCGGCGCGAGCTCGGTCGCACCGGCCTTGTAACCGGGGAGGTCGGTCAGCGGGGCGAACACCTGGATGACGGCGCTGAAGACGAAGAAGCCGACAACGGCGGCGACGGCGGTCGAGCCGTCACCCTTGCGGGCGAAGCCGACGGCGATGCCGACCGCGAACAGCAGGGGCAGCCAGTTGAACAGCGTGCCACCCGCGGCGCCCAGCACCGAGGCGACCTTGTTCCAGCCCAGGCCGTCCTTGCCGAGCATGTCGTCCTGCCCGAAGCGCAGCAGGATCCCTGCCGCCGGGAGCACGGCGATCGGGAGCATGAGGCTACGGCCGAAGCGCTGAAGACCGGCAAGACCGCTGCCGCTGCGCTTCGTCGCCCCTTCCGCGGTGGTGGAGCTCATCAGGAACCTCCATAGTGGGGTGGGGTACCGGATTCCGGGGTGTTCCGGTCCAACTGCATGGTCACCTGGTAGTGATCTCCCCGGTACCAGGACGTGATGTCTTCGATCGGGTCGCCGTTGGCGCTGGAGACCCGGCGGAACACGAGCAGGGGACTGCCGGCGCGCATGCCGAGCAGCCGGGCCGTCTCGCGGTCCGCTCCTTCGGCCCAGACCGTCTGCCACGCCTGGTCGGGACGCACGTCGTACGTCTCGGCCAGCTGCGCGTAGAGGGACTGGGTCAGGTCGAGCTCGAGCAGGCCGGGAGCCCGGCCCGCGTGGTACCAGCCGCGTTCGACGGCGAGGGGTACGCCGTCGGCGTGGCGCAACCGCACGAGGTGGTGTGCGGGGGAACCCTCGGCCAGGCCGAGGGCGTGCGCGGAGGCGGTGGGTGGGACCTCGGTGGCCGCGGAGACCACCTCGGTCGTCGGGGTCAGCCCCCGCCGCCGCATGTCGTCGGTGAACGACATCAGGTAGAGCTGGAGTTCCATCCGCCGGGCCGCGGTGAAGGTGCCTTTGCCGCGGACCCGGGCGAGCAGGCCCTCCTCGACCAGCTTGCCGATCGCCGACCGGACCGTGAGCCGCGACACGCCGTAGCGCTGCGCCAGCTCGCGTTCCGACGGGATCGGCGCACCCGGCGGGAGCTCGCGCTCCACCGTGCGGCGGAGGATTTCCCGCAGCTGGGCGTGCTTGGGCGTGGGCCCGTTGACGACCCGGTCGGGTGGCGGGACGTGCGCGGCCGCGCTCATCGGCGTCACCCTCCTCGTTTCTCGGTCCCGGGGGACCGGTGCTCGCGTCCGGTCCGGAACATTGGTACGTTCCGGTCTAGACCAATGATCTGATGGGGCAGGATGCTCCGCCGCGCGGACGGGTGTCAACCCACCGTTATCCGTTCGTGGCCCGCGGCGGCGTGCATGCCGACGAACGGCGTAGTACAGGTGGACACGCGGTTCGCGTCAGGTTGGGAACAAACAGTGAACAAGGAGACCGCGATGGCGGATGACAGGCCGGAAAAGATCCTCGCGGCACTCGGCGGCGCGGACAATCTCACCGAGGTCGAGGGCTGCATCACACGGCTGCGGTGCGAGGTCGAGGACATGAGCCTCGTCGACGAGGCGGCACTGAAGAAGGCCGGCGCGATGGGCGTCGTCAAGATGGGGAGCTCCGCGCTGCAGGTGATCGTCGGGCCGGAGGCGGACACGATCGCCAGCGACATCGAGGACCTGCTGTGAGCCTGGAGATCCTCAGCCCGGTCGCCGGGCACGTGGTGCCGATCACCGAGGTCCCGGACCCGGTGTTCGCGGAGGCCATGGTGGGGCCGGGCATCGCCGTGCAGCCCTCGGGCGGCCGGGCGGACGCGGTCGCGCCGGTCGACGGCACGATCAAGACACTGCACCCGCACGCCTTCGTCGTCCAGACCGACGACGGCCAGGCCGTGCTCGTGCACCTGGGGATCGACACGGTGAAGGAGAAGGGCGAAGGCTTCACGCTGCACGTCGTCAAGGACGAGCAGGTGCGGGCCGGCCAGCCGATCGTCAGCTGGGACCCGGAGGCGGTGACCGCGGCGGGCTACTCGGCGATCGTGCCCGTCGTCGCGCTGGACGCCGGTGCGGAGGTGCTGTCCGGTTTGGACGGCGGCCGCGACGTCACGGCGGGCGAGCGGCTGTTCGCCTGGGACGCCTGAGTCGCTTTTGTCACACAGGCGAAGGGCCCTTGTGGACGATCACCGTCCACAAGGGCCCTTCGCTGTCTCCCGGCCCGTCAGCCGGTGACGACCTTCCCGTTCTCGACCTTCACCTGGACCGAGGGCAGCGGCTTGTTCGCCGGCCCCTGCTTGACCTCGCCGGTGAGGGCGTTGAACACCGAGCCGTGGCACGGGCAGACCAGGTCGGCGCCCTTCGGCGCGACGGTGCAGCCCTGGTGCGTGCAGATCGCGCTGAACGCGGCGACGGCCGAGTCGGAGGTGCGGGACACGATCACGTCGGAGCCGTCCGGCGCCTTGGCCGCCTTGGCCTGGCCGACCGGGACCTCGTCGAGCGCCACGAGGGGGGTGCCCGCGGCGATGGGCGCCTGGGCGGTGCCCGATTTCGAGTCGTCCGAAGAGCTACAGGCGGCGAGCGCGACGGCGCCCACGGCGACACCGGCGACGGTGGCCCCCGTGGTGAGGACGGTGCGGCGGGAGTGCAGTTCGGCAGTCATGCCCATTAAACGAGATCGACATCGGATCGGTTCAATTCCCACCGGGCCGGGTGAACCGGAAGGGCCCCTGTTCCGTGTATGTACCTGAGTGGGTGTGGAGCGGAGGAACGATCATGGTGGGTTGGGTTCTGCGGATCGTCGTGGCGGCGGCGTTGCTGGGTTCGGCGGGTGTGCACTACTTGCTGTGGACGGAGGACTACCCGGGCATCGTCGGCCCGCTGTTCCTCCTGGACGCGATCGGTGGCCTCGTGCTCGCGATCGCCGTCCTGGCCTGGCGGCACTGGCTGCCGGCGCTGGGCGCGGTCGGGTTCGGGGTGCTGACGCTCGGTGCGTACGTGCTGGCCGCGACGGTCGGCTTCGCCGGCAACCACGACCAGTTCAACAGCCAGCCGGAGTACTGGGGCGTGATCACCGAGGCGGTCTGCATCGTCGGCGGCCTCGCGCTGATGTTCGTGAAGGACCGGCGGCGCGTCGCGGTCTAGCCCGGTGGGAGAAGTCGCTGAAGACGCGCTGATGCGCGCGCTGCACGAGGAGCACGCGGCCGCGCTGTGGTCGTACGCGCTCCACCTGACCTCCGGCGACCGGATCCGCGCCGAGGACGTCGTCCAGGAGACGCTGCTGCGGGCCTGGCGGTCGACGACGGTGCTGGACCAGTCGCAGGGGTCGGCGCGGGCGTGGCTGTTCACGGTCGCGCGGCGGATCGCGATCGACGGCTGGCGCTCGGCGTCGGCACGCTCCGAGGTGATGACCGACCAGCCGCCGGAGCGGGCCGTCGCGGACGGCACCGACCGCGCGGTGCAGGGCTGGCTGGTCGCGGAGGCACTCGCGGAGCTGTCGGAACGGCACCGCGAGGTGCTGGTGCTGTGTTACTTCCAGGGCTATTCCGTAGCGGACGCCGCGGTGGCGCTGGGAGTGGCCGAAGGGACGGTCAAGTCGCGCACGCACTACGCGCTGCGCGCGCTCCGCCTGGTGCTGGAGGAGAGGGGGGTGACCCAGTGAGCGAGGACCCGTTCGCGACGTTCGACGCCGCGTACGTGCTGGGGGCGCTGTCCCCCGAGGACCGGGCCCGGTTCGAGCAGCACCTGCGCGGCTGCGAGCGGTGCGCGGCCGCGGTGCGTGAGCTGGCCGGCCTGCCGGGGCTGCTCGCCCAGAGCGGCCCGCCGCAGGTCAGCGCGGTCGTGGACGCCGGTCCGCCGCCGCCGGACCTGCTGTCGTCGGTGCTGAAGCGGGTGCGCCGGGGACGCCGCATCCGCAACGTGGTGACGTCCGCGTCGGCCGCGGTCGCGGTGGCGGCGTGCATCGCGCTCGGAGTGGTGGCGTCGCTGCCGGCGCCCGGTGCCGTTCCCGCCGGCCCGCAGCCGGTCGCGTTGACGGCCCTGGGCGAGTTCCCGGTCCGCGCCGACGCGCGCCTCGGTGACCACGAGTGGGGCACCGAAGTCGACATGTCGTGCAGCTACACGGGCGGCCGCAGCGGCGGCGAGTACGTCCTGGTGGCGATCGACCGCGACGGCAAGGAGACGGAACTGGCGACCTGGAAGGCGCTGCCGGACAACACGGCCCGCATCGTGGTCGGCACGGCGCTGAAGACCCCTCAGATGGCCGCGCTCGAGGTTCGCGGTGGCAGCGGGCGGGCGTTGCTGCGGCTGAGTTTGTGAGTGCCGTGGCCCGTCCGGGACGCAGGGGGTCCCGGACGGGCCACCCTTTCGCGGACTTGGGGCATCTGGTCTCGCGCGTCCGAGGTTGGTCGGCAGTGGTCCGGTGAAGCGCCCCAAGGCGGCTTTGGTTGCGTCTTGCGCACCGAAGGCTGCCTTGGGTGTGTGAGACGCACCGAAGGCCGCCTTGGGGCGGGATCCCCGAACGACTTCCCAGGCGCGGCACCAGGTCCCTCGTGGTGGCCAGCAGAACGTTCCCCGCGTCTCGTGTGCCTGGTCGACTGCCTCGGCCCCACGTTGGCCGCCACGCGTCGTGTTCCGGTTGACCTGGCCGGAGCCGCCATCTGCCGAGATCACGCCGGTCGGGTCCGGTGAGTTGGTGTCTGCTGGCGGCCTTGTGCTGCGTTTGTGTTCCGGTTGGCCCGGCGGGAGCCACCGGCCGTCGGGAGCCACCGGCCGTCGGGAGCATGCCGGTCGGGTTCGGCGAGTTGGTGTCTGCTGGCTGCCTTCGTGCTGCGTTTCTGTTCCGGTTGGCCCGGCGGAAGCCGCCATCCGCCTGGAGCATGCCGATCGGGTCCGGTGAGCCGGTACCCGCTGACCGCCTTCGCGCTGCTCTTCTGCGCCGGTCGACCCGGCCGAAAGCCGCCGCCGGCTGTCGCCCACAGGAGTGAAACCGGCGCCAGGGCGTCGCGAACGGACCGTTCGTGCCGCTCGGGGTTTGCGCTGGTCAGCCCGCTCGCAGCAGGCTGGTGAGGTGATCTTCTTCCTCCTGATCGCCGCGGCCGCTGCGGCCACCGCGCCACTGGCGGCGTGGGCGCTAAAGCGCGCGGCCGCGCCGATCCCGGCCGGCACCGCGGCCGGGCTGGCCGCCCTCGGCACCGCGGCCGTCACCGGGCGCTGGCTGAGCGGCGGCTGGCCCGGCTGGTGGCTGCCGGTGCCCGCGCTGCTGACCGTCGTGGCGGTGCCGCTCGCCCTCGCCGACTTGCGGCACCTCCGGCTGCCCGACGTGCTGACCCTGCCCGCGTACCCGCTCTTCGGCGCCGCGATCGGCGCGGCCGCGCTGGGTGGCGGCGGGCCTTCGCTCGCCGTCCGGGCGATGGCCGGGGTGCTGCTCTTCGGCGGCGCGCACGCGGCGGTGCGCCACTGCGCGCCGGGCAGCCTCGGCGCGGGGGACGTGAAGCTGTCCGGCAGCCTCGGTGCCGTCCTGGGCGCGGCGGGCTGGCCCGCTCTCGCCTTGGCGGCGCTCTTGGCCGCGCTGCTGACCCTCGTCATGGCGGCCGCCCGGCGGACGGGCCGGGTCCCGCACGGGCCCGCACTCCTTGCCGCGGCTTGGGTGTGCGTGCTCTTCCCGCTCGCGGGGTGACGGCGCGGCGCTGTCCGGTCCAGCCGTGGCAGCTCCGGGAAGGCCTCCGCCCGGCGGCGCGTGCTGCTCCGCTCGCGCCATCACCGCGGCTCCGTCCGGAGGGGCCGGGGCGCTTCTGAAGGGCGTTCGGCGCCCGTGACAGGATTGAGGACATGTTGCGCTGGATCACCGCAGGTGAATCGCACGGACCCGCGCTGGCCGCCGTGCTCGAAGGGATGCCCGCCGGGGTGGAGGTCACCACCGCCGACGTCACCGGGCAGCTGGCCCGCCGCCGGCTCGGGTTCGGGCGCAGCCCGCGGATGGGGTTCGAGACCGACCACATCGCCTTCCTCGGCGGCGTCCGCCACGGGCTCACCCAGGGCGGCCCGGTCGCCGTGCAGATCGAAAACGCCGAATGGCCCAAGTGGGAACAGGTCATGGCGGCCGACCCGGTCGACCCGGAGATCCTCGAAGGCCTCGCCCGCAACGAACCGCTCACCCGGCCGCGGCCGGGCCACGCCGACCTGCCCGGCATGCAGAAGTACGGCTTCGACGAGGCCCGCCCGGTCCTGGAGCGGGCCAGCGCGCGGGAGACCGCGTCGCGGACCGCGCTGGGCACCGTCGCGCGGAACTACCTGCGGCAGCTGCTGGGCGTCGAAATCATCAGCCACGTCGTCTCGATCGGCGGTGCGGACGCGCCCGAAGGGCCGCTGCCGGTCGCCTCGGACCTGCCCGCCATCGACGAGAGCCCGGTGCGCGCCTTCAGCAAGGAAGGCACCGACGCGATGGTCGCCGAGGTCGACGCCGTGCGGAAGGCGGGTGACACCGTCGGCGGCGTGATCGAGGTCATCGCCTACGGCCTGCCGCCGGGCCTCGGCTCGCACGTCCACTGGGACCGCCGCCTCGACGCGCGGCTGGCCGGCGCGCTGATGGGCGTCCAGGCGATGAAGGGCGTCGAGGTCGGCGACGGCTTCACCACCGCCCGCCGCTGGGGCAGCCAGGCGCACGACGAGATCGACCGCGGCTCGGGCCCGGTCGGCGTCACCCGCCGGTCCAACCGCGCCGGCGGCCTGGAAGGCGGCATCACCAACGGCGAGCCGCTGCGGGTGCGCGTCGCGATGAAGCCGATCTCGACCGTCCCCAAAGCACTGTCCACTGTGGACGTCCGGACGGGCGAGCCGGCGGTCGCCATCCACCAGCGCTCCGACGTCTGCGCGGTGCCGCGCGCCGGGGTCGTGCTGGAGTCCGTGGTCGCGCTGATCCTCGCCGACGCCGCGCTGGAGAAGTTCGGCGGCGACTCCCTCGTCGAGAGCAAGCGCAACGCCGAGGCGTACCTGAAGGCCCTCGAGGAGCGCTGGTGAGTCCCCGGGCGGTCATCGTCGGCCCGCCGGGCTCGGGCAAGAGCACCGTCGGGCCGCTGCTGGCGGAGGCACTGGGCCTGGTCTTCCGGGACAGTGACGCGGACATCGTCGCCCGCACCGGGCGCAGCATCTCCGACATCTTCGCCGACGACGGCGAGCCCGCTTTCCGTGCGCTGGAAGAGGAAGCGGTCGCCACCGCGCTGGCGGAGCACGACGGCGTGCTCTCGCTCGGCGGCGGCGCGCCGCTCACCCCCGGCACCCGCGCCCGGCTGGCCGAGCACACCGTCGTGTTCCTCAACGTCGGCCTCGCCGCCGGGGTGCAGCGCACCGGGCTGTCGAGCGCGCGGCCGCTGCTGGCCGGGGTGAACCCCCGCGCCACGTTCAAGAAACTGCTCGACGAACGCGTGCCGGTCTACCGCGAGGTGGCCACCGTCGAGGTCGTCACCGACGACCGGAAGCCCGCCGAGATCGTCGCCGACCTCGTCAAGGGACTCGTCGTCCCCGCCGAAGCCAAGGAGTGAGTCACCCGTGCCCGAACCGGTGCGCATCCCCGTCGCCACCGCCCGCCCCTATGATGTCGTGGTCGGGCGTGGCCTGCTCGGCGAGCTCACCGCGCAGCTGGCCGACGCCTCCAAGATCGCGCTGATCCACCCGCCCACGCTGACCACCACCGCCGAGGCCATCCGCGAGGAGCTGGCCGCGGCGGGCCTCGACGCCCACCGCGTCGAGATCCCGGACGCCGAGGACGGCAAGGCACTCACCGTCGCCGGCTTCTGCTGGGAGGTGCTCGGCCGGATGGGGCTGGACCGGCGCGGTGTCGTCGTCGGCCTCGGCGGCGGCGCGGTCACCGACCTCGCCGGGTTCGTCGCGGGCACCTGGATGCGCGGGGTCCGGCTGGTCAACGTGCCGACCACGCTGCTGGGCATGGTCGACGCCGCGGTCGGCGGCAAGACCGGCATCAACACCGAGGCCGGCAAGAACCTCGTCGGGGTGTTCCACGAGCCGAGCGCGGTCTTCGTCGACCTGACGACCCTGGAGACGCTGCCGCCCAACGAGCTGGTGGCCGGCATGGCCGAGGTCGTCAAGACCGGTTTCATCGCCGACCCGCGGATCCTCGAGCTGATCGAGGCCGACCCCGCCGCCGCGCTCGACGCGACCGGCGACGTGCTGGCCGAACTGGTCCGCCGGTCCATCAAGGTCAAGGCCGACGTCGTGGCCGCCGACCTGCGCGAGTCCGACCTGCGCGAGATCCTCAACTACGGCCACACCCTCGGCCACGCCATCGAGCGCCGCGAGCGGTACCGGTGGCGCCACGGCGCCGCGGTGAGCGTCGGCCTGGTGTTCGCCGCCGAGCTGGCCCGCCTGGCCGGGCGGCTCGACGACGCCACGGCCGAACGGCACGCCTCGGTGCTGAAGCTGCTCGGGCTGCCGACGACCTACGACGCCGACGCGCTGTCCCAGCTGCTCGAAACCATGAAGGGCGACAAGAAGACCCGCTCCGGGGTGCTGCGGTTCGTCGTCCTCGACGGCCTCGGCAAACCCGGCCGGCTCGAAGGCCCGGACCCGTCGCTGCTCGCCGCCGCGTACTCGGCGATCGCCGCCGACGCCCCGAAGAACGGCGGGAGTGTGCTGCTGTGAAGGCGTTCGTGTTCAACGGCCCCAACCTCGGGCGGCTCGGCAAGCGCGAGCCGTCGGTCTACGGCTCGACCACCCACGACGACCTCGCCGCGCTGTGCGTGAAAGCCGGCGAGGAACTGGGGATCGAGGTCGAGGTCCGGCAGACCGACCACGAAGGCGAGCTGGTCGGCTGGCTGCACGAAGCCGCCGACGGCGGCAACCCGGTGGTGCTCAACGCCGGCGCCTGGACGCACTACTCGATCGCGGTCCGCGACGCGGCGGCGCAGCTGTCCGCGCCGCTGATCGAGCTGCACATCTCGAACGTGCACAAGCGCGAGGAGTTCCGGCACCACAGCGTGCTGTCGGACATCGCGACCGCGGTGATCGCGGGCCTCGGCGTCGACGGCTACCCGCTGGCCCTGCGCTGGCTCGCCGCGCACCCGGCATGAGCCTGCCGACGCTGACCACGTCGCGGCTGAAGCTGCGGCAGCTGGTCGAGGCCGATCGCGAGAGCGTCGTGAAGGTGTTCTCGGACCCGGAGATGAGCCGCTTCTTCGCCGCGGACTTCTCCGACCCGGCCGCGGCGAGCGGGATGGTGGACCGGCGGCTGGCCTACCGCGGCCCGGCCGGGCAGGGCCACTGGGTGATCGAGCGTGACGGCGAGGTGATCGGCGTCGCGCACCTGCGCCCGTCGTCCGAGCTGCCGGGCGGGGTGCCCGAGCTGGGCTACTACGTCGGCGCCGCGCACGCCGGGCAGGGCCTCGCGTCCGAGGCCGCCCGGGCCGTGCTGGACCACGGGCTCGACGGCCTCGGCCTGCCCGCGGTCTGGGCGCTGGTGCACGAGAACAACGCGGCGAGCCGGAAAGTGGCCGGGCGCCTGGGTTTCCTCGACGTCGGCAGCGGCATCCACTACGGCGACCTGCACCGCGTGCTGGTCGCCCTGCCGGCCACCCACGGGCGGCCGCACCACATCGAGCTGTGGGTGCCCGGCCTGGCCGAGGCCGAGCGGAGCTGGGGCTGGCTGCTGGGCGAACTGGGCTGGCGCGAGTTCCAGCGCTGGCCGGACGGCGTCAGCTGGCGGCTCGGCGCCGGCTACCTCGTCGTCGAGGCCTCCCCGGCGATGAGCGCGCCCGGGCACGAGCGCACCCGCCCCGGGCTGAACCACCTGGCGCTGCACGTCGGCACCCGTGCCCAGGTCGACGACCTGGCCACCCGAGCCGCCGACCACGGCTGGCAGCCGCTGTTCGCCGACAAGTACCCCCACGCGGGCGGCGACGCCCACTACGCGGCCTACCTCGAGAACGACGCCGGTTTCGAGGTCGAACTGGTCGCCCTCGAAGGACCGGTGACCGCGGGTTAGCGACGTCGCCGCCACGCCCTGATCAGCGCGTGGAGGCGCGCCGCCGCGCGGTCGTCCCGGGTGAAGAGCACCGCGGTGAGCACGGCGAGGGCGGTGACGGCGACGACAGCGGTCGGCCAGGTGAAGGTGCTGTTCAACGCCGTGACGACGACCGCGACCCCGGACAGCACGGCGGTGGCGCCGGAGCCTTGCGCGCGAGGGCCGGTTTTGCGGAGCGCGCGGGACAGTCCGGGCATCGCCACGACCAGGCTCGCCACGAACCCGGCGCGGCGGCGCACGGTGGGGAGCGCGGCGAGTTCGCCGGCCCACTCGGCGAGCCAGCGGGCCCGGACGGCACGCGGCAGCAGCACCGCCGCGAAGGCCAGCGCGTGCTGGGACGGTCCACGCGCAACAGCGGGCGCGGGGGAGTGCAGCACCCCGGAGGCCAGGGCCGACAGCTCCAGGCCGACGTCGGTCAGGCTGAGGCGGGCGGCCACCGGGACCAGCGTCCGCAGGGTTTCGGCGGACTTGACGCGCTGCCTGGCCGGGGCGACGTACTCGATGGTGCGCAGGTTGTGGAGCCGGTCGGCCAGCTTGAGCCGCAGGACGTCGTCGGACGCCGACGTGACATCGCCGTCGGCTTCCAGACGGGCCAGGCCAGTGAGAAGTTCGGCGACCCCGGGGCCGAACCGGTCGCGGATGCGGTCCGGGGGACAGGCCGTGTCGTGCAGAAGGGCCGCGCAGACGAGGTCCGTGCCCGCCTCCTGCCGGGCCAGGATCGTGGCGACTTCCATCGGGTGCGTGAGGTAGGGATCGCCGCTCTTGCGCGTCTGCTCCCGGTGACAGTCGGCGGCGATCGAATACGCCTCTTCGAGCAGGCGTACGTCTTCGGCGGGCAGGGAGGGGGACACCGCGGCGGCGAGCGGGTCGGGCAAGGTGCCGGTCACGTCAAAGGCCCCCTTCGGCGAGCAGCCTGCGTGCGCGGGAACTGTGGTGCCGGAAGGCCGTCCCCGAGACGACTCGCCGCGCCTGTTCGGCGCCTTCGGCGGTCAGGCGGTACAGCCGGCGGCGAGGGCGTCTTTCGGCTACGTGGACGGCCGGGTCCTCCATCTCGCTGGTCAGCCAGCCGGCGCCCTCCAGGCGCGCCAGGATCTGGTAGACGGTGCCGGACTTCAGGTGGGCCGCCTTCATCAGCTCGAGGCCGTACTTGGCCTCGGCGGGATCCCTGATCAGCTCTTCGAGGATCATCCCGGTCTGCACTGTCATCCTCGGCATAGCTCAAACTTTACCTAGCCGGTGAGCTGCATGAACACCGTCGCGGTGCAGGTCCGCCCGGTCGGCCGAGCGGATGAGCCGTCCGGCGGAGGCGCGTCGGGGCCGGTCGGCGCAGGGGAAATCGGGGTTCAAGATCGAGTGACCGCCGACAGGGAGCTGCGTCACCTGATCGAGTTTCATCTCGCTACACTCCGGTGCCGTGAGCCCGTTTCGTCGTGGGGGTCGGCGACCCGCTCGTGCCCTCCTCGCCGGCGTGCTGGCCGGGCTCCTGCTCGCGGGCTGTACCGAGGGTTACGCCCAGCCGCAGGCGGCAGGGGACAAGCCCGCCATCGCGGGGGGCAAGACCACCGCGCCGCCCCGGCCCAGCGACGTCAAACTCGCTTCGAGTGACCCCCGGCAGAGTGGCGGTGTGATCGCCGCGGGCGGGGCGGACGCCGTCTACAACTACGGCCCGACCGTGATGCTCGACCACGGGCTGACGCGGATGTGGTGGTGCAGCCAGTACGGCGGCGCCGGACCGGCCGGGGACGACGTCCTCTACGCCCAGGCGCAGTCCATCGACGGCCCGTTCACCGGGCCCGGCGGCGGGATCCCGGCGGCGGTGTTCTCCGGCGCGCCCGGGAGCTTCGACGGCATGCACACCTGCGACCCGTCGGTGCTGCGTGTCGGCTCGACCTACTACCTGTACTACACCGGTGCCGCCGGCGACCACGCGCTCGGCAACGCGATCGGGCTCGCGACCAGCGGCGACGGCGTGCACTGGACCCGCGCGGCGGGCGGGAAGCCGATCCTCGGGCCGTCGCACGACCTGCACCGCGCCAACGTCTACGGCGCCGGCCAGCCCTCGGCGGTCTACCTCGACGGCTGGTTCTACCTGATGTTCACCGACACCACCGGCCGCGCCGCGGGCGAGAACGGCGCCGGGCAGTTCGTGCTCCGCTCGCCGGACCCGGCCTTCGCGTCCGGGGTGCAGGCCCTCGACGTCGGCGGGTTCGTCCCGGTCGCCTCGACGACCGCGCCGCGGCAGCGGTCGGTCGTCGACGGCTTCAGCGCGGACCTGATGTGGGCCGGCGCGCTCGACGCGTGGGTCATCGCGCACGAGACCGACGGCGGCACCACGCTCACGTTCTGGACGGCCGACTTCGCCGAGCACCCGTTCCAGCCGGTCGTGGTTCCCGGGCCGTGGAAGGAAGGGCCCGGCCTGGTGCGCCGCGCGGACGGCCACGCACCGCTGTCGACGGCCGACCCGTGCGACCGGGTGCCGTTCGACGTCGTGCGCGCCACCGCGATCGGCGGGGCGGCCGCGCCGACCGGCCTGCGCCACTTCGGCCTCGACCTGCGGGGCAGCCAGGCCTGCGGGACCGCCGCCCGGGTCGCCGCGACCTTCGACGGCGTCACGATGCCGTCCCCGGAACGGACGATGGACCTGGTCCGGGCCGGGAAGCGGGTGCGGGTCGACCGGCGCGGGGTGGCCGCGGCGCTGGCCGGCGAGCTGCTGGAGAAGGCGCCGCCCGCGGTGGCGTCACTGCCGGTGGTGGCGCGGCTGAGGTCGGGCGCCGAAGCGGTGCTGGCGCCGGGCCGCGGGTTCGGGCTGGTGCTCGACGACCACCGGCTGTGGCGGGTGCCGGACGACGGCGTCGTGGCGCTCAACGGCTCGTCCCCGCACGCTCTGACGACCGCGCAGTGGGACGGCTACGCGCCGGGTTCCTCGCTCGGCGGCTGAGCCCGGCCGCCGACGCGCCCGCCGACGAACAGCCCCAGCCCGGCGGGGATCAGCACCAGCAGCGCGGAGAACGCGGCGCCGCCGGTGAGCGCGCCGCCCAGCTCGGAGACCCCGGTCTGGTCGACGAACACGGCGCGCCCGACGACGTAGAGGATCCCGGCGACCGGCCCGGCGATCAGCGCCGAGATGAACCAGACCTTCCCGCGCTCGGGCAGCCCGCGCCAGGCGTCCAGCGCGCTCCACAGCGCGGCGGCGCCGACGAGCACGGCGAGCGCGAGCGACACGACCAGCGTCTGGTCGGTGGGGTGGTAGACGGCGTACTTGGCGAGGAGGGTGATGGCCGCGCCGTGCAGCACCGCCATCCCGAGTCCGCGCAACACCCAGGCACTCATCCTGCGGAGTCTAGGCTGCCTACTGGCGAGTCGCTTCGTCAGCGTGCGGATCCGACGAACGTCTCGCCGCGGCGCCACTAGGGTGGGGAAGTGCCTGAAACCCATGGACGCCGCCGCGCGGCGCTGCGGGACTCGCTCACCGATGCGGGTGTCGACGCGCTGCTGGTCACCGACCTGCTGAACATCCGCTACCTGACCGGGTTCACCGGCTCGAACGCCGCCGTGCTGGTGCACGCGGGCGGGGACGCCGGGACGCTGTTCTGCACCGACGGCCGCTACACCACCCAGTCCGCCGTCGAGGTCCCCGACCTCGACAAGGTCGTCGACCGGGCGAGTGCCGCCGCGCTGGTCAAGCGCGCGGCGAAGGACGCCGCGGCGTACGGGCGGATCGGGTTCGAGAGCCAGCACGTGAGCGTCGAAGAGTACGAAGGCCTCCGGAAGCACGTCGAGCTGACGAGGACCCCCGGCCTGGTCGAGCGGCTGCGGCTGATCAAGGACGAGGCCGAGATCGACGCGCTGCGGCAGGCGTGCGCCGCGGCCGACCGCGCGCTCGACGACCTGGTCGCCGCCGGCGGCCTGCGGCCCGGGCGGACCGAGCTGGAAGTGGCCCGCGACCTGGAGAACCGGATGCTGGAACACGGCTCCGGCGAGCCCAGCTTCGCCTCGATCGTGGCCGCCGGCGCGCACTCGGCCATCCCGCACCACCGGCCGACGCACGCCGAGCTGAAGCGCGGCGACTTCGTCAAGCTGGACTTCGGCGCCACCGTCGACGGCTACCACTCGGACATGACACGCACGTTCGTCCTCGGCGAGCCGGCGGACTGGCAGCGGGAGGTGTACGACCTCGTGCACACCGCGCAGGCGGCCGGGGTGGACGCCCTCGCGCCCGGTGCCGAAGTGTCCGATGTGGACGCCGCGGCCCGGTCGGTGATCGTCGCCGCGGGGCGCGGGGACGCGTTCGCCCACGGCCTCGGCCACGGCGTCGGCCTGCAGATCCACGAGGCGCCCAGCCTCGCCGCCACGGGCGTCGGTACACTGTCCGCCGGTATGGCGGTCACCGTCGAGCCCGGCGTCTACCTCGCGGGGCGCGGTGGCGTGCGCATCGAGGACACGCTCGTCGTGCGGGCTGGGGAGCCCGAGCTCCTCACCCTGAGCACCAAGAACCTCGTGGCCGTCTGACGGCGGCCCCGAACCCTAAGATCGACACAGGAGACTGCAAGCTCGTGGCCACGACCAACGACCTGAAGAACGGGCTCGTCCTCAACCTCGAGGGCCAGCTGTGGACCGTCACCGCGTTCCAGCACGTGAAGCCGGGCAAGGGCGGTGCCTTCGTGCGCACGACGCTCAAGCACGTGCTCACCGGCAAGGTGGTCGACAAGACGTTCAACGCGGGCACGAAGGTCGAGACGGCCACGGTGGACCGCCGGAACATGACCTACCTGTACAAGGACGGCCAGGACTTCGTGTTCATGGACGGCGACACCTACGACCAGATCACGGTGCTGGCCGCGGTCGTCGGCGACAACGCCAACTACATGCTGGAGAACACCGAGGTCCAGGTCGCGGTGCACGAGAACGAGGCGCTCTACGTCGAGCTCCCGACCTCGGTCGAGATCCTCATCCAGCACACCGACCCCGGCCTGCAGGGCGACCGCTCCACCGGCGGCACCAAGCCGGCGACGCTGGAGACCGGCGCGGAGATCCAGGTCCCGCTCTTCCTGTCCACCGGCGAGAAGATCAAGGTCGACACCCGTGACGGCCGTTACCTGGGCCGCGTCTCCAGCTGATGCCGACTTCGAAGCCCCACCCGAACCGCGGCGGCTCGATCAGCCGCCGGCAGGCGCGCCGCCGGGCCGTGGAGATGCTCTACGAGGCCGCGCAGCGCGACACCGATCCGGTGACGCTGCTGGCCGACCGCGTCGGCGCGACCGAGGTCGACCCGATCGGGGACTACACGATCAGCCTGGTCGAGGGCGTCACCACCCGACGGCCGCGGATCGACGAGCTGCTGTCCGAGCACGCGCAGGGCTGGACCCTGGAGCGGATGCCGAAGGTCGACCTCGCGGTGCTGCGGGTCGGGGTCTACGAGCTGCTCTGGGCCGAGGACGTGCCGGACCCGGTCGCGATCGACGAGGCCGTGGGCCTGGCGAAGGAACTGTCCACGGACGACTCGCCGCGGTTCGTCAACGGCGTGCTGGGCCGGATCGGCACGATCGCCGACCGCCTGCGCGCCGTTCTCTAGGTGCTGCGAGCCCCCCGACGAGTCAGTGAGCGTCTCCGGTGCCCCACCGGGGAACGCTCACTGCGTCGGTTTCGCGCACCCGCGATCAGTCTTCCTTGGACGGACGTGCCTCCGGCGGGAGGACACCCCAGTCGATGAGCTGCTCGGTCAGCTCGCCCGGCGTCATGTCGTAGATGATCGCCAGGGACCGCAGGTCCTCGGTCCGGATCGAGAGCACCTTGCCGTTGTAGTCGCCGCGCTGGCTCTGGATGGTCGCGGCGTAGCGGGCCAGCGGGCCCACCTTCTCCGCCGGCAGCTGCTGCAGGCGCTCCAGGTTGATCACGATCTTGGTGGCGGGCTCGGCGCCGGAGGGGACTCGGCCCTCGGGCAGCAGCTCGACCACCGGCACGCCGTAGAAGTCGGCCAGCTCGGCCAGCTTCTGCACGGTGACGGCACGGTCGCCACGCTCGTACGAGCCGACGACGACGGCCTTCCAGCGCCCACCGGACTTCTGCTCGACCCCGTGCAGGGACAGGCCCTGCTGCTGGCGGATCCCGCGGAGCTTGGCCCCGAGCGCCTTGGCGTAATCGCCCATCTGGTCGTTCTCCGTTCTCCACCCCCTTCCCGGTCGGGGTGACCGGCTCCAGGGGACTCTTCGAGTCGAATACTCAGAGTAATGGTTACGCATTGTTGTCACCAGGTCAAGCGCGAGCTTGCCGCGAATCACGCCACACCACCCGTAAGGCTGAGCAAAGTGCCTGCTACTGTCGGTGCGAAAGCCCCGACCAGCAGGGGAACAGACGTCCTTTAAGGACCCGTCCGGTGAGGCGGGGAAGGAGTCCGCAGTGTCGTCACGTCCTCGTGACGCGGCTGGTTCGGCTGGGGAGCGCGAGCTCCTGACAGCCGGCGACGTCGCGCGCACGATCGCCCGAATGGCCCATCAGGTCATCGAAAAGACCGCGAACGGTGCGGAGAGCACTACCCCGCCCGTGTTGCTGGGGATCCCCACCCGCGGCACCCCCCTCGCGACCCGCCTCGCCGGCAAGATCGGCGAGTTCTCCGGAGTCCGCCCGCCGACCGGTGCCCTCGACGTCACCCTCTACCGGGACGACCTGCGCCGCCGCCCGCCCCGCGCGCTCGAGCAGACGCAGCTGCCGCCCGGCGGGATCGACGACCGGGTGGTGATCCTGGTCGACGACGTGCTCTTCTCCGGCCGGACGATCCGGGCCGCGCTCGATGCCCTCCGTGATCATGGCCGCCCCCGCGCGGTCCAGCTGGCGGTGCTCGTCGACCGAGGTCACCGTGAGCTGCCGATCCGCGCCGACTACGTCGGCAAGAACGTGCCGACCGCCCGCACCGAGGGCGTGTCGGTCCTGCTCGCGGAGATCGACGGCCGTGACTCGGTGCTGCTCCGCGCGACCCAAGAAGCCTCTGGAGAAGATTCGTGAAGCACCTGCTCGCCACCGACGGGCTGGATCCGGTGCTGGCCACGGCCGTGCTGGACACCGCCGACGAGCTGAAGCACACCCTGCTCGGCCGCGAGGTCAAGAAGCTGCCGACGCTGCGTGGCCGCACGGTGATCACCCTGTTCTACGAGAACTCGACGCGTACCCGGGTGTCGTTCGAGATCGCCGGGAAGTGGATGAGCGCCGACGTGATCAACGTCTCGGCGTCCAGCTCCTCGGTCAACAAGGGCGAATCCCTGCGGGACACCGCGCTGACGCTGGCCGCCGCGGGCGCCGACTGCGTGATCGTCCGGCACCCCGCCAGCGGCGCCGCCCAGCGGCTCGCGGGCTGGCTCGCCGAGCCCGGTACGTCGGTGGTCAACGCCGGCGACGGCACGCACGAGCACCCGACCCAGGCGCTGCTCGACGCGGCGACGCTGCGGGAGCGGCTGGGGTCCTTGAAGGACCGTCGCATCGCGATCGTCGGCGACGTGCTGCACAGCCGGGTCGCCCGCTCGAACCTGCACCTGCTCTCGGCCCTGGGCGCGGAGGTGGTGCTCGTCGCGCCGCCGACGTTGCTGCCTTACGGCGTGGAGAGCCTGCCGGTGACCGTTTCACACGACTTGGACGCCGAGCTGCCCGCGGTCGACGCGGTGATGATGCTGCGTGTCCAGGCGGAACGGATGCACGGCGGGTTTTTTCCCTCGGCACGTGAGTACTCGATTGCGTACGGACTCTCGGAACGGCGCCAGAAGCTGCTGCCGGACCACGCGGTCGTGCTGCACCCCGGCCCGATGCTGCGCGGGATGGAGATCGCGAGCGCGGTCGCCGACTCCCCGGCCTCGGCCATCACCGAACAGGTCCGCAACGGCGTGCACGTCCGCATGGCGGTCCTCTACCACCTCTTGGCCAGTGAAGGAGCCGCCGCGTGAGCACGCTGATCAAGGGCGCCCGGCCCTACGGCGAGGGTGATCCCGTCGACGTCCTGGTGGAGGACGGCGTGATCACCGCGATCGGTGTCGTCCAGGCACCCGAGGACGCCGAAATCATCGAAGCGCACGGCCAGGTGCTGCTGCCCGGCTTCGTCGACCTGCACACCCACCTGCGCGAGCCCGGCCGCGAGGACACCGAGACGATCGACTCGGGCTCGGCCGCGGCGGCGCTCGGCGGTTACACCGCGGTGTTCGCCATGGCCAACACCGACCCGGTCGCCGACAACGCCGTGATCGTCGAGCACGTGTGGCGGCGCGGGCAGGAGGTCGGCCTGGTCGACGTCCACCCGGTCGGCGCGGTGACCGTCGGGCTCAAGGGCGAGCGGCTCGCCGAGCTGGGCACGATGGCCGCGTCGCAGGCGCGGGTGAAGGTGTTCTCCGACGACGGCCTCTGCGTCGCCGACCCGCTGCTGATGCGCCGCGCGCTGGAATACTCGACCGCGCTGGACGCCGTCATCGCGCAGCACGCCGAAGAACCGCGGCTGACCGTCGGCGCCCAGGCCCACGAGGGCGAGCAGGCCGCGCGGCTGGGCTACACCGGCTGGCCCGCCGCCGCCGAGGAGTCCATCGTGGCGCGCGACTGCCTGCTCGCGCTGCACGCGAAGGCCCGGCTGCACGTCTGCCACGTGTCCACTTCGGGCACCGCGGACGTGCTGCGCTGGGCCAAGGACCGCGGCACGAAGGTGTCGGCCGAGGTCACGCCCCACCACCTGCTGCTGACGGACGAGCGCCTGGCCACCTACGACCCGGTCAACAAGGTGAACCCGCCGCTGCGCACCGAATCCGACGCCGAGAAACTGCGCGCGGCCCTGGCGGAGGGCGTCATCGACTGCGTCGCCACCGACCACGCCCCGCACGCGGTGCAGGACAAGGACACGGAGTGGGCGGCCGCGCGACCGGGCATGCTCGGGCTGCAGACGGCACTGTCCATCGTGGCCGAAACCATGGTCCGCACCGGGCTGCTCGACTGGCGCGGCGTCGCCCGGGTGATGAGTGAGCGTCCCGCCGAGATCGGGAACCTGCCCGACCACGGCCGGCCGATCGCGGCCGGCGAGCCGGCGAACCTGGCCCTGGTCGACCCGGACGCCGAGTGGACGGTCCGGGGTGCGGAGCTGGCGAGCATCGCCGCCAACACCCCGTACGAGGGAATGCGGCTGCCCGGCGTGGTGACCGCGACGCTGCTGCGCGGGCGGGTCACCGCCCGGGACGGGAAGATCTGCTGATGGAACGCCTGTGGCTGGTGCTGGCGATCGTCGCCTTCTTCCTGCTGTGCCTGTGGGGCATGTACCTCGGCTGGCGCCGCAAGGCGCGCTCGCAGAGCGTGCAGGTGCCGCCGTTCGAGCAAATCCCCAGTGACCCGGGTGCGATCCTGCTGGAGTCCACCGGCGTCTACGTCGCCACGACCATCGCGGGGGAGTGGCAGAACCGGGTCGTCACGCGCGGCGCGGGGCTGCGCACCGGCGCGGTCTGGCGGCTTCACGAAGGCGGCGTCGCGGTCGAACGCGGCGGCGCCCCCGACTTCTGGATCCCGCGTGAGGCGATCACCGGGGTCCGGCGCGACAACAAGATCGCCGGGAAGGTGATGGGCACCGACGCCCTGCTGGTCATCACCTGGCGGGCCGGCGAGACCGGGCTCGACACCGGCTTCCGCGGTGACGAACTCGACGACTATCCACAGTGGATCGAAGAGCTGAAGATCAAGGGAGGTGCCCAGTGAACGCGCGCGCTCAGGCCGCACTGGTACTCGAAGACGGCCGGGTGTTCCGCGGCGCCGCCTACGGCGCGCGAGGGCGGAGCCTCGGCGAGGCGGTGTTCTGCACCGGCATGACCGGCTACCAGGAGACGCTGACCGACCCGTCCTACCACGGGCAGATCGTGGTGCAGACGGCGCCGCAGATCGGCAACACCGGCTGGAACGACGAGGACGACGAGTCGTCGAAGATCTGGGTCAACGGCTACGTGGTGCGCGACCCCGCGCGCACGCCGTCCAACTGGCGCTCGAAGCGCTCGCTGGACGACGAGCTGGTGGACCAGGGCATCGTCGGCATCGCCGAGGTCGACACCCGGTCGCTGACCCGGCACCTGCGCGAGCTCGGCGCGATGCGCGCCGGGGTCTTCTCCGGTGACGCGCTGGGCACGGTCGACGAGATGGTCGCCGAGGTCCTCGCCAGCCCGAAGATGGAGGGCGCCGACCTGGCCGGCCAGGTCTCGACACCGAAGCCGTACGTCGTCTCGCCGTCCGGTGAGACGCGCTTCCGGGTGGCCGCGCTGGACCTGGGCATCAAGTCCAACACCCCGCGCCAGCTGGTCGCCCGCGGCATCGAGGTGCACGTGCTGCCCTCGAGCAGCACGATCGACGACCTGCTCGCGATCGAGCCGGACGGCGTGTTCCTCTCCAACGGCCCCGGCGACCCGGCCACCACGGTGCACGCCACCGAGCTGACCCAGCAGGTCCTCGGCCGCGAGATCCCGCTGTTCGGCATCTGCTTCGGCAACCAGGTCCTGGGCCGCGCGCTCGGGCTGGGGACGTACAAGATGCGTTACGGCCACCGCGGCATCAACATCCCGGTGATCGACGTGGTCACCAAGCGGGTCGCGATCACCGCGCAGAACCACGGCTTCGCCCTCGAAGGCGAGCCAGGGCAGCGCTTCGAGTCGCCCTTCGGCGCGGCTCAGGTCAGCCACTACTGCGCGAACGACGGCGCGGTCGAGGGCCTGCGGGCCTTCGACGTCCCGGCGTTCTCCGTGCAGTACCACCCCGAAGCGGCGGCCGGTCCGCACGACGCCGCGCCCCTGTTCGACGATTTCGTTTCGCTCATGGAGAAGAAGGCCTGATGCCGAAGAGGACGGACATCCAGCACGTGCTGGTGATCGGCTCCGGGCCGATCGTGATCGGGCAGGCCGCGGAGTTCGACTACTCCGGTACCCAGGCCTGCCGGGTGCTGCGCAGCGAAGGCCTGCGCGTGTCACTGGTGAACTCGAACCCGGCGACCATCATGACCGACCCCGAGTTCGCCGACGCCACCTACATCGAGCCGGTGACGCCGGACTTCGTCGAGAAGGTCATCGCGGCGGAGCGGCCGGACGCGATCCTCGCCACCCTGGGCGGGCAGACGGCGCTCAACTGCGCGGTCGCCCTGCACGAGCGCGGGGTGCTCGCCAAGTACGGCGTCGAGCTGATCGGTGCCGACATCGACGCCATCCAGCGCGGCGAGGACCGGCAGAAGTTCAAGAACATCGTCGCCGAGGTCGGTGCCGAGACCCCGCGCAGCCGCGTGTGCAACACCATGGAGGACGTCCGGGACACGGTGAAGGAACTGGGCCTGCCGGTCGTCATCCGGCCGTCCTTCACCATGGGCGGGCTCGGCTCCGGCATGGCGCACACGCCCGAAGAGCTCGAACGCCTCGCCTCCACCGGCCTCGACGAGTCGCCGGTCACCGAGGTGCTCATCGAGGAGAGCGTGCTCGGCTGGAAGGAGTACGAGCTCGAGCTGATGCGCGACAAGAGCGACAACGTCGTGGTCGTCTGCTCGATCGAAAACGTCGACGCGATGGGCGTGCACACCGGCGACTCGGTCACCGTCGCGCCGACGATGACGCTCACCGACCGCGAGTACCAGGTGATGCGCGACGTCGGCATCGACGTGCTGCGCGCGGTCGGCGTCGACACCGGCGGCTGCAACATCCAGTTCGCGATCAACCCGGCCGACGGCCGGATGGTCGTCATCGAGATGAACCCGCGGGTGTCCCGGAGCAGTGCCCTGGCGAGCAAGGCGACCGGCTTCCCGATCGCCAAGATCGCCGCGAAGCTCGCCATCGGCTACACCCTCGACGAGATCACCAACGACATCACCGGCGTGACCCCGGCGGCGTTCGAGCCGACGCTGGACTACGTCGTGGTCAAGATGCCGCGGTTCGCCTTCGAGAAGTTCCCGGGCGCGGACCCGACGCTGACCACGACGATGAAGAGCGTCGGCGAGGCGATGTCCTTCGGCCGCAGCTTCCCCGAGGCGCTCGGCAAGGTGATGCGGTCGATCGAGACCAAGGCCACCGGCTTCTGGACGCTGCCCGACCCCGGGGGCGCCACGCTGGAGTCCACTTTGGACGCCCTGCGCGTGCCGCACGAGGGCCGGCTGTACGAAGTGGAACGCGCGCTGCGCCTGGGCGGCACCGTGCAGCAGGTGCACGAGGCCTCCGGCATCGACCCGTGGTTCATCGACCAGATCGCCCTGATCGGCGAGGTCGGCGCCGAGGTCCGCGACGCCCCGGTGCTGGACGGCGACCTGCTGCGCCGCGCCAAGCGCACCGGCCTGTCGGACCGCCAGGTCGCCGCGCTGCGCCCGGAGCTGGCCGGCGAGGACGGCGTCCGCGCGCTGCGCCACCGCCTCGGCGTGCGGCCGGTGTTCAAGACGGTCGACACCTGCGCGGCCGAGTTCGCCGCCACCACGCCGTACCACTACTCGGCCTACGAGTCCGATCCCGAAGCGCAGTCCGAAGTGGCCGCGCAGACGGAAAAGCCGAAGGTGCTCATCCTCGGCTCGGGCCCGAACCGGATCGGCCAGGGCATCGAGTTCGACTACTCCTGCGTGCACGCGGCGATCGCGTTGCGGGAGGCCGGGTTCGAGGCCGTCATGGTCAACTGCAACCCGGAAACCGTGTCCACCGACTACGACACCTCCGACCGGCTGTACTTCGAGCCGCTGTCCTTCGAGGACGTCCTCGAGGTGGTGCACGCCGAGCAGGCGTCCGGCACGGTCGCCGGCGTCATCGTCCAGCTCGGCGGCCAGACCCCGCTGGGCCTGGCGAAGAAGCTCGCCGACGCCGGGGTGCCGGTGGTCGGCACGCCGCCGGAGGCCATCAACCTGGCCGAGGACCGCGGCGCGTTCGGCGAGGTGCTCACCGAGGCCGGGCTGCCCGCGCCGCGCTACGGCACGGCGACGTCGTTCGAGGGCGCCAAGCGGATCGCCGACGAGATCGGCTACCCGGTGCTGGTCCGGCCGTCCTACGTGCTCGGCGGGCGCGGCATGGAGATCGTCTACGACGAGGAGACCCTCGCCGGCTACATCAGCCGTGCCACCGAGATCAACCCCGACCACCCGGTGCTCGTGGACCGGTTCCTCGACGACGCCATCGAGATCGACGTCGACGCGCTGTACGACGGCGAGGAGCTCTACCTCGGCGGCGTCATGGAGCACATCGAGGAGGCCGGGATCCACTCCGGCGACTCCTCGTGCGCGCTGCCGCCGATCACGCTCGGGCACACCGACCTCGAGGCCGTCCGGCGCTCCACCGAGGCGATCGCGCGCGGGGTCGGCGTCCGCGGGCTCCTGAACGTCCAGTACGCGCTCAAGGACGACGTCCTGTACGTCCTCGAGGCGAACCCGCGGGCGTCGCGCACGGTGCCGTTCGTGTCGAAGGCCACGGCGGTGCCGCTGGCCAAGGCCGCCGCGCTGATCATGACCGGCTCGACGATCAAGGACCTGCGCGGCAGCGGCGTGCTGCCGGCCGAGGGTGACGGCGGGCGGATGCCGGCCGACTCGCCGATCGCGGTGAAGGAGGCCGTGCTGCCCTTCCACCGCTTCCGCACCCCCGAAGGCCACGGCGTCGACTCCCTGCTGGGCCCGGAGATGAAGTCCACCGGCGAGGTGATGGGCGTCGACGTCTCCTTCGGCAAGGCGTTCGCCAAGTCGCAGAGCGGGGCCTACGGCTCGCTGCCGACGTCCGGGCGGGTGTTCGTCTCGGTCGCCAACCGCGACAAGCGCTCGCTGGTGTTCCCGGTGAAGCGCCTGGCGGACCTCGGGTTCGAGATCCTCGCCACCTCCGGCACCGCGGAAGTGCTGCGGCGCAACGGGGTCGCGTGCACCGTGGTGCGCAAGCACTACGAGGGTTCCAGCGAGGCCGAGCCGAACATCGTCGACCTGATCCTCGCGGGCGGGGTCGAGATGGTCATCAACACCCCGTACGGCAACAGCGGCCCGCGGATCGACGGTTACGAGATCCGCACCGCCGCGGTGTCGCGCGACATCCCGTGCGTGACGACCGTGCAGGGCGCCGCGGCGGCCGTGCACGGCATCGAGGCACTGATCCGGGGCGACATCGGCGTCACGTCCCTGCAGGAGCTGCAGGCGGCGCTGAAGGCGAAGTCGTGAGCGCCCCCGAGCGGTTCGGGGCGCGGCTGGCGAAGGCCGTCGCCGCCCGGGGCCCGCTGTGCGCCGGGATCGACCCCCACCCGGGCCTCATCGAGGCCTGGGGACTCCCGGTGGACGCGTCGGGCCTGGAACGGTTCGCGCTGTCCGCCACCGAGGTACTGGCGGCGCACACGGCGATCGTGAAGCCGCAGTCGGCGTTCTTCGAAAGTTTCGGCGCCGCGGGTGTCCGGGTGCTGGAACGGGTGGTGGAAACGGCGCGCGAAGCGGGCGCGCTGGTGCTGCTGGACGTCAAGCGCGGCGACATCGGGTCCACGATGGCGGCCTACACGGCCGCGTACGTGGCCGACGGCGCCGCGATCGCGGCGGACGCGATCACCGTTTCGCCGTACCTCGGGTTCGGCTCTTTGGCCCAGTGCGCGGCCACGGCGACCGCCGCGGGGCGCGGCGTCTTCGTGCTTGCGCGAACTTCGAACCCGGAAGCGGCGGCCGTGCAGAACGCGCGGCTGCCCGACGGACGCACCGTGGCACAGGGAATCGTGGATTCCGCGGCGGCACTCAACGCTCAAGCGGGGCCGCTCGGCGATATCGGTGTCGTCGTCGGCGCGACCGTCGCGCCGGGCGAACTGGACCTCTCACAGCTGAACGGACCCGTGCTGGCGCCCGGTTTCGGGGCCCAGGGCGCCACTGTGGGCGATTTGAGGGCCCTTTTCGGGGTGGGACTACCAGGAGTGCTGCCCGCATCGTCCCGTGACCTGCTGCGTCACGGACCGGAGCAACCCGCTTTGCGCCAAGCGGTCGAACGTGTCGCCGAACTGCTGGCCGACCCGCAGGAAAACGGCCAATAGCAGGCCCCGGAATCCAGTCCCACCAGCCACCCCCGCATTGTGGCCGGTGCTCACGGGTGGGTACCGTCGCGTCACCCACCCAGATTTGAGAACTACCGGAGGAAAACGTGGCACTTCCCCAGCTGACAGAGGAACAGCGCGCTGCGGCGCTGGAGAAGGCCGCCGCTGCTCGCAAGATCCGTGCTGAGCTGAAGGAGCGGCTGAAGCGGGGCGGTACCACTCTGGTCGACGTGCTGAAGCAGGCCGAGGAGAACGAAGTCCTCGGCAAGATGAAGGTTTCGGCTCTGCTCGAGGCCCTTCCGGGCGTCGGCAAGGTCCGCGCGCAGCAGACCATGGAACGACTGGAGATCGCCCCCAGCCGTCGTCTCCGCGGCCTCGGCGACCGGCAGCGCAAGGCGCTGCTGGCCGAGTTCAGCGGCGAGTGAGCGGCGTCGGTCGTGACTACCCGGTGAGCCGGGACGCCGACCGCGGCAGTGAGCCGGTGGCGGGGGACATCCCCCGGCACCGGCTCACCGTCGTATCGGGGCCGTCCGGTGTCGGGAAGTCGAGTGTGGTGGGCGAACTGCGGAAGCTGGAGCCCGACATCTACTTCAGCGTCTCGGTCACCACGCGCAAGCCGCGCCCCGGTGAGATCGACGGGGCGCACTACCACTTCGTCGATCGCGTCGAATTCGACGCGATGGTCGCCGACGGCAGGCTTCTCGAATGGGCCGAGTTCGCGGGCAACTGCTACGGCACCCCGCGCGAGCCGGTCGAGAAGGCTCTCGCCGACGGCCGCCCGGCGATCCTGGAGATCGAGCTCCAGGGCGCCCGGCAGGTCCGCAAGGCGATGCCGGAGGCCCGGCTGGTGATGCTGATGCCGCCGTCGTGGGAGGAGCTGGTCGGCCGGCTCACCGGGCGCGGCACCGAGAGCGAGGCCGCCGTGCAGGCCCGGCTGGCGGAAGCGGAGCGTGAACTGGCCGCCGCCGGCGAGTTCGACGAGCGCCTCGTCAACGCCGACGTGCGTGAGGCCGCTGAGCACTTGCTAAACTTGATTACCGGCGAGCAGTTTGCCGCCGGTAGTCCAACGGATTCGGAGCACCACGAGTGACGACTCAGGCGACCCTGCACGAAGAGCTCGAGGGCATCACCAACCCGCCGATCGACGACCTTCTGGAGAAGGTCAGCTCGAAGTACGCGCTGGTGATCTACTCGGCCAAGCGTGCCCGCCAGATCAACGACTACTACGCCCAGCTGGGCGAGGGCCTGCTCGAGTACGTCGGCCCGCTCGTCGAGCCGGGCCCGCGCGAGAAGCCGCTCTCGATCGCGCTGCGCGAGATCCACGGTGGCCTGCTCGAGCACACCGAGGGTGAGTAAACCCCGCGTCGTCCTGGGCGTGGGCGGCGGCATCGCCGCCTACAAGGCCTGTGAGGTCCTGCGGGGGCTGACCGAGTCCGGTCACGACGTCCGCGTGGTACCCACCGAAGCCGCGCTGAACTTCGTCGGCGCGGCCACCTTCGAAGCCCTCTCCGGCCACCCGGTGCACACCGGCGTGTTCACCGAGGTGCCGGAGGTCCAGCACGTCCGCGTCGGCAAGGAGGCCGACCTCGTCGTGGTCGTCCCGGCCACCGCGAACCTCCTCGCGAAGGCCGCCCACGGCATCGCGGACGACCTGCTGACGAACACCCTGCTCACCGCCCGGTGCCCGATCGCCTTCTTCCCGGCGATGCACACGGAGATGTGGGAGCACCCGGCGACCCGCGACAACGTCGCCCTGCTGCGCTCCCGCGGCCTGATCGTCGCCGAGCCCGATTCGGGCCGGTTGACCGGTGTGGACACCGGCAAGGGCCGGCTGGCGAACCCCGCCGAGATCGTCGACCTCGCCCAGCTGCTGCTGGCCAAGCCCGGCGCCCTGCCGCGCGACCTCGAAGGCGTCCGCGTGGTCATCTCGGCCGGCGGCACCCGCGAGCCCCTCGACCCCGTCCGCTACCTGGGCAACCGCTCCTCCGGCAAGCAGGGGTACGCGCTGGCCCGCGTCGCCGCGCAGCGCGGCGCCGAGGTCACCCTGGTCGCCGCGCACACGGTCGCCCTGCCGGACCCGGCGGGCGCGGTGGTGCGGCACGTCTCGACGGCCGAGGAGCTGCGCCAGGCGGTGCACGCCGAGGCCGCAACGGCCGACGTCGTCGTGATGGCCGCCGCCGTCGCCGACTTCCGGCCGGCGACCCGGGCCGATCACAAGATCAAGAAGTCCGACGACCAGCCGGATCCGGTCATCACCCTGGACCGCAACGCCGACATCCTCGCCGAACTGGTGCGGAACCGGCGCGGTGGCCAGGTCGTCGTCGGGTTCGCCGCCGAGACCGGCGACGAGCACGGCAGCGTCCTCGACCACGCCCGCGTGAAGCTCAAGCGCAAGGGCGCCGACCTGCTGATGGTCAACGCGGTCGGGGACGGCAAGGCGTTCGGCACCGAGGACAATTCGGGATGGCTCCTCGGTGCGGACGGCACGGAAATCCCCATCCCCCTGGCTCGGAAATCGGAGCTCGCGTCCACTCTGTGGGACGCTGTTGTGAGCTTCATGAAGCGTTGACTGACTCCCGAGCGATAGTCAGTACGCTTGCACAGGTAAGGGGTGCCTAAGTACCGGGGCATCCGACGACTAGGTGAGGAAGTGACGGCCACCGTGACCGCGTCTAGCAGCAGATTGTTCACCTCGGAGTCGGTGACCGAAGGACACCCCGACAAGATTTGTGACGCCATCAGCGACTCGATCCTCGACGGCCTGCTGTCGAAGGACCCGCGCAGCCGCGTCGCGGTCGAGACCCTGATCACCACCGGCCAGGTGCACGTCGCCGGTGAGGTGACCACCGAGGCCTACGCCGACATCCCCACCATCGTCCGCGACGTCATCCTGCGGATCGGCTACGACTCCTCCGCGAAGGGCTTCGACGGCAACTCGTGCGGCGTCAACGTCGCGATCGGGTCGCAGTCGGCCGACATCGCCCAGGGCGTGGACACCGCCTACGAGTCCCGCGTCGAGTCCGACGAGGACGAGATCAACCGCCAGGGCGCGGGCGACCAGGGCCTGATGTTCGGCTACGCCTGCTCCGACACCCCGGAGCTGATGCCGCTGCCGATCGCGCTGGCGCACCGGCTGTCGAAGCGGCTGACCGCGGTCCGCAAGGACGGCGTGCTGCCGTACCTGCGCCCGGACGGCAAGACCCAGGTGACCATCGAGTACGCCGGCGACCAGCCGGTCCGCCTCGACACCGTGGTCGTGTCCTCGCAGCACGCCGACGGCATCGACCTGGACAAGATGCTCAGCGTCGACGTCAAGGAGCACGTCGTCGGCCCCGAGCTCGAGGGCCTGGGCATCGACACCTCCAGCGCGCGGCTGCTGGTCAACCCGACCGGCCGCTTCGTCATCGGCGGCCCGATGGGTGACGCCGGCCTGACCGGCCGCAAGATCATCGTCGACACCTACGGCGGCATGGCCCGCCACGGTGGCGGCGCGTTCTCCGGCAAGGACCCGTCGAAGGTCGACCGCTCCGCCGCGTACGCCATGCGGTGGGTCGCCAAGAACGTCGTCGCGGCCGGGCTGGCCACGCGGACCGAGGTGCAGGTCGCGTACGCGATCGGCAAGGCGGCCCCGGTCGGCCTGTTCGTCGAGACGTTCGGGACCGAGACGGTGGACCCGTCGAAGATCCAGCAGGCCATCACCGAGGTGTTCGACCTGCGCCCGGCCGCGATCATCCGCGACCTGGACCTGCTGCGCCCGATCTACGCCCCGACCGCCGCGTACGGCCACTTCGGCCGTCCGGAGCTGGGCCTCCCCTGGGAGAGCACGGCCCGCGCCGAGGCCCTGAAGGCCGCCGCGGGAGCCTGACCGTCCGGTCCGTGAAGGCCACCTTGAGGGACTCTATGTCCCTGAAGGTGGCCTTCACGGCGTTCTGGCGTCCGGGGTGTCGGAGGGGTCTGGTAGAGATCTCGGGGTGAGCAGTTCCGAGCCCGCCGCCCTCTGGGAGCTTCCCGAGGAGCCGCCACCCGCCGCCGCGAAAGCCGCGGTGCCGTCGCGTGCCCGGAAGAAGCCGTCGAAGGCGCCGAAGCCGGGGGAGAAGGCGAAGGGCGCCCAGCAGCCCGCGCCCGAGCGGTCCGTCGCGCGGATCGTCGTCGACATCCCGCTGGCCCACCTCGACCGGACTTTCGACTACCGCGTGCCGGAGAAGCTGCACGAGACGGCCGTGCCGGGCTGCCGGGTCCGCGTCCGGTTCGCCGGGCAGCTGGTCGACGGTTACCTCGTCGAGCGCGCCGAGACGAGCGACTACGGCAGCAAGCTGGCCTTCCTGGACCGCGTCACCTCCGCCGAGCCGGTGCTGACGCCGTCGCTGCACGCGCTGTGCCGCGCGGTGGCCGACCGCTACGGCGGCACGCTGTCGGACGTCCTGCGGCTCGCGATCCCGCCCCGGCACGCGAAGGTCGAGGGGGAGCCGCCGGCTTCGCTCGCGGCGTTCCCGGAGGCGCCGGATGGCGACGCTTGGGCGCGTTACCAGCGTGGCCCGGCGTTCCTGGAGGCGCTGGCCGAGGGAAAGCCCGCCAACGCCGTCTGGCAGGCCCTGCCGGGGGAGGACTGGCCGCGCCGGCTGGCCGAGGCCGCGGCGACGGCCGCCGCGGCCGGGCACGGCGCTGTGCTGGTCGTGCCGGACCACCGCGACCTGACGCGGGTGCACGAGGCGTGCGTGTCGCTGGTGGGGGAAGACGGCGTCGTCGCGCTGATCGCCGGGCTCGGGCCCGCCGAGCGGTACCGGCGCTGGCTCGCGGTGCAACGCGGCGCGGTGCGGGTGGTGGTCGGCACGCGGGCGGCGATGTTCGCGCCGGTCGCCGAGCCGGGCCTGTTCGTCGTCTGGGACGACGGCGACGACCTGCACCTCGACCAGCACGCGCCGTACCCGCACGTCCGGGACGTGCTGATGGACCGCGCGCACACGGCGAAGGCGTCCCTGCTGGTCGGCGGGTTCGCCCGCACCGCGGAGGCCCAGCTGCTCGTCGAGTCCGGCTGGGCGGCCCCGGTGCTGGCCGACCGCACGGTGCTGCGCGCGGCCGCCCCGCGCGTCACCCCGGTCGGCGAGGACTTCGACGTCGCCCGCGACGAAGCCGCCCGCGTCGCCCGCCTCCCGGCGGTGGCGTTCGAAGCGGCACGCCAGGCGTTCGCGGCGGGCGTCCCGACGCTGGTCCAGGTACCCCGCCGTGGCTACGTCCCCGGCCTGGCGTGCGGAAACTGCCGCACCCCCGCGCACTGCCGCCGCTGCGCCGGCCCCCTCGCCCTGCCGGGCGGCTCGATCGACGGCCAGCCGAAGCCACCGGCGTGCCGCTGGTGCGGCGTCCCGGAAACGGCCTTCCGCTGCGCGGCGTGCGGCTCGGTCCGCCTGCGAGCGGTGATCGTCGGCGCGAAGCGCACAGCGGAAGAACTGGGCCGGGCTTTCCCCGGCGTCCCGGTCCGCACTTCCGGCGCGACGGAGGTGCTCGCTTCGGTCCCAGGCAAACCGGCGCTGGTGGTGTGCACCCCGGGCGCGGAACCAGTGGCCGAAGGCGGCTACGGCGCGGCGTTGCTGCTGGACGGCTGGGCGTTGCTGGGCCGCCAGGACCTGCGGGCAGGCGAGGAAACCCTCCGCCGCTGGATGGCCGCAGCGGCCCTGGTGCGTCCCGCTTCTTCGGGCGGCCGAGTGATCGTCGGCGCCGAGGCGGGCATGGCGGTGGTCCAGGCCCTGGTCCGCTGGGACCCGGCGTGGCACGCCTCGCAGGAGTTGGGAGAGCGCCGCGAGCTGGGCTTCCCCCCGGCGATGAGGATGGCGAGCGTCGAGGGCACCCCGGACGCGGTCGCCGCCCTCCTGGACGACCTCCCGCTCCCTTCTTCGGGCGAAGTCCTGGGCCCAGTCCCGCTCGGCGAGGTGGACGAAGAGGGCAACGCGGAGCGAGAACGCGCCTTGGTCCGGGTTTCCCGAGCCGAGGGAAAGGCATTGGCCGCGGCAATCCACGCGGCCGCAGCCCGGCGAGACGCCCGCAAGGCAACAGAACCAATCCGCATCCAGCTGGACCCGATGGAACTCATCTAGCGATTCGTGTCGACCCCCCAATCACGAGTGATGCCCCTTCAATCACAGGTGATGCCTCCTCAATCACGGGTGATGCCCGCTGGATCACGCGGAAAGCCCCGTCGCGCGTGGGGAAACTCCGATCTCGCGTAACCGGAGGCGGAACTCGCGTGATCGGGGAGCGATCTTGCGTTATTGAAGAGGCATCACGCGTGATTGGGCGGGCATCTCGCGGGATCAGAGGGGCATCACCCGTGATTGGGGAGTCGACACGGGTGATTGGCGGGACGACACGGCGTCAGAGCACCGTGCCGGGGAGCGATTCGAGGGCGGCGCGCGGGGATTCCGTTGCCTGCGGCGGGGTCTCCGGGCCGGACGTGCTCGCAGCGGCCGTAGCCAAGGTGACCACCTGGGCCGCGATCGCCTGGCGGCGGGACTCGAAAGCCGGGTCCGTCAGGGCCGCCGGATCCGTGGGCTCGCCCAGGACCGGCGTGTGCAGGTGGCCGCCGGCCACCGACGTCAGGTTCAGGCCCAGGCGGATTCGGTTGGCACGGAACATCGATTCGTTCGACAGGTAGTTCCCGCCACCGCCCGACGCCGCGATCTCGCCCGCGGCCGGGGCGTCCGCACGGCACACCGGCGTGCCCGCGCCGGGGTGCGCCGAATCAGGCCACACGCAGAACGACTGGTTGAAGTTCACCGGGTACGCGCCGGCCGGCGCGGCCAGCATCCGCTGGTACGGCAGCGTCGTCTCGATGAACTGGACGTCCGGCTGCGGCCAGCCCGCCGCGGGCGGGACACCGCCGGTCACCGAAACGTTGTTGTTGTCCGGGAAACCGCCGCGCCAGGCGCCGGCCCAGCGTTCGATGTCGAACCGGCCCGGCCGGCCCTGGCTGATCGTGATCAGCACGTCGGGCCGCCGCGCGCGGTCGCGCAGGGCCGAGCCGTACGCCGCTTCGACGATGCCTTCGTCGAAGTAGCCCCAGACCACCGGGAAACTCACCGCCTGCACGACGGCGGGGCCGGACGGCGTGTCCAGCACGCGCCCGTCGAGCTGCAGCGCCGACGCCCCGGCCGGGTTCGAGATCCGGACGCCCGTGCCGTCCAGCTGGAACGGGTCGAAGCCGCTCACCATGACCCGCCGCGTCTTCCCGAGCGGGAACCGGACGTCGTCGAGACCGCGCGAGCCCCGGTCGAACGCCGCGAGCAGGGAAGCGCGTTCCGGCACCGGAAACGCGGGCGCCCACTGCCGCAGCGCGCTGCTGAGCTGCAGCCGCGCCCAGTACAACGGCCGGTCGTCGAACCGGTCGAGCGTGCCGAGATCCGGACGGCGTCCCTGGGCGCGGTCGACGGCCGTCCGCCACAGCCGGTCGCCGGCCTGGGTGACGACCCGCTCGGCCCGGCGCGGGGTCCGCGCCGCGCACAGATCGTGCTTCACCCCGGCCACCAAGGGATCCAGCCCGGCCAGCCGGACGAGCTCGGGGCCGACGGCGGGACCGCCGGCCGGCAGGGTCGCGGTGAGCCGCTGTTCCTCCACGGTCAGCGGGACGGAAGTGTCGAAGCACCCCGGCGAGGCCGTGGCGACGGCGGGGAAGGCGAAGAGCGGGACGGCGGCGAGCAGGGGCAGCAGAGCGGTCAGGCGCACGGGTTTCCCTCCACGGCGTGGGTGACGCGGCCGAGTCTTCCGTCGACCACGCCACCCGCGGAACCCGCGGAAGTCGGGATCAGCCGGTCGTCAGCACCTTCAGGCGCGAGATGTCCGCGCTGAACTGGTCCTGGTCGATGGGCGAAGAGCTGTACTGCCAGAACGTGTAGAACCCCCACTTGTACGGCAGCGTCCCCACCGACGACGCGTACCGCGCCACCCACAGCGGGTTCGTCGAGCTGAAGTCGCCCGTGTTGCCGGTGCATTGGCTCCACCAGCTCGTCGCCGTGTAGATGACCGGCCAGCGGGTGGTCTTCTTGTGGTACTCGTCGCTGAACGCCTTGATCCACGCGACCATCTGCGCCGCGGTCTTGCCGTAGCACGCGTTGTTCGGGCCCCACTCGATGTCGAGCGTGCCCGGCAGCGTCTTGCCGTCCTTCGACCAGCTGCCGCCGTGGGCGACGAAGTAGTCGGCCTGCGCGGCGCCGCCGGAGAGGTCCGGGCGGCCGTAGTGGTAGGCCCCGTGGATCATGCCGACGTTGTACGAACCGGTGTACTGCTGGCTGAAGTAGGCGTTGACGTAGCCCGTGCCCTCGGTCGCCTTGACGTAGGCGAACTTCTTGCCCGCGCTCCAGTACGACGCCCAGTTGACATTGCCCTGGTACGAGCTGACGTCGATGCCGGGGACGCTCGCGTCGACCGACGCCGGGGCCAAGCCGGCGGGTGCGACACCGTCGTGGGCGCGGATCGCCGCGCCCATCTCGTGGTTGCCGGTGGCGTTCTGGTCCGGGAGCCCCGGCGACGCCGAGGCGCCGGCGGCGGTCACGACCAGCAGGGAGGCCGAGACCGCGAGCGCGGCGGCGAACAGGCGCCGCCACCCCCGTCGTGGTGCTGTCATCGATGTGTCCTTTCGGTTGCCCTCGCGATGCGCGGCTGTGCAGGGCCGCGCGAAGAGAGTCTGTTACATCTACGCAGGTCATGTCACTGCTCCATGTGATTCAATTTCTCGCTGTGGCCGAGCCCGTGAATCGGTAACGGACCGGACGAAAGGGACGTCCGGCGCTTGAAGCCGCCTGGCGCAGGGGGCAGACTCGCCCGCATGCCCGCGCTCCGGAGTCGCCGAACCCTCGTCATCGCCGCCACGGCCGCGCTCCTCACGACCGTCGCGACCGGACCCGCCACCGCCGCCACGCCCACCCCGAAGACCCCGGTCGCCACCGGTTTCGGCGGCGCCGTGGCCAGCATCGACGCCGACGCCACCGCGATCGGCACCCAGGTCCTGCGCGAAGGCGGGAACGCCGTCGACGCGGCCGTCGCCGTCGCCGCCGCGCTCGGGGTCACCGACCCGTTCTCCGCCGGGGTCGGCGGTGGCGGGTTCTTCGTCTACTACGACGCCAAGACCGGCCGCGTCCACACCTTGGACGGCCGCGAGACCGCGCCGAAGTCCGCCGACGCGAACCTCTTCGTCGAAAACGGCCAGCCGCTGCCGTTCAACGACGCCGTCACGAGCGGGCTGAGCGTCGGCGTCCCCGGCACGCCCGCGACGTGGTCCGAGGCCCTCCGCAAGTGGGGGACGCGCTCGCTCGCGAAGTCCCTGAAGCCCGCGGAGAACCTGGCGCGCAAGGGATTCGTCGTCGACCCGACGTTCCAGACGCAGATCGCGAACAACGCCGCGCGGTTCGCCGCGTTCCCCTCGACGCGCTCGCTGTACCTGCCGAACGGCGCGCCGCCCGCGCCCGGCACCGTCTTCAGGAACCCCGACCTCGCCGCGACTTACGCGCAGCTGGAGCGGGGCGGCGTCGACGCGCTCTACAAGGGCCCGATCGGCGCGGACATCGCGAAGACCGTGCAGAAGCCGCCGAAGGACCCGGCTTCGACGCTCAACGTGCGTCCCGGCAAGCTGACCGCCCGGGACATCGCCGACTACCGGGCGATCGAGCGGACGCCGACCCACGCCGAGTACCGCGGCCTGGACGTCTACGGCATGCCGGCGCCGTCCTCGGGCGGGCTCACTGTCGGCGAGGCGCTCAACATCCTCGAGAACTACGACCTCAAGCACGCGAGCAAGGCCGACTACCTGCAGTACTTCCTGGAGTCGACGCGGTTCGCCTTCGCCGACCGCAACCGCTGGATCGGCGACCCGGCCGTGATCGACGTCCCGGCCAAGGAGCTGCTGAGCCAGCGCTTCGCCGACACCCGCGCCTGCCTGATCTCGAAGGACAAGGCGGCGACCAGCCCGGTCGCCCCGGCCGACCCGCGGCACCCGGCGCCGTGCCAGGCCGGGACCACCGGCGCGCCGACGCCGTACGAGGGTGAGAACACCACGCACCTCACGGTCGCCGACAAGTGGGGCAACGTCGTCGCCTACACACTGACCATCGAGCAGGAGGGCGGCAGCGGCATCGTCGTGCCGGGCCGCGGGTTCCTGCTCAACAACGAGCTGACCGACTTCTCCTTCACCCCGGTGACGCCGGGCGTGCCCGACCCGAACCTGCCCGGCCCCGGCAAGCGGCCGCGCTCCTCGATGGCGCCGACGATCGTGCTCAAGGACGGCCGCCCGTTCTTCGCCACCGGTTCGCCGGGCGGGGCGTCGATCATCACGACGGTGCTGCAGGTGCTGACCGGCCGGATCGACCGCGGCCTGTCGCTGGAGGACGCCATCGCCGCGCCACGCGCGTCGCAGCGGAACTCGGCGCAGGCCCAGGTCGAGCAGGAGTTCCTGAACCTGCCCGAGACGGCCACGCTCACCGCGCGCGGCCAGGGCTTCTCGACCGCGCCGGCGGAGATCGGCGCGGCCACCGGGGTCGAGCGCCTGCGTGACGGCCGCTGGCTGGCCGCGGCCGAACCGGTCCGCCGCGGCATCGGCTCGGCCCAGGTGGTGTGGCCCGCGCACTGGTGACGGTACGTCCGCTGGGCCCTCCGGTTCAGGCTTCGAGCGCCCAGCGGACGTAGCGCGTCTTCGGCTCGAACCCGGCCTTCGCGAAGACACCCGAAGCCCCGGACGGGCTCGCCGAGTCGACGACGAGGCTCGCTTGGTCGTAACCCTGCTCGGCGGCCGCGAGCAACGCGTGCGCCAGCAGCGCGGTGGCGACGCCCCGCCGCCGGTACTCGGGCCGCGTCCCGACGACCATGAAGTGCGCGTCGCGGAGGCCGGTCGCCTCGGTGTCGGCGTCCCAGGACAGGGTCACCAGCAGGCCAGCCGGTGCCCCGTCCGGGTCCCGGAACAGGAAGCTGGCGTCCGGCCGGAACGTCTGGTTGGTGATCTTGTTCCGCCACATGTCCGCGGGCATCGGCACCGCGCCCCAGTGGTCCGCGAACGCGGCGTTGCGGGTCCGCCGGAAGTCCTCGCCGGTCGCCGCCGACCACGGCTCGATCCGTGGCTCGTCCACCGGCGCCAGGTCGTCGAGCCGGTGTTCCATGCGCCGGAAGTACCGGACCGGCGTGAAGCCCCGTGACCGCATCAGCTCGGCCAGGCCGGCGATGTGCCCGGGCCGGTGGACGTCGACCACGAGCTTCGCGCCCGGGTGGTGCAGCTCGTGGAGCACCTTCGCCGCCGCCACCCCGGCCTCCACGAGCGTGGTGCCGATTCCGCGGCGGCGGCAGGCCGGGTGGACCCCGCCGTCCAGGAATACCCGGTGGATCTCGTCGGCGGTCGGCTTGAAGCGGATCTTCACGTAGCCGATCATCGTGTCGCCGTCGAAGGCCGCGAGGCTGCCGCGCTCCAGATCCGCGTACGGGTCGTCCAGCTCGGTGCGGGTGTCGTCGGCGGTGTAGTGCTCGCCGATCCGATCTGCGGTTTCCATGGCGTTGAGGAGGTCGGCCGACGCCTGCGCGTCCTCGCGGGTCAGCGGGCGCCACGTCGGTGCGGAAGATCGTCCGGGCATGCGGGTGACGCTAGCCGGGCCCGTACGGGCTGTCGCCCGGTTTCCGGCGGGCGCGGGCGCGCCGCGATCACCGGGGCCTTCTAGACTCGTCCCCGATGTTCCAGCCACTTGAATCCCTGCTCCCGCCGGTGGTGGGCCGATGAAGCTCGTCTTCGCCGGCACCCCCGAGCCGGCGGTCCCCGCCCTGCGTGCCCTGCTCGACTCCGGCCGGCACGAGGTCGTCGCCGTCGTCACCCGCCCCGACGCCCAGGCCGGGCGCGGCCGCCACGTCGTCCGTTCACCCGTCGGCGCGCTTGCCGACGAGCACGGCATCGAGGTGCTGACGCCCGCCCGGGCCGGCGACCCCGCCTTCCTCGCGCGCCTGTCCGAGCTCGCCCCGGACGCCTGCCCGGTCGTCGCCTACGGGGCCCTGCTGCCGCAGTCCGCCCTCGACATCCCGTCGCTCGGCTGGGTGAACCTGCACTTCTCGCTGCTGCCCGCCTGGCGCGGTGCCGCGCCGGTGCAGGCGGCGATCCGCGCCGGTGACGAGATCACCGGCGCCTCGACGTTCCGGATCGTCAAGGAGCTCGACGCCGGTCCGGTCTTCGGCGTGGTCACCGAGACCATCGCCGCGACCGACACGTCGGGCGAGCTGCTCGGCCGGCTCGCGGAGTCCGGCGCCAAGCTGCTGCTGTCCACCATGGACGGGCTCGCCGACGGCACCCTGCGCGCGCAGGAGCAGCCCGCCGAGGGTCTCAGTTACGCGCCGAAGGTGACGGTCGAGGACGCGCGCGTGTCCTTCGCCGACCCGGCCGCGGCGGTCGACCGCCAGATCCGGTCGGTCACGCCGGACCCGGGCGCGTGGGCGGAGTTCCGCGGCGAACGGCTGAAGCTGGGCCCGGTCACGGTGCTCGACGAACCCGGCCCGCCGCCGGGCGAGCTCGTGCTGGAGCGCAAGCGGGTGCTGGTCGGGACGGCGACGAAGCCGTTGCGGCTCGGCGAGGTCCAGGCACCCGGCAAGAAACGGATGGCGGCCACCGACTGGGCTCGCGGAACACGGATCGAGCAGGGAGAACGCCTCCGGTGAACGACAACAGGGAACGCCGGCCGTCACGGCCGCAGCGGAGCCATCCGGCCCCGCGCAAGGAAAGCCCGCGCCGTCCGCCGGAGGTGGACCCCGCCCGCCAGGCCGCGTTCGACGTCCTGCGCGCTGTGCGCGAGAAGGACGCCTACGCCAACCTCGTCCTGCCGGACCTGCTGCGCGAGCGGCGGATCAGCGGCCGGGACGCGGCGCTGGCCACCGAGCTGGCGTACGGCACGTCGCGGGCGCAGGGCCTGCTCGACGCCGTCATCGAGGCCAACGCCGAGCGGCCGATCGCCAAGACCGACCCCACGGTGCTCGACGCGCTGCGCCTCGGCGTCTACCAGCTGCTGCGCACGCGCATTCCGGAGCACGCGGCCGTGACGTCCACTGTGGACCTGGTGCGCGCCGAAGCCGGTTCGTGGGCCACGGGTTTCGCGAACGCGATCATGCGCAAGGCGTCCGAAAAGGACGAAGCGGCGTGGCTCGACGAGCTGGCCCCGGACGACGCGACCGACCCGATCGGCGCGTACGCGCTGCGCACCGCGCACCCGCGCTGGATCGCCCGCTCGTTCGCCGAAGCGCTGGGGGACAAGGGCGCCGGCCTGAAGGCCGCCCTCGAGGCCGACGACGCGCGGCCCGAGGTGCACCTGGTCGCCCGCCCGGGCGAGATCACCGCCGACGAGCTGGCCGCCATCACCGGCGGTGACCCGGCGCCGTACTCGCCCTACGGCGTGCGCCTGCCCGCGGGCGCCGGCGACCCGGCCGACGCCGAGCCGATCCGCGAGCGACTGGCCGCGGTGCAGGACGAGGGCAGCCAGCTCTGCGCGATCGCCGCGACGAAGGTGCCGGTCGAAGGCACGGACGAGCGCTGGCTCGACCTCTGCGCCGGTCCCGGCGGCAAGGCGGCCCTGCTCGGCTCCCTCGCGGCGCTGAGCGGCGCGACCGTCGACGCCGTCGAGAAGGCGCCGCACCGCGCGAAGCTGGTCGAGAAGGCCACGATCAACCTGCCGGTGAAGGTGTTCGTCGCGGATGGCCGCGAGTCCGGCTTGGAGCCGGGATACGACCGGATCCTGGTCGACGCGCCGTGCAGCGGCCTCGGTGCGCTGCGGCGGCGGCCGGAGGCACGCTGGCGGCGTCAGCCCTCCGACGTCGCGGACCTGACCAAGCTGCAGGGTGAGCTGCTCAACGCGGCCTACGCCCTGCTGCGCCCCGGCGGCGCGCTGACCTACGTCGTCTGCTCGCCGCACCTGGCCGAGACCGAGGGGGTGTTCGGCGAGACGGCACGGCGGCTGAAGGCCGAAGTGGTGGACTCGCGGGAGTTCTTCCCCGGCGTGCCCGAGCTCGGTGACGGGCCGTACGTGCAGCTGTGGCCGCACCGCCACGGCACCGACGCGATGTTCTGCGCCGTGCTCCGCAAGCCGTGAGGGATCTCGGGCTGGTGGCCGGCTCGTGCGGCGGACTGGACGTCCGGTTCGCCGCCGAGCTGGCCCGGCCCGCCGCCGCCCGCGGCTGGCGGACGGCGATCACGCTGACCCCGACGGCGATGCGCTGGCTGGAGTCGACCGGCGCGCTGGCGGACGTCGAGTCGGCGACGGATCTGCCGGTGCGCAGCGCGTCCCGGCTGCCGGGGGAGCCGCGGCCGCACCCGGATCCGGCGGTGTTCCTGTTCGCCCCGGCGTCGGCCAACTCCGTCGCGAAGCTGGCGCTCGGGATCGCGGACAACCAGGCGCTGACCGTGCTCGGCGACGTCCTGGGCGCGCCCGGGATCACGGTCGTGGTGGCCTACCAGATCCAGGACACCCGGGTGCACCACCCGGCCTGGCAGCGTCACCTCGACACCCTCGCGGGCGCCGGGGTGACGCTGCACCGCCTGGACGTGGGGCGGCCGTGGACCGAAGCCCTGGACCTGTTGCCCTGAGCGGGCGGCGCCCCCCGATCTCCACGCTACCGGGAGGCACCGACAGTTCCGGCTACTTGCGGGCCAGCGCGACCTCGAACGCCGTCTCGGTGTTCTGCTGCACGCCGTCGGGGGCGGGAAGCTCGTTGACCGACACGGCGGCGGCGCGGCCGCCGTCGAGGGCGCCGGCCAGCGTGGCGAAGCCGAAGATCCCGCCGTCGTGGCCCCAGTACGGCGTGCCGTCCGGCAGCGTCCGGCGGATCAGGCCGAGGCCGTAGTCGGCGCCGGGCTCGGTCGGCGCCGGGACCGTGCGCCGCATCTGCGCGAGCTGCGCGGCGGGCAGCAGCCGGCCGGCGAGCAGCGCGGTGAAGAACGTGTCCAGGTCCCGGCCACTCGACACGAGGCCGCCCGCGGCCCCGGCGATCGTCGGGTCGAAGTCGGTGAAGTCGGCCGGGGGCCCGCCGAGCGAGACGTACCCGCGCGGGTGCGGGGCCGGCAGGTGCTCCTCGCCGCGGCGGGGCAGCGACGTGTCGCGCAGGCCGAGCGGCCGGGCGATCCGCCGGTCGATCTCGGTGGCGAGATCGCGTCCGGTGACCTTTTCGACGAGCATCCCGGCGACGATGTAGTCGGTGTTCGAATAGGACCAGGAACTGCCGGGTGCGAACAGCGGCGGGTGCTGCAGCGCGATCGCGACCAGGTCTCCGGGCTCGGCACCGCGGTGGCGCAGGGACTCGGGATCCTCCGACAGCACGTCGTCGGTGTAGTTGTAGAGGCCGCTGGTGTGCTGCAACAGGTTCCGGACGGTGATCTTCCGGCCGTCGTTCCCGTTGCCCGTGATGAGGCCCGGCAGATAACGCTCGATCGGCTCGTCGAGCTTGACCTTCCCTTCGGCGACGAGCTGCAGCACCACGGTCGCGACGAACGTCTTCGTGACGCTGCCGACGCGGAACACGGCGTCGTGCGGGTACGGCTTCCCGGTGGTCAGGTCGCCGACCCCGCTGCGCGTCTCGGTGACGCGGCCGTGGTCGGTGACGACGGCTTCGGCGCCGGGCGCGCCGCCCTGGGCGGTGACCCGGTCCAGCGCCCGCTGCACCGGGTTCGCCGTGACGGCGAGCGCCGGTGCCGCGGTGGTCGCCGCGACGAGCGCGACGAGCGTGCCGCAGGCGACGATCTGCCTGCCGCGCAATGATTTCCGCATGAAACGAACTCCCTGGGTTCTCGGTGTTGCGTGGACCTACTGCCCTGAGCAGAGCGCCGCGTCCGTCGCCGCGAGCAGGTGCGCGTTCGCGGCTTCCGGAGCCGGGTTCTGGTTCAGGACGACCGTCGCGCGCCGGCCGCCCGGGCCGACGCCGGCGAGGTTGGTGAAGCCGAGGACACCGCCTTCGTGCCCCCAGAACTCCCCGCACGACAGCGGGATGCTGCCCAGCCCCAGGCCGTAGCGGGCGCCGGGGACGCCGAGGTCGGCCGGGACCGTGCGCTGCATCTCGGCCAGCTGGGCCGGACGTAGCAGCCGCCCGCCGAGCAGGGCGCCGTAGAAGCGGTCGAGGTCGGCCGGTGTCGAGACGAGCCCGCCCGCCGCCCACGCCATCGTCGTGTCGTAGTCGCTGAAGTCGGCCAGGTTCCCGCCGAGCGGCACGTAGCCGACGGCGTGCGGTGCGGGCAGCTTCTCGTCACCGCGGCGCGGCAGGTAGGTGTCGCGGAGGCCGAGCGGACGGGTGATCCGGCGCGCGATCTCGTCGCCGAGCGGGTGCCCGGTGACCTTCTCGGCGAGCATCCCGGCCACGATGTAGTTCGTGTTCGAGTACGACCAGCTCGTGCCCGGCGGGAACAGCGCGGGGTGCTTCGCCGCCATCGCCACCAGCTCGGCCGGGTCCGCGCCGCGGTGGCGCAGCGCCTCCGGGTCGTTCAGCGGCAGGTCGTCGGTGTAGTTGTACAGCCCGCTCGTGTGCTGCAGCAGCTGCCGCACGGTGATCCGCTTGTCCGGCAGCAGGCCCGGCAGGTACCGCTCGGCCGGCGCGTCCAGCCGCACCCGGCCTTCGCCGGCGAGCTGCAGCACGACGGTGGCCACGAACGACTTGGTGACGCTGCCCGCGCGGAAGGACCCGTTGCGCGGGAACGGTTTCCCGGTGGTGACGTCCCCGGTGCCGCTGCGCGTGACGCGCGTCCGGGAGCCGTCCTGGACGACGGCTTCGGCGCCCGGCACACCGTCCTGGGCGGTCAGGGTGTCGAGCGCGCCCTGGAGCGGGCTCGTGGCGGCGAGCGCCGGTGCCGCGGTGGTCGCGGCGAGGAGCGCGACGAGCGTGCCGGACGCGACGATCCGCTTGCCGTGCAAGGACTTCCGCATGAAAGAACCCCCTGGTGTCGTGTGCTCCCCAACCTAGGGAGCCCGGCACCAGGAGGCATTGGGGCAGACCGCCCGAAGGTTCCGGGGGCCAGCCCCACCTCCAGAGCCCGAAAGCCGTGAATGGCCCATTGAGAGACTTCAAGTCCCTCAATGGGCCATTCACGGCTTTACGCGGGTCAGCGCAGGCGCAGGGCCCGCTTCAACGTGCCGAACAGGTCGGTCTGGTTGGTCAGGCCGACGACGTTCGCCGCCTGCGGGCCCATGGCCGCGATGCGGACCTGGGTGCCGGTGTGCGACTGCGAGCCGCCCGTCTCGGCGGTGCCGTAGGCCAGGGTCATGTTCGCGCCCTCGTTGGTGACGAGCGTCGCGGTCAGGCCCGGGGTGGCCGTCGGCTCGACGATCTGGCTGCTGTGGCCGTGGTCGGCGGTCACCAGCACCAGCGTGTCGGGGTGGCTGCGGGCGAACGCCGTGCCCGCCGCGATCGCCGCGTCGAAGTCGACCGTCTCGCCGATCTGGCCGCACGGGTCGGCCGCGTGGTCCTGCTTGTCGATGCTCGCGCCCTCGACCTGCAGGAAGAAGCCCTTGTCCGAGTGCCGGTCGTCGAGCAGCTCCAGCGCCTTGCGGGTCTGGTCGGCCAGCTTCGGCTGGGTCTTCGGCAGCGCCGGGTTCGGGGTGCAGCGCGACGGCGCGGTGCCGCCGTGGACCGCGGCCGGGCCGGTCCAGTTCACCGGCATGTTGTTCTTGGCGAACAGGCCGAGGACCGGCTTGCCCTTCTTGGCCGCCGCGAGGTCGGCCGCGGTGTTGACGACGTTGTAGCCGGCCGCCTTGGCCTGCTCCAGCACGGTCTTGCCCTTGAACTTGCCGGCGGTGACCGTCTGGTCGAAGTACGCCGCGCCGCCGCCCAGCAGGACGTCGGGGCGGGTCTGGACGAGCTGCTCGGAGATCGAGCCGGCGCCGCCCTTCTCCTTGGCGTTGACCGCGCACTTGGCGGTCGTCTCGACCGGGCCCTTGCAGTCGCGGCTGACGACGTGCGAGCCGAGCACGGCCGGGGTGGCGTCCTGGATCTCGGCGGTGGTGACGTCGCCGGTGCGCAGCCCGCCGCGCTTGGCCAGCTCGAGGATCGTCGGCACGGGGTTGCCGTACGCGTCGACCGAGATCGCGCCGTTGTAGGTCTTGACGCCGGTGGCCCAGCCGGTGCCGGACGCGGCCGAGTCGGTCACGTAGTTCGGCTTGCCGGGGTTGTTCTGCTCGACGGCGTAGGTGGTGTAGTCGCCGGTCAGCGGCAGCTCGTCCATCGCGAGCCGGCCGGCGGCGCCGCGCTCGTAGTTGCGCGCGGAGGTGATCTCGGACTGGCCCATGCCGTCGCCGAGGAACAGGATCACGTTGCGGGCGGTGCCGCCCTGGATCGCGGAGCGGACGTCGTTGGTGCGGTCACCGGAGCCGGCGGAGCGCGCGTCGGCGTTGCCGGAGCCGTTGGCGGCCAGTGCGACCGGGGCGGCGGCGACCAGCGCGGCGCCGAGCGCGCCGGCGACCAGCCACCGGCGACGGCCGGTGAACAGCGAAGCCATGTTTCTCCTCTTCGGGGGACTTCGGGGGTTTCTAGCCCGGATTTCGGACATGGGTCATTAGTTCCGGTGCATGTGTGCCGCGGACGGACGGCAGGTGAGCACCAGGTGTCCGGTGACCGAACTCATCACTTCCCCGAGGTGACCGGGAGCACGTCGGTTATTGACCGGCGAGGTGTCCCGGCCGGACGACGCCCGCTTCGTAGGCGATGACGACGGCCTGGCTGCGGTTGGCCGCGCCGAGCTTGCCGAAGATGTTCCCGACGTGCGTCTTCACGGTCTCGAGGCTGATCACGAGCGCGGCCGCGATGTCCTGGTTGGACAGTCCGGTCGCGATCAGCCGCAGCACCTCGGCCTCGCGCCGGGTCAGGGTCTTCGCCGCCCGCGCGTGCGCGCCGCCGGGCGGCCGCCCGCTCACCAGCCGCCGGATCGCCTCGGGGAACAGCAGCGACTCGCCGGCCGCGACGGTCCGCACGGCGTGCGCGAGCTCCTCCTTGCGCGCCCGCTTGAGGATGAAGCCGCTGGCCCCGGCCAGCAGCGCCTCGTGCACGTAGTCGTCGTTGTCGAACGTCGTGACGACGAGGACCTTCGGCGGCTCGGCCAGGGCGGCCAGCAGCTGCCGGGTGGCCTCGATGCCGTCCGTGCCGGGCATCCGGACGTCCATCAGCACGACGTCGGGCGTGGTCCTTCGCACGGCGGGCAGCACCTCGGCGCCGTCGGCCGCCTCGCCGACCACGGTCAGGCCCTGCTGCTCCAGCAGGGCCCGCAGACCCGCGCGGACCAGGGGTTCGTCGTCGGCCAGCAGGACCGTCGGGCTCACGCGCCCGCCCGCAGCGGGATGGTCGCGTTCAGCCGCCACCGCTGCCCGTCCGGACCCGCGTCCAGCTCGCCGCGCAGGGCTTCGACACGTTCGGCGAGCCCGGCCAGCCCGCGTCGCCCGGGACGCGGCCCGGTCCCGGTCAGGGTGTTGACGACCGCGATCGCCAGGCGGTCCGGCCCGGCCTCGACGCGGACCTCGACCTCGCCGGGGCCCGCGTGCCGCAGTGCGTTGGTCAGGCCCTCCTGGACGATCCGGTAGCCCTCGCGCGACACCGTCGCGGGCAGCGCGGCGACCGGGCCGCGGACGGTCAGCCGGACGTCGAGCCCGGCTTCGCGGGCACGCACGGCGAGGACCTCCACCTCGGTCAGCGTGCGGGTCGGCTCCTTGGCGGCCGGCTCGTCCCGCAGCAGGCCCAGGACGTGGTCGAGGTCTTCGAGCGCGCTGCGCGAGGACTCTTCGATCGTGCCCAGTGCCCGCCGCACCTGGGCCGGGTCGGTCTCGACCAGGCCGACCGCCGCCGCCGCTTGCAGGGTCGACGTCGTCAGCGTGTGCCCGATCGAGTCGTGCAGCTCACTGGCCAGCCGGTTGCGCTGGGCGAGCACGGCCGCGCGGCGCTCGGCCAGCGCCGTGAGCTCGGCCGCGGACGGGCCGAGCAGCGCCGTCGCGCCGACCCGGAGGCCGAGGGTGGCGGCCGCGGTCAGCGCGAGCGCCGCGAGGACCGCGACCAGCCCGAACGGGATCGTCCACGCCCCGAGCGGGACGCCGGACCAGAACAGCGAGATCTCGTCCTGCCCGCCCACCAGCCACACCGCGGGCACGAGCAGCCCGAGGCCCAGGAAGGCCAGCACGGTGAAGAGGATCCCGCTCGCCGCCGTGTGCAGCGCGAGCCACAGGCCCGACCGCAGCCGCGACTCGGCGTCCGGCCGGCCGGCGGGTGCGGGGATCCGGGTGCCGAGCAGGGTGTTCGCCAGGCCGACACCGAGGCGCCGCACCGGTCCCAGCAACCCCAGCAGTCCCATCAGGACGGCGAGGGCGACCAGGGCGAGGAGCGCGCGGATCCGGGAGTCGGCGTCGACGGACACGGCGACGGCGAGGGCGAAGGGGGCCACCGGCACCGCGATGGCGGCACCCGCGGCGGCGTGGAGCAGGCTGCGGTAGCTGCCGATCCGCGTCAGGGACTTGAGGAATCCGGGCATGCGGCGAGCGTAGGGCGGCCGGAGACGGGTGACTTCCCTCTCGGGAGCCAGATTCTGGTCACAACCGGTTAGCGACCGTTAGCAGTGGCCTCCTACACTCGGGACGTGGCAGACCGACCCCTGATCGCCCCCAGCATCCTGTCCGCGGACTTCGCCCGGCTCGGCGAGGAGATCGCCGCCGTGGCCGGCACCGGCGACACCCGCGCCGACTGGGTGCACGTGGACGTCATGGACGCGCACTTCGTCCCCAACCTGACCCTGGGCCTGCCCGTGGTCAAGGCGCTGCTCGCGAGCACCGACGTGCCGATCGACTGCCACCTGATGATCGACGACCCGGACCGCTGGGCGATCGGGTACGCCGAAGCCGGCGCCTACAACGTCACCGTGCACGCCGAGGCCGCGAAGGACCCGGTCGCGCTGGCCAAGAACTTGCGCGCCGCGGGCGCGAAGGCCGGGCTGTCGGTCAAGCCGGGCACCGCGCTCGAACCGTGGCTCGACGCGCTCAAGCACTACGACACGCTGCTGGTCATGTCGGTCGAGCCGGGCTTCGGCGGGCAGTCGTTCATCGCCGAGGTCCTGGACAAGGTCCGCACCGCGCGGCGGCTGGTCGACACCGGGCACCTGAAGCTGGTCGTCGAGATCGACGGCGGGATCAACGCCGACACCATCGAGCAGGCGGCCGAAGCGGGCGTCGACTGCTTCGTCGCCGGGTCCGCCGTCTACGGCGCCGCGGACCCCGGCAAGGCGGTCGCCGCCCTGCGTGAGCAGGCCGCACGCGTCCGAGCGGGCTGAATCCGTCGCCGAGGCGCGGGCGGAGAAGCCGCACCGGCGTCTCGGGTGTTGGATGGAGAGGGACCCGGCTACGAGGAGGCAGCGGACGTGTTCACCGGCATAGTCGAGGAGATCGGCGAGGTCGTCGCGGTCGAGCAGCTGACCAACGCGGCGCGCCTGCGGGTCCGCGGGCCACTGGTGACCAGCGACGCCGGCCACGGCGACTCGATCGCGGTCAGCGGCGTCTGCCTGACGGTGGTCGACGTGGCGGACGGCGAGTTCACCGTCGACGTCGTCCACGAGACGCTGCAGCGGTCCAGCCTGGCCAAGGTCGCCGTCGGCGACCGCGTCAACCTGGAGCGCGCCACCCCGGCCGGCGGCCGGCTCGGCGGGCACATCATGCAGGGGCACGTCGACGGGACGGGCGTGTTCCTCTCCCGCGACGAAACCGGCGTCACGACCTTCGCGCTGCCGGGGCACCTGGCCCGGTACGTGGTCGAGAAGGGGTCGATCGCGGTCGACGGGATCTCCCTGACCGTCGCCGCGATCACCGCCGACCAGTTCAAGGTGGCCCTGATCCCGACCACGCTCGAGGTGACCACGCTCGGCGGCCGGGAGGCCGGCGACCTGGTCAACCTCGAGGTCGACGTGGTCGCGAAGTACGTCGAAAAGCTGGCCGAGGCGCATATCCGCGACCAGGTGCAGAATCGGGACGGCGGCGGTAGCACGGAGGAGCGGTCATGAGCGAGCCTGAGATGAGTTCGGCCGAGCCCGAAGCGGGCTGGACCCCGTGCGGTGCCGGGGCGGTGTTCGACGCCGACGCCATCGAGCGGGCGATCGCGGACGTCGCGGCGGGCCGCGCCGTCGTCGTGGTCGACGACGAAGACCGCGAGAACGAGGGCGACCTCATCTTCGCGGCGGAGAAGGCGACCCCGGAGCTGCTGGCCTTCATGGTCCGCTACACCTCGGGCTACGTCTGCGTGGCGCTGACCGAGGCCGAGGCGGACCGGCTGGACCTGCCGCCGATGTACCACACGAACCAGGACGCGCGCGGCACCGCGTACAGCGTCACGGTGGACGCCGCCGAGGGCATCAGCACCGGCATCTCGGCCGCCGACCGCGCGCACACGATCCGGCTGCTCGCCGACCCGGCGTCGACCGCGAAGGACTTCCGCCGTCCCGGTCACGTCGTCCCGCTGCGCGCGAAGGAGGGCGGCGTGCTCCGCCGTCCCGGGCACACCGAGGCGTCGGTCGACCTGGCCCGGATGGCCGGGCTGGCGCCGGCGGGCGTGCTCTGCGAGATCGTGTCGCAGAAGGACGAGGGCGACATGGCCCGCCGCGACGAGCTCGAGGTCTTCGCGGCCGACCACGACCTGGCGATCATCACCATCGCCGACCTGATCGCCTACCGCCGCCGCACCGAGAAGCAGGTCGAGCGGGTCGCCGAGGCGCGCATCCCGCTGGCCGCGGGCACGTTCCGCGCGGTCGGCTACGACTCGCTGCTGGACGGCATCGAGCACGTCGCGTTCGTCTACGGCGAGATCGGCGACGGCCAGGACATCCTGGTCCGCGTCCACTCCGAGTGCCTCACCGGCGACGTCTTCGGCTCGCTGCGCTGCGACTGCGGCCCCCAGCTCGACGCCGCGCTCGCGGCCGTCGCCGCCGAGGGCCGTGGCGTCGTGCTCTACATCCGCGGCCACGAGGGCCGCGGCATCGGCCTGCTGCACAAGCTGCAGGCCTACCAGCTGCAGGACGACGGCGCCGACACCGTCGACGCCAACCTCGCCCTCGGCGTCCCGGCCGACGCCCGCGACTACGGCACCGGCGCGCAGATCCTCTGCGACCTCGGCGTCCGCACCATGCGGTTGCTGTCGAACAACCCGGCCAAGCGGATCGGTCTCGAGGGCTACGGCCTGCGCGTCACCGGGCGGGTGCCGCTGCCGATCTCGCCGAACCCGGAGAACCTGCGCTACCTGCGGACCAAGCGCGACCGGATGGGCCACGACCTGGCCCAGCTGGAGCACTACGACCAGGTCGGCGCGGGCAACGAGCACCCCGACGGAGGAGCGCTGTGAGCGGCGAAGGCCGTCCCGACCTCAAGCTGGACCTCTCCGACTGCAAGTCGCTGAAGCTCGGCATCGTGTCCACCAAGTGGAACGCCGCGATCACCGACGTCCTGCTGGAGCGGGCCCTGTTCGCGGCCAAGGAAGCGGAGCTGGAGGAGGAGCCGACGGTCGTCCGCGTCGCCGGAGCGATCGAGCTCCCGGTGGTGGCGCAGGCCCTGGCCCGCAACCACGACGCGGTCGTCGCGCTGGGCGTGGTCATCCGCGGCGGCACCCCGCACTTCGAGTACGTGTGCGACGCGGTGACGGCCGGCCTGACCCGGGTGGCGCTCGACGAGAGCACCCCGGTCGGCAACGGCGTCCTCACCTGCGACACGGAAGAGCAGGCCCTGGACCGCTCGGGCCGTCCGGGCGCGAAAGAGGACAAGGGCTACGAGGCGACGGTGGCGGCGCTGGACAGCGCGCACGTGCTGCGGAGCCTGCGCCAGCCGTGGACCGAGCGGGGTTTCGTGTGAGCGTGAGTACTTCGTCGACCTTGGTGATCCGCCCGCGGCGCGCGCTGATCATGTGCAGCGTGCTGGCGGTGGCGCTGCTGGCGGTGTTCATCGTGGTGGCGGTGCTGCTGCGCAACGGCGACACGGGCGTCCGCTTCCAGCGCTCCGACCAAGCCGCGATGGTCGGCATCGGCATCCTGCTGGCGTGCGGCGTGATGCTGTTCGCGATCGCCCGCGTCCGGGCCGACGACGAGGGCATCGAGGTCCGCAACGTCCTGATCACCCGCCATTTCGCGTGGAGCGAGGTCCTCTCGGTGAGCTTCCCGGACGGCGCGTCCTGGGCCAGGCTGGAACTGCCGGAGGACGAGTACCACGCGGTGATGGCCGTCCAGTCGGTGGACCGGGCCCGAGCGGTGGAAGCGGTACGAGCACTGCGAAAACTGCACCGCGCGGCGACGGGCGGCTGACGTTCGGTCTTCCGACGAGCTGTTCCGGTGCCCGCGTGTGCCGGCCTGCCCGAGGAAGAACCGGCTTGGTACGACGACAGCTCGAACTGCGGTGGTGCGGAGCCGAGGTCGGCTACGAGGACTGCCTGTGGACGGCGCCCCCGCAACGTGCGGCGTGACCGGCGGTCGGCGCGGCCTGGTTACGCGGTGCCCCAGCCGAGCAAGTCCGTGAATGGCCCATTGAGGGACTTAGAGTCCCTCAATGGGCCATTCACGGCTCTCACCAACCGGGGCGGGGGTCAGAGAGTCAGGTCCACCACGATGGGTGCGTGGTCCGACGGGCCCTTCCCCTTCCGCGCGTTGCGATCCACATAGGAGTCGGTCACCGCGTCCGTGAACGCCGTGTTCCCGTACACCAGGTCGATGCGCATGCCCTTGTTGTTGGGGAAGTTGCCCGCCCGGTAGTCCCAGTACGTGAACGGGTGGTCGTACTTCAGCGGCCTCGGGAAGACGTCCGTCAGGCCCAGCTTCCGCAGCCGCGCCAGGGCTTCGCGCTCCGGGGGCGTCACGTGGGTCGACTCCGCGAACACCGCGATGTCCCAGACGTCCGCGTCGGTCGGGGCCACGTTGAAGTCGCCCAGCACCGCGAACGGCCCGTCTGACAGCTCCGACGAAGCCAGCGTCCGCAACGACTCCAGCCACTCCAGCTTGTACGCGTAGTGCGGGTTGTCCGGCTCGCGCCCGTTGGGCACGTACACCGACCACACTCGCACCCCGCCACACGTCGCGCCGATCGCGCGCGCCTCGGCGGCGCCCTCGAAGGCCGGCTCGTCCGGGAGGCCGCGCACCACGTCCGACAGGCCCACCCGCGACACGATGCCGACGCCGTTCCAGCGCCCGAGCCCGTACGCGGCGACCTCGTACCCGAGCGCCTCGACCTCGGCGGCCGGGAACTTCTCCGTCGTGTTCTTCAGCTCCTGCAGGCACAGCACGTCCGGCGCGGTCTGCTCCAGGAACTCCAGGACCCGGGGCAGTCGGGGGACGATGGAGTTCACGTTCCAGGTGACGATCCGCATGCCGCGAGTTTCCCACAACCCACCGACAGGAAAGGGGCGGCACGAAAGCGCCGCCCCTCCCGGAAGAGCCCTCAGACGCCCGCGGTCGACCGGATCCAGGACCGGCTCGAAGCCACGCTCGCGTAGTTGTTCGTGCCGCGCGTGTTGGTCCCGCTCTGGTTCTGCACGGTGGAGGCGACGCCGACCTGGACGCCGTTCGAGACCTCGGGGCCGCCCGAGTCGCCCTTCCAGGCCGAGCCGTTGACGCCGACGCTCTGGATCGCGCGGCCGCCGTAGGCGTCCGACGAGCGGCCGGTGACCTGGACGTTCGCCACCTTCAGCGCCGAGGCCGGCGGGCCGGTCGGGGTGGTGCGGCCCCAGCCGTAGAGCTGGTTGGTGCTGCCGGTCGACGGGTCCGCGCTGCCCAGCGAGATCGGCCCGGCGCTGGTCGCCGAGGCCAGGTGCAGCAGCGCGATGTCGCCGTTGGGGGACTCGTACTTGCCGTCGACGGCGATCTGCGTGCCGGAGAACAGCGTGTTGGTGCCGACCTTGACGTGCATGCCCGAGCCGTCCTCGTCGAGGCAGTGCACCGCGGTCATCACCCAGCGCGACGCGATGACCGTGCCGGAGCAGTTGAAGCCCTGGAAGTCACGGCCGGGCGTGTTGACGTACACCTGCGCGCCCCACGAGACCGTGGGAGCGGTCGTGCCGCCGACGATGTTCGGCTGGACGCCGGCCGAAGCGGCGGCGCCACCCGCGAGGGTCAGCGCGACGGCGGCCGCCGAAGCGGCACCAAGGACACGGAGAAAGCTCACGGTGGTGATCCTTTCGGATGGGACCCGAACCTGCCGGGTCGGAAAGTAACCACCGCGTCACGCAGGGGGACACCCACCAAAGTCGGAAGGCGGCGATCACCCTACTTCCGGCGGGCGAGCCGGGGGGCCGCGAGAACTGTCGGGGGTGAGCCATAGTCTTGTGGGCGTGGCTGACCCGACCACCTACCGTCCCTCGCCGGGGAGCATCCCGGACGCCCCTGGCGTGTACAAGTTCCGCGACGCGGCCAGGCGGGTCATCTACGTGGGCAAGGCGAAAAGCCTCCGCAGCCGGTTGAACTCGTACTTCGCCGACCTCTCCGGCCTGCACCCGCGCACCCGGCAGATGGTCACCACGGCCGCGAGCGTCGAATGGACCGTCGTCACCACCGAGGTCGAGGCGCTCCAGCTCGAGTACAACTGGATCAAGGAGTTCGACCCGCGGTTCAACGTCCGCTACCGCGACGACAAGAGCTACCCGGTCCTCGCGGTGACGCTGAACGAGGAGTTCCCGCGCCTGCACGTCTACCGCGGCGCGCGCAAGAAGGGCGTCCGGTACTTCGGGCCGTACTCGCACGCGTGGGCCATCCGCGAGACGCTCGACCTGCTGCTGCGGGTGTTCCCGGCGCGCACCTGCTCGGCCGGGGTGTTCCGGCGCCACGGCCAGATCGGCCGTCCCTGCCTGCTCGGCTACATCGAGAAGTGCTCGGCGCCGTGCGTGGGCCGCGTCTCGGCCGACGAGCACCGCGACATCGTCGAGGACTTCTGCGACTTCCTGGCGGGCAAGACCGACGTCATGATCAAGCGCCTCGAAGCCGAGATGGCGGCCGCGTCCGAGGAGCTGGAGTTCGAGCGCGCCGCCCGGCTGCGTGACGACCTCGGCGCGCTGCGCCGCGCCATGGAGAAGCAGGCCGTGGTGTTCGGCGACGGCACGGACGCCGACGTCGTGGCGTTCGCCCACGACGACCTCGAGGCCGCCGTCCAGGTCTTCCACGTGCGCGGCGGCCGGGTCCGCGGCCAGCGCGGCTGGGTCATCGACAAGGCCGAGGAGATGGACGTCCCGGCGCTGGTCGACCACTTCATCACGCAGTTCTACGGCGAGCAGGCCGAGCTCGAGGCCCGTGACGACGTCGACGCCGGCCCGGCCGTCCCGCGCGAGGTCCTCGTCCCGGAGCTGCCCGCGGACGCCGAGGCGCTCTCGGAGTGGCTGACCGGCCTGCGCGGCTCGCGGGTGCAGGTGCGGGTGCCCCAGCGCGGCGACAAGAAGGCGCTGGCCGAGACCGTGGAGCGCAACGCGGGCGAGGCGTTCACCCAGCACAAGCTGCGCCGCGCCGGCGACCTCACCGCGCGGTCGGCGGCGCTCACCGAGCTGCAGGAGTTCCTGGCTCTCGACACCGCGCCGCTGCGCATCGAGTGCATCGACATCAGCCACATCCAGGGCAGTGACGTCGTGGCGTCGCTCGTCGTCTTCGAAGACGGGCTGGCGCGCAAGTCCGAGTACCGCCGCTTCGCGCTGCGCGAGGCGGCCGAAGAGGGCGACGTCGCGTCGATCGCCGAGGTCGTGCGGCGGCGGTTCAACCGCTACCTCAAGGAAACGGCCGAGGGGGCCGACGTCCCGATCGACTCGTCGAAGCCGGGTCTCGACCCGGAGACCGGGCGGCCGCGCAAGTTCGCCTACCCGCCGAACCTGCTGGTCGTCGACGGCGCGGGCCCGCAGGCCACGGCGGCGGCGGACGTGCTGGCCGAGCTCGGCATCACCGACATTTCCGTGGTGGGGCTGGCGAAGCGGCTCGAAGAGGTGTGGCTGCCCGCCGACCCCGATCCGGTGATCCTGCCGCGGACGTCGGAGGGGCTGTTCCTGCTGCAGCGACTCCGTGACGAGGCGCATCGCTTCGCCATCACCTACCACCGCGAGAAGCGCTCCAAGCGGCTGCAGACGTCCGAATTGGACAGTGTGCCCGGGCTGGGGCAGGCTCGCCGCACCGCGCTGATCAAGCACTTCGGCTCGGTGAAGAAGCTCAAGCAGGCCAGGATCGAAGAGATCGAGGCGGTGCCCGGCTTCGGCAGGCGCACCGCGGAGGCCGTGGTCGCCGCGCTGGCCGGGGAGTCCGGTGCGGGTCCGAAAGCAGGGGAGTAGGGAAAGACTGTGAGTGCGCAAGAGGAGATCCGCGGGTCCGGCATGGAGGTCGCGGTCGTGTCCGGGCTGTCCGGGGCGGGCCGCAGCACCGCGGCCAAGTGCCTGGAGGACCTGGGCTGGTTCGTCGTGGACAACCTGCCCCCGGAGCTGATCGCCACGATGGTCGAGCTGGGCGCGCAGGCGCGCGGCGCGATCACCAAGGTCGCCGTCGTCATGGACGTGCGCTCGCGCGCGTTCACCGACGACCTGGCCTCGGTGATCAAGGACCTGGACGCCCGGGGCTACAAGCCGCGGGTGCTGTTCCTGGAGGCGACCGACGCCGTGCTGGTGCGGCGCTTCGAGGCCGTCCGGCGCGGGCACCCGATGCAGGGTGACGGCCGGCTCGCCGACGGCATCACCGCGGAGCGGACGCTGCTGGAGCCGCTGCGTGAGGAGGCCGACCTGGTGCTCGACACGTCGTCGCTGTCGGTGCACGACCTGCGCGCCAAGATCGAGGACGCGTTCGGCTCCGAGGCGAGCACCCAGACCCGCGTCACCGTGCTGTCGTTCGGCTACAAGTACGGCCTGCCGATGGACGCGGACCTGGTGATGGACGTCCGGTTCCTGCCGAACCCGTTCTGGATCCCGGAGCTGCGCGAGCACACGGGCCTCGACGGCGAGGTCCGCAACTACGTCCTTTCGCAGGAGGGGGCCGAGGAGTTCCTCGACCGCTACCACCAGCTGCTGCGGCTCATCGGCGCCGGCTACAAGCGCGAGGGCAAGCGGTACCTGACGCTGGCCGTCGGCTGCACCGGCGGGAAGCACCGCAGTGTGGCGCTGTCGGTCGAGCTCGCCCAGCGTCTGTCCAAAGAGGACGGAATGGCCGTGAAGGTGGTGCACCGCGACCTTGGTCGTGAATAACGTGCGGGCGGTCGCCCTCGGGGGCGGCCACGGACTGCACGCCACGTTGTCCGCGGTGCGGCGGGTGACCCCCGACGTCACCGCGATCGTCACCGTGGCCGACGACGGCGGGTCGTCCGGCCGGCTGCGGCGCGAACTGGGCCTGCTGCCGCCGGGCGACCTCCGGCAGGCGTTCGCCGCCTTCGCCGCGGAGGACGGCGGCACGCTCTGGGCCGAGGTGTTCCAGCACCGCTTCGGCGGTGACGGCGCGCTGGCCGGGCACGCGGTCGGGAACCTGCTGCTGGCGGGGCTGTTCGAGGTGCTCGGCGATCCGGTCGCCGCGCTCGACGAGGCCTGCCGGCTGATGGGCGTCTCCGGCCGGGTGCTGCCGATGTCCCCGGAGCCGCTGGAGATCGAAGGTCAGGTCAGCGGCCTCGACAGCGAAGACCCCTCGGCGCTGCGCACGATCCGCGGCCAGGTCGCGGTGGCCTCGACGCCGGGGCAGGTGCAGCGCGTCAGCCTGCGCGCGCCGGGTGGGCGGGCGCCGCTCGCCTGTGCCGAAGCGGTGGAGGCGGTGCTGAACGCCGACGTCGTCTTCCTCGGCCCGGGCTCGTGGTTCACGAGCGTTTTACCTCACCTGCTGGTGCCCGGACTGCACGACGCGCTCGTGAAGACGTCGGCGACGAAGGTGCTCGTGCTCAACCTTGTCCCCCAGCCGGGGGAAACCGCCGGGTTCTCACCGGAGCGGCACCTCGACGTACTCTCCGAGCACGCACCCGATCTGCGGGTGGACGCGGTGATCGCGGACCGCGATTCGGTCCCCGACCCGGCGAATCTCCGGCGCGCGGCCGAGCGGCTCGGCGGCCGGGCCCACCTGGGGGCGGTGGGCGACCCGGAAGTGGCGGGACGGCATGATCCTGATGCGCTCGCGCGATGCATGCGGGAGGCTCTCGGTCTCGGCAGGGGCGGGGAGCACGGGGGAGGAGCGAAAGGCAGGGAGGGGCAGTAATGGCGATGACCGCCGCGGTGAAGGACGAACTGAGCCGGCTGGAGATCACGAAGGTCGGGCCGCGCCGGGCGGAGGTCGCGTCGCTGCTTCGCTTCGCCGGCGGGCTGCACATCGTGGCCGGCCGGGTGGTCGTCGAGGCGGAGCTGGACACGGGCTCGGTCGCGCGACGGCTGCGCAAGGAGATCCACGAGCTCTACGGCCACCATTCGGACGTCCACGTCATCACCGCCAGCGGCGGGCTGCGCAAGGGGACGCGGTACGTGGTGCGCGTGGTGAAGGACGGGGAAGGCCTGGCCCGCCAGACCGGGCTGATCGACCAGCGCGGCCGCCCGGTGCGCGGCCTGCCCGCGGCCGTGGTGTCCGGCGGCGTGGCCGACGCGGAAGCGGCGTGGCGGGGGGCGTTCCTCGCCCACGGTTCCCTGACGGAGCCGGGCCGTTCGTCGTCGCTCGAGGTGACGTGCCCGGGTCCGGAGGCGGCGCTGGCGCTCGTCGGCGCGGCCCGGCGGATGGGCATCCAGGCGAAGTCGCGCGAGGTCCGCGGCGCCGACCGCGTGGTGGTCCGCGACGGTGACGCGATCGGCGCGCTGCTGACCCGCCTGGGCGCGCACGCGAGCGTGCTGCAGTGGGAGGAACGCCGGATGCGCCGCGAGGTCCGCGCGACGGCGAACCGGCTGGCCAACTTCGACGACGCGAACCTGCGCCGTTCGGCCCGCGCGGCCGTCGCGGCGGCGGCCCGGGTCGAGCGCGCCCTGGAGATCCTCGGCGACACCGCCCCGGATCACCTGCTGGCGGCGGGCAAGCTCCGGCTGTCCAACCGGCAGGCGTCGCTGGAGGAGCTGGGCCAGCTGTCGGACCCGCAGATGACGAAGGACGCGGTCGCCGGCCGCATCCGCCGGCTGCTGGCGATGGCGGACAAGCGGGCGAAGGACCTGAGCATCCCGGACACCGAGTCCGCGGTCACCCCGGAGATGCTGGAAGAAGAGGAAGACGCCTGACGAGGTCCCGCAGCCAGGGTTCGGCGATCGCGGGTTCGCGGCGCAGCACACGGGCGAGTTGTGCGCGCACGGCCGGTGAGCGTCCGGCTTCGACGATCGCGACCGCCTCGGCCAGCGCCCGCCGGGTGCGGTGGTCGCGGCCGGGGGAGCGGACCCCTTCGGCGGCCCACAGGTCCCGGCCGAAGGAGCGCGTGAGCTTCTGCTGGCGGTCGGCGAGGTAGCCGAACAGGGCGGTCTCGACGGACACGTTCCGGATCGTCACGTCCTGGGCCCAGCCGGCGTGCTGCTGCCAGCGCCGGGTGTTCGGGCTGGTGTGCGTGCGCCGGGTCAAGCCGACGATCCGGAGCCGGCGGCGGATCGCGGCCCGGTCCGCGCCTTCGTCGGCGGCCCAGTCCCGCAGGATGTCCAGCAGCTTCCCGAACGTCCCGCCGGACGACACCACGTCGACGAGGACGACCGGCTTCGACCCCCGGGCGAGCAGGCCGGGCGTGAGCCCGTGCGCGGCGAGGTTCGCCCGCAGCTGCGCCACCTCGGCCGGGTGGAGGCGGTCGAAGAGGGGGTGGTCCACGAACGCGGTGGACAGCGGCAGCAGGTGCAGCCGCGCCGGGTCCGGCAGCGCGCCGCCGAGCAGGTCGAACACGGAGTCCCCGGACCGGCCGACGAAGTACAGGTCCCCGTCCCCGGACCGCGCGAGCACCTTCGCGGCGCAGTCGGCGAGGTCGTCGAGGAACCACAGATCGGGCTCGGGCACCCCGTCCAGGAGGGAGCCGAGGTGGTCGGGACGCAGCAGGTCCCACCGGAACGGCCGGTTCGGCTCGATCACGCCGGCATCGCCCGTGCGTACTCGGCCATCAGCTCCGCCAGCCGATCCGGTCCCGCCGCTCCGCCACCGGGGATGTCGCGCGTCGACGTCCCCGCCGGGCCGTCGAGCGCGGGCAGCGCGCAGCCGCCGCGGCGGGCCAGGACGGCGGCCGTCGCCACGAACCCTTCGAGCAACGCCCGGCTGATCGGGTGCGAGGTCGCGCGGTACCCGGCGACCAGGGCGTCGGCGAACTCCGCGAAGACCGGGCCGTCGATCGGGTGGTCGTCGGGGTCACCGGGCCCGTTGGCCGGGTTCCACACGCAGTGGCCGTCGATCGTGAGGTACTGGCTCATCGGCGGTGAGCCTAGGGCGCGGGGCCGTGCTGGTCAGCCGGTTTCCGTCCGGTGCGGTTAACGGGATCGGTGCCGTCCGGTCGAACTCGTAACACCCCGGTAGCACGGGGGAGTGGTCGCCGAAACGCGGCGCGTCGAACCTCGGTCGGGAGGGAGTACGCCGAACGAGGGAAGGGGAACGCATGCGCACGAGCCGGAACAGCAATGACCGCGCGCAGCTGCAGGTGTCGCCGGAGGTCGGCACCTGGCTCGCCCGGCGCAGCAGCAGGGCCGACGACTGGACCGCGGAACAGCTGGTCGAAGCCAAACGCGGCACGACCGTCTCGGTGGTCATCCCCGCGCGCAACGAGGAGACGACGGTCGGCGCGATCGTCACCGCCATCCGCGAAGAACTTCACGAAAACCACCGGCTGGTCGACGAGATCCTGGTCGTCGACAGCCACTCGACCGACGCCACCGCCGAGGTGGCCGCGGCGGCCGGCGCGCGGGTCGTCGCGCAGGACGCCGTGTTCCCGGCCCTCGACGGGCTGCAGGGCAAGGGCGAGGCCCTGTGGAAGGGCGTCGCGGCGACGACCGGCGACCTGGTGGTCTTCGTCGACGGCGACCTGTACGACTTCACCACCGACTACGTCACGGGGCTGCTCGGCCCGCTGCTCACCGACCCGTCGGTGGCCTACGTCAAGGGCTTCTACCACCGCCCGCTCAACGGCGCGGCGGGCAGCGAGCCCGAGGGCGGTGGCCGCGTCACCGAGCTCGTCGCGCGGCCGCTGATCAACATGTTCTGGCCCGAGCTGTCGGGTTTCGTCCAGCCGCTGGCGGGCGAGTACGCCGGCCGGCGCGAGGTGCTGGAGAGCATCCCGTTCGTCGTGAACTACGGCGTCGAGATCGGCCACCTGATCGACCTGCTGGAACTGCGCGGCCTCGACGCGCTCGCCCAGGTCGACCTGGGCCACCGCGTGCACCGCCACCAGAGCACCCAGGCACTGGGCCGGATGTCGGGCCAGATCATGCAGACCCTGTTCGACCGCCTGGAACGCTACGGCCGCCTGGTGACGGCCATCCCGCCGGCGACCATCCTGGCCCAGTTCCAGCGAGGCACGTCCACCGACGGCGTCGAGCGCGAACTGGTGCTGACGGACCTGACGTCCCCGCAGCGCCAGCCACTGGCGAGCCTGCCGGTGACGCTGCGCCCGGAGAACGAGCTGGACCTGCAGGACACCGCGTAGGCGCTGTCCGGTGATCGCCCGTCGCGAGCCCTCGGGAGCGCGGCGGGCGATCCTTCAGCAGTACGGGTGGTCCGTGCGCTCCGGACGGTGCGGAATGGTCGTCTTGATGTGCAGGGCGTCGTAGGAGGTTTGCCAGGCGTCCGAGTGCACGAAGTCCTGGATCTTCGTGGTGAACTCGATGCACGCCTTCGAGTCGCTCTTGCGCAGGCCCACCCCGTAGAACTCCTTCGGGTTGACCAGGGATCCGTTGTCCCAGTAGGCGGGGTCGACCTTGGCCTTCTTGAAGTTGGCGACGGAGAGCAGGATCGCCTCGTCGGTTTCCACGGCGTCGAACTGGCGGTCGTCGACGTCGAGGAAGGGGTCCAGGCACTCGGCGAGGGTGTCCTTCGCCTGGGCGCCGAGCTTGTCCGCGGCCGTGGTGCCCTTGGTGACGCAGGTGTGCCGGGGGTAGAGCAGCTTGGTCTGGCCGGTGATGGCCGCCAGCTTGCCGCTGTCGACCATCTGCCCGGACCGGTCGATGAAGTACGGCCCGGCGAAGCTGACGAAGTCCCGGCGGCTCTTCCTCGGGTCGGTCGTGCTGTTCCCGTCCATCGAGTAGTTGGCGACGACCAGGTCGACCTCGCCGCGCAGCAGCGCGCCTTCCCGGTCGTACGGGGTGAGCGCCACCGGCACGACCGTGAAGCCGAACTGCCCGGCGAGGTAGTGCGCCAGGTCGACGTCGAAACCCTTCGGGTCGGTGTCCGGGTAGCTCCACCCCGGGATCTCGCCGTTGAACCCGACCCGCAGCGTCTTGCCGGCGACGGGCCACAGCTCGGTCCCGGAGACGGCGGCCTGGGGCACGGTCGAAGCCGCGGCCGCGGCGGACGGCGTGGGTTCCGGGCCCGGGCCGGGGTGCAGGGTGATCGCCGCGATGGTCGTGGCCACCGCGACCACCAGCACCGCCGAGCTCAGGGCGAGTGCGCGTTTCCGCATCGTTGTCAGTCCTTCTCGGGAGGCGTGGAGAACACGGCGACCGCGATCGCGGCCGCGTAGCCGAGCAGCGCGAGCGGGGCCGCCACCGCGGCCGCGAGCCCGGCGGGCAGGCCGGTCCACCACAGGACCGCGCCCGCGACCAGCGCCAGGACCACCGCGGACGCGCCCAGCCACGGGTCGGTCAGCGCGCCGCGCAGGCGCCCGGGGCGCTTCGGCTCGGCGGGCCCGCCCGGATCGTCCTCCCAGGCGCGGATGAGGTCGTAGAGGCGCCCGGCCTCCTGCGAGACGATCTTGCTGTCGTGGTCGAGCAACCGCAGGACCTCCGACCGGATCCGGTCCCGCACCGACCGGGTGCCCTGGTCGTAGAGGTCCTCCAGGCGTTGCAGGCCGCGCACGATGATCGTGTTGACGTCGCTGCCCAGGTCGGTGATCACGTCGGGCGCCAGGTCCCGCGCGATGAGCGCGGCCCGGTTGCGGACCACGGCCTTCTGGTCGACCGTCCTGGTGGCGCTGTGATCGGGTTCCGGGTACCCGGCCGACAGCAGGGTCTGGCGCAGCCGGGGGAAGATCCGGGGCAGCGACAGCTCGGGCGACGGGTCGTCGATGCCGTTGGTCAGCAGGTCGATGAGCACCCCCGTGAACGCGGTGTACCGGGCCCCGGCCGGTGCGACGGCGTGGATGTTGCTGCCGGCCGAGGCCAGCACGTACGAACCGGAGACGACGAACGCCTCGCCGTCGGCCTTGCCCATCGCTTCGGCCAGCGCCCTTCCGCTGAAGCAGGTGTCGATGACGACCATCCGGCACGCGGCCTGGCTCTCCCGGACGATCCTGCGGATGTCGGAGTACGGCAGCGCGTGGTTCCACCAGAAGTCCTCGCCGCTGTCGTCGCTGCCCGGCAGGAGCAGGTGGATCTCGTTGCTCGCCAGTTCCTTCGGCAGCGCGTGCCCGCTGAGGTAGACCAGCAGGACGTCGGTGGCCCGCGCCGCGGCGGCGCGGACCGCCCGCAGGATCGCGTTGCGGTCGTCCTCGTCCAGCACCGACGTGCAGTTCTCGGCGAGGAAGCCGCCGTACTGCTCGTCGGTGAGCACGGCCGCCAGGTCGGTGACGTTGTTGGCCACGGCGGGCAGCGGGCGCGCGGCGAACGAGCCCGAGTACGTGGTCGTGCCGATGAGGACGGCGTGCGAGGACTCAGGGACGGGAAGGCGCATCGCCGTCCTCGGTGATGGTCACCGAACGGTGCGCCAGCAGGGTTTCGGCCAGCGCGGCCGGGTCGGTGGCGCCGGTGAGGCGGAGGTTCACCTCTCGGCCGTCGTCGGTGTAGGAGAGGTGCAGGTCGCCCTTCCGCAGCCGGTCGCGTTCGACCAGGTACCCGCAGATCGAGCGCGCCAGGACGGGCACCGCGGCGACCGCCGCCGCGACGACGACGTCCCAGCCCATGGTTTCGGGGGCGGCCTGGCCGGACATCGTCCGGAGCCGGCCGCGCAGATCCTCTTCCAGGGCCAGCCATCCGGGGAGGTCGTCGGGGCCGGTGCTGCCCTCGAAGGTGATGGCGATCGTCACTGCGCTCCCGGGTGATCGTCTCGGCGGAGCCCGCCGTGGTCCCGGCGGGTGCACCTCCTCCAGTCGGACGGCCGTCCCCGGTGTTACACCCGCGCGGTCACCCGGCGTTCGCGAGCGCGCGGGTTCCGGCGGGCTGCCAGCCAGGCGGTCCGAGCACGAAACCCGTGCGCTCGCGCCAGTTCCGGGCCCCGCGCAGGTCCCGCAGGATCGAGCCGTACTCGTGGAAGCCGACCTTCAGCAGGTTGTACGAGCCGACGTTCTTCGTCAGCCCGTACGTCGGGCGCTTGCCCTCCGGTACGAAACTGCCGAACAGCCTGTCCCACAGGATGAAGATCCCGCCGTAGTTGGCATCGAGGTATTCCGCGTCGCTGCCGTGGTGGACGCGGTGGTGGGACGGGGTGTTGAAGACGTATTCGAACCAGCGCGGCAGTTTGCCGATCTTCTCGGTGTGCACGAAGAACTGGTACACGAGGTCGATCGACAGGCCGGTCAGGATCATCCACGGCGGGATCCCGCACAGCGCCAGCACCGACCAGAACGGCAGCTGGAAGTACGGGGTCCACTTCTGGCGCAGCGCCGTCGAGAAGTTGTAGTGCTCGCTCGAGTGGTGCACCTGGTGCCCGGCCCACAGCAGCCGGACGCGGTGGCTCGCCCGGTGGTAGGCGTAGAACACCAGCTCCTGGCCCAGCAGCATGAGCACCCACGTCCACCAGTCGCGCGGGTCGAACCGCACCGGCGCCAGCTCGAACAGCGCCGCGAAGACGACCAGCATCACCAGCCGGAACAGCGCGTTGACGCCGACCGCGACCGTGCCCATCAGCATGCTCGTGCGGGTGTCGGCGGGGCTGTAGCCGATGACGTTGTCGTCGTGGCCGAGCACGTGCACGGCGACGATCTCGATCGTCACGAACAGCAGGAACACCGGTACCGCGAACAGCACGGGGTCGCGCAGGTGCGCCAGGAACTCGGCCACGTCGCCTCCTAGAGTGATCTGACCTAGTGGTAACTTACCCGAGGGTCACTTCACGCACGGTAGGGTCTGGACCGTGACGGAGTCAAGACCGGTGGGGACCAAGGGCATGCCCCGCGAAGAGCGCGAGGCGCAGCTCGTCGTCGCCGGGACCGAGGAGTTCGGCCGGGCGGGGTACGCGGGCGCGTCGATGGCCGAGATCGCGCGCCGGGTCGGCGTTACGAAACCCTTGCTGTACCAGTACTTCGGCTCGAAGGACGGCCTGTACCTCGCCTGCCTGCACCGCGCGGGCGACCGGCTGACCGAGGGTGTCGCGACGACCATGGCCGCCGGCGGCGAGCCCGAGCGGATGCCGCTCAAGGTGCTTTCGGCGATCTTCACGACCTTCGACCACGATCGCTACGCCTGGCGCCTCCTGCGCGACGCGACCGTGCCGGGCAGCGGCGACATCGCCACCGCGGCCGCGGACTACCGGCACCGGCTGGACGCCTTCGCCCTCCTCGGCGCGACGCAGCTGATGACGTCCCGTGGCCTGGCCGACCCGGTCGACATCGAGGCCATCGCCCAGGTCTGGACCGGTGTGGTCGACTCGCTGATCAGCTGGTGGATCGACCGCCCGGACGAGGACGCGGCGGCGATGACCGCCCGCTGCGCCCGGATCATGGACCGCCTGTTCGGCTGGTGAGCTCGGCGAGGGCCACCCGTGCCCAGGTGAACAGCGCCGCGCTGTCGCCGCCGTGGGTCACCAACGCCGCCGACAGCGTCTCGCCCAACGCCTGCAACGGGTCCGGCTTCGCCGCGGCGAAGATCGCCGGGAACGCCATGGCCTGCTGCAGCGCGTTGTCGTGCCGCCCGTCCGGGGTGCGGACCAGGGTGTGCGGCACGTCGGGATCCGACAGCAGGCGGTCCCACGCCGCCGCCCGCTCGCCGAACGGCGGCGGCAGCGCGCGACCTTCGTCGAGCGCGCGCAACCCCTCGGCGATCCAGGCGACGCCGTCCAGGCCGGCCACCGAGAACGCGTGACGGGCCAGCCGGCGCGCCAGTGCGTGCTGCACCTCCGGCGCGGCACCGGTCGCGTCCGCGATGAACCCGCGGTCCTGTTTGGCCAGTTCACGCAGGGTGTGCGGCAGGTTCAGGAGGCGTTCGGGCGGCAGGGAACCACCCCACTCCCGCAGCAGCCGCTCGTGCCGGGCCAGCGCGTGGGCCTCCGCTTCCTCGCGCTCACGCGCCTCCCGGACGCGCGCCTTGGCCGCCGCGTGCTCCTCGGATGTCGGTTGCTCCCGCGCGAAACCGTGCCAGTACGCGGCGATCGCGCTGTGCTGCCGGACAACGATGTCAGGCGCCGGTGGTGCGGGCCAGAACTGCAGCAGGTAGCGGTCCTGCCCGGGTTCGCCGTCCAGCCGGGTGTCGAGCTCGCGGCCCGCGTCCATCCCGTAACCGCCGTAGCGGACGCGGTAGTCGCCCGGCGGCAGTTCGAGGTCCCACCAGTCCCCGCCGCCCCAGGTCTCCAGCCGGGCCGGACCCTCCACGCGGAACGGTGCCTCGACGACGTCCTCCCCGCCGGCGTCGGGCGGCTCGGTGTCGTGCACCTCGGCGGTGAACCCCACGGTCCCGGTGTGCAGCCCGGTGATCAGGAACAACACCCCGGGGGACGCGGCGCCGCACAGCCCGTTGCGCTGCCCGGCGAAACACGCCGTCAGGTCGCCTTCGAACGGATCATCCCCCTCGCTGAGCACGTAGATCTGTCCATAGTGGACGTGGACATCGCCGTGGACCACGGTGCGCATGCCCGCAGCCTGGCACAAAGCACCGACAGTTTCCGGCGCTACGGCGTAGCGAAACGGGGCTCTCGCGCGACTCAACAAGATAGTGTCCCGTCGAGAGGTGTCGAATGTCCGACTTGCCCGAAACCGTCCCCGTCGCCGACCGGCGGCTGGCCCGGCGGTTCACGGATGACCTGCTCGACGGCTGCCGCGTCCTCGCCACCGACTACGGCTACCGGCCGCTCCAATTCGAGCGAATGGTCCGCGAGCACGGCGGTGTCGAGGCCGCACGGCGGCTGCTGCGCGGCGCCGGGACCGCGGGCGGGTTCGCCTTGCTCTGGGAGAAGAACCAGCTCGCCCGCAGCTCCGAGGCGACGATGCTCCGCCCGGAGTACGAGACGCTGTTCACCGCCGACGAACGCCTGCTCGCCCGCCGCCGGCTGGAGGAGCACGGCTTCGACGTGGACGCCCACCTCGAGCGGGTCACCGCCGAGCCGGTGTGAAGCGCGGCTGAGGTGACCGGCGCCGCTCCGGTCACCCCAGCCGCGGTCAGGGGGCGGCGGGGAACTTCAGCCGCACGATCACGTTGTCCAGGACCGTCGGCGTGCCGCCGTTCATGTCGTTGTTCGTGGACGTCAGCCAGAGCCCGCCGTCGGGCGTCTTCGTCACCGAGCGCAGCCGGCCCCAGCGGCCGGAGAACAGCGTCGACACCGTGCCGACACCCGTGCCCGCCGCGGTGATCTGGGTGGCGAACAGCTGCTTGCCCGTGACGCCGGCGATGTAGATCCAGTCGTTGACGATCTCCACGCCGGACGGCCCGGCTTGCGACGTCGGCCAGGTCTTCTTCGGCGCGATGAAGCCGCTGCAGCTGCCCTGCGTGCCTTCGCAGCTCGGCCAGCCGAAGTTGCCGCCCTTCTGGATCAGGTTGAGCTCGTCCAGGCTGCTCTCGCCGAACTCCGCTGCCCACAGCTGGCCGCGCGAGTCCCAGGCCAGGCCCTGCGGGTTGCGGTGGCCGTAGCTCCAGACGTACCGCGCGTTGCCTCCGGTGGCGTAGAACGGGTTGTCGCTCGGCGCCGAACCGTCGCTGTTGAGCCGCAGGATCTTCCCGTTGAGCGAGCTCTTGTTCTGCGCGTTGTCACTGTTCTTCGCGTCGCCCACGGTGGCGTAGAGCTTGCCGTCCGGGCCGAACCTGATCCGGCCGCCGTTGTGGTAGCGGTTCTTCGCGATCCCGGTGAGCACCGGCGTCGACGTCGAGGACAGCGTGGTGCCGTCGTAGGTCATCCTGACGATCCGGTTGTCGCCGGAAGCCGTGTGGTAGACGTAGACCGCGTGGTCGCTCGCCCAGTTCGGCGAGATCGCGAGGCCGAGAACGCCGCCTTCGCCGGTGGTGGTCACCGCGCCCGGCACCTGGCCCAGCGTGGTCTTCTGGCCGGACGGCGTCACGAGCAGGATCTCGAACCGGTCCCGCTCGGTCACCAGCGCGTTGCCGTTCGGCAGGAAGTCTGCCGCCCAGCCGAGGTCGACCTTCGTGATGTCCTTGTCGTACTCCGGGATGCCCCCGGCGCCGCCCGGAACACTCGTCTTCACGGTCACCGCGTTGCTCGCGGCCGAGCTGTTCCCGTTGGGGTCACGGGCTTTCACCGTGAAGGTGTAGGACGTGTTCGGGCTCAGGTTCGTGACCGTCGAGGTGAGTGACGTCGTGGACGCGACCTTCGCAGCGCCTTGGAAGACGTCGTAGGCGGTGATCGTGCCGCCGTTGTCCGTGGAAGCGTTCCACGCCAGGGAAACGCTGTTCGCGGTGACACCGGTCGAGCGCAGGCTGCCCGGCACCGTCGGCGGCGTGGTGTCGTTGCTCGGCGGGGTGGTGAAGGCGACGACGTTGCTCTGCTGCGACGGGTTGCCCGCGGCGTCGTACGCGCCCACCGAGATGTCGTAGGCGGTGTTCGGCGTCAGGTTGTCCACGGTCGCCGAAGTCGTGTTGCCGTCGACGGTCTTGAGGATGTTGCCGCCGCGGTTGATCTCGTAGCGCACGATGCCGACGTTGTCGGTCGCGGCGGTCCAGGTGAACGTCGCCGCGGTCGGCAGGATGGTGCTCGCGGCGAGGTTCGACGGTGGTGACGGTGGTTCGCTGTCGGTCGGCGCGGTGAAGGTGTCGGTGAGCTTGTCCGCGTTCGGCCCGCCGTTGGCGGTGGTCGCGGCGGTGCGGACCTTGTTGACCCCGGCGGTCAGCTGCACGGTCGCGGTGACGGTCTTCCACGTCGTCCAGTCGCCGGTGGCGGGGAAGTCGACGGTGCCCTTGTCACCGCCGTCGACGACCAGCTTCACCGGCCGGTTGTCGGCGGTTCCGTTGGCGTAGCGGAAGGTCAGCGTGTGCGTGCCCGCCTGCGCGGCGTTCACGGAGTACTCGACGTAGCTCCCGGCGACGTTGTCGAAGTTGACGAACCCGGTGCCGGAGTACCCGGCGTGGTTCGACTCGACGGCACCCTGGGAGATCACGGCGCTCTCGGACTCGTAGTCCACAGCGGCTGCGGCATAAGCGTTTACTGGGGACATCGCGGTGCCGGCGAGCGCCGCGACGGCGATACCGGCCAGGGCCGCGCGCGACGGTGGGCGGGGTGCCACGGGACCTCCCAGAAATAGTTAGGAAAGTTTCCTATCTATGGGACAGATCACACACCCTGCGAGCGGGTCGTGTCAATACCGGACACACGCGCTCACCCACGGTGAAAACCGGCTTCCCGCTCAGCGGGGCGGAAGCGCCCGGACGGCCCAGCGCGACGGGGTTTGCGCGGCCTCCGCCGAAGCGCCGGGCCCCACACTCTGAAGCCCGAGTTCCACCAAACTCATCTTTCCCTGTGAAAGCTCGGCCTCGGGGCCCGGAACGAGCATCTTTCCCAGCGAAAGTGCGACTTGGGGAACGGCGACGGTCAGCCTGCTACCCGGGTTTCCGGAGCGGCGGTTTCGCCCGCCCAGTCCCGGGGCACGAGGAATTCGCCCAGTGCCGCTTCGGGGCTGCCCGGCTCCGGCGTCAGCTCGAACTCCCAGCGCGCCAGCGGCGGCAGCGCCATCAGGATCGCCTCGACGTAACCGCCGGTCTGCAGCCCGAACCGGGTGCCGCGGTCGTGCACCAGGTTGAACTCGACGTAGCGGCCGCGGCGGTAGAGCTGCCACTGCCGCTCGCGGTCGCCGTGGGGGAGGTCCTTGCGGCGCCGCACGATCGGCAGGTAAGCGGGGGCGATCGCGGCGATGCCCGCCGCGGTGAAGGCCGCCGCGCGGTGCCAGCCGTCCGGCCCCTCGGGGTGCAGGTGGTCGAAGAAGATGCCGCCGACGCCGCGCGTCTCGTCGCGGTGCGGCAGCGTGAAGTACTCGTCGCAGGCGCGCTTGGCCTGCGCGTGGAAGGCCGGGTCGAAGGTGTCGCAGTACGTCTTGAGGGCGCGGTGGAAGTGCACCGCGTCGTCCGCGAAGCCGTAGCACGGCGTGAGGTCCGCGCCGCCGCCGAACCACCACGTGCCGCCGGACTCGAAGTACCGGAAGTTGGCGTGGAACGCCGGCACGTACGGGTTGCGCGGGTGGACCACCACCGACAGCCCGGTCGCGAAGAACCCGCTGCCCGGGTCCAGCCCGTGCTGGCGCGCGACCGTCTCGGGCAGGCGTTCGCCGTGTACCGCCGAGCAGTTGACGCCGGCCCGCTCGAAGACGTCGCCGTTCTCCAGCAGCCGCGCCTGCCCGCCGCCCCCGCCGGGCCGCTCCCAGCCGGACCGGCCGAAGCGGGCCCCGCCGTCCAGCCGTTCCAGCTCGGCCACCAGCTCCCGCTGCCCGGCGTTCACCATTGCCGTCACGGCTTCGCGCCTGCTGTTCCCACCCGAAAGCATGAATCCCCACCCCCACCGCGAGATTAGCAGCGATCCGCAGGTGGGGGCGGGAATCCGGCCGGTCAGCCGGCGATCTCGGCCCGGGCGATCACCTTCGTGATCTTCGCCCGGACGAGTGCCTCCTCGGGGACGGCGTTGCGCTTGCCGTACTCCTCGGCGCGGGCGGCGCCCATGTACCGGCCGCCGATGCGGGTCGCCCACTCGAGCATCTCGTCGTGGTCGTGGGTCAGCCGCGCCTCGGCGGTGAACTGCACGTAGGAGAACGGCGGGCGCTGGTCGTCGACGGCCAGCGAGATCCGCCCGTCGCGCGTGATCGCCTTGCCCTTCAGCGTCTCGGTGCCGGTGTTGAAGATCAGCTCGTCACCGTCGGGCCCCTCGTTCAGCAGGAACCAGATCGGCGTCACGATCGGGGCGCCGTTGGCCCGGACCAGGCCGAGCATGCCCGTACGGGTGCCTTCGGAAGCGAACTTCCACCACTCTTCACGGCTCATCTCACGCATGAGAGCGACGTTAACCTGTCACCCGCGCGTGTGCAGAGGGTGGCCGACTAGCCTGGCCTGCTGTGCGAGACGACGAGACCGGGGGCCAGGGCCTGGCCGACGAGGGGCTGACGCGCCGCCTCAAGGCGCTGGCCTGCACCGCGCCGCTGCACGACCTCGACGCGCGGAAGGCGAAGCTCGACTGGGCCGACGCCACGATCTACCAGATGGCCGAGATCGCGCTGCACACGATCGACCAGGTCACCATCGCCATGGACTTCGACACCGGCGCCGGCCACGACGAGGTCATCGACCGGCTGCTGCCGTTCATCGCGGCCCAGGCGCCGTCGCGGATGCCGGAGGAGCACGTCCGCGTCGCGAAGTGGGTGCTCGACAACCTGATCAACGTCGGCACCACCGACCGCGGCTTCCGGCGTGTCTACGGCTCGATGGGGCCGGGCGGCTACCAGCGCCGCCAGTTCGACTTCAAGCTGCTCGTCGAGCTGGCCGCCCCGGGCGGCGAGGTCTACCTGCGCGCCACCGACGAGGCGATCAACGTGCTCGTCGGCGCCCTCGACACCGACGTCGAATCGGCGCAGATCGCCGCCGAGGTGAAGCTCGAGAACCTGATCAACCGCGGCCGGCTCGCCGACGCGAAACTGGCCGCCGAGCAGGCACGCTACCGGACCGTCCAGTACGGCGAGGTGCTGCGCGCGAAGCTCGACGCGACCCGCCGCGACGTCCGGTCCGTCGACTGGGAACGCGAGGTCCCGGAGCTGCTCGACAGCGCGCTGAGCCACATCGAAGCCCGCTTCCGCGCCGAGAACGCGATCCTCAAGAACATCACCACCGCCCGCGACGAGACCGAGGACCTCGACCGCAAGCGCCGCGCGGCCGAGCTCGTCGACATCGTCGGCGACTGCATCCGGCGGCACACGCGCCTGCAGTCCCGGCTGGCCGACGCGGGCGCGGTGTTCCGCGCCGAGCAGGACCGCCAGCAGTTCTCCGGCCCGCCGCAGCGCGCGACGCTCGACCTGTTCGGCCAGCTCCTGGTGCCCACCCTGGGCCTGCCGCTGGCCGACGCCGTCACCCCGGCCGAGCACTTCTTCCACGCCGTCGCGGGCATCTCCGCGCCGGTCGTGCCGTCGCTCTCGTCGCTCGTCTCGCTGCTCCTGCGGCCCGCACCGGAGCGCGACCAGCTGGTCGGCGAGATCCCCGAGCCGGAGCTGATGCCCGCCGACGTCACCGACAAGTTCGGCGACGACATCTGGCGCCGCGCCGACGAGCTGCTCGACCTGCCCGAGGTGCCGCGACGGCTGTCCGGCCTGCTCGAAGAGGCCCGCCGCAGCCGCCAGCCCGGGCTCCCGGCCCTGGTCGCGCTGCGCGCGGTCCACGCATACAGTCCCGGGATCGGCGCCGCCCGGCGCCAGGGGGACCGCTCGGTGCTGCTGGCCGTCGACGACGGCACGCTGCTCGACGACCCGGACTTCGGCGGCGCCGACCTGCTCCTGTCCACCGCGGCCGTCGAGCGCGCCGACGAAGAAGAGAACGAGGAGGTCGCCTGATGGCGCTGTCCCACAGCAGCGTGGACGCCGAAGCCGCGGCCCGGCTGGTCGCCTTCGGCATGCGGCCCAAGCAGCTGCCCGCCCGCGACGTCGTCTACGGCGACCTCGTGCGCCGCTACGGCGAGGACAACGCGTTCAAGGCGCTCACCCACGCCGTCGCCTCCGGGCTCGGGCTGATGGTCCTCGAGGTCAACCAGCAGGCCGGCGCGGTGCTCGCGGCCACCGACGAGTCCGTCTTCGAGATCAAGATGGACTCCTACGCCCGCCAGGCCAAGATCCGCGAGCGCCGTGACACCGAGAAGGTGCTGCACGGCCTCATCCACCTCGCCGCCGCCGCGCTCGGCTACCCGCGCCCGGACGACCTCGCCAACGACACCTACATCGGCCGCGTCAGCGTCGAACAGGTCGACGCGATGGTCCGCGAAGCCGCCCGCATGCTCGACGAACGCGCCGCCCAGGCCGAAGCCAACAACGACCCCCTGGCCGACGCGCCCGAGCTGGAACAGGCCTGGCGCGCATATACGAGGCGTCCGGCCGCGGCGGCCACCAAGGACGGCCGCCTCGCCGCCGACACCACCCGCGGCATGGTGTCGCGCGCGCTGCGTTTCCTCGCCGACCAGGGCTTCCTGGTCCCGGTGAGCGACGAGCAGGGCGGCACCTACCGCACCACACCGCGCTACCAGATCCAGGTCCGCGAACTCGCCGCCGACGCCGCCTTCGACGACCTGCTCGCGCTGGACGTCGTGGCCGTCGCGAACGACGGGGGCACGCTGCGCGCGACGTCCTCCGACACGCTCTAAGGGGAGTAGATGTACGAGCTTTCACGGGTCCGCCTGCATTCCGTGGGCCCGGCGGGCGCCCGCTACCAGGACGTCGTGCTCGACTTCAGCGGCGTCGGCGCCAAGATCACCGCGCCCCAGCAGGACGCGCTGTTCAGCGCCGGCATCCATGCGACCGGCCCCGCCGAGCTGCGCCGCCCGTCCCCGGCGAGCGTGCTGTTCCTGGAGAACGGCGGCGGCAAGTCCGTCCTCATCAAGCTGATCTTCTCGGTGATGCTGCCCGGCCGCCGCCAGGTCGTCGGCACCACCAGCACCAAGGTGCTCGAGAAGTTCGTCGCCGCCAAGGACGTCTCGCACGTCGTGCTCGAGTGGCTGCACGTCGAGACCGGCCACCGGATCATCACCGGCAAGGTCTCCGAGTGGCGCGGGCACGTCGTCTCCGCCGACTCCGAGAACCTGGCCGACTCCTGGTACTGCTTCCGCCCGACCTCGGCGCTGGGCCTCGACTCCCTGCCGATGACGGCCGAGGGCCGGCTGCTCACCATGTCCGGCTTCCACGACAAGCTCGCCGCGGCCCAGCTGGCCGAGCCCGAGCTGGAGCTGTCCTGGACCCGCCGCCACCACGAGTGGACCGGCCGCCTCGACACCCTCGGCCTCGACACCGAGCTGTTCCGCTACCAGCGCGCGATGAACGCGGGCGAAGGTGAGGCGGCGGACGCGTTCGCGTTCAACACCGACGAGGCGTTCGTCGAGTTCCTGCTGCGCGCCGTCGTCTCCGAAGACGAGCCGAAGGACCTCGCCGAGGTCGTCTCGACCTATTCGCACAACCTCGCGCAACGCGGGGACCTGTTGTCGGAACGCGACTTCGTCGCCGGCGCTCTCGACCTGCTGGGGCCGCTGGCTGCTGAAGAAGGTGTCGCGGCGGCGTCGCGGAAGATCGCCGGAGCGGCGAAGGCCGACATGGCCGCGCTGGCCGGCCGGGTCGTCGCGCGCAACGAGCTGGAGAACGCGCGGCTGTCCGGGCTCGAGGACCACGTCTCCGAGGTCAAGACCGCGGAGAAGCTCGCCGAGGGCGACCATCGACGGCTGGCGGCCGGGGTCACCGAACTGCGCCGCCTGGTCGCGGTGCTGCGCCTGGACGAAGCCCAGGAGGCCCGCAAGCGCGTCGACGCCGAACTGGCCGAGGCGAAGACGGCGGCCGAGGCCTGGCGCGAGACGGCCACCGTGCTCAACCAGCTGAACTCCGCCCGCAAGGCGAAGGACCTGCGCGAGCTGGTCGGCAGCCGCGAGGAGAAGGCGCGCCCGGCGCTGCAGGCGCGCAACACCGCCGCGGCCGCGCTGGCCCGGGGCCTGCAGTCGCTGGCGCAGGACGCCCAGCGCCAGGCCGACAAGGCCGAGGCGCACGCGGGCGCGTTGCGCGCCGAAGCGGAGAAGGCGCAGACCGAACGCGACGAGGCCGCCAACCTCGCGGCCGGGCGGCGCGCCGAGGCTCGCGGCCTGACCACGCGGATCACCGAGCTGCGCGAAGAGGTCCAGAACGCCGTCCGCGGCGGGCTGCTGTCCTCGGGCGCCGACGTCGCGGACACGTCGCGAGCGGCCCGTTCGGCCGCCGAAGCCGCGGCTGCCGAGCTGAGCCGCCGTGAGCAGGAACTCGACCGCGTCGCGGCGGATCTCCAAGCGGCACAACGGGCCGTGAACGAGGCGCACCAGCTCGCCGGGACGACCCAGGACCGCTTCGAGCGCGCCACTGAAGACCTCGACCGCGCCCACCGGCGTACCGACGCGCTCGCCGCCGAGGGCCGCCTGGTCGAGCTGCTCGGCGCGGACGACGTCGCCCTCGAGAGCGACCTTCCGATGCTGCTGGAACGGCTGCGCGAGGCGAGCGCGTCCGTCGAGAAGGAGCAGACCGCGCTGCGGATGGAGGAGTCCGCCGACGAGCGGGCCCTGTCCGCGCTCGGCTCCGGCGGGCTGCTGCCGCCACCGCAGGACGTCCAGGCCGCCCTCGACGCCTTGGAGGAAGCCGGGATCACCGCGTGGTCCGGCTGGCGTTATCTGTCCAAACTGGACGCCGCCCGGCGCGCCGAGGTGCTGGAAAGCCTGCCGCAGCTGGTTTCCGGCGTCCTGCTCAACGACGCCGCGCACGCCGACCGGGCCCGCGAGGTGCTGACGACGCGGCGGCTGCTGCCGAGCGCGATCATCGCCGTCGGCACCACCGAGGCCCTGCTGGCCGAGGCGGCGGCCGCGCCCGGCGTCGAGTTCCTCGTGCCGCCGAACCCCGCGATGTACGACGAAGAAGCGGCGGACGCCGAGCGGGAAGCCGTCGCCCGGCGCAACACCGAGCGGCAACGGCGGCTGGAAGCGTTGTCCGCCAAGCATTCCGCGGACGGTGCCCTGACGTGGAAGCTCACGACGTGGCGCGAGGACTACCCGCCCGGTGCCATCGCGACGCTCGCCGAGCAGGCCCAGGCGGCTCGCACCGCGCGCGAGACCGCGCGCACGGCGCTGACGCAGGCCGAGGCGGAATTCGCGCGGTTGAGCGAAAAGACGGCGTCGCTGCGCGAGCGCGTCCCGGAGCTGCGGGCCGCGGCGGCCGAGTCCGAGGAGCGGGCGCGGAAGCTGGGTGAACTCGCCGCACGGGGCGCCCGGATCGCGGAGTGGACCGAGGACGTCGAGCGCGCCACCGAGGTGGCCGAGCGCGCCGACCTGCAGGCGTCCGACGCCGCCGGCAAGGCCGCGCGGCTGCGGGAACAGGCGGGGGAGGAGCAGCGCACGGCCGACGGTCACCGCCGGACGGCGACCACCGCCCGTGCCGAACTCGCCGAGGTGCCGGGTGCGGCCGAGGCGGGAGACGGCCCGGTGCCGGCCGAGCCGGTCGACGCGCTGCGCCGGACGTACCTGTCGGCGTCCGAGTCGTACGCGAAGGTCGAGGTCGGCAGCGACCTGCGGGCCGAGCTGGAGCAGGCCGAGTCGGCCGAAGCCGCTGCGGGCTCGGCCGTCGAGTCGCTGGACGAAGCCGTCCGTGCCACCGCCGCCGAGCTACTGGAGACGCCCGACGGCTCCGACGCGTCCGCCCGCGCGGCGGCCCTCGCGCGCGCCCGGCGGGTCGTCGACGGCCTCGAAGACGAGCGCACCGAAGCGATCGGGCTCGTCTCGACGAGGCGCGCCGAGCTGGACGGGCTGCCGCTGCAGAACGGCGTCAACGGGGAAAAGCCGCGCGACATCGAGCACGGCCTGGAGCTGATCGACGCCGCCGGGCTGGAGGTGTCCGTCGCCGCACGGAAGTGGGAAGAGCTGCAGGAACGCCGGGCGGCGGCCGAAGAGACGCTGGACTCCGCGCGGAACTCCGCGTCCGGGTTCTCGCTGCTCGCCGACTCCCTGGCCCACCTGGTCACCGACAAGGACGCGGACGCCTACGACGGCGACGTCGACACCGCGCGCGCCCAGCACACGCGGCTCAACGCGACCCTCACCGAGGCGCAGGACGCCGCCGACGCGGGCGACCGCCGGGTGCGCGAGGCCGCGGACCAGCTGGCCCAGTACGCGACGGAGAAGCGCTTCGAGAAGCTGAGCACGCCGGTGCGGCAGCAGGTCATTTCGGTCAAGCGCGACCAGCTGCCCGCGCACGCCGCCGAGTGGGCGGAGGCGCTACGGCCGCGGCTGCGGTCGCTCACCGACGACCTCGCGCAGATCGACCGGCACCGCGGCGGCATCATCACCCGGCTGCAGGGCATGGTCGACGGCGCGCTCCGGCAGCTGCGCTCGGCCCAGCGCGTCTCGCGGCTGCCCGACGGCCTCGGCGACTGGTCCGGCCAGGAGTTCCTGCGCATCCGGTTCACCGAGCTGGAGGACAACGCGCTCACCGAGAAGCTCGGCGAGGTCGTCGACGAGGCCGCGGTGGGCAAGACCGCCGACGGCCGTGACGTCAAGCGCGACGGGCTTTCCCTGGTGCTGCGCGGGGTCCGGGCCGCGGCACCCAAGGGCTTCCGCGTCGACATGCTCAAGCCGGACTCGGTGCTGCGCACCGAACGCCAGCGCGTCTCGGAGATCCGGGACGTGTTTTCCGGCGGCCAGCAGCTGACCGCGGCGATCATCCTCTACTGCACCCTGGCGGCGTTGCGCGCCAACAACCGCGGCAAGGTCCGCAACCGCCACTCCGGCGTGCTGTTCCTGGACAACCCGATCGGCCGCGCGTCCGCCGGGTACCTGCTGGAGCTGCAGCGGGCGGTGGCCGAGGCGCTGGGCGTCCAGCTGATCTACACGACGGGCCTGTTCGACGCGGGTGCGCTCTCGGAGTTCCCGCTGATCGTCCGGCTGCGCAACGACGCCGACCTGCGCGCGGGCCGGAAGTACCTGTCGGTCGACTCGACGGTCCGCAACTCCCTGGACGACCTCGGCGACCCGGACGGCGTCGCGCGCCTCTCGGCGACCCGGATGTTCTCGCGGGTCGGGGACGTCCTCGACCCCGACGCCGGTGATGCCGCCGATTCCGCTGAGGACGAACAATCGGCGTGACGGGAACATCGGGCGGCGGTCCGGGGTTCACCCGCGCATGACGAACCTGGGGGCGCTCGGCGCCGCACTGAACACGACCGGGCCGGAGGCCGTCGCGGCCGCCGCCGAGCTCGAGGAGCTGGGGTACGGCACGGTCTGGCTGCCGGGCGGGCAGGCCAGCAACCTGCCGCTGATCGCCGACGTGATCCACGGGACCGCGAAGATCCCGGTGGCCAGCGGCATCCTCCCGGTCGACCGGGTGCCGTCGGCCGACGTGGCCCGGGCGTACGCGGACCTGCCGGCCGGGCGGTTCGTCGTCGGCCTCGGCGGGGCCCACGGCCCGCGGCCCTTCGCCACGCTGAACGACTACCTCGACGAGCTGGACGACACCGTCCCCGCGTCGGCGCGCATCCTGTCCGCGCTCGGCCCGAAGATGCTCGAGCTGTCGCGCGACCGCGCGTCGGGGGCCTACCCGTTCCTCGTGACGACGGACTACGTCGCGTCGGCGCGGGAGATCCTCGGCGCGGGCAAGCAGCTGGTGGTGCTGCTGAGCGTCGTCGCGGAGACCGACCCCGCCGCCGGCCGCGAGCGCGCCCGTAACGGCTCGCTGCGGTTCCTCGCCGGGATGCCCGGCTACGCGAACAACTTCCGCCGCATGGGCTTCACCGACGCGGACATCACCGACCTGTCCGACCGGCTGGTCGACGGGCTCACGGTGCGCGGCGACCTCGACACGGTCGTGGCCCGGCTGCGCGAGTACCGCGCGGCGGGGGCGGACCAGGTCGTCGTCCCGGCCGGCGACCTGCCCCGCGAGTGGTGGCCGGCGCTGGCGGAGGCCCTGCGGTGACGACGGCACGCGCTCGCGGGCTCACGCACGCGCCGCCGGCGGAGGTGTCGCTGCAGGAGGCACTGGCCGCCGTCGCCGACCCCGTCCGCCGCAGCATCCTGCGTGAGCTCGCGGCCGTGCCGGAGTGGACGAAGGCGTGCGGCACGTTCGACCTCCCGGTGGCGAAGGCGACCCGCAGCCACCACTTCGCGGTGCTGCGCGCGGCCGGCCTGATCGAACAGCGCGACGACGGCCCGCGACGCCTGAACCGCCTACGCCGCCCCGAATTCGACGCCGCCTTCCCCGGCCTCCTAGCCCTGGTCCTACGGGACCCGGCCGCAAAGCCGTGAAGGCCACCTTGAGGGACTCAGAGTCCCTCAAGGTGGCCTTCACGGCACATCCGCGTCAGTCGCCCCGGCCGGTGAAGGCGAGGGTGGTGCCCAGGCCGATCATCACCAGGCCGCCGGTGCCGCCGACCGCTTCCAGCCGCCGCGGCGAGCGGGCGAACCAGGCCCGCGCCGTGCCCGCGACCAGCGCCCAGGCGCTGTCGGTGGCCAGCGCGATCGCGGGCAGGCAGAGCCCGAGCACCAGCATCTGCGCCGGCACCGAACCGGCGGCCGGGTCGACGAACTGGGGGAGCAGGGCGGCCAGGAACACGATCGACTTCGGGTTCGCGAAGCCGACGACAAAGCCGTCACGCAGCACGGTGATCACCCGGCCGGGTGCCGTGCGCACCTGCGCGGCCATCGCGTCGGTCAGCCGGCGGCGGTGCCGCACCGCCTGGATCCCCAGGTACACCAGGTAGGCCGCGCCGGCGATCTTGATCGTGGTGAACACCGCGGCCGACGTCGTCACGAGCGCGCCGAGGCCGAACGCGACCGCGACGACCTGCGTGTACACGCCTGCCGAGTTGCCGAGGACGGTGAGGAGCGCGTCCCGCCGCCCGACGGTCAGCGCGCGGCTGATCGTGAACAGCACACTCGGCCCGGGGACGACAACCATCAGGAACGTCAGCGCGGCGAACGCCGCGAGGTGCGCGCTGGAGACCATGCCCGCGAGGCTAACGCCGTGGCCGGCGGGGTGACCACGCGTTTTCGTCGGTGCCGGGTGGTAGGAATTCCGGGTGCCTCTCGAGATCTCCACCGCCCAGCGCCGGGCCCGCCTCGGCGTCCGCCACCACCTCGCCGCGCCCGCGGCCACGGTCGAGGACGCCGTCGCGGGGGTCGTCGCGCTGCACGCCACCGACCCGGCGACCGTGCACCTCTCGGCGGCCGCCCGGCTCGACGGGCCCGCGATCGCCGAGGTCGAGCGCGCGCTCTACGACGACCGCACGGTGCTGCGGCTGCTCGGCATGCGCCGCACGGTGTTCGTCACCGGCCTGGAGACCGCGGCCCTCGTGCAGGCCGGCTGTTCGGCGGACATCGCGGCGAAGCAGCGGCGGCTGCTGGAGCAGCACCTCGGGCAGCAGGGCTACCCGGAGAACGTGCCGGAGCCGGGGAAGTGGCTGGCCGACGTCGAAACGGCGGTCGAGGCCAAGCTGCGCGGGCTCGGCTCGGCGACCGCGCAACAGCTGAGCGAGGCCGAACCCCGGCTGCGGCAACGGTTGCAGATGTCGAAGGGCAAGCCGTACGAGGCGATCGGCAACGTCACCAGCCGGGTGCTGTTCCAGCTGGCGGTCGACGGCCGCATCGTCCGCGGCCGCCCGCGCGGCACCTGGCTGAGCACCCAGTACGTCTGGCATCCCCTGGACGAGTGGGTGGCGAGCGGGCTGGCCCCGTGGAGCGCCGCCGAGGCGCGCGTCGAGCTGGCGCGGCGCTGGCTGCGGTCGTACGGCCCGGCTCCGCTGACGGACCTGCGCTGGTGGACCGGCTGGACGCTCGGCCAGACGAGGAAGGCGCTGGCCGAGCTCGAAACGGCAGACGTCGACCTCGGCGGCGTGCCGGGAGTGGCGCTGGCCGACGACGTCGAACCGGTGCCCGAGCCGCCGACCTGGGCGGCGTTCCTCCCGTGCCTCGACCCGACCCCGATGGGCTGGCAGGACCGCGACTGGTTCCTCGGCGAGCACAAGGCGGCGCTGTTCGACCGCTTCGGCAACGTCGGCCCGACGGTCTGGGCGAACGGCCGCATCGTCGGCGGCTGGGCCCAGCGTGAGTCGGGCGAGGTGGTGTTCCGGCTGCTGGAGGACGTCTCCACGGAGGAGAAAGCGGCGGTGGAGGCGGCGGCGGACCGCTGCGCGAAGTGGTTCGGCGTGGTCCGGGTGATCCCGCGGTTCCGGACGCCGCTCGAACGCGAGCTGGCCGGGTGAGGGGAGGACGGGAACTTGATCGATCGAGTCGCTCACCGCACCCGCGGCCCAGTACCAGCCGGCGAGGCAGCCGCACCCCGCGCGGCCAGCCGGAACCGGCGGACCGCGAGCCTGCCTGGTCCGCCGTGGTCCGGATGACGAACGCGTGAACTCCGGGCCTGATCACCCGCTCGCTTCTTAATCGATTCTTGACCCGTTCGCCAAGTGGTGGAAGTCTCGTCAGGGCAGTCAGGGACGCGCATGCCCGCACGCTAGGGTTGCCCGCGAGCCCGCAAGTCACGGCCGGGACTCCCGGCCGATCCTCAGAGGAGTGGCAGCAGTGACCGTTCGCGTAGGTGTCAACGGCTTCGGCCGCATCGGCCGCAACTTCTTCCGCGCCGTGCAGGCCAGCGGCCACGACATCGAGGTCGTCGCCTTCAACGACCTCGGCGACGTCGCCACCATGGCCCACCTGCTGAAGTACGACTCGATCCTGGGCCGGTTCCCGGGTGAGGTCAGCGTCAGCGACGAGGGCATCGTCGTGGACGGCAAGACCATCAAGGCCCTCGCCGAGCGCGACCCGGCCAACCTGCCCTGGGGCGACCTGGGCGTGGACGTCGTGGTCGAGTCCACCGGCTTCTTCACCAACGCCGACGCCGCCAAGGCGCACATCGCCGGCGGGGCCAAGAAGGTCATCATCTCCGCGCCCGCCAAGGGCGAGGACCTGACCGTGGTGCTCGGCGTCAACGACGACAAGTACGACGGCTCGCAGAACATCATCTCCAACGCCTCGTGCACGACGAACTGCCTCGGCCCGCTGGCCAAGGTGCTCAACGACTCGTTCGGCATCGAGCACGGCCTGATGACCACGATCCACGCGTACACGCAGGACCAGAACCTGCAGGACGGCCCGCACAAGGACCTCCGCCGCGCCCGCGCCGCCGCGCTGAACGTGGTGCCCGCCTCGACCGGCGCCGCCAAGGCGATCGGCCTGGTGCTGCCGGACCTGCTGGGCAAGCTGGACGGCTTCGCCTTCCGCGTCCCGGTCCCGACCGGCTCGGCCACCGACCTCACGGTGACGCTGAAGAAGTCCGCCACCGTCGAGGAGATCAACGCCGCCTACAAGGCCGCGGCCGACGGCCCGCTGGCCGGCATCCTGCGCTACTCGGTCGACCCGATCGTGTCCTCGGACATCGTCACCGACCCGGCGTCCTGCATCTACGACTCGCCGCTGACCAAGGTCATCGGCAACCAGGTCAAGGTCGTCGGCTGGTACGACAACGAGTGGGGCTACTCCAACCGCCTCGCGGACCTGATCAAGCTCGTCGGCTCGAAGCTCTGAGCCGGATGACCGTCAAGAACCTCGACGACCTGCTGGGCGAGGGCGTTCAGGGCCGCTACGTACTCGTGCGTTCCGACCTGAACGTCCCGCTCGACGGGGACCGCATCACCGACGACGGCCGGGTCCGCGCCGCGCTGCCGACGATCCAGAAGCTCGCCGAGGCGGGCGCCAAGGTCGTCGTCACCGCGCACCTCGGCCGCCCCAAGGGCGAGCCGGACCCGAAGTACACGCTGGCCCCGGTCGCCGCCCGCCTGTCCGAGCTGCTCGGCGCCGACGTCGCGCTGGCCGGTGACCTGGTCGGCGCGTCCGCCAAGGCGCTGACCGCCGGCCTGGCCGACGGTGGTGTCGTCCTGCTGGAGAACGTGCGCTTCGACGCGCGCGAGACCAGCAAGGACGCCGTGGACCGCTCCGAGCTGGCCGCCGAGCTGGGCGCGCTCGTCCCGGGCGGCGCGTTCGTCTCCGACGGCTTCGGCGTCGTGCACCGCAAGCAGGCCTCGGTCTACGAGGTCGCCTCGGTGCTCCCGGCGTACGCGGGCGGTCTCGTGCTGGCCGAGCTGGACGTGCTGAAGAAGCTGACCGACGACGTCCAGCGGCCCTACGTGGTCGTGCTCGGCGGCGCGAAGGTGTCCGACAAGCTCGGCGTCATCGCGAACCTGCTGACCAAGGTCGACCGGCTGCTCGTCGGCGGCGGCATGGCGTACACCTTCCTCAAGGCCCAGGGCCACGAGGTCGGCAACTCGCTGCTGCAGGCCGACCAGCTCGACCAGGTGAAGGGTTTCCTCGCCGAGGCCGAGGAGCGGGGTGTCGAACTGGTGCTGCCGGTCGACGTCCTCGCCGCGACCGGGTTCTCGGCCGACGCCGAGCACGAGGTCGTCGCGGCCACGGCCATCCCGGCCGACCGCGAGGGCCTGGACATCGGCCCGAAGACGCGCGAGCTGTTCGCGAGCAAGCTGGCCGACGCCAAGACCGTGTTCTGGAACGGCCCGATGGGCGTGTTCGAGTTCGAGGCGTTCTCCGGCGGCACCCGTGCCGTCGCCGAAGCCCTGGTCAAGAGCGACGCGTTCACCGTGGTCGGCGGCGGTGACTCCGCGGCCGCGGTGCGCCAGCTCGGGCTGCCCGAGGACGGCTTCTCGCACATCTCCACCGGAGGCGGGGCCTCGCTCGAGTACCTCGAAGGCAAGGAACTGCCGGGCGTGACCGCTCTGGAGGAGAAGAACTAGTGGCACGCAAGCCGTTCATCGCCGGCAACTGGAAGATGAACCAGAACCACCTCGAGGCGATCGCGCTGGTGCAGAAGATCGCCTTCGCGCTGCCGGAGAAGTACTACGCGAAGGTCGACGTGGCGGTGCTCCCGCCGTTCACCGACATCCGCAGCGTGCAGACCCTGGTCGACGGCGACAAGCTGTCGCTGACCTACGGCGCGCAGGACATCTCCTCGCACGACTCGGGCGCCTACACCGGTGAGGTGTCGGGCGTGATGCTGGCCAAGCTGGGCTGCAAGTTCGTCACCGTCGGGCACTCGGAGCGGCGCGAATACCACGCCGAGACCGACGAGCTGGTCAACAAGAAGGTCAAGGCCGCGCTCAAGCACGGCATCACGCCGATCCTCTGCATCGGCGAGAAGCTCGAGGTCCGCGAGGCCGGCGAGCACATCTCACACACCACGGAGCAGCTGGTCGACGGCCTCAAGGGCCTCAAGGCCGAGCAGGTCGGCGGCGTGGTCGTCGCGTACGAGCCGGTCTGGGCGATCGGCACCGGCAAGGTCGCTACCCCCGCGGACGCCGAAGAGGTCTGCAAGGCCATCCGGGCGACCCTGTCCGAGAAGTACGGCGACGAGGTCGCTTCGTCCGTCCGGGTGCTTTACGGCGGCTCGGCGAAGGCGAACAACATCAGTGACCTGGTGGCCTGCGAAAACGTCGATGGTGCCCTGGTCGGCGGAGCGAGCCTCGACGGCGACGAGTTCACGAAACTCTGCGCACTCGCCGCGGGCGGGCCGCTGCCCTGATCGAGGCCACGACCGGGTAACCTGTGTATCCGGTCCGTCACACAGCAGTGGACGAGTCCAGGGGTACGGTGGTGGTCGTCACGACCATGCCGTGCCCCTGCATTCTCCTAGAGCCCAGAGGATGACATGAAGCTGTTCCTGCAAATCCTGTTGATCGTCTCCAGCGTGTTCCTCGTGGTGGCGGTTCTGCTGCACCGCGGGCGCGGCGGTGGCCTTTCGTCGCTGTTCGGTGGCGGGATGCAGTCGAGCCTGGCCGGGTCGAGCGTGGCCGAGAAGAACCTCGACCGGATCACCCTGCTGCTGGGCGCGGTGTGGCTGATCAGCATCATCGGGCTGGGCCTGCTGCTCAAGGTGTGACGTCCGGCGCTCCCGCCGGCGATCGAGACCGGGTCCCACCAGCGGGGTGCGCAGCGATTCGGCGTGCCTATTGGGGGGCGCGCCGCCGATTCCATAGGTGTGAGGATTCATGGTTGGCGGTAACGCGATTCGGGGCACCCGGGTGGGTGCCGGACCTACGGGCGAATCGGAACGAGGTGAGTCGGCGCCACGGCGCCGAGTCGGCTACTGGTGCGCCAACGGGCACGAAGCCCGTCCGTCGTTCGCGATGGAGGCAGAGATCCCCGACGAGTGGGACTGCCCCCGCTGCGGGCTTCCCGGCGGGCAGGACGAGAAGAACCCGCCGGCCGCACCCCGGACCGAGCCCTACAAGACCCACCTGGCGTACGTGAAGGAGCGGCGCAGCGACGCCGACGGCGAGGCGATCCTCGCCGAAGCCCTCGAGCGTCTGCGCCAGCGCCGGGAGATCATCTAAGCGTCACCGCCGGAAGCCACCCCGAGGGACGAGGACCCCTCGAGGTGGTTTTTCGCGCGTCTGGACGCCTCAGCCGTGCCGGGTCGGCCGGTAGGTCAGCACCTGGGTGTCGCCGTCGAAGGTCCGGGCCTCGAGCAGCTCGAGGTCGAAGTCGCCCACCCCGTCGAAGACCCGGTCCACGCCGGTCGCCCCGGAGAGCACGGGGAAGACCGTCACCTCGATGGCGTCGACCAGGCCGGCGTCGAGCAGCGCCCGGTTGAGGGCGAGGCTGCCGTGGGAGCGCAGGGGCACCTCGGATTCGGCTTTGAGCCGCGTGACCACCTCGGCGGCGGCACCGGGCTCGATGGTGGTGCCGGGCCAGTCGAGCGGCTCGGTCAGCCGGCTGGAGAGCACCGTGACCGGGGACTCGAACATGCGCGTGATCCACCCGTCGAACCGAGTGCGGTCGGTGCCCGGGGCGAGGAACGGGGCGTTCGACGAGTAGGTCGTGGCCCCGAGCACCATGCGCAGCGGGTCGCGGTAGGCGGCGGCGCGGTGCGCGAGGAGTTCCGGGCCCTGCTTGCCCCAGTAGCCGCCCCAGTCGCCCTTGTGGTTGGCGAAGCCGTCGAGCGTGGAGAAGACGTCGAAGGTGTAGGTGGCGGTCATGGTGTCTCCTTGCGGGGAAGCGGGCCGCGCGTGGTGCGGCCTCATCCCTGCTACGAACGCCCTCGCCCCGATCCGACACAGCTCCCCGGACTTCTTCACGGAAGCCCGGGCGGAGCCGTGCCGGCGGTGGACCGGGTCAGAGGCTCAGCGGATACCGGGCCCGCACCCGGAAGCCGCCGTCCTCGGTGCCCGAGGTCTCGAAGCTGCCGCCCAGCAGGCGGGCGCGCTCGGCCAGCCCGGTCAGGCCGTGGCCGCCCGAAGGCAGGGACTCGCCGGTGCGGCGGGCGCGCTCGTTGCGGACCTCGATCTTGAGCGCGCCGTGCTCACCCTGGATGCGGATGGTCGCCGTCGCGCCCGGGGCGTGCTTGTGGACGTTGGTCAGGCACTCCTGCACCGTCCGGTACGCCGCCGCGGAGACCTGGTTGGGCAGCGCGTCCGGCAGGTGCTCCACCGTCAGGTGCACCGGGACGTCGGACGTGCGGATCAGCCGGTCGAGCTCGTTGATGCCCGGGCGCGGGCCGTCGTCCTCCGAACCGGCGCGCAGCACGCTGACCAGCGACCGCAGCTCCTCGAGCGTGCGCTTGCTCAGGCCGCGGATGACCTGCGCCGTCTCCAGTGATCGTTCGTCGGTGGTCTGGGCCTGCAGCGCGCCCGCCTGCATCGCGATCAGGGTGATCTGGTGCGACACGACGTCGTGCATCTCGCGGGCCAGCCGGGCGCGTTCCTCGGCGCGGACGGCGTCGGCGTGGAAGCGGCGCTCGCGGTCCCGGCTCGTGGCCAGCTCGGCGAGCTTGTTCGCGACCTCGGTGCGGGCACCGATGAGCATGCCGATCGCGATCGGCATGCCGGCGACGAGCACGCCGTAGATGCCGTCGAGGATGTGCTCGCGCCAGCTCAGCTGGACGAAGTCCTCCAGCGGCCACTGCACGAACCGGCAGGTCCACACCAGCGCGGCGCCGACCCAGGTCTGCCAGTGCAGCTGACGGCGGGTGGCGAGCATGCCGAGCGTGATCATGCTCGCCAGCTGCGCCCAGCCGGCCAGGAAGCCGGGGACCGCGACGAGCACGGCGAGGAACGGGAACTTGCGGCGGAACACCACGGCGAGGCAGGCCGCGCCGGACAGGTAGATCGAGTAGGGCTGGGCCTTCTCGGGGATCACCAGCCAGACGTCGAGCACGGCCAGGATGACCGCGGCCGCCTCGATGGCGAACATGACCACAGCGGGGCGGGGGAGCGACCCGAACGCGCTCAGACCACGCCTTCGCACCCGGTCGGCGGCCGACGGCCCCGAGCCGGCGATCGAGATGCCTGGAATCGAGAGTCCCTCTGTACTCATCGCTGGCGACCCCATTCGTCTTGTGGACTTGATGGTGAGAGGTGCTCAGGGCCCGATCGGGACGCGCAGGAGAGAACAAATGTGCGGATGCTAACGAGGTTGCGTGGGAAGACGGTAAGTTTCACGCGCCGTTGGTGTTTTGGCGTCCGGATTTCGCATTCGCTTGCGCCGTTCGGGCGATGGCACCGCCGACGCACTACTGACAGTGGATCTTTCACTGCCGAGCGTGCACCGGGACGACCACATCGTGGGAATCACGTTACCTCTCCGTGGCCGCCCGGCATAGGTCGTCAGGCCGCCGCCGGCCGGACCTCGTCACCCAGTAGGTGGACGAGACCCTCTCGGCACGCGGCCGCCGTCTCGATCGACCGCGGCAGCATCCGGGCCTCGTAGACCCGGACCGCCTCCGCGACGGCCGGCGACGTCGCCAGTGCGGTCGCCAGCTCGGTCCCGTCCAGCATGGCGAGGTTCGCGCCGACCCCGAGCGGCGGCATCAGGTGCGCGGCGTCGCCGAGCAGCGTGACGCCGGGGGTCGACGTCCAGGCGTGCGGCACCGGCAGGACGTACAGCGGCCGGTGCGTGAACTCGCCGTCGTTGTCGCGCAGGAACCCGAGCAGGCCGGGGTGCCAGCCGGCGTATCGCTCCAGCAGCGTCGCGCGCACGGCGGCGGTGTCGGTGAAGGTGAAGCCGGCGTGCCAGTCCTCCGGCGCGTGGAACACGGCGTAGCCGCGGATGTGGCCGTTGCTGTTGCGCTGGGCGAAGATCGCGTTCCCGCCGGTCTTGGCGACCATCGTGCCCTGGCCGGTGAACGCGGCCAGGGCCGGGTGACGCCGGTCGGCGTCGTCGAGCCCGAACTCGACGAACGCGACGCCGCTGTACTCGGGCCGGACCCCGGTGAGGCTCTGGCGGACGCGGGACCACGCGCCGTCCGCGCCGACGACCAGGTCGAAGTCCTCCGTGGCGCCGTCGGTGAAGCGCAGCCGGGCGGTGCCGTCGGGCTGCGGCGTGACGTCCTGGGTGGCGCGGCCCCAGCGGACGGTGCCGGGGGAGAGCGAGTCCAGCAGGATGCCGCGGAGCTGGCCGCGGTCGATCTCGGGCTTGAACTCGTCGTCCGCGGCGGGGATCTCGTCCATGAGGAGTTTCGTGGTGTGCGGGTCGACCGCGCGCATCTGCTGGCCTTCGGGCCGGGCGAGCGCGCGCCACGTCTCGTACAGGCCGGCCGTGCGGAGGGCGACCTGGCCGGTGTCGCCGTGCATGTCGAGGGTGCCGCCCTGAGGCCGGGCATCGGCCGAGGCCTCCTGCTCGAAGACGGTGACGTCGAGGCCGTACAGCTGCAGGACGCGGGCACAGGCGAGCCCGCCGAGCCCGGCGCCGACGACGGCGATCTTGGTGGTGCTGCCAGTGTCACTGGTGCTGATGGTGCTGGCGGTGTCACTACTGCTGCTGGTGCTGGCGGTGTCACTACTGCTGCTGGTGTCGCTGGTGCTGGTGATGCTTGTGGTGCTCGTGGTGTTGCCGGCGCTGGTGTTCATGGCTTCCCCCGGGAAGTTCGGGCCGCCGGTCGTTCCGGCGGCGATGAACCCAGGAAACCAGAGTCACTACGAAAGTGCAATGATTACACTTTCAAAGTGAGTTCACCATCACGTAGGCTGAGGGCATGACGGAAGTGATCGGGCGCCGTGAGCGCAAGAAGGCGCAGACCCGCAAGGCGCTGGCCGACGCGGCGCTCGAGCTGTTCCTCGCGCGCGGCTTCGACCAGGTCGGGGTCAAGGAGATCGCCGACGCGGCCGACGTCTCGGTGACGACGCTGTTCAAGCACTTCCCCAGCAAGGAAGCCCTGGTGTTCGACCAGGAGGCCGACATCGAGACGGCGCTGGTCGACGCGGTCCGCGGCCGGCCGCCGGGGCACACGATCGTGGACGCGCTGCGCAAGCACATCCTGGTCGACGTGGCCGAAAGCCCGGACGACGCGTTCCTCCGGCTCATCGAAAGCACCCCGGCCCTGCGCGAGTACAGCAGGCGGATGTGGATGCGCCACGAGACGGCGCTGGCCCGCGCGATCGCGGAGGGGTCGGGCGCCCCGGAGAACGACGTGGCGTGCGCGGCGCTGGCCCGCTTCGCGCTGGCGTCACGAGAGCTGATCGCGGCCCACGAAAACCCCCGCCGCGCGGCGGAGGAGATCTTCGCCCGCCTGGAGCGCGGCTGGCGCACGGAGTGAACGGCCAGGGAGCGGCCGAGAACGCGCGGGAGTGAACGGCTGGACCGGGGTAGCGGTCGCGCGGGTTGCTGCTACGGCACGGAGTGAACGGCTGGGGAAGCGGCGGTGCTCGGAATGTAGCCCGCCGCGGCGATGTCGGCCGAGGGTGCGAATGACCTGAGCTGCTCCCGGGTTCCGGCTTCATCGTGGATAAGTGGATCCGAGCGCGATGAGGCGTGTGTCGGTGATCGAGCTAGGCGTCCTCGCGCGGGGAATGGGTCATGCTCCGCAGATTCCGGCGCGCCTGACTGCTCGGCCTCACTGAGCCCGGCCCGGGGCGCGGATGACCTGAGCCGCTCCCGGGTTCCGGCTCATCGCGGATAGGGGATCCGAGCGCGATGAGGCGTGCGCTGGGGACTGAGCTAGGCGCCCTCGCGCAGGGAGTGGATCGTGCTCCGCAGAGTCTGCAACGCGCCTGACTGCTCGGCCTCACTGAGCCTGGCCCAGGGTGCGACTGACCTGAGCTGCTCCCGGTTTCCGGCTCATCGCGGATAAGGGGACCCGAGCGCGATGAGACATGCGCCGAAGACCGAGCTAGGCGCCCTCCCGCAGGGAATGGATCATGCTCCGCAGAATCCGCAACGCACCCGCCTGCTCGGCCTCACCGAGCCCGGCCAGCATCCTGACCTCAACAGACCGGACCGCCGCCGAAGCCTTCTCCAGGTTCCGCCGTCCGCGGGGCGTGAGCCGAGTGGGGAGCACCTTCCCGACGGGTGCCGCCGCCGGCCTGGTCACGTGGCCCTCCCGTTCCAGGTTCTGGAGCAGCACGTTCATCGACTGCCGGGTGACGAACGCGCCCCGGGCCAGTTCGGAGTTCGACAACCCCGGGCGTTGGGCCAGCAGCTCGAGGCACGAGTAGTGCGTCACGGTCATCCCGAGCGGCCGCAGCACCTCCTCCATCGCCACCCGAAGCGCGCTCGACGCCTCTTTCAGCAGGTAACCCAGTGACGTCTCCAGGTCGACGCCGGCACCGTCTTGACTCATGTCAGTATTCTGACATAGATTGACGCGTGTCAGAAGACTGACACGACAGAAGGAGCATCAATGCCCGTCACCGGACCCGACTTCATTTCGCTTCAGGCGCGCGATCTTGGCGCTTCGCAGGCGTTTTACGAGCAGTACCTCGGCCTCGTCCGCTCGCCGGCCGGGCCGCCGCACGCCGTCGTCTTCGAGACGAAGCCGATCGCGTTCGCGCTCCGCGACGTCGTTCCCGGCACTGATCTCGCCTCCGTCGCCCAGCCCGGCATCGGTGCCGCGATCTGGCTGCACGCCACCGACGTCCAGGCCATCCACGACGCGCTCGCCGCCGACGGCCACACCATCGTCGCCGCGCCGATCGACGGCCCCTTCGGCCGGACGTTCACCTTCGCCGACCCCGACGGCTACCAGATCACCCTTCACGACCGTGCGTGAAAACAGTGAAGGCCCCCTGCCCAGGGGCAGGAGGCCTTCACGGGAAACGACTAAGCCGTCGGTGGCTGGTACACCTTGGTGAGCTTGCCCGCCGCGGTGCGGTCGAGCAGCCACAGGGTCCTGCGGTGCCCGCGGGCCCCCGCCACCGGGAGCTGGACCTCGCCCGCTCCCGACAGGGCCAGCGCCACCGCGTCGGCCTTCGCTTCGCCCGCCGTCATCAGCCAGACGTCCTGGGCCCGGCGGATCGCCGGGAGCGTCAGCGAAACCCGCGTCGGCGGCGGCTTGGGGCAGTTCCGCACCGCCACCACCGTCCGCGTGGTCTCGTGCACCGCCGGGGACTCCGGGAACACCGACGCGGTGTGCCCTTCGCCGCCCAGGCCGAGCAGCATGATGTCGAACGACGGCACGTCGCCGTGGTCCTCCGGGCCCGCCTGGGAAGCCAGCACCTCGGCGTACGCAAGAGCAGCGGCGTCCGGGTCATCGCCGAACTCGCCGTCCGACGCCGCGATCGCGTGGACCCGCTTCGGGTCGAGCGGGACGTGGTCGAGCAGGGCCTCGCGGGCCTGCTTCTCGTTCCGCTCGTCCGAATCGGCCGGGACGAACCGCTCGTCACCCCAGTAGATGTCCAGGCGCGACCAGTCGATCGCGTCCCGGGCCGAGGATCCCCGCAGCTCCGACAGCACCGCGATGCCGGTGCCGCCGCCGGTGAGCACCAGCGAGGCCGAGCCCTTGGCCGCCTGGACGTCCACGAGCCGCGTGATCAGCCGGGCCGCCGCCGCGGCGGCCAGCAGGTCCTGGTTCGCGTAGACGACGACCTCGGTCTTGCTCATGAAGTGCTCTTCTTGCCGTTGGCACCCGCCTTGGCCTTCGCCGGCTTGGCCGAATCCGGAGCGGGAGCAGCAGCAGCGCCCGCGGCCGCCGGCGACGTGACGTCGGCCTTGGCCGGCGCGCCCGTCTTGCCGTTGGTGCCGGAGGTGATCTTGCCCAGGCCGTGCAGCGCCGCCTCGTAGACCTCGTCCGGGTCGAGCCGCCGCAGCTCCTCGACCAGGCAGTCCTGCGTGCTGCGCCGCTGCAGGGCGATCCGCCGGGTCGGCTGGCCCGGCTGGGTCAGCGTGCCGACGCGGCCATCGGGCCGGTGCAGCTCCACCGCGCCCGAACGACGCTCCAGCGTCACCGAGATGATCCCGGCCGCGCCCGAGCTCTTGACCCGCTTGACCGGCACCTTCAGGTACTCGGCCAGCCACGCGGCCAGCAGCTCGGTCGACGGCGAGTCGGCCTCGCCGGTCACCGTCGCGCCGCTGATCTTCTCGTACGGCGGCAGGTCCAATGCGGAGACGAGCTGGGCCCGCCAGTGCGTCAGCCGGGTCCAGGCCAGGTCGGTGTCGCCGGCCACGTAGGCCTTCGCCCGCGTGGTCAGCGCCTTGACCGGGCTCTTCTCCGCGGCCGAGTCGGTGATCCGGCGCTGGGCCAGCTCGCCGAGCGGGTCCTTGTCCGGGTCCTTCGGGCCGGCACCGGGCCACCAGCAGACGATCGGCGCGTCCGGCAGCAGCAGCGGGACGACCGCGCTCTGGCCCTGGGCGGCCAGCGGGCCGTAGAGCCGCAGCACGATGACCTCGCTCGCACCGGCGTCGCCGCCGACCCGGATCTGGCCGTCGATGCGCGGCGACGCGGTGCGCGCGCCCTTGGCGACCACGATCACCCGCGACGGGTGCTCGCGGCTCGCGCCGTTGGCGGCTTCGATCGCCGCTTCGAGGTGGCTGTCGTCGTCGGCCACGATGACCAGCGTCAGCACCCGGCCGAGCGCGACTTGGCCGCCCTGTTCGCGGATCTCCACCAGCTTCTTGTTGAGCGCCGAAGTCGTGGTGGACGGCAGGTCGATGATCACGGGCGCCTCCATTTGCGGCCGGTGCGCTCCAGCATTTCGTCGGCGGACGGCGGGCCCCAGGTGCCCGGCGGGTACTGCTCCGGCGAACCCTCCTTGGCCCAGTGCTCCAGCACCGGGTCGAGGATCTTCCAGGAGAGCTCGACCTCTTCGTTGACCGGGAACAGCGACGGCTCGCCGAGCAGGACGTCGAGGATCAGGCGCTCGTAGGCCTCGGGGGAGGACTCGGTGAACGCGTGCCCGTAACCGAAGTCCATCGTGACGTCGCGGACCTCCATCGTGGTCCCCGGCACCTTCGAGCCGAACCGCAGCGTGATGCCCTCGTCGGGCTGCACCCGGATGACCAGGGCGTTCTGCCCCAGCTCCTCGGTCGAGGTCGAGTCGAACGGCAGGTGCGGCGCCCGCTTGAACACCACGGCGATCTCGGTGACGCGGCGGCCGAGCCGCTTGCCGGTGCGCAGGTAGAACGGCACCCCGGCCCAGCGGCGGCTCTGCACCTCGAGGGTCACCGCGGCGTAGGTCTCGGTCTTCGAGTCCTTCGCGAAACCCTCTTCCTGCAGCAGGCCGGGCACCTTCGTGCCGCCCTGCCAGCCGCCCGCGTACTGGCCGCGCGCGGTGGTCTTGCTCAGCGGGCCGATCGCGCTGGTGCCCGAGAGCACCTTGATCTTCTCCGCGCGCAGGGCCCGCGGCTCGAACGACAGCGGCTCCTCCATCGCGGTGAAGGCGAGCAGCTGCAGCAGGTGGTTCTGGATGACGTCGCGCGCCGCGCCGATGCCGTCGTAGTACCCCGCGCGGCCGCCGAGGCCGATGTCCTCGGCCATGGTGATCTGCACGTGGTCGACGTAGTTGGCGTTCCAGATCGGCTCGAACAGCTGGTTCGCGAAGCGCAGCGCCAGGATGTTCTGGACCGTCTCCTTGCCGAGGTAGTGGTCGATGCGGAACACCGACTCCTCGGGGAAGACGTCGTTGACGATCGCGTTCAGCTCTTCGGCGCTCTTCAGGTCGTGGCCGAACGGCTTCTCGATGACGACGCGGCGCCAGGTGTTCTCGTCCGCGTTGGCCAGCCCGGAGCGGGCCAGCTGCTTGGTCACCACCGGGAACGCGCCGGGCGGGATCGACAGGTAGAACGCGGTGTTGCCGCCGGTGCCGCGTTCCTTGTCGAGATCCTGGACGGTCTGCGCGAGCCGGTCGAAGGCGTCGTCGTCGTCGAAGGTGCCCTGCACGAACCGGATGCCCTCGGCGAGCCGGTTCCAGACCGACTCCTTGAACGGCGTGCGCGCGTGCGCCTTGACCGAGTCGTGCACGAGCTCGCCGAAGTCCTGGTGCTCCCAGTCGCGGCGGGCGAACCCGACGAGCGAGAAGCCCGCGGGCAGCAGCCCGCGGTTGGCCAGGTCGTAGATGGCGGGCATCAGCTTCTTGCGGGCCAGGTCGCCGGTGACCCCGAAGATCACCAGGCTGGACGGCCCGGCGATGCGCGGGAGGCGCTTGTCGCGCTCGTCGCGCAGCGGGTTGCTCCAGGTCATGCGTCCCCCTCCTGTACCGCGCGGACGACGGCCGCGAGGCCCGCGGCCCGGTCGGTCAGGTGCAGGCGCAGCACCGGGCGGCCGTGCTCGGCGAGCACCTGGCCGTCACCCAGCGCCTGCGCGTGCTGCAGCTGGCCCAGCGTGTACGGGCGCTCCGGCACGTCGATGTCCTGCTCGACAGCGCCGGTGAGCTGCAGGAAGACGCCGTTCTGGTGCCCGCCCTTGTGGTACTGCCCGGTGGAGTGCAGGAACCGCGGGCCCCAGCCGAACGTCGTCTGCAGGCCGGTGCGCTTGGCGATCTCACCGCGCAGCAGCTCGGTCGACGCGTCGTCGAGGCGGTCCAGGTAGGCCTGCACCGCGATGTAGCCGGCTTCCGGCGCCGAGGCGAAGAACGCGCGGAGCACGTCGGCCAGGCTGCCTTCGGTGGCCACACCGTCGGACCCGAAGATCTCGACCGGTCCGTCCACATTGGACGCCGTCTCGCCGCCCTTGAGCTTCTCCGGGTCGTCCAGCAGCGCGCGCGCTGCCTTCTTCGCGGTCTCGACGTCGGGCTGGTCGAACGGGTTGATCCCGAGCAGCCGGCCGGCCAGCGCCGTGGCGAACTCCCAGAGCAGCAGCTGCGCGCCGAGCGAGCCGGTGACGGCGATCTTCGCCGCGCCCTTCGGGGCGCCGACGGCGACCGCGGTGGCGTCGGCCTTCGCGTCGGCGAAGCCGGGCGCTTCGGTGCCTTCGACGGCGACCGGCAGCAACCCGGTGCCCTGCTTGCCGGTGGACTCCGCGATCAGCTGCTCCGCCCAGTCGGGGAAGCCCTTGATCCCGGAGCCGGAGTCGGCCAGCACGACCTTCTCGGCACCCGCTTCGTGCGCGGCGGCCCACGCGGCGGCCAGCTTGACCGCCGGGTTGTCTGCCGAGTCCGCGGCCAGCTCCTCGGCCACCGAGGCGGCCTGGTCGAGCAGGCGGGCGACGTCCGCCCCGGCGAGCCCGGCCGGAACGAGCCCGAACGCGGTCAGCGCGGAGTAGCGGCCGCCGACGTGCGGGTCGGCGAGGAAGGTCTTGCGGTAACCCTCCTTTTCGGACAGTTCCTGGAACGGCGAGCCCGGGTCGGTGACGACCACGATCCGCCGCGCCGCGTCGATTCCCGCGTCGGTGAAGGCCTTCGCGAAGATCCGCCGGTGGCTGTCGGTCTCGACGGTGCCGCCCGACTTCGACGACACGACGATCACCGTGCGCTCGAGGTCACCGGCGAGCGCGTCGGCGACCTGGCCCGGGTCGGTCGTGTCGAGCACGGTCAGCGCGACGTCGTCGGTGCCGGTGATGACCTCCGGCGCCAGCGACGAGCCGCCCATGCCGGCCAGCACGACGCGGTCGACGCCCTCGGACCGCAGTTCGGTCCGCAGGGCCTCGATCTCGCCGATCAGCGGCCGGGACGACTTGTGCAGCGACGTCCACGAAAGCCGGATCGACGCCTCGGACTCGGCGTCCGGTCCCCATAGCGTGGCGTCCTTCGCGGCCAGCTTCGACGCGGCCTGGTCGGCGACCAGCCGCTCGGCCAGCGGCGTGGCGCGCCCGGCCAGTTCGGCGTCCACGATCTCGACGCCGGTCTTTTCCCCTGTCGTCATGTCGTGCTTCAGCCCTTCGCCTCTTCGAGCTGGCCGTTGACGGTGTCGAGCAGTTCCGTCCAGGACTTCTCGAACTTCTCGACGCCCTCGTTCTCCAGGACGAGGAACACGTCGGTGATGTCGATGCCGACGGCCTCGAGCTGGTCGAAGACCTCCTGCGCCTCGGCACCGCGGCCGGTCACCTGGTCACCCTTGAGGTCGGAGTGCTCGGCGACGGCGTCCATCGTCTTCTCCGGCATGGTGTTGACGGTGTCCTTCACCACCAGGTCGTCGACGTAGAGGGTGGGGGAGTAGTCCGGGTTCTTGACGCCGGTGGAGGCCCAGAGCGGGCGCTGCGCGCGGGCGCCGTCGGCCGCGAGGGCCTTCCAGCGGTCCGTGGCGGAGAGCTCCTCGAAGGCGGCGTAGGCGAGCCGGGCGTTGGCCACGGCGGCCTTGCCGCGCAGGGCCTTGGCCTCGTCGGTGCCGATCGCGTCGAGCCGCTTGTCGATCTCGGTGTCCACCCGGGACACGAAGAACGACGCGACCGAGTGGATGCCGCGCAGGTCGTGGCCGTTGGCCTTGGCCTGCTCGAGGCCCGCGAAGAAGGCCTCGATGACCTTCTTGTAGCGCTCGACGGAGAAGATCAGCGTGACGTTGACGCTGATGCCCTCGGCGAGCGTGGCCGTGATCGCCGGCAGGCCCTCTTCGGTGGCCGGGATCTTGATCAGCGCGTTCGGCCGGTCGACGGTCTTCCACAGGTCCTTCGCCTCGGCCACCGTGCGGTCGGTGTCCTTGGCCAGGCGCGGGTCGACCTCGATCGAGACGCGGCCGTCGACGCCGTTCGTGGCGGCGTAGACGTCGCGGAACAGGTCCGCGGCGTTGCGCACGTCGGTCGTGGTCAGGTCGCGGATCGTCGCCTCGACGTCGGCGCCCTGGGCGGCGAGCTCCTTCGTCCGCTCGTCGTAGGCGTCACCCTTGGACATCGCGTTGGCGAAGATCGTCGGGTTGGTCGTCACGCCGACGACGTGCTTGTCGCGGACCAGCGCGGCGAGGTTGCCGGTGTTCAGGCGTTCCCGCGAAAGGTCGTCGAGCCAGATCGAAACACCGGCCTCGGACAGCTGCGCGAGCTTGTCGTTGCTCATTTGCTGCGTCATCCCCTTCAGTTCTTGGTGTTGGCGATCGAGCGGCGGGCCGCGTCGACGACTGCCTCCGTGGTGAAACCGAACTCACGGAACAGTGTGGCGGCATCGGCGGAGGCGCCGAAGTGCTCGATCGAAACGTTCACCCCGGCGTCACCGGTGAAGCGGTGCCACGACTGGGCGATACCCGCCTCGACGGACACACGGGCCTTCACACCGGCCGGGATGACGGATTCGCGGTAGGCCGCGTCCTGCGCGTCGAACCACTCGACGCACGGCATCGAGACGACGCGCGCCTTGACGCCGTCGGCCTCGAGGACCTTCTTCGCCTCGACGGCGAGCTGGACCTCGGAACCGGTACCGATCAGCACCACGTCCGGGGTGCCGTCGGAGTCGGCCAGGACGTAACCGCCCTTGGCGACGCCTTCGGCGCTGGTGCCCTCGAGCACCGGCACGTTCTGGCGGGTGAGCGCCAGGCCGGACGGGTGGTGGATGTCCTCCAGCACGGCCTTCCACGCGTAGGCGGTCTCGTTGGCGTCCGCCGGGCGGACGACGTTGAGGCCCGGGATCGCGCGCAGCGCGGAAAGCTGCTCGATCGGCTGGTGCGTCGGCCCGTCCTCGCCGAGGCCGATCGAGTCGTGCGTCCACACGTAGGTGACCGGCGCCTTCATCAGCGCGGCCAGCCGGACCGGCGGGCGCATGTAGTCGGAGAAGATGAGGAACGTCGCGCCGTACGGGCGGGTGCCGCCGTGCAGCGCGATCCCGTTGAGGATCGAGCCCATGGCGTGCTCGCGGATGCCGAAGTGCAGCGTCCGGCCGTACGGGCTGGTCTTCCACATGTCCGTGGAAGCCTTCTCGGGGCCGAACGAGTCGGCGCCCTTCATCGTGGTGTTGTTGCTCTCGGCCAGGTCCGCGGACCCGCCCCACAGCTCCGGCAGCGGCTCGGCGAGCGCGTTGAGCACCTCACCGGAGGCCTTGCGGGTGGCGACACCCTTGGCGTCCGGCTCCCACTTCGGCAGGTTGTCGGCGAAGCCCTCGGGCAGCGTGCGGGTGGACATCCGGTCCGCGATCTTCTTGCGCTCCGGGTTGGCCTGGCCCCACGCCGCGAACTTCTCCTGCCATTCGGCGTGCGCGGTCCTGCCGCGCTCGAGTGCCTGGCGGGTGTGCTTGATCACGTCGTCCTCGACCTGGAACGACTGCTCCGGGTCGAAGCCCAGGATCTTCTTGACCTCGGCGACCTCTTCGGCGCCCAGCGCGGCGCCGTGCGCCTTGCCGGTGCCCATCTTCTTCGGCGCCGGGTAACCGATGACGGTCCGCACCGCGATGAACGACGGGCGGCCGGTTTCGGCCTTCGCGTTCTTGATGGCCTCTTCGAGCGCGACGACGTCTTCGCCGCCTTCGACGAACTGGGTGTGCCAGCCGTAGGCCTCGTACCGCGCGACCGTGTCCTCCGAAAGGGCGATGTTCGTGTCGTCCTCGATGGAGATCTTGTTGTCGTCCCAGAAGACGATCAGGTTGCCCAGCTCCTGGCGGCCCGCGATGGACGACGCCTCGGCGGTGACGCCCTCTTCGATGTCGCCGTCGGAGGCGATGGCGTAGATGAAGTGGTCGAAGATGCTCTGGCCGGGAGCGGCGTCCGGGTCCAGCAGGCCGCGCTCGCGGCGGGCGGCCATCGCCATGCCCACGGCGTTCGCCAGGCCCTGCCCCAGCGGGCCGGTGGTGGTCTCGACGCCGTCGGTGTGGCGGTACTCCGGGTGACCCGGGGTCTTGGAGCCCCACTTGCGCAGCTGCTTGAGGTCCTCGAGCTCGAGGCCGTAGCCGGCGAGGAACAGCTGGATGTAGAGGGTCAGGCTGCTGTGCCCGGCCGACAGCACGAACCGGTCGCGGCCCGGCCAGTTCTGGTCGTTCGGGTCGTGACGCAGCGTGCGCTGGAACAGCGTGTAGGCCAGCGGGGCCAGGCTCATCGCGGTGCCGGGGTGGCCGCTGCCACAGTTCTCGACCGCGTCGGCGGCGAGCACCCGGACGGTGTCCACGGCGCGGGTGTCGGTGTCGGTCCAGTCGGCGGGGACGTTACGCCGGAGGAGTGGGTTGTTCTCGCTGGTAGGGGCGGTATCGGACACTGAACTCCAACTCCCGGTCATGATGGTTGCGGCTGGTCTTCCTCGTTCCGGTTACCCGTGCGCGGGGTCATCTATCTCAATCGATCCCGAAGGGACGATATTCCTGCTCGCGACCCTGCGCAGGGGCAATCGCGGCCCGACCCGGCCAGCCTAGTGCTTGGACCCGTCGAGGACCCGCGATCACCCACGGGATTCACCACGTCTAACATCGTTCGAGGGTTCAGACCGGCGGTTTTCAGCGGCACCACACGCCTCCGGCATCGGGCCCGCCCCGAACCTGACGCAGGGAGTGAAATGTCGTTGGTGAACGCTGCGCACGGACGCAGTGAGGACGCCGGCGGGGTGGGTGGGCATGGAACAAGCACAGGCGTGCACCCGACAGGGCAACGACCGCACGGTGACCGGCGAAGCATCCGCCAGGTCGTCGGCGCCTACGCCGCTTTGGCGAAGCCGCGGGTGATCGAGCTCCTCCTGGTGACCACCATCCCGGCGATGTTCCTCGCCGGCCGTCAGATCCCCTCGCCGTGGCTGGTACTGGCCACGCTGCTGGGCGGGACGATGGCCGCGGGCAGCGCGAACGCGCTCAACTGCGTGATCGACGCGGACATCGACAAGGTGATGAACCGCACGAAGCGGCGTCCACTGGTGAAGGACTCGGTGCCGCGGCGCGGTGCGCTGATCTTCGGCTTGGTCATGGGTGTCGCCTCGGCCGTGGTGCTCTACTTCACGGTCAACCTGCTGTCGGCGATCCTCGCCGTCGCGACGATCCTCTTCTACATCTTCGTCTACACGCTCGGCCTGAAGCGGCGCACGTCGCAGAACGTCGTCTGGGGCGGCGCGGCCGGCTGCATGCCGGTGGTCATCGGCTGGGCGGCCGTCACCGGCACGGTCCAGTGGCCGGCGTTCGTGATGTTCGGCGTCATCTTCTTCTGGACCCCGCCGCACACCTGGGCGCTGGGCATGAAGTACCGCGACGACTACGAGCGCGCGGGCGTCCCGATGCTCCCGGTCGTGGCCACGGCCCAGCACGTCGCCAAGCAGATCGTCATCTACTCGTGGGTAATGGTGGCTTGGACGCTGCTGCTGCTCCCGGTGACGTCGTGGCTGTACGGCACGTTCGCGATCCTCGCGGGCGGCTGGTTCCTCTTCTACGCGCACAGCCTCCAGGCCGCGGTCCGCCGCGGCGAGGAGACCAAGCCGATGGCGCTGTTCCACCGCTCGAACACGTACCTGATGATCGTGTTCGTGGCGCTGGCCGTCGACTCGGCCATCGGCCTGCCGACGCTGGGCCTGCCCTTCTGAGCACGGCGGAGTTCTTCGCGGACGTCGTCGAGTCCGGCACCGTGCTCGGCGCGGACCACACGTGGTCGCCCGAGCGGGTGGCGGACCTGCTCGGCCACGACTACGGCGACAACCCTTCGGACTACTCGCTGGGCCGTGACCACGGCCTGATCGACTTCTTCTGGCAGCGCTCCGGCCCCGGGCAGCCGTGGGAGGGCTCGCACTTCTCGGTCCAGGCGCACCGCCTCCGCGTCGGCGACCCCGAGCTGATCAGCCCGGTCCTGCGCGAGCGCTACGGCGTCGTCCCCGCCCCGGTCCCGTTCGCCGACGTCGCCGCGCTGCTCGAGGCGCGGGATGTGGCCCTGGCCGAAAAGCCGCACCCGGTGGACCCGGACGAGATGCGCGTGTACTGGCAGCCCGGCTCGCGGACCCTCGTCTACGTGGTGGCCGGGTCGTACTACGGCCGGCCCGGTGACGTCTACAAGATCATCAACCCGAGCAGCGGAACGCCCTGAGAGTCCGGATGGTCAAGAAGGTCGTGCTCGCGGCGATCGTCGTCGTCCTGTTCGCCGCCCTCCTCTACATCGGCGGCCGCAAGGTGTCCCTGGACGAGAACACGCTCCTCGGCACCGGGTGCGCGATCCCGTCCCGGATCACCGCGGTCCCCGGCCCCGCCGACGCGGCCCCGGGCGGCGGCGGAATCCGGGTGGCCGAGGTTGCGCCGTCCGGCGCGGTGCTGGAGAACACGAGCACCCAGGTCGCCTACCGGATCCCGGTCGGCCCGGCGACGGTGGTGCCGTTGCTCACCCCGGGCGAGCGGATCGGCGTGGCCGCGGGTGGCGTTCTCGGCCCGGTCACGTGGCTGTCCCCGGAGTCACTGGGCGGCTTCACCCCGGTGACGGCCACGGTGGTTCCGGGCGGCGTCCGCTTCCATTCGGCGAACTGCCGCGCGCTGACCAGCCGGGGCGCTACGGTGATCCACCGCGACGCGGGCGGCCGGATCGCGGGCGCGGACCAGCTGCCCGCGGCGAGCGTCTCCTGCGCGCCGGGGGACCACCAGCTTCCGGCTTCGCTCGGGGCGGGCACCGAGGTCTACCCGTACTGCGACCTTTGACGAAACGGTTCTGCGGATGAACAAGAAGGGTGTCCTGGCGGTGCTCGGCACCGTGGCCGTCCTCGGCGCGATCGTCGTCTCCGCCGGGGGCAAGCTGCCCTGGACCGGTGGATCCGCCTCGGGCGACGGCTGTGACATTCCCGACCACGTGGCCGCGGGCCCGCCGTCGTCCGCGCCGGGCGGGATCAAGGTCGTCGAGCAGGGATTCAGCCAGGGGCCGTCCGGCCTGGTCAGTCTCGGGGCCATCGTGGAGAACACCGGTCCCGAGGTCGCCTCCCGGATTCCGGTGCGGTTCCGCCTGTTCGACGCCGCACACCACGAGCTTCCCGGAACCGACGCCCTCGAAATCCCGCTGCTGCTGCCCGGCCAGCGGATCGGCGCCGGGAAGGGCACCTATGCGGGGAACGCCCAGGTGGCCGGCGCCGAAGCGAGCGTGGGTGCGAACGCCTGGCTGCCCCGCGCCGCCGTGGGCGGCCTCGCTCCGATCGGCACGGCCTACCTGCGCACCCTGCGGTTCTACCCGGACAACCCGGTCAGCGTCGACGTCCACTACCAGGAGACGTCCGCGAACTGCCGGGACCTGCTCAGCAGCGGCACCGCCGTGGTCTTCCGCGACCGCGCCGGGCGGATCGTCGGTGGCGACAGCGGCTTCCCGGACGTCCCGATCGTCTTCCGCGACGCGCACGGCACCGACCTCGGCGGCGACTGGCGGCACCCGGCGAGCCCGTCGTGTTCGCAAGGAGAACGGGAGACCTGGGTCGTCCCGTACGTCGGCGCTCCCACGACCGCCGACGACGCCCGCACCGAGGTCTACCCGTTCTGTGGGCTCGCTCCGGAATGATCGCGCCGCGGTCGCCGTTAAACTTGGCTGGCCCTTTTCCTTGAGGCGAAAGCAGGATGCTCTTGTCCGTCTCGCCGGACGAAACCCGCGACCACGCCGCCGAGCTCGAACGTGAGCAGGCGTACGTCACCACCCTCTACACCAAGCTCGACGCCGAACGCGTCGACGCCCAGCGGCGCCTCGACGAGACGCTGCGGCTGACCGGCGGCACCCCGCAGGCCCGCACCGAACGCGACGTCGCGACCACCCTATACACCGACCGGCTCGCGCAGCTCGGCTCCGTCGAGCAGGGCCTCGCCTTCGGACGGCTCGACTTCGTGCCCGGCAGCACCGAGGAGACCACCTACATCGGCCGCCTCGGGCTGTTCGACGAGGACGACGACTACCAGCCGCTGCTGGTCGACTGGCGCGCGCCCGTCGCGCGGCCGTTCTACCTCGCCACCGCCGCGTCACCCGATGGGGTACGCCGGCGGCGGCACCTGCGGTCGCTGACCCGCAAGGTCACCGGCTTCGACGACGAGATCCTCGACCTCGCCGCCGCCGACCAGGGGCAGGACCTCGGGCTCGCCGGCGAGGCCGCGCTGCTCGCCGCCCTGGAGCAGCGCCGCACGGGTGAGATGAGCGACATCGTCGCGACCATCCAGGCCGAGCAGGACCGGATCATCCGCGCCCCGCTCGGCGGGGTCATGGTCGTGCAGGGCGGGCCGGGCACCGGCAAGACCGCCGTCGCGCTGCACCGCGCCGCCTACCTGCTCTACACCCACCGCCAGCAGCTCACGACCCGCGGTGTGCTCGTCGTCGGGCCGAACAGCACGTTCCTGCGCTACATCGGCCAGGTCCTGCCCTCCCTCGGTGAGACGGGCGTGCTGCTCGCCACCGTCGGGCAGCTCTACCCGGGCCTGGACGCCGACGGCGTCGAACGGCGCGAGACGGCGGAGGTCAAGGGCCGGCTGGTCATGGCCGACGTCCTGGCCAACGCCGTCCGCGACCGCCAGCGCGTCCCCGACCCGGTGCTGGAGATCGAGTACGAGCACGACGTCCTCAAGCTCGACCGCAAGACGTGCACCGACGCCCGGACCCGTGCCCGCCGGTCGCGGCGCCCGCACAACCCGGCGCGGCGCCTGTTCGTCTCCGACGTCCTCGACGCCCTGACCCGCCAGGCCTCGCGGAAGCTGGGAGAGGACCTGCTCGACAGCCAGGACGTCCAGGACATCCGCGCCGAGCTGGCCGCCGACGAGCACGTCGTCGCCGCCCTGAACGAGCTGTGGCCGGTGCTGACCCCGGAAGGCGTGCTCGACGACCTGTTCGCCGACCGCGAACGCCTCGGCAGCGCCGCCCGGAAGCACCTGTCCGAGGCGGAGCGCGCGCTGCTCGAGAGCAGCCGCGACGCGAAGTGGACACCTGCCGACGTCCCGCTGCTCGACGAGCTGGCCGAGCTGATCGGCGTCGACGACACCGAGGCCCGCGTCGAGCGCAAACGCCGTGAGCGCGAGGACCGCGCGTACGCCGAGGGCGTGCTGGACATCCTCGAGCAGGACGAGGAGATCATCGACGAGGAGCTGCTGCGCGTCTCGGACGTCCTGGACGCCGAGCTGTTCGCCGAACGCCAGGTGGAGCGCAGCGAGCTGACCGCGGCCCAGCGCGCGGCGGCGGACCGGACCTGGACGTTCGGGCACGTGATCGTCGACGAGGCCCAGGAACTGTCCGCGATGGACTGGCGGCTGCTCATGCGGCGCTCGCCGAACCGGTCGATGACCCTCGTGGGTGACGTCGCGCAGACCGGCGCCGCGGGTGGCGCGCGGTCGTGGGGCGAGGTGCTCTCGCCGTACGTCGAGGACCGGTGGCGGCTCGAGCAGCTGACCGTCAACTACCGCACGCCGGCCGAGATCATGGCGGTCGCGGCGCGGGTGCTGGCCGAGGTCGACGCAGGCCTGACGGCGCCTTCGTCGGTGCGCGAGACGGGCGTCCCGCCGTGGTCGGCACGCCCGGCCGACCTCGCGGCGGAGCTGCCCGCGCTGGTGGACGCCGAACTGTCCGCTGTGGACGGTGGCACGGTCGCGGTCCTGGTGCCCGCGAACCGGTTCGACGAGGTTTCGGCCGTGCTGGGCGCTTTCGGCGAACGGCTGAGCGTGCTGACGGTCGAGCGGTCCAAGGGCCTGGAGTTCGACTCGGTGGTGCTGGTCGCGCCGGACGAGGTCGTCGCGGGCTCGCCGCGCGGGCTCAACGATCTCTACGTGGCCCTGACCAGGGCGACCCGGCGACTCGGTGTGGTCCGGACCGGTGACGAGGTACCGGCACTCTCCGTGCTTGGCTAGTCTGCCCGGCATGCAGAAAATCGGGAAGATCGTGGTCGCCGTCGCGGCGGCGCTGTCCCTGGCCGCGTGCGGCCAGGACGCCCAGCCCCAGCAGACGGCCGCGCCGGCGGGCCCGCCGGTTCCGTCGTCGAACGCCGCGCCGGCGACCCAGAGCAAGGGCCGCGAGTGCACGGCCGACGACGTCAAGACGACGGGCAAGTTCGGCGAGGCGCCGACCATCACCATCCCCGACGACTGCGACCCGCCGAAGAAGCTGATCACGAAGGACCTGTCCGAGGGCACCGGCAACGGCGCGAAGGCCGGCCAGGCGCTGAAGATGAACTACACGCTGGTGACGTGGTCGAACAAGCAGAAGCTGGACAGCTCGTTCGACCGCGGCCAGCCGTTCGACCTGAACCTGGGCGCGGGCGAGGTCATCCCGGGCTGGGACCAAGGCCTGGTCGGCATCAAGCAGGGCGCACGCCGCCTGCTGATCATCCCGCCGGACCTCGGCTACGGCCAGGGCGGCAACGGCATCGAGCCGAACGAGACGCTGGTCTTCGTGACCGATGCCGTCTCGGTCCCGACCGACAAGGGCTGAGTCCGTGGACACCCACCGCGGCCGCGTGCGCGAATGGCACGTCGAAGACGGCTGGGGGGTCGTCGAAGCACCGGGCTTCGACGACCCCGTCTGGGTGCACTACTCGATGGTCGACGCCCCGCCGGGCGTGTTCCGGCAGCTGACCGAGGGCGCCGAGGTCGAGTTCACCGCCGAGCGCGCCGAGCAGGACGGCTTCCACTGGCGCGCCGTGTGGATCAAGGAATGAGCAGTACCTTGCCGGTCGTCCGGCGGCCCTGAAGGTCTTCGTGGGCTCGCTGGGCGTCGGCGAGCGGGTACGTGCCGCCGATGCGGACGGTCAGGTCGCCCGCCAGGACCGTGTCGAACAGCTCCTTCGCGCGCCAGTCCAGCTCCTCGCGCGTGCGGACGTAGTGGACCGACGTCGGGCGGGTCAGGTACAGCGAGCCGCCCGAGTTGAGGCGCTGGGGGTCGACCGGCGGCACCGGGCCACTGGCCGCGCCGAACAGCGCGAGCAGGCCGCGGACCTTCAAGCTCGCCAGGCTGGCGTCGAACGTGTCCTTGCCGACGCCGTCGTAGACGACGTCCACGCCTTCGCCGTCGGTCTGGTCGCGGACCGCCTTCGCGAAGTCGTCACGGTCGTAGCGGATCACCTCGTCGGCGCCGGCCTCGCGCGCGAGCTTCGCCTTCTCCTCGGTCGACACCGTGCCGAAGACCCGGGCCCCGCGCGCCTTCGCCAGCTGCACCAGCAGCAGGCCGACACCGCCGGCGGCCGCGTGCACCAGCACGTCGTGGCCCGCCTTCACCTCGAACGTCGACGCGACCAGGTAGTGCGCCGTGATGCCCTGCAGCATGGTCGCCGCGGCCGTCTCGAGGGAGACGCCTTCGGGCACCTTCACCGCCACCGACGCCGGAAGCAGCTTGCGGGCGGCGTAGCTGCCCAGCGAGCCCTGCCAGGCGACGCGGTCGCCGACCGCGAAGCCCTCGACGTCCGGGCCGACCTCGGCGACCGTGCCCGCGCCCTCCAGACCCGGGACGAACGGCAGCTCCATCTTGTAGATGCCCTGGCGCTGGTAGGTGTCGATGTAGTTCACCCCGGCCGCGGCGACGTCGACCAGCAGCTCGCCGGCCCCGGGGGCCGCGACGTCCACTTCGGCCGGTTCGAGCACTTCCGGGCCGCCGGTCTTCGTCACCTGCACTGCGGTGGGCATGCGTCCTCCTCGGGGGTCGGGCTTCTACCGGGGACAACTATGGCCGACGCCACGCTGTTCCGCGTCCCGGTCGCTTGTTGGTTATGGTTCGGGGCGTGGCTGAGGAAACCGAGGAAAAGACGACCCCGCCGACGTCGGCCCAGCTGACCGCGGCGCGCAAGTTCGTGAAGGCGCACGGCAAGCCCTCCCGCGCGGTGGTGGAGAACATCGGCCGCGCCGGTGCCCGGGTCGTGCTGGTCGGGGCCGACGGTGCGCTCGGCGACGTCGTCGTGCCGGCCGTCGCGACCGGCGAGGCGCTGGTCGAGGCCGTCGAGGACCTCGAAACCGCTTCGTGGGACGCGGAGACGGTGAAGGCCACCAAGATCGGTGCCGCGCACCGCCGCAAGATGGCCGGCAAATGAGCCGCACCGCGATCCTCGTCGGCTGCGCCGAACTGCCCGAGGGCGACGGCGACGAGCACGCCCTCCCGGCGGCGCTGACCGAGCTGGGCTTCGCCGTCTCGTGGGCGGCCTGGGACGACTCCCGCGTCGACTTCGGCGCGGCCGACGCCGTGATCCTGCGCGCCACCTGGGACTACCCGGAGCGCCGCGGCGAGTTCCTCGACTGGTGCGATTCGGTGCCCGCGCTGTACAACCCGGCGGCCGTGGTGCGCTGGAACACCGACAAGTCGTACCTGGCGGAGCTGCTGGACGCGGGCGTGCCGGTGGTCCCGACCACGCTCGTCGAGCCGGGCGAACCGGCGAAGTTCCCCAAGTCGGCATACGTGGTCAAGCCGTCGGTCGGCGCGGGTTCCCGCGGCGCGGCCCGGTTCGACGCCGGCGCGGACGCTTCTGCCCACGTGGCTGCCCTGCACGCCGACGGCCACACGGCGCTGATCCAGCCGTACCAGTCCAGTGTGGACACCGAGGGCGAGCTGGCTTTGTCGTACTTCGGCGGCATCTACTCCCACGCCTTCGCCAAGAGCGCGATGCTCGGGTCCACAATGGACGACTCCGGGCTGTACCTGACCGAGCAGCTGGCCAAGGCCGAGCCGCCCGCCGACGTGATCGCCGTCGCCGAGGACGTCCTGGACGCGGCGTCGGCGCTGCTGGGCATCCTCCGCGCGGAGCTGCTGTACGCGCGGGTGGACCTGGTCCGCGGCGCGGACGGCAAGCCGTTGCTGCTGGAGCTGGAACTGACGGAGCCGTCGCTGGGCTTCCGCCAGACGGACCCGGCCGCGGCGATGCGGTTCGCCTCGGCGGTGCGGCAGCAGCTGGCCTAGCCGGCGGCGGCTTCGACGATCGCGGTCAGCTCGGCCGGGTGCGACAGGAACGGCGAGTGGGACGACGGCAGCCGTTCGACGTGCCCGGCCCGCCGCGCCATCGCTTCCTGGGCGAACACGGGGATGGCGTTGTCGTTCTCGCACACGACGTAGGTGCTGGGCACGGTCTTCCACGCGGCGCCGGTGAGCTCGTCGCCCGCGACCGAGTAGCTCTGCGGGCGCAGCCGGGCGATCGCGGCCGCCGCGGTCTCCGGATCGACGTCGGCGAAGAAGATCTCGTGCGGCGTCAGCGGCGTGAAGAGATCACCGTCGACCTTCCACCAGGACGGCGGCCGCCCGCCGACGGCGCCGAGCAGCGACTCGCCTTCGTCGAGCTGGAAAGCGGTGACGTAGACGAGGTGCACGACGTTCGGCGCACCGGCGGCGCCTTCGCTGACGGGCGCCCCACCGTACGAGTGCGCGACCACGACGACCGGCCCATCGATCGCGTCGAGGGCTTTACGGACGGCGCGGGCGTCATCATGCAGCCCTGGCCGGTTCTTGTCCGGGGCGACGCTGGGCAGGTCGACGGTCTCGACCCGCCACCCGCCGGCGACGAGCCGCGTCCGGACGGGCTCCCAGCACCAGGAGCCGTGCCAGGCCCCGTGGACGAGCAGCAAGGTCGGACGCGTCATCGGGTCTCCACGGGGTTCGCGCGGGTCAGGCGCGCACAGCCCAGCGGAAGCCGGGCCGAAGAGCCAGCCATGTTTCCACTGGGCGGAAGACCGGGCATCATCGGACAGCCCGGTATACGACCGTCAGCGCGAGGACGACGACCGCGCCGATCGTGGTGACGGCGATGGATCCGGTGATCACGTAAAGGCCGCCTATTCCGGTCAGGCCGGCTTTGATCAATTCTCGTAGCCCCCGGGAACCGCCTCCGCGGTTCGAAGGCCGCCCCCCGATTTCTTTGCCCACTGCACTACCCCTCTCTATGGTGTACTAGTACGCCATAGTGTCGAGTGTGCCTCTCGAAGTCTGGGACCAGGAATGATCTTTGATGGTGCGAAGGTGTTTCTGTCGGTCGGACCGGCGCTCTTCTTTTTCGCCGCTGTCCGGTTTTTCCGCCGGTTGTCGATCTTTGCCCGGAGGCGACACGGTGACGGCGCAGCCGGATTGTGAACGCCTGGGGAGGTCTCCCGAGAAGGCGGCGCTGGGATTGCTGGCCAGACGGCAGGACGGGGATCTGCTCGGAACTCTCCGGCGCGCGGTCGAATCGTCGGTGAGCGGTTCTCCCACCGCGCTCGCCTGTCTTGTCGATCCGACCGCTTCACTGGCCGCCACGCCGGAGGTGCGCGCGCTGGCGATCTGGGGGCTCATCGTCGACCGGATCGGCCGGCTGGGCTCGGTGCTGGAACCGCGTGAGCACTTCACCCTGCTCGCCGCGTTCCGGCTCCCGCCGGTGCCGGACGGCGGCGCGAAGTGGGCGCCGACCCTTCAGGAACGGTTCCGCCAGCTGGCCAAGGTGCGCGGCCTGTTCGGGAGCCGGGAACCCCTGTCGGACACGCCGATGAACCGAGCGTGGGCCAGCGCGCTCGGGACGCTCTGCGATGCCGTGGAGCGGGCCCTCGCGCGTCTCGACGGGGAAGCGTGGTCGCCCTACGTGGAGATCGGGCGCTCGGCCGCCGAAGGAACCATGCCCGGAACCGGGAGTGCGGAAGGGTTCCGTGCTCCGTCCGAGGGCGCGCAGCCGGTGTTCGTGGAGCAGATGGTCGTCACCGTGGTCATGGATCGCCGGACAGCGTTGCGCCGCTTCACCAAACGGGTCATCGTGGCTCGCGAGGACGGTCTCGACGGTTACGACGTGCACGCGGTAATCGGATGGTCCGGGAACCTCAGCGACCTCCCAGTCAAGGCCCTGTGGAACTGCCGTCTCGTCGCGCCGCCCGGGGAGCACCCGGGTGATCCCGTGGTGCCCAGGCTGCGGTTCCGGCGGAGGCTGCGGCTGAACGAGTCCTACGGTTTCGCTTCCGAAGCGGTCGATGAGCGCCCTCACGAAGAGCGGCAGTGGATCGGCGTCGCGATCGACCACCACGGTGTGGCGCCGGGGAAGCTGACGATCCGGGTGAACTTCGACGAAGAATGCCTGCCGGAATCCTGCTGGTGGTACGCGGAACAGCTTGAAGTCGAACGATTGCGTCGCCCGCCGGCGGGGGATCCGCGTCTGCTCGACGTCGGGGACGGGTTCGTGCAGCACACCTTCGAGGGGCACTGCCACCCGCGCGAGGAGTACGGGATCGCCTTCAGATGGCCCCGGACCTGAATGGGGTGAAGCCGCAGCTGCCCGATGCGACTTCCCCCTCCCTGGGGACATGGCGTGGATCAGTTGCCGGTGTTGCCGCCGCCTTCTCCGCCGCCACCGCCACGATTGTGGTGGTGTCGGTACACGCTTCCGTCTCCTTAGTTTGCTCAGCGGAGCACTACACTCCGCAAGGGGAGGCTACCGTGCGTGTTCGCGGAGGCGTGCACTGGGTGGACGTTAGGCGCGCTTCGCGGCCAGCCGGTCCACCCGCGGCCACCGCACGTCGGTCGCCCAGCCGAGCTTCTCGAAGCCCCAGATGACCCGGGCCGAGACGTCCACCTGACCCCGCAGCACCCCGTGCCGGGCGCACGTCGGATCCGCGTGGTGGGAGTTGTGCCACGACTCGCCCATCGACAGGATCGCCAGCGGCCAGAAGTTCGCCGCCTTGTCGCGGCTGGCGAACGGGCGCTCGCCGATCAGGTGGCAGATCGAGTTGACCGACCACGACACGTGGTGCAGGAACGCGATGCGGACCAGGCCGGCCCAGAAGAACGCCGTCACCACGCCCCACCACGACCAGCTGAGCAGGCCGCCGAGCACGGCCGGCAGGACGAGGCTGAGGGTGATCCACAGCCAGAAGAAGCGGTTGACGACGCGCAGGTCCGCGTCCGCCACCAGGTCGGGGGCGAAGCGGTCGGCGTTGGTCACCTCGCGGCCGAACATCCAGCCCATGTGCGCGTGCCAGAACCCGCGCAGCAGCGCCGACGGCGACGTGCCGAACAGCCACGGCGAGTGCGGGTCGCCCTCGCGGTCGGCGAAGGCGTGGTGCCGCCGGTGGCTCGCGACCCAGAAGATCACCGAACCCTGCACCGCCATGCTGCCCGCGACGGCCAGCGCGATCCGCAGCGGCCGGTTCGCCTTGAACGCGCCGTGGGTGAAGTAGCGGTGGAAGCCGACCGTCACGCCCAGCGTCGCGAAGACGTAGAACACGGCGGCGAGGATCAGGTCGATCCAGGACATGCCCCAGCCCCAGACGAGGGGGACGGCGATGAGCAGCGCCGCGAACGGCACCAGCAGGAACGTCTTGAGCACGATCATCTCGCCGGTACCACGGCGGTGGGAGATGAGTGGCTTGGGCGCGGAGCGCGTCGTCATGGCGCGAACCGTAGCCTGCCCGAGTTACGACGGCGTGGCCGACTGTTGCTCAGGCGGTGGCGAGTTCCGGTTCCCTCGGTGCGGCCGTCAGGGAGACGACCGGGCCGCGGTCGCGGCTGCCGGTCCACAACGACGCCGTCGCGACGATGACGGCCATCGCGCCGAGGACGTGGAACGAGACCATGGCCTCCGGCACGCCCAGCGCGTACTGCAGCGAACCGAGGCCGCCCTGCGCGAGCGCGACCACCCAGACGACCGTGTAGCGCTGCCACAGCGCCTTCGGGGCGCCGGCGCGCATCAGCTGCAGGCCGAACACCGCGAGCAGCAGCAGGTAGGCGATGAGCAGCCCGCCGTGGATCTGGGCGAGCGTCTCGACCGAGACGGCGAGGCGGTGGGTGTTGATGTCGCCGCTGTGCGGGCCGGCGCCGGTGACCGTGGTGCCGGCCGCGAGCACCAGCCACATCACGACGGCGAGCACGACCAGCAGCTTGCGCCCCGCCGCCGGCACCAGCGACCGCGCGGGTTCGTCTCCCTCGCGGAACGCGCGCAGCAGCAGGACGGCCAGCCAGACCAGGGGAGTGGTGGCGAGGAAGTGGATCGCGACGGTCCACCACTCCAGCTTCGCGAGCACGGTCATGCCGCCGACGACGGCCTGCAGCACGACGCCGCCGGGCATCGTCCAGGCGAGCTTCACCAGCCGCTTGCGGGACGGGTGGTCGATCTGGACGCGCCACGCGGTGATGACGGCGATCGCGGCCACGGCGATGACGACACCGGTCAGCATCCGGTTGCTGAACTCGATCCACTGGTTGAGCGCGTCGATGCCGGAGTCGTGCTTCGGCACGAGGCTGCCGGCGACGCACTGCGGCCAGGTCGGGCAGCCGAGCCCGGACCCGGTGACGCGCACGATGGAGCCGGTGACGCCGATCAGCGCCTGCGCCAGGACCGCGGCGATCCCGACGGCCCGCTGGATCGCGGCGGAGGGATACGGCAGGCGGGCGACAAGGCTGGTGAACGGCACGGCATCGATGGTAGAGCGCGCGGAAATCCGGCTTTCGGCAGGTCCTGACGCCCAGAACGCCGGGACGGGCACAAGGGACCAAGGTCACGCATAGCCGTCTGTGACGAATGTGGCTGCCCCTCTGCAGAGGGGCACTTGGCGTCCTTCGAAGGGGTCCCCGTCCGGTGCTGCTTCGACGGCACCTGGCCCGGCCCCTTCTTGCTGCCACGCCTGCCGGAGGCCGTTCCGTGTGACGACGCACTCGGGTCGACCAAGGTGGTGTGGATCCCTATCTCGATTGCACGATGGGCAAGGTGAAGCCCTTCAGCGCCTCAGGGGGTGGCGACGTCGTGCTCTCTGGCCCGGGGGCGCGGGAAGCGCTGTTCCCCGACGTGTGCTTGCTTCAACCGGTTCTGTCAGGTGAGTTTCGTCGTGCGGGAAGCCAAAGCGCCCGCCAAGACCGCCCACACCACCAGCACCGCCATCGGCCCGGGAGCGAACGACCCGTCCACCAAAGCCGCGCGCATGCCTTCAGCCAGCGCCCCGGAAGGCAGCAGTTCGACGACAACCGCCAGCCCAGACGGCAGCGCAGAAGGCGCCAGCAGGATCCCACCGGCCAGCAGCAGCACGAACCAGACGATGTTCGCCAGCGCCAGCACGGCTTCCGCGCGCAGCGCGCCGCCCAGCAGCACGCCCAGCGCGCCGAACGCCAGCGTGCCCAGCACCAGCAGCAGAACCGCCGACAGAAGTCCGGCGAGAGAAGGTGACCAGCCCAGGAACAACGCCACGACGCCGATCACCACGGACTGCAGGAGAACCACCACGAGCGCCGCGATGAGCCGGCCCGCGACCAGCAGCCAGCGCGGCAACGCCGTCGCCGAAAGGCGCTTCAGGACGCCGTAACGGCGGTCGAAGCCCAGCGCGATCGCCTGGCCCGTGAACGCCGACGACATCACCGCCAGCGCCAGGATCCGGGGTGTGATCCAGTCCACTTTGGACGTCGAGCCGAGCTGGGACGCCGGGAGGATGTCCAGCAGCGACAGGCCGATCAGCAGCGCCAGCGGGATGAGCAGGGTCAGCAGCACCTGCTCGCCGTGGCGCAGGGTGAGGCTCGCCTCGACCCGCGCGTGGGTCCGCAGCATGCGGCCCAGCGAGCCGCGTCCGGGCGCCGGGGTGAACGTGCCGGGCTCGAAGGCCGTCATGCCCGCAGCTCCCGTCCGGTCAGCTCCAGGAATACCTCTTCGAGCGTGCGGCGGCCGACCTGCAGCTCCTCCGGAAGCACACCCTGCTGGGCGCACCACGACGTGACCGTCGACACGACCTGCGGGTCGACCAAGCCGACCACGACGTACGTGCCCGGCGCCGACTCGCGCACGTCGTAGCCCTCGGGCAGCGCCGCGGTGAGCAGCGCCGTGTCGAGCCGCGTGCGGGCCTTGAACCGCAGGCCCGCGGTGCCGCTTTCGTCGATCGTCAGCGTGTGCGGCGCGCCCGAGACGACGACCTTTCCGTGGTCCATGATCACCACGGTGTCGGCCAGCGCTTCGGCCTCTTCCATCAGGTGGGTGGTCAGCAGCACCGAGACGCCGTCGGTGCGCAGCGCGCCCAGCAGGTCCCAGACCAGGCGCCGGGCCTGCGGGTCCATGCCGGCGGTCGGTTCGTCGAGGAACAGCAGCTCGGGCCGCCCGACCAGGGCGCACGCCAGCGAAAGCCGCTGCTGCTGCCCGCCGGAGAGGCGCTTGAACGGCGTCCGCCGCACCGAAGCCAGCCCGAGGATGTCCAGCAGCCAGGCGGGATCCAGCGGTGACGCGGCGCAGGACGCCACGAGCTTCAGCATCTCGTCGGCGCGCACGCCCGGGTAGGCGCCGCCGCCCTGGGGCATGATCCCGAGCCGGGGGCGCAGGGCGGCCGACTCACGACGCGGGTCGAGGCCGAGCACGCGCACCGAACCGGCGTCAGGCTTCAGGAAGCCTTCGCAGATCTCGACGGTGGTGGTCTTGCCGGCCCCGTTCGGGCCGAGCAGGGCGAGCAGGCTGCCGCGCTCCATCCGCAGGTCGAGACCGTCGACCGCGCAGGTGGAGCCGTAGCTTTTCACCAGCCCGGTGATCTCGACGGCGGGGGCACTCACGTCGGGTCACGATACGGCGTCGGCATGCGCGGGCACCCGCGGGGACGGCCTGGAGAGCAGGACGGGCGCGAGCCGCCGCACGATCAGCATTCCCGCGCCGCACACGACGATCGCCGCGACGTAGGCGAACGGCAGCACGTACGGGCGGCCGTCGAAGGTGCTGCCGGTCGGCGGGAGCAGGAACGGCAGGGCGGCGGACAGCACCGTCGCGGCCACCCGGAACCGGGACGTCCCGGCGGCCGCGGCGAGCGGGATCACCGCCCACAGCACGTACCAGGGCTGCAGGTTGATCTGCAGGATCATCACCGCGCCCAGCGAGACGCCGAGGCCGATGATCGGCCGGTAGCGCCACTTGAAGCTGTCCCAGAGGAACTTGAACGTGATGGCCACGGCGATGAGGTACCCGAGCGCGCCGAGGATCGGCACCAGCGCGTTGGTGTGGTTGCCCAGCCCGAGCGCGATGCCGAGGACGCCGGACAGGTTCGCCAGCTCCGCGGTGGGGGAGATCCAGGCGCGGACCAGGCCGGGTGTGTTGAACGTCGCGCCGACCCAGCCGAAGCCGAGCCCGGAGCCGAAGCAGACGGCGGCCAGCACGACGCCGAACCAGGCCGCCATCGGCGCCCCGGCCAGGAACAGGTCCTTGAGCCTGCCGTGCCAGCGCCGCGCGACCATCACCGCGAAGAACGGCAGCGCGAACACCGCCGGCACCTTGACCGCGACGCCGAGGGTGATGATCGCGACACCGAGCCCGATGTACAGCAGCTCACCCGGCGCCAGCGGTGGTGGCGTGTCGCCCTTCACCCGGATCGGCAGCCGCCGGATGCCGACCTCGAGCCCGGCGAGCATCAGGCCGATGGCCAGCGCGTCGTTGTGGGCGCCGGCGATGAAGTGGAAGATCAGCAGCGGGTTCAGGGCGCCGAGCCACAGCGCCGTCGCGGGCTGGACGCCGAAGCGGCGGGCCAGCCGCGGCAGGGCCCAGACGATGAGGACGACGCCGGCCAAAGCGAGCACGCGCTGCAGCAGCACGCCCATCGCGATGCTCTGGCCGGAGATCGGCGCGAGCCAGCCGCCGAGGCGCAGCACCAGCGGCCCGTACGGGGCCGGCGTCTCGCGCCACATGTTCGACACGCCCGCGGTGAACGGGTCGGCCACGCCGAGGGCCTGCGCCGGGCCGAGGGTGTAGGGGTCCATCCCGCGGTGCACGATCTCGCTCTGCGCGAGGTAGCTGTAGACGTCGCGGGAGAACAGCGGCGGGATCACCAGCAGCGGCAGCACCCACAGCGCGATCGTGCGGGCGAGCTGCCCCTGCGACGCGAGCCGCGCGCGGTCGGGGCGGGCGAACTTCCCGAGCATCAGCCAGCTGAGCACCAGGATGCCCATGCCGGAGATGGCGATGGCCAGCGACACCGTGGGGATGCGGGTGAACAGCCGCAGCACCGGGATCTCCTGCACCGGGTTGATCACCGGCGCGGCGCCGGCGCCGAGGGAGCCCAGCGCGAGGAAGAGCGACCCGATCGTGCCGAACCGCCGGACGACGTTCAGCCCCCGCACCTCGTCCCCCTCCAGGGGGAGCGCCACGCGGGGCTCGACGGGCGACAGGGTCACCGGATGCGTGCTCCCGGTGACGATGTCCGCCACTCGCCGGTCCTGCCGTGCAGGATGTTCACCCAGTTCGCCCACAGCCACGGGAGCCAGGGTATCGCCGCCGGTGCGGAGTGAGTCGGGTCACTGCCGAAGACCCCGCCTTTGCCGTCCGCCGGGAAATAAGACACACTTGTGTTGTGAAAAAGACGGCGGCAGCGGACCAGGTGGGTGGCGACACGCCCCGCACCGCGGTCAACGCCGTCCCGTCGCAGGTCAGCGCCGAGGGCAAGACCCGCAACGAGGTCGCCCGGCTGCTCCTGGAACAGGGTCCCATGACCGCCGTGGTGGTCGCCGAGCAGCTCGGGATCAGCCCCGCGGCCGTCCGCAGGCACCTGGACGCTCTTCTCGCGGACGGCGAAGCCGAGACGCGGGACGCGCCCCGTCGCGGACCCCGAGGCCGGGGTCGTCCGGCCAAGCTCTTCCTGCTGAACGAGTCGGGCCGCGCCCGGTTCGGGCACGCCTACGACGACCTGGCCGTCTCCGCCATCCGCTTCCTGGCCGAGCACGCCGGTGAAGACGCCGTACGCGCCTTCGCCGAGCAGCGCATCGAGAAGCTCGTCGGGCCGCACCGCTCCGCGATCACTGGATCGAGTGATCCGGCGGCGCGCGCGGAGGCCTTGGCGACCGCGCTGACCAGGGAGGGCTACGCTGCGTCGACCCGTCAAGTAGGTGCTCCGGCACCTGGCCAGAACGTCGGCGCTCAGCTCTGCCAGCACCACTGTCCGGTCGCCCACGTCGCCGCGGAGTTCCCGCAGCTGTGCGAGGCCGAGACGGAGGCGTTCGCCGAGCTGCTGGGCACCCACGTCCAGCGGCTGGCGACCATCGCACGCGGTGACTCCGCGTGCACCACCCACGTACCCGCCACGGCGGGTCAGCCGGCCCATCCCGAGCCGGTCAGAACGGTGCCCTCAGGGCGCACAGCACGGATCCCGAATGGAGGGAAACCCGCATGACTGCCGCTGCCGAGCAGCGCACTCCCACCACCGCGCCACTGAGCCAGGAAGAGACCATCGAGTCCCTTGGCAAGTACGCGTTCGGCTGGGCCGACTCCGACGAAGCGGGCGCCAGCGCCCGTCGCGGGCTGAACGAGGATGTCGTCACCGACATCTCCGGGAAGAAGTCCGAACCGGAGTGGATGCGCGAAGCGCGACTGAAGGCGCTCAAGCTCTTCGAGAAGAAGCCGATGCCCAACTGGGGTGCCGACCTCTCCGGGATCGACTTCGACAACATCAAGTACTTCGTGCGCTCCAGCGAGAAGCAGGCTGCGAGCTGGGAAGACCTGCCCGAAGACATCAAGAACACCTACGACAAGCTCGGCATCCCCGAGGCGGAGAAGCAGCGCCTCGTCGCCGGTGTCGCGGCCCAGTACGAGTCCGAGGTCGTCTACCACTCGATCCGCGAGGACCTCGAGAAGCAGGGCGTGCTCTTCCTCGACACGGACACCGCGCTGCGCGAGCAGCCGGAGCTGTTCGAGGAGTACTTCGGCTCGGTCATCCCGGCCGGCGACAACAAGTTCTCCGCGCTGAACACGGCGGTCTGGTCCGGCGGCTCGTTCATCTACGTGCCCAAGGGCGTGCAGGTGGACATCCCGCTGCAGGCCTACTTCCGGATCAACACCGAGAACATGGGCCAGTTCGAGCGGACCCTGATCATCGTCGACGAAGGTGCGTACGTGCACTACGTCGAGGGCTGCACGGCGCCGATCTACCAGTCCGACTCGCTGCACTCGGCGGTCGTGGAGATCATCGTCAAGAAGGGCGCCCGCTGCCGCTACACGACCATCCAGAACTGGTCGAACAACGTCTACAACCTGGTCACCAAGCGCGCCAAGTGCGAAGAGGGCGCGACCATGGAATGGATCGACGGCAACATCGGTTCCAAGGTGACCATGAAGTACCCGTCGGTCTTCCTCATGGGCGAGCACGCCAAGGGTGAGGTCCTCTCGGTCGCGTTCGCGGGCGAGGGCCAGCACCAGGACGCGGGCGCCAAGATGGAGCACCTCGCGCCGTACACCTCCTCGACGATCGTGTCGAAGTCGGTGGCGCGCGGCGGCGGCCGCACCTCCTACCGCGGCCTGGTCCGCGTGGCGAAGCGGGCGCACCACTCGCGGTCCAGCGTCGTCTGCGACGCCCTGCTGGTGGACACGATCTCGCGCTCGGACACCTACCCGTACGTGGACATCCGCAACGACGAGGTGTCCATGGGTCACGAGGCCACGGTGTCCAAGGTCAGCGAAGAGCAGCTGTTCTACCTGATGTCGCGCGGCCTCGACGAGGCCGAGGCGATGGCGATGATCGTGCGCGGGTTCGTCGAGCCCATCGCGCGTGAGCTGCCGATGGAGTACGCGCTCGAGCTGAACCGCCTGATCGAGCTCCAGATGGAAGGGTCCGTCGGCTAGTCATGTCGGTTACCGAGAACAACGTTTCCGAAGCTCTTCGCGAGGGGGCCGTCGTGCCGGCGGCCTCCCGCGCGGAGTGCTTCACCTCCTACGACGTCGAGGCCTTCGAGGTCCCGGGCGGCCGTGAGGAGAACTGGCGCTTCACGCCGATGAAGCGGCTGCGCGGCCTGCACGACGGCAGCGCGCCCGCCACCGGCGAGATCACGCTGGAAGCCGACGCCGCCCCCGAGCTGACCATCGAGACCGTCGGCCGCGACGACTCGCGGCTGGGCCAGGCCGGCGTGCCGAGCGACCGCATCGCCGCGCAGGCCTACTCCTCGTTCACCAAGGCCACCGTCGTGACGGTGCCCAAGGAGACGAAGGCGTCCAAGCCGTCCGTGCTGCGGATCCACGGCCCGGGCGAGGGCAAGGTCGCCTACGGGCACCTGCAGGTCCGCGCCGAGGCGTTCGCCGAAGCCGTCGTCGTGCTCGACCACGTCGGCTCCGGCACCTACGCCGACAACGTCGAGTTCGTCATCGGCGACGGCGCCAAGGTCACCGTGGTCAGCGTCCAGGACTGGGCCGACGACGCGGTGCACGTCTCCGAGCAGCACCTGCAGCTGGGCCGCGACGCCGCGCTGCGGCACACCGTGATCACCCTGGGCGGTGACCTGGTCCGCGTCTCGCCGACGGCGACCTTCACCGACAAGGGCGGCGACGTCGACATGCTCGGCGTCTACTTCGCCGACGGCGGCCAGCACCAGGAGCACCGCCTCTTCGTCGACCACGCGGTGCCGAACTGCAAGTCGCGCGTGGGCTACAAGGGCGCGCTGCAGGGCGAGGGCGCGCACACGGTCTGGATCGGCGACGTGCTGATCCGCGCCGCGGCCGAGGCCACCGACACCTACGAGTTCAACCGCAACCTGGTGCTCACACCGGGTGCGCGCGCGGACTCCGTGCCGAACCTGGAGATCGAGACCGGCGAGATCGAAGGCGCCGGCCACGCGAGCGCGACGGGAAGGTTCGACGACGAGCAGTTGTTCTACCTCCAGTCGCGCGGGATCGCCGAAGAAGCCGCCCGCCGTCTGGTCGTGCGCGGGTTCTTCCACGAGATCCTGGTGAAGATCGACGTCCCCGAGGTGCGCGAGCGCCTCGAAGCCGCGATCGAGGCCGAGCTCGAAGCCGTTGGCGCCTGACGCCGTCCACCGCAGACTTTAGGAAACGAAGAATGGCTACCCTGGAAATCAAGGACCTGCACGCCTCGGTCGAGACCGACGAAGGCGCCAAGGAGATCCTCAAGGGTGTGAACCTGACGATCAAGTCGGGCGAGACCCACGCGATCATGGGCCCCAACGGCTCCGGCAAGTCCACCCTGTCCTACGCGATCGCCGGCCACCCGAAGTACCAGGTGACCTCCGGCGAGGTGCTGCTCGACGGCGAGAACGTCCTCGAGATGAGCGTCGACGAGCGCGCCCGCGCCGGCCTCTTCCTGGCCATGCAGTACCCGGTCGAGGTCCCCGGCGTCTCGATGTCCAACTTCCTCCGCACCGCGGCCACCGCGGTCCGCGGCGAGGCTCCCAAGCTTCGCCTGTGGGTCAAGGAGGTCAAGGAGGAGATGGGCAAGCTCGAGATCTCGCAGGAGTTCGCCGAGCGCTCGGTCAACGAGGGCTTCTCCGGCGGCGAGAAGAAGCGCCACGAGATCCTGCAGCTGGCGCTGCTCAAGCCGAAGTTCGCCATCCTCGACGAGACCGACTCCGGCCTCGACGTCGACGCCCTGCGCGTCGTCTCCGAGGGTGTCAACGCCTACAAGGCTTCGAGCGAGGTCGGCGTCATGCTGATCACGCACTACACCCGGATCCTGCGGCACATCACGCCGGACTTCGTGCACGTCTTCGCCGGCGGCCAGATCGTCGAGTCGGGCGGCAAGGAGCTGGCCGACGAGCTGGAGGAGCACGGCTACGTCAAGTACGCCGGCAAGCCCGAGCCGGCCGCGCTCTGACGTTCCCCACCCCAGGACTACACCGAGAAAAGAAAGAGAGGAGCCGGCCCGATGACCACCACCTCGGCTAGCTCTGTTCCTTTGGACGTCGCCGCGCTGCGCGCCGACTTCCCGATCCTGTCGCGTACCGTCCGCGACGGGAAACCCTTGGTGTACTTGGACTCCGGAGCGACGTCACAACGCCCGACCGCGGTGTTCGACGCCGAACGCGACTACGTCTTCACGTCGAACGCCGCCGTCCACCGCGGTGCGCACCAGCTGTCCGAAGAGGCCACCGACGCCTACGAGTCCGCGCGCGCGAAGATCGCGGAGTTCGTCGGCGCCGACCCCGAGGAGCTGGTGTTCACCAAGAACGCGACCGAGGGCATCAACCTCGTCGCGTACTCGATGAGCAACGCCGCCACGGCCGGCCCCGAAGCTTCGCGCTTCGTGGTCGGCCCGGGCGACGAGATCGTCATCACCGAGATGGAGCACCACGCGAACCTCGTGCCCTGGCAGCAGTTGTGCCAGCGCACCGGGGCCACGCTGAAGTGGTTCAAGGTGACGGCGGACGGCCGGCTCGACCTGTCCGATGTGGACGAACTGATCACGCCGCGCACCAAGGTGGTCGCGTTCGCGCACCAGTCCAACGTGCTCGGTACGGTCAACCCGGTCTCGCTGCTCGTCGAGAAGGCCAAGGCCGTCGGCGCGCTCACCGTGCTCGACGCCTGCCAGTCGGTGCCGCACTTCCCGGTCGACTTCCACGCGCTGGGTGTCGACTTCGCGGTGTTCTCCGGCCACAAGATGCTCGGCCCGTCCGGCATCGGTGTCCTTTACGGACGCACCGAGCTGCTCTCGGCCATGCCGCCGTTCCTCACCGGCGGGTCGATGATCGAGATGGTCCGCATGGAGGGCTCCACCTTCGCGCCGCCGCCGCAGCGGTTCGAGGCGGGCGTGCCGATGACGTCGCAGGCCATCGGCCTCGGCGCGGCCGTCGACTACCTCTCGGCCATCGGCATGGACCGGATCGCGGCGCACGAGCACGAGCTCGCCGCGGCCGCCCTCGAAGGCGTCGGCGCCATCCCGGGTGTCCGGATCGTCGGGCCCACCGACCTGAAGGACCGCGGCGCGACCGTGTCGTTCGTGATCGACGGCGTGCACCCGCACGACGCCGGCCAGGTGCTCGACAGCCTCGGCATCGCCGTCCGCGTCGGCCACCACTGCGCGTGGCCGCTGCACCGGGCGTGCGGCGCCCAGGCGACCGTGCGGGCGTCGTTCTACCTCTACAACACGCTGTCCGAAGTGGACGCCCTGGTAGCGGGTGTTCGCGAGGCCCAGAAGTTCTTCGGGGTGGCCCAGTGAACCTGGAAAGCATGTACCAGGAGATCATCCTGGACCACTACAAGAACCCGCACGGCCGCGGCCTGCGGGACCCGTTCGACGCCGAGTCGTTCCAGGTCAACCCGACCTGCGGCGACGAAGTGACGCTGCGGGTCAAGCTCGAGGACGGGAAGGTCTCCGACGTCTCCTACGACGGCCAGGGCTGCTCGATCAGCCAGGCCTCGACGTCGGTCATGACGGACCTCGTCACCGGGCACACCCTCGACGAGGCGTTCACCACCATGGACGCGTTCGTCGAACTGATGCAGGGCAAGGGAAAGGTCGAACCGGACGAGGAAGTGCTGGAGGACGGCATCGCCTTCGCGGGCGTCGCCAAGTACCCGGCCAGGGTCAAGTGCGCCCTCCTCGGCTGGATGGCCTTCAAGGACGCCGTCGCCCGGACCACCAGTGGAGTTGAGAAAGCATGACCGAAGAGACCGCCACTCGTGAGGGGCGCACCGCCGCCGACCTCGACGCCGAGACCACCGCGACGCAGGACATCGAGCTCGCCAAGCTCGAGGACGTCGAGGAGGCCATGCGCGACGTCGTCGACCCGGAGCTCGGCATCAACGTCGTCGACCTGGGCCTCGTCTACGACATCCGCGTCGAGCCGGACAACAGCGCGACCATCGACATGACGCTCACGTCGGCGGCCTGCCCGCTGACCGACGTCATCGAGGACCAGACGTCGGCCGCGCTGACCTCCGGCGGCCTCGTCAAGGACTTCCGGATCAACTGGGTCTGGATGCCGCCGTGGGGCCCGGAGAAGATCACCGAGGACGGCCGCGAGCAGCTGCGCGCCCTCGGCTTCACCGTCTGACCCGTTTTTGCCCGTGAAGGCCACCTTGAGGGACTCTATGTCCCTCAAGGTGGCCTTCACGGCTTTTGGCTGTGTATAACGACCTATACCGCGCGTGCCAGGCCAGCGCGTACAGGACGAGCGTGGTGAGGAAGCCGCTGCCGGCGCCGGTGACCGCGAGATAGGTCGCGTTGCCGACGACGCCCGCGCGGGTCATCGGGTCGTGGTGGGCCAGGAACGGCAGCACCTCCGCGAGCGCGCCGGTGAGCGTTCCGACTGCCAGGAGGGCCACGACCGCTTTGCGGTGGCTCGTCGCCGGGGGTGCGGGTTCGGTCGGCGCGGCGAGGTACCAGCGGACCAGCCACCACACGAGGATCGCGGCCCCGGCGATGGTGCTGACCAGCTGGATCAGCCGGCCGACGTCGACCCCGGTGACGAGCGGGGTCCGCAGGAACGCGAACCCGTCGTTCTCGTGGGTGAAGGCGTCCCAGCCGACGTGGGTCGCGGCGCCGATGACCAGCGACAGAGCGATCCAGCCCGGGCGTCGCCAGTCGAAGGGGTGACGGGGAAGCCGTTCGGCCAGGGGTTTCGGGGCCAGGGCCAGCAGGGGGCGTTTCAGGACGACCTGGAAGAGCGCGAGGATCACCAGCGCGAGGAGCGGGTCGAGCCAGAGGACCGACGTGAGCTCGTGCGTCTTCGTCAGGCCGACGCCGGGAAGCCGCGGCACGAACCAGAAGACGTCCGGCGCCACGGAACCGGCGACGAGCGCGGACGGAACGAGCGGCCCTCGCGCCAGCGGCAGCACGGCGGCCGGGTGACTCAGCGTGAACGGCACGAGAGCTAGTATCCCGGAGTGGTCCTCCGGTCGATCCTGCTGTTCCTCGCGGCGGCCGTCTTCGAGATCGGCGGCGCCTGGCTGATCTGGCAGGGCGTCCGCGAACAACGAGGCCTGATCTGGATCGGCGGCGGCATCGTCGCGCTCGGCCTGTACGGCTTCGTGGCCACGCTCCAGCCGGACGCCCAGTTCGGCCGGATCCTTGCTGCGTACGGCGGCGTGTTCGTGGCGGGGTCTCTGGCCTGGGGCGTGGTGGCGGACGGTTACCGGCCCGACCGCTACGACGTGATCGGCGCGCTGCTGTGCCTCGCGGGGGTCGCGGTGATCATGTACGCGCCCCGGACGGGATGACCTACCCGGTCAGAGCGCTCGGCGCATCGCACGGGAGACCGAGTGGTTGAACTGCCGCATGTTCCGCGACGCAGCCGCCTTGTTCGGCGACACGAGCAACACGATTGCGAAGATGGCCCACCCGGCCATCGCGAACGACAGCACGAAGCAGGCGACCGACAGCTTGACCATCAAGCGCACGCTCATCATCAGCAGGCCAATCACGCCGGCACCTCCCATGGACGGGCCGCCAACACCTCGGCGGCTGCCTACGCAGTCGCCGTGCGCCATGATCCTGTTACGCCCCGGACGGGGTAACGCTGTCCACTGTGTCCCGATAGATCTTCGTGACCGAACCTGCTTTTCCGTCCGCGCCACCGTCCTCGCCGAAGCGCGCCGGCGTGTCCAAGGTGCTGCTGGTGATGATCGTCGTCGCGGTGCTCGGGGTGGCCGCCGGGGTTTATGGCGTCGGCCGGATCATGGTGGGGTACGAGGCCTACAAGATCCCGGGCGCGCACATGAGCCCGACCTTGGTGCCCGGTGACCAGATCGTGGTGCGCCGGGCGAACGGCACCGAGGTGCACCGCGGAGACCTCGTCGCCATCGACGCCGGCGCCTTCGCCCAGCCGAGCCACGAGGGCGTCAGCGTCTTCCGCGTGGTCGGGCTCGCCGGGGACACCGTCGCCTGCTGCACCGACCGGCACCTCTCGGTGAACGGCAAGCCGATCACCGAGCCCTACATCAACCCCGGTGACGACACCCCTTTCGGGTTCTCCGCCAAGGTGCCCGGCGGCGCGATCTTCGTCGAGGGGGACAACCGCGGCAACTCCGACGACTCGCGGTTCAGCGGTCCCGTGCGGCTGTCCGGTGTCATCGGGTTCGTGGTCGCGACCGGCACGGTCATCACCCCGCGGCCGCTGGCGCCGGTGACCGCCTTCACCGACGCGGGCCTGCCCGGAACCCCGTACTCCGACTCGACGATCCCCACCCTGCCCTGGTGGCTCCTCGGCGGGTTCGTGCTGTTCCTCGCCGGGCTCATCGGCGTGATCGTGAGCGCTGTCCGGAGCGCCGGAAGACGACGAAGAGCAGCCGCAGTCCCACCAGCGCACTGATCACCAGCAGGTTGTAACCGAAGGCCTGGTTCAGCGTCAGCTCCGGCAGGATCCGCGGGCCGCTCGTGCCGGTCAGCAGGAACACCGCCATCAATCCCGTCGCCGCGCCGACGAAGGCCAGCAGGACCTCGTGGACCAGGCCGGTGACGACGTCGCGGTCGCGCTCGTCGGAGAAGAGGCGGACGTTCACCGACAGCCGGCCCTCCTCCAGCGCGGCGCCGATCCGGTCGACGCGGCGGGGGATGCGGCGCAGCACCGGGAGCAGCGCCGTCAGCTCGTTGACCGCGGTGCGGCCCAGCGAACCCGGCCGCAGTCCGGCGCCGACCTGCTCGACGGCGAACGCGCGGGACTCGGCCACGACGTCGAACCCGGGGGAGAGGGCGGCGAGCGTGCCCTCGACGGTGGCCAGTGCCCGGAACACCGCGGCCACCGGCGGCGGGACGCTCAGCCGGAAGTCCGCGACCACCCGGAACAGACCGGTGAACAGGTCCATGTCCGGGGTGCGACCCGGCCCGAAGTGGCGGGCGACCAGGGCGCCGAGGGCGCGTTCCAGGCGTTGCTCGTCGATGTCATCGGTGCGGTCGACGATCTCCAGCAGCCCGTCGCGCAGGCCCGCCGGATCACCGCGGTCCAGGGCCAGCACGAGGTTCTGCAGGCCACCGCGCAGCCCGGAGTCGAGGCGCCCGACCGAGCCGAAGTCGAGCAGGCCGAGCCGGCCGTCGGCCAGCAGCATGAGGTTGCCCGGGTGCGGGTCGGCGTGGAAGACGCCGCCGATCATGACCTGGTCGAGCAGGCATCGCAGCAGTGATCGCGCGAGCCGCTCGCGGTCGGGCGACGGCGCGGTCTCCAGGGGTTTGCCGTCGAGCCGGGACATCACCAGGACGCGCTCGGTGGACAGTGCTTTGTGGACGGTCGGCAGCACGACGTCCGGGCCGGAAGTGGCGGCCACGGCGGCGATGTTGCGGGCCTCGATGGTGAAGTCCAGCTCTTCGGCCAGTGCCGCGGCGAACCCGTCGGCGAGTTCGGCGACGCCGAGCGAGCGTGCCCAGTCCGCCCGTTCCTCGAGGGCCGCGGCGACGCGGCGGACGATGTCGACGTCACGCTCGGCCTGCTCCCGCACGCCGGGCCGCTGGACCTTCACGACGACGTCCTCGCCGCTGCGCAACCGTGCTTTGTAGACCTGCGCGACCGACGCCGCCGCAAGGGGTTCCGGGTCGAACTCGGCGAAGACGTCGTCGGGTGAGCCGCCGAGCTCGGCCTCCAGGACGGCCCAGACGGCGTCGGCGCGGGCGGGGGCGACCTGGTCCTGGAGCTTGCCGAGCTCCTCGACGAACACCGGCGGCAGCAGGTCCGAGCGCGTCGAAAGGAGCTGGCCGAGCTTCACGAACGTCACGCCGCCCTCCTCGAGCGCGCGGCGCAGCGAGCGGGCGAGCTTGGCGTGCCGTCCCGGGGCCAGGCCGGGCTCACGGCGTCCGGCGAGGTAGCGGCCGAGGCCGTGCTTGATCGCGATCCGGCTGATCTGCGAGTACCGGCGGGCGCGCGACACCCGGGCGCGCACCGCACGGAGCCGGCCCAGCCCGAGGCCGCCCGGGAACGCCATCTCGGCGACGAACAGGAAGAGCAGCGTCGCGAGGAAGGCACTGCCCGCCAACGGGATCAGCAGCCCGAGCGCCGCGCCGCCGTGGTGCAGCAGGGAAACCGGGAACGCCCGCCCGATGCCGCCCGCGACGAGCCAGCCGAACGCGGCGCCGCACAGCGCGCGGGCGGTGCCGATCCGGAAACCGAGCACCCGCCTCGACGCGACCACGAGCGGCCACAGCACGAGCGCGTACAGAGGGAGGGTCAGCAGGCCCAGCAGGATGTCCACGCCGGGAAGCAGACCACGGCGGCCGGGCGGGGCGGCTCACGCAGCGGCGGGACCGGCCTCCCTCGTGCGAGGGAGCTACTTTCGGCCGTGGCCCGGACCGGCGGTGGACTTCTAACCTGACCGCGCGAACCACGGTGAAGTGTTCTCTAACCGGACAAAAGGAGACACGATGAACGGACGTCTGCTCGGACGGGTCCTGGTGCTGGCCGCGGCGGTCACGGTGCCGCTGGGCGCCGGGCTCGCCACTGCTTCCGCCGCGCCGGCCGCGGTCACGACGGTGTACTACAGCTCGTCCGGCGCGCCCGACTACCTGGCCCAGATCGACCAGGGCGCGGCCAACTGGAACGCCGTGGTCACCGACGTCAAGCTGGTCAAGCGCAGCAGCGGTGCCACGGTCAAGTTCCACGAGATCCACAGCGGCGGCTCGTACACGAACACGAACGGCCACGGCCGCGGCGACATCTACCTGGACACCAGCCAGGTCGCGGAGGGCTTCGACCCGACCCGGATCGCGGCGCACGAGCTGGGCCACAACCTCGGCCTGCCCGACGACTACACCGGCCCGTGCACCGAGCTGATGTCCGGCCACGGCCCGGGCACGGCGTGCAAGAACGCGAAGCCGTCGGCCGCGGAGGCGGCGAAGGTCCAGTCCCTCTGGACGAACGGCTTCGCGGCGGCCCGCACGGCGGAGACCCGCCAGGTCGCTTACTAGCTGCTTCGCGCCTGGTTGCCCACAGGGCAAGCGAGATGTGGACAACCAGGCGCCGGCGGCGGCCTTTCGGCGTTTCCGTCGGAGGGCCCCGGTACGCTGGAAGCGGGGCCGGTCCCCCGGAGAGGGCGGGAGGCGCCTCCATCTCGAGAGGGAAGCACCCAGGCCCGCGACCTGCGAAGATCGGCGGGTGCGTGTACTCCGGCCGCTGGTGAGCAGGGCTACCTACCGCCGCTGGGTGTACCTCGTCCTCGGCGGGGCGATCAGCGTGCCCTACCTGCTGTTCGCCGCCGTGGCCGTGCCGTCGTTGCTGCCGTTCGCCGCGACGCTGGGGCGGGCCACCCTGATCGGTGGCCTCGTCACGTTGCTCGTCGTGGCCGGGACGGCGTTCCTGCCCGCCGTGCACGTCCTCGAGTCCACCGCCGTGCGCGAGCTGCTCGACAACCCGGCGCCCGGCGCGCCCGCGAAACCGCGGACGCGGCCGGGGCGGCGCCGGGCCGCGGCGATGTTCGTGCTGCACGTGGTGGTCGGGTTCGGCGTCAGCTTGGCCAGCCTGGCCGCGCCGGTCGCGTTGGGGTTCGCGGTGAGCGCGGTCTTCACCGGCAAGCTGATCCAGGGCGAAGCCGAGGTCACCGTGCCGAAGGGCTGGGCGTCCGCGTGGATCCCGGTGGTCTTCGCGGTCGCCCTGGTGGTGCTGATCTACGCCGTGTGGGTGATCGGGGCGTTGCTGCGCCGGGCCGCCGCCCGGTTGCTCGGGATGACCGCCGCCGACCGGATCGCCCAGCTGGAACGGCGGACCGAGCAGCTCGCCGAGCGCAACCGGCTGGCCAGGGAGCTGCACGACTCGGTGGGGCACGCGCTGAGCGTCGTCTCGATCCAGGCCGGCGCCGCCCGGCGGACGCTGCGCACCGACCCGGACTTCACCGAACGCGCGCTCGGCGCCATCGAGGACTCGGCCCGCACCGCGCTCGACGACCTCGACCACGTGCTCGGGCTGCTGCGCGAGGAAGCCGCGGGCCGGACGCCGCAGCCGTCGCTGACCGAGCTGCCGAACCTCCTCGAGGCGACCCGCCTGGCCGGCACCGAGGTCATCGCCGACGTCGAGGGCGACCTGGCCGCGGTGCCGCCGGTGGTGTCGCGCGAGGTGTACCGGATCCTGCAGGAATGCCTGACCAACGCGGTGCGCCACGCCGGTAGGGTCCCGGTGACGCTGGCCGTCGACGTCGCGGCGAGCGGCCTGGTCGCCCGGGTCGGCAACCCGCTCGGCGGCGGGACACCGCGGGCCGGGCGCCGGGGCCTGCGCGGCATGGCCGAGCGGGCGGCGGTGCTCGGCGGCGAGCTGACGGCCGGACGAGCAGGGGAACGGTGGGAGGTCGTGGTGCGGGTGCCGTGGGGGAGCGGGCGATGAACGTCGGAGTGCTGCTGGTCGACGACGAGCCGCTGATCCGCGCCGGGCTGCGCGCGATCGTCGACAGCGAAGACGGCCTGACCGTGCTCGGCGAGGCCGCCGACGGCGCCGAGGTGCCCGGGCTGGTGGCCCGGCTGCGTCCGGACGTCGTCCTGATGGACGTCCGGATGCCCGCGGTGGACGGGATTCGCGCCACCACGCACCTGATGTCCACTGTGGACGACCCGCCGAAGGTGATCGTGGTGACGACCTTCGAGAACGACGACTACGTCTACGACGCGCTCGTCGCCGGCGCCAGCGGGTTCCTGCTCAAGCGGGCCCGGCCGGAGGAGATCGTCGCGGCGATCCGGACCGTGGTGACGGGGGAGTCGCTGCTCTTCCCGGCGGCGATCCGGCGGCTGGCCGCCCAGCACTCACCATCACCGGCGGGCGACGGCCTGGCGAGGGCCGGGCTGACCGAGCGCGAGCGCGAAGTGCTGCGGCTGATGGCCACCGGACTGTCCAATGTGGAGATCGCGGGCGAGCTGTACCTGGGCATCCAGACGGTGAAGACCCACGTGGGCAACGTGCTGGCCAAGCTGGGGGCGCGGGACCGGACCCAGGCGGTGGTCCGGGCGTACGACTCGGGCTTCGTGTCCCCCAGCGGCAGCTGACGGCGACCGCTCCCGGGGCGCTACTGCTGGTACGGCCCGCGCGGCGGCTGGTATCCCGGCGGCGGGGCTTGCTGAAACCCTTGCGGCGAGGCGAACCCCGCCTGCTGCTGAGACTCCTGCGGCGGGGTGAATCCCGGCTGCTGCTGGAACGCCGGCTGCTGCTGAACCCCCTGTGGCGGGGCGGAACCCGGCTGCTGCTCAGACCCTTGCGGCGGGGCGAATCCCGGTTGATGCTGAACCCCTTGCGGCGAGGCTGACCCCGGCTGCTGCGGGAATCCCTGCTGCTGCGGGAAGTCCTGACGCGCCGGGAACTCCTGCGGCTGGAACCCCTGCTGCTGGTATCCCGGCTGCGGACCGAGTCCCGCCTGCTGCCCAGGCGCGGCCTGGGCAACCGGCGCGTATCCCGGCTGCGGACCGAAGGCCGCCTGCTGCTCGGGCGCGGTCTGGTCAACTGGGCCGGATCCCGGCTGCGGACCGAGGCCCGCCTGCTGTCCAGGCGCGGTCTGGGCAACCGGCGCGTATCCAGGCTGCGGACCGTAGCCCGTCTGCTGCCCGGGCACGGCCTGGGCAACTGGGCCGGACCCCGGCGGCGGAGCAAAGCCCGCCTGTCCTGACGTGGCCTGGGCGACCGGCGCGTATCCCTGCGGCGTACCGAAACCCACTTGCTGTCCGGGCACGCCCTGAACGACCGAGCCCTGGCGCGCCCGGCGCCGGATCGCCACGACCAGCCGCCAGCCGCACAGGCCCGCGATCCCCGCGCCGATGCCGAACGTGACCCACCGGCCGCCGTTCTTGAAGGTGTTCGCGCTGTCGATCGATTCCTGGCGCTTCTCTTCGTAGGTCTCGCTGGTCGTCTGGCCGTACTGGGTCCGGTCGCAGGTCTCACCCGGCTGCATCACTTCGCTGCCGCACAGCACCGTGGAGCTGGGCTCCCCGGAGCCGAACAGGCCGAGCGCCACCAGGCTCAGCCCGAACAGCAGGCCGATCGACCACCACACCACGCTCTTCACTGTTCCCCCTCGATGTCACCGCCCGTGCACACGCAAAATAACCCGGTGATCGGCGAGGGTGGGACGAAACGGCCGGATTGGCCGCTTCAGGACACGTTCCGGTCGAGGTCGTCGAGCACGGCCTGGATCGCCGCCGCCATCGTCGCGGGGTCGCCGTCGGCCGGGCGCAGCACCAGGTCAGGGGCCTCGGGACGCTCGTACGGCGCGTCGATGCCGGTGAACCCGGTGATCTCCCCGGCGCGCGCTTTCGCGTACATCCCCTTCGGGTCGCGTGCCTCGCACAGCTCCAGGGGCGTGTCGACGAAGACCTCGGCGAACGGCAGCCCCGCGTGGATCGACCGGGCCTGTTCCCGGTCCGCCGCGTACGGGCTGATCAGGGACGCGATCGCGACGACACCCGCGTCGGCGAACAGCTTGGCGACCTCCGCGACGCGCCGGACGTTCTCCGCGCGGTCCGCCGGGCTGAAGCCGAGGCCCGCGTTGAGCCCGTGGCGCAGGTTGTCGCCGTCCAGGAGGTAGGCCGGGCGGCCCGCGGCGACCAGCCGGCGTTCCAGCTCGACCGCCACCGACGACTTGCCCGACGCCGAGAGCCCGGTCAGCCACACCGTGGCGCCGCGCGTCGGCCGGTCTTCGCGGCGCACCGCCGTCGTGTGCCAGACGACCGGGGACGCCGCGGCGCCGGTGATCATCCCGGCCGCGACCGTGTCGCCGGTGTGCTCGTCGACCAGCAGGAAGCCGCCGGTGGCGCGGTTGCGGCGGTAGGCGTCGAACAGCAGCGGCGCGCGGGTGCGCAGCCGGATCCGGCCGATGTCGTTGAGCCGCAACGACTCCGCCGTCTCGTCGCGGTGCAGCGTGGTGACGTCGAGGCGGTAGTCCAGCTTCTCCACGGAACCGCGGGTCTCGGTGGTCGTGTGCCGGACGACGTACGTGGCACCCGGGGTCAGCGAGGAAGCGGAAGAGAACCAGCAGACCAGCGCGTCGACCTCGCGGGCCGACTCCGCGCGGTTGCCGGGGCGGCACAGCATCGCGCCGCGGCCGAGATCGAGGTCGTCGGCCAGTTCGACCGCCACCGCTTGTCCCGTGAAGGCCTCGGAAAGCGGCGTCCCGCCCGGGCCCCACACCGCGCGCACGGTGGAGGTGAACCCGGAGGGGAGCGCGACGACCTCGTCACCCGGCTTGAAGACGCCGCCGGCGATCGTGCCCGCGTAACCGCGGAAGTCCGAGCGCCGGATCACGTACTGCACCGGGAACCGCGCGTCGATCAGGTTGCGGTCGGAGGCGACGTGCACCTCTTCCAGCTGGTGCAGCAGCGAAGTCCCTTCGTACCACGGCATGCTGGCACTGCGGTGGACGACGTTGTCACCGTGCAGCGCCGAAACCGGCACGAACGTCAGGTCGGCGACGTCGAGCTTCATCGCGAACCGCCGGAAGTCCTCGCGGATCTCGTCGAACCGCTCCTGCGACCAGCCGACCAGGTCCATCTTGTTGACGCACACCACGAGGTGCCCGATGCCCAGCAGGGACGCGAGGAACGCGTGCCGCCGCGACTGTTCGAGCACGCCCTTGCGCGCGTCGACGAGCACCAGCGCCAGGTCGGCGGTGGAAGCGCCGGTCACCATGTTCCGCGTGTACTGCAGGTGCCCCGGCGTGTCGGCGATGATGAACTTCCGCTTGGGCGTGGCGAAGTAGCGGTGCGCGACGTCGATGGTGATGCCCTGCTCGCGTTCGGCGCGCAGGCCGTCGGTGAGCAGCGCGAGGTCCGGGTAGTCCTCGCCGCGCTCGCGGCTCGTCCGCTCGAGGGCGGCGAGCTGGTCGGTGAAGATCGCCTTCGAGTCGAACAGCAGCCGCCCGATCAGCGTGGACTTGCCGTCGTCGACGCTGCCCGCCGTGGCGATCCGCAGCAGCTGCATCAGAAGTAGCCTTCCCGCTTGCGGTCTTCCATGCCTGCTTCGGAAATCCGGTCGTCCGCGCGGGTCGCCCCGCGCTCGGTGATCCGCGTCGCGGCGACCTCCGTGACCACTTCGGACGGGGTCGCCGCCGACGATTCGACGCAGCCGGTGCACGTCGCGTCGCCGACGGTCCGGAACCGCACAGTCGCCTCGTACGGGGTCTCACCGTCCACAAGCGACAGGAAGCGCGTCGCGGCGAGCAGCATCCCGTCGCGCTGCACGACCTCGCGCCGATGCGCGTAGTACAGCGGCGGCAGCGCGATCCGCTCGTCGCGGATGTACTGCCAGATGTCGAGCTCGGTCCAGTTGGACAGCGGGAAGACGCGGATGTGCTCGCCGCGCCGGTGCCGCCCGTTGTAGAGGTTCCACAGCTCGGGGCGTTGCGCGCGCGGGTCCCACTGGCCGTGCTCGTCGCGGAAGCTGAACACGCGTTCCTTGGCGCGGGCCTTCTCCTCGTCGCGGCGGGCGCCGCCGAACACGGCGTCGAAGCCGCCTTCACGGATCGCGCGCAGCAGCGTGGCCGTCTGGAGGCGGTTGCGGCTGGCGCGCGGCCCGGTCTCCTCGACGACGCGCCCGGCGTCGAGGTCGTCCTGGACGCTCGCGACGTGCAGCCGCAGGCCGAGGGAGGCGACGGTCTCGTCGCGGAACCGCAGCACCTCGTCGAAGTTGTGGCCGGTGTCGACGTGCAGCACCGGGAAGGGCAGCGGCGCCGGCCAGAACGCCTTCGCCGCGACGTGCAGCATCACCACCGAGTCCTTGCCGCCGGAAAAGAGCAGGACGGGGTGCTCGAAGGTCGCCGCCACCTCGCGGAAGACGTGCACGGCCTCCGCTTCGAGCGCGGCCAGGTGCGACAGCTCGTACGAGGTCACGGACACCCGAAAAAAGTAGAACATGTTCTTGTCATCGGTCAAGCGGTGCGAGACCCTGTGACGATGGACCTGGTCGTACTCGAAGAGATCCGCCGGCTGAAGTACCGCTACCTGCGCGGCGTCGACCTGAAGCTGTGGGACGAGGTGGCCGACACGTTCACCGTCGACGCCACGGCCGACTACGGGACCCGCGCCACGGGCCGTGAAGGGCATCAGCTCGCCGGCCGCGACGCCATCCTCGAGTTCCTCACCAAGAGCCTCGGCAACGGCATCATCACCGTGCACCACGCTGGTCAGCCCGAGATCGACGTCGACGGCGACACCGCGACCGGGCGGTGGTCGTTCACCGACAAGGTGATCGTGCCCGACCACAAGGTGATCATCGACGGCGCCGCGTTCTACGAGGACACCTACCGCCGCGACACCGACGGCGCGTGGCGGATGACGCACATCGGCTACACCCGGACGTACGAGTCGATGCTCTCGTGGGAGGGCAACCCGGGCTTCCGGCTGCTCGCGAACCGCTGGGCCGTTCCGGCATGATCGAGAACGAGTTCTCGCTCACGCAGCCGTTCGCCGACGCGATCGTCGAGGCCGAAAAGCTGCTCGCCGGCGCGCCGCACGTGAAGACCGAGCAGGACCTGCTGGAGGGGTACGACTACCTGGCGGGCAGCATCCGGGCGTCACTGCAGATGGCCTGGGCCTACCAGCGCGACTTCCCGTACTTCACCTCGTCCACCGGGCCGTACACGAAGATGGGGCTGGACAACCCGGACACGCTCTACTTCAACGCGAACATCCGCGACGACCGTGAATACCTGGTCACCGGGGTCCGGGGGACCACCGCCGACCTGAGCTTCCAGATCCTCAACGGCGACTACTCGCCGGTCGTGGTGCCCGACAGCCTCGCCGCGTTCGACGACCGGGCCATCGAAATCGGCGAAGACGGCCGGTTCGAGCTGCGGTTCGGCCCGGCGCGCGAGAACGCGGGGCCGAACTACTTCACCCTGGGCCAGGGCTCGTCGATGCTCGTGGTGCGCGAGGTCCACAGCGACTGGGCGACCGAGAAGCGCGGTGAGATCCGCATCCAGTGCGTCGACACCGCCGGGCAGGCGCCGCCGGTGCCGGACCGGTCGGCCCTGGCGAAGCGCTACGGCGTCACCGGCAAGATCCTGCTGAGCCGGCTCAAGACGTTCCTGGCCTTCCCGAAGTGGTTCTACGACGACCTGCCGGTGAACACGATGACCGAGCCGCGCTCGACCCCGGGCGGGCTGACCACGCAGTTCTCCTCGGCCGGGCACTACGAACTCGGCGACGAAGAGGCGATGATCGTCACCGTGCCGCGCTGCGCCGACGCGCCGTACCAGGGCATCCAGCTCGGCAGCCTCTGGTACGTCTCGCTCGACTACATCAACCACCAGACGAGCCTCACCGCCGACCAGGCGCGCGTCGACCCGGACGGCAAGATCCGGTTCGTCATCAGCGAGCGCGACCCCGGCCTGGCGAACTGGCTGGAGCGCACCGGGCACGACCGCGGGTACGTCCAGATCCGCTGGCAGCGGATCGCGCGCGACCTCGGCCCGGACGACGGCCCGGTCGTCGAGGTCGTCAAGGTGGACGACCTGCCGGACCGGGTGCCCTTCCACGACGAGGCCCGGGTGACGCCGGAGGAATGGGCGTCGAGGATCGCGGCCCGGCAGGACGCCGTCGCCGCCAGGATGCTGGGGTGAGCATGCCGGAGTTGTTGCGGGACAAGGTGGTCGTCGTTTCGGGGATCGGCCCGGGGCTCGGCCGGTCGATCGCCGTGCGCAGCGCCATGGCCGGTGCGGACGTCGTGCTCGCCGCGCGCACCGAGTCGCGGCTCACCGAGGTCGCCAAGGAGGTCACCGACCTCGGACGCCGGGCCGTCGCGGTCCGGACCGACATCGACGACGCCGACTCCGCCGCGAACCTCGTGAGCGAGGCCGTCGAGGCGTTCGGCCGGGTGGACGCGGTGGTGCACAACGCCTTCGCCGTCCCGCCGCTGACCGATCTGGCCACTGTGGACCTCGACGCCGTCCGCAAGGGCTTCGAGACCGCGGGGATTTCCGTGCTCCGGCTGACCCGGCTGTTCCTGCCCGCGCTCAAGGAGAGCAAGGGCTCGCTGGTGATGATCAACTCGGCCGTGCTGCGGCATTCGCGGCGCACGTTCGGCGCGTACAAGATGGCGAAGTCGGCGTTGCTGTCCCTTTCGCAGAGCCTGGCGAGTGAACTCGGGCCGGACGGCATCCGCGTCAACACGGTCGCGCCCGGGTACATCTGGGCGCCGAACCTCAAGTGGTACTTCAACTACCTGGCCAAGGAACGCGGGATCACGTCCGAGGAGGTCTACGCCGAGACGGCGTCGACGATCGACCTGCGGAAGCTGCCGGAACCCGACGAGATCGCCGACGCGGTGGTGTTCCTCGCCTCGCCGATGGCGCGCGCGATCACCGGGCAGTGCCTCGACGTCAACGGCGGCGAGTACCACCACTAGGAGGATCCATGCTTCCCGGCCGGGCCGACCTGGGCACGTTCGACGACCTGCACGCCTCGGCGTCGAAGCTCACCGGGCTCGACGACTTCGGCGGCGACGAGTACGTCGAGGGCCTGCGCGTGCTGCTGGAGTCGTTCGAGGCGGACGAAGACCTCACGCCGTTCGGGAACAAGGTGCACCGCGCGATGCTGCGCGGCGCGCTGGTCGCCCGGCTGCTCAGTGAGGCGGGGTGGAAGCAGCACCCGGCTTACGCGGACGTCCCGGTGGAGCGGCCGATCTTCGTGACCGGCCTGCCCCGCACCGGCACGACGGCGCTGCACCGGCTGCTCGTCGAGGACCCCGAGCACCAGGGCCTCGAGGTGTGGCTCGCCGAGGTCCCGCAGCCGCGGCCGCCGCGCTCGACGTGGGCGGAGAACCCGGTGTTCCAGGGGATTCAGGCCGGCTACGAACGCCACCACGTCGAGCACCCGGAGTTCATGGGGGTGCACCACATGTCCGCGGACCAGGTGGAGGAGTGCTGGCAGCTGCTGCGGCAGTCGATGCGGTCGGTGTCGTTCGAGTGCCTCGCGCACCTGCCGCGCTACTCGCGCTGGCTCGCGAAGCAGGACTGGACGGACGCCTACGCCCGGCACCGGCGCAACCTGCAGCTGATCGGGCTGCCGGACGCGGGCCAGCGCTGGGTGCTGAAGAACCCGAGCCACCTGTTCGCGCTGGACGCCCTGATGGCGGCGTACCCGGACGCGCTGGTGATCCAGACCCACCGCGCGCCGCGCACCATCATGGGCTCGATGTGCAGCCTGGCGGAGAAGGCCGCGGACGGCTGGTCGTCGAAGTTCCGCGGCGAGGTGATCGGCCGTTCGCAGCTCGATTTGTGGGCCCGCGGCGCGGACGAGTTCCACGCGGCGCGTTCCCGGTACGACGCGGCGCAGTTCTGCGACGTGGCGTACGAGGACTTCGTCGCGGACCCGGTCGGCACGGTGTCCACTGTGTACGACCACTTCGGACTGACGCTGACACCTGCAGCGCGGGCCGCGATGACGGCGGTGCACGCCGAGAGCCGCACGGGCTCGGCGAAGCCGGTGCACAAGTACAGCCTGGCGGACTTCGGGCTGACGGCCGAGGAGGTCGACGAGCGCTTCGCGGACTACCGCGCGGTGCAAGGCTCGTGAGTGGGAAACAGTGTTCTAACCCTGTTTCCCACTCACGACCAGCCGCGGCAGACCGCCTGACCGGCGGGGCTGCCGTCCTCGGGTCCCGATGCCGCGCAGGTCCGCGCTTTGGCGGCTGATGACTCGAGCCGCTGCCGTACCGCGGTGCAAGGCTCGTGAGTTACCAGCTGCGGCAGACCCTCTAACCGGCGGCGGCCTGCAGTCCGCGAGTCCCGATGCCGCGCAGGACCTCGATGCGCTCCGAGCCCGGGCGGCTCAGCACCCAGCTCGACCCGGGCACCGCCTTCGCGCGCTTCTTCAGCGGCGCCAGCAGGCGGGACACCTCCTGGTACGACCGGATCGAGCCGCTCGCACACACCAGCGTCGCCAGTGACACCGTCACCGGCATGCCGTCCGCCTGCCAGTGGCGGTCCAGCAGCGCTCCGGCCACCGTCGCGATCTCGTCGACGTCGCAGACCACCAGGAAGTCGTCGCCGCCGACGTGGCTCACCCGCATCCGCCGCAGGCCGCCGGACAGGGACGTGAGTGCCGCTCCCAGCTCGCGGATCAGGTCGTCGCCCGCGGCGAAACCGGCCGTGTCGTTGACCGTCTTGAACGAGTCGATGTCGAGCCACGCGGCGACGAACGGCTCGCCGATCGTGATGCGGCGGGCGACGTCGCGAGCCACCGTGTCGCTGCCCGGCAGCCGGGTCAGCGGGTTGAGCGCCGCCGCGGCCTCGACCTTCGCCTCGGCCACGCCGCGGACGACCTCGGTCACCAGCACGACACCGAGGCAGCGGCCGACGTCGTCGACCACCACGACGTCGTCGCCGGTGCGGCCCCAGTCGGCGTCGGTGACCAGCTCGAGGAACTCCATCGCTCCGGCGCGGGCTTCGATCGTGTGCGGGGCGTCCGCGAGCCGCGCCGCCGGGCGCTTCGCGTGCAGCGCGTGGCCGTACGGCCCGGTGACGGCGACCAGGAACCGCGTCCGGTCCACCGACCAGCGGGGCCGGTTCAGCTCGTCGACGCCGATGACGCCCGACGGCGCGTCGGCCGCCGCGAGCACCTCGCGGACCTCGTCGCAGGTCGCGGTCTCCGGCAGCGTCGTGGCCGGGCGCAGGAAGTCGCCGACGCACTGGGCCGGGCCCGGCGCGGTGACGGCGGTGGGGGCCCGGTTGAGCAGGGCCGGAGCCGGGCCGGCGGCGGTCGGCGGGGCGAGCAGGTTGCCCTGCGCGATCCGGATGCCGAGCCCGCGGACGGCGTCGAGCTGGGCGTCGGTCTCCAGGCCGGTCGTGACCAGCCGGGTGCCGGTGCGGCTGGTGTAGTGCTGCAGCGCTTCGACGACGGCGACCGAAGACTGGTCGTCGGGCAGCCCGCGCAGCACGGTGCGGTCCAGCTTGATCAGGTCGACCGGCGCCTCGACCAGCAGGCTCAGCGGCAGGTCGCCGCGGCCGAGGCCGTCGAGGGCCAGCCGGAAGCCGAGCTCGGCCAGCGCCCGCATCCCGGCCAGCGCCCGTTCGGCCGGCAGCGGGGAGAACGGCGGGCCGATCTCGAGGACGACGTCGCGGGTGCGGCGCCCGGCGTTGCCGAGCTCGGCCAGCAGGTCGTCGAGCATGGCCAGTGGCGCGCCGAGCGTGCGGGCGGAGAGGTTCAGGTGCAGCGGCAGCGACGTCTCGTCCTGCCGGACGGCGGCGATCGCGAGGCCGAGGTCGACCTCGGCGAGCCGGCCTTCGCGGCGGGCCTGGGTCAGCAGCTCCGGGACGGTTCCGTGGCCCGGCCTGGCCAGCGCTTCGTGAGCCACGACGCCCCCGGTCTGGAGGCTGTACAGCGGCTGGAAAGCGAAGCGGACCGCGCGTGGCGACTTCACGCCTCCGATGCTCGCCGCTCGCGCGCCGAAACGAAACCCATGTCAGCTGATGTTCACCGCGGCGGTGCCGGGGTTAGCCACATCGGAGTAACTCGCTGTGACACCTACCACTAGATTGTCCTTGACTTATATAAGTGGACGATTGTAGCTTGGCCGGGTGCACGCGTTCGACGTCCTCGGCGACCCGGTCCGCCGCCGCATCCTCGAGCTGCTGGCCGACGGCGAACGGGCCGCCGGCGCGGTGACCGAGGTGATCCGGGCCGAGTTCGGCATCTCGCAGCCCGCGGTGTCCCAGCACCTGAAAGTGCTGCGCGACAACGGGTTCGCGATCGTCCGCCAGGAGGGCACGCGCCGGCTGTACGCGGTCGGGCACGAGCCGCTCCAGGACATCGACGTCTGGCTCGCCCGGTTCCGCCGGTTCTGGACCCCGCACCTCGACGCACTGGCCACCGAAATCGCCCGCGGCAAGCGCGCCCGGCGCCTCGCCGAACCAGAAGGAGACTCTCCGTGATCGACGTCAGCCACCAGATCAGCGCCGTCCGCCGGACGCTCGGCGACCGGGTGATCGACGCGAAGGACGCCCGCGTCCTGACCATCAGCCAGGTCTACGACACCGGCGTCGACGACCTGTGGGACGCCTGCACGAACGCCGAGCGCATCCCGCGCTGGTTCCTGCCGGTCAGCGGTGAGCTGAAGCTCGGCGGGCACTACCAGCTGGAGGGCAACGCGGGCGGCACGGTCGAGCGCTGCGACCCGCCCCGCGGCTTCGCCGCGACGTGGGAGTTCGGCGGCAACGTCAGCTGGATCGAGGTGCGGCTGACGCCGGAGGGCGACGGCACGCGGTTCGAGCTGGAGCACGTCGCGCACGTCGACGAGCGCTGGGACGAGTACGGCCCGGGCGCGGTCGGCATCGGCTGGGACGGGATGCTGGTCGGCCTGGTCCTGCACCTGGCCGACCCGGGCAAGGCCGTCGACGCCGAAGCGGCGATGGCCTGGATGATGTCGCCGGACGGCATCCGGTTCATGACGGCGTCGGGCGAAGCCTGGTACGAAGCCGACGTCGCGGCGGGCGCCGACCCGGTCAACGCGCGCGGCGCGGCCGACCGCACCCTGGCGGCCTACACAACCCCGCCGGAGGCCTGACCACGCCGTGTCGACCCTTCAATCACACGTGATGCCCCTTCAATCACACGTGATGCCTCTCCGATCACGAGTGTGACCCGTCGGCGCACGGGCGGCGCCAGGCATCTCGCGTGATTCGGCGGGCATCTCGCGTGATCAGAGGGGCATCACCCGTGATTGGGGGGTCGACACGCGTGATTGGGGGGTCGACACGGTCAGTGTTCGTTGATCTTGACCGCGGTCAGGGTGATCACCGCGTCGGGCTGGACCTCGGTGCCCGGCGCCGGGTCCTGGCCCGTCTGGACCCAGTTGCGGTCGATCAGCAGCGCGCGGCCCTGGCCGCTGCCGTCGACCTCGCGCAGGTTGTAGAGGCCGGCCTTCTGCATCGCGTTCTGGGCGTCCTGGTGGTTCATGCCGGAGACGTCCGGGACCTTGATCAACGCGGCCGCGCTGGTGGTGGTCGACTCGACAGTGGCGGCGGTGGGCGCGGAAGGGGTGCTCGCCGCGGGGCCGGGACTGCTCGCGGGGCCGGCGCCGCAGGCGGCGAGCCCGGCGCCCAGCACCACGGCGGCGGCGGTGACGCGAATCGGACTGATCATGGCAGCTCCTCGGTGGTGGATACCCCCGTCAGTCGGTCCGTGAACACGCGGTGTTGCCCATCGATCGGGTGATTCCGGGTGCGCCGGATAAGGTCGGGCGCATGGATCACGGCACCGAAACGGACCTCCGCGCGGCTCGACGGGACCCGGTGGCCAACGCCGGCGGGTTCACCGACCTGGCGAGCAGCCCGTTCCGGATCGACCGCGACCGGATCGCCGCGTCGCCGTTCTTCGCGCGGCTCGGCGGGGTGACGCAGGTGGTCAGCGCGGGCGGGGCCGGGCTGCTGCACAACCGGCTCACCCACAGCCTCAAGGTCGCCCAGGTCGCGCGGGCCATCGCCGAGCGGATCACCACCGGCCCCGAAGCCGACCTCGCCGCGAAGCTGGGCGGCTGCGACCCGGACGTCGCCGAGGCCGCCGCGCTCGCGCACGACCTCGGGCACCCGCCGTTCGGGCACCTCGGCGAGCAGACGCTCGACCGCATCGCCCGGCACCGCTTCGGCCTCGCCGACGGCTTCGAGGGCAATGCGCAGTCGTTCCGCATCATCACCACGACCGACGTCCGCGGGCCGTCGGCGATCGGGCTCGACCTCACCACCGCCGTGCGCGCCGCGGTTCTCAAGTACCCGTGGCTGCGGCTGCACCACCCCGCGCCGCACCCGTCGGAGATGACCGTCCCGCCGCGCGGGGCCGCCGAGCCGGACGACCACCCGGGCACCGGCGCGGCCAAGTTCTCCGCCTACGCCACCGAGCTCGACGACTTCGAGCAGGCCCGCGCGGCGTTCACCGGGCGGATCGAGAGCTGGCAGCAGACCGTCGAAGCGTCCGTGATGGACACCGCCGACGACATCGCCTACGCCATCCACGACCTGCAGGACTTCCACCGCATCGGCGTCCTGCAGCACGCGCCGGTCGCCGCGGAGCTGGGGGAGTGGCTGCTGCACGCGGAGGAGCTCGCCGGGCTCGACGACGACACCCTGTACGCGGAACTGCGCCGCCCGGGCCGGTCGCTGGAGCGCCTGCGCCGCCGGATGCACGCCAAGGACGCGTGGATCGTCGACGACGACGCCTTCGCCGCGGCGGTCGCGCGGGTGCGCGCGGAGCTCGTCGACGGGCTGCTGGCCGGCGCCTTCGACGGCTCCACCGAGGCCGAGCAGGCGACGGCGGCGTTCTCCGCCAACTGGACCGCCCGCCTGGTCGACGGTGTGTTCGTGGTCGCGTCGCCGTCCACCCGCGCCGGCCACGTGACGCTGGCGACGGCCCAGTGGCACGAGGTCCAGGTGCTGAAGTTCGTGCACCGGCGGTTCGTGCTGCTGCGCCCGGACCTCGCACTGCACCAGCGCGGCCAGGCCGGCGTGGTCGCGAACCTGGTCGACGCGCTCGACGCGTGGCTGCTGGACCGCGACGAGGTCTCCCGGCTGCCCCGCCGCCTGCACGACCTGGTCGAGCTGGCCCGCGCCGAGTACACCGGCCTGGCGCGCACGGCACCCGAGCTGCTCGTCGGCGCGACCGGCGAGCCGGTGACCGGAGCGGACGCGGTGCGCAACCTCGCTCGCGGCCGGGCGGTGGTGGACTTCGTGGCGTCGTTGACCGACAAGCAGGCGGTGACGCTTTTGGACGCTTTGTCCGGGCGGTCGGCGCAGCCGTGGTCGGATTCGTTCGTCCTGTGATGTGGGAACGATCCCACGGGTTGTCCGGTTCTTGTCCGTTCGTGAGCCCTGTGCGTCCTGTGCCGCGATGAGCGGTTCCCCTGAACGGCCTACGACTTACGGTCCATTCAGGAAATTACCCATCCGATGTCACTCGAACGGCTGATGCTTACAGAGAACTCACAGTACTTAGCTTGGTCCCGTCGGTGATCACCGGCGTCGGTCAGCGTGAGTCGGGGCACGCGCCTGGAGACAATCGGAGGGCGCACGTGCGTCGTACCCGTTCCACGAGATCGAGATCCACTGTGCTCACGGCCGGGGCGGCGGCGCTGCTCGCCGCGCTCGGCCTGGTGTCGCCGCCCGCCGCGGGCGCCGCCACCGCGTCCACACCGGACGGTTTCACCGCCACCGCGCAGCAGCAGATCGCCGCGCTGCAGGCCGTCAAGGCCGGGAAGACCGCGGGGGAGTCCAAAGTAGACAGCAAGCTGCTCGTCGCCGAAAAGGGCGTGGGGAAGCAGCTGACCGCACTGCAGTCCGGGGCCGCGGTCTCGAAGACCGGGACGGTGCTGGTCGACATCCGCGCGACCAAGGTCTCCCCGGACCTCGTCTCCGGGCTCACCAAGGCCGGGGCGGGCATCCGCGCGGTGTCCGACCGGTACGGCAGCATCCGGGCCGAGGTGCCGCTGGCCGCCGTCAGCGCGATCGCCGCCCGCGGCGACGTCAAGCGCGTCGAGCAGGCCGACCAGGCCCTCACCGCCCGTGAACTGGCCACCCCCGCGACGACGCCGGGCAAGGCCGCCGAGACCAAGCAGCAGAAGGCCGCCCGCGTTTCGGGTGAGCTGCAGAAGGCCCTCTCGAGCAAGTCCCAGCAGCGCAGCGCCGCCGCGGCCGCCACGCTGACCAGCGAGGGCGACCGCGCGCACAACGCGGACATCGCCCGCCAGCAGTTCGGCGTCACCGGCGTCGGGGTCAAGGCGTGCGCCCTGTCGGACGGCGTCGATTCACTGGCCACTTCGCAGGCCAAGGGGGAGCTGCCGCCGAACGTCGACGTCATCGCCGGGCAGGAGGGCGACGGCGACGAGGGCACCGCGATGCTCGAGATCATCCACGACCTCGCGCCCAAGGCCGCGCTCGGCTTCGCGTCGGCGTTCAACTCCGACGCCAGCTTCGCGGACAACATCCGCAAGCTGCGCTTCGAGTCGCACTGCGACGTCATCGTCGACGACGTCATCTACTTCAAGGAATCCCCGTTCCAGGACTGGATCATCGCCCAGGCCGTGAACGACGTGACCGCCGACGGCGCGCTGTACTTCTCCTCGGCGGGCAATGAGGGCAACGTCCTCGACGGCACCGCCGGGCACTGGGAAGGCGACTTCGTCGACTCCGGCAAGTCGGTCGGCAAGTTCGCCGGTGTCGCGCACAACTTCGCCGGCGCGGCGGGCAACCAGATCTACGAGCCCGTCTCGGACGCGTCCTCGGCCGGCGTGCCGGTGACGCTGCACTGGTCGGACCCGCTCGGCGCCTCGTCGAACGACTACGACCTCTACCTGCTCGACTCCACGGGCGCGGTCGTCAGCTTCAGCCAGGACGTCCAGGACGGCACCCAGGACCCGTACGAGATCCTGCAGACGCCGGTCTTCGGCGGCTCGGGCCTGCGCCTGGCCGTCGTGAAGTTCTCCGGTGAAGGCCGCTACCTGTCGCTGTCCGCGCTGCGCGGGCGGTTCAAGGACTCGGCGGACGGCCTCAAGGCCTACAACACCCCGGGCGTGACGGTCGGCCACTCGGCCGCGCGCGACGCCTTCAGCGTGGCCGCCACCCCGGCGGCCGCGGCGTTCGGCCGGCCCCTCGAGCCGGGTGACCCGGCCAACCCGACCGGCCCGTTCCCGGGCTCGTTCAGCAGCTCGTCGAAGGCCGAGCGGTTCAGCTCCGACGGCCCGCGGCGCGTGTTCTACGAGGCCGACGGCACCCCGATCACCCCGGGCAACGTCTCCTCGACCGGTGGTGAGGTCCGGAACAAGCCGGAGATCACCGCGGCCGACGGCGTCCAGACCAGCGTCACCGGCTTCAGCCCGTTCTTCGGCACGTCGGCCGCCGCGCCGCACGCCGGGGCCATCGCGGCGCTGGTGCTCTCGGGCAACCCCGGCCTGCCGCCGTCGGAGGTCCGGGAAGCGCTGCTCAACACCGCCGTCGACATCGAGACCCCGGGCCGGGACAACGTCACCGGCGCCGGCGTCATCCTCGCCGACAAGGTGCTCGCCTACACCGGCGCCAGCCCGCAGCCGCTCGCGGTGGCCAAGCAGCCGACGGTCACCCCGGCCGACGGCGGCTCCGCGCTCGACCCGGGCGACACCGCCAAGGTGACCCTGCCGGTGACCAACGACGGTGACGGCGCCGCCGTCTCCACCAGCGTCGTGCTCACCAGCCCGACCCCGGGTGTCACCGTGGCGCCGCGCTCCAAGTCCTACGGCACGATCAGCCCGGGACAGACCGGCGTCAACGACTTCACCATCACCGTCCCGGCGAGCCAGCAGCTCGGCGTGCCGGTCGTGCTGAACGCCAAGGTCACCTTCGCCGGTGCGCACTCGCCGACGACGTCGACGTTCTCGCTCCCGGTCGGCACCCCGTCGCCGGTCGCGCAGGACTTCGCCTACACCGGCGCGCCGGTGGCGATCCCGGACAACAGCCCGGTCGGCGCTTCGGTGACCATCCCGGTCACCGGGGTCGGCCGCGCGTCGAAGGTGTCGTTCTCGGTGGACGGCACCACCTGCAGCACCGACCCGCTCTCGACGGCGGTCGGCCTGAACCACTCCTACGTCGGTGACCTGGTCGGCTCGCTGACCTCGCCGTCCGGGGCCAAGGCCACGGTGTTCCAGCGCAACGGCGGTTCGGGCAAGAACCTGTGCAAGGTCGTCTTCGCCGACGACGCGGCGGCCGCGTTCAGCACGGTGACGGCGGCCAACGCGCCGTTCACCGGCTCGTACAAGCCGACGAACGCCTTCGGCAGCCTGGCCGGGGCCGTCGCCGACGGCAGCTGGACGTTCTTCGTGACCGACGTGGCCGGCGGCGACGTCGGCTCGATCCGCTCGGTCGCCCTGCACATCAACGGGTTCGTCCAGCCCGCGGCGGCCGGCCGTCCGTCGAACGTGCACGGCGTGACGAACAACGGTCCGGTGCACCCGCAGTAACCTGATCGGACAACGGAAACCACGGGGCCGTCGCGGAAACGCGGCGGCCCCGTACCGTTGTGCCCATGGCGAAGGCACGGGAAGTCGCGGGCGGCGGGCGCGCCGTCGAGGTCCCGCCGGACCGCCTCGCCGGCTGGTTCGACCGGTTCGCCGGGCGGCACGACGGCGTCGTGACGACCGAAGCCACCCCGGGCGAGGTCCGCGTGGTCGCGGGTGACGGCACCACGGCGATCGCGACCGTCCCTTTCGGACCCTTGACCGTACCTTCGCTCGAAGGCCTTGTGGCGCACGCGTTGGCGCCGCGGCGGATCGCGCTCCTGCTGGTGCGGCTCGGCAGTCACAGCGTCGGTATCGCTTACGACGGCCGGATCGAGGTCTCCCGCACCGACCGGCACCTCGTCCACGGCCGGTCCGCCGCGGGTGGCTGGTCGCAGCAGCGCTTCGCCCGGCGCCGGGAAGGACAGGCGCGTCACGCGCTGCAGGCGGCCGCGGCCGACGCCGCCGAGGTGCTCGTCCCTCGACTGTCCGAAGTGGACGCCGTCGTGCTCGGCGGCGACCGGCGGGCCCTGGACGAGCTGCGCGCGGACCGCCGCCTGGCGCCGCTGTTCGCCCGCGCCGAACCGCGCGTGCTGGAGCTCGGCGAGCCGCGGCGCAGCATTCTGGAAGAAGCCGCCGCGCGGGCCCTCGACGTGGAGATCACGCTGCGCGACGGGTGAGCCCGCACACGTCGTTGAAAACCCGTGGACACCGCCCCGTACACTGGTTGCGTGGAGATCCTTCTGGAGTGAGCCGTCGCGCCGGTCAAACCCGACCGGTTCGCTTGACGCTGTCCACCATTCACCCCCTTTTCCCGGGAGTTTTCCTTGATCACGGCCACCGGCCTTGAGCTGCGCGCGGGTTCGCGCATCCTGCTCGACGGCGCGACCCTCCGCATCCAGCCCGGCGACCGCATCGGCCTCGTCGGCCGCAACGGCGCGGGCAAGACCACCTCGCTGAAGGTCCTCGCCGGCGAAGGCGAGGCGCACGCGGGTGACGTCCGCCGCACCGGCGAGCTCGGCTACCTGCCGCAGGACCCGCGTGAAGGCGACCTGTCGGTCACCGCCAAGGACCGGGTGCTGTCCGCGCGCGGTCTCGACAAGCTGATGCGCGACATGGAGAAGGCGCAGGCCCTGATGGCCGAGCTGGTCGACGACGCGCAGCGCGACAAGGCGATCAACCGCTACGCCCGGCTCGAGGAGCGCTTCTCCTCGCAGGGCGGGTACGCCGCCGAGAGCGAGGCCGCGCGGATCTGCTCGAACCTCGGCCTCGCCGACCGGGTGCTCTCCCAGACGCTGGGGACGCTCTCGGGCGGCCAGCGCCGCCGCGTCGAGCTGGCGCGGATCCTGTTCGCCGCGGCCGAGGCCGGCGCGGGCGGCAAGTCCGAGACGATCCTGCTGCTCGACGAGCCGACCAACCACCTCGACGCCGACTCCATCAACTGGCTGCGCGGGTTCCTCAAGCAGCACGACGGCGGACTGGTCGTGATCAGCCACGACGTCGAGCTGCTGGCCGACGTCGTCAACAAGGTGTGGTTCCTCGACGCCACCCGCGGCGAGCTCGACCTGTACAACATGAGCTGGCAGCGGTACCTGGACGCACGCGCCACCGACGAGAAGCGCCGCCGCCGCGAGCGCGCCAACGCCGAGAAGAAGGCGTCGGCACTGCAGACGCAGGCCGCGAAGCTCGGCGCGAAGGCGACGAAGGCCGTGGCGGCCAAGAACATGGCGCGGCGCGCGGAGCAGATGCTGTCGTCGCTCGACGCCACCCGCCAGGCCGACAAGGTCGCCCGGATCAAGTTCCCCGAGCCCGCGCCCTGCGGCCGCACGCCGCTCATGGCGGAGGGGCTGTCGAAGTCGTACGGCTCGCTCGAAATCTTCACCGGCGTCGACCTCGCCGTCGACCGCGGCTCGAAGGTGGTCGTGCTCGGCTTGAACGGCGCCGGAAAGACCACTTTGCTCCGGCTGCTCGGCGGAATGGAAACCCCGGACACCGGCGGCATCGTCCCGGGTCACGGAATGCGTTTGGGCTATTACGCACAGGAACACGAAACTCTTGATCATGATGCGTCGGTGTGGGAAAACATCCGACATCTCGCTCCGGACACCGGCGCGCAGGAGTTGCGGAACCTCCTCGGTTCGTTCCTCTTCACCGGCGAACAACTCGACCAGCCCGCCGGCACGCTTTCCGGCGGTGAGAAGACCCGGCTCGCCCTGGCCGGCCTGGTCTCCAGCGCTGCCAACGTGTTGCTGCTCGACGAGCCGACGAACAACCTGGACCCGGCCAGCCGCGCCCAGGTCCTGGACGCTTTGCGTAGTTTCTCGGGTGCCGTCGTCCTGGTGACGCACGACCCGGGCGCGGTCGAAGCCCTGGAGCCGGAGCGGGTCATCCTGCTGCCCGACGGCACCGAGGACCATTGGTCGCCGGACTATCTGGAACTTGTCCAGCTTGCGTGAGCCGTGCGTCCATTCGGGTGCAAGATCACTGCCGGTGAGGCACTGGAATGGCCCAATGTGATCGCAGTTTCGGCCGTTTTAGGGCTGTCGTCTGGCATTCCGGCGCTCAGTGTTCGATCATTGCCCCGGCAGGGGCCGATATGTGGCCCAGAACACTCTCGGCGGGAAGGCGATCGACGTGGCTGATCTCAAGAAAGGCGCGCGGATCACCGGCAACACGCGCGACAAGCTGGCCGCTGACCTCAAGAAGAAATACGAGAAGGGCTCGAGCATCCGGGCTCTCGCGGAGTCGACGGGCCGCTCCTACGGGTTCGTCCACCGGGTGCTGTCGGAGTCCGGGGTCCAGTTGCGGGGGCGCGGCGGGGCCACCAGGGTCAAGAAGAAGTAGTCGCTGACTGCTGCGCGGGGGGCGCAGTGGGACCGCGAGTCCCGGCTTCGGCCATGCGGAACACCAGGTACCCGCCGAGGAGGACCAGCGGGTACACCAGGTAGCCGTAGCGAGTGGCCGGAGTCAGCAGGATCAACGCGCCGAGTCCGACGGCGATGCGCAGCAGTGCACCGGAGCCGTTCGCGGGGGGCCGGCGCACCAGCCAGACCAGCATCGCCACGGCCGCGGCGCCGACCAGCACGAACGCCGCGACCTGGCCGATCGCCCCGGTTTCGGCGATGAGGTGACCCGGCAGCGGGCTCGCCGCGGGTGATCGCACGACACCCATCCCGAGCGGGAACCGGAAGACGTGCTCCGTGAACGCCGCCGGATCCACCAGGTACACCGGCAGGTGCACCACGGCCGTCGTGGCCACCAGCGCGGTCGCGAACCGCGCCAGTGCGGGCCAGTCGAGCCCCTTTCCCCGTCGTACCAGCACGAACACGGCCAGCACCGCGGCCGCGGGCGCGACGATGAGCTTCGCGCTGATCACGAGCGCGAGCACAAGACCCGCCCAGGCACCGCGTCCGGTCGCGGCGAGTGCGCACGCGAGCACCAGCAGTCCCACGATCGCCAGGTCCGGGCCGGCCACGGCCCAGGTGAGCGCGGTCAGCGGGCAGGCCAGCGCGAGCTGCGCGGCGCCGACCGGGACTCGCGGCCACTTCAGCAGTTTCAGCGTGCCGAGCACGCACGCACAGGCCGCCAGCGCGAACATCCAGCGGGCGTCGGTGAGGGCGTCGGTCAGCGGGGTGCCGCCGAACAGCGCCCGTGGCAGGCCGAAGACCGTCATCACCGGGCCGTAGGGCGTGTAATCGTTTACCACCGGCGCCCGGCCGAGCGCGGTGACGTCGACGTACGGGGTTCCGTGGTGCAGCAGCAGATCCGCGGACCGCTCGATCACCCAGACCTCGGGCTGGGCGGCCCACGAGAACGGCGTGATCAGCCAGTCCACTCCGGTCAGTCGGCGAATCACCAGAACTGCCAACGGAAGGATCATTGCCAACAGGGCGACCGCGGCGATCCCGCACCAGCGCGAACCGAGTAGGCCGCGTGGCGTACGCCCCTTGCGTGCGGACAGCAGCAGCCAGCCGCTGTGCAGCGCGCCGAAGCCGTACGCGGCCGTCGCGAAGTTGCCCCAGACGCGGTAGCCGTAGAACTCGGCGACGAGCGCGGTCGGCAGCGCGAAGGCCAGGCAGCCGAGGTAGAAGCCCAGGTCCCACTTCAGCGGGCCAGGCCCCGGGGAATGGGCCGGTGCCGTGAAGAACCGCACCACGCGCCCCCGCTCGGGCGCCAGGCCCACCTCCGTTTCCACCAGGTCAGGCTACCGAGGGTCCCGCGGCCGGCTTCAGCCGAGGTCGCGCAGGCGGGGCAGCAGTTTCGCGGCGGCTTCGGACGCGCGGACGACGTCACCGTGCCCGGTCGGCATCAGGATCAGCTCGGTGAACCCGGCCTCGACGTAGCTCTCCGCGAGCCGCAGCGCACTGTCCGCATCGGACGGCACGCGGAACTGCGCGGCCCGGCGGATCGTCGCCGGGTCACGGCCGATCTCGGCGCAGTGGCGGTCGAGAACCGACGAAAGCCGTTGCAGTTCGACGATTTCCGTGCCGGGAAGGGCCGCGTTGAGCCAGACGTCGGCGTGCTCGGCGACCACGCGCAGGCCGAACTTCTCGCCGCTGCTGCCGAGCCACAGCGGCGGCTTCTCCTGTACCGGCTTGGGGTCGCTGAGCGCGCCGGTCAGCGTGTAGTGCCGTCCGGGGTAGTCGGTGGCCGGCCGCGTCCACAACAGACGGAGGATTTCGCAGGTTTCGGCGAGCCTTTCGACACGTTCGATCGCCGGAGCGGTCGGGGTGCCCATCATCGTGTCGGTCAGGGCGTCGCCGCCCGCGCCGAGACCGACGTCGAGCCGGCCGCCGGAGAGGTGGTCGACGGTCACCGCGATCTTGGCGAACGTGCCGGGGTGCCGGTTGGTGTTGCCGGACACCAGGCAGCCGATGCGCACGCGCTTCGTCGCCTCGGCCATCGCGGCCAGCAGGCTCCAGCCGTCGAGGATGTCGCCCGTGCGGTCCGGGCCCATCGGGGCGAGGTGGTCGAACACCCAGCAGCCGTCGAAGCCGCCGTCGTCGGCGATCGCCCAGAGTTCGCGAAGGGTGGCGACACCGACGTGCTGCTGGGACGGTTTGAGACCCACGGTGGTCATGGTGTGCTCCTGATTATCAGTCGTAGAAATCATCAGCAAGACTGACGATCAGGGTAGGGGTAGAGTTCCCGCATGTCCAGCGACCTCGAGACCGGCCCGCCGCCCGCGGTCGCCCGGCGGCTCGGCTACCTGCTGAAGCACGCCCAGCTGCGGCTGTACGAGCTGGCCGAGCCGCTGTACGAGCCGCTCGGGGTGACCGGGCGGCAGCTGGCGCTGCTCACGCTCTTCGGCGACGGTCCGGCGCAGTCCCAGCAGGACGGCGCGGCCCGGCTCGGCATCGACCGGACGACGATGGTCGCGCTCGTCGACGAGCTGGAGGCGAAGGGGCTCGTCCGGCGCGAGGTCGCGCCCGGTGACCGCCGCAAGCGCCTCGTCCGGTTGACTGACGAGGGGGAGCGGGTCCGCCGGGCCGGAGAAGCGGCGACGGGCGAAGCCGAGACACTCTTGCTGGCGCCGCTGGGCGCCGATGCGGAGCGGCTGCGTGCCGCGCTGCAGCTGGTCGTTCGCGGCGGGTGAACGCGATCGGGAAGCAATCGGACGGCGACCGCGTTGTCCAGGTCATATCCGAAGAAAACCTCAGCTTTGGTAGAGGTTTTGGAACTGGGGGTCTCCCGTGGACAACACCTGGGCGCTGCTCAGCTCGGCGATGCGCGCCAACGACGTGCCGAAGGCGCTGACCCGCGGCACGTTCAAGCGGGTCGCCCGCTTCGCCCGGCCGCACTGGCGGGCACTGCTGATCTTCCTCGTGCTGACCGTCGTCTCGGCGGTGCTGGCCGTGACGACCCCGGTGCTGGCGGGCAAGGTGGTCGACGCGATCGTCAGCGGGCACGACCTGTCCGTCGTGATCTGGCTGGCGATCGTGATCGCCGGCCTGGCGGTCGCCGACGCCGGGTTCGGCCTGATCGAGCGCTGGCAGTCCGCGCGTATCGGTGAAGGCATCATCTACGACCTGCGCCGCGCGGTCTTCGAGCACGTGCAGCGCATGCCGATCGCGTTCTTCACCCGCACCCGCACCGGGGCGCTGGTCTCCCGGCTGAACAACGACGTCATCGGCGCGCAGCGGACGTTCACCGCGACGCTGTCCGGCCTGGTCACCAACACGATCCAGCTGGCGCTCTCGCTGGCCGTCATGCTCACGCTGTCCTGGCAGGTCACGCTGCTCGCGCTGGTGCTGCTGCCGATCTTCGTACTGCCGGCGCGCCGGCTCGGCCGCCGGATGGCCGGGCTGCAGCGGGAAGCCGCGAACCTCAACGCCGGCATGACGACGCAGATGACCGAACGGTTCTCCGCGCCGGGCGCCACGCTCGTCAAGCTCTTCGGCCACCCGGTGCAGGAGGCCGACGACTTCGGCGTGCGCGCCGGGCGGGTGCGCGACATCGGCATCCGGACCGCGATGCTGACCCGCTGGTTCATGACCAGCCTGACGCTCGTCTCGGCGCTCGCGCAGGCGCTGGTCTACGGCCTGGGCGGGTACCTCGCGCTGACCGGCCAGCTCGCGCCGGGCACCGTCGTCGCGCTGGCGCTGCTGCTGACCCGGCTCTACGCGCCGCTGACCGCGCTGGCCAACGTCCGCGTCGACGTGATGACCGCGCTGGTGTCGTTCGAGCGCGTCTTCGAGGTGCTGGACCTCGACCCGATGATCCAGGAGAAGCCGTCCGCTTCGGTGCTGCCGCCTTCGGAAGGCGTTTCGGTCGAGTTCTCCGACGTCCGCTTCGGTTACCCGGCCGCGGACCGGTACTCGCTGGCGTCGCTGGAAGACGTCGCGACGCTCGACCACCGCGGCGGCGAAGAGGTGCTGCACGGGATCTCGTTCCGCGCGGAGCCGGGGCAGATGGTCGCGCTGGTCGGGTCTTCGGGCGCGGGGAAGTCGACGATCGCGTCGCTGCTGCCGCGGCTCTACGACGTCGACTCGGGCTCGGTCCGGCTGTCCGATGTGGACGTTCGCGACCTGACTTTCGCTTCACTGCGGGAAACCGTCGGCGTCGTCACGCAGGACGGGCACCTGTTCCACGAGACGATCCGCGCGAACCTGGCCTACGCGCGCCCGGACGTCACCGACGACGAGATCTGGGAAGCACTCGAGCGTGCCCGGCTCGGCGAGCTGGTGCACTCCCTGCCGGACGGCCTCGAAACCACGGTGGGGGAGCGGGGTTACCGGCTCTCCGGCGGTGAGCGCCAGCGCCTGACGATCGCGCGGCTGCTGCTCGCGCAGCCCAAGGTCGTCGTGCTGGACGAGGCGACCGCGCACCTGGACTCCGAGTCCGAGGCCGCGGTCGGCGAAGCCCTGACCCACGCGCTGGCCGGCCGCACGGCCCTGGTCATCGCGCACCGGCTGTCGACGGTCCGCGCCGCCGACCAGATCCTGGTCCTGGAGCACGGCGAGATCGTCGAACGCGGCACCCACGACGAGCTCCTGGCCGCGAACGGCCGCTACGCGACCCTCCACGCCACCCAGTTCGCCGACCAGGAACCCGCGGTGGCGTGATCAGAGGGTCGTCACGCGTGATTGAGGAGTCATCACTCGTGATTGGAGGGTCGACACGGTGTCAGCGCCGTGTCGACCCCTCAATCACGCGTGTCGACCTCTGAATCACGCGTGTCGACTCTTCACGCACGTGTAGAGGGCGGTGACCAGGGCCATTTTGCGGGGGTCGTCGCGGATCAGGGGACCCAGCTGGTTGAGGGTGTAGCCGAAGGCGATGCCGTTCTCCGGGTCGGCGGCGCCGGTGGAGCCGCCGAGGCCGTCGTGGCCGAAGGCCGCGGGGTTGGGGCCGAAGCCGCGGGCGTCGCTGCCGCGGTAGAAGCCCAGGCCCCACTCGTTCGGGAGGCCGAGCACCGCGTCGATCTCCTTGCCCTGGCTTTCCCGCGCCCGGGCCAGGCCGGCGGGGGAGAGCAGCGTGCCGTCCAGCAGGCCGCCGTAGATCGTCGCGATGCCGCGGGCCGTGCCGTGGCCGTTCAGGGCCGGCATGACGGCGTGGCGGAAGGCCGGTTCGTTCGCGTGGTGGCCCGCCAGCCGCGGGTTGGTCAACGCCGCCTGCGCGACGGGGCCGGCCGCCGCGAACGCCGTGGCCAGCGCGTTCGCCATCTCCTCGGTCAGCACCGGGTCGACGAGGGTCGCGCAGCGGCCGAGGTCGGCGTCCGGGCCCAGCCCGATCGAGAAGTCCGCGCCGAGTGGCGTCGCGACCTGCTCGGCGAAGAACTCGCGGACACCCTGCCCGGCGATCCGCCGGACGACCTCGCCGACGAGCCAGCCGTACGCCAGCGCGTGGTACCCGCCCGCGGAACCCGGTTCTGACAACGGTTCCTGAGCCGCCAGCAGCGACGTCATCAGGTCCCAGTCGTACAGCTCCTCGACGGCCACCGGCCGCTCGAGCCCGATCCCGGGGACGCCGGAGCGGTGCGAGAGCAGCCACCGGACCGGGACTTCGCCCTTCCCGGCCGCGGCGAACTCGGGCCAGTACTTCGCGACCGGCGCGTCGACGTCCAGGTCGCCGGCGTCGGCGAGGCGGTGCGCGCAGATCGCCGTCATGCCCTTGGTCGTCGACCAGACGTTGGCCAGGGTGTCCGCCTGCCACGGCCGCGTGTGGTCCGGATCGGCCCACCCGCCCCACAGGTCCACGACGACCTCGCCGTGCCGCAGCACCGTGAACGCCGCGCCCAGCTCGCCCCGGTCGCGGAAGTTCGCCTCGAACGCTTCGCGGACCGGCTCGAACCCGGGAGCACAGGTGCCGTGCACCGCCGGAACGTCCATGGGGTCTCCTCAGCTCGTCGTTGAGCACACCGACCAGTCGGTATGTCGACGCTAGGGGGAGCCGGGCACGCCCGTCAAGGCGGGCCCGGCCGCACGACCTACTTCAGCTGCGGCACGATCGCGCTGTACTTCGCCAGCAGTGCCTCGTTCGCCTGGTCGCCGCCCTCCACATTGGAGCTGCGCCACAACGGGACGTCGAGGCCCTCGGCGGTGCCGCGGTCGTAGACCTGGGCGAGCACGAGGTTCCAGAGGAACGCGTTGACCACAGTGGACAGCGGCGCGGTGCGCGGGGCGTCCGGCGGGTAGCTCGCGTCACCGGGGATGACCAGCGAGTCCAGCACCACCGTGCCCTGCTCGACCAGGGTGCTCGACGACCGCCGCGGCGCCGCCGCCACGCACGCCCGCGACGTGATCGCGATGACCGCCGCCCCGCGCTTCTTCGCCTCGATGCACAGCTCGACGGGGTACGGGTTCGACCCGGACGTCGAGAACACCACCAGCACGTCCTCCGGCCCCGGCGCGCGCCCGGCCAGGACCTCGGCGGCCAGTCCGGTGCGCCGCTCGGTCTTCGTGCTGCTCACCGCGCCGTGCAGCGGCAGCAGCTCCGGGTGGTACAGCGGGTACACGCAGGCCAGCCCGCCGGCCCGGTAGAACGTCTCGGCGACGGCCGCCAGCGAGTGCCCGGCCCCGGCGGTATAGACCAGTGCGTCGGCCCGGATCACCCCCAGCACCAGATCGGCCGCGGCCCGTACCGCCTCGGCGTTGGCCTGCTCGACGTCCGCCAGCTGCTTGGCGACACTGCCCGAGATGTCCGTGGTGCTCACCACACCCACCCTTCCGTCGGGGATCGGGCGCCGAATCTACCGCGAAGATGGTGGTACGCGGTGGAATAGGCGGGTGGCCGTTCCAGGTTTATCCGGATGCGGGCGGCGGGTCCCGGACTGTGGGAGCCGGACAAGTGGGAGGGCTTGGGTGAGCGAAGCGGAACCGGCGGTGTCGGTGTGGCCGGCGCGCGGGCGGACCGAGGCGGTCGTGCTCGTGCTGCACGGCGGCGCGGAGCACGGCACGGGCGGCGTACCGCCCTGGAAGCTCGCCCACCTGCGGATGGTGCCGATCGCGCGCGCCCTGCACCGGGCGGGCCGCGGGCACGGCGTCGAGGTGCGGCTGCTGCGCAACCGCCGTTACGGCTGGAACGCCCCCGCCATGGACCCGATCCAGGACGCCCGCTGGGCCCTGGAGCGCATCCACGCCGACCACCCCGGCCTGCCGGTGGTGCTGGTCGGGCACTCGATGGGCGGCCGGGTGGCGCTGCGCGTCGCCGACGACCCGGCGGTGCGCGGGGTCTGCGCCCTGGCCCCCTGGACGCCGCGGGGTGAGCCGGTCGAGGCCGTCGCCGGGCGCTCGGTGCTCGTCGTGCACGGCACCCGCGACCGGATGACCAGCCCGGCCGAGTCCCACGCCTTCGCCGAACGCGCCGAGGGCGTCGCCGCCCGGGTTGCCCGGTTCGAGATCGCCAACGAGGGTCACGCCATGCTGCGCCGCTCTTCCGTCTGGACCCGGCTGGCGATTGCTTTCACAATGGAAGTAATCGCCGGGAGCACCGACGAAACACTCACGGGGGCGTGGGCCGCACCGGGACCCCAGCGGCTCCGAATACCCGTGTGACAACGCCCCGAACAGGGCATTCAGTGAAGCGCGCCGCGGGGGTGCGGCGCTTAGGATCGAGCACCGGCGCACCAGGCCGGCCGGAGGGAGAACCCGTGACCACCTCGAGTGTCGACCGCGCGTCGGCCCAGGACGTCCCCGACGAAAACCGGTGGCCGGGGCTGGCCGCCCCGCCGCACTCCGCACTGCGCGCGCGGATCGCCGCGTCGCTGTTCCGCCGCGCGGTCCGCCCGCTCGACGTCCGGGTGGTCTTCCCGGACGGGACGGTGCTGGGCAACGGCGGGCCGGAATCGCCCGAAATGCGCATCCTGCGCCCGGAGGCCTTCTTCCACCGCCTCGGCGTCGACGCCAAGATCGGCTTCGGCGAGTCCTACATGGCCGGTGACTGGACCGCGTCCGACCTGGCCGAGGTGCTGACGCCGTTCGCCGAGCGGATGGCCACGCTCGTGCCGCCGGTGCTGCAGAAGTTCCGGAAGATCGCCGAGCGCACCCAGCCGCCGTCCGAGGAGAACACCCTCGAAGGCGCGCGGGCCAACATCCACCGGCACTACGACCTGTCGAACGACCTGTTCGCGACGTTCCTCGACGAGTCGATGATGTACTCCTCGGCCCTGTTCGGCCCGGCCGACGACCTCACCGCCGCCCAGCACCGCAAGATCGACAGCGTGCTGGACTACGCCGGGGTCCGCGCGGGCAGCGAAGTCCTCGAAATCGGTACCGGATGGGGTGAACTCGCGATCCGCGCCGCCGCGCGCGGCGCCGTCGTCACGTCGCTCACCATTTCGGAGGAACAGCGCGCGCTGGCCACCGAGCGCATCGCCGCGGCCGGGTTCAGCGACCGCGTCGAGGTGAAGCTGTGCGACTACCGCGAGTCGAGCGGGCAGTTCGACGCCGTGGTCAGCGTCGAGATGATCGAGGCCGTCGGCGCGTCCTACTGGCCGGCGTTCTACGCGACCATCGGCGAGCGGCTGCGCCCCGGCGGGCGGTTCGGGCTGCAGGCCATCACGATGGACCACGACCGGATGATGGCGGCGTCGCGCGCCTACACCTGGATCCACAAGTACATCTTCCCCGGCGGCATCATCCCGTCGGTCCGCTCGATCGAGGACGGCCTGGTCACCAACACCCGGCTCAAGCTGGCCGGGATGCGCGAGTTCGGCCAGGACTACGCCCACACGCTACGGTTGTGGCGCGAACGGTTCCTGCACCGCTGGACCGACATCGCCGGGTTCGGGTTCGACGACGTCTTCCGCCGGATGTGGGAGTTCTACCTGGCCTATTCCGAGGCCGGGTTCCGCTCCGGATACCTCAAGGTCCACCAGTTCGGCTACGAGGTGACCGACAAGTAACCTCCGTCGGCAACCCCGACCCGGTGCCGCACGTCCTCCTTGCGAGGACGTGCGGTTGACTGACGACGACATGTTTTGTCCGAATCGGGATTGGGTGATGGGTGATGACGTACCGTGGCGATGACGGCGGACGCCGGATGCCCCCGCCCCGGCCGCCTGCCGGGCGCCCCCGCGACCACCAGCGCGCGCAGATGATGCCGCTGCCCGGGCGCGGCCAGAGCCCGTACGACGAGCGCACCCGCCCGATGGGCCACCGCGAGCAGGACTACGTGCCGCCCCAGCCGCCGCCGCGGCAGCCCCCGCCGCGCCAGGACGACGACTACCCGCCGTCCCGGCCGCCGCGCCGGCGTCGCCGCTGGGGCTTCGGCCGCGTCCTGATGACGCTGCTGCTGGTGTTCGTCGTGTTCCTCGCCGGCATCTGGGTCTACCTCGAGTTCTCCATCAAGCGCGTCGACGCGCTCGCCGACTACGAAGGCCGCCCGGTCGCCGCGGCCGGCACCAACTGGCTGATCGTCGGCTCGGACAGCCGTGAAGGCCTCACCGCGGCCGACGAGGAGAACCTCGCCACCGGTGACGTGGCGGCCGCCGGCGGGCAGCGCACCGACACGATCATGGTCGCGCACCTGCCGGACAACTCCACCAAGCCGACGCTGCTCTCGCTGCCGCGCGACTCCCAGGTCAAGATCCCCGGCCACGGCACCAACAAGATCAACGCGGCGTTCTCCCTCGGCGGGCCGAAGCTGCTCGCGCAGACCGTCGAAGGCGCCACCGGCCTGCACATCGACCACTACGCGGAGATCGGCTTCGGCGGGTTCGCCAAGATCGTCGACGCGATCGGCGGTGTCGACATGTGCATCGACAAGGACATGAACGACACCGTCACCGGCATCAGCATCAAGGCCGGCTGCCAGTCGCTCGACGGCCGCCTGGCCCTCGGTTTCGTCCGGATGCGCCACAGCGACGCGACCCCGCGGTCGGACCTCGACCGCGTCGCCAACCAGCGCAAGTTCATCGGCGCGCTGGTCAGCCAGATCGCCAGCCCGGGCACGCTGCTCAACCCGTTCGACTTCTTCCCGCTGCTGTCCTCGGCGCCGGACGCGCTGACCATGGACTCGGGCGACCACGTGCACAACCTCGCCGGCCTGGCGATCGCGATGCGCGGCATCTCCTCCGGCGGCGTGGTGACCACGACGGTCCCGGTGACGAGCGGCTCGGCGGAGAACTGGGACAAGAACAAGTCGAAGCAGCTGTTCGACGCGCTGAAGAACGACACCGAGGTACCCGACAGCGTCATCGTCAACTAGTTGTCGTCAGCTAAATGCCGCGCGCGGCACGGCCCGGCCGGGGCACCATGGGCCGATGGAGACCCCGGCCGAGGCTTTGACCCGCGACGAGTTCACGTTGACGCGCTGGCGCTTCGCGGACGGCTCCGCGCTGGCCGCCGCCGTCTCCGGTTCCGGTGCGCACCTCGCCGACTGGCTGCCCTGGGCGGCCGGCGGGTACACCGCCGACGACGCGGCGGCCTACCTCCGTCTCACCCACGACAACTGGGAAACCGGCCGGGCGTACGAGTACGCGGTGCGGGTCGGAGCCGAACTGGCGGGCGGGATCGGCGTGCTGACCCGCGACGGCGGAGTCGAACTCGGGTACTGGCTCGTTCGCGGCTTCACCGGCCGCGGCCTGATCACCCGCGCGGCCGCACCACTGATCGCCGACGCGTTCCGCCGTGGCGCCGGCTACGTCGAGATCAAGCACGACGAGCTGAACGCCCGCAGCGGCGCGATCCCCGCCAGGCTGGGTTTTTCGCCCGCCCGCAAGGAAACCGCGGACCCGGACCGGGCGCCGGCGTGCACCGGCACCGCCGTGGTCTGGCGGCTCGACCGACCCTGAGAAAGGAGACCTCGCGCATGGAGACCCCGGCCGAGACCTACCGTGAAGGTGACCTGACGCTGACCCGCTGGCACCCCGGCGATCGTGAGCTCCTGACCGCGCTCGTGAGCGGGTCCCTCGAGCACCTCGGGCCGTGGCTCATCTGGGCGACCGGCGGCTACACCTCGGACGACTCCTCGGAGTTCCTCCGGCTGACCGCGAAACGCTGGGAGAGCGGCGAAGCGTACGAATACGCGATCGGCGAAGACGGCGAGGTGACGGGCGGCGTCGGCGTGATGACCCGCGACGGCGGTGTCGAGATCGGCTACTGGCTGGCCCACGGCTGGACCGGGCGCGGCCTGATGACCCGGAGCGTCGCGCTGCTGACGGCGGAGGCGTTCCGGCTCGGCGCGGGCTACGTCGAGATCAAGCACGACGAGCTGAACGCCCGCAGCGGCGCGGTACCGGCCCGGCTCGGGTTCACGAAGGTGCGTGAGGAGCCGGAGGAGCAGCCGCTGGCGCCGTCGTGCGCCGGCACGAACCACGTGTGGCGGCTCGCGCGGCCGGCCTAGGAAACCTTGTTGCGCTCCCGCAGGACCTTCAGCGCCTGATCGGCGTGGACCGTGAAGTTCAGCTCGCTCTTGATCTTCTCGAGCACGCGGCGGTCCTCGCCGATCACGAAGGTCGCGCGCTTCGCGTGCAGGGGAAGGAGCTTGCGCCACACGCCGAACTGCTTGGCGACCTCACCCTCCACATCGGACAGCAGCGGGTAGTCGAAGCCGTTGGCCTCGGAGAACTGCCGCTGCTTGGTGACGCCGTCCGGACTGATCCCGACGCGGTGCGCGCCGACCTCGGCGAACTCCGCGGCGAGGTCGCGGAAGTGGCAGCTCTCCGCCGTGCAGCCGCCGGTCATCGCGGCCGGGTAGAAGAACAGCACCACCGGGCCGGTGGCCAGGAAGTCCGAGAGCTTGCGCTCCTGGCCCTGGTCGTCGGGCAGCGTGAAATCGGGGGCGAGGTCTCCGGCGTCCATGGAGGTCCCTTCTCGTCGGCGGCAGAACCCATCTTGCCGGGTGTTCGGAGCCGACGGGCGACCGGCTTGGTCAAGATCCGCCAGGGTGCCGCGCGATCAGCTCGTCGACCTCGTCGCCGGTGGCCGAGTCGTTCGCGAACGGCCCGCGCGCGGCCACCACGCCGAGCTGGCGCAGCCGCGTCGCCTGCTCGTGCGTGCGGACGCCCTCCGCGCCCACCTTCAGCTGCAGTTCGCGGGCGCGGGTGACCAGCTGGGTCAGGTGCCGGATGTCGGACTCGGCGGGCTCTTCGGCGTCGAGGGCGTCGATCACCGGGCCGGACAGGATCACGTGCCGCACCGGCAGGCCGTGCTGCGGGATCAGCTCGAGGTCCGCCGAGCCGGAGATGGTCAGCACCAGCTGCGTGCCCAGGTCGGCCAGCACGGCGAACGAGTCGAGGACCTCGCCGCGCGGGTCGAGCACCGACTCGCGGTCGGTGCACAGCCGCAGCGCCGTCGCCGGCAGCTCGTGCTTGTCCAGCTGCTCCCGGACCAGCAGCACCAGGTCCGGGTCGATGGCCAGCCGCGCGGGCAGCCGGACGCAGACGTCCGGCGCGGCGTCACCGAGGCGGGTCCGCCAGCGGGCCGTCGCGGCCAGGGACTCGGCCAGGAGCCAGCGGCCGAGCGGCACGGTCATCCCGGTGGTCTGGGCCAGCGGGTAGAACTCGTCGGAGCCGAGCTCGCCCTTCTCCGGGTGGTTCCAGCGCAGGCCGGCGTTGACCGCGGCGATCGCGGCGGTGTCGGCGAGCTTCACCGTCGGCTGGTAGACCAGCGAGAACTCGCCGTTCTCCAGGGCGCCGGCGATCACCGCGCCCAGCTGGTAGCGGCCGCGGTCACGGGCGTCCAGCTCGGGGTCGAACAGCATCCACTGCGCCTTGCCGGCCTCCTTGGCCCGGTGCAGCGCGATCTCGGCGGCCCGCAGCAGCTCCGCGGCCCCGTCTTCGACGGCCGCGCGCACCACGATGCCCGCGCTGGCGCTCACGCCGATGCCGTGCCCGCCGAGGTAGATCGGCTCGTTGAGGTCCTCCAGCGCGCGCTCGACCAGCTCGACGACCTCGGCGGCGGAGAGCCGGCCGCGCAGGAGCACCGCGAAGCCGTCACCGGACAGCCGCGCGACGAAGCCGTCGTGGTGGCCGGTGAACACGGCCGACAGCTTGCCCGCGACCCCGCGCAGCACCTGGTCGCCGACCCCGGCGCCGAGGCCGTCGTTGACGACCTTGAAGCCGTCGACGTCGAGGTAGATCAGCGCGATGTCGTCGTGGGCGCCGGCGCTGAGCGCCGCTTCGAGCTTGGTGCTGAACGACGTCGCGTTCGGCAGCCCGGTGAGCGGGTCGTGGACGTTCTGGTGCACCAGCCGCTCCTGCAGCAGGTGCAGCTCGTTCGCGTCGGACACCATCAGCACCGGGTACACCGAGCCCGGCCGGTCGCCGGGCAGCCGGGCGAGGGTGACGTCGGTCCAGAGCCGGCCGTCCTCGGCGTGGTCGAGCAGCATCCGCTCCCGGAAGCGCTCGACGCCGGAGCTCACCTGCTCGAGTCCGGCCTTGAGCCGGGAGACGTCGTGGTCGGTCGAGCCGAGCCCGGTGATGTGCCGGCCGCGCAACCGGTCCGGCGGGCAGCCGAGCAGCTGCCCCAGCGCCAGGTTGGCCTCGACGACCTCGCCGTCCGGGTCGGCCAGCGCGATCCCCATCGGCGACGCGGCGTAGAGCGCGCTGAACCGCAGCAGCGCCCCGTCGTGTCCCGAGCTGATGTGGTCGACGGCGTCGTTCGCGACCCCGAGCAAGAGCTGTTCGAGCTCTTCCGGGGGAAGCGTTACTCCTTTGGTGTCAGCGAGGGTCGCCGCCCACCTGCGGGCCACGTCCAGCAACCCTGGCGCGGCACCGGGCTCAGACACTCTCCACCTTCTTCACGCACAGGTCTGGCCAGTTCAGGCGCGGTGTCAGGGATCATGAACCCACACGGGGTACCCCTCGGCCGCAGCCGATGCCACGCCATCACGTGCGTAACGGGGTGTCTACCGGCTGAACGAGTGAACAGACCCCCACGATTGGTGACATCGTGTCACCATGTGTATCGAGCCACGGACGGGTGGCGGTCAGCGGGGCGCCAACCGCACCGGGAGACCGTCCGCCGGCACCGGCAGGGACACGTAGTCCCAGCGCGCGGTGTAACTCTCCGGAACCGACCAGCGGTAGGCGCGCAGCATCTCGTGCATCAGCAACTTCACCTCGAGACCGCCGAAGTGGAGCCCGATGCACTTGTGCGCGCCGCCGCCGAAGGGCATCCACGCCATCCGGTGCGACTTGTCCTCGCGCCGCGGCTCGGCGAAGCGCTCGGGGTCGAAGGTGAACGGGTCCGTCCAGCACTCCGGCGAGAAGTGGTTCACCGTCGGTGAGACGCCGACCAGCGTGCCCTCCGGGATGTAGTGCCCGAGGACCTCGGTGTCCTTGACGGTCTGGCGGGTCAGCGACGGCACCGGCGCGACCAGCCGCAGCGCCTCCTTCATCACGAGGTCGAGCGTCTCGAGCTTGTCGATGGTGTCGATGTCGAGGACGTCGTCGCCCAGCGCCAGGGACTCCTCGCGCGCCCGCTCCTGCCACTCCGGGTGCTTGGCGAGGTAGTAGGCCATCGCGCTGCTGGTGATGGTCGTCGTGTCGTGCGCGGCCATCATCAGGAAGATCATGTGGTTGACGATGTCGGTGTCGCTGAACCGGTCGCCGTCCTCGGTGGTGGCGTGGCAGAGCGCGGCGAACAGGTCGTCGCCGTCGGCGGCGCGCTTGGCGGGCAGGTTCTCGCCGAAGTAGCGCTCCAGGACCTTCCGCCCGTGCAGCCCGGCCGACCAGCGCCCGCCGGGCACCGGGACACGCACGAGGGCGGTGCCGGCCCGTACGGAGCTGACGAAGGCGCGGTTGATGCGGCTCGCGTCGGCGCCGCTGCGCATGCCCATGAACACCCGGGTCGCGACGTCGAGGGTGAGCTGCTTGAGCGACCAGTACAGCCGCGGCCGCTCGTGCGCGCCCCAGCCGGCGACGCCTTCGCGCAGCGCCGGGCCCATCTCGTTGACGTAGCCCACGAGCCGGTCGCGGGTGAAGGCCTGCTGCATGATCCGGCGGTGCAGGTGGTGCTCGCCGAAGTCCATCAGCATCAGGCCGCGCTCGAAGAACTTCTCGATGAAGAACTTCCAGCCCTCCTGCGAGAACGCCTTGTCCTTGTTGACGAGCGCGATCTGCGTCGCCTCCGGCCCGGACAGCGCGACGATCCGGCGGCCGAACCCGCCGGTCCACGACACCGGGCCGTAGAGCTCGTAGCGGCGGAGGCCGAAGGCGGGGCCGAAGCGCATCATCTCGAGCATGTGCCCGACCACCGGCGGGCCTTCGTCACCGAGGACGGGCTTGAGGCCGCTGCCCGCGGGCGGCGTCGCGAGCTCCTTGACGGGCCAGCGCGACTGCAGCCACCGCCGGTCGACGCCCTGGGGCAGCGGAAGAGAGGTCAGCGGCGGAACGCGCTCACGCAGCGCTTCGGCGGCCCGGCCCACAGTGCTCGTCAAGGTGACCATCTCCCCGTCGAGATCGGCTACCCCTCCACGATGCACCCTTGTTGACCACCTGACAACAGGTGGAGGTGTCCTCTTTTCGGGTGAGCCGTGAAGGCCACCGGCTTTGGCGGCAGACCTGGCTCGAGCCGGCTCTGCTGGCAGAATTCACGGCCGATGGTCAGAGCTCCCTCCTCGCGAGCTTGCGCCTACGACCGTCGATGCGGCTGCCAGCCGTCTGCTGTCCCGTCGAGGACCACCGCGCCGACCTTCAGCGTGCCTTCGCCGGTCGACATCAGGTTTGTCGAGAGCGACTCGATCCGGACGGCGTCCACCACGAGGGGGTCGTCCAACCAGACGACGTTGCCGCAGTTCAGCAAGATCACGTACTGCTCGGGTACCTCGAACCGGACGGTTGCGGCTTCGCCGCCGCGGAGGTCGAGAGTGCTCGCCGGCAGGGTGGGAGGTTCTCCGAAGGCGACCAGTTGGCCGAAGACGTCGCTGGTCGCAGTCGTGATCAGCTGGTTGACCCGCGCGAATGCTTCGCTGTATGCGCGGGCTTTTCCGGTGAGCGACTCGACAGCGTCCGAGGTGGCTTGGATACGGTACTCGTTGCGTGGAAAGAACAGGTGCGGCTCATGTGCGTCGACGGCCGCCGACGAGAGGGATTCGCGCAGGCCTTTGCGAGCGGCGCGGAGCTCGTCTTTTGCGACGTCATCCAGCCCCGCGGCTTCGGTCTCGAACGAGAGCCATTGATCCGTCCGGCCGAGCGCTTGGGCCACGGACTGCGCAGCGCGCACCAGTTCCCTGTGCTGTTCCCGGGGAATGGCCAAAAACGCACTGACGTCGGGCGGCTGGGATTGGAACTGGAGCCCACGCTGGCGCTCATCGCGAGACCAAGTGAGCTCGAAGGTCCATTGGTCGGTGGTATACGGCGTGTTGGGGCACAGTTGCGGTGCCTTGATCAGAGGGTAACCGGGCAGCCTGGATCTGAACCAGGCCAAGGTCATGCGGTGCGCGGACTCGAGCTGCTGTGCCGCGGCCAGCCAGCGGTCGAGACCCGCGTCCCGATTCGCCCGGCGAAAACCGATGTCCGCCGCCAGCAAGTGAGGAACGGTCGTGCCGAGCCGAAGCGGGTGCACCATCGCGGCGCCGAACCCGGCAGTCAGTTCCTGGAGCACGCCGGGAACGCTCTCCGAACGTCGGGAAGCATTGCGCGGAAGATGACGCTGCACAGCTTCGGCGACAGGGGTTTCTGACCAGAGGTCAGCCTGGTGCCATACGTTTTTCCAAAGATCCGATTCGGTTGAAATGGGCGCTCTCCTCGATATCAGAGCCAGTTCTTGGTGGTCAGCTCGTTGATCGCAGCACGTATCCGGGCGGCTGCGGCTTGGTCGGCCGATTGCTCGACCAGACTGCTCACCACGGTTCGAGTTGTGAATGGCGCGGTGTCCGGCGGGGCTTCAGCTCTGACGACCACTTCGTCGGTTCTGCGATACTCGACGGGCCAATAGGCAACGCCGTGCACCTCGTTCTGCTCCCGGAGTACGGCGGTCAACCCATACGGACCGACAGCGGCGGCCAGAATCTCCGCCTTCCCCGGTGGTGCGACAGCGGGCACGAGCTTGGTGAGGGCTTGGACTTCTTCCGCCGCCTGCTGCTCGAGCGCGCTGCGAGCCGCTTCCGCCGAGGCAAAGGAGGATTTGCGTGCAGCGCGCCGGTTCGTCAGCGTTTCCTGAAGAAGAAGTCGCCACAATCTGACGGCCACGCCTAAGGGGCCCGTGGGTGGATCACATATCGCGGTCAGGGAGGTGCGGGTGAGCTTCTTGCCGTCTGCCGGCTCGATCCAGCTCGGGACGTCCCCGGCTAGCGATGCGACCAGACGAGTGCCGTCGTGCCACAGCCGGGCCGGTCGTACGGAATCAGCCGGAGCGAGCTGCTTGAGAAGCTCGAAGATCTCCGAGGGGCCGGACGCACCGATCGGGCGGGTGTCGTAGCCGGCAAGCCGGACTGTGAGATATGGCACATCGCGTGCGACTTTCCCGGCGAGCTCGCCGCCGACGTTGCCGAGGGCGGCGGCGAAAAGCACTCGCTGCTCGTCGCTTTGGTCGAGCCGCTCCGGCCAACGGACCAGGCCCTCGGCTGCCGCGGCACCGGCAAGATAGTCCGCGAATGAGTCGTGGATCGGCGTTTGCGTCTGGGTTTGCCCGATCGATGTGACGAGCCCGGTTCGCTGAACTGTTTCGCGCAACGAGGCAAGCTCGACGGGGACGCCCATCTCCCCGAGTTTCCGGGCCGCGTCATGGAGCAGCCGGTGCCACTCGACCGGGTTGGCGTACCGGCGGCCCTCGTCGAGCAGGTTCGCGAACACGATGCCCAGCACTGCCGCGGCGACATCGAGGCCCGCGGCTTTTCCGCGTTCGGCGAGCCGGGTCACGGTGGCCCGGTAGATCGAGGCGCGGTCGGTGAACTCGGTGCCGTCGAGGAGCAACCCGGTGGCCATCGACACCAGCATCGGATTGCCCGCTGCGTCGCCGAGCGCGTGCTCCACCTGGGCCGTGAGCCGTCCGTGCTCGCCCGGGTGGGCTTCCCCTGCGATCCGCTCCACGAGCTCTCGACGTTCGGTCCGGCCGAAGCCGGCGACGCGAAACCGGGCAGACGCCGCGGTCACCGGCAAAACGGATCCAAGAACGGCGAGGTCGCGCCCGATGAGCGCGATCCGCGCTCCGGTTCCCGTTGCTGTCAGTACCCGGATTTCGTCGCGAAGCCTGTCCCGCACCAGCTGCGGTACCTCGGAAACACCGTCGATCACGAGGATCGCGCGGGAGTCGTTGAGCAGCTGCCGCCCGGTGATCGCGGGAAGAGCGCGCCCCACAGAGGCGGACAGGGAGTCCGCCACCAAGGCGTCTAGCCTTCCCTCCAAATAGGTCTCGGCGTGTCCGATGAGGACTGTCCGGCCGGAAAGTGCCGCTTCGTAACGGAGTTGCGCTGCCGCCGTGGATTTTCCGGTGCCGGTGCCGCCGGCGATCAAGACGGGACCGCTGCTATCGAGGATGCTCTGCACGGTCACGCCCGGCTCCTGCGCATCGACGGAGTCGAGGCGGACGAGCTTGGCCGAAACCGTGGCCGGCGGGATGTCCGTGATCTTGCTCTGGTACTCGGCCTGCAGGCTTCCCGGCCATCGATCCGGCTCCGCCACATGAGCCACTCTGCCGAGGACTTCGGCGATCTTCTCCTTCGTGACGATGCGTTCGGCCGGGTCTCGTCGCGCAGCCCGATCCATGAGAAGGCGGAACAGTTCGTCGACGATGCGCCGAGCCGCTTCTGCGAGGTCTGCCGGTGTCCTCGCCCCCGGCAGCATCGAACGCACTTCTCGTTCGGCTTCGTTCAAGACGGTTTCGGCGTCGGAGGTCTCGAGGCGGATGCGAGCCCGGCTCAGTACTCGGCACACACTGCTGGCCACGTCGGTGTCGAGAAGCTCTGCTAGGGCGGTCAGGTCACCCTCGGCCGCCGCCTCGAGCGCGTTTCGGACCGTGTCGCCGGTCGGTCCGAGCTTGCCGTTGGTGATGAGCTCGAAGGAAGCCGTTTTTGCGATGTCGAGGGTAGCCCACGTGCGCAAGATCGCGAGCAGCTCTTTGCGGCCCCAGGTTTTGCCGCTGACCCGAGATTTGAGCTGTGCCGCTGCCACAATGGCACCGAGGATGTCATGGATCTCGATGTCCATGACATCCTCGGTACCTTCGACGCGGAGAGCACCGAGGTTGTCGTCCGCGTACACATCGAGTGCCATGCGGACGGCATGAGCTTGCTGGTAACCGATTCCTCGGACGGTATCGACACCGCTCACGTCCTGCTCCTTCGCCGGTGAAGCAGCTGATTCCCGGAGACGTCAGTCCCAGTCGAGGGCGCCGCCCGACTGGTACTCGATGACGCGGGTCTCGAAGAAGTTCTTCTCCTTCTTCAGGTCCATCGCCTCGGACATCCACGGGAACGGGTTCTCGGTCTCGCCGAAGATCGGCTGGAGGCCGATCTGCTGCGCGCGCCGGTCGGTGATGAAGTGCATGTACTGCTCGCACAGCTGCGCCGACAGGCCGAGCATGCCGCGCGGCATGGTGTCGCGCGCGTACGCGACCTCCAGCTCGCACGCGTCCTTCAGCATCCCGCGCACCTCGGCCTGGAACTCTTCGGTCCACAGGTGCGGGTTCTCGATCTTGATCTGGTTGATGCAGTCGATGCCGAAGTTCAGGTGGATCGACTCGTCGCGCAGGATGTACTGGTACTGCTCGGCGATGCCGACCATCTTGTTGCGGCGGCCGAGCGAGAGGATCTGCGCGAAGCCGGTGTAGAACCACATGCCTTCGAAGATCACGTAGAACGCCACGAGGTCACGCAGGAACGCCGTGTCGGCCTCCGGCGTGCCGGTCTCGAAGTCCGGGTCCTCCAGGTGCTGCGTGTACTTCAGCGCCCACGCGTCCTTGTCCGAAATGGACGGGACCTCGCGGTACATGTTGAACAGCTCGCCCTCGACCAGGCCGAGGCTCTCGCAGATGTACTGGAAGGTGTGCGTGTGCACGGCCTCCTCGAACGCCTGGCGCAGCAGGTACTGGCGGCACTCGGGGTTCGTGATCTGACGGTACACCGCGAGCACGATGTTGTTGGCCACCAAGGACTCCGCGGTCGCGAAGAAGCCCAGGTTGCGCTTCAGCATCTGCCGCTCGTCCTCGGTGAGGCCGTCCTTCGACTTCCACAGCGCGATGTCGGCCTGCATGGCGACCTCGGTCGGCATCCAGTGGTTGTTGCAGCCGGCCAGGTACTTCTCCCACGCCCAGGTGTACTTCATGGGCAGCAGCTGGTTGACGTCGGCGCGCGCGTTGATCATGCGCTTGTCGTCGACGTTGATCCGGGCGGCGCCGACCTCGATCTCACCGAGGCCGGTGACGCCTGTCGTCTCCACGTTGGTCATGTTCTTCGGGTTCCTTACTGGCAGGCTTCGCAGTCGGGGTCGTCGATCCGGCAGGCGGCGCCTTCGGTGGCGACGAAGTCGACGTCCTCCACCTTCGGCATCTCCTTCGGCTCCGGCTTGGCGGCCGGAGCGGCCGGCGGGGTCACCGGCACGGCCGGGACCGAAGCCGACGGCGACGGAGCCGCGGCCGGGGCGGGCGTCGGCGCGGGGGCCGGAGCCGCCGCGGGAGCGGCCGGGGCCGGGGTGGCCGAGACGGCGTTCAGCTTGCCGTCGGTGCCGCGCAGGGTGCTCTTCTCCACGTGCGTCGCGGACTGCGCGCGCAGGTAGTACGTGGTCTTGAGGCCCTTGTGCCACGCGTAGCGGTACAGCTCGTCGAGCTTGCGGCCGCTCGGCGCCGCGATGTACAGGTTCAGCGACTGCGCCTGGTCGATCCACTTCTGGCGCACCGAACCGGCGTCCACGATCCACTTCGACTCGATCTCGAACGCCGTGGCGTACAGCGCCTTCAGGTCGGCCGGCACGCGGTCGATCTGCCCCAGCGAGCCGTCGAAGTACTTGAGGTCGCTGACCATGACCTCGTCCCACAGGCCGCGGGCCTTGAGGCTCTTGACCAGGTGCGGGTTGACGACGGTGAAGTCGCCGGACATGTTCGACTTGACGAACAGGTTCTGGAACAGCGGCTCGATCGACTGGCCGACCCCGGAGATGTTGGAGATCGTCGCCGTCGGCGCGATCGCCATCACGTTGGAGTTGCGCATGCCGACGGTCTTGACGCGCTCGCGCAGCGGCGCCCAGTCGAGCGTGGAGGAGGTGTCGACGTCGAGGCCGTCACCCTGGCGGGCGTCGATGAGCAGCTGCAGCGAGTCGATCGGCAGGATGCCCTTGCTCCACAGCGATCCCTCGAACGACTGGTACTGGCCGCGCTCCTCGGCGAGGTCGGTCGAGGCCGAGATCGCGTAGTAGGAGAGGTGCTCCATGGAGACGTCGGCGAACTTCACGGCGTCCGGCGAGGCGAACGGGACGCCGATCTCGAACAGCGCGTCCTGGAAGCCCATGATGCCCAGGCCCACCGGGCGGTGGCGCAGGTTGGAGCGGCGCGCCTCCGGGATCGTGTAGAAGTTGATGTCGATCACGTTGTCCAGCATGCGGACCGCCGTGCGCACGGTCTTCTCGAGGCGCTGGGTGTCGAGGCCCTCGGGGGTGACGTGCTTGAGCAGGTTGACCGAGCCGAGGTTGCAGACGGCGACCTCTTCGCTGTTGGTGTTCAGCGTGATCTCGGTGCACAGGTTCGACGAGTGCACGACGCCGACGTGCTGCTGCGGCGAGCGCAGGTTGCACGGGTCCTTGAACGTGATCCACGGGTGGCCGGTCTCGAACAGCATGGTGAGCATGCGGCGCCACAGCTCCACCGCGCGCACCCGCCGGAACACCTTGATCTCGCCGCGGTCGGCGGCGGCCTCGTACTCGCGGTAGCGGTCCGAGAACGCGTTGCCGTAGAGGTCGTGCAGGTCCGGGGTCTCGTTCGGCGAGAACAGCGTCCACTGCGCGTCGGCCTCGACGCGGCGCAGGAACTCGTCCGGCACCCAGTTCGCCGTGTTCATGTCGTGCGTGCGGCGGCGGTCGTCACCGGTGTTCTTGCGCAGGTCGAGGAACTCCTCGATGTCCACGTGCCAGGTCTCGAGGTACGCGCAGGCCGCGCCCTTGCGCTTGCCGCCCTGGTTCACCGCGACCGCGGTGTCGTTGGCGATCTTGAGGAACGGCACGACACCCTGCGACTGGCCGTTGGTGCCCTTGATGTGCGCGCCGAGGCCGCGGACCGGGGTCCAGTCGTTGCCGAGACCGCCCGAGTACTTGGCCAGCAGCGCGTTGTTCTTGTACGCCTGGAAGATCGAGTCCAGGTCGTCGTCCACCGTGGTCAGGAAGCAGGACGACAGCTGGGCGCGCGTGGTGCCCGAGTTGAACAGCGTCGGCGTCGAGGCCATGAAGTGGAACGTCGAGAGCAGCTCGTAAAACTCGATCGCGCGGGCTTCGCGGTCGTCCTCGCGGATCGCCAGGCCCATCGCGACACGCATGAAGAACGCCTGCGGCAGCTCGAAGCGGGTGCCGTTGTGGTGCTGGAAGTACCGGTCGTACAGCGTCTGCAGGCCGAGGAAGCCGAAGTCGAGGTCACGCTTGGCCTCGATGGCGGCGGTGATCTTGTCCAGGTCGAAGGACAGCAGCTCGCCGTCGACCAGCTCCAGCTCGACCGCGCGGCGCAGGTAGGCGCGGAAGTACGCGGGGTACTCGCCGGCCATCTCGTCCTGGCTGGCCAGGCGCGGCTTCTTCGCGAGGTAGCTCAGGGCCTCGCCGCGCAGCTTGTCCAGCAGCAGCCGGGCGGAGACGTAGGAGTAGTTCGGCTCCTGCTCGACCAGCACGCGGGCGGCCATGATCTGGGCCAGGGCGAGCTCGTCGGCGCTGATGCCGTCGTAGAGGTTGCGCTTGGCCTCGGCCAGCACCGGCTCGGCGGTGACGTCGTCGAGCCCGGCGACGGCCTCGCCCACGACGTGGGACACGCGGGCCCAGTCGAGCGGGCGCAGGACGCCGTCGACGCCCTTGACGCTGAGCGAGACCTCGGCCGTGGCGGGCTTGGCAGCCTCGCGGGCCTTCATGCGCTCGTCGCGGTAGAGGACGTAGGCGCGGGCGACCTTGTGGTGCTCGCCGCGCATCAGCGCGAGCTCGACGATGTCCTGGATCTGCTCGATGTGCAGCGCGGTCTCGGGGCCGGCGTGGCGCAGCAGGGTGGTCTCCACCTGCTCGGTGAGCTCGGCGACGACGTGGTGCACGCGGGAGGACGCGGCGGCGTCGCCGCCCTCGACCGCGAGGAACGCCTTCGTCAGCGCGACCGAGATCTTCCCGGCGTCGAACGGCGACACGCTGCCGTCCCGCCGGATGACCCGGATCGCGGTGGGGGTGTCGGCGGCGGCGGGCGGCCGCTGACCGGTTTCGACTGACATGCGTGTCTCCAAGTTTCGGGCGCGTTGGATCGCCGCACGGCCTCGCGAGGCCGTGCGCTGCAGGTTCTTCAAAGACGCCCGGCAGTTCTCTGCAGCGGTCTCCCCGTCGCTGGGCCCTGCCGGTCACCAGAGACTACATGTAGGGGTTGACGGCTGCACGTGCCCCAATGGGTGGCGTGTCGCGGTCTCACCCTCGCGGGTTACGCGATCACCGAGAGGTGCTGCTCAGGCCCCGGATCCGGGGGTTCGGGGACGGTCTTCAGGCCCCAAAACGCAGCTGGGACGCCGGGAGTTCGAGGCTCGTCACCGGGCGTCGGCCGTCCAGGTGGGCCAGGGGGCCGCGGGGGTTGAAGCTCCAGTCCGCCGACGCCGGGCGCGGGCTGATCTTCGCGCCCACCGGGGTCCGCAGCAGGCCGTCGCGTTCCTGGACCACGTCGAACGACGTCGGGAGGCGAACCGGCAGCCCGGCGCGGCGCCGGAACGCCGCTGTCGCGATCCAGTCCTCTGCCGTGGCGGCCGTCGCCGTGAAGGTGCGGCCGCCCGTGAAGTCCAGGGTCGCGAGGTCCTTCGGGATCGCCCACAGCTCGCGGCCGCCGGCCAGGGAGGCCTCGCTGTCGACCCAGATCTCGGTGATCGAGCACGAGACCCGGCGGCCCTTGACCGCCACCGCGGCCAGCAGTTCGTGGTAGGCCAGCTGACCGGGCGGGGTGTAGTCGATCCACGCCGTGAACACCGACGCGTGCCCGGCGATCACCAGCGGTTCGCCGGCCACCGCGGGCAGGTCGGCGGCCGGCACGCGCCAGACCGACACGCGGGCGTCCGCGACGAGGTTCCAGGGCTGCGGCGGGTAGTCGGTCATGCGTCCAGCCAGGGGAGGTAGTCGGGCAGGTCCTTGTCGACGCGCAGGCCCCACGACGGCGGCCGTTTCTGCAGGAACGACATGACGCCTTCGACGGCGTCCGCGTTCGTGCCCAGGCCGCCGATCAGGCGCGAGTCGAGTTCGTGCACCGGGAACGGCGAATCGGCGCTCGCCATCCGGTAGAGCAGCTGGCGGGTGACCGCGACGGACACCGGTGCGGTGTTCGCGATGATCTCGCGAGCCAGCTTGTAGGCCTCGTCGAGCACGGTTCCGGTGGGGAAAACCCGGTGCACCAAGCCTTTTGCGAGGGCCTCGGCGGCGGGGAAGACGCGGCCGCTGATCATCCAGTCGAGCGCGGTGCCCATCCCGACGAGCCGGGGGAGGAACCAGGCCGACGCGCCTTCGGGGTAGATGCCGCGGCGGGTGAACACGAAGCCGAACCGGGAGTCCTCGGAGGCGAGCCGGTAGTCGCAGGGGAGCGTGATCGTGCTGCCGGCGCCGACCGCCGCGCCCTGCAGGGCCGCGATCACCGGCTTGTTCATCGTGAAGATCCGCTTCGAGCAGCGGCCGGCGGGTTCCTGCCAGGCCGCGTCCGGGCCGGTCGCCGGGTCGAAGTCGAAGCCGCCCTGCGACAGGTCGGCGCCGACGCAGAAGTCCTTGCCGGCGCCGGTCAGCACCACCACGCGGACGTCCTCGTCGCGGTCGGCGCGGTCCATCGCCGCGCCGAGCTCGTCGGCCATCCGGATCGTGTAGCCGTTGCGCGCCTCGGGGCGGTTCAGCGTCACCGTGGCGATCCGGTCCGCGACGGCGTAGGTGGTCTCGGCCATGGCGATGAAACTAAGGCAGACCGGCACTACTGGCAAGATGTCAATAGTGTGTCCGCAGCGTCCGGGGCGAAACAATCAGGCGTGCTTGATTTTTCTGGGGGCCGGTGCCACGCTGGGCGCCAGTACGCAAGGAGGCGGCGATGGCGGACCTCGGCGTGATCCTCGGGGATCTCGACGCTGAATCACAGACACTCGACGACGTGGTGGCGGACCTGCCCGCGTCCGGCTGGGCACTGGAAACACCGGCGGCGGGGTGGACGATCGCGCACCAGATCGCGCACCTGACCTGGACCGACGAGAAGGCCCTGATCGCCGCGGCCCATCCGGAGGACTGGCAGGCCGAGGTCGAAAGCCTGCTCACCGCCGGCGAGCACTACGTCGACGAGGCCGCGGCCGAAGGCGCCGAACTGCCCCCTGACGAGCTGCTCGAACGCTGGCGCGCCGGGCGGGCGCGGCTGGCCGAGGCCCTCGCCGCGGTGCCCGACGGGCAGAAGCTGCCCTGGTACGGCCCGCCGATGAGCGCGGCCTCCATGGTCACGGCCCGCCTGATGGAGACCTGGGCCCACGGTCAGGACGTCCACGACGCGCTGGGCCTGCGCCGCGAGCCCACCGCACGGCTCTGGCACATCGCGCGCTTCGGCACGCGCACCCGCGACTTCGCCTACCTGCTCAACTCCCTCGCGCCGCCGGCCGAGGAGTTCCGCGTCGAGCTGGCCGCACCGGACGGCGTCACCTGGACGTTCGGGCCCGAGGACGCCGAGCAGAGGCTCACCGGCAGTGCCGTGGACTTCTGCCTGGTCATCACCCAGCGGCGGCACCCGGCCGACACCGACCTCGTGGCGCAGGGCCCCGACGTCGAGGAATGGCTGACCATCGCGCAGGCTTTCGCCGGACCTCCGGGGTCCGGCCGGGAAGCGGGGCAGTTCGCATGACGGCCTTGCGGATCGGCAACGCGTCCGGCTTCTACGGTGACCGCTTCTCCGCCGTGCGCGAGATGCTCACCGGCGGCCCCTTGGACGTCCTGACCGGCGACTACCTGGCCGAGCTGACCATGCTCATCCTCGGCCGCGACCGGCTGAAGGACCCGAACCGCGGGTACGCCAAGACGTTCCTCCGCCAAATGGAGGAGAACCTCGAGCTGGCGCGCGAGAACGGCGTCAAGATCGTGGCGAACGCGGGCGGGCTCAACCCGGCCGGGCTGGCCCAGGCCCTGCGGGAGCTGGCCGACAAGCTCGGTGTCGACGTCAAGATCGCGCACGTCGAAGGCGACGACCTGGTCGCCCGCGCCGACGAGCTGGATCTCGGGAAACCGTTGACCGCCAACGCCTATCTCGGCGGGTGGGGCATCGCGGAGTGCCTGAACGCGGGGGCCGATGTCGTCGTCACCGGGCGCGTCACCGACGCCTCGGTGATCGTCGGCCCGGCCGCCGCGCACTTCGGCTGGGCCCGCGACGACTACGACGCGCTCGCCGGCGCCGTCGCGGCCGGGCACGTCATCGAATGCGGCGCGCAGGCCACCGGCGGCAACTACGCCTTCTTCACCGAGCACTCCCTGGGCCTGCCCGGCTTCCCGATCGCCGAGATCGAGGCCGACGGCTCCAGCGTGATCACCAAGCACCCGGGCACCGGGGGAGTGGTCACCACCGGCACGGTCACCGCCCAGCTGCTCTACGAAATCACCGGCGCGCGCTACGCCGGGCCGGACGTCACCACACGGTTCGACACGCTTTCCCTGAGCCAGGACGGACCGGACCGCGTGCGGATCTCCGGCGTCCGCGGCGAGGCCCCGCCGCCGACGCTCAAGGTCGCGCTCAACAAGCTCGGCGGGTTCCGCAACGAGACGACGTTCGTCCTCACCGGACTCGACATCGAGGCGAAAGCCGCGCTGGTGCGGGAACAACTCGAAGGCGCGCTCAAGGACCGGCCGCCCGCCGACGTCACGTGGACGCTGGCCCGGACCGACCACGTCGACGCCGACACCGAGCAGACCGCGAGCGCGCTGCTGCATGTCGCGGTCAAGGACGCCGACCCGAAGGTCGCCGGACGGGCGTTCACCAGCGCCGCGGTCGAACTCGCGCTGGCCAGCTACCCCGGCTTCCACGTGACGGCCCCGCCGTCGGATGCCTCGCCCTACGGCGTCTACACCGCGGCCTATGTGGACGCCAGGACGGTGCCGCACATCGCCGTGCTGCCGGACGGGATGCGGGTCGACATAGCGCCTTCGGCGTCCACTCGGGACTTGTCCGATGTGGACGAGCCCGCGCTGCCGGAACCGCTGGACCACGGTCCGGTGCGGCGGGCGCCGCTCGGCAGCGTCGTCGGTGCGCGCAGCGGTGACAAGGGCGGCAACGCCAACCTCGGCGTCTGGGTGCGGTCGGAAGAGGCCTGGCGGTGGCTGGTGCACCGGCTGACCGTCGCCGAATTCAAGCTGCTGTTGCCCGAGACGGCGGACCTGCCGGTGACGCGCCACCTGCTGCCGAACCTGCGGGCGGTGAACTTCGTCGTCGAGGGCATCCTCGGTGAGGGTGTCGCCTCGCAGGCGCGGTTCGACCCGCAGGCCAAGGCCTTCGGCGAGTGGCTGCGGTCCCGCGAAATCGACATCCCCGAGGTGCTCCTGTGACCGACCCCTTCCGGACGCCCGAGCGGGCGGAGCTGCGCAAGACGGTCCGCCGGTTCGTCGAGCAGGAGGTCCTGCCGCACCTCGACGACTGGGAACGCGCCGGTGAGCTGCCGCGCGACCTGCACCGCAAGGCCGGCGACCTGGGCCTGCTCGGCGTGGCGTTCCCCGAGGAGATCGGCGGGGGCGACGGCAACTACCTCGACGCGCTCGTCGTCGCCGAGGAGATGCACTACGCGGGCGGCTCCGGCGGGCTCTTCGCGTCGCTGTTCACCTGCGGCATCGCCGTCCCGCACATCGCCGAGGCCGCCGACCCCGTCCAGATCGAACGCTGGGTGCGCCCGACCCTGGCCGGAGACAAGATCGGCTCGCTGGCCGTCACCGAGCCGGACGGTGGCTCGGACGTCGCCGGAATCCGGACGACGGCGGTGCGTGAGGGCGACGAGTACGTCATCAACGGAGCCAAGACGTACATCACGTCCGGCTGCCGCGCGGACTTCGTGACGACCGTCGTGCGCACCGGCGGTGAGGGCGCCCACGGGCTGTCGCTGATCGTCGTCGAGCGCGGGACACCCGGGTTCACCGTCTCCCGCAAGCTCGAGAAGATGGGCTGGCTCTGCTCCGACACCGCCGAACTGTCCTACGTGGACGTCCGGGTGCCGGTCGAGAACCTCGTCGGCGCCGAGAACAGCGGCTTCGCCCAGGTGGCCACCCAGTTCGTCACCGAACGGCTTTCCCTTGCGGTGCAGGCGTATGCGCACGCCCAGCGCGCGCTCGACCTGACACTCGACTGGTGCCGGCTGCGCGAGACGTTCGGCCGTCCGCTGATCTCGCGGCAGCTCGTGCAGCACAAGGTGACCGAGATGGCCCGCCGCGTGGACGTCGCGAGGACCTACGCCCGGCAGGCCGCGATCCGGCACGTCTCGGGTGAAGAGGTCATCGCCGAAGCCTGCTTCGCCAAGAACACCGCCGTCGAGGCCGCCGAATGGGTGGTCAACGAGGCCGTCCAGCTGCACGGCGGGCTCGGGTACATGCGCGAGGCCGAAGTGGAGCGGCACTACCGCGACGTCCGGATCCTCGGCATCGGCGGCGGCACCAACGAGATCCTCACCGGCCTGGCCGCGAAGCGATTGGGATACACCTCATGACCACCCTGAGGTCCACAGTGGACACGCGGGCCGCCGAGTTCGGCGCGAACCGCGAGGCGATGCTGGAGAAGCTCGCCGAGATCGACACCGAGCAGGCCAAGGCCGTCGCGGGCGGCGGTGAGAAGTACGTCGAGCGGCACCGCAAGCGCGGCAAGCTGCTCGCCCGCGAGCGGATCGAGCTGCTGCTCGACGAGGACTCGCCGTTCCTGGAGCTCTCGCCGCTGGCGGCCTGGGGCAGCGACTACCGCGTCGGCGCGAGCCTTGTCACCGGGATCGGTGTCGTCGAGGGTGTCGAGTGCCTCGTCTCGGCCAGCGACCCGACGGTCAAGGGCGGCGCGAGCAACCCGTGGACGGCCAAGAAGTCCTACCGGGCGGCGGACATCGCCGCGCAGAACCGGCTGCCGACGATCAACCTCGTCGAGTCCGGCGGCGCGGACCTGCCGACGCAGAAGGAGATCTTCATCCCGGGCGGCCGGATCTTCCGCGACATCACGCGGGCGTCCGCCGCGGGCTGCCCGACGGTCGCGCTGGTCTTCGGCAACTCGACCGCCGGTGGCGCGTACCTGCCGGGCATGTCGGACTACGTCGTGATGGTCAAGGAACGCGCGAAGGTGTTCCTCGGCGGGCCGCCGCTGGTCAAGATGGCCACCGGTGAGGAGTCCGACGACGAGTCGCTGGGCGGCGCCGAGATGCACGCGCGGACCTCGGGCCTGGCCGACTACCTCGCCGTCGACGAGCAGGACGCGATCCGCCTGGGCCGCAACATCATCAAACGTCTCAACTGGACGAAACAGGGTCCGACACCGAAGCCGGACTACGCCGAGCCGGTGTACGACGCCGACGACCTGCTCGGCATCGTGCCGACCGACCTCAAGGTGCCGTTCGACCCGCGCGAGGTGATCGCCCGCGTCGTCGACGGCTCCGACTTCGACGAGTTCAAGCCGTTGTACGGGCCGAGTCTGGTGACGGGCTGGGCGAGCATCCACGGCTACCCGGTCGGTGTGCTCGCCAACGCGCAGGGTGTGCTGTTCGGCGAGGAGTCGCAGAAGGCCGCGCAGTTCATCCAGCTGGCCAACCAGATCCACACGCCGCTGGTGTTCCTGCACAACACGACCGGGTACATGGTCGGCAAGGAGTACGAGCAGAGCGGCATCATCAAGCACGGCGCGATGATGATCAACGCCGTGTCGAACTCGAAGGTGCCGCACCTGTCCGTCCTCATGGGAGCGTCCTACGGCGCCGGGCACTACGGGATGTGCGGCCGCGCCTACGATCCCCGATTCCTGTTCGCCTGGCCGAGTGCGAAGTCCGCGGTGATGGGCCCGGCGCAGCTGGCCGGCGTGCTGTCCATCGTGGCCCGCGCGGCCACCGAGGCGCGTGGCCAGGAGTACAGCGAGGAAAACGACAAGGCCATGCGCGCCATGGTGGAAGGCCAGATCGAAGCCGAGTCGATGCCGATGTTCCTCTCCGGCATGCTCTACGACGACGGCATCATCGACCCGCGCGACACCCGCACCGTGCTGGGGCTGAGCCTGTCCGCGATCCACAATGGACCAGTGAAGGGCGCCGAGGGCTTCGGCGTCTTCCGGATGTGAGTGAGCGATGATCCAGAACCTGCTGGTCGCCAACCGCGGCGAGATCGCCCGCCGCGTCTTCCGCAGTTGCCGCGACGCCGGGATCGGCACGGTCGCTGTGTTCTCCGACGCCGATGCCGCCGCGCCCCACACCCTCGAAGCCGACGCGGCCGTCCGGCTGCCCGGCAACGCGCCGTCCGAGACGTACCTGCGCGCCGAACTGCTGGTGAAGGCCGCGGCGGACACCGGGGCCGACGCCGTCCACCCCGGTTACGGCTTCCTGTCGGAGAACGCCGCGTTCGCGCGTGCCGTCCTCGACGCCGGGCTGACCTGGGTCGGGCCGCCGCCGGAGGCCATCGAGACGATGGGCTCCAAAGTGGAGTCGAAGCGGCTGATGGCCGCGGCGGGCGTGCCGGTGCTGTCCGAACTGAACCCGGCGTCGGTGACCGACGCTGATCTTCCGCTGCTGGTCAAGGCGTCCGCCGGGGGTGGGGGCCGCGGGATGCGCGTGGTCCGCTCTCTCGACGAGCTGGCCGAGGCCGTGGAAGGCGCGAGCGCGGAAGCCGGGTCGGCGTTCGGCGACCCGACGGTGTTCTGCGAGCGCTACCTGGAGACCGGGCGGCACATCGAGGTCCAGGTGCTGGCCGACCGGCACGGCACGGTGTGGGCGGTGGGGGAGCGGGAGTGCTCTATCCAGCGTCGGCACCAGAAGGTCGTCGAGGAGGCGCCCTCGCCGTTCGTCGACGACGCCATGCGCGCGGAGCTGTTCGACGCCGCCCGCAAGGCGGCCCAGGCGATCGACTACGTCGGCGCGGGCACCGTCGAGTTCCTGGCGGGGCCGGACGGGCGGTTCTACTTCCTCGAAATGAACACCCGGCTGCAGGTCGAGCACCCGGTCACCGAGAACGTCACGGGGCTGGACCTGGTGGCGCTGCAACTGCGTGTCGCCGACGGGGAACGGCTGCCCGCCGACCCGCCGCCGACGGTGGGCCACTCGATCGAGGTCCGGCTCTACGCCGAGACCGTGATAATTCAAAACGGGGCCGCGAACTGGCAGCCGCAGAGCGGCACGCTGCACACCTTCGAGGTGCCCGATGTGGACCGGTCCTTCACCCACGGCCCAGGGCTGCGGCTGGACTCCGGCTTCGTGAGCGGCTCGGTCGTCGGCGTCCACTACGACCCGATGCTGGCCAAGGTGATCACCTGGGCGCCGACCCGCGCGGAGGCGGCCCGGCGGCTTGCCAAGGCCCTGGCCGCGACGAAGATCCACGGCGTCGTCACCAACCGCGACCTGCTCGTCAACATCCTTCGCCACGACGCCTTCCTGGCCGGGGAGACCGACACCGCGTTCTTCGACCGGCACGGCCTGGACACCCTGGCCGCACCGCTGGCCACTGTGGACACGGAGCGCCTCTCCGCACTGGCCGCCGCGCTGGCGGAGGCCGCGACGAACCGGGCCGGGGCGCGGACGCAGGGACGGCTGCCCAGCGGCTGGCGCAACGTCCGCTCGGCCGGGCAGCGCAAGCTCTTCTCTATCGGCGATCGCGAGTACGAGATCGTCTATTCGCTCGGCCGAGACGGGTTGCAGGCCGAGGGTTACGACGCCGAGCTGGTCAGCGCCGAGCCCGGCCGGGTCGTCTTGGACGTCGCGGGGGTGCGGCGCACCTTCGACGTCGCCCGGCACGACGGTGTGTCCTATGTGGACTCCGCGCTGGGTTCGGTCGCGCTGACGGTGGCCCCGCGGTTCGCCGACCCGGACGCCGCGCTGGCCGCGGGATCACTGGTCGCGCCGATGCCGGGCACCGTCGTCCGGCTGGCCGTGCAGGCCGGGGACCCGGTCAAGGCGGGCGATCCGTTGCTGTGGCTCGAGGCGATGAAGATGGAACACCGGATCGCCGCCCCCGCCGACGGTGTGGTGACGGAACTGCCGGTGACGGTCGGACAGCAGGTCGAAGTGGGCATGATCCTCGCGGTGGTAGGAGACGAAGCATGAACGCGATGAACTTCAGCGAGCCGGAGGAGCGGGTCGCGCTCCGCAAGGCCGTCGCCGAGCTGGGCGCCAAGTACGGGCACGAGTACTACGCCAAGAAGGCCCGCGCCGACGAGAAGACCCACGAGCTGTGGGACGAAGCCGGCCGCCTAGGCTACCTCGGGGTCAACATCCCCGAGGAGTACGGCGGCGGTGGCGCGGGCATCGCCGACCTCGCCGCGGTGCTCGAAGAGCTGGCCGCCGCGGGCTCGCCGTTGCTGCTCATGGTCGTCTCGCCGGCGATCTGCGGCACCGTGATCTCCCGCTTCGGCACCGAAGAGCAGAAGAAGCAGTGGCTGCCGGGCATCGCCGACGGCAGCAAGCGGATGGTCTTCGCGATCACCGAGCCGGACGCCGGGTCGAACTCGCACAAGATCACCACCACCGCCAAGCGCGACGGCGACGGCTGGGTCCTCGGTGGACGCAAGGTCTACATCTCCGGCGTCGACGAGGCGGACGCCGTGCTCGTCGTCGGCCGCATGGAGGACTCCAAGACCGGCAGGCTCAAGCCCGCGCTGTTCATCCTGCCGACGGGCACCGCCGGGTTCGAGTACACCAAGATCCCGATGGACATCGTCTCGCCGGAGAACCAGTTCTCGCTGTTCCTCGACGACGTCCACCTGCCCGCCGAAGCGCTCGTCGGCGAGGAGGACGCGGCGATCGCGCAGCTGTTCGCCGGCCTCAACCCGGAACGCATCATGGGCGCGTCGTTCTCCCTCGGCATCGCCCGGTACGCGCTGGCCAAGGCCGTCTCCTACGCCAACCAGCGCCAGGTCTGGGGCACGCCGATCGGCGCCCACCAGGGCCTCGCGCACCCGCTGGCCGAGATCAAGGTCGAGCTGGAACTGGCCAAGCTGATGACCCAGAAGGCCGCTTCGCTCTACGACTCGGGTGACGACTTCGGCGCGGGGGAGTCGGCCAACATGGCCAAGTACGCCGCCGCCGAGGTCGCCATCCGCGCCACCGACCAGGCCGTGCAGACCCACGGCGGCAACGGCCTGGCCACCGAGTACGGCCTCGGCACGCTGGTCACCGCCGTCCGGCTGGGCCGGATCGCCCCGGTCAGCCGCGAGATGGTGCTCAACTTCGTCGGCCAGCACAGTCTCGGCCTGCCCAAGTCCTACTAGGAGGGTCGACATGTCCACTTTGGACGGCAAGACCATCATCATGTCCGGCGGCAGCCGCGGCATCGGCGAGGCGATCGCGCTCCGGGCGGCCAAGGACGGCGCCAACGTCGCGTTGCTCGCCAAGACCGCCGAGCCGCACCCGAAGCTGCCCGGCACGATCTACACCGCCGCGGAGGCCATCGAGAAGGCCGGCGGCCACGCGCTGCCGATCCTCGGCGACGTCCGCGACGACGACGGTGTCGCGGCGGCGGTGGCCAAGACCGTCGAGCAGTTCGGCGGCATCGACATCGTCGTGAACAACGCCAGCGCGATCGACCTGACGCCGACCGAACAGGTCAGCATGAAGCGCTACGACCTGATGCAGGACATCAACGCGCGCGGCACGTTCCTGCTGTCGAAGCTGGCCATCCCGCACCTGCGGGCCTCGGCCAACGCGCACATCCTGACGCTGTCGCCGCCGATCAGCCTCGACGAGAAGTGGTTCACCGCCGGCCACCTCGCCTACAGCATCGCGAAGTACTCGATGAGCCTGGTGACCGTCGGCCTCGCGGCGGAACTGCGAAAAGACGGCGTCGCGGTCAACTCGCTGTGGCCGCGCACCACGATCGACACCGCGGCGATCCGCAACGTCGTCGGCGCCGAGCTGGCCGACCGCAGCCGCACACCGGAGATCATGGCCGACGCCGCCTACGCGATCCTCACCAAGCCGAGCCGCGAGACCACCGGGAACTTCTTCCTCGACGACGAGGTCCTGCGCGCCGCGGGCGTCACGGACTTCGCGAAGTACCGCATCGGCGGGACCGAGGAAGACCTGCAGCTCGACTTCTGGGTCGACCCGGCCTAGGCCATGCTCCGCGAACCGCAGCAGGAACGCAGCCGCACCACGCGGCGGCGGCTCATCGAGGCCGCGCTCGACAGCTTCGGCGAGCGCGGCTGGCACGGGGTCACGGTCGCCGTGATCGCCGAACGCGCGGGCGTCTCCCGGGGCGCCGCGCAGCACCACTTCCCGACGCGGGAGACGCTCGTCGCGGCGGCGGTCGACCTCCTGGGCGAGGCGCAGATCGACGAGCTGCGCGCCCAGGCGGCCGACCTGCCGAGCGGCTCGTCGCGCATCGAGCGGGTCGTCGAGATGGTACTGAACCTGTACACCGGGCCGCTGTTCCGGGCCGCGTTGCAGCTCTGGGCGGTCGCGGCGACCGACGAGACGCTGCGGGACGTGCTGGTGCCGCTGGAGGCCCGGGTCGGCCGGGAAGCCCATCGGGTGACCGTCGAACTGCTGAGCGTCGACGAGTCGCGGACCGGGGTCCGTGAGCTGGTCCAGGCCACTCTCGATCTTGCCCGTGGCCTGGGCCTGGCGAACCTGCTGACCGACGACACGCGGCGCCGTCGCCAGATCGTGCGTGAGTGGGCCCAGACTCTGGAACTCCGACTGGCCGGAACCTCCGAGCTCTAGTAAACGTCCTAGTGCCGTAGCTAACACAATTGGCCCAATGGACGATGACTCGTAGTAGTAGGTTCACGGAGCAGAAAGGCAGTCCGGTGTCCGGTTCAGGAGTCGAGCTCACCCACCGCGCGATGGCGATGCTGAGGGCGGTGGCAGCCGGACGCGCTGAAATGTCGTGCAGCTGCGAACCCGACCTCTTCGTCGACGGATTCGCTTGTTGCGATCAGATGACCGCGCACGCCCTGGCCCACGGCGGCTACGTGCAGCCCGCCGCCGACGGCGCCGTCGGCCGCGTCCCCGCCGAGCTGACCGAAGCCGGCCGTGCCGCGCTGGAGATCACGCTCGCCGCCTGAGCCCAGGCGCGCTGTCACGCAGCGTCGCGGCGTTCGCTCGCACGTTCGGTGACCACCGCCGTACCCGTCCACCGCCCTGACCTGGCAGTGTGGTCACATGGCGGATCAGGACCCCCCGGCCACGAAGCCGGGGGACGAGGAAGCGACCGTCTTCCTCCCCAGTGATTTTCGCGGCCCGCACTGGCCGACCCGTGACCTCGACGTCTCGCGGCGGCCGTACGACGAGTTCGCCACGCAGATCGTCGCGAGGCCACCCGCCTCGCCGGTGTCCGCCGGCCGCGGCGAAGGCGCCGGGTCGTCCCTGGCCCGCTCGAGCGGGCGGATGGCGATCGCCTCGACCGTCAGCCGGATCACCGGCTTCGTCGCCAAGCTGCTGCTGGCCGTGGTGGTCGGGACGGGGATCGTCAACGACTCCTTCACCGTCGCCAACACCCTGCCGAACATCGTGTTCGAGCTGCTCTTCGGCGGTGTGCTGGCCAGCGTCGTGGTGCCGCTGCTGGTCCGCTCGCAGGACGACGGCGACGGCGGCCGCGCCTACACCCAGCGGCTGCTCACGATGGCGCTGGTGCTGCTCACCGTCGGGACAGCGGTCGCGGTGGCCATCGCCCCGCTGTTCACCGCGCTCTACGTCGACAAATCGTCAGCGGACGCCAATCCCGGGCTGACCACCGCGCTGGCCTACCTGCTGCTGCCGCAGATCCTGTTCTACGGCCTGTTCGCGCTGATGTCGGCCATCCTCAACGCCCAGAACGTGTTCGGCCCGCCGGCCTGGGCACCGGTGCTGAACAACGTCGTCGTCACCGCCACCCTGGTCGCGTTCGCGCTGATGCCGGGGGAGCTGACGGTCAACCCGGCGCGGATGGGCGATCCGAAGCTGCTCGTGCTGGGCCTCGGCACCACGCTCGGCATCGTCGTGCAGGCACTCGTGCTGATCCCGGCGCTGCTGCGCACCGGCTTCCGGTTCCGCTGGCGCTGGGGTTTCGACCCGCGGATGAAGGAGTTCGGCGGGCTCGCCGCGTGGATCCTCGGGTACGTCGTGGTGAGCCACGTCGGGTTCGTCATCACCACCCGCGTGCTGACCGGCGGCACCGGCGGCGGGGTCACCGCCTACAGCTACGCGTCGCTGCTCTTCCAGTTGCCGTACGGCATCCTCGGCGTCTCGCTGCTGACCGCGCTGATGCCGCGGATGAGCCGGGCCGCCGCCGACGGCGACACCGCGGGGCTCGTCGGCGACCTCTCGCTCGCCTCCCGCATCTCCACGGTGCTGTTCGTGCCGATCTCCGCGGCGCTGGCCGTCGTCGGCACGCCGATCGGCATCGCGATCTTCACCTGGGGCCGCGGCACCATCGAGGACGCCGGGCGGCTCGGCCAGACCCTCGCCGTCTCCGCGGTCGGGTTGCTGCCGTACGCGCTGGTGATGCTGCAGCTGCGGGTGTTCTACGCGATGAAGGACGCCCGGACGCCGACGCTCATCATGCTCGTGATGACCGCGGTCAAGATCCCGCTGCTGTTCCTGTGCCACGGGCTGCTCGACGGCGAGCACGTCGTCTACGGCGTCATGCTGGTCAACGGCGCGGGGTTCGTCGTCGGCGCCGTGCTCGGCCAGGTCTGGCTGTGGGTCCGGCTCGGGCACCTGCGCAGCCGCCGGTCGCTGCGGGTCGGGCTCATCACGCTGGGCGCGAGCGGGCTCGGGGTGCTGGCCGCGGTCCTCGCCGGCTACGCCGTGCCCGCTTCGCTCGGCGAGGTTGCCACCGCGTGGGTGAAACTGCCGATCCAGGGACTGCTCGGGATCGCCGTGCCGTTCGGGCTGCTGGCCCTGCTCAAGCTGCCCGAGTTCACCCCCGTCACCCGCCGCGTGGCGGGGTTGCTGCGCCGCTAGGAACCCTTGTTGACGACTACGGCCGGATCCGCGATCCGGACGTCTCGAAACGATAACGAGAGCGCTGCGATCAGCACGTTTACAATTCCGGCGCCGGTTCCTAATATCCAGCGGAATCAGCGAAGGGGTGGAGGTCGTTCATGACGCGCAGCGCGCGCAGGCGGCGGGACCGGGTCTCGGTCGACGAACTGCTCCGGCAGGCCGGGGTCCGGCCGCGGAAACCGGGCTCGCGCTCGGCCGAGGTGGCGGCGCGCCGTGACCCCGAAGCCGAGCCGCACAGCGCGGGCGCTCGGATCGCGCTGGCGTCGGCGGTCGCCGTGGTGCTGGGCGGGCTGGTGCTCGCGCTGGTGACGCAGCCCGATCCCGTCCCGGGGTCAACGGGGTTCCCGCAGCTGCCGCCGGCCACGGGCGTCCCGTCCTCGAGCGCGGTCGCCGTGCCCACGCAGACGACCACGCCGTCCCCGGTGGTCATGCAGGCGCGCCCGACCCGGACGTCGACGCCCACGCCGTCACCTTCGGTGTCGACGGTGGAGATCCCGCCCCCGACGACCACGGTGCCGCCACCGACCACAGTGGACTTGAGCACGTTGTACCCGGGCTACGCGAACTACGGCGGCGGCGACCACCACGGCGGTCACACGCGCTGACGCCGCAGCAGCAGGTAGGTCCCGCCGGCGATGAGGAAGCCGGCGGCGAAGGTCAGGTCGCCGGTTTCCGGGACGGCTTTCGGGATCGGCGCGGTGTAGAGCGCCTGGTTCGCGAAGAGGCCGACCGACACCACGAGCCCGACCAGGAACGCGGTGAACCCGGCCGCGTTGCCGTACCGCTTGTCGGTCAGCAGGTCGCCGAACTCGGTGCCGCGCCGGCGGTGGTGGTCGGCCAGCAGCACCCCCAGCCACGGGCCGATCCAGTAGGCGATGACCAGCAGGAAGTTCTCGTAGGCGTGGCCGGCGTCGGCCAGGCCGAGCCAGGCCAGCACGAACCCGACCGCGCCGAACGCGAGCGCGACGACCGCGCGCCGCCACGCCAGCGGCAGCTTGACGCCCAGCGCCAGGAAGGCGAGCGCGCCCGAGTAGACGTTGAGGACGTTCGCGGCGACGGCGCCGAGCGCGATCACCAGCAGCGTCGCGGCGGCGAGGAAACCGGGCAGGTGCCCGGTGAACGCCGTCGCCGGGTTGTCGTCGGCCGCCCCGCCGATCGTCGTGGACGCGGCGCCGACGAGCATCAGGACGGTCGTGGACAGGAAGAGCCCGAGGCCGGCGTAGACGCCGATGGCGCGTTTCGACGCGGTGCGCGGGAGGTAGCGCGTGTAGTCGGCGGCGTACGGGTTCCAGCCGGAGGTGTAGCCGAACGCGGTGCCCACGGCGAGGAGGAACCCGCCGAGCCCGCCGGTGCTGGGGGTGGTGCCGGGATGGGACTTCGCGAAGATGACGACGCTCGCCGCGGCGAACACGATCGCTAGCACGGCGAAGACGTACTTCTCGTACGCCTGGACGAGGTTGTGGCCGAAGAAGGCGATGGCGATCTGCGCCGCGACCACGATGACGAGGCAGGCGAGCACGGGCAGGCCGGTGAGGCTGGTCAGCGCGAAGGCCCCGCTGACGCTGTTGACGGCGAACCAGCCGATCCCGGCCATGACCGACATGAGCGCGGCGGGCACCAGGTTCCCCCGGTACCCGAAGGCGGCGCGGCCCAGCACCATCTGCGGCACGCCGTACCGGGGCCCTCTCGCGCTCAGCACACCGTGGGCCAGCGCGCCGAGGCCGTTGCCCAGGAGGGCGGCGAGCGCGGCCTGCCAGAAGGAGAGCCCGAAGGCGGTGACGGCGAGCACGCCGACGAAGACGGTGGCGAACTCGAGGTTGGGGGAGGCCCAGGTCCAGGCCAGCTGCCGCGGCGTCCCGTGCCGGTCGGCGTCGGCGACGGGCTCGATCCCGCCGGGCTCGACGGCGACGACCTTGTCGCCGTAGTGGGCACCTTCGGTCGTCGTCATGGACCGACGGTAGGTGACGGACATTGCGGCGGTGTGACGGTTTCCGGTTCCCGCTCACCGGAAACCGAATCCGGCGCCGCGTCCAGCCCGAGGCCCGGTTTCCGGTGAGCGGAAACCGGGGGTCCCGCTCAGCGGGAACCGCGGAAACCGCGAAAGCCCCCTCACCGACCCCGATGCCGGTGAGAGGGCCTTCGACTGCCCCACTACGGGCTCTGTGTCAGCCGGTGTACCCGGCGACGATCTTGGTGAACGCGTACTTGTCCTGCGTGATGCCGCTGCACTCGCCGCCGCCGCTGCAGTCGCGGTTGGTGGCCCAGAACGTGAAGCGGCCCAAGTGGTGGCTCGTCGCGTAGCCGCGGATCGAATTGAAGTTGGCGACCGTGACCGTCTCGCCCGCGTTGTCGGTCTTGCCGTTCATCGAGGAGAGGCCGCTGTGCCGGTACGCCGTGTCGTCGGTGTAACCGAACGTCGTCTTGAGCTGGTTCTTCAGCCCGTCGACCGCGGACTTCGTCAGGGCGGCCATGTCACCGCCGCTGGAGAAGTCGAACGGCATGACCGACCAGACGTCGACCGGGGCGCCGATCGCCTTGGCCTGGTTGATCAGGCGCTTGCCGTAGCTGTCGGGGCCGGTCGTCGTGGTGCCGATGGTGATGACGACCTTCAGGTTCGGGTTGGCCTGCTTGGTCAGCTTGACCGCGTTGAGGATGCGGTCCTGCACCGTGTTGTTCTGGAACTCGTCGGTGTTCTCGATGTCCAGGTCGATCGCCTTGAGCCCGTAGGCGTCGATGACCTTCTGGTACGCGCCCGCCAGCGCCGAAGCCGTCGTGCACTTCGAGCCGAGCTTCGTGCCGGACCAGCCGCCGAAGGAGGGGATCACGTCCCCGCCCGCGTTGCGGATGTTCGTGATCAGCGTCTTGTCTGAGCCGGTCAGCGAGCGGCTGCCGTCCCACTTGGGGTTGCACGTCCCGTCGGACAGGACGAACGCGAGGGTAAACGCTTTCACCCCGGTCGCGGACATCGCCGCGGTCGGGCTGGTCTGGCCGCCCCACTGGTACAGGTACGGGGAAGCGAGCACCGGGTCCACCGCGGCCATGGCCTGCGGGGCGAGACCGACCGCCGTCGCCATCGCGGCTCCGGCCGCGACCGCGAGGGTCACCAGACGGCGCATGGATTTCGCCGATCCGGCTGAAAGTAGGCCGCCCCTGGAGCGGCGAGCAACCGTTGCTACGAGGCTCTTCGGCCGTGACTGTGGTCGGATCGGCGACAAACGATTCAGCATGGGGTCCTCCAAACGAAACAGGATGGAGCACCTCCGGTTTGAGGCGGCGGGATCATCCCGGGAGGAGTGCTGTGTGCCACCACACAGTGGACTAGACCAATATGGCGTGTCAACCCTTCTTCGGTCGGAAATATGACACACCGTGCGCGCACGGCTCCCGAGCGTCCGCCCTCGGGTGGCCGTGTGAGATTCCCCTGAAGGCGGAGTGACAGCGCGCGGCAGACCGGCTAGTTTGCCGAAATGGTGGGGGATTCCACGGTCGCAGCCGGCGGGGGACGCCGCCCCGGCCGGTTCCTGCTCGCCGTGCCCCTGCAGCGCTGGGCGGTGTGGCGCCTGCCCCGCCGCGGCCAGGTTCTTTTCGTCGTCGTGGTGGACGTGCTCGCCGTCGCCGCCGTGGCCCTCGCCGCCGTCCGATTTCCGCCGCTCGCCTCGATGCTGCCGCCGTTCGCGCTGCTCGCGGGCGGGATGCTGGTCACCGCGGAGCTGTCCCGGCCGGTGGAACGCCACCGCGAGGACACCCTGCTCGGACCCGGCGTCGACACCCCGTGGGTCTTCGCCGGGGTGGTCGTGCTCCGGCCGGGGCTCGCCGTCGCGCTGGTCGTGCTCTCCGCGCTGCACCAGTGGTTCCGGGTCCGCAGAAGACCCGTGTACCGCCAGGTGTTCGGCGCCGCGTCGACCGCGCTGGCGGGGCTCGTCGCCGGGGCGTTCCTCACCGCGACCCGCGTCAAGCCGATCGCCGCGGCCCTCGACGCCCGCACGGTCGCCCTGCTCGTCCTCGCCGGGCTGATGTTCCTCTCCGTGAACGCCGCGCTGGTGACCGCCGCCGACGGCCCCCGCCCGCCCCGCGAAGCCGCCCCGGGCCACGCTTTCGACGCCGCGATGACCACGTTCGGCGTCCTGTTCGGCTGGGCCGCGCTCGCCGCGCCCCTGTTCGTGCCGTTCCTGGCCGGCGCGACGGTCGTGCTGCACCGCGGCGGCCTGGGCCGCGGCCGCCGCGAACACGTCACCCTCGACCCCGGCACCGGGGTGCTGACCGCGGCGTCGTGGCGCGGCGCCGCCGAGGCCGAGGTGACCCGGCTCGGCCGGCACGGCCCCGGCCAGGCCGTGCTGCTGCTCGACCTCGACCACTTCCGCCAGCTCAACGACCGCTACGGCGCCCGGATCGGCGACGCGGTGCTGCGCGCGGTCGCCGACACCCTGCGCGACGAGGTCCGGGCCGCGGACCTCGTCGGACGCTCCGGCGGCGAGGAGTTCGCCGTGCTGCTGCCCGGCACCGGCCGCTTCGACGCGATGGCGATCGCGGAGCGGATCCGGCTGCGGGTCGCCTCGACGCTGGTGGCGCTGAAGGCCTCGGGCGACGGCCCGCAGTTCGTCGGGGTGACGGTCTCGATCGGCGTCGCGGGCTGCGGCCCCGACGAGGTGCTGGCGGACGCGCTGCTGGCCGCGGAGGCGGCGGTGCTGCGCGCGAAGGCCGCGGGCCGCAACCGGACGTTCTGCGCGGAGCCGGGCCTCAGCTCATCGTGATGGCGTCCAGCTTGTCCTTCAGGTAGTCCGACGCGATGACCTCCGGGTAGATCCGCTTGCCCAGCGGCGGGGCCAGCGACGTGATGCGCGCGTCGTGGTCGGTCTCGTAGAAGAAGACCAGGGACATCAGGTCCTCGTCCGGGGCCGTGGGCGCCGGGGGCAGGACGCGGTGGCGGGTCGAGCGCCAGCGGTCGCCCGTCCAGCGGGCCATCAGGTCGCCGATGTTCACCGTGAACGCCTCCGGGTGGTGCGGGGCGTCCTCCCATTCGCCGCCGGCCGTGTAGACCTGCAGGCCGCCGACGCCCGCCTGGCGGTCGAGGACCGTCACCGTGCCGAAGTCGGTGTGCGGGCCGATCCGGAACTGGTCGGGCTCGGGCGTGCCGATGCGGGTCATCGGCGGGTACCAGTTGATGTTGAACGTGTACGTCGGGTGCGCGGTGTGCCGGGTGAAGTGGCTTTCGGCCAGGCCGAGCGCCGCGGCGAAGATCTCCAGCAGGTGGTCCGACAGCGCGCGCATGCGGCGCATGTACTCGGTGGCCGTCTCGGCGAGCCCCGGCACCTCGTCCGGCCAGACGTTGGGCTGGAACCAGAACCCGTCGATCTCGGCGACGCCGACACCGAAGTCCGCACCCGCCGAGTACGACTCCTTCAGGTCGGGCGGGGTTTCCGTGCCCTCGGCGTAGCCGTTGGCCTCCACCCCCGGCGGCAGCCAGCCGCGGCCGCCGACGGTGACCGCGTAACGCTGCTTGACGTCCTCGGGCAGCGCGAAGAACCGGTGCGCCAGCTCCCGGGTCCGCCGGCGCAGCTCCTCCGGCACGCCGTGCCCGGTGACCAGCAGGAACCCGGACTCCCGCAGGGCCCGGTCGACCTGCTCGGCCACCTCGGCCCGGCCCTCGGAGGTGCCCGTGAACCACGGCGAAAGGTCCACGAGCGGTACGGATGACGGCATACGAGCTCCTCGCACGGAAAGCTGTCCTGAGTGAAGCTGTCCTAGGTGGACTGTTCGACCCCGATGTCCTCGAACCACAGGTCCGGGCGCGCGGCGATGAACTCCGTCATCAGCGCGGTGCAGGCGGGGTCGTCGAGCAGGGTGATCTCCACGCCGAGCCCGGCGAGCCAGTCGTGCCCGCCGTGGAACGTCTCGGCTTCGCCGATGACCACGCGTCCGATACCGAACTGACGGACGAGCCCGGAGCAGTACCAGCAGGGGGAGAGCGTGGTGACCATGATCGTGTCGCGGTAGTGGGGGCGGCGGCCCGCGTTGCGGAACGCCGCGGTCTCGGCGTGCATCGACGGGTCACCGTCCTGCACGCGCCGGTTGTGCCCGCGGCCCAGCAGGGCACCGGCGGAGTCGAACAACGCGGCCCCGATCGGCACGCCGCCCTCGTCGCGGCCCAGTTCGGCTTCTTCCCGGGCGACGGCGAGCATGGCGGAAGGGTCGATCGGCATGCGCCACTCTCACCGCCCGGAGCCGTGCCTGGCAAGTGTTTGACACTTCAACTGCACCATCCGGCGGATTGAGGACCGGAACTGTCCTCGATGTCTGGCACACTGCGTGTCATGTACGGCACTTCGGAGCGACTGCTCAGGCTGCTTTCGCTCCTGCAGACCCGGCGGGACTGGCCGGGTTCCGACCTCGCGTCGCGCCTGGAGGTGGACGTCCGGACGATCCGCCGGGACGTCGAACGGCTGCGCTCGCTGGGGTACCCGGTGCACGCGACGCCGGGCGTCGCCGGTGGTTACCGGCTCGGTGCCGGGGCCGCGCTGCCGCCGTTGCTGCTGGACGACGACGAGGCCGTCGCGGTCGCGGTCGGCCTGCGCACGGCCGCGAGCGGCACGGTCAGCGGCATCGAGGAGACGTCCGTGCGGGCCCTGGCGAAGCTCGAGCAGGTACTGCCCGCCCGGCTGCGCCCGCGGGTCGGCGCGCTGCAGGCCGCGACGGTCTCGTTGCCCGGCGGCGGCCCGACCGTCGACGCGGGGGTGCTCACCGTGATCGCCGCCGCCTGCCGGGACCACGAGCGGCTGCGCTTCGGCTACGCCGACCGCTCCGGCGCGGCGACCGAGCGGTCGGCCGAGCCGCTGCGGCTGGTGCACACCGGGCGCCGCTGGTACCTGGTCGCCTTCGACCTCGGCAAGCAGGACTGGCGCACCTTCCGCGTCGACCGGATCACCGGCGTGCCGGTGGCCGGCTTCCGGTTCACCCCGCGCGAACCGCCGGCCGAGGACCTCGCGGCGTACGTCTCCCGGCAGATCTCGAGCGCGCCGTACCCGCACCAGCTGGTCGTGCGGGTGGCGGCCTCGGCCGAGGTGGTGTCCGCCCGGATCCCGCCGTCGAGCGGCACGGTGGAGCCGATCGACGAGCACAGCTGCCGCGTGCGGACCGGGTCGGCCAACCTCGACGCCGTGCCGTACTACCTGGCGCAGTGGGGCCACGACTTCGTCATCGAGGAGGCGCCGCCAGGTCTCGTGGAACTGCTTCGGGTGATCGCCGAGCGCTTCGCGCGCGCCGTCGGCTGACGGCTCCCGTGCCGGGTAGGCTCGGTGGCCGGTAGCGGTGAGAAACCCGGAGGGTGACTGTGAGCTCGGTGCCTGGAATCGATCCGTCGGCCGCGCCCAGCGGTGCGGGCTGCGTCGAGTGCGACGCGGCCGGTGGCTGGTGGGTGCACCTGCGCCGGTGCGCGCAGTGCGGGCACGTCGGCTGCTGCGACACGTCGCCGGCGCAGCACGCGACCGCGCACTTCAAGGCCACCGGGCACCCGTACATCCAGAGCTTCGAGCCGGGGGAGTCCTGGTTCTGGAACTTCGAGACCGAGACGGCCAGCGAGGGACCGGCGCTGAGCGACCCGGACTCGCACCCGGACGGCCAGCCCGTGCCCGGCCCGGTCGAGCGCCTGCCGGCGGACTGGCAGCAGCACCTGAACGGTTAGCGACCGCTTAGTCTGTGGCGGGCGTCTCAGTTCTTCAGGAGACCGGGACGCCGAGCATGCGCAGCACCAGCCCGCCGTACTCCTTGCCGAGCGCGGTCGGCGTCTGCCGGGCGCGCTCGCTGTACCAGCGGGCGACGTCGACCCCGAGCGACAGCACGGCGCGGGCCGCGACGTGCGGGTCGGACACGGTGAAGGCGCCCGCGCCGGCCCCTTCGGCGATCACCTCGCGCACGATCCGCTCGATCCGGCGCCGCAGCTCGGCGACCACCTCGAACTCCTCGTCGGGCAGCGCCTGCAGCTCGTACTGCACGACCCGGGCCACGGTGTGGCGCCGCGCGTGCCAGGCGACGAAGTCCTCGACGATCAGCCGGATCCGCTCGACGGGGTCGGACACCTTGGCGACGACGTTCTCGACCAGGGCGAGGGTCTGCTCGTGGCCGTACCGGCTGATCGCGAACAGCAGCGCGGCCTTGGACGGGAAGTGCACGTAGAGCGCGGCCGGGCTCATCCCGGCGGCGCCGGCGATGTCCCGGGTCGTCGTGGCGTGGTACCCGCGCTTGGCGAACGCCTCGACCCCGGCCAGCATCAGCCGGCGCGCGGTCTCGGGCTGCACATCGGGCCACAGTTCGGCCGACAGGGACATCGTCATCGGGAGATCCTCTCAGACGCGGCACCCACGGGCGACGGGCTCGGCGGCCCACCTCGATCGTCCCCAGTTTAAGTGAGCGCTTCGTCAGCGGGGTGGGGGAGCGCGCCCGTCCTGGATCTTTGTCGGCGGCCGAGCTGTGCCGACGACGCCGCAGAGCGTGGTGATGGCTGGTCCGGGGTGGGGATCCTGGCGAGTCGTGTCCGGTGCGGTCCGCCCGGCCGTGGGCTGCCCGAACCGCGCCGCTGCCTTTCCGAGCGCGTGCCGCGTTGCGCGTCAGCCGATCGTCGACCGGGTGATCCTGCCGCCGAAACTGCCTGTTCGACTGCCGCCGCGGCTTTCTTGTTGCTCCTAGGCTGGCGCGATACCCCGATCGAAAAGGAGATGTCATGCCGAAGAGCAAGAGCGGTACCTTGACCCTGGGTGCCGCCGCGGCCGCACTACTGGCCGTCGGTCTGGTCGGTGGCGGTGGTACGGCGACCGCGTCGCCGGAAAGTTCCACCACCGCGCGGATCGTGAACGTTCAGCAGCTGGGCGAGCACATCGCGCTCGCCGTCGGGATGGAACGTGATCTCGGCCCGATGCCTTCGGGACTGTGTCCGCTCAACGGCAGGAGCCAGCCTTGGTGACTGACGGATCCAACGCGGACGACGACAGTGACCCGGCCTGGTGTCCCAGCGGGGACAAGGACTTCCCGGAGTCCGTTGTGCTCGGTGTCCGGTCCGGGCCGGCGGGCGAGGTCGTATACCTCGCCGATCCGGTTCCCGCTGCCGATGTCACCGCCGTGATTCCTGATGACATCGAGCCCGGGAGGGTTCTTCGGTTCGCTTCCCATTGCGTATCGGAATGTGCTCACCGGGTAGGTGGGGACTGTTCCCTCGTCAACAGAATGACGAAGCTGCCCGTGAAACGCGAGACGGCGACCGTGCCCCGCTGCCACCTCCGGCAGAAATGCAAATGGTGGCGGCAGGTCGGCGTTGACGGTTGTCTTCGTTGCCCCGCCGTGGTCACGGCGGCGAGGCCGGACGATCGAACTGGGGCCCTCACCGCCGACCCCAACACCACCTTGGCCGAGCTGGAGGCGTGGATCGCGCGGTCCGAGGAGCATGTCCCGGTGGCCACGGAGAAACGGTAGTCCACGGACGTCCGCAGGAGGTGGACCTGCGGGCAAGTGCGTTCGATGCGTCTCACCCGTATGTCAGGACCGGTCGCTCGTGGTCGAGCGGCCGGTCCTGCGTCATGTCTGAGGATGGACCTGCATTGTCGTCGGGCCGCACGTTTGGAAAGCGCACTGTTAGAGCCTTGAAAGCGAACGGCTCTACCGTCGCGGCCGATGATGGTCTGTCCAAGTTGGGGGTATGTGTGTCCGTAATGGGCCAGTCTTCGAGCTTCGGTGAACGCCTTCGCTGGTACCGCGTCATGGCTGCCATGACCCAGGGCGAACTGGCCGCGTTCTCGACGATCAGCGTGCGCGCAATCAGAGACCTGGAACTCGGGAGGGCGAGCCGTCCGCGCCGGGAGACCGTCCGGCTGCTCGCCGATGGGCTTCGCCTGACCGGGAAACAGAGAGTGGACTTCGAGTCCTCCGCGGTACGCAGCCTGAACGGGGCGTTGTGGACGGGTGCCGCGGCGGAGAGAGGTTACGAAGCCCCGCCTGCTCTCGTGAGCTCGATCGCCGGCAGGACGGTGGAGCTGCGCACGATCGAGGAGGCGCTGGCCGGTGGGCAGCACCGGCTGATCAACATCGTGGGCGTCGGCGGGGTGGGGAAGACCGCGCTCATGGCGCACTGGGTGCGGTCGCGATATGACGAGGGCGCCTTCCCGGTGTGGTGGCGCGACCTCGCGGAGGGTGCTGACGACGGCCTCGCCGCGGTGGCCGGGACGGCACGGCGAACTCGGCCGGTCGACCTGCCGGCTCTGGCCGACCTGGTGGCGAGCAACACGATGCTCGTCGTGTTCGACGGCGCCGACGAATCCTTCCCCGGTGACGAGCTGGCCGCACTGCTGCGACGGTGTCCGCGGCTGTCGGTGATCGTCACCTCCCGCGAGCCGGTGATCACCTCTGAGGGCGTCTTGATGCCGCTCGGCCCGCTGGCCACCACCGGCTCCGACGGTGGTGTTTCTCCCGCGTTGACCGTGCTCGTCGAGAACATTCGCCGAGGCGATCCGACGTTCGAGGTCGATGACGCGAACCGTGGCTCTTTGCAGGTCATCTGTGACCTGCTCGATGGTCACCCGCTCGCGCTGAGGCAGGCCGCGACGTGGTGCTCGTTCCGCTCCCCGGACGATCTGGTGGAACGGTTGTCCGCGGATATCGGGGCGTTGAGCGCCGTCTCGGTCGAGCGAGACGGCCAGGCGGACGCGATGGCCGCGTTCAGCGCGTGCGTCAACGCATTGGAACAACCGGAACAGATCCTGCTCGGGCGCCTGGCAATGCTGTCGGAAGAACTGTCGCCGAAGGGTTCCGCCGCGTCCGCCGGAACGACGCCGGAAGAACTCGGCACGTTTCTCCGCAAGCTGATTCAGCGGGGGATCGTGCGCCGGAACGGCGCTCGAAAGGACCTGGCGTTCGCTCTGCTGAACCCGATTCGAATCCTGCTGCGCCAACGCGTGGGCGGGCGGATCAGGACTGCGGGCCTGCTCGGTCAACTGCCGCTTGACTGCCGTCCCGAGTGCCGGTCGCCCGCGTGATGTCCGCGTAGCGTCCTTTGTGGTTGTGAGAAATCCACGACGCGGAGGTGTAAAAATTCGCTGCTTCTGTGCGCGAGAGGCCGGTCCGCGAGTGGACGGGTTCTCGGTCATTCTCTGTTCCACATCGTCGGACTCCCACACATGGAATCTGGTTTTCATGGAACTGCTGCTCGCCGAAGCGGGGTGTGCCGTGCTCAACCTCGGCCCGTGCACGCCGGACGATCTCGTGGCAGCCGAATGCGAACGTCTCGAACCGGATCTCGTCGTGATCAGCACCGTCAACGGTCACGGCCTGACCGACGGTACGCGACTGATCGGACGGCTGCGTGAGACACCGGGCGGCTCGGAGGTGCCGGTCGTGATCGGGGGGAAGCTGACCGTGGACGGTGCGGCTCTCGATCGCGTCGCCGAACTGCTCGCCGCCGGCGCGACCGCGGTGTTCGGTGACGGGGAGGCGGACGTCGAGGCGTTCGCGGAGTTCGTCGTCTCGTTGCACTCCAAGGTGCGCGGATGAACGAGCACGCCTCGGTCGGCCTGGGTTCCTACGTCGCGGACGCGCGGACGCGCCGTGAACTCGTCGTGCAGCCGAGAATGGGCTTTTCGGCCCCGGACCGGATGAGAGCCGGCCTGGACGCGGTTCGTGCCGTGCCGGGATGCACAGTCGGCACGATCACGTTGGACAGCTACACGAGGGTCGGCGACGACGCGGCGGTGAGTCGTGCCCTCGACCTCGGTGTCGAGCTGAACGGCTACCCGATCGTCCACCACCCGCCCGAGACCACCGCATCGGTGCTCGGCGGCGCCGGCAACGCGGGCCATCCGGTCCAGGTGCGACACGGATCCGCCGTCCCGGAGCGGATCATCGACCGGCTCGTCCAGCTCCGCATCTCCGCGACAGAGGGCGGCCCGGTGTCGTACTGCCTGCCCTACGGCCGTTCGCCGCTCGCCGCCTCCGTGCAGGCCTGGGCACGCTCGTGCCGGGTTTTCTCCCGGCTGCGCGAACACGGGGCAGAACCACACCTGGAGACGTTCGGCGGGTGTCTGCTCGGCCAGCTGTGCCCGCCCGGCCTGCTGGTGGCGATGAGCGTGCTGGAGGCCGTTTTCTTCGCCCAGAACGGAATCCGGTGTGTCTCGCTGAGCTACGCGCAGCAGGCGAACGCCGGGCAGGATCGCGAGGCGGTGGCCGCACTGCGTGCACTGGCCGCGCGGTTCCTGCCCGGCGTGCGGTGGCACGTCGTGTTCTACACATACATGGGGGTGTACCCGCTTTCCCGGCTCGGCGCGCAGGCGCTGCAGGACGAGGCGGTCCGGCTGGCCGTGCGGTCCGGCTGCGAGCGGCTGATCGTCAAGACGACGGCCGAGTCCAGTCGCATCCCCGACGTCGGGGAGAACGTCGACGCGCTGCGGCGGGCGGCGGCGCTGGCCAGTGCGCTGCCGCGGGTCGAGCCGGACGAACCGGCACCGGAGGGAGCCGTGTTCGCCGAAGCTCGTGCGCTCGTCGAGGCGACGCTCTCCCTGCACGCCGATGTCGGCACGGCACTCCTGCTGGCGTTCCGGCGTGGCTATCTGGACGTGCCCTACTGCCTGCACCCGGACAACGCGGGTCGCAGCCGCGGCTGGATCGCGGAGGACGGCTCCCTGCACTGGACCTCCACCGGGAACATGCCGGTTCCGGAACCGGTCCGCGAGGCAGGGCACGGTCAGTGTGCCGCCGACCTGCTGCGCGCACTGCACCACGTACGCCGCCGGTTCGACGCCCCGTCCGCGGTCGCCGGCGCGAGCACGACAGGAGACTCCCGATGAACGATCACCGTCCGCCACCGAACGACATCGCCACGCACCTGCGTGCCCCGCGCACCCGGGCCGCCCTCCTGGTCCAGCAGCGGATTCTCGTCGCCGTGCGCGACACGTTGCTGCGAGAGGGTTTCGTCGAGCTGTCCGCTCCGCTGGTCGGCCCGGTGACCGACCCCGGTGTCCGGGGCGCCAAGCAGGCCGACGTGGACTACTACGGCACGACCTACAAGATCATGACCAGCGCGATCCTCTACAAGCAGGCCGCCCTGCTGAGCTTCGACAAGATCTTCTCGATCGCGCCGAACGTCCGTCTCGAACCGCCGGAGACCGCGTCGACCGGCCGCCACCTGGTGGAGTTCCACCAGATCGACGTGGAGGTCGCGGACGCGACGGCGGAGGGCGTGATGGAGCTCGCGCAGACGCTCGTCCGGGCGGCGGTGTCCTCGGTCCTGCCTGACCTCGCCGAGGAGCTCGAGGGGCTCGGCCGGGATCCGGCCGCCTTCGTCGAACTGCTCGGCCGGCCCTTCGACCGGGTCGACCACGCCGCGGCGGTGGCGCGGGTTGTCGAGTTCGGGATCGACCAGCGCGCCACGGCGGAGATTTCCTGGCCGGGCGAGCGTGCGCTGTCCGGAAAGGCCACCGCTCCGTTCTTCATCACCGGTTACCCGAAGGGGTCACGGGGGTTCTACGACCGGGAGAGCACCCGGCGGCCGGGCTTCCTGCGCAACTTCGACCTCCTCGCCCCGGAGGGCTACGGCGAGCTCGCCAGCGGCGGGGAACGTGAACACGAGTACCAGCGGATCATCGCCAGGATGCGCGAGACCGGGGAGAACCCGGCGAAGTACGGGTGGTACCTGGACCTGGTTCGCGACGGCATCCGGCCCAGCGCCGGATTCGGCATCGGGCTGGAACGACTGACCCGCTACCTGGTGGGCGCCGACGAGGTGTGGGAAGTGTGCGCGTTCCCCAAGCTGCCCGGCCGGGTCACCCGATGAGCGGGCTGCTCGCGGACGGCTTCCCGCGTGCGCAGGTGCGTCGCCGAGCGTTGTCCGGTCCCGCCGCGGTGTTCCCCGCGGACGGTTACGGCCGCGCGGTTTTCGGCGGCACCGGTGTCGTGCCGGACGCGGACGAGCTGGACCGGGCTCGTCTGGTGCCGCCGGTGTTCACCCCGGACCGGTTCGCGAAGCTCGTCGACCTCGGCCGCGAGCCGAGCTACCTGGACGTGGATCTCGAGACGGACGTCGGGGGCTTTCGTTCCGCGCTCCCGGTGTACGTCTCGGCGCTCGGGTCGACCGACGTCGCGGCCGAGCACGGCGACGCGGTGGCCCGGCAGGCCGCGGCAGCGGGTGTCGTACTGGTGGTCGGGGAGAACGTGACCGTCGCCGGCGGCTATCGGGGCGCCGGATCACTGGTGCAGCGGATCGAGACCTACCTGCTGGCGGGGAAGCCCGATCTCGGCGGGGTGGTCGTGCAGCAGAGCATGGAGGACGCCGACGCCGAAGTGTGGAACCACCTCTACAGCGATCCGGTGGCCGCTGATCTGCTCGACGCGGGACGGCTCGGGTTCGAGCTGAAGATCGGCCAGGGTGCCAAACCCGGGCTCGGCGGCATGACCGTCCTCCGCCGAACCGACACGGCCCGGCTTCACGGCCAGTACCTCGTGGATCCCGAAGCACTGTCCGATGAGGACGTCGTGCTGCGCAGCGCGACGCCGGGAACCTTCACCGAGGAGATTCTGCGCGGGCAGATCCGCTTGATGCGCAACAACTTCCCGCGAGCGAAGGTGTGGGTCAAGCTGCCGCCGGTTCGCGACGTCGCGATCGCCGCCGGGGTTGCCTGGGCAGAAGGCGCGGACGCCGTGACCGTGGACGGTGCGGAGGCGGGCACGGGCTGGGCGCCGACCTCGTTCCTGGATCACGTCGGCCTTCCCCTGGCCGAGTGCCTCCGCCGGATCGGGGCGTCGCCACCGGGCTGCCTGCTGACCTCGGGACGGATGTGGGAGGGCGCCCGGGCGGTCAAGGCCATCGCCGGTGGTGCCCGTGCCGTCGGCCTCGGCAGGGCGGCGCTGCTCGCAGTCGAGGCGTCGGCCACGGACGGTCTGCTGAACCTGTTGCGCTGTATGGAGGTCGAGCTGCGGATGTTGACGAGTGCGCTGGGGCGGTACGCGGTCTCGGGGTTGTCGGCGGAGGACGTGTGGCCGTCGCGACACAGTGGGGGCGGTGCCCGGTGACCGCCGTGGCCGGTCCGGTGGACATCCGTCCGCTGATGGCGGAGTTCCCCACCGGAGTTGCCGTGGTGACCGCGTTCGCACCCACCGGGGCGCCGCGTGGCATGACCTGCACTTCGCTGTGCAGCGTGGCTCTCACCCCGCCGATCGTCGCGGTGTGCCTGCGGACCGGCAGTGCGACGCTCGCCGCGGTGCTGCAGGGAGAGCGGTTCGCGCTGAACCTGCTCCGCGCCGAAGCCCGTCCGACCGCGGAACTGTTCGGATCGGCGGCACCGGATCGGTTCGGACGGGTGGCGTGGACCGCTCCCGACGACTGCTGCGGACCGCACCTCACCCAGGACGCGCACGTCATCGCCGACTGCGAGCTGACCGGTGGATCCGATGTCGGTGACCACGTGATCGCACTCGGCCAGGTGCGGCGCTTCCGCCGCGCCGAGGAGCCGGTTTCCGCACCGCTGCTGTACGGCAGGCGGCGATACGCCACCTGGCCGGAATGAAGGAAGAGAAGGAGTACGAGCCCATGATTCGGGACGTAGTGATCGTCGGCGGCGGCACAGCGGGCTGGATGACAGCGACCTACCTCAACAGGACGTTCGGTGACCGGGTCACCGTGACCGTCGTCGAGTCCGACCGGGTGCCCACGATCGGCGTGGGCGAGGCGACCTTCAGCACCATCCGGCACTTCTTCGACCACCTCGGCCTGGCCGAGCGGGACTGGATGCCGCACTGCTCGGCGAGCTACAAGCTGGGCATCCGCTACCAGGACTGGCGAGCCGTCGGTGAGCATTTCTATCACCCGTTCGAGCGGCTTCCGGAGGTGGACGGGGTCGACCTGGCCGACTGGTGGCTGGCCTTGGACGGCGACGTGCGGAACTTCGGCGACCAGTGCTTCGTCATCCCGGAACTGTGCGAGCAGCAGCGGGCCCCGAGGAGCATGGACGGCATCCTCCTTGGTGAGAACACGGAGGACCAGCGTGCCCAGTTCCCCTACGCCTACCACTTCGACGCCGCACTGCTGGCCGGCTTCCTGACCACGCTCGGCAAGGAAAGAGGCGTCCGGCACGTGCTCGACGACGTGGTGTCGGTCGAGCAGGACGATCGCGGCTGGATCACTCACCTGGTCACCTCGGCACACGGCGAGGTCCGCGGTGACCTGTTCGTCGACTGCACCGGCTTCCGCGGGTTGCTGATCAACAAGACGTTCGGGGAGCGGTTCATGTCCTTCGCGGACGTGCTGCCGAACAACCGCGCGGTCGCCCTGCGGGTGCCGCAGGACATGGCGAACCGGGGGATCGAGCCGTACACCACCGCGACCGCGGCGCCCGCGGGCTGGATCTGGACCATTCCGCTCTACGGCCGGATCGGTACCGGCTACGTCTATTCCGACGAGTTCTGCGACCCGGAGGAAGCCGAGGCGACGCTGCGGTCGTTCGCCGCGCCGGACCAGCCGGAGCTCGAGGCCAACCACATCCGCATGCGGATCGGGCGCAACGAGCGCTCGTGGGTGCGCAACTGTGTCGCGATCGGCCTGGCGAGTGGTTTCGTGGAGCCGCTGGAGTCGACCGGCATCTTCTTCATCCAGCACGCGATCGAGCAACTCGTGCGGAACTTCCCGGACCAGCGGTGGGACCCCGCGCTGGCCGACACGTACAACACCAGGGTCGCCGAGGTGATCGACGGTGTCCGGGAGTTCCTGGTGATGCACTACGTCGCCGCCGCGAGGAACGACACCCCGTACTGGAAGGCCACCAAGACACGGGCCGTACCGGAGGCTCTCGCCGAGCGGATGCGGCTGTGGGAGACCGTGCTGCCCGACGAGCGCAACATCTATCCGCACTTCCACGGTTTCGAGTCGTACTCGTGGCGGGTGGTCCTGATCGGACTCGGCGCGCAGCCGCACCGCCCGCGACCCGCCCTCGCGCTCGCCGACACCACCGCGGCCCGTGCGGCGCTGGCCGACGTGCCCCGACGGGCCCGGCGGCTGGCCGCGGGCCTGCCCGGTTGCCACAACTACCTCGCCGCCGTCAACAGCTGAGCTGCTCGGCAGCCCCGCGAAAGGTCTGTGCACGGATGACTCCTGGAACCACATCCCTGCCGCTGTCGTCCGCCCAGTACGGGATCTGGCTGGCGATTCAGCTCGGCTCACCGAGCGAGGTGATGAACTGGGGCGAGTACCTGGACATCGACGGTGATCTCGACGTCGCCGCGTTCGAGGTGGCCTTGCGTGGCGCGGTCGCCGAGACGGACACGCTCAACGTGCGGTTCGCCGTCGGCGCCGACGGCGAACCGGCGCAGGTTCGGGTGCCGTCGCGGCCGGTCCCGTTCAGCGTGGCCGACCTCCGCGGGGAGGCGGATCCGGTGGCCGTCGCCGAGGCGCGGATGCGCGCGGACATCGACGCCGCGGTCGACATCACGGTGGACACCCCGTTCCGCGAAGTGTTGTTCCGGGTCGGGGAGCGGCGGTATCTCTGGTACTGGCGGATGCACCACATCGTGATGGACGGCTTCGGCCACGCGCTGTTCGTCCAGCGGGTCGCCGTCAGGTACGACGCCGCGGTCTCCGGCTCGGCTGTGCCGGCTCCCGCGTTCTCCGGGACGGCCGCCGTGGTGGCCGACGAACAGCGCTACCAGGAATCGGCGGAGAGCGACCTGGACGCGGGCTTCTGGCAGCACGCCTTCACCGATCGCCCCGCTCCACTGAGGTTGGCCACCCGTTCCGGTGACCCGTCGACCACGGTGCTGCGGGAAAGCTTCCGGCTGTCCACAGAGGACTTCGATCGGCTCCGGGAACTCGCCGATGGTTTCGGGGTGCCGTGGTCGCGCCTGGTGATCGCGCTCTTCGCCGGGTACCTGCACCGGCTGACCGGGCAGCGGGACGTGGTGCTGAGCCTCCCGGTGACCGGGCGGACGACCGGCACCGCCAGGTCCACGCCGGGCATGATGTCGAAGGTCCTGCCCCTGCGGCTGCGGTTCCGACAGGTCAGCACGCTCTCCGGCCTGGTCGCCCAGTCGTCCGAAGCGGTGTCGGATGTGTTGCGCCATCAACGTTTTCGGGTCGAGGAGCTGCGCAGGAAGCTGGCCGTGGCCGACGACGATACGATGTTCTTCGGGCCGCTGCTGAACATCATGCGGTTTGATCAGCGGGTGCGGTTCGGCTCGTGCCGGGCGGTCCTGGGGCATTTCATGACCGGCCGGGTCGAGGACCTGCAGATGGTGGTCGACCACCGCTCGGTCGGCGACGGCCTGCGGATCGACCTCGACGCCAACCCGGCGGTGTTCGACGCGGTCGAGCTGGCCGCGCAGCGGCACAGCCTGATGACCTTCCTCACCGCCGCGCTCGCCCGGGGCGGCGATGCGCGGATCGACGACCTGCCACTGCTGGGCGTCGACCAGGCCGACCGGATCACCACCGGCTGGAGCGGACGGGCCGCCGCGGCGACGGCGAGGCCGGTGCCGGAGGTGTTCGCCGAGCAGGTCCGGTCACGGCCCGGCGCGGTGGCACTGGTCGATCGGGACCGCGTCGTCAGCTTCGCCGAACTCGACGTGCTGGCCAACCGGCTCTCCCACCACCTGATCGCCGCGGGAGTGTCTTCGGGGCACACGGTCGGTGTGCACCTCGAACGCGGTACCGACCTGGTGGTCGCGCTGCTCGCGGTGCTCAAGGCGGGCGCCTGCTACTCGGTGATGGACCCCGCGTTCCCCGCCGACCGGCACGCCTGGCTCGACGCGCGGCTGGTGGTGACCGACGGGGCCGGTGCCGAACGACTTGCCACCGAGCTACCCGGCCGGTTCACCGTGCTGGACGTGGCGGCGCAGGCTCCCCGGATCGCCGCCCGGCCGGCCACCGGCCCGGACGTGCGCATCGACCCGGGCGACCTGGCCTGCGTGATGTACACGTCCGGGTCGACCGGGCGGCCGAAGGGCGTCGCGACCTCGCACGGAGCGCTGACCAGTACCTACCTCGGCCAGGACTACGCGGACTTCGGGCCGCACCACGTCTGGCTGCAGAGTTCGGCGATCTCCTGGGACGCGTTCGGCCTGGAGCTGTTCGGCGCCCTGCTGCACGGCGGGACCTGCGTGCTGCTGCCGGGACAGCGCGTCGACCTGAACGAGCTGGTGCGCGCCGTCCAGCGGCACGGGGTGACCGTGCTGCAACTGACTGCCGGGCTGTTCAACGTCCTGCTGGACGAGGAGCCGCAGGTGTTCGCCGGGCTGCGCGTCGCGATGACGGCCGGGGAGACCGCGTCGAGGGAGCACGTCGCACGGGCGAGGCGAATGTTCCCCGGGCTGACCGTGCTCAACGGCTACGGGCCCGTGGAGAGCATGGGCTTCACCACGTTCCACCGGGTCGGTGCCGTGGTGGGAGACGGTCCGATCCCGATCGGCCGACCTCTCACAGGTAAGCAGGTCTACCTGCTCGACCGCGGTCTGCGGCCGGTACCACCGGGTGCGATCGGCGAACTCTACGTAGCGGGTGGCGGCCTGGCGAACGGATACGAGCGCCAGGCGGCGTTGACCGCCGGCCGGTTCGTCGCTTGCCCGTTCGGTTCGGGCGAGCGGATGTACCGGACCGGTGACCTCGCGCGGTGGCGGGCGGGCGGCGTGCTCGAGTTCGGCGGTCGCGTGGACGACCAGGTGAAAGTTCGCGGCTTCCGCGTCGAGCTGGGTGAGGTCGAAGCCGCACTGTCCACTGTGGCCGGCGTCGACCGCTGCGTGGTGACCGCGGTCGAGCGAGGCGCCCGGGACACCCAGCTCGTCGGCTACGTGGTCGGTGCCCGTTTCCAGGAGGAAGAGGCGAGCCGCGTCCTGCGCGGCCGGCTCCCCGACCACCTGATCCCTTCGGTGTTCGTCGTGCTCGACGAGCTCCCGCTGAACGCGAACGGGAAGGTGGATCGACGCGCCCTGCCCACGCCGGCCGAACCGGTGACCACCGGTGGTCGTGCGGCCCGCTCGCCGCGTGAGGAGATCCTGTGCGGCCTGTTCGCCGACGTGCTCGGAGTCGAGCGGGTCGGCGTGGACGACGACTTCTTCGAGCTGGGCGGCCACTCGCTTCTGGCCATCCGGGTGATCAGCCGGATCCGGTCGACGCTCGGGGAGGAGGTCGGTATTCGGGAGTTCTTCGCGTCCCCGACGGCGGCCGGACTCGATGCGCTGGTCAGCCGAGGTGGGGGTGGCACGAGACGGCCCGCGCTGGTGGCCACCGCCCGGTCGGGTGAGCTACCGCTCTCGTTCGCTCAGCAGCGGCTGTGGTTCCTGGGGGAGTGGGAAGGCTCGAGCGCGACCTACAACATCCCGGTCGCGTTGCGGCTGTCCGGTGTGGTCGATGTGCCGGCGCTGGCCGCGGCGTTCGCCGACGTGGTCGACCGGCACGAGGTGCTGCGGACGGTCTACCGGGTTGCCGGCGACACGACCCGGCAGGTGGTGCTGAACACCGAGCACGTCGTCGGCCCGCTCTTGTCCGTCGGCGACGTGTCGGCCGATGGTCTCGCGGACGCGGTCTCCGGGGCGGCGGCCCATGTCTTCGACCTGAGTCGTGATCTGCCGGTGCGGGTGTCGTTGTTCCGGGTGTCGCCAGTGGATTGCGTGCTGGTGCTGGTGGTGCACCACATCGCCGGTGACGGCTGGTCGATGGGGCCACTGTGGCACGACGTGAGCGTCGCGTACGCGGCCCGGTGTGCGGGTGGGGCGCCGGCTTTGCCCGCCCTGCCCGTGCAGTACTCGGACTACGCGTGGTGGCAACGGGAGTTTCTCGGCGACGAGGCCGATCCCACGAGCGTCGTCGCCGAGCAGCTGGGCTACTGGCGCGAGCGGCTCGCCGGCCTTCCGGACGAGCTGGCGTTGCCGTTCGACCGCCCTCGTCCCGCCGTCGCGTCATATCGCGGTGGTCAGGTCCCGGTCGAGGTGGACGCGGTTCTGCACGGGCGTCTGGTGGAGCTGGCGCGGTCTGCGGGGTGCACCGTCTTCATGGTGTTGCAGGCCGCGTTGGCGGTGTTGCTGCACAGGTTGGGTGCGGGGGCCGACATCCCGATCGGGACGCCGGTCGCGGGCCGGAGCGACGACGCGCTGGACGATCTGGTCGGGTTCTTCGTGAACTCGCTGGTGTTGCGGACCGATGTGTCCGGCCGGCCGTCGTTCCGGGAGCTGCTGGCCCGGGTCCGGACGACGGATCTGGACGCGTTCGCGCATCAGGATCTGCCGTTCGAGCGGCTGGTGGAGGCGGTGAATCCGGCCCGGTCGACCGCGCACCACCCCCTCTTCCAGGTCATGCTGGCCGTGCAGAGCGACGAAACCCGGCTGCCGGCGTTGTCCGGAGTGGACGTGCGACCGCACGGAGTCGACTTCCGGACGGCGAAGTTCGACCTCGCGTTGTCCCTCGTGGAACACCGCGACTCCGCCGGCGCCCCGGCCGGGCTGGCCGGTGGGCTCGAGTACAGCGACGACCTGTTCGACCGGCAGACGGCGAGCGACATCGCCGCGCGGCTGGTTCGGCTGCTGGGCGTCCTGGTCGCCGACCCGGACGCCTCGGTCGCCACGGTGCCGGTACTGGACGTCGAAGAGCGGACGCAGATCCTCACCACCTGGAACCACCGGGAGCGGGCCACCGATTTCGCCGGTCGCGTGCACGAGACGTTCGAACGCCGGGCCCGGCAGACGCCGGACGCCCCCGCGCTGATCGGCGAAAGCGGCGAACTCAGCTATCGCGAACTGGACGAGCAGGCGAACGGCCTGGCACGGCACCTGGTGGAGCGCGGTGCGGGGCCGGAGCGGCTGATCGCGATCGCGCTTCCGGGATCGGTGCGGTGGGTGGTATCCGTGCTGGCCGTGCTCAAGACCGGTGCCGCTTTCCTGCCGGTGGACCCGGACTACCCCGCCGACCGGATCCGCCGGATGCTGGACGAGGCGGCTCCCGTGGTGCTGCTCACCGAGTCTTCGTGGGAACAGCGTTTCCCTTCCGCGACTGGGTGCGATGTGGTGGTGCTGGACCTGCTCGCGGACGCACTGTCACCCGACCCGGTCGCGCCGGCCGGATGCGGGGTGAGCGTCGACGGTGCGGCATACGTGATCTACACCTCGGGCTCGACCGGCAGGCCGAAGGGTGTCGTGGTCCCGCACAGCGGTGTCGGAGACGTGGTGGCCACCCAGGTGCGCAGGCTCGGTGTCGGTCCAGGCAGCCGGGTGCTGCAACTGGTGTCCGCCAGCTTCGACGCCGCCCTGTGGGACACGTTCGGAGCCTTGCTGTCCGGTGCGGCCCTGGTGCTGCCGCCGCGGATCCGCCCGGTGGGACGGGACCTGGTGGAGTTCGTGGCAGACCACCGGATCACCCATGTCGCACTGCCACCCGCGGTGGTGGCGGAACTGCCGGACAACGGACTGCCGATGGGTGTCGTCGTGACGGTCAGCGGCGAGGCGTGCCCGCCCGCCTTGGCGGCACTCTGGTCGATCGGCAGGCGGTTCTTCAACGGATACGGCCCCACCGAGGCCACCATCGGCGCGTCGATCTGGGAATGTGTGGAAGGCGACCACACCAGCCCGGTACCGATCGGCCGGCCGCTGGTGGGCAAGTGCGTGTACGTGCTCGACGAGAACCTGCAGCCGGTGCCACCCGGGGTGACGGGCGAGGCGTACATCGCCGGTTCGGGCCTGGCCCGGTGCTACCTCGCGAGGCCTGGCCTGTCGGCGACCCGTTTCGTGGCCGACCCGTTCCGGCCCGGGACCCGGATGTACCGCACGGGTGACCGAATCCGCTGGCGTGCGGACGGTGTGCTCGAGTTCGCCGGGCGCGTGGACGACCAGGTGAAGGTGCGCGGCTTCCGGATCGAGCTCGGCGAGGTGGAGACCGCGCTGAACGACGCCCCTGGTGTCGGCCGGGGTGTGGCCGCGGTGCGCGAGGACCGTCCTGGTCTTCGCCAACTGGTCGGCTACCTCACCGGAGACCCGGACCTCGTCGTGGTGCGCCGGTTCCTGGACGCCCGGTTGCCCGCGTACATGGTGCCTGCCGCGCTCGTTCCCGTGGACGACTTCCCGTTGTCCGCCAACGGGAAGATCGACCGGGCCGCGTTGCCCGCGCCGGTCCGGCGGATCGCGGTGAACGAAGGGACCCGGTCGCCGCGCGAGGAGATCCTGTGCGGCCTGTTCGCCGAGATGCTCGGCGTCGCCCAGGTCGGTGCCGATGAGGACTTCTTCGAGCTGGGCGGGCATTCACTGCTCGTGACCCGGCTGATCAGCCGAGTGCGCGCCACATTCGGTGTCGAGCTGGGCATCCGTGACTTCTTCCGCACCCCGACCGCGCGTGGCGTGGCGGACCAGCTCGAGTCCGGGGGTGCTCCACGGCCGGCTCTGGTACCCGCGGTGCGCCCGGACGGCGTGCCGCTGTCGTTCGCGCAGCGGCAGTTGCTGTTCCTCACGGAGTGGGAGGGGCCGAGCTCCACCTACAACGTGCCGGTGGCGGTGGCGATGTCCGGCGACGTGGACGTACCCGCGCTGGCCTCGGCACTCGGTGATGTGGTGGAGCGCCACCACGTGCTGCGGACCGTGTTCCCGGCGGTCGGCGGTGAACCGGTCGTCCGGGTGCTGGGCACAGCGGACATCGCCGACTCGTTGCTGTCGGTGGCGGACGTCTCGCTGGTCGGCCTGGGGGCCGCGATCGAGCGTGCGGCCGGGTATGTCTTCGACCTGGGCCGCGACGCGCCCGTTCGAGCGTGGTTGTTCCGGTTGTCGTCGACGGAGTGTGTGCTCGTCGTCGTCCTGCACCACGTGGCCGGTGACGGGTGGTCGATGGGTCCGTTCTGGCGCGACTTCTCGGACGCCTATGCGGCGCGGTGTGCCGGTGGTGCGCCGTCGTGGGACACGTTGACCGTGCAATACGCGGACTACGCCGTGTGGCAGCGAGAGTTGCTGGGAAACGAGTCCGATCCGGCGAGTATCGGAACGACGCAGCTGGCGTACTGGACCGAGAAGCTGGCGGGCTCGCCCGAAGAGCCGCTGCTGCCCACCGACCGGCCGCGTCCGGACACGCCGAGCCACCGGGGCGCGACGGTGCGGTTCGAGCTCGATGCCGACGTGCACGCCGCGCTCATCGGCCTGGCGCGGGAGACCGGCTGCACGCTGTTCATGGTGGCGCACGCCGCGCTCGCCGTGCTGCTGAACGACATCGGCGCAGGGACGGATGTCCCCGTCGGCACGTCGGTCGCCGGCCGGAGCGACGACGCGCTCGACGGGCTGGTCGGGTTCTTCGTGAATTCGTTGGTGCTGCGGGCCGACGTCTCGGGCCGGCCGTCGTTCCGGGAGCTGCTGGCCCGGGTGCGGGAGACGGATCTGGACGCGTTCGCGCATCAGGATCTGCCGTTCGAGCGGCTGGTGGAGGCGGTCAACCCGAAGCGCTCGACCGCGCACCACCCCCTGTTCCAGGTGATGCTCTCGGTCAATCCGCCCGGTGCGGTGCTCCCCGAGCTGTCCGGGCTGCGAACCGCCGCGTACCCCGTCGAGCCGCCTGCCGCGAAGTTCGACCTGTCCGTCGACCTGACCGAACGCGTGCGTGAAGGTACGCCGGACGGCATCGACGGCACCCTGCTGTACAGCACCGACCTGTTCACCGAGCACTCCGCCCACCGGTACGCGCACCGTTTCGGGGAGCTGCTGGCCGAGCTGGTCGCGGATCCGGACCGTCTGGTGACCGAACCCGTGCCGGAACCCGTCGTGGCCGTGGACACCGCGGGCTCGCCGGTGGTGCGTGGCCGCCGACGTGCACCGCGGACGCCGCGCGAAGAGATGCTGTGCGCGCTGTTCTGTGAGGTCCTCGGCGTGTCCGGGCTGGGCATCGACGACAACTTCTTCGAGTTCGGCGGCTACTCGCTACTGGCCACCAGATTGATCAGTCGCGTGCGTGCCGTGCTCGGCGTGGAGATCGGCGTGCGTGCGCTGTTCGCGGCGCCCACGGTGGCCGAACTGGTGTCCGGGATCGAGGACGGCGGCCCGGTCCGGCCCACACCTGCCCGGCGCCCCGGCGCCCCGGCCCTGTCGTTCGCGCAGCGGCGGCTTTGGTTCCTCGCCGAGTGGGAGGGTCCCAGCTCCACCTACAACCTGCCGATGGCGATCCGGCTGTCCGGTGCGGTGAACGAGGCGGCACTGGCCGGGGCGCTGCGCGATGTCGTGGCACGGCACGAGGTGCTGCGGACCGTTTACCCGTCAGCAGGCGGCGAACCGGCCGTCGAGGTGCGCGACACCGGCGAGATCGAGGAATCCCTGCTCTGCGTGCGCGACGTGGCGGCAGCGGATCTGGATGCCGAGGTCGCCGAATCCGTGGATCACGTCTTCGACCTGAGTCGTGGTGTGCCGGTGCGGGCCTGGTTGTTCCGGGTGTCGCCGGTGGATCGCGTGCTGGTGCTGGTGGTGCACCACATTGCCGGTGACGGCTGGTCGATGGGTCCGTTGTGGCGTGATGTGTCGACCGCGTACGCGGCCCGGTGCGCGGGCCAGGCCCCGGTGTGGCCCGCCCTTCCCGTGCAGTACTCGGACTATGCGGCGTGGCAGCGTGAGCTGCTGGGCAGTGAGTCCGATCCGGTGAGCGTGGTGACCGGGCAACTGGGTTATTGGACTGGGAGACTCGCCGGTCTGCCGGAGGAACTCGTCCTGCCGTCCGACCGGCCTCGTCCCGCCGTCGCGTCGTATCGCGGTGGTGAGGTGCCGGTCGAGCTCGATGCGGTTCTGCATCGGCGTCTGGTGGAGCTGGCGCGGTCTGCGGGGTGCACGCTTTTCATGGTGTTGCAGGCCGCGTTGGCGGTGTTGCTGCGCAAGCTGGGTGCGGGGGCCGACATCCCGATCGGGACGCCGGTCGCGGGCCGGAGCGACGACGCGCTGGACGATCTGGTCGGGTTCTTCGTGAACTCGCTGGTGTTGCGGACCGATGTGTCCGGCCGGCCGTCGTTCCGGGAGCTGCTGGCCCGGGTGCGGGAGGTCGATCTGGACGCGTTCGCGCATCAGGATCTGCCGTTCGAGCGGCTGGTGGAGGCGGTGAATCCGGCCCGGTCGACCGCGCACCACCCCCTCTTCCAGGTCATGCTCACCGTGGCCGTGGACGGCGGGGCCGAGGTCACCCTGGCCGGAGTCGACGCAAAGCCGTACCTGTTGCCCTTCCACGTCGCCAAGTTCGACCTCGGCCTCGCGGTCGCCGAGCGTTATGACGGCCAGGGTGCACCGGACGGGTTGACCGGGAGCCTGGAGTACGCCGACGACCTGTTCGACCGGGACACCGCCGCTAGGATCGCGAACTGGCTGCGAAGACTGCTGGACCTGGTCACCGCCGACCCGGATCGCCCGGTCACGGAGTTCGATCTGCTCGATGGGCGAGAGCGCGAGCAGGTGCTCGTCGACTGGAACCGCGACGAGGTGCCGGCCGGTTTCACCGGCTGCGTGCACGAGCTGTTCTCCCGCCAGGCGGACCGGACACCGGACGCCACCGCGATCCGCGCGGCCGGCATCGAGATGACCTACCGGGAACTGGACGACGCGTCGGACCGGTTCGCCACGTCGCTGCTGCGGGTGTCGGTGACGCCGGAGCAGGTGATCGCGGTGCTCGCGCCGATGTCGGCGGACGTCGTGGTCGCGATGCTGGGAATCCTCAAGGCCGGCGCGGCTTTCCTGCTCATCGACCCGTCGACACCCGCGTCACGGACCAGGGTCTTGTTACGCGATTCCGCCGCGGACCAGGTGCTCACCGGCGAAGACCTTCGGCGGCTGGCCGACGGCATCGAGCTCGGGTCGGCTGTGCGTCCCCGGGTGCTGCCCGGCCAGGCGGCGTGCCTGTTCTTCACGTCCGGCACCACGAACCGGCCCAAGGGTGCGATCTTCGTGCACCGCGAACTCGCCTGCTACGCGGAGGAGATGGTCCGGCAGACCGCCATGTCGCCGGCGGATCGGGTGCTGCAGCTCGCGCAGGTGTCGTTCGACGTGGTGCTGGAGGAGGTCCTGCCCGCGTTGGTGTGCGGTGCCTGCGTCGTGTTGCCGGCCACCGGCCTGCTCACCGACCCGGCCGTGCTGACCCGGTACGTCAGGGACGAGGGGATCACCGGGCTGGAGCTCACCACGCCGTACTGGCACGAGTGGGTGGACGCGCTGTGGGACGCGGGGGAACGACTACCCGGGAACCTGCGGTTCGTGCTGATCGGTGGTGAACGGGTCTCCACCGGCCACGCCGCGCGCTGGCACGAACTGGGTTCGGCCCGGTTGCTGAACGTGTACGGGCTGACGGAGGCGACGGTGACGTCGACGGTGGGTGTGGTGTCGGGGTTGGGGTCGGTGGTGTCGATTGGTCGGTCGGTGGGTGGGGTTCGGTGTTTTGTTTTGGATGAGGGTTTGCGGGTTGTGCCGGTTGGTGTGGTGGGTGAGTTGTATGTGGGGGGTGGTTTGGCGCGGGGTTATGTGGGGCGTGGGGGGTTGTCGGCTGGTCGGTTTGTTGCGTGTCCTTTTGGTTCGGGTGAGCGGATGTATCGGACTGGGGATGTGGTGCGGTGGGGTTCGGGTGGGGTGTTGGAGTTTGTTGGTCGGGTTGATGAGCAGGTGAAGGTGCGTGGTTTTCGGGTTGAGTTGGGTGAGGTTGAGGGGGTGTTGTTGTCGGTTGTGGGGGTGGATCGGTGTGTGGTGGTGGTTCGTGAGGATCGGCTTGGTGACCGTCGCCTGGTCGCCTACGTGGTCGCGAGCGCCGCCTTCGACCAGGAATCCGCGCGCAGGCACCTCGCCGAGCGGCTGCCCGGATACTCGGTCCCGTCCGCGATCGTCACTCTCGACAGCTTCCCGCTGACCGTGACCGGCAAGCTCGACCGCGCCGCTCTGCCCGAACCGGCCGGGCCCGCGCGCCGTGGCCGTCCGGCCACACCTCGCGAAGAGGCGCTCTGCCGCCTGTTCGGCGAGGTTCTCGATACTCCGCCGGTAGGTCCCGAGGAAGACTTCTTCCAACTGGGTGGGCACTCGTTGCTGGTGACCCGGTTGATCGGCCGCATGCGCTCGGTGCTCGGCGTGCAGGTCGACGTCCGCACGTTCTTCGCCCGCCCCACGGTCGCCGGGGTGCTGGCGGCGTCGGAGCGGGTGAACGCCGCGCCGTCCCGGCCCGTGCTCGCCCCGTCCTCGTCCCGCGACGGCTTGCCGTTGTCGTTCGCCCAGCAGCGGCTGTGGTTCCTCGCCGAGTGGGAGGGACCGGCGTCGACGTACAACATCCCGATGGCGTTCCGTCTGTCCGGTGTGCTGGACGAGGCAGCTCTCACCGCGGCGTTGAGTGACGTCGTCGGCCGGCACGAGGTGTTGCGGACGATCTATCCGGTTGCCGATGGTGTGCCGCGACAGGTGTTGGTGGATGCGGCCGCAGTCGGGCCGTTGTTGTCGGTTCGTGCTGTGCCGGCGGCCGACCTGGCCGCCGCGCTGTCCGGCGCGGCAGACCACGTCTTCGACTTGAGTCGTGAGGTGCCGGTGCGAGCGTGGTTGTTCCGGTCATCGCCGGTCGAGGGCGTGCTTGTCGTGGTGGTGCACCACATCGCGGGTGATGGGGCGTCGATGGGTCCGTTGTGGCGTGATCTGTCGGTCGCCTATGAGGCGCGACGCGGTGGCGGTGTACCGGCGTGGGACGTGCTGCCGGTGCAGTACGGGGACTACGCGGTGTGGCAGCGCTCGTTGCTGGGGGCCGACTCCGACCCCACGAGCCTGCTGGCCACACAGCTGGGTCACTGGTCGGAGAAGCTCGCGGGCCTGCCGGACGAGCTGGTGTTGCCGTTCGACCGGCCGCGGTCCCCGGCACCCCGCGCTCGCGGTGGTCAGGTCGAGGTGGTGCTGGACGCCGATTTGCACGCCGACGTGCTTCGGCTCGCGCGGTTCAGCGGCTGCACGGTCTTCATGGTGCTGCACGCCGTCCTGGCCGTCCTGTTGCGCAGGCTCGGTGCCGGCACGGACATCCCCATCGGCACCGTCGTCGCCGGGCGCGACGAGCCGGCGTTGGCGGACGTCGTCGGCTTCTTCGTGAACACACTGGTGTTGCGGACCGACGTGTCCGGCCGGCCGTCGTTCCGGGAGCTCCTGGCCCGGGTGCGGGAGACGGATCTGGACGCGTTCGCGCATCAGGATCTGCCGTTCGAGCGGCTGGTGGAGGCGGTCAACCCGGAACGGTCGACCGCGCACCACCCCCTGTTCCAGGTGATGCTGACGCTGGAGCAGGACGCCGAAAAGAGCATCGGGCTCGGCGGTGTGACGGTGCGGCCGGAGCCCGTGAGCGCCGAGGTCACCAAGTTCGACCTCGCGCTGGCGCTGGTCGAGGACCGCGGTCCGGCCGGTGCCCCCGCGGGGATCGGCGGTGACCTGGAGTACCGCCGCGACCTCATGGACGAGGAGACCGCGGTACGGATCGCGGCACAGTTCGTCCGGTTGACACGCGCGCTCGTCGAGGACCCGGACCAGGCGATCGGGCTCGCCGGCGAGCTTCTGTCCGAAGAGGACCGAACCCGTATCCTCACCGAGTGGGGAGCGCCGTCGGCCGCGCCCCCGTTCGACGGGTACCTGCCCGAGCTCTTCGACCGCCAGGTCCGGCTTTCTCCCCACGCACCCGCCGTGCGGGACGAGCGAGGCACGCTCAGCTACCGTCAGCTCGCCGACCGCGTCGACCGGCTGGCCGCGACGCTGGTCGGCGAGTCACCCGAGCCGGAACAGGTCGTGGCCGTGGTCGCGCGCCCGTCCGTGCTCACGGCCGTCGCCATGCTCGGCATCCTCAAGGCCGGCAAGGTCTTCCTGCTCGTCAACCCGGCGACGCCGCGAGTCAGGGTCGAGCAGATGCTGGCCGACGCCGATGTGTGGCGGACGCTCGACGTCACGGAGCTGACGGAGATCACCGGCAGCGACACGACCCAGCCCTCGGCGTGGCCGCGGCTCCACCACGGGCAGGCCGCGTGCGTGTTCTTCACGTCCGGCACCACGAACCGGCCCAAGGGCGCGCTGTCCGTGCACGGTGAGCTCGCCGCCTACACCAGGAACATGGTCGCCGAGCTCGGCCTCCGTGCCGGGGACCGGGTCCTGCAGCTCGCGCAGGTGTCGTTCGACGTGGTGCTCGAGGAGGTGCTGCCGACCCTGGTCTCCGGTGGTGAGGTGATCTTTCCCGAGCCCGGCGTGCTCGCCGACGCGAACCGGCTCACCCGGGTTGTCGAGCGGGACGCGGTGACCTCGATGGACCTCACCACGCCCTACTGGCACGAGTGGGTCGACGCGCTGGCGGCGGCCGGCGATCGCGTCCCGCCGAGCTTGCGGCAGGTGGTCCTGTTCGGCGAGCGGGTTTCGCGTGAGCACGTGAACCGGTGGCACGGACTCGGCGGCACCGCCCGGCTGCTCAACACCTACGGGCTGACGGAGGCGACGGTGACGTCGACGGTGGGTGTGGTGTCGGGGTTGGGGTCGGTGGTGTCGATTGGTCGGTCGGTGGGTGGGGTTCGGTGTTTTGTTTTGGATGAGGGTTTGCGGGTTGTGCCGGTTGGTGTGGTGGGTGAGTTGTATGTGGGGGGTGGTTTGGCGCGGGGTTATGTGGGGCGTGGGGGTTTGTCGGCTGGTCGGTTTGTTGCGTGTCCTTTTGGTTCGGGTGAGCGGATGTATCGGACTGGGGATGTGGTGCGGTGGGGTTCGGGTGGGGTGTTGGAGTTTGTTGGTCGGGTTGATGAGCAGGTGAAGGTGCGTGGTTTTCGGGTTGAGTTGGGTGAGGTTGAGGGGGTGTTGTTGTCGGTTGTGGGGGTGGATCGGTGTGTGGTGGTGGTTCGTGAGGATCGGCTTGGTGACCGCCGCCTGATCGCCTACGTCACCGGCGCACGGTTCGACCGGGAGACCGCCCGCCGCGAGCTGGCCCAGCGGCTGCCGGAGTACATGGTGCCCACGGTCTTCGTCACCCTTGACGAATTCCCGTTGACCAGCAGCGGGAAGCTGGACCGCAAGGCCCTCCCTGCGCCACTGCTCACCACGGCCGCCGGCACCCGGTCACCCGAATCGCCGCTCGAGGACATCCTGTGCGGCCTGATCGCCGAGGTGCTGGGTGTGCCGTCGGTCGACCCGCACGACAACTTCTTCGAACTGGGCGGGCATTCGCTGCTGGCCACCCGCCTGATCAGCCGGATTCGCTCGGTGCTCGGCCGGTCGGTGAGCCTGGCCGACCTGTTCGCGGCGCCGTCTTCCGCCGGGCTGGCCGTGCGGCTCGACGGTGACCCCGGCACACCGGCCGCGAGCCGGATACTGGCACTGCGTACGCGCGGCGACGAGTCCCCGTTGTTCTGCTTCCACCCGGTCACCGGACTTGCCTGGTGCTACAGCGGGCTGTTGCGGTACGTGGACGCCGGCCGACCGCTGTACGGGCTGCAGTCCTGGGCGGTGGACCCAGGCACCGCCGTACCGCGGTCGGCCGCCGAGCTGGTGGACGGCTACGTCGACGAGATCCGGCAGGTGCGGCCGCACGGTCCGTACCACCTTCTCGGCTGGTCGCTGGGCGGCACGATCGCCCACGCGGTGGCGTGCCGTCTGCAGCAGCTCGGCGAGGAGGTGGCGGTGCTCGCGGTGCTCGACGCTGTGCCGCGTGAGGCCGAAGAGAGCATTCCCCTCCCGGCCCACGCGATGGTGCGCACCGCGGACCTGATCCGCAGGGAGGGTCTGGTGACAGCCGATCTCCCCGGCCCTCTCGTGGACGCGCTCGACGCCGCGGCCGGCGCGACCGTGGAGCTCTTGCGCCACAGTGAGCCTGCCGTGTTCGAAGGCGATGTCCGCTTGTTCGTGGCGGGCCTCGAGACCGAGCAGCCCGTCACCGCGCGGCACTGGGAGCCCTATGTGGACGGCGTGGTCGCGGTGACCACCGTCCCGTGTGGACACCTCGACATGACCCAGCCCGACGCGCTGGCCGTGATCGCGGGTGAACTGTTCGAACCGATCAGCGGTGGCACCGGCCGGTCCGCCGAGGTGACCGGCGACGCTACGGAAGGCAAGTGAAATGACCCGATCAGATGTTCGTCCTGGCCCGGCCGTGCTCGACGGCTCGGCGCGGCCACGCGGTCAGCACGTGGTACGCCACGTCCTCAGCGAGGCCGAGTCCCACCGTTTGCGTGACGTGGCGAGCGCGGCGGCCGAGGAGTATTGGCACCCGGAGGCGGCCGAGTTCCTCGCCGATGTGCACGTGATCGCGCAGGAACTCCCGGAGGGCCTGCGTCGCGCGGTCAACCGGGCCAGGCTCGACGAACGCGCCCAGGCGGTCGTGGTGGCCGGCAACCCGCTGCAGGAGTCGCTGCTCGGCGCCACCCCGAGGCACTGGCGTGACGAGGACACCGTCGAAGCGCTCCTGGCCGGGTTCGTTCTGATGCTGGAGGGGGCTCTGCTGGGCGACGCGATCGGCTGGAGCACCCAGCAGGACGGCCGCATCGTCACGGATGTCCTGCCCATCCACGGCATGGAGGAGAGCCTGGTCAGCTCGAGCAGTCACAAGGAGCTGACCTGGCACACGGAGGACGCCTTCTCGCCGCACCGGGCCGACTACGTCGGATTGCTCTGCCTCCGCAGTGGAGAACCGACACCCACGACACTGTCCTACGTGGACGCCACGGTGCTGCCGGAGGACGTGCGCGCCGTATTGGCGGAGCCGAGGTTCGTCTTCGCCGCCGACCACTCCCATGACATGTCCCTCAGCACGACCGGCACCGGCGTGACGCAGGCTCCGGTGCTCGGCGGTCCGGTCGACGCCCCGGTACTGCGGATCGACCGTGACTTCACCTCCGTGGCAGCCGAGGACGACGAAGAGGCGAAGCGCGCGTTGGACCACCTCGTGGCTCACCTGGACGCCAATCTCTACGACGTCTTGCTCGGACCGGGTGAGCTCGGCTTCATCGACAACCGCAACGCGGTGCACGGCCGCAGGCCTTTCACCCCTCGTTACGACGGCAACGACCGGTGGCTGAAGCGGGTGAACCTCGCTGTCGACCTGCGCAGAACCAGGCCGGGCCGGGTCGCTCCCGACACCAGGGTGATCGGCTGAACCTTGGCACTCAACGACATCGTGCCCGCGCCGCTGGAAGACTGGCTGCGGGACAGGTACTTCGACCTCCCGTTGGACATCTCCGGCTCCGGGGTGCAGGACTACTCGCTCGGCGAGCTGCGCGAGCGGCTCGGCATCCCGGTCGGCGAGCTGGACGCACTGGTGTTCCGGGACAGCCCGTCGCTCGGCTGCCTGCCGCTGCGCGAGCTGATCGCGCGCCGCGTCGGAACGGGCAGGCCGGACCGGATCATGGTCACGCACGGCTCCACCGAAGCGCTCTTCCTCGCTCTCACCGCGCTGGTGCGGCCGGGCGACGAGATCGTCGTGCTGCGACCGGCTTACCAGTCACTGTCCTCGATCGCGGAAGCTCTCGGCGCCCGGCTCGTGCCCTGGATCCTCGACCCGGCGGACGGTTTCCGTCCCGACCTGGAGCGGCTGCGCGCCGCCCTCACCGCGCGGACGAGGGCCGTCGTGGTGAACTTCCCGCACAACCCCACCGGAACGACACTCGGCCACGACCAGTACGCCGAGCTTCTCGGCCTGCTCGAGGGGCACCCCTGCCATCTGTTGTGGGACGCGGCCAGTGCCGACTTGACCTACCGGGACGCACCACTGCCCGACCCGTCGGCGTCGTTGCCGAGGGTCATCTCGGTGGGCACCCTGTCGAAGGCGTACGGCCTGCCCGGACTGCGCGTGGGCTGGTGCTCCGCGCCGGCGGGCCTGGTCGAAGACATGGTCAGGATCCGCGACTACGTCTCGATCAGCACCTCACCGCTGGCCGAGCTGCTGGCGACCGCGGTGCTCCGCGATCCGGAGGCGCTGCTGCGACCGCGCCTGCGGCAGGCGGCGGCGAACCGCGAGGTGCTGCTCGGCTGGGCGGTGGACAACGCCGACCTGGTCGCGTTGCCCGAGCCACTCGGCGGAGTCGCGGCGTTTCCCGCTGTGCTCGGCGGCCTGGACAGCGACGCGCTGTGCCACGCGCTCGAACGCCGTGGTGCCCTCGCGGTGCCCGGGTCGTGTTTCGGGCACCCGGATCGGATGCGGATCGGCTTCGGTGGCCACCCGGAGCAGTTTCGCAACGGCCTCGACCTGCTCGTCGACACCATGCGGCAACGCCACCCATCTCCGAGCGGAGCAACCTCATGACGACCACGAGCGAGACCGCGGCGAGTGTCGGGACGGCCATTGCCACCGGCACGGAGTTCAGCCGCTACGTGAACTCGGTCGAGTTGCTGTCCCTGCAGCGCCCTCGTACCGCCTCCACCGCGGAACCTTGCTTCCTGATCACGACCCAGGTGATGGAGCTGCTGTTCAAGCTGAGCTACCTGGAGGCACGCGCGGCACGGGACCTGCTCACGGCGGGCCGGGAGGTCGCCGCGCTCGCCGGGCTGCGCAGGCTGCACGAGGTGCAGCGGCTGACCACCCAGGGCTGGAGTGTGCTGGCCACCCTCAGCCCGGCCGAGTACCTCGAGTACCGCGACGTGCTCGGCGACGGGTCAGGGTTCCAGTCCTACGCGTTCAGGCAGTGGGAGTGCGTACTGGGCAAGAAGAACCGTGAACTGATGCGGCCTTACCTGGACGATCCCAGGGTGGCGGCGGACCTGACGGCGGCCCTGGTGGAACCCAGCCTTTACGACGTGGTGCTGCATCGGTTCGCCGAGTACGGGATCGACCTGCCGGAGGGCTGCCTGGGCGGCGAAGGATCCGGCCGGCCGCGACCGGCGGTGGAGCTGGCCTGGAAACGCGTGTATCAAGAGCGGGAACGGTTCGCCGGCCTGCACAGGCTGGGTGAGGCGTTGGTGGACGTGGCCTATGAGTTCGCCCGGTGGCAGGCCACGCACGTACTGGTGGTCGAGCGGGTGCTCGGGGTGAAGACCGGCACGGCCGGCACGTCCGGGGTCGCCTGGCTGCGGCAGGCGGGTGAACGCAGGCTGTTCCCCGAACTGTGGTCCGTGCGCGGGGCGATGTGATGCCGGCCGCCGGATACGCCGGTTACGACCGGGACGAGCTGGACCGGCAGTACTCGCCGAGCAGTTGTGTGTCCGACATCGGGCCTTACCTCGACGAGTACGCCCGGCGCAGTGCCGCGGCTCGTGCCACGTTCGCCGTGCACACCGACCTGCCCTACGGTCCGGAGCCGTCCTCGCGGTTCGATTACTTTCCCTCGACGCGAAGACGTGCGCCGCTGCACGTGTTCGTGCACGGTGGGTACTGGCAGCAGCTCGGCAAGGCCGATGCGGCGTTCCCGGCGCTGGAGTTCGTACCGAGGGGTGTCGCGTTCGCCGCACTCGGTTACGGGCTCGCACCCGAGCACTCACTCGACGAGATCGTCCGGCAGGTACGCACCGGCCTGTGGTACCTGGCGACCCATCTCGCCGAGCTGCCCGGCGCGCCGTCACGGCTGCACCTCAGCGGTCACTCGGCGGGGGCACACCTGGTCACCATGGCGTTGCAGCCCGGCTGGACGCCCGACGGCCGGCATCCGGTGGACCTGTTCGACGGTGGGACCTTGCTGAGCGGGGTCTACGACCTCGAACCGCTGCGGCACACCTACGTCAACGACCCGCTCGGCCTCGACGCGGTGTCGGCGAGCCGCAACAGCCCGGTGCGCTGGCTGCCGCCTTCGCTGCCGCCACTGGTGGTGGCGCGCGGGGTGTGGGAGACCGACGAGTTCGCGCGCCAGCACGACGAGTTCGCCGCGACCGCGCGGGCGAGGGGTGGGTGTGTCATCGACGTGACCGTGGCGCAGCGCAACCACTTCGATCTCCCCTTCGACCTCGGTGTCGCGGGTTCCGTGCTCGACGGCACCGGTGCGGCGGCGGAATCTGCCCGGATGGTGCCGGGTGAACTGCCGCTCGAGTCGTTGCCGAGGACCTAACGTTGAGTCAGAACCGCTTGGTGTGACGGAGGACTCGAATGAACCCGTTCGACGACGAGGACGGCACGTTCCTCGTGCTGGTCAACGACGAGGACCAGCATTCGCTGTGGCCCGAGCACATCGCCGTCCCCCCTGGCTGGACCGCTGTGTCCGGACCGGCGGATCGCCAGTCCTGCGTGGACTACGTCGACCTGAACTGGACGGACATGCGGCCGCGCAGCCTGCGGCGGCAGCTGGCCGGAGAGTCCTGACGTGCCGCGTGGTGCCGCCGGTGACACCCACGTCGTACGCCCGGTGCACCGGCCCAACGCCGACAGGACTCTGGTGTGCCTCGGTTTCTGCGGTGGTGGCACCGGTTCCTACCGTGCCTGGGCGCACGTCCTGGGTCCGGACGTCGACCTCGCGCTGGTCTGCTACCCGGGCCGCGAGGGCCGGTTCGCCGAACCGTACGCCCACGACTGGGCCGAGCTGATCGACGACACGACGGCGGCGGTCAGGCGTGCTGCCGACCGGCCGTACGTCCTGTTCGGACACAGCATGGGCGGCTGGATGGCGTTCGACGTGGTCACCGGGATGGCCGGGCGAGGCGACCCGTTGCCCGGCGTGGTGGTGTTGTCCGCGTGCAACGCCCCCGACCGAGGGCTCACCGAGCGGGACCGCTTCCCGTCCGTCGACGACACCGACGCCGGGCTGCTCGAGTGGATGCGGATCGGTGGCCTGCTGCCCGACTACGTCCGAGACGATCCGGACCTGACGGAGATGGCCGTCGAGCTGATGCGTGCCGACGTACGGATCCGCGACACCTACCGCTACCGGCCCGGCGTGCGCACCGGCCTGCCGGTGCAGGTGCTGCACGGGGTCGACGACCCGGTGATCGACCCGGACGTCGCCACGCGCTGGCGCGCCGTGTGCGACGGCCCGCTCACCGTGACCCCGTTGCCCGGCGGGCATTTCTACACGCCGGAGGTCTGGGCGGACCTTCCCCGACACATCGATTCGTTCGCGTTCGACCTGACCGCGCACAACTGATCCTGGAGCACCGATGCACGAGCCACAGACAGTGGTGCGGCCGGGGAAGCCCGCCGCGATCACGACACCGGAGTTCACCGACCCCGTCGAAGCGGCGTCCTGGCTCGCGCGGTACCGGCCGGCTCTGCGGCAGGCGTTGGACCGCCACGGCGCGTTGTTGCTGCGCGGACTGCCGATGCGCGATCCGGAGGACTTCGCAGTGTTGCGCGACGCGCTGTTCGAGCAGCGTGCGGAGTACCGGGAGAAGGCGACGCCGCGTACCGACTACGGCGACGAAGTGTTCTCGTCCACCGATCTGCCACCCGCTCAGCGCATCAGGATGCACAACGAGAACAGCTACACGCTGACCTTCCCCGGCACGTTGCTGTTCGGCTGCCTCGTCGCTCCCGAGGAGGGCGGCGCGACACCGGTCGCGGACGTGCGTGCCGTGCTTCGTGCGCTGCCGCCGGAACTGGTCGATCGGTTCCGGCGCGCCGGCTGGTGCCTGACCCGCAACTACGGCCCGCATCTTTCGCTGGACTGGCGGACGGCGTTGGCCGTGACCGACCGCGAGGCCGTGCTGGGCTACTGCGCCGCCAACGTGATTGCCTGCGAGTGGGGCCCGGACGACGCGCTCCGTACGACCCAGGTCCGGCCCGCGTTGATCCGTCATCCGTCGACCGGGGACGAAGTGTGGTTCAACCACGCGGCGTTCTGGAGCGAGTGGTCGCTCGACCCGGAGATCCGCGAGGTGCTGGTCGACGAGCTGGGCCGGGACGGCCTGCCGTTCAACACCGCCCTCGGCGATGGGAAAGCGCTCACCGAGTCGGAGGTGGCCGCCCTGAACGAGGCCTACGACGTGGCCGTGGTACGCGAGTCGTGGCAGGTCGGCGACGTGATGGTCGTGGACAACCTGCTCGCGGCGCACGGACGCGACCCGTTTCGGGGAGACCGGCGGATCGTGGTGGCAATGGGCGACCCGGTGGGGTTGCGCGACTGCTCTCCGGGGTCGCTGGTACTGCCCGCGCCGACCGCCGCGCTCGCGGGCTGATCCGGCGGTGCTCGCTGAACACGGAGAGGTGGTGACCCGGTGAACCGGGGAGCCCAGCAGACCGGTCCGGTCGTCGCACTGCCCGAGGAAAGCCTCGCCCGGGTGCGGAGGTGCGCGGAGGACGCCCGGGTGCGTCCCGCCGACGTGCTGCTCGCCGCGACCGCCGTGCTGTTCGGCCGGTGGTCCGGGCGAGCGGTCGTGGCCTGGCCCGGTGGCGCCGAACACGAACTGGACGTCGACGAACGTCTCAGCCTCGTCGAACTGGCAGGCGCGGCCGCCGCACTCATCGAATCCGGTGTGGACGATCGAGGACAGGTGCGGGTCCGGTTCGTGACGGACGCGGCGGCATCTGGTGGACAGCGCGAGTGGGAACTGGGTGTCGCGGACGGTCTCGTCCTGCGGCTGCCCGGCCACGGCGTTCCCGCCGATCCATCAGCGCACTTCGCGCGGCTGCTGGCCGCACTGCTGGCGGATCCACGGGCACCCGTCGGTACCGCGGAGTCGACGCCCGCCGGCGAACGGGCCGACCTGGACCGGTGGTCCCGCACCGACCTGCGTGGTCCGGTCCGTCCGGTGCTGGCGCGGCTCGCGGAGACCGCTCGCGAGCACCCGGACCGGATCGCCGTGTCCGGTGTGGACGGTGAGCTGAGCTTTGCCGAGCTGGTGGCCCGGGTCGGTGCGCTGGCCGGGCGACTGGCCGGATGCGGGGTGGGGCGGAGCAGCCGGATCGGGGTGCACCTGCCCCGCACGACAGAGCTGGTGCGTGCGCAGCTGGCCGCCTGGTGGCTGGGAGCCTGCTTCGTGCCGCTCGAGCAGTCGTACTCGGACGGCAGGCTCGCGGACATCGCCGCCGACGCCGGTCTGGACCTGGTGGTCAGCCTCGCGGACCGGCTGCCGTGGGCGCCGGGCGTGCCGGTGCTGAGGCCCGGCCCCGGGACGGATGGGCCGATCGGGCCCGTCACCGCGGACCCGGCGGACACCGCTTACCTGATGTACACGTCCGGTTCGACCGGACGGCCGAAAGGCGTCGCGGTGCCCCACGGCTCGGTGGCGCTGCTGTTCGCCTCGCTGGAGTCGTCCGGGTGCTACCCGGCGGAACACGCACGGGTGGTCTGCAACGCGAGCACCGCGTTCGACGCGTCGGTGCAGCAGTGGCTGCGGCTGTGCCGGGGCGACGCCGTGCACCTGGTCGACGAGGACACCAGGCTCGACCCCGTCCGGTTCGGGAACTGGTTGCGGTACCACGAGGTCACCGACGTCGACGCGACCCCGTCGCACTGGGCGGCGGTGCGGGACGAGGTTCTCGCCGCGGTGTCACCGGGCCGGCTGCGGCTCTACCTCGGTGGTGAACGAGTGCCGGGGGAGATGTGGCGCGATCTCGGTCTCCTGGCGGCGGAAGGCGACATCCGCTCCGCGGTGAACCTGTACGGTCCCACCGAGTGCACCGTGGACGTCACCGCGGCGCCGATCACCGGCGCCGAACCGCACATCGGCGCACCGCTTCCCGGCCGGCGGGTGCACGTGCTGGACCGCCGGCTGCGTCCCGTGGCCGTCGGTGTCACCGGCGAGCTGTACGTCGGCGGCGGTCTGGCCACGGGATACGCCGGAGATCCGGGCCGGACAGCTCACCGCTTCGTCGCGGATCCCTTCTCCGGCGGCGGGGACCGGTTGTACCGCACCGGCGACCGGGTGTGCCGGCGTCCGGACGGCACGCTGCTCTACCTGGACCGGCAGGACCGGCAGGTGAAGGTGCGGGGACACCGGATCGAGCTCGGCGAGGTCGAGTCCGTGCTGACCGAGGTGGACGGCGTGGACTTCGCGGTCGCTGTGGTGCGGGACGGAAACTTGTTCGCTTACTACACCTCGGCACACGAGTGCACGGAGCGGCTGCTGGCCCACCTGCGGGAGCGGTTGCCGGCTGCCATGGTTCCCACCGCGCTGGTCCGTTTGGACGTGGTGCCGAGGACGGCACAGGGCAAGGTCGATCTGGCGGCGTTGCCCTCGGTGTCCACCACGTCGGCGATCGGGGGAACCGAGCCACGCGGTGAGGTTCGGACGCTCATAGCTCAGGCGTGGTGCGAAGTCCTGGGGCTCGACCAGGTCAGCACCCTCGACGACTTCTTCGCCCTCGGCGGCCACTCGCTGGTGGCGCTGCGGGTGGTGTCACTGGTGAAGAAGCGGCTCGGCGTGGTCCTGCGCACCAAGGACGTCTACCGGTACCCGAGGCTGGACGACCTCGCCGAACACGTGGAGCGGCTGGGCGCCGCCCGGCAGGACGCCCGATGACCGTGCGGTTCGGCGTGGTGCTGCCGACGCTCGAGATCGCCGGCCGCGGTAGCTACCCGGTGGCGGACGCCGCAGTACTGGCCGAGGAGCTCGGGTTCGACTCGGTGTGGGCGGTCGACCACCTCGCCTTCCACACCGGCCTGGTGGAGCCGGTGACCGCGCTCGCGGTCGCGGCGGCCGTGACTCGGCGGGTGCGGCTCGGTTTCGGTGTGCTGCTCGCCGCCATGCGCCAGCCGGCGTGGGTGGCCAAGCAGATCGCCTCACTGCAGGTGCTGTCCGGCCACCGGGTGTTGCTCGGCGTCGGCGTCGGCGGGGAGAACCCCGCGGAGTGGGCCGCGGCCGGGATACCGCGCGACGAGCGGGGCAGGCGCACCGACGTGCTACTCGACGCGCTGCCTACGATGCTGTCCGGCCGGGCGGTGCGGCTCCCGTCGCCGTACGACCTCGACGTCCCGGACCTCGCGCCCGCGGCCCTGATGCCGCCGGTCTGGATCGGCGGGCGTAGTGAAGCGGCCCTGACCAGGGCGGCGCGGCGCGGCGACGGCTGGCTCGGTCTGTGGCTGGACGCCGGCCAGCTCGCCCGGCGTGCGGAGCTGCTGGGCGTCCTCGCCCGGCACGCCGGCCGTCCGGCTCCGTCGGTCGGGATGACGGTGTTCGTGAACGTGGACGACCGCGACCCGGCGCGGGCCCGCCGGGAAGCCGCGGCGTTCCTGGGCTCGGTCTACGCGCTCACCCCCGCCCGGTTCGAGCGCTACCTCGTGGCCGGCGGTTCCGCCGAGGTCACCGAGCAGCTGGCCGCGATGGTCGCGGCCGGTGCCGAGCAGCTCACGCTGCTGCCCGCCGCGGTCGACTACCGGACCCAGTACGAACGGCTCGCGCTGATGACGGCGAGCCTCGCGACCTGACAGGAGGGCAGCAATGGCCGTCGGAATCCGCGGACTCGGCTCGTACGTGCCGCCGCGCGTGATCACCAACGCCGAGATCAGCGCCTGGACCGGCGCCCCTGAGCAGTGGATCGTCGAACGCACCGGTATCCACGAGCGGCGGTACGCGGCCGAGGGGCAGACCACGTCCGACCTCGCCGCGCCGGCCGCCCGGCAGGCACTCGGTGAAGCGCGGGACGGACTCGAGGCCTTGATCGTGGCGACCTGCACGCCGGACGTGCCCCAGCCCGCCACGGCCGCGATCCTGCAGCACAAACTCGGACTGCGGGGGGTGCCCGCGTTCGACGTGAACGCGGTCTGCGCCGGATTCGTGTTCTCGCTGGTGATCGCCGGGCGGATGCTGGCGGGCCGGGACCACGCGAGCGCGCTGGTCATCGGCGCGGACATGTTCTCCGTGCTGATGGACCACTCGGACCGGCGCACGGTCAGCTTGTTCGGCGACGGTGCGGGAGCGGTGCTGCTCGGCGACGTGCCGGACGGGTACGGCATCCTCGCCTCCCGGCTGGTCACCGATGGCGAGCACCATGAGGAGGTCGGCGTCGCGGCCGGCGGCACCCGGACACCGCTGGATTCGGCGGCACGCGCGGCGGGCGAGCACTACTTCCGGATGAACGGTCCGATGGTGCGGGACTACGTGATCACCACGCTGCGCAAGCTCGTGCAGGAGGTGGTCGACGACTGCGGGCTGCGGCTGGCCGACATCGACCGGTTCGTCGTGCACCAGGCGAACAGCAGGATGCTGGAGGCGCTGGCCGCCGATCTGGGTGTCGACCCGGAACGGTTGCCGATGACCATCGAGCGGTGCGGGAACACCGCGGGCGCCTCGGTGCCACTGACGCTCCACCGGTCCCATCAGGCACGGCCACTGCGACGTGGGGACCACGTCCTCGTGGCCGCGGCGGGCGGCGGGTTGTGCGCCGGTGCGGCGGTGATCCGGTGGCACTGACCGATGGACGTTCGTTCATGATCTTCTGGATCGGCGAGGCGAGCAGCAAGTTCGGCAGCGCCACGACTGTCGTGGTCATGCCACTGATCGCGGTGACCGCCCTGTCCGCCAGCCCGTTCCAGATCGGGCTGCTCAGCGCGGCGACGTGGCTGCCGTGGCTCTTGATCGGGTTGCCCGCGGGAGCCTGGGTGGATCGCCTCCCGGCTTGGCGGGTCATGCTGGTCAGTGACGTAGCCTCCGCGTTGTTGCTGGTCAGCGTGCCTGTGGCCGCGTGGTTCGGCCTGCTCACCCTGTGGCAGCTGCTCTCCGTCGCGCTGCTCGGCGGTGCCGCGTCGGTGTTCTACTCGACGGCCTACGGTGCGTGCGTGCCGGCGTTGGTGCCGCGGGACCGGTTGGCCACCGCGAACAGCAGGCTGCAGGGCACCGAGTACGCCGCGCAAGTGGCCGGACCCGGTGTCGGTGGCGTCCTGGTACAGGTCGCCGGAGCGGTGACCGGACTGCTGCTGGACGCAGTGACCTTCGTCGTGTCCGCGCTGTGTCTCGGCGTCGTCCGTCCGGGTGCCGCGAGGCGCGTGCAGACCGACGACACCCCGCACGACACCGGCGTCTTCCGCGAGATCGCGGACGGCCTCCGTCTGGTCTGGACGGACGGGCTGCTGCGCACCCTCACCGGGTACGCGGCGGTGGCCAACCTGGCTGCCGGTGCGCTGCAGGCGGTTCTCGTGGTGTTCTTGGCCAGGACGGTCGCGCTGGCGCCCGGGGCGATCGGCACGCTGCTGGCCGTGGTGGGGGTGGGCGGTATCGCCGGTGCGCTGGCGGCCGCGCCGTTGTCGAAGGCGCTCGGATCAGCGCGCGCACTGTTGGTGTGCGAGCTCGGTGCGATGCCCTTCGCACTGTTGCTCCCGCTCACCGACAAGGGTTATGCACTGGCATTCCTCGTGGTCGGTGGCCTGGTGGTGAGCGCGGGAGTGGTAGTGCCCAACGTGATCACCGCGACGTTCGTCCAGACCTACTGCCCGCACGACACGATCGGCAGGGTGTCGGCCAGCATGCGTGTCGTCACCTACGGCACGCTTCCGCTGGGCGCACTGATGGGTGGCCAACTCGCCACTGTGTACGGACCGCGGGCCGCGATGTGGTGCATCACCGCAACGGCTGTCCTGGCCACCGTGCCACTCGTTCTCTCGCCGCTGCGGCGGATTCGCGATTTGCCGGCACGCTCGGGCCCGGTCCTGCTCGGCTGATTCGTTCGACAGCACATTCTCGGCGAGTAGTGGAGGACTGACGTGCCCGACATCCGTACCGTTGCTTCGGCAGCGCCGAAGAACACGGAACTGTGGCGATGAGTACAGAACACCTGGCCATTTCGGTACTTCTCGCCGTCGGCGTGATCATAGCGGTGGCGACCGCGGTAAGGCCGCTGTGTGAACGGATCCGCCAGCCGGCCGTCATGGGACAGATGGCAGCCGGTCTCGTACTCGGTGTCCTGCCCGCACAGCTGACCGGCGTGATCTTCCCGAAGGAGATACTTCCTTTTCTCAACGTCATCTCCCAGCTCGGGTTGGTGCTATTCCTGTTCGCCATCGGTTACGAGCTCGATCTCCGCGTCCTCCGTGGCCGGTTGCGCAGCACCCTGCTCGTCGCTGTCGGCGCACTGGTGGTTCCTCTGCTGCTGGGCGCGGGACTGGGCAAGCTCCTGTTCGGCACCGAGCTTTCGACGCCGAGCGGCAGCGCCGTCACGCCGGCGACCTTCATCCTCTTCACAGCGTGTGCGCTGTCCATCACCGCCGTTCCCGTGCTGTGCTGGATACTCCGCGAACGCGGGTTGATCGGTACCGTGGCGGGTATCGTCGCGCTGGCCGCGGCGAGCATCATCGATATAGCCGGATGGTCCCTGCTCGCCGTGCCGCTGGCCTCGGTGCACGGCGGGTCCGTCGGCACCATGTTCTTCTTCCTGGCTGCCTACCTCGCCGTGATGTGGTGGATCGTCCGCCCCGCGCTTCGGCGCTGGATGCGGTCCTCGAACTCGCGACGCATCAGGGTCCCGGTGCTCACCGCGCTCGCGATCGGTTCGGCCTACTGCACCGCGAAGATGGGACTGCACTTCATCTTCGGCGCCCTGTTCATGGGACTGATCACCCCTCGTGAAGAGGATGGCGCGCACGACCCCGAGTTGCTCGGCTCGGTCGAGAGCGAAAGCTCCGCGCTGTTGCCGGTCTTCTTCGTGGTGACCGGTCTTTCGGTCGACATCGGCGGCCTGAGCCGAGGGACCTGGGCGTTGCTCGTCCTCATCTGCGCACTCGCCATCGCGGGCAAGATCGGTGGCGGCACGATCGCCGCGCGGTTGGCGGGGATGCCGACGCGTGCCGCCCTCTCGGTCGGCGTTCTGCTGAACACTCGCGGCCTCACGGAACTGATCGCACTCAACGCCGGCTGGGAGGCGAAGATCATCGGACGTGAGTTCTACACCGTTCTCGTCATCATGGCCGTGTTCACCACGGCCATGACCGGACCGCTGATCACGCTTCTGCAGCGCCCGAAACGATCGGCGGACACGTCCCGGAAACGTGGGCCGAGTCGTGCTCGAAACGGCCCTTGACACAGGGCCGGTAACGGTCCGGCAACGGGGAGCCGGGTAGTTGTGGCGGTCCGCGCACCGAAGCCTCGTGGGACCGCGTCGTCGCTCGGATGTCCCGGGTCCTGCTGGGCGCCACTGTCCACCGAAGCGCGCGGTGCTGTCGACGACGCGTGGCGCCGGCATCGCGATGCGACTCGGCGGCGACCGGGTCCCGCGGCTTGACCGCCGCCTGCCGGCACGGCTCGGCCCGATCGAGCGCGGAGGTCTCCGCGCTGCTCACGGAGCTGTCCGAGCACTGATCGGCAGGGCGTGGGCGGTGTCGGCGAGGGCGCAGCCAACCGTCCTGCGGCCCGCTGTCCGCTGTCGCGGTTTCGAAAGACTTCGCCTGCCATGCCGCCACTAGCCGAAAATCGCCGGACGAGGTGGGCGAATGCGGCCATCGGACGAAGGCGTCGTGGGTACCGTGGGCTCGTGGGCACCCTCGACATTCACCTGCTCGGTCCGCTGCTCGTGCGGATCGACGGTGAGACCGTGCCTCTGCCCGGCGGGCGGCCGGCCGCGCTGCTGGCCGTTCTCGCGCTGGCCGGCGGCCGTCCGGTGACCACGGACGAGCTGGTCGAGCAGATCTGGGGCGACCGGCTCGGGGAGACGCGCAACGCCGTCGCGGTCGGTGTCTCCCGGCTGCGCAAGGTGCTCGGCGCCGGCGCGGTCGTGGCCGAGGGCGGCGGCTACCGGCTCGCTGTCCCCGCCGAAGACATCGATGTCAGCCGGTTCTCCGGGCTGGTGGAGGGGCCGGACGGCCCCCCACGCGCCCGGCTGGCCCGCGTCGAGGAGGCCCTCGCGCTCTGGCGGGGGGAGCCGCTGGCCGGGGTCGGCATCGACCTGCCCATCGCCGTCGGGCACCTGCGCGAGCTGCGGCTGCGAGCTGAAGAACTCGCCGCCGAACTGCGGCTCGAGCTCGACGAACACCACCGGGTCGCGGCCGAACTGCCGGGTCTCGTGGCCGCGTACCCGCTGCACGAGCGGTTCACCACGTTACTGATGACCGCGCAGTACCGCTGCGGCCGCCAAGGCGAGGCGCTGCAGGCCTTCGAACACCTGCGAAAGACGCTCGCCGAGGAGCTGGGTGTCGACCCCGGACCCGGCGCGCGCCGGATGCACCAGCGGATCCTGGAGGCCGACCCCGAGCTCGAAGCCGGCGGCGGCCGCGCGGTGCCCGCCCAGCTGCCTCCGCCGCCCCCGCGGCTGGTCGGCCGGGACGTGGAACTCGCGACGCTGGACGCGCTGATGCGCGGCGAGCCGTCGATCGGGATCGTCACCGGCCCCGCGGGTGTCGGCAAGACCGCGCTGGCGCTGGCGTGGGCGCACGCTGTGCGCGGCGACCTGCCCGGCGGGCAGCTCTACCTCGACCTCAACGGCTTCGGCCCCGGCGAACCGCTGTCGCCCGAAGACGCCGTGACCGCCCTGCTGCAGGGCTTGACCATCACCGAGACGGAAGCCGGCGGGACGCTCGAAGCACGGTCGGCCCGGCTGCGGACGGCGTTGTCGGGCCGGCGGTTGCTGCTCGTGCTGGACAACGCCCGCGACAGCGCGCAGGTGCTGCCGCTGCTGCCCGGCTCCGGGTGTGTCACCGTCGTCACCAGCCGCGCGCGGCTGCCCGAGCTGACCACCCGGCACGCGGCCCGCCGCCTGGTGCTCGGCGCGCTCGGCCCGGCCGACTCCGTGCTGCTGCTGGGCAGCGTCGCCGGGCCCGACCGGATCGCCGCAGACCCGGCGGCCGCCCAGCGGATCGCCGAGCTGTGCGACCGGCTGCCGCTCGCCACGGTCATCCTCGCCGAGCGGATCGCGCGCAGCCCGGACGTCCCCGTCGGCGAACTGGCCGCCGAGCTGGCCGCCGAACAACGCCGGCTCGACGCCTTGGAAGTCGGCGGTGACCTCGCGGTGAGCATGCGCGTTGTCCTCGGCTGGTCCTACGGCGCGCTCCCGGATGCCACCCGTGCGTTCCTCCGCGCGGTCGGGGCCCATCCCGTCGCGGAGTTCGACCTGGCCGCCGCGGCCGCGGCGGCGGGCGTCCCGGGCGCGCACGCGCGGCACGCCGTCGACGAACTGACCGGTCTGCACCTGGCGCGGCGGGTGACCGGCAGCCGGGTGGTGCTGCACGACCTCGTCCGCGAATACGCCGGGGAACTGTTGCAGGGCAAGGAACGCGCCGACGTGCTAGACCGTCTTCTCGCGTGGTACCAGCACACGATCGCCGCGGCGTGCACCGCGCTCGACGTCCGCGGCCGGCCGAACCCGCTTCCCCCAGCCGACGACGTCACGCCGCTGCACTTCGGCACCCGCGCGGACGCTTTGCGCTGGTGCGAAACCGAAGGGCGCGCGGTGCTCGGCCTCGCCGACACCGCGGCGCGCGCCGGGCGGCACGACGCCGTCAGCGCGATCGCCGGACTCTACTGGACCTACCTCGACACCCGGGGCCGGCCGCACGAAGTCCAGGCCATCTGCCGGCTCGCGCTGAGCGCTGCCCGTGCGGAGGGCGACGCCGTCGCCGAGGCCCTGCACCTGAACCGGCTCGGCATCGCCCACCTACTGCTGGGCGACTTCGCGGTTGCCGAAGAACACGCGCGTGCCGCGCTCGCTCTCGACCGGGCCCGCGGGGACCACGCCGCCGAAGCCGAAACGCTCGTCAACCTGGCGCGGATCCTGATCTACGCCGCCCGCCCGGCCGACGCGATCCCGTTGTGCCGGCAGGCCCTCGCCCGGCTGGCCCGGCCGGAGACGGGCTGGCGCGCGTGGAACAACCTCGCCACGGCACAGCAGGCGGCCGGCCACACAGCCGACGCCCTGCAGTCGATCGAGCGGGCGTTGCGCGCGGCCGACCTGCTCGCGGCGGCCGGCGGCCACGAACAGACCCTGGACGCGGCCGGGATGCGCGCGTACTCCAGCGACACCCGCGGCCACATCCTCCTCCAGCTCCACCGCCGTGCCGAAGCGCTCGACGACTTCCGCCACGCCCACCACGCCGCCGTCGAGCTGGGGGAGTGGCGTTTGGAGGCTGAAGCCCTGATCGGCGCCGGGCAGGTGCTGCACGTCCAGGGCCGCACCGGCCAGGCGCACCAGACGTGGACGAAGGCCCTGGACGTGTACCTGGATGTCGAAGCCCACACGGCGGCGGCGAGGCTGCGCGAGAAGCTGGTGACGTGCTGCGCCGCGGCGGCGGCCTCCTGACCTGATCTCGAGGCGCGTTTGGACGACCGGCTCTTTGCTCCACGCGGGCGGCTGCTGGTCGAGAAGCGCGGTCGGCGGTTGCTCATCGACGCACAGTGCTCTTCCCGCATCTCAGGCCACGGACATAGTCGTCGCGAGCCTCGGCGTCGGCTACGTGGGCGTGCCCTCAGACGACTGTCCAGGTGCGGGAGAGAGCGGCCAAGACCGGAGTGTTCGACGCCGGAACCGGCGAGTGCCCTGGCAGGTCCCGCGGGATCGGGCGATCTGGAGGGCGGGCCATCCGTCTTGTCCGCTTGATCAGCGCTTCACGGGAGCGCCACCACGCACCGGCAGGCGCCGGCCGCGTGGCTGACCCGGACCGGGTCGGCCGGGGACAGCTCTCCGTACTCCTCGTTCCCGAAGTCGATCGTGATGAGGTCGGGCGAAGGCGGGGAGAGCACGGTTCCGCGCCGGACTCGGCGGCTGCCGGTCGACGGGTCCGGCGCGCCGAACACCAGTACCCGGTCGCCCTGGGCGAAATGGCTCCAGTGACCGTCCTTGGCCGCGGCGCGGGCCGGGTCTTCGGTTCCGAGCATCGGAAACCTCCTGGAACGGGTACCTGCCACGCCGCCCACCCTACACATACTTGTTGGGCGACACGCAAGTTAGTTTGGTACGCTCCGGCCCATGGCCACCCTCCGCCGAACTCAGCAAGAACGCCGGGACCAGGCGGAATCCGCGCTGCTCGCCGCGGCCGCCGAACTCGTCGTCGAACAGGGGGTTCGCTCGCTGACGCTCGCGCGCGTCGGGGAGCGTGCCGGGTACAGCCGCGGCATCGTCACGCACCACTTCGGCGCCAAGCAGGCGCTGGTCGAGCGGCTCGCCCGGACCACGCAGGCCGGGTTCGTGCCGGGGCTGGACGAACTGCCGCCCGGGCGCGACCGCCTGCTGCGGCTGATCGACGGCTACCTCGGCGAACTCGGCCGGCTCGGTGTCTTCAACCAGGCTTTCCTGGTGCTGTGGGCCGAGGCCGCCACGCAACCCGACCTGGCGCCGATCTTCCGCGAGCGGGACGCCGCCTTCCGCGCCGACCTGCGCGAAGACGTCGAGGCCGGCATCGAGGCCGGCACCATCGATCCCGGCCTCGGGCCCGACGACGTCGCGATCGCCGTCGTCGGGCAGCTGCGCGGGATCGCCCTGCAGCGGCTGCTGGACCCACGTGGTGTCGACGTCGAGCAGGTGCGCCGCAGTGTCACCGGTTATTGGCGCCGGGCACTCGGCCCGGCGCCGTCGACCGGTCAGGGGTGATCGAGTCTTACTTCGGGTCGAGCACGAACACCGGGATCTGCCGGTCGGTCTTCGTCTGGTACTCGGCGTACGATGGGTAGGCCGCGACCGAGCGTTCCCACCACTCGGCCCGTTCGGCTCCCTCGACCTCGCGCGCCGTGTAGGTCTTCGTCACGGTCCCGTCCTGCAGCGGGAACTCCGGGTGCGCCTTGATGTTGTGGTACCAGACGGGGTGCTCCGGGGCGCCGCCCTTGGACGCCACCACCGCGTAGCTCCCGGCGTGCTCCACCCGCATGACCGGGGTGTAGCGCAGCTTGCCGGACTTCGCGCCGCGCAGCGTCAGCAGCACGATCGGCGACCCGAGCACCTCGATCCCCTCGGTGGTCCCCGTCTCCAGGATCGTCTTGGTCTGGTCCTGCACCCACTCCGTGGGACTGAATTCTGCGGTCTCGTCGGACATGCCGATGATCAACGCCCCGGACCCGGATCTCATTCCCGGAGCCGGGGGAACAGCGCCTCCGCGGCCGCGCGGCCGACGTCGGGGAAGCGTTCGGCACCGGGGCCTTCGTAAGTGGTGAGGTACCGGTCGAACTCGGCCCGCCACTCCTTCGGCGCGAACGGGAAATCGCTGCCGTAGAGGACGTGGCCGGGTTCCGCGAAGGCGAACAGCGACGGGAGCGCGGTCGGTGAGGCGGACAGGGCCGTGTCGAAGTAGAACTTCCGCAGCCCGGCCATGATGCCTTCGGGGGTGGTGCCGGGGTTGAACATCGCCGCACCGGTGAAGCGGTGCGCGGCGAAGGGCAGGAAGCCACCGGCGTGCGACAGGATGATCCGCAGCTCCGGATGCCGGTCGAACACGCCGTGGGCCACCAGGTCGAGCGCCGTGCGCGTGGTGTCGAACGGGAAGTCCAGCAGGGGGCTGGGCAGGCCGTCGAGGCGCGCGATCGGCGGTTCGGCCGGGTGCACGAACACCACGGCGTCACGGGCGGCCAGTTCCGTCCACAGTGGCTCGTACGCCGGGTGACCCAGGTAGTGGCCGTGTGCGTTGGACAGCAGGACGACGCCGTCGGCGTGCAGTTCGTCCAGGGCTCGCACGGCCTCGGCGACCGCGCCGTCGAAGTCCGGCAGCGGAAGCACGGCGAAGTGCCCGAAGCGGTCAGGAGTGTCCCTGACGAGCTGGGCCTGGAAGTCGTTGACCTCGCGCGCCAGGTCGCGGGCCGCGGCGTCGTCGCCGAAGTGCACCCCCGGCGCGCTGATGGACAGCACCCCGGTGGCGATCCCCGCTTCGTCCATCATCGCGAGCGCGGCACCGGGGCTCCACGAGGGCATCGGCCACCCGCCGGCGGTCTGGCCGCTGTTCTCCAGCGCTTCCTGGTAGCGCGGCGGGATCAGGTGCTGGTGCACGTCGATGCGGCCACTCATGATATCTAGCCTCCTAATAGTTAGGTAGCTAACTATTGCTTTGCTAGGCTAGCTCGCATGACGACCGGGAACAAGTCACCCCACCCCGCCGAGGTCGACGAGCTGGTGCAGGCGGCCGACGCCGTGTTCTTCGCCATGCGCAAGGCCCGGTCGGCGGGCGCGGACCGGGACGCCGGTCTGTCGCTGCCGCAGGTCACGATGCTCGAGCCGCTGGTGAACGAGCCGGAGCTCCCGGTCGGCAGGCTCGCCGCGGCCGCCGACGTGTCCATCCCCACGGCCACCCGGATGCTCCAGCAGCTGGAGGGCGCCGGAGTGGTGACGCGCCGGCGGTCACCCGACGACGAGCGCAAGGTCCTCGTGACCTTGACCCCGGAGGGGCACGAGCGGCTGGCGCGGCTGCTGGCCGGCCGGCGGGCCCGTCAGGCGGAAGCGTTCGAGGCGTTTTCGCCCGCGGAACGCCGGCAGCTCGTCGCCCTGCTGCGCAGGCTCGTGCCGGTGATCGACAGCATCAGCTGACGGCGGAGGCGGCTCCGCGCGTTCGCGAAGCCGCCTCCGGTCGGCTCAGCGCAGGACGAAGGCGTCCACAATGGTCTCCGTCACCGAGTTGCCCGCGCCGTCAACCGCGGTTCCCCGCAGGGACACGGACTTCGCGCCCCACGGGTGGGCCAGCACCGTGTACCACCGGCCGCCCAGCTCGGCCAGGGGAGCCGGGGTCCAGGAACCACCGTGGTCGTGGGACACCTGGATCGCCGTCGGCTTGACCGTGCCGCCCGCGTTGTGCGAGAAGCCGATCGGGACCAGCGTCGGCAGGAAGGCCGATGCCGCGTTGTTCGCGTTCAACGCCGGCGCGAACTTGATCGCCATCAGCGGCAGCCGCTGCGGCGTGGTACCCGTGACCGTGCCGGAGACGAACGTGTAGTCGGCGACCACCTTGCTCGACAGCGGCGACGGCCGGGTCATCTCGGTGTGCAGCCGGAACGTGCCCGGGCCCGGCGGCACCGAGAACAGCCCGCCGCTGGAGTCCTGGCCGACTCCCACCTGCACACCATTGCGGTACAGCACCGCCGTGCCGGTGTGCACGCCGAAGCCCTCCATGTCCCGGGTCGCGTCGCTCAGCTGCGGGATCTGGAAGACGATCGAATCACCTTGCCGGCTCGCGTAGCGCGTCGGCCGGGCCGGGTTGGCCGGGAAGTCCGGGCCGAACACCGCGCGGCCGTAGGAATCCGCCGCCTCCCGCACCCGCGGGTACACCTTGGGAGCGCTGGAGAACAGCTGGTTGACGTACGTCCCGTCGGCCTTGGTGACCTGGAAGAAGTTCATCCACGGCGTCTCCGGGGAGTAGTACTCCTCCAGCGTGTACGGCAGCGGCTTGGTGATGACGCTTTCCCGGGTGCCGACCGTGCCCGGCTCGGCGGCCGCGTGCACGCTGTGGACGTGCACCAGGTCCCGGTCGCGCACGCGCAGCACCGGGTCGGCGGGCAGCCGGCCGTCGGTGTCGGCTCGCACGCTGTAGAGCGACGGCGAGGCGTCGAAGCGGCCTTGGGCGTCCGGGACGGCGAACCGGCCGCCGACGGAGTACCGGAACTGCCCGGGCGCCGTCGTCGCCGAGCGGTTGACCAGGACGTCACCGAAGGCACCCGGCTGGATCTCGGTGGCCAGCGCGTCCTGGCCGCCCCACGCGGTGGTGCGGGCGAAGTCCACGCTCTTCTCGAACGCCGTCAGCTTCGGGTTGTCCAGGACGAGCCCCGCCGGCTTCGCCGTCCGCGGGTCGACGGTCAGGTCGACCGGCTTGCTCACGTCGAGGTCGGGTTCGATGGTCACCGCGATCCCGGTGCCCGTGGCGACCTGGGATTCGAAGTAGTAGTGCCCCTTCGGCACCCGGAAGCCCACCGAACCGGACGCGTCGTAGGGCACGTACTGGACGGCCTGCCGCGTGTCGACCAGGCGGTAGGCGTAGTCCGCCGTCGGCTTCCCGTCGGTGCCGAGGAAACCGAACCGGACGTCGTAGCTCTCCGGCTCGCGGGTGAGCGAGACCGGGACGCGGACCGTGCCCGCGGTGAGCACGCCGGTGTAGTTCCCGTCCGGGCCGTCGACCGTCGTGTCGGCGGTCAGCGTGATCGGCGCGTCGGCGCCCGGGGCGACGGTCAACGTCGGCGCGGACAGGGTGAACATGCCCGCGGGCGCGGGCTTTCCGGCCGGGTCATCGAGATCCGCGGTCACGTTCACGGTCACCGGCGTGGTGCCGTAGTTGTGGTACGTCACGACGTTGCGCACCGGCTGGTCGTCGGCGTGCGGCCACCGCTGGACGCCGTCGTTCAGCGTGGCCGGGGTGGCGACCAGCGTGCCCGCGGCGGCCTTGGCGACGTCGACGCGGCCGCCGCCCTGCTCGAACACCGTCCGGGCGGGGTCGGGCTTGGCCGACTCCACCAGCGCGGCCTTGAGTTGCGGGGCCTTCCAGTCCGGGTGCTCGCCGGCCAGGATCGCCGCCGCCCCGGTGACGTGCGGGGTGGCCATCGACGTGCCGGACATGATCAGGTGCGTGTCGTCGGCGTGCGGCAGGGTCCTGGCCAGGGCGCTGTCCTTGGCCATCGCCGCGGTGATGTCGACGCCCGGCGCGGTGATCTCCGGCTTGATCCCGTTGTCGCCCTTGCGCGGGCCGCGGCTGGAGAAGTCCGCGAGGTGGTCGTCGTGGTCGACCGCGCCGACGGTCAGCGCGTCCCGGGCCGCCGCGGGCGAACCCGGGGTCTTGCCGTTGTTGCCCGCGGCGACCACGAACAGCGCGCCGGTCCGCTCGGTCAGGGCGTCGAGCGCCTGGGAGAGCAGATCCGTGCCGTCGCTGGGGGTGTAGTCGCCCAGGCTCATGTTGATCACCTGCGCGCCGCCGGTCGCGGCCCACTCCATGCCGGCGAGGATTTCGGACTCCTCGCCGCTGCCGGTGTCGTCGAGCACCTTGCCGATCATCAGCTTCGTGTCCGGTGCGACGCCCATGTACTTGACGTTGTTGCCGGTCACGATGGACGCGACGTGCGTGCCGTGCCCGTAGCGGTCGGTCGTCCCGGACGCGCTGGCCGTGAAGTCGCGCGCCTGGGCGACGGCGTCCGCCAGATCCGGGTGGGTGGCGTCGATCCCGGTGTCGAGGATGGCGACCGTCGTGCCCTTACCGGTGTAGCCGGCCTTCCACGCTTCCGGTGCGCCGATCTGCGGGACGCTGCGGTCCAGCGCCGCGTGCACCGGGCCGTCCAGCCAGATCTTGCCGGCCGAAGGGTCGCGCCCGGCCCAGAAAGCCGGGCTCTTGGCGGTTTTCACGGCGGTGGCCTGGACACTGGGCAGCTCGCGGACGACCTGCGCGGCCGCCATCGCGCGAGCGCGCGGTCCCGCTGGGTGGGTCACGATGAGCGGGATGTCCGGGCGTGCGTCGTCGCCGTACCCGCCGGCCAGCAGCCGCGTGACGTCGAACAGGCGCGGGTCGAGCCGGCCGGCGCGGACGTCGGCGAGCGCGTCGAACGGCGTGACGTGCACGTCGCCGTCGACGTCCTTCTGCGTGAGGAACCCGACTTTCTCCCGGCCGGGCGCGGGCCGGACGTGCGCGGCGCCGGATTCGTCGAGGACGACGTGATCGCCGGTCACCAGGGTGATCGTCCGCTGCGCGCCGGCCGCGGGTGACGCCGGACCGGCGGGCGCGGCGGCCGCCTGCGGCCCGGGACCGGTGAGACCGGCCGCGAGCACGGCGGCGACCGCGAGTGCTCGTCTCGGCTCGAGGATCATCTGTTCCTCCTGCTGGTCAAGGTCGACAGGAGTGATCAAATCCAGTTTCGGCCGCGCGCGCCAGTGTTTCCCTTTGCCAGCACGAGGATTGCGCGTGCGGTACCGCCGGGCGGCCCACCGCGCGGGCACGGGGGAGTGAAGTGGTCTGATCCACTTGGCCCAAGACGCCGCCGCGGCGTCACATGGTTGGGCGAGGGATCGGGATCTCGGCGTCGAGCACGATCGTGCCGGCGGTGTCGGTGGCGAGCAGGGTCAGGCGTCCGGAGTGCGCCGGGGGTGCCGGAGACCACTGCATCCGCTGCCGGTCGAGATGGTCTCCCGATTCGGCCGAGCCGCCGGTCCGGCGGTACGCGGTGCCCGGCTCGTCGCGCAGTTCCCAGGCGAGGTCGGCCAGCGGCGAGCCGGCGACGGCCCGGCCCGGTCGCTCGCCGGCCTGCCCGCGGCGTCGGCGTTTCATCCACTCCAGGTGCTCACGCGCGGCCCGCGCCCGCCTGTCACGGTGCTCGGGGCCGGGGTCGGTGTAGAGGTCGACCAGGAACCGGTCGCTCCACAGCTCCGCCGAGATCAGCGTCACCGGCCGTCCGCCGAGCTGCCCGAGTTGCCGGGGCCCCACCAGCACCCCGTGCAACGTCGGCGGGTCGAGCGGCTCGGGGGCCACGACGGGCGCCGAACCCGCTCGCACAGCGACGGGAGCGAAGGAACTCGTGGCCGACGCAGAGGTGGACACCGACCGGACTTCCGGCCTGATCCCGGCCTCCTCCAGGGCATCGAGCGCGGCGCTTTCCTGCTCGTCGGTGAGCACCCCGGTGTCACCGAGCGCCTCGACCTGCGCCGCGAGCCGGCTTCCCAGCAGGCGCAACGGATCCACGGAAACCACGCCGGCAGAACGAGCGCGGCTCACCCCGGCCACGGCCGGCCGGAAGACCTGCGCCAGCCACTGTTCCCCGGACAGCTTCACGATTCGATTTTACCGTTGCCCACAAGGCGATAAGAGCGAGCGAGCGGCGGCCAGCTGCGTACCCCCAAATCACGCAGCTGACCGCCCGTGGAGTGCTCGCGTACGTCAGGTCCAGCTGTTGGCGAAGAACTCGAACGCGAACCTGGTTTCCGGCCCGGCGATCCCGTCGATCGCACCGGTGTACCCGAAGCCGGCCGCGAGCCTGCGCTGCAGTGCCTTGATCGTCTGCGGGCCGACGATCCCGTCGATCGTCCCCTTGTAGCCGTAGCCGTAGTTGCTGAGGTAGCTCTGCATGGCCATCCAGCTCTTCGAGCCCAGCTGCCCGTCGACCGTGCCGGGGTCGTAGTGCTTGTAGATCAGGAACCTCTGCACGGACTTGGCTTCGCCGGTGCTCAGGCCGAGGTTGTCCACGGCCAGCGCGACGGCTTCCTGGTTCGTCGCGACCGGTTCAGGTGCCGCGAAGGCGGTACCCGCACCGACGAGGCCGCCCGCGGCCACTGCGGCGGCAACCGCGGTTCCTACGAGCACCTTCCGGAAATCACTCATTTTCATTCCCCTTCTCATCCGGTGACTTTCCTGGACGACCCTGCACGGCAGTCCGGGCGCAAACCTGGAACCCATCTTGAATCCCCTGGTGGGAGGGGGTTTTCAGGGTGAACCGGCGAAGAGGGACCGGACGATGTTCCGCCGCCGAACCTGCCGTTGCGCGGCCACATGCGGTAAAGGTGGTTACAGACTGTCCGGCTGTCGGGTTGGTGAACGATTGTTCGGGAGCGCGGCGAGGGTGGGATGATGACGGCTGAGTTCCGTCTGCTGGGAGACATCGAGGCTCGTGTCGACGGCCGCGTGGTCGATCTGGGGCCTCTCCGGCAGCGCTCGGTGCTGGCTGTCCTGCTGGTGGAGGCCAACCGGCTCGTGTCCGCCGACCAGCTGGTCGAACGGGTGTGGGCCGGCCGGCCACCGCGAAGCGCGCGTGACACGCTTTACAGCTACCTGCACCGGTTGCGCAGAGCACTGGCCTCCGTGGCCGGGGCGGAGATCGTCCGGCAATCGGGTGGTTATCTGATCTCCGTCGACGAGGCCCTGATCGACACGCACCGGTTTCGCGAGCTGGTCCGGCAAGCTCGAGCGGCCGACGACGGTTCCGCCGCGATGGCACTGTTCGACGACGCGCTGGCGTTGTGGCGGGGTGACCCGTTCTCCGGCGTGGACAGCTCATGGCTGAACGGCGTCCGCGACGTGCTGGAGAAGGAACGGTTCACCGCCGAGCTCGACCTGACCGATCGGCGGCTGGAGCAGGGGCAGCACGCGGAGCTGGTGCCCGAGCTGCTGACCCGCACCGGCGAGCACCAGTGGGACGAGCGGCTCGCCGCGCAGCTGATGCTCGCGCTGTACCGATCGGGCCGGCAGGCCGATGCCCTCACCCACTACGAACGGACCCGGGCGCGGTTGGCCGAGGAGTTCGGCATCGACCCGGGTGCCGATCTCCGCCGGCTGCACCAGCGGATTCTGACGTCCGACCCGGGCCTCGCCACCCCCGGGCCGCAGGCGGGCCCCACCGCCGGGAACCGGCACGCGCCGGACACGCCCCTCGACCGGGCAGTGCGCGAACTGGCCACCGCCGTGACCCGGCAATGGACCGCGGAAGCCGAGATCCGGTCGCTGCACCGGCCGGCGCCGCTGCGGGTGCGGTGGTCGAGCACCGGCCGGCCGGTGACCGCCGTGCACGAGGTGCTCCGCGGCGACATTTCCGAGCTGGCGGCCCAGTTCCGCGAGCTTCCGGTGCGCCAGCTGGTCGTGCTGGGCGCACCGGGATCGGGCAAGACGGTGCTGACGATCCTGCTGACACTCGCCCTGCTGGCCGACCGCACCGCGGGCGATCCGACGCCGGTGCTGTTCCCGCTGTCGTCCTGGAACCCCCACCAGGAGCACCTGCAGCACTGGCTGGCCCGCAGGCTGCTGGAAGACCATCCCGGTCTGCGCAACACCGTGGCGTACGGAACCGACGCCGCGGCCCGCCTGGTGACCGACGAGCGGGTGATCCCGGTGCTCGACGGCCTCGACGAGCTGCCACCGGGAATGCACGCCGCGGCGATCGACGCCCTCGACCAGGCGATCGCGGGTGATCGCCCGCTCGTCGTGTCGTGCCGGGCCGAGGAGTACGAGAACGCGGTCCGCCGCGGCGGCGTGCTGGCCAGCGCCGCGGTGGTGGAGATCGAGCCGGTGCGGCTCGACGACGCCATCCGGTTCCTCACCGCACGCGACCACGCCGGCGACACCCGCTGGCAACCCGTGGTCGACCAGTTGCGCCGCGACAGCGAAAGCCCTCTCGCACAAGCCCTTTCGACCCCGCTGATGGTCGACTTGGCCCGCGCGGCCTACCGCGCTCCCACCAGCGACCCGGCGGATCTTTCCGACCAGCGGCGCTTCCCGGACCGTGCCGCGGTCGAAGACCACCTGCTCGACGCGTTCCTGCCGGCCTCCTACGCCGGCCGTCCCCGGCCGCCGGGCACCGCGGTCCGCGGGTACCGCCCGGACCAGGCCCGGCGGTGGTTGACGTTTCTGGCCCATCACCTGCGGCGCACCCGGACCGCCGAGCTCGCCTGGTGGCACCTGGTGCGGTCGGTGTCCAGGCCCGCGAGGGGCGTTCTCCTGAGTCTGCCGGCGGCCTGTCTGTTCGCACTCGCCGGGCTGCTGGCCGACGGCCCCGTCATGGCCACGACCTACGGCCTAGCCACCGCCGTCGGTGGTTGTGCCGCCCAGGGCTGGGGCACGCGGGCGGGAGCGCAGCGGGTGGAGGTCCGGTTCCACGGCACGGCGTGGTCGTTTCTCGGCCGGTTCGCGATCGGGCTCGCCATCAGCGTCGCGATCGGGCTGGTCTGGTCGCTGCCGATCGGCGCGGTGGCGGTGCTCGGTGCGGTGTTCGGGCTCAGCGTGGGGCTCCATGTCTGGGTGAAGGTGCCGACCGGTGTGGCCCAGGCGTCCAGTCCGGCGGCAACCCATGCCCAGGACCGGGTCGCGACGCTGACACTCGCCTTTTCGGCGGCCGTGGCGATCGGGCTGTTCTACGCGTTCGCGATCGCGCTCAGTCAGCCGCACTCGGATCTCGGCGCGGTGCGGGACCCGTTCCATCTCGTCCGGGCACTACCGGCCGGTGCCGTGTCGGCGTTGTTCGGCTGGTTCGCGTTCCGGTACATCGGCTGTCTCAGTTACGGGCTCGCCGGCTTCGTCGTCGGCGGAATTGCCATGTCCCACCACATTTCCCTGGGCCTGGGGCTCGCGGCGGGTGCGGTGTTCGGGCTCGCGGTCGGCGTCACCATGACCCTTTCGCGGTCGTGGGGCGCCTATCTGCTCTGCCGGATCTGGCTGGCGCTCCTCGGGCACACACCGCTGCGGTTGAACCGGTTTCTCGCCGACGCCCACCGGCGCGGTGTGCTGCGTCAGGCGGGCGCGGTCTACCAGTTCCGCCACGCCCGGCTGCGAGACCGCCTGACATGAGCGATCCGCGACCGTCTTCAGCGCCAGCCGAGCTCGGCCAGCTGGTCCCCGACCTCGCCGTGGGGCCAGACCGTCACCTCGTCCAACCGGCCCGACGCGGTGCGGAACTTGAGGCCGCGGCCGAACGCGCCCACCCACCACAGGCCGGTCACCTCGGCGCGGACGATCCGGATCGGTTCGACGCGGGGAACGCGCAGCTCGATCTGGCCGCGGCTGACCAGCAGGCTGACCAGCGGCCACGTCGCTTTGAAGTGGTTCACCTGGGCGTCGCCGCGCAGGACGAGGTCGTAGTCCTCGTCCCGCAGCGCAGCGAACTGGCGTGCGTGGGCCGGGTCCGGCGGCGGGACCCGGCCGAAACCCCGGAACTTCTCCGGCCACCGGACCCTGATGACCGCCATCGCCGCCCCGAGAGCCACGAACACCAGCAGGGCGATCCCTTCGCCAGGTCTCATCGGCGTCCCTCCCGCGGCACCGGCGAAGTGTCTCACCCGAACGGACTCGGCAGCCAGTGTCAACCGCCTGTGGCGCAGGGGAAAGTCATCGCCGCTGGGGGAGCGCGGAGGTCGATCAGGGCGCCGGGCACCCGGCGGACGTGATCGGAAATGCCGGCGTCCGTGGCACGATTGCACGGTGACCGCCGCCAGGCACGCCCGCCACCGGAAACTCTCGGCGTTCCTTGAATCCCGCAGTGATGCCGAACTTGCCGCGCTCGTCGGCGCGGGGCAGGTCACCGGCGTGGGGGTGGGCGGCGACTCGGCGGTCCTCGACGTCGACGGCGTGCCGGTGTTCGCCAAGCGCATCCCGCTGACCGACCTCGAGCTCGCGCACCCGGGCTCCACCGCGAACCTGTTCGAGCTGCCGGTGCACTGCCAGTACGGCGTCGTCAGCCCCGGCTTCAACGCGTGGCGCGAGCTGGCCGCGAACGTGATCGTCACCGACGCCGTCCTGGCCGGCGAGACGCGGTCGTTCCCGGTGCTCCACCACTGGCGGGTGCTGCCCGGCCGCTCGCCGGTCGCCGCTGAGCACGCCGACATCGACACGGTGGTGGCCGCCCTGGGTGGCAGCTCGAGCGTGCGTGTCCGTTGCGAAGCGCTGGCCGCGGCGTCGTGCAGCCTGGTGCTGTTCTGCGAATACATCCCGCACCCGATCGAGGGCTGGCTGGGCGAGAACCCCGCCGGCAAAGCCACCGCGGTCGAGCGGCAGTTTTCCGAGATCGTGACGTTCCTGCGCGGTCGGCAGATGCTGCACATGGACGGGCACTTCGGCAACATGCGTACCGACGGGGAGCGGATCTACCTCACCGACTTCGGGCTGGCCACCTCGCCGCGGTTCGACCTGTCGGCCGCCGAGCGCGGTTTTGCCGAACGTCACGCGACTCATGACGAAGGCTACGCCGCCATGCGCTTGGTCAACTGGCTGGTGACCGCGGTGTGCGGAGTACCGGTGCCGGCCGGCGGCGGCCCCGTCGCCCGCAACGAGTACGTACGCCAGTGCGCGGCCGGCCACATCCCGGACGACGTGCCGCCGGCCGTGGCCGCGATCCTGGCCCGGCACGCGCCCGCGGCGGCGAAGATGAACGCCTTCTACTGGCGATTGTTCGACGGCGAGATCCACGCGGAGTACCCGGGGTTGTAGGACAGCGCGGGAGTCGAGCACGTCGCCTGACCAGCGATGTTCGCCGTGGGGTGACCTGGCCTGAACGCTTTGGGCGGGCGTTGGCAAAGACGGGGTGTCAGGGCGAAGCGAAACCCGAGGAGCTTCATGTCGTCAGACGCGGAACTGATCGGTAGGTCGCTGCGCGGAGACACCGATGCCTTCGTGGAAGTGATCAGCCGGCACGAGACCGCGCTCGGGAACTACCTGGCGCGCAGAGTGGGCCGGCAGGCAGCCGAGGACGTGCTCGGCGAGGTGTGGGTGGCGGCTTACGAGTCCCGTGCGAACTACGACCGTTCGTATCCCGAAGCCAGGCCTTGGTTGTACGGCGTCGCGCTGAACCGGCTGCGCCGGCACTGGCGGTCCGCATCGGCCGAGGAGCCGGCGTCGGACCTGAGCGGTGTGGCGAGCGGCTGGGATCCCTGGCCGGCGGTGGATGTTCGCGTGGACACCCAGGCCCTGCTGAGCAGGGCACTGGCTCGGCTCAAACCGGAAGAGCGGGAAGTGCTGGGCCTGGTCGCCTGGGAGGACCTGACCGTCGCCGAGGCCGGGCGGGTGCTCGACATCCCGGCCGGCACGGCCCGCCGCCTGTTGCACCAGGCGCGCAAGGCATTGCGTGAAGCCCCCGAAGTGGTCGCGCTGCTGCAAGTCCCGACAACGTGAAAGACAGCCCCATGGATGAAATGGATCTCATGAAGAATCTGCGTGACGTGCCGTCCCCCGGTCCCGAGGCCTATGACCGTGCCCGCACGGCACTGCAGTCGGCGATGGGGGAACCCGTGGCCACGGTCGTGCGACCGAAGCGCTGGTTCTCCTGGCCCAAGGTCGGCGTGGCCGCCGTGGGCGCGGCAGCGGTTGCGGCGGCGGTGGTGCTGGGTACGTCAGGCGGCAGCGTCCCGGCCGGCCCGTCCGGCGGGGCCCCGCAGGCGATCGAGGTGCCGCCGGCGGTCGAGGCGCCGCTGGTGAAACTGGCCTCCGCGGTCCAGGCGGCCGGCACGCAGCCGGGTGACGCGTCGCTGATCATCAACACGAAGTTCGGGCTGGACAACAAACCGAACCTCAACTACACCCTCTACACCGACAAGGGCCGGCAGTTCACGGGCGACTCGGAGAAGACCCTGGTGGACGCAGTCGTCAAGGGAGACGCCCAGCCTGCTTCGCCGTACGACGGGAACGTGATGGCGGCGGCCCGTCTCGCCGCGAACGGCGACGTCGGCAAGGCCAGGATCGCGATGATCACCGCGGCCGGCAACGCTCTGGGAATCGGCCTGAGCCCCGCCGAGGCCGACAAGGCCTGGGCGGCCGCCCAAGCGGAGACCGCGGAGATGTTCCGCAAGATCGGCAAGCCGGCTCCCGCCCCCAAACCGCGTCCGACGGGCAAGGACCTGGAAAACCTGATCAACAACCACCTGTGGAGCAACGCCCAGCACGCGCTGTTCGCCAACGCCGCCGATGCGGAGGTCCGCGCGGGCGTGCTGAAGCTGTACGCGACCATCCCGGGCATGGTCGTCGGCAAGACCGACGTCGACGGCCAGGCCGGGCTGACCCTCACCGCGCCCCCCGCCATCCTGGGCGGCAGCACGGACGTCCTCGTCATCAACGCCGACAACGGCCTGCCGATCCGTGAGGAGATCACCACCGCGGAATCGAAGCGCTACGTGGTGAACTACAAGTCCTTCCGCGTCACCCTCGCCGACGTGGCCGCGGGCAAGATCTGACTCGCGTACCGGACTGTCCCGGGAGGGCCGAGAGCATCTCGGCCCTCCCCGGTGCGCTCCCCGAACAGCACCGGCCTGCCCGCGTTGTCGACGGTCCCACCGGCGATCCTGCCGCCACCCAGCACTCCTGGTTCACCGGTCGCGACCGCCGGGCCGGCCGCGGACGATCCGGCCAGCAGCCACTTCCCGCCGGTTCTCAGCACCGTGCTGATGTAGAGCCGGTTCGCCGGCGCCTCGACCTTCGACGCCGCCCAGGTCTCACCCGCGTCGCCGGAGGCCCACACCCGGACGTCCACGTCGTAGGTGTCGGCCACCAGGACATGATCGCCCTCGGCCGCGATCGCCTTCGGCGCCCAGTGGCCGGGCGTGTCGTGCGGCAACCTGATCTCACGTGCGGTGTGGCCCTCGTCCCCGGACACCCACTCGACCGATTCGGTCCCGCCGGAAGTGTCACGGGTCCCGGCCCGCGCGGACCAGCGCCACCGCGTTCCGGCCGGGCTCCGACCGGAAGAGCCGCACGACCTCGCCGGACCGGTCCCGCCTGGAGAACCCCTCTTGGCCGAGCCCGATCACCGACCCGTCCGGCCCTGCCACTGCGGCCGTGGCGCCGAATGCGGCCGCGGCCTGCTTCGGCCCGCCGTCCGGCACCGGGCCGAGCACGAGCCGGGTGCAGGCGTCCGCGCCCAGCCAGCTCGCCGGGACGCGATTGCCGTTGCCCGGCAGCCCGTCGCCGAAGAGCGGGGCCGGGGAGTCCGGTGACGGGTACTGGGTCGCGCCGGGGTGCACGACAAAGCCCAGCGCACCGGCCGGCTCGGTGGGTGGCAGGCTCGCCGGATCACAAGCCACGACCGCGGCCAGCGACAGGGCGAGAATTCCCCCGCCCTTCTTCATGGGCGGACCGGGACATCGACGGAGTCCGCGACAACGTGCGCCCGGGCATCCAAGGGGCGAGGGCCTGTACGGGCTCCGAACCGTCAAACCCGTACAGGCGTGCGGCACTCGGTGGTTACTGGTTCCGGCCTGCCGTGACACCGCCGTCGACGTCCCAGATCGCGCCGGTGACCCAGCCGGCCTGGTCGGAGAGGAGGAAGGTGGCCACGGCGGAGACGTCCTCGGTGGTGCCGATCCGGCCGATCGGGTGGAAGTCGTTGAATCCCGCCAGGACGGTGTCGACCTCGGCCGGTGGGATGAAGCCCTCGTAGATGGGGGTGGCGACCACGGCAGGGGAGATGGCGTTGACCCGGATCTTGTGGGCGGCCAGTTCCAGGGCGAGGTGCTGGGTCAGGGCGTGCAGGCCGGCCTTGGCCATCGAGTACGCCGACGACGGGGTCGCGGCGATGGCCTGCTTCGCCCACATGCTGCCGATGGTGACGATGGCGCCACCGCGGCCGCCGTTCACCATGTTCTGCGCCACGGTCTGGGTGATCAGGAAGGTGGCCTTGTTCAGGTCCAGGTAGGCGTCGTAGTCGGCGGGGGTGTGTTCGAGGAACGGCAGCGGCCGGAACACGCCTGCCGCGTTGACCAGCAACGTCGTGTCGGCGTGCTGGCCGGTCAGTTCCTTGCGCACCCGCGTCACCTCGGCGGGATCGCGCAGGTCGGCGGTGATGCCCCAGGCCTGCCCGCGGGCGGCCAGGTCGGCCACGGTCTTCTCGACCCGTTCGGGGCGGGAACCGATGACGACCGCGCTGCCGCCGCCGCCGACGACGTCCTCGGCGATCTGACGGCCCATGCCGCTGCTGCCGCCGACTACGACGAGCTTGCGACCGGTGAAGTCCTGTCCCATGGTGGTGCTCCTCATCTGACTACCTACTAGTTGGAAGGTTGAGTGGTCATGCAAAAAGGCGTTGCAGTGGTGCGTTTTCAGACCAGGGCGTCGACCAGGGTCGCCGCCACCGACCGGACCACGTCCCGATCCCGTCCGGCGGCGCCGTCCGGCTGCCCGTGAGCGCGGGCCAGGAGCAGTGCTCCCTCCAGGGACGCCAGGTAGGCCTCGGCCGCCGCACCGGTCCGGCCGGCGGGCATACCCGCCTCGGCCAGCACGCCGGCCACCCACTGCCGCTGGTCGGCGAAGAACGCGTCCGTCGCCTGCCGTACCTGAACGGGCAGGCTCTCCGCATCCACGGCGAAGACGCCGCAGAGGCAGATGCGGCCGCCTTGGGCAAAGGTCTCCGCGTACAGCCCGGCGTAACCCACCAGGCGCTCCCGCGCGCCCGCCGCGTCGTCGTCGACTTCCTTTCGTGCTACGGCGAACCGTTCCCGGTAGCGCGCGATCAGCGCCTCGGCCAGTGCGGCTTTGGTGGGGAAGTGGTGGTGAATGCTCGGCTTCGTGATGGACAGCTCGGCACTGATGTCGGCGTAGGAGAAGCCGTTGTACCCCCGAACCTGCACCAGCGTCTGAGCGCTGTCCAGGATCCGATCCGCTGTCGTGGTCACGCGACAATTTCTACCTTCTAGTTGGTAGGGAGTCAAGGTGAGTGACCGGCGTCACTGGGATGGGGTAGCCGCCGTGGGAAGCGCTACGAGGTGACCAGTCCGCAGGACGTGGCGGAGTTCTTGGGGGCGGGTGCGGATGGGCACGGTGGTGATCACCAGTCGACGGCGCCCGGGCTGGCGGGCTGTGGCGCTACACGTGCTCGCCGCCGGCGAGGCGGTGGAGTTGCCGGCCCGGGTCGTGCGGTCGGAAGTGGCCGGAGGCAGACCTGGCCGGGGCGGAGTGACGGATCGCGACGTGCCCTGGCCGGCGTCCTCACCTCGGGCTGCTCCCGCGCCGCCACGGAAGCAGCGGCAGCTCCACTTCCTCGTTCACGCCGCTCATCTGCAGCGGAGACAAGACATCCGCTCATCGGCGTGACAGGACGTTGGCTCGTGTCTTTCGTGTTTGCTCTTTGTCGTTGACATCGTCCAGTGGAGGCGCCGGCCTCGCCGTGAGTTTGCGGGTTGGAAGTGCTGCTAGAACTGGGCGGACCTCGCCCCTCTGCCTGATTCAAGGCGTTCGATGACGAACGCCGGTGGCTGCCCATCGCCTCTTCAGCGCGTCCCAGCCTCGCTTGAACAGGATTCCGGCGCCGACGACAAGGAGGATCGCCGCCGTCAGCGCAGTCGCGAAGATCAGGGAAAACCCGAGATCACTGAGACCGAACGGCAAGGTCATCAGAAAACAGCCACCCCAGATGATGGCCAGCACGCCGGCCACGTTCGCGGCTCGCTTCACCAGCGCACCACTCACCTGAAGAACCTCCAATTGTGCCGGGTCCTGGCCAGGTTCCAGTTTACCTTGGCGCAGTGCCTCCACCGGCCGCCGCTGAGGCCCCTGCCCGGTGACGCCCAAATTGGAGTACTCCCGAGCCGTTTTCAGGAAACCGGCTTGCGGTGTCACCGGTTCGTGAAGCCGACGTAAGAGCTCTCCGATCGATGCGTGGGGATCACCGAGTCAGAGTGAGCAATTCGTCGATCGCCATATCTGAACCGTCATTCGTAAGGTACGCGATGGCGAACATCGGTGCGATCACCTGAGTCCAGGCAAACATCCTGTCCCCGTCGAACCCACATGCGGTCGCCACCCGTTGGCAACGGGCCTGGACTCCCTCGTGCCCGGCCCCGGCCACCACGTAGTCGACGGCATCGAAACACGGATCACCCAAGCACGCCTTCGGATCGATCGCGACCAGACCGCGCGACGGACCGCCGTCCAGGACGTTGCCGAGGTGCAGATCTCCGTGCAACAACACGATTCGGGCCTGACTGTCCAGCAACGCCTCGCAGCGCTGGATCGCCCGCCGCCACGCATGCTGACCGATCCGCGCACCGATGGCCGGTTCGGACAGTCTCCGGCCGATTCGGGCGAAGGCCTCGTCGCACCGGCCGCGCAGATCCCGCGACCAGAGCGCAGGCGGAGGCACGGCGTGCAGAGCGGCAAGCAACTCGCCCCACAGCTGCGGCAACGACTCCGGTGACAGGTCCTCGGCCTCGGCGCCGGGCAGGATCTCTTCCAGCACCATCGCCCCGGTTTCCGCGTCCGCGGCCAACAGAGCCGGTACCCGGCCTGAAGCCGCGAAGACACGCAGCATGTCCACCTGCTCGGTCAGCAGTGCTCGATCCGGGCTGAGCTTGAGTACCGCCGGCGTTCCGTCACGCCATCGACAACGCATGACGACAGACGAGGCCCCGCTCGCGAACACCTCACCGAGCACGAGGCCCCACCGCGACGCCAACCGCGAGGCGAGGGCCGGAACCTCGGCGAGCCAGCCCGCAGCACCGGGACCAAAACGATCCACCAACCGCGAGCCGGCGTCTCCGATGTCCACCTCGGCAGTCTGCACCCGAGCCACCGACCTGCGCATGTCGGCGCGTGCGTGCGTCGCGGCAGCACGGTCGGCGGCATGTGCGGACGCCGGCAAGGGATACTGGCCGAGTGTCGGGCAGCGAACGAAGAAAGCGGGCATCTGCGCGCCGCGCCATGGTCGAAGGCGTAGCGGCCTACCTTGCCGATGAGGACGCGGATGTTCACAACATCACCGATGCCGCCGTCCGAGAGGACGCGATGGGTGCTGCTTTGAATCTGACCGCGCTGGCGGCAGCGGCTGTCATGGCCCTGGCCGAGGCGACGGGCCGTACGCCGTTGGAGGCTTTGCGCTCGATCGACCGCGAAGGACGTTGACGAGCTCCGAACACAGCATCTGTCCAGGTGCTGGCGTGCTCGTCGGACGTCACCCGGTGCAAGCCCCGGAACATTGTCTCGCCGCCGTCATCGCGCCTTGCATGTGCGAGCACCAGGCGCAACTCTTCGGCGGATGGGCACACATTCCCGTCCAACCTGTGAGCCTCTCCCATCGCTTGTTGCCAAGGTGTCGAAGGCGTGGGCCGTCGAGGTCGTGGAGCGGCATCTGGCTGGGTGGCCGGCAGGGGGCCAACCGAGGATGGTGATCACGGACGTCAGTCCACACCGGCTTGGCTGGGTCATCAGCAGCCAAAGTGAGCGCTACGTGCGCACCCGCGAGTTCATCGACATGGTGGTGGGCCACGGGCCCTTCCTGGTCGATGGGGTGGACGGCAGCTTGCACATGGTGCATGGGACCGTTGATGTCGAGAACGGTGAGTGGATCGAGGACTACCTAGAGCAGGTTCGCGGGCTTGAACGCGGTGACCCGCTTCGGTCTCGGATCACCGAGCTGCTCGATTGCGGTCAGCGCCTCGACGCACTCCGGTTTGTGCGGGCGTCCGCTCCCGATCTCGGAGCGCAAGGCGCCAAGGAGTACGTCGAGGCCGCCGCGGCCGGCGCGCCGGTTCCCGAGCACGTACGCGTTCGCTTGCCGCAACCGCCGGTCAGGCGCCGGGTGTGGTGGCCTTTGTCGGACCCGAACCCGGAGCCATGACCGTAGGCGCCTGCCTTGCTCGCGGGCCTTGCCGGCGGGCGCGGGTGTTCCGACAGACCAATCACGCTCGGCGGCATGAGCGGACATCGTCAACGCCTGCGGTCAGGACCGTAGCGCGACCTGCACTCCCTGTACGAGCTTCATGAACTGCTGGGGGCTCACGGAGTCGATCGGGTCAGGTGTGGGCGTGCCCTGGGTGCGGGCGAGGATGGTGTCGTCGGGGACGGCCCGCAGGTGCACGATCACCAGCCCCGGCGGCACGCAGAGAACGTATTGGCCGAAGTTGCCGATCGCCATGAAGGAGCCGCGCCCCAGCAGCCGCGGGAGCCACCAGAGGTAGCCGTAGTCGAGCTGGACGCCGGCGCCCCGACCGACTTGCACCGAGGTGCTCTCGGTCACCCAGGACGCGGGTACGACCTGCCGGTCGTGCCACCGGCCGTCCTGCAGCAGCATCGTGCCGAGCCGGCCGAGGTCGCGGGCGGAGAGGAACAGGTGGTGGGCGAGGTGCTCGGAGACCTCGGGGCGGCCGAGCAGCCGCTGACGGGCCGGGTCGAAGTCGTCGAAGCCGAGTGGTGCGGCCAGGTCTTCGGCGAGTGCGGTGAAGACGGATCGTCCGGTGCACCGTTCGAAGATCGTGCCGAGGGTGTTGAAGTCCCAGTTGTTGTAGTGGAACAGGGTGCCCGGCGGCTGGGTTCCCCGGGCCGGTGCGTCGTCTTCGGGCCCGGCGGCGGCCGCCGGGGGGTGGTAGACGCCGGAGCTCGAGGTCAGCAGGTCGCGGACCGTGGCTCGGCGTTCTTGCGGCAGGAGGCCGCCGATGTCGTCGATGCCGAGCTCGTCGAGGGTGGCGTCGAGCCGGATGGTTCCGTCGGCGATGGCGGGTCCGTAGAGGACGGAGAGGACGCTTTTGCGTGCTGAGGCCAGAAAACCGGGTGTGGTGGTCGTGCCGTGGTCGAGCACGGTGCGGCCTTGGTCGAGCACGAGGAATGCCGTGGTCGGCAGGGCTTCGAGTGCGTCGGTGACCTGCTGGAGGGCGGTCATGCCGGGTCCTGGGCCGGGCGACCGGCGAGTCCGAGGATATGGGCGAGCGCGGCCGGGCGGGTGATGCCGTGTGTGGTGAGCGCTTGGCCGCCGGGGCTGCCGGGTGCGCGCAGGACTGCGAGGAACAGGTGCGCCACCGCGACGCCTTGCCCGTGTGCCTCGGCGATCGCGCCGTCGATGGCCCGGCGGGCGTCCGGGCTGATCCCCGGCCGGCTGCGCCCGGCCGGCTGGTCGTCGTCGGGTTCCGGATCGAGGGCGGCGCGCACGTGTGCCGGGTCGGCGCCGAGCGCGCGGATGACGGTGCCGGCGAGCCCGGCCGGGTCGTCGAGGATCGCGAGGAGGAGATCGCCGCTGTCGATGGTGTCGTGGCCGAGCCGGCGCGCGCGTGTCTGGGCGTGGCGGAGGCAGCCGAGCGCGCTGTCGTCGAAGTGCTGCAGGACGCCGGTGCGGATCAGGTCGTCGAGGGTCAGCCGCGCGAGAAGTGGTGCGTAGCGCTGTTGGGCGCCTTGGCGGCTGAGGTCGCGGGGCGCGCCGATGTCCGTCCAAGAGCACCCTTCGGCGCGTGCCATCTCGGCGAAGAAGCCGATCAGGCTGTCGCCGAGAACGTCGAGTTCACCGGCGATCCGCTCCGCGGCGGCGATCTGCCGGACGGGGTCTTTGGCCTCAGGACGAGGCCCGTGATGAGATCTGCGCTCATCGGCATGAACGCGCGTCACGCCGCCTTCGTCGACCGACTCGCGGCATGAGCGGACGTTGTCTTCTCATCGGCTGTGTATCTCGTGGCCACCCGTCGTCACCGCGCGTCATCTTTGATCCGGACACCTAGACTGCGCAGCTCCTGTGGAACAGTGCGGTCGCCGGCGTGGAAGTACAGACCCGGGTCCACCGCCGATGCCCTGCCTTTGGACAGCCGGCCCGCCCGGGCCGCGCGGCCCGGGCGGTCGTGGACGTCCAGGCCGCGGGCCCGCCGGGACGTCGACGGTCGGGACCGCCGGGTTCCCACTCGCCCCGGATCCATTCCCGGAAGCCCTTCGCCGCCAAGGCTCAGGTGAGGAGCCAGCGGTACCAGTCGGTGTCGTAGCGGGTGCCGATCGTCTGCTTCAGGAACGTGCGCGCGGCGCTCCACGCTCCGGTGCGGTAGTAGCCGAGCAGCTTGGTGACGTCGGCGGGGTGGTTCTCGGCCATGTACCAGACCGCGAGGTAACCCCAGACGTAGGTGCGTGTCTGATCGTTGCCGGACGCGTTGTCGAACAGGGTGCTCAGCGCGTACGTGCGCTTCCCCGCCTCGGCCGCGGCCTGGCTGTAGAACACGTTGCGGTAGCTGTAGCTCACGTACTCGGCCAGGCCTTCGATCCACCACTGCGTCGGCGTCGAGGTGTTCGCCTGGTAGTCGCCGTACAGGTCGAACCGGCCGTCGAGGTAGTGGGTGTACTCGTGGTTGAGGTTCTTGATCTCGAACGAGGACTTCGAGTCGTCGCGGTAGGCGACGAACCGGGGCTGGTTGCCCGCCGCGGACGGGTCGCCTTCGAGGTAGACGCCGCCGTTGTCGGTGCTGATGCCGAACATCGAAGGCGCGTAGTACTGGTAGTCGGCGCGGGAGTCGAACACGTCCACCTCGAGCGAGGTGTTGCGGTCCCCGGCGACCGGGCCGCTGTCCTTGACGAGCTGGTGGAAGTAGGTGTCCTGCCCGGTGAGGCTCGAGCAGGTCGCGCTCAGCTGGGCGGCGGTCATCCGCTGGGCACGGATCCGCAGCGAGCTCGTGCAGGACTTCGTCACCGGCAGGACGTCGGCGGCGGGCGCGGCGGGCGCGGCCGCGGTGGCCACGTCGCCGCCGGGCCCGAGGGGGTGCCCGGCGGTCCTCGGGTGGGGGGTCAGGGCCGAGGCGGGCGGGACGGTGACGAGCGCGAGCGTCGCGCAGACACCCAGGACGGGGACGGCGAAGCGCTTGATGCCGCGCCAGACCGGCGAGTCGTTCATGGTCGTACTCCAGGGAGAGGGGGAGTGAGGAGTGGGGAGGGCGGCTCCGGCTCGGGGAGGGCCGGAGCCGCCCTCGGGCACGGACAGCGGTGGCGTCTTCGTGCCGGCAGGTTCGGCGACGTCCGATCGCGCGATCGGGACGCGGGATCGTCCGCCTGCGCCGCAGCTCTGCCGGAGAGATCCTCGCTCCGGGGCCGCCCGTCCGGCCATGCGCGAGCCGGGAACTACGGATACCCAAACAAATGCCGGTGCCCGCCTTTCGTCTGGTGTCCCCCGCACCGGCCCGGCTTACGATGCGCCGATGAGCCCCCTCACCCCTGGCGACCACGCCCGGTCGACGGCCGGGCTCGTGCGGCAGACCCTGCTCGGCGAGCGCGACCGGCCGCTGCTGGTGCTGGTCACCGGCGCCGCGGGAACCGGGAAGACCACGCGGACCGGGGAGCTGGTCGCGCTCGCCCGCGAGGCTCGCGTGTCTCATGTGGACCTGTCGTTCACCTCCGCGCACAGCCCGCTCGTGCGGTCCGCAGTGGGGGTCGGGCCGCCGCCGGACCCCGCGAAGCGCGACGACACCGGCGCGTGGCGCGAACGCCTGGCCCGGGAGGTGCCGGCGCTGCTGGTCGTCGAGGACGTCCAGCGCGCGCCCGCCGGGTTCGTCGCCTTGGTGCGCGACTGGGTGGAGCGGGCCGGCAGCGGGTGCGTCACCGTCGTCACGGCGCGCCCGGAAGAGCTGGCCGATCCCGATCTTCCGCTGGGCCCGGGGCTCGCGCTGCCGGCGGTGCTTTCGGTCCGCCACGAGCGGACGGCGCCGTGGACCACCGGCCGCGTGCAGGAACTGGTCCACGCGCGGCTCGGGCCCGAGCGCGGCCCGCGCCAGGTCGTGGCCCGGATAGCGCAGGTCTCCGGCGGCAACGTCCAGGTGGTCGCCGACCTGCTGGAGCTGCTCGGGGCGACGGGCCCGGGCGGCGAGCCGTTCACCACGCAGGACGTCGACGCGCTCGGCGTGCCCGCCCGGCTCGCGCAGCTGACCGCCACCCGGCTGGCCGCGCTGTCCCCGCCCGCGCGCATGCTCGTGGCGGCCGCGGCCGTGCTCGGCGGCCCGGCGGCCGTCGCGGACCTTGCGACCGCGGCCGGGCTGTCCGTCGAAGATGCCGAAGCTGCGCTGGTCGAAGCCGGTTCGCTGCTCGTCGAAGATGCCCGCGGCGACCACGGGTTCGCGGTCCCGCTCGCCGCGGCCGCCGTCCGGGCCGGGCTGCCGGGACCGCGGCGCCGGCGCCTGCACCTGCGGGCCGCGGACGTGCTGGGCCGCCGCGACCCCGTCCCGTGGGTGCACGTCGCCGAACACCGCCGCCGGGGCGGCGCGACCGAGGAGTGGCTGCGCGCGGTCGAGCGCGTCGCAGGCGACGCGGGCGCGTTCGCCGACCCGGAGTCGGTCGTCGACGCGGTGCGGCCGGTGCTGGCGTCCCCGGCGATCGGCGAGGGCGTGCGGGCCCGCCTGGCGCTGCGGCTGTCCCGCAACGCCATCTTGACCCTGCCTTCGCCCCGGACCGTGGCGGTGCTGCGCGAGATCGTCGGGCTGCCCGGGCTCGCGCCCGGCGTGCGCGGCGAAATCCGGCTCGAGCTGGGTGTGCTGCTGCACAAGCAGCTCAACCGGGCGGAGGGCTGGGCGGAGCTGGAGACCGCCACCGGCGAGCTGCGGGAGCGGCCGGCGTTGCTCGTGCGCGCGATGACCGCGCTGGCCAACCCGTTCCAGTCCGGCGCCGGCCTGTCCGAACACGAATCCTGGCTGGTCCGGGCCGAGCGGGTGGCCGACGACGACGTCTCTCGGGCCGCCGTCGCGGCCGCACGGACGTCGCTGGCCGTCGCGTGCGGGGAGGCGGCGCCGTTGCGGCAGGTGCAGCCGCCCCAGGCCGGGCTGGAGCTCCGGCACAACGAGTACCTGGCGCGCGGGCTCACGAACACCGCGGTCGGGGCAGTGTTCGCGGGCCGGTTCGCGGCCGCGGGGGAAATCCTCGACCAGGCTCGCCGGTGCGAGAAGGTGCTCGGGTCGCCGTTCTTCGAGCAGTGCGACCGCGGTACCCGGCTGCTGTACGACTTCGAGCGCGGCGCCTGGGACGGGCTGGCCGAGCGGTGCCGCCGCGGTATGTCGGACGCGGGCGTCCACTCCGACGCCCGTCTGGTGCTCGTCCAGCTGGCCGTGGCCCGCGGCGACTGGGCCGAGGCCGAAGACGTCTGGCCCGGCCGGGGCGGCTTCGCGTTCGTGCCCTACGACGCGGCCGCGGCAGCCACCCGGGCCCGCATGGCGCTGGCCCAAGGCCGGGTCGACGCTGCCGTCGCGACAGTCGAAGAAGCATGGGAGTTGCTGGCGGAAAAAGGAATCTGGGTCTGGGCGGCCCGGTTGGCGCCGGTAGCCACGCAGACCTGGCTCGCGGCCGCAGCCCCCGACCGTGCGGCTGAGGCGGCCGCGCAGTTCGCCGCCGGCCTGCGCGGCCGGAACAGTCCGATGGCCGCTGCGGCACTGGCCTGGACCCGGGCGCTGCTGGCCGACGGCGAACCCGCTCCGTTCGAACACGCGTCAGTGCTGTATTCGCGGCTGGCGGCCCCGTACCCGGCCGCGCTGGCGCTGGAAGGTGCCGCCGGCCCGCAGCACCTTGAAACGGCAGTCGAGACGTTCACCCGTCTCGGAGCAGCGTGGGACGCGACGCGGGCCCGAGGCCGTCTGCGCTCCCTAGCAGGAGGTGCCGAGCCGCCCCGTGGCCGCGGCCGCCCGGCTTACGACGACGCGTTGTCCCCACGGGAACGGGAGGTCGCCGAGCTCGCCTCCGGCGGGATGACGAACCGCGCGATCGCCGAGACCTTGCACCTGTCCCAGCGCACGGTGGAGCACCACATTTCCCGCGCCATGCAGAAGTCGGGAACTCGATCCCGCCGGGCCCTCCTCGCCGCCCTCGAAACGTCAGTCCCTGCTGCGGCCATATAGAGGCGGGTACGAAATCCGCGACGAGCGCAGGAGCGTCATCGCCAGCGCGGTGCCGAGGTTTATGACGGACGCACGCTCGTCGGCAGAAGCGGACGTTCATGTCTGCGGGCCGGTTCACGCCAAACGATGACTGCTCGGGATCGGCCCAGCGGCAGGCAAGGCAACCGCCAGAAGCCGGCCAGCCGCGCTTCACGGCGCTGGACGTCGAGGGCGAACGCGAGATCCGGCCGTCGTCAATCCCAGGAGACGGGGCATCCCGATGTTGACAGGGCCGCCGTGGCGGGTGCACACGATCGTGCGGTCGAAGGTCCTCACTGGCGATTACGGCACGGCGCGGAGTTACAGACCTGCTTCATGGCCTCGATCATGGATGACGAGGAAAGCTTCCTCTGCCGACAGGATCCAGGCGTCGATCCGGTCGGGTGAGCACCTGATCGCTTCGATCAGCGCTTCGACAGCGTTCAGCTTGCCCGCGCTCACATGCGCCTGAAGTTCGCGTGCCGACACCTCTTGGTAGGTCATGGCCAGTTGCCACATGAACCTCATAAGATATCGGCATTCATCCTGTTCTCGGTCATCCGCGAGTCGTTCCTCAATCACGGCTTGCGCGCGCCGACGCTGAGCCCCGTCACGGAAGCCACTGCTGAGGTCGGTCAAGTTCACCCTTCGGAAGTTACCAAGAGAACACGTTGATGGCTGACATATTTAGTGGTCAGGCGGCGCCGCCAGCGGCGTTCGTTTCGCTGCTCTCCGAGCGTTCCCGGCTCGTGTCGCGCGCCCGCTCTATCGGTCACCACGCGGTGTCATCGGCGGCAAGCGCGTCAGCGAAGTTTCACCAGCTTCAGCCGCAGCTCGGCGACGTGGACGTAGCTCAGCTCGACCGTGCGGTCATAGACCCGGGTGGCAGCCCTCGATGACCGGGCCGTCGATCGTGATCCAGCGGTCCTCGGCTTGCGGTCGTGCCCATCGGCCGAGGTCGACGGTCACCCGCCCGATGTAGTCGAGGTACAGGGGATCGTCGAGTCCTTGGTCGAGGGTGGCGATCACCGGTTCGAGCTCGGTGATCTCGAACCCGAAACCTCGTTCTGACGACACCGCCTCGACGTCCAGCTCTGGCAGCGCGACGTTTTCTTGCGCAGGACCAGCAGACCTGGCCGCGCATGCGCCAGCGGCTACACGGTCTAAGGGCGCTCTCCGGCGAAGGCAAGTGCGGTCGGTGAAACATCTCGACGACCAGCCCCATGTCCGGGGTTGGCCCCAGCACGCCCAGGATTTCCCCGTTCGCCTCTGGGCTTGTCTGTCCCGACGTTCAGTGTCAGGAAGACCGGCCATACAACGGAGCAAACGTCAGGCAACCACCCGAACGGGTACAGGCCATCGGACAGTATTCGGGACGGGTCAGTCGTAAACCCCTCGACCGTCCACTGTGGCTTCTGGCCGAGCGTGACGGCCAAGATCAGCGCCCTGTCGCGGGCGGCGGCCGCGTCGTTCCCGCCATGCTGAACCAGTCCGGCTACCACAAACGGCTCAAGTCAGAGCAGTCGTTGTAGTGCAAGGCGATCCTCAATCTGGCTGCGCGCTGCCCGTCCTGGTTCGACGACATGTGGATCACCGACGCCACTCCGGTGCTGTGCGGGATGTCGCGGGAAACCGTGAAGCGCTCGAACCTGGCCGGACACGCCCGACGGTCCTGCCGGTCTGGGAGTACATGGCCAAGATCTTCCGGCGCGAGGCTACAACGTCGCGACCGGCAAGCTCTGCGCCGAGCAGTACGGCGTACCCCAGACCCGCAAGCGGGAGGTGTGCCGGCCGCCGAACTCGAAACTGCAGGCCCGGCACTCCGACCACGTCAACGGGCCGCCGCGGGGAGCGGGACGACAAGTTCGAGCGGTTGATGGTCCAGCACCTGAAGCTTGGTAACACGTTGCCTCGCGGTTCCGACTCACTAATCGTGAGGATGCCGTAACGCCAAGGGAGTCGTAGACATGCCACAGACTGTCAGAAAGTATTGGGGCCTCCAAGGTAATCGTGTTGCGCTGAACATGAACTGGGGTGCGATCGACGCATCCTCCACGGTAATCGTTTCCGCCTCCGAGTACATTCCCGAGACGGATCCGGACGCTCATGGCGGATTCACCAATGCGGATCACCAGCGTTTCATCGGCGCTGCCAATATTACCGTCTCCGAAATTGCCCCTCACGGACCGCCGTGGGACGGCAACAAAGGTGTGACCTTCGTGATCCAACACGACTGGGGCTCTCCGATCAACATCGTCACGGACATCACGGTGCTCGACGACCGGCCGATCGATACCCAGAATTGAGAACGCCGATCAGGGCTAACGGAGTGGATCCAAGAGAAGACGACCATGTCGGGCGAAGACGTGCTGGATCCGGGCTGCTTGGTCCTCCGAACATGACAGAGGTCGGAGGCTGTCGACGTGGAGGCGCCTGATCAGGGTCACCGCCGGCCTTCGGCTCGGCGTGCTATGTCACGGCGCCGTTCCGCGCCGTGACATTGAGGTCGCTGGCGGAGGTCTCCTGCCGGCTGGCAGCAGCCGCTACAAATATCACCCGACCTTCCGCGCCGCGACCGAGCAGGTTATGGCGACCTGCTCGGTCGCAACGCATCGGAGGGGTGAACTACTCCCACCAGCGCCGTAGCGCCCAGGCAATTGGCTGACCGAGCAGGGCTTTCCCCAGCTCCAGTGCGACCTGCTTGTGGTGTGACCACCAGCTACGCGGGGCCCTACCAAGCCCCGGAACGTCGCTCTTGCCGCATCGCACCAGGACTAAATCGTCGTTGTGGCCAGCTTGATTTACGACGAGAGGACGCCCGTAATCCTCGATGTCACACACGCTCAACAAACTCGTCAGGATGACCTAAAACGAACAATCCGACATTGCACGCCTCTAACCGCTGCTTGCGCGCCGTCCCGTCCGCCGTCGCCCACTTCGCCAGCCAGCTCACCACAGCGGGAGTGTAACTCTGCGTAGTAACTTCGATTACTGAATGGATCGGCCAGGCCAGAGCGCAATACGGGCAGCGCGTACCGGTACGGGGCGTGCCACGCCTCCTGATCTCCAGCACCTCAGCTACGGCTGCCGCCACCTCGCGCGGAAGCGGACGACGAGCCGGCCATGCGGCAGGCACCGCAGTCGGTCCCCGCTCCTGGCGACGCGGGCTCCCTGCAAGCGCACCGGCGACTGGCGCTCGACCTAGCGGGCGCCACGTGGAGACCACGCCGAGAGTCGCGTCTGCCCAGTGCTCGTGGTACTTTTGCAGCATGTTTATTCAACCGAATCAAAATTGGTCCGGGCGAATCAAAGTGGTTGCCGTGGTCATCGCCGGCCTGCTGGGGGCGGGACTGGGGCCGATGGCTTCCGCGGCCGGTGACGTCCGCGACGCGGACGTGGCGCGTACCGAGACCGGGCTGGTCCGGGGGAGCGTGTCCGGCACGGTGAGAGCCTTCGACGGCATCCCGTACGCCGCGCCCCCGGTCGGCGCGCTGCGGTGGCAGGCGCCTCGGCCGGCTGCGCCCTGGCCGGGCGTGCGGGATGCGACACAGCCTGGTGACCGCTGCGCGCAGAACCCGAGTCCGGTCGCCGGTACCGCCGGTTCCAGCAGCGAGGACTGCCTCTACCTCAACATCACGACGCCAGTGGACGCACGACGCGCACTGCCTGTACTCGTCTACCTGCACGGCGGCGGCTTGAGCAGCGGCGCTGGCAGTGACCTCGAACCACGCCGGCTCGCCACGCGCGAACAGGCCGTGGTGGTCACCTTGAACTACCGGCTCGGGGTGTTCGGGTTCTACGGCGCGCCCGGCCTGGCCGGGTCCGGCACCTTCGGGCTGCAGGACCAGCAGGCGGCACTGGCCTGGGTGCGGCGCAACATCGGCGGGTTCGGCGGAAACTCCCGCGACGTCACCTTGTTCGGCGAATCCGGTGGTGGCGACAGCGTTTGCGCGCACCTGGCGTCCCCGGCCGCCTGGCCGCTGATCGACCGGGCGGTGGTGCAAAGCGGCACCTGCAGCGACGCCAACCCCGTGGACGCCCTGTACCCCGGAGCGGGTGCCGCGGTCGCCTCGTGGCAACCACTGTCCACGCTGGAAAACACCGGAAGTTCGGTCGCGACGGCGCTCGGCTGCTCGGCGGCCGACCTCTCATGCCTTCGCGCGCTGCCGGCCTCCAGGTTGCTGACCGACAAGGCGGTCGCCGCCGTCTACTGGAGCCCCGCCTACGACACCCCGGTGCTGCCACTGCGCCCCGCGGCGGCGATCGCGGTCGGCCGGTTCGCCCATGTGCCCTTGATGATCGGCACGACCAGGGACGAGGGGACACTGCTGGTCGCCCTCAGCGGCCAGGCCGAAGCCCCGGCCGCCTATCGCGACCTGCTCTCGCGCGCGTTCGGTGCTCGCGCCGACACCGTGGAAGCCGCTTACCCGGCGGGCACCCAGCCCGCGAAGGCGTGGGCCGCCATCGTCGGCGACCGCGGGTACGTTTGCCCGAACCAGGATTCCGCGCGAACGCTCGCCCACCGGACCCGAACCTACGCCTACGAGTTCGCCGACTCGGCCCCACCGCTGATCTTCCACCTCGACCCGGCGTTCCCGCTGGGCGCCTACCACGCCTCCGACGTGCCGTACCTGTGGGACACCCGGTACCGGCTGAATCCGGCGCAGCAGCGGCTGTCGGACCAGATGCTCGACTACCTGGGCCAGTTCGCCGCCACCGGTGACCCGAACGGCCCGGGCACCCCGCACTGGCCCGCGGTCCACCCGGGCAGCCCGGTGCCCGTGGTGCAGCGGCTCACCCCCGACGCCGTCGGGCCCACGACCACCGCCGCCGCCCATCACTGCCCACTGTGGACAGACGGAGCCACTTCATGACCACCGAACGCACCATCACCAACGACGCCCGCCGAGCGCAGATCGTCAAGGCCGCCATCGAGGTACTGGCGGAGTCCGGTTACCCGGGCGCCACGTTCACCCGCATCACCCAGCACGCCGGGCTGCGCAGCCCGCGGATGATCTCCTACCACTTCGCCGACAAGGCCGAGCTGATCCAGCAGGTCGCCGTCGAGGTGATCAGCGCGGGCGCGCGCGCGATCCTCGCCCGGATCGAACACGAAACCGCCGCGGTGCCACGGCTACGCGGATACCTCGAGGCAAACCTGCGCTTCCTGTGGGAACACCCGCGGGAAATCGCCGCTCTCAGCGCGGTCGGCCCGTACCTGCGCAAGCCCGAAGGGACGCACTACACGTCCCAGTCCGCGCGCGAATTCAGTGTCCTCAACCTGGAGGGGATGCTCGCCGACGGCCAGCGCACCGGCGAGTTCCGCTCGTTCGACCTGCGCGCGGTCGCGGTCATGATCCGCGGCGCCATCGACGCCGCCGCCGACCAGTTCCACGGCGACCCGCCACTGGACCTCGACGCCTACACCCGCACGGTGGTCGACACCTTCACCCGCGCCGTCACCGCGGAGGAGCCGACGTGACCACCGCCGCACCAGCCGCCAAGGCCGTGAATCCGAAGCTGGTCCTGCACGTCGTCGCCCCGCTGGTCGCCTTTTACGGCCTGCGCGCACTCGGCGTCGGGGCGTTCGCGGCGCTGCTGGCCGGCGCCGCGGTATCCGCCGCCGCCGCACTGCACGGCATCGTCACCCAGCGCCGTGTCGGCGGCGTGCAGATCTTCGTCCTGGCCACCATGGCACTCACGGTGCTGTTCGCCCTCGTCTCCGGCGACGCACGCCTGATGCTGGTCCGCAACAGCTGGGGAACCGCCGCCCTCGGCGCGTGGGCACTGATCACCCTGATCGGCAAGCGACCCTTCCTGCTCAGCACCGGCGCCATCGCCTTTCCCGAGGACAAAGCCGCGACCTGGGAACGGAACTGGACGCGGTACCCGGCGTTCCGCACGCTGTTGCGCAGATGCACCGCGATCTGGGGAGCACTCTTCCTGCTCGACGCCGCCCTCCGCGTCGGCATGGCCCTCACCTTGCCGATCGACCTCGTCCCCGCTCTGGACGACGTCCTCGTCGCCGTCACCGTCGCCGCGATCCTGATCGTCCAGCGCTGCTACGGCCGATCCTTCTTGCGTCGGCACGGTTTGCGCTTGCGCGGAGCGGAGATCGTCCTTGCGGACGGTTCCGCCGGAACGAGCGGAGGGGCGGGTGTTGCGTGATGCTCGCTCATCGGCACTAGCGGATATTGGTTCAGTCGTCGTCGCCCATGACGTCCAGGAGCAGATCGCCCGGTACCGCGAGCAGCCGTTGAAGAAGCCGTCGGTCAAGCTCGATCGCATGTTCGGTCGACTGTGAGGCCGCCAAGCAAAACCAGTCGGCCGCGTACCCCTGACCGGTCAGTTGCCACGGGGTGTGAGCCTTCGGCTCGAGCCGGTCGAGAAGCCGATGAGGATGATCGGCGAGTCACCGCGAACTGAATACGCCTGAGCTGAGCACGCTGTCATCGGCATGACCGGACGCAAGCGCTCGATCAGCGGCTTGAGTGCGTTCTCGTTGAGGCGCCTCAGGTCACTGGTTCGAGTGCGGCCATTGGTCTGTGTCCCGCACAATCGGTTCCGCGGAGATGAACGCCACTTTCGTCGGCGTGACGAAAGTGGCGTTCCTGCGGTCAGATCGACTAGCCGGGGCGTGTCGGCTCAGGCGAATTGGTAGCCGATGTCGGCGACGAGATCGCCGGAGTTACAGTGCGCCACGCTGGCCTGCCCCCTTGGCATGTAGGGGCCGTAGACGTAGTACGTGTACACCGGCGTGAGGTGGCGGCACAGCAGCTTGACCCGGTAGGTGCCGTCACCGGTGGTACAGGTCACCGACCCGCTGCTCCCGCCGATGTGCGCCGTCGAGCAATTTGATGGCATCGCGGCGGCCATGCCGGGCGCGGCGAGTGCCACGCCACTCGCTATTGCGGCAGCCGACGCGCTCGCGGCGGCCAGCCTGCGAAAACGTGGCATCTTCATGGTTCCTCCCTAGATTGTGCCGGTGCGGCACGTATCAGTGCGATCGCTGGTTGTTCGGATCCCGGGTAGGTCACGCCGGACTCGGCGAGCGGGTTGAAGCCGCGCGGTGGGTTCACTCGAATGCAGTAATTGCCTGAGCCGCACGGCGCAGTGAACGTGGCAGTCCTCCATCCGCTCATCGGCATGACCGGACGTCGGAGTCAGTCGTCGCCCGGGCTGGTCGATCTTCGCAGTGACCGCCGGTATCATTCGTCGAATCCCGAACAATGGCAACGCGAAGTGACCCGCCCGAAAGTCCGCCCCGACAGGACGATTTCCGTTCGATTCTCTCCCGAACCGGAATGCCGACGTAGAGTCAGCGGAATCCTGCTGACCGGACGCGTGGGGAGTCGTCATGGCGTTTCAGGTTGTTTTTCAAGGGAAAGCGCCGATTCCGTCGTCTGCGTACTTTCTCTGGAAGTACACGGTCAAGCCTGATGTTCCGCCGGGCGCCCCGATCGGTCAGCGTATCGCTCTCGCGCTGCCCGGTGACCTCGACATCCAGAACCCGCAGCAGTTCCCGTCCGTTCCGGAACTGGCGGGGATGTTCCTCCAGCAGGACGCCGCGTCCACGCGGCAGTACGCGGGCCGGGTCGTCACCACCGCCGGTCCGCAGTCCCTGAACCTGGTCGCTCCGGCCGCGGAGGCCGCCGCCGAGACCCTGCTGGTGACGCGGACCACGGGCCCCTCCTGGGTCGTGACGCCGTTCGTCACCGAACCCGGCAGCACGCCGAACATCGTCCAGTCGCTGACCGCGCCGGCCGTGGCGTCCGCCGCCCAGCCCGCGCACCACGGCCGTCCGGTCACCGATTTCGTCGGAGCCTTGCCGTACGCCACCGAAATGTTCGGGATCTACCAGTCACTGGCCGGGTGGCTCGGCCAGCAGGCCACCCAGCGGGCGTTGAGCAGCAGGGCGGAAACCGCCGCGGAAGGCGGAACGAGCACGACCGAGGGGGTCTGGCGCGAGCTGACGGCCATGCCTCGTGCCCACGCCCTCCTGTCGTCGACCACGGACGCGTCTTCGACGCCGAACGCCGTCTTCTCACCGGTGGGCCTGGTCAACATCTTCCGCGAGTACTTCTTCGAGTTCGACACCTTCCTCGGCGTCCCGGCCGGCCACGTGTGGATCAGTCCCGGCGGCAGCGTCGAGGTCATCGAGGTCAGCACGCGGCGCACGCTGGTGGACAAGACCGTCGAACAGTCCGAGGAAACCTCCCGCAAGGTGGAGGAGACCCTCACCGCGCAGGAGGACATCGCCGGCGCGGTCAAGGAGGACAACGCCAACGACACCAAGCTGGGCGTCAGCGCGAGCGGCGGCGGCAGCGTGGGCGTTTACCACGCCGAGGCCAGTGCCAGTTTCAGCACCGGCACGACGGTGAAGAAAGCTTCGGAGACCGCGCACAAGCACACCCGGACGCAGAGCTCGAAAGTCGCCAGCGAAATCAAGCGCAACTTCAAGACCACCTTCCGCACCGTCACCGAAACCACCGACACCACCAGCCGCCGTTACGTGGTCCAGAACACCACGGACAAGCTCGTCAACTACGAGCTGCGGCGCAAGATGCGCAAGGTCGGCGTCCAGCTGCAGCACATCGGCACCCGGCTCTGCTGGCAGGTGTTCCTCGACGACCCGGGGCGCGACCTGGGGCTCGGCGACCTCCTGCACGTCGTGCCCGCGCCGGATCTGTCGGCACTGCGCAAACCCGAACGGCCGGCGCCGCTGGAGCCGAAGACCACCGAGTTCGACAGCGCCTACCCGTTGCGGAAGTTCGCCGGATCCAACCCGGACATCGGGGCCAACGTGACGTTCTACAACCACGCGCACGACTCCGACGAGATCATCAGCACCGGCAACGACATGCACGCCCACGCGATCTCCGAGCACTCCGCGCCACCACCCGCGCCCGGGTACACCCTGGACTCGGTCGCGTTCGTCAGGGCGCGGTCGGCCGGCGCCGAGGTGCCCTTCCGGCCGCAGTTCCCCATCGAGGTCCTGGACTCTCCGGGCAACCGGTTCCGGGTGATCGCCGACTTCTTCAACAGCGGCGACGGCCACCTGCTCACGCTCTCGTTCCAGCTGACCTGGAAGCCACCGGCCGACGACCCGGCGCAGACGCAGTTCCAGCAGGACATGCGGGACTACGAACTCCAGGTCGCCGAAGTGCAACGGCAAGCCTGGGTCACCGCGATGCGGGACCGGTTGGTGCTGGCCAGTTCCATGCAGCCGCGCCCGTCCGGGGACCTGCGCGGCGAGGAACGGCAGACCGTCTACGGCGCCCTGATCCGCCAGCTCGAACCGGCTCCGGACCCGCAGCAGCCCCCGGAGCTGAACCGCCAGGTGGAAGCCGAGCTGATCCGCCAGATCTTCGACGTCGACGAGATGTTGTACTTCACCGCGCCCGACTACTGGCGGCCCAGCACGGCGTCGACGCCGCCGCACGCCGGCCCCACCACCGTCGGGCACTACCCGGCGCCGCTCGGGCCGACCCCGCTCGGACCCGACCAGCTGCTCGGCCAGACCATGGCCAGCTGGTACTCGCGCACGGACTTCGAGAACGCGATCGACCCGCAGCTGAACGCGACTCGGCAGTACCGGGTGAACTACCTGATCACGGAGGACACCCAGCCGGCGCCGAAGGGCAGCTCGCTCGGCTGGCTCGTCCAGCTCGACGGCGACGAGCGGCGCAACGAGTTCCTCAACGCGTCTTGGGTCAAGGCGGTGCTCCCGATCCGTCCCGGGCAGGAGAAAGCCGCGCTGCGATGGCTGGCGGACGCCCAGGTCGAGGGTGAGGTCGGGCTCGACCTGCCCTACCAGTGGCACGCCGGGGACCCGTCGGACCCGCTGGATCCCCCGGACCCGCCGTCCTACCAGGGCCTGACCCGGGGACAGGTGCTCGACCGGGTCGCCGAGGAGCTGCGCGCCGCGAACACCGACCTGGACAACACCTTGGCCGCGGACAAGGTGTTCGAGCACGGATTCGACCCGCTGGACGGCGGGTTCCGCCCGGCCGCGCCGTACCAGGTCTGCGACCAGTGGATCGAGGTCCTGCCCACCGACCAGATCGTCGCGGTCGAGGTGTCGTACGACCCCAAGACCGGCCAGCAGGTCTGACCGGTGGCCGCCACCGAAGTGGTGATCGTCAGCGGATCCGAGTACGCCAAGTACGAAAGCGCCGCGGGGAACACCTGGGTCCTGCGGCGGTTCGGCGCGAGCAACTGGATCCAGGTCGCCCGCAACTGGGCGGCACACGAGTTCCGGACCCCCGGCACGACGGTCACCCTGTTCGACATCGCCCGCGGCACCCAGGAGACGTCGGCGAACGGCAGGTCCTGGACCCGGGTCCGGACCCTGCCGCCGCCCGTCGGCGCCGAATGGTGGCGCATCGTCGACAACCAGCCCGGCCGACGCCGGTACTCGCGGCCCGTCAGCCCGTTCACCACCAAGGATCGCGAAGCCGTCCACGTCGCCTACCTGCCCGGTTCGGCGGTTCCGCCGGACCGGGACGTCATCGACGACTCGTACCAGCCGGTCGGCGGTGCCCGGCTGGGTATCCAGGACGTCTACGACCACATCTGCCGGATCGGCCTGGTCCGGCCGGGGACCCTGCGTGGCCTGCACCTGTTCGCCCACGCCGACGAGGACGGTCCCATCCTCCTGAACACCTGGTCACCGGCGCCGGCCGCGCCGGACCGCGGCCCGCTGGACGTCGACGCCCGCGCGCACCAGGACTTCACCGCGGCGAACATCCCGCGGGTCGCGGTTCCGGACCGGTTCCGTGGTGACGCCGACCGGGAAACCTTCATCGCCGCGAATCCCCGTACCCGCGCGGGGTTCACCGGCGCCTGGACCGACGACGCGACCGCTGTGGTCTGGGGGTGCCTCCACAACGACTTCGTCCAGCAGTTCGTCGTTCAGGCGGCCCAGCAGGTCGCCGCGGCGAAGGCCAAGGCGGCCAAGAAGCCGGGCTCGTCCGGGCCGGCCGACCCCGTCATCACGTTCAAGGGCACCAACGGCCACGGCAGCCTCGGCGACGAAAACCGGGATTTCTGGGCGGATTTCTTCGGCCTCGACCGCGCCAAGGGCATCCCCACCACCGTGGACAAGCCGCTGAGCTGGGTGAAACAGAAACTCGTGGAACTGAACGACAACGCCTACGCGGGCCACCTGCGCTCCGCACTCGGCACCGGTTTCCCGCGCCGCCGCGCGCTGGCCGCCCCACTCGGCACGAGCGCCTGGATAGAAGACCCGAAACGCGACAAAGGCATCACCCCGGACAGCGCGCTGATGCGCGTCGTACCCGGCGAGTTCGCCACGGTCCTGAAGTTCTACGAGGACATCGGCTTCGTCTTCGCGCTCGACCTTCTCGACTCCAAGGCCCCTCACGGCCGCGGCTACGGGCAGTTTCCCCCGGCGCAGCCGCCATCCGCGACGCCGTGAGGTCCCGCTCCGAAGCCGGTCAGGGCCCGATCAGCGGTACGGGCGGTCACCGGGCCGCGCGGCTCTGGATGCGGCGGGCGGCGGCGAGCACGATCGGTGCGGCGAGCCAGCACAGGTACGCGCCGGTGCCGCCGATCAGGAACGAGAGGGGAACGGACACCCCGAAGACGGCCGCCAGGCAGATGCTGCGCACGAGGCTCTGGGAGAACTCCGGGGGCGTGACGTCCGAGCGGTACAGCCGCTCACGCCGGATCTCCCGGATGATGAGCGCGAACGTCGCGGACGCCAGGACCTGTACGAGCGCGTAGAAGCTGAACCGGGGCGGGAAGGCGCCGTCGGCCGTGAGCACCCGGGTGGCGAACGGCATCAGGACCTGCATGAACAGCCAGGCCAGGGTGAGGCTGGTCAGGCGGCCGCTCAGCGAGTCGACGTAGCGGAAGATCTCGTGGTGGGCGCGCCAGTGGGCGGCGATCACCGTGAAGCTGAGCGCGAAGGCCAGGTACTCCTTGCCGTGGGCCAGCGCCGAGCTCAGCATGGCGTCGGTGGTGTCGCCGGTGGGGACGGGCAGTTCCAGGGCGAGCAGGGTGAGCGCGATCGCGATCACCGCGTCGGCGAACATGGTGAGCCGGTCGGCGGCGGCCGTTCGCGCTTCGCCGGTCTCGTTGTCGCGGCGGCTGTGATGGGTTCCCATGGGTGGTCGGCTCCGCGGGTTCAGGCGGCGACGGGGCCGGCCGGCTGGGGTGTGGTGGCGGCCAGGCGCCGGGACCGCACGGCGAGGACGATCATGACCGCCGGGATCAGCAGGTCGTTGACGAGGACGCCGCCGGTGTTGCCGGGGGCGTGGTCGCCGTTCGCGAACCACTGGTAGACGTGGCCGGCGAGGGCGCCCCACAGGAACATGCCGCCGCCGAGCCCGATGGTGATGCGCTCGCGCGCCGATGCCGAAGCGGCGCGAAAGCCCATGACGGCCAGCCCGAGGTTGGCGAAGGCGATCTCGAACAGGAACGGCGTGCGGGGAAAGCCGATCGCGGTCGCCATCACGTCCGGGAAGGCGAGGAACGCCACCGTCATCCACAGGCTGCCGATGCCGAAGGCGCCGATGGCCCACCAGCGCTGCCAGATCTCCAGCCGCTCCCGGGCCGAGGTGGCGTGGCGGCCTCGCACGGAGGCGCCGATGGCCGGGACCAGGATCCAGACCAGGGGAAAGGCTGACTGGGCGAAGTAACCGAAGTTGTCCATGCCCTGAGTCTTGCATGGTTAACATTAACTAGTCAACACTCTGCTAAGCTGGTGATGTGGACGAAGGACTCGCAGACTTGCTGCACCGCGTGGTCATGCTGCTGGGCGATGCGGCCCGGCGGCGCACCGATGGCCAGGACGGCCTGACCTACAGCCAGATACGGCTGCTCGGCACGCTGGAGGACATCGAACCGGCGACGCAGCACCGGCTGGCGCAGGCGTTGTCGGTGTCGGACCCGGCGATCAGCCGGGCGCTGCGGTCCCTCGAGGCGGACGGCCTGGTGCAGGTCGTCGTCGACCCCGCCCACGCGCGGCGGCGCCTGGTCACGCTCACCAAAACCGGCCGGAAAGCCTTCCACGTCAACGGGAAGCCCCTCTACGACGAGTTCCGCGCCGGGCTCGTCGCCGCCGGGTTCCCCTACGAGCGCTACCTCGAAGACACCCTTCGGCTGGCCGAGATCCTCGAATCCGCCTGACACGCCTCGGCGCGTGGGCCGGTCATTGAAACCCGGTCGCGGGTGTCAGGTCAGGCGGGCGGTTCGGTGTCCAGGGCCAGTTCCGAGGTGATGCCGATCATTCCGCGCAGGACGGCGGCGGCCTGGTCGCTGTCGCGGGCCATGACCGCGTCGAGCAGGGCGCGGTGTGCTTCGTGGCCTGCAGGATCGGCCAGGGCGTGTGCGTCCGGTGCCGCCGGCCGGAGCCAGCGGCGGTAGAGCTCGGCCTCTTCCCGCAGGGACGCGGCCAGGTCGCGCAGCCGGGGGTTGGCGCATCCGGCCAGGAGCGCGGTGTGGAAGTCGGCGTGGGCGACGAGCCACGCCTCGCCGGGCTCGTCGCCGTTGTCGTCGGCGAGGGGAGTCTGTTCGTACGTGTGGTGGGCGGCCAGTACCTGGCCTTCCCACGCGAGGTCGCCGTCGCTGATCGCGCGGGTCAGGGCCAGTGACTCGATCTCGGAGCGGGCGTCGGTCAGCTCGGCCAGCCCGCGCGTGGTCAGCTCGGTGACCTGGAAGCCGTGGTGGGGCTCGGAGCTGACCAGGTTCTTGGCGACCAGCTTGAGCAGAGCTTCACGCACGGCGCCGGTGCTCACCCCGTAACGCTCGCTGAGCTCGGGGAACTTCAGCCGCTCGCCGGGCCGCAGCCGGCCACTCAGGATGTCGGCCCGGATGCGGTCGTGCACCGCCTCGCTGCGGGTTTGCTGCCCGGCTCCTCGTGCCATGAGACGAAGCTTACAACATTCGACAGCTGGGCAAACTTTTAAAAGTATGATTGACTGTTGAAAGTCAGTCGAGAAGGAGAAACCCCTGATGACCAGCCCATACGACTCCCTGCCCGCCGTCCCCGAGTTCACCGTCGTGAGCGCGGACGTCACCGACGGGGATCCGTTGCCCGTCGCGCACTTCGCCGCCATGAGCGGAGTCGCCGGCGCCGAAGACCGTTCCCCGCAGCTGTCGTGGAGCGGCTTCCCGGCCGCCACCCGCAGCTTCGTCGTCACGATGTACGACCCGGACGCCCCGACCCCGTCCGGGTTCTGGCACTGGGCGGTGGCCGACATCGCGGCCGAGGTGACGTCCCTCGCCGCCGGCGAGCTCCCGGACGGCGCCTTTCCCATCGCCAACGACCTGCGCGAGCCGGCCTACACCGGTGCCGCGCCGCCGCCGGGAACCGGCAAGCACCGCTACTACATCGCCGTCACCGCACTCGACGTGCCGTCCGTTACCGCGCTCGGCGTCACGCCGGAGTCGACGCCGGCGGCGCTGAGCTTCCTCACCCTCGAGCACACGCTCGCCCGGGCGATCCTCGTGCCGTGGGCCGGGGAATGAGCCAGTGTCACGCCGCCGTCAGCCCGGTGCACCAGGCGGTGTACTTCGCGCCGGAGTGGGCGGACGAGCTCGCGAAGCTCGGGCTGGGCCGCGGGTCCACGGCGTACTTCGCGGGCCGCGCGGCCCCGCTCGGGGCGGTCGGCGCGGGCGGGGTCACGGCGACGTTCTCCAACTTCAACCACGAGCACGTGGCGCGGTCCTTGCCCGCAGCCTGGGGCGTCACGACGCCGGAGGCGGTGCTCGACGCCCGGCTGCGCGGGGTGGACGGGATGCTGCGCCGGCTGCTCGGGCCGGAAGTGCTGCGGTCGAAGGAAATGGCCGAAGCGGCCGGACTGGCGGTGCGCGCCGCCGAGGGCGGTCACCGTGAGGCGAGGCCGCTGTACGCCGCCAACGCCGACCTGCCCGTGCCCGGCGAACCGCACCTGGCGTTGTGGCACGCCGCGACGCTGCTGCGTGAGCACCGGGGCGACGGGCACGTCGCCGCGCTGGCCGTCGCCGGCCTGTCCGGGATCGAGGCCATCGTCCTGCACAACGCCACCGGCACGGCGGCGACGTCGACCCTGCTCAAGCGGACCCGCGGCTGGTCCGACGCGCAGTGGGACGCCGCCCGGGACCGGCTGCGCGAGCGCGGCCTGCTGGACGAAGCGGGGGAGATCACGGAGGCGGGCACGACCCTGCGCGGAGAGGCCGAGGCACTCACCGACCGGCTCGACACCGCGCCGTACGACCACCTCGGCCCGGCCGCCACGGCGCGGCTGACCGCACTGGCCAGTGGATTCGCCGGTGCGCTCCGGGCCGCGGGCGCGTTTCCCGCGGGGGTCTTCGGCAAGGGCTGAGGGCCGGGAGTCTCACGTTCTCGACGGAGCACCCGGGCATCGACCGGCCACACTTGGATCAAGTGCTGCTCGACCGGAGACTCGAGGGGCGCGGCCTCGTACCGAGATCGTCAACCGGTTCCACCCTGGCGCTGCTGGGACGACCGTAGGCGGTTCTTCCACGTACAGCTCACGGATCGTGATCTCGTCTTCGACCTCGACGTCACGTTCGACGGCCATCTCCCAGCCGTCCCCGGCAGGCGGCGGGCCGGCCAGGCCGCGCACGGTGCCCTCGACCGGTCCGAACTCCGTTCCGCACAGGATCGCCAGCCAGTTGTCCTCGCCCACCGTCAGGCCGTCTTGCGTGCACGACCAGTACCGCCGTGAAACGGGTGACCCGGACAGCCGGCTTACTTCCGGCCGAACGCTTGCCTCCGCTCCCGTCACGCGGTCCGCGCCACCGCCGGCTCGTTCGCCGCGGACGGCTCGGGGAGGCCGAGCAGGATCCGGTACTGGCCCTCGAAAGCGTCCAGGGCGCCGTCGAGGTCGTGGCCGGCGACGATGGCCCGGGACGCCTCGCCCATCCGCGCGCGGGCCGCGGGGTCGGCGGCTAGGTCGGCGAGCCAGCGGGAGATCGTCGTGATCGCGCCGGGTTCGAACAGGTAGCCGTTCTCGCCGTGGTGGACCAGGTGCGGCAGGGCGAGCGCGTCGGCGGCGATGACCGGCAGTCCGGCGGCCATCGCCTCCATCGTGGCCAGGCTCTGCAGTTCGGCCGTGCCGGGCATGCAGAACACGTCGGCCGCGGCGTACCGGCGGACGAGTTCGGCGTCGGAGACGAAACCGTGGAACGCCACGCGGTCCGCGACACCCAGCTCCGCGGCGAGGGTCTCGAGGTCCCGGCGGCGGGTGCCGTCGCCGACGAGGTCCGCGCGCACGTGCGGCAGCGGGGCGAGGGCGCGCAGCAGCTGGTCGATGTTCTTCTCCGCGTCCAGCCGTCCGACGAACAGCACCGACATCGGCCCGTCGGACTGCCGGCCGCCCGCGGCGTAGTGGTCGAGGTCGATCCCGCAGGAGACCACCTGGACCGGCCGGTCCAGCCCGATTCCGGCGAGGACCTCGGCGGCGCGCGGGGTCGGGGTGGTCACCAGCCGCGCGTCGCGGTAGACGCGCACCAGGTCCCGCCACGCCCAGCGGGTGATCGCCTCCTTCACCCGGCGCGGGAACGGCGTGTAGCCGAGCAGGTTGTCCGGCATGAAGTGGTTCGTGGCCATGCCGGGGATGCCGCGTCCGGCGGCCGCTCGGAGGAGGGCGCGGCCGACGCCGAAGTGGGCCTGGACGTGCACGACGTCCGGGCGCAGCCGGTCCAGGAGCGGGCCGACGGCCTGCCGTGCGGCGCCCGGGGTGCAGAACCGGTACTCGCCGTGGAGGGGGATGGCCCGGGAGCGGATCCGGTGGACGGTGCAGCCGTCGCGCTGCTCGGTGTGCGCGGGGCCGTCTGCGGACGGGCAGACGACGTGGACCTCGTGCCCCCGGCGCGCGAGGCCGCGGGCGAGCCGTTCGGCGAAGAACGAGGCGCCGTTGATGTCGGGCGGGAAGGTGTCGGCGCCGATCAGGACGCGCAGGCCGGACGAGGGCACGGGGATCTCCTTGGCTGGTGGCGGGTGGTGCGGAAGGGCACCGGCGAGCACGCGCACGCCGGCGAGAGCGAGAAGGGCGGCGGCGGCCGCCGGGACCGCGACGGCGGCGGTCAGGTGCGGGGCCTCACCGAAGGCCAGTGCCGAGACGGCGACGGCGGTCAGCGGGTCGAGCACGGTCGTGGTCCCGACGACGACCGCGGCGGGCCCGGCGGCGTAGGCACGGTGCAGGACCACCCCGCCGGCGGCCAGCACGAGCAGCGCTTGAGCACCGAGCAGCACGGCGGTTGCGGGCGGCTGGGCGACGGCGGCGTGCACGACCGCCGAGCCGAGTCCGAAAAGGACGGCCGCGGCGCCGGCCAGCACGGCGCAGCTCGCCCGGACGAACCAGACCACTGCGGTCATCGCGAACCCGGCCACCGTGACCGACTCGGCCGTTCCCCAGTCGATCACCGTGTCGGTGGTGGCGGACGCCGCGAGAGCCACGAAGCCGGTGACGCCGGCCAAGACGAGCACCACGGCGGCGAGGACCCGGCGATCGCGGGCGCGGCGGGCGAAGACGACGGTCAGGACGAGACTGAAGACCCCGAGCGGCTGCACGACGGCCAGCGGCGCGAGCGAAAGAGCGACGACGTGCAGCAGACTCCCGCCGGCGGCCAACGCGGTGCCGACCCACCAGCCGGGCGACCGCAGCAGCCCGGCCAGCGCACGCAGCTTGGGTGCGGCGTCAACGGCCAGTCCGCCGACTTCGGCGTGCTGCCGGATGGCGGCGGCCGCGAACAGGACCGCGGCGAGCAGCGCGCAAGCGATTGCGACGGCGGTCATCGGACGACCTTGCGCAGGGCGGTCGCCACGGTCGTGGCGATGACGGATTCGGCCAGCAGCCCGGCCAGTGCTTGCCGCTTGGGCGCGCCATCAGCGGTGAGGTTGCCGACTTCGTGGTGCTGGCGGGTGGCGGCGTCCGCGCAGAGGGCGGTCATCGGACCGCCCTGCGCAGGGTGGTCGCCACGATCACGCTCTCGGCCGGCAGCGTGATCCGTTCCGGCGGTCTGGCCAGTGCATGCCGCTCGGGCGCGCCACCGGCGGCCGGGCCGCCGACTTTGAGGTGCTGCGGGGTGGTGGCGGCCGCGAAGAGGGCCGTGGCTGCGGTCGCGACGATCTCGGCCAGTAGCGCGAACCGTTCCCGCGGCCCGGCCAGTGCACGCCGCTTGGGCGCGCCATCAGCGGTGAGGTTGCCGACTTCGTGGTGCTGGCGGATGGCGGCGCCCGCGCAGAGGGCAGTCATCGGACCGCCCTGCGCAGGGCCGTGGCCACCGTCGCGACGATCACGAACTCCGCCAGCAGCGCGCACCGTTCCAGCAACCCGGCCGGGAGCCAGCCGATCAGCTGGGCCGCGCCGAATGCTGCCGCCGTCACGACTCCGGCGGTCGCGCCTCGGCGCAGGGAGGATGCGGCGGGCAGCCAGCGCGGGTCGGTCCGCAGTCGCGCGCTCAGGGCCAGCGCGGCCAGCGGGAGACTGGTGAACAGGACTGCTCCGCCCAGCCGGTGGATCTCGCCGGACGCGGTCGGGTCCGCCGCGCTGACGTTGCTGCGGAACAGGAGGACCACGACCAGCCCGGCCGTCCACAGCGCGAAGAGCGTGCTGGCCAGCGGCGTCCGGGGCAGCTCGGCGAGGTGGGCCGCGGCGGCCAGCGTTCCCGCGGCCACGAGCAGCAGCACGACGGCCACCGCGAACAGCACCCGGCCGCCGCGGTGCCAGGCGTAGTCGCTGACCGGGTCGCGCAGGGGGTTGACGTGGCCGGCGAACCCGAGGGTCAGCCCGGCGATGATCGCCTGGGCGGCGAGGGCCGCGACCAGCGTCAGCGTCGCCAGCGGCGTGGGTGAAATCGTGGACCGTGGAGTCACACCTCAAAGCTGCTGGGGCCGCATGAGAGTTCGATGAAGATCGCGCGCGGTTTCCTTAAGAAGCGGCGAGGGGGAGCACCAGATCGAACCGGGCGCCGCCGCCGTCGGCGCGCGCGGCCTCGGCGCGTCCGCCGTGCTGGGTCAGCACCTGCTCGACGATGGCCAGACCCAGCCCGGAGCCGGGCCGGGCGCGGGCGGCGTCGGCCCGGTAGAACCGCTCGAACACGTGCGGCAGGTCGGCTTCGGCGATCCCCGGGCCTTCGTCGTCGACGCGGACGCGCGCCGCGAGGGACGTCACCGCCATCGTCACCCGGACGGTCCCGCCGGAGGGTGACCACTTCGCGGCGTTGTCGAGCACGTTCAGCACGGCCCGCTCCAGCGCGGCCGGGCGGGCGAGCACGTCGGCGCCGGCCAGCCCGGCGTCGAAGGACACCGCCGGCCACCGCGACCGGGCGCGTTCGACCGCCGAGCCGACGACGTCGGCCAGCGCCACGCGTTCCTCCGCCTCGCTCGGCCGTTCCCCGGTGGACAGCTCGATCAGCTCGCCGATCAGCGCGCTCAGCTCGACGGCCTGGGTGTCGAGGTCGGCCAGCAACCGCGAGCGGTCCTCGGCCGGCAGCTGCCGCTGCGGGTTCGCTTCGGCGTGGATGAGCAGCTCGATGTTGTTGCGCAGGCTCGTCAGCGGCGTGCGCAGCTCGTGGCCGGCGTCCTCCACCAGCCGCCGCTGCTCGTCGCGGGAGCGGCTCAACGCCCCGAGCATCGCGTTGAACGCGCTCGAGAGGCGGCCGATCTCGCCGGACGCGGTGACGTCGATGGCCGCCGAGAGCTCCTGGGTCCGGGCGACGTTCTCGGCCGCCGCGGTCAGGTCGTCGACCGGCCGCAGCGCCGACCGCGCGATCGCCCGGCCCACCAGCGTCGCCCCGAGCACCCCGGCCACGGACACCACCAGCAGCCAGACACCCAGCCGGGCCAACGTGTCTTCGACGTCTTCGGAGTCCTGGGCGACCTGGACCGCGCCGCCGCCGGCGCGCTGGGCCGTCCAGACCCGGAAGCGGTCGCCTTCGATGCGGCGGACGCCGGAGGTGCGGTCGAGTTCCCCCGCCGCGACCGGGGCGTCGGGCGGCAGCACCGGGATGACGGGCTTCGCACCCGCCGTGCCGGTGATCTCGCCGGTGGCGGACAGGAACTGCACGGTCAGCCCGCCGCCGTGGCCGGAGTCCGGGCCGCGGCTGCCGGTGGTGGACAGCGTCGCGAGCGCTTCGGCCGGCGACGACGTCTTCGCGGCGAGCTGGGCGTAGGACTGCAGGCGGGCGTCGAACTGGTCGTAGAGATCCGCCCGGGTGATGCTCCAGGAGATCGCCGACACCAGCACGACGGCGATCGCCACCGCCGCCGCGACGAGCACCCCGAGCCGGGCCCGCAGCGAGAGCCTCTTCCAGCGGACCCGTTTCACAGCGGTTCGTTTCACAGCGGCTCTTCGCGCAGCACGTAGCCGACGCCGCGCACCGTGTGCAGCAGCCGGGGCTCGCCTTCGGCTTCGAGCTTGCGCCGCAGGTAGCTGACGTAGACGTCGAGGCCGTTGGAGGCGGTGCCGAAGTCGTAGCCCCAGACGTGCTCGAACATCGCGGTGCGGGTCAGCACGATCCGCGGGTGCCGCAGGAAGGTCTCGAGCATCGCGAACTCCGTGCGGGTCAGGTGCACCGGCCGGTCGCCGCGGAACACCTCCCGCGTCGCCGGGTCCAGGGTCACGTCCGTGAACCGCAACGCCGTCGACGACGGGACCGTGGCCGATGGGGTGTTGTACCCGGTGCGGCGCAGCAGCGCGCGCACACGGGCGAGCAGCTCCTGCAGGGCGAACGGCTTGGCCAGGTAGTCGTCGGCGCCGGCGTCGAGGCCGGCGACCCGGTCGGTCACCGCGGTGCGGGCGGTCAGCATGAGGATCGGCACCGGGTTGCCCTCGGCCCGCAGCACCCGGCAGGTTTCGAGGCCGCCGAGCAGCGGCATGGTGACGTCGAGCAGGACGCCGTCGGGCGCCTCGGCGCGGATCAGCTCGAGCCCGGCCACGCCGTCCCCGGCGACGGAAACGGTGTAGCCCTCGAACCGCAGCGTCCGGGACAGCGAGTCCTGCACGGCAGCTTCGTCGTCGACGATCACCAGGTGCACCCTCGCGTCCCTTCACCCGGAGTTGATGACACACCGTGACTGTAGTCGAGGTCCGGGCGAGACAGCCCGACTCTCATCGAACATTAACGTGGGATGGCGATCGGGGCCCGATTCCGCGGCTAACCTCGCTGGAAAGGGATTTCACCGAGGCGAAAAGAGAAAGCCATGAGCGAAAGCGCGACCGTTCCTGCCGACGCCGCCGCGCCCGAGGGGATCCGCTGCTCGGACGCGGAACGTGAGCAGGTCCGGGCCGTCCTCTGCGCAGCGGCCGGTGAAGGCCGCCTGACGATGGACGAAGTGGAGGAGCGGCTGGCCCGGATCGAGGAGGCTCGCTTCCGCCACGAACTCAGCGGCGTGACGGCTGATCTGCCCGGGCCGGAGCGGACCGAGCCGGACGGCTGGCGGCCGATCCTGGGCGCGGCCGGCCGGAACCTGGCCGCCGATCTCGCGGTCCTGCTCGGCCGTGCTCCCGAACCGGCTCCCGGCCGGCGGCGGCTGCTGCTCGCGCTCACCGTCCTCATCGGACTCCTGATCACGGCCGCGGTGGTCGTCGCCGCGGTGCACGGGTTCGGCGCCGACGGTTTCGAGCCGCACGGCATCAACGCCGGCGAGCACGGGCGAGGCTGAGAGGCCCAGCCGGCCTTCGCGGCCGGCTGGGCCCTCCGCCCCGTCGATCAGGGGGTTTCCGCGCCGCAGAACGAATCGTGCGCCGGACGCTTACCCGTGACCAGGAAGTCGGTCACCGTGGTGTTGGCGCACTTGTTCGCCGCGACCACGAAAGCGCCGTGGCCGCCCTGGTCGATGGTGACCATCCGCGCCCGGTCACCGAACGCCGAACGCATCTTGCGGGCGTTCACCAGCGGGGTGCCCGGGTCGCGCTGGTTCTGCACCATCAGGACGTTCGACGGCCCGTTCCCGGTGATCCGCACCTTCGGCTCCGCCGCCGGGGCCTGCCAGAACGCGCACGCCGAGATGTTCGCCGCGCCCGCACCGACCATCGGGTAGCGGATCCGGTCGACCGCGACGTTCCGCTGGTACGTCGCCACCGACCTCGGCCAGACCGAGTCGCCGCAGACGACGGCGAACCGGGCGGCGAAGTCGTTCTCCGTGGGGGCCTCGCCGCTCAGCTTCGGCACCTCGCCCTTGTCCAGGGACTGCCACGCGGCCGCCAGCGGGGGGAACGAAAGGTCCCCGTAGGAGTAGCCGAACGTCATGCCACGGAAGGTCCCGCCGGTGAACTCGCCGACCGGCGTCTTGTCCAAGCGGGCGGCCAGTTCGTAGAACTTCGCGGTCACCTGGGCCGGCGTGGTGCCCAGCCCGTACTCCGGGTGGGCCGCGGCGAACTTCGCGAAGTCCGGGAACCGGTCTTCCAGGCCCCGGCCGAACCCGCGCATGGCTTCGACGTCGTAGCCGTCGGGGCCGAGGTTGCTGTCGAGCACGATCCGGTCGCTGCGCCGCGGGAACAGCGTCGTGTACACCGCACCCAGGTACGTGCCGTAGGACGCGCCCGAGTAGGACAGTTTGGACTCACCCAGCGCCTCGCGGATGCTGTCCATGTCCCGTGCGGTGTTCGCCGTGGTCAGGTGGGGCAGCATCCACCCGGTCTCCGAGTTCGCGCACTGCTCGGCTTCCGCCTTCGCGATCTTCGCCTGCTTCACGACGTCGGCCGCGTTCTCCGGGTACGGCAGGTTGCCGATCGCCTGCTGCTCCGGGGTCAGGTCGCAGGTCACCGGCGTGCTGTGCCCGACCCCGCGCGGGTCGAACCCGATCACGTCGTACGCGTCGCGCACGCTCTGCGGCAGGGGAGCGGGCAGTCCCGGGAGCGTCAGGTACTGGGGGAAGTCCCAGCCCGCGACGCCGGGCCCGCCCGGGTTCGTGAGCAGCACCCCGCGCCGCTTTTCCGGGTGCTTGCTCGGCATCTTCGAGACGAGGACGTCGATCTTGCGCCCGCCCGGGTCCCGGTAGTCCAGCGGCACCTTCAGCGTCGTGCACTGCAGGTCCGGGGTGGGGTACGCGGCGGCCGGACAGGCCCCCCATTTCAGCGTGCCCGGCGGCGGTGACGGCGCGGCGGACGCGCTCGGCACCAGGGCCGTCGCGGCGACCGCGGCGATCGCCGCGGCCAGCAACAACTTCTTCATCGGTGTCCCTTCTTCGTGGCGCCCCCTCGGCGCCAGGCGGTCCACCGATCCCATCGCGGACGGCGCCGGCCGCACAGTGCGACCGCATCACCGGCGTGCGTGACGTGACGTCACTGGTGGCGCCACGGTGTTTGCGGCACGCTGGGCCCGGTTCCGATGTGCGGCCGCGTGACACCGGCCGCGTCCGGCAGCCGCGTTCCGGCGGCCAAGCGCAGATTTCCGGCCCGCCGGGGCAACCACGGCGGCGGCTGCGGCGTGCTCGTGCCATGACGTCATCGAGGTCCTGGCGGCCCGAAGCGGCCTTGCTGTGGCTCCCGCTGGTGGTGCTGGTCGGCGGGCTGGCGGTGGTGTGGGCCGGCGCCTCCATGCTCGCCGACGTGAACCGGTCGGCCGGGCTCTTCCCGGGGCGGGTCGTCGCGACCGGGGTCCGGGAGCACCGGATCGCGGACGTCGAGTACACCGGGCCCGACGGGCTGACCAGGACGGAAACCTTCGAGTACAACGACAAGAGGATCGCCCCGGGCTACCGGGTCCTGATCCGGGTGTGGCCCGGCGAACGGCGGGCGGAGTTCGACGAGGGTGACAAGCACACCGGGCCGATCGTGTACGGCAGCCTGCTGACCCTGCTCGGCGCGGCCGGCACCGTCCTTCTTTTCGTTCGGCACCACCGTGTGCGGCGCCGGGGGTGAGCCGGCCCGTCAGGCGGAAAACCTCTCCGGTTCGTCCGCGGGAAAGTCGGTGATTTCCGCCCGGCGGGCAGGTGCTTCCCGCGCTGCCGCCGCCGTCCGGGGAACCCGCCGGTATCCGCTGGCCCGCGCCCTGCGCCGGAGAGGTTGCCCGCCCGGGCTGTGATCCCGACGTTTCGGCCGGGTGCGAAACCATGCCGGCCCGGTTGACGGCGTTCGCCCGCCGCTGGCACCTTTTCGCTCATCGAGAGCGCGTTCACCCGGCTCTCGGTGCCGGGGGGCGTGCTTACTGGGGAAAACGGGGGTCGGCATGGTGAACGACAGGCCGGCTACGAGAAACCGCGCCGCTTCCCAGCCCGTCGGGGTACCAGGCGCCCACTGACGCTGAACTGTCCATTTAGGACGACGTCGACCCGGTCGAACATCCGGCCACTCCTTCACTTCCGGCTCGGCGCGTGCTCGCACGCGCCGGCACCCACCCAACCCATGGGAGAACCATGAATCCGAGAACCAAAGTCTTTGCTGTCATCACGTTCGTGCTGTCCGTGCTCTTCGCCGGTGCCGTGCCGGCGTCGGCCACCACGGCCCCGCCGGTGGAGATCTCCGCGCCGGCGGCCAACGGCCTTCCGCCCTATCTCGCCGTCATCAAGCCGGTCACCGCGGAGCGGCTCGGGTCCAGCTGGCACGAGGGGTGCCCGGTCGGGCCCGACCAGCTGCGGCTGGTGAGCCTGAACTTCTACGGCTTCGACGGGAAGGTCCACCGGGGCGAACTGGTCGTCAACGCCGACCGGGCCATCGAGGTCGCGCGCACCTTCGCCGACCTGTACTTCGGCCGGTTCCCCATCCAGCGGATGGAAACCGTCGAGAAGTACAACTCCGACGACGACGCGTCGATGGCGGCCAACAACACTTCGGCGTTCAACTGCCGGGCGATCACCGGGGGCACCGCCTGGTCCAATCACTCCTACGGGCGTGCCATCGACATCAACACGGTGCAGAACCCGTACATCTCCGGTAGTGGCGCGGTGTATCCGCCCAACGGTGCGCCGTACGTCGACCGCACGCAGACCGCGCCGGGCATGATCCACGCGGGTGACGCCACCGAGCGGGCGTTCACCACCCGCGGCTGGACCTGGGGCGGTTCCTGGGACACCCCGATCGACTACCAGCACTTCGAGAAGCCCTGACACAGACGGAAAAGCCGAGCATCGGCGTCACGGTCTGGCTGGGTCCGGACTGCAAGCACCAGAGCACGCACTACTACCTCAACGACCACTAGGTCCGGTACGGGCCGTTGTCGCCGAGGTCCGGGCTGACGTGCGGGTGCTGTCCGCCTTGTCCGGGGACGGGGGTGACGGCCGGCTCCCACGAGGCGTCGGCCGCCGCCCGCCGCGGGGCCGGGAGCTCGGCGGCGGGCCGGTCGTGCTCGTGGAGGTGCGTTTCCACGACGTTGTCCTGGCGGCGGCGGGCCAGCACGGACAGGGTGGCGGCGTGGGCCACGGCCAGCAGGAGCAGGAACACGCCGATCCGGCCGACGAGCGCGGCCGTCGAGCCCGACCAGCCGGGTCCGATGACCGAGAGCAGGGCCAGCAGGCCCAGGGCGACGAGGTGGAAGACCGTCACCACCATCCGGGCCATCGACCCGGAGCCCTCGTCGCCGTCCGGGCCGCGCAGGTAGCGGCGGCCGCTGCGGTAGAGGACCTGACCGTCCGCCACCACGATGATCAGTCCGATGATCAGGAACCCGGTGAGTTCGTTGTCGGCCATGGCCGCCTCCTCGTTTCGGGTGGGGTACCCGGGAATGGCGGCGTGAAGGGGTGGTTCACCGCATCGAGGGAGGGTCCGCCTCGGGGGCGCGGGTGAGGTCGATTTCGGCCCACACCGTCTTGCCGGTGGCGCGCTGCCGTTGCCCCCACGAGGTGGTGACCGCTTTGACCAGCTTGAGCCCGTGCCCGCCGGTGGCCGACGGGGGACGCGGGCAGGCGGGGTCGAGGCAGGTGTCGTCGACTTCGACGCACAGCCAGCCGCGTTTGCGCAGCAACCGGATCTGCCGGGGTGGTTCGCCGTGCCGGAGGGCGTTCGACGTCAGTTCCTCGACCACCATGAGCACGTCGAGCCGCTGGTCCTCGGGCAGGTCCCGGAGCACCCCGGAGGCCCAGGCCCGCACCGAGACCAGCTCGCCGAGGTCGTCGGCGACCTCCAGGGCGATCACGCGCAACCGGTCGTCGTCCGGGGCCGTTCGGGGTTCGGCCGACATGGGACTGCCTCCTGGGTCGGCATCTCCACGTCGGGTGCGGGGAGCCTGCGCTGCCGCGGGCTACCCCTCGGAGGGCGGCCTGAACCCGAAACCACCGGAACGGGGGCGGCTGCCTGGCGGGCCTCGGACCGGCGACCCCGGGAAACAACGACGCCGGAGCTGCGTTGTACGGGGTGATGACCGTGCCACGCTCTTCTCCCGCCCTCCGGTTCTGCCTGCTCGGCGACTCCCTGGCCGCCGGGGTCGGTGCGTCCCGGCCGGCCGACGCCCTCGGCGAGCGGCTCGCCCGGCACCTGCGCGCCGCGGGCCACCTCGTGGCCCTGCGGGGCTTCGCGGTGCCCGGCGCCCGCTCGACGGACCTGGAACGCCAGGTCGGGGTCGCGCTCGGCGAAGGGACGGATCTGGCGCTGATCGTGATCGGCGCGAACGACCTGGCCTCGTTCGTACCGCCCGCGGTCGGCGCCCGGCAGCTGCACGACGCGGTGACCCGGCTGGTCCGCGCCGGGGTGCGAGTCCTCGTCGTGCCGGCGCCGGACCTCGGCATCGTCTCGCGCGTGCCCGCGCCGTACCGTGCGCTGGTGTCGGCGGCGAGCGGGCAGTACGCCCGTGCCCAGACCGAAGCCGCCGTCCGGGCCGGCGGTTCCGTGGCCGCCGCCGGCCCGGAGATCGCCGCGCGGTTCGCCGCCGATCCCGCCTTGTTCTCGCCCGACCGGTTCCACCCGTCGTCCGCCGGGTACGCCGTGATCGCCGACGCGCTCGCGCCGCACGTGCTCGCGGTGGTGGCCAGCCCGGCCGCCTGAGCGCGAAAGCCAGAAGCCGGTCAGAGGCGTGAGGCCGTCCGGATCAGCCCGGCCAGGGCGCGGGAGCGGCTGTGTGCCGGCCAGACGATGTGGGTGGTCACCGGGGGAGCGTCGCGCACGGGGACGGCGGCGTGCTCGTCCCACAGCCAGGTGCGGGCGGACTCGGGGAAGACCGCGGTGGTGCGGCCGAGGGCGATCAGCTGGGCCAGCTGGGTCTGGTCGCTGACCTCGGGACCCGGGCCGGGCGGGTAGGTGTCGTCGCGGGGCCAGCGGGCGAGCGGGAGATCGGGGACGTCCGCGATGTCGGCCAGGCACAACGTCTTCCGCCGGGCCAGGGGGTGGCTCGCGGGCAGGATCGCCACCTGCCCCTCCGTCATCATCTCGACGCTGTCGAACCCGGCGAGGGAGTTGAACGGCGTGTGCATGAGCGCCACGTCGGCGCGGCCGTCGCGCAGCATCCCTTCCTGTTCGCACAGGCCGCTCGGCAGGACCTCGATCGCGGCGGCGCCCGGTTCGGCGGCGTAGGCGTCGAGGAGCTTGTTGAGCAGCTCGTGGAACGCGCCGGCCTTCACCGCCAGCACGACCCGGTCGCGCGGCCCGTCGGCACCACCGGCCCGTCGGGTGCGGCGGACGGCGGCGGCGGTCGCGTCGAGCGCCGCGCGGCCCTCCCGCAGCAGGACCTCTCCGGCGCCGGTCAGGGCGACGCCGCGGCGGTTGCGCTCCAGCAGGGTGACGCCGAGGCGGCGCTCGAGCTGCTGGATCGCGCGGGACAGCGGGGGCTGGGCGATGCCGAGGCGGTCGGCGGCCCGGCCGAAGTGCAGCTCGCCGGCGACCGCGAGGAAGTACCGCAGCTCGCGGGTTTCCACGGTGTCCATGCCGTCAGTGTAGCTCCCGGTGATACCTGGCAAGTATCACAGCGCACCGGATCGGTGTTGGTCACCCGACCTGGCCGCGGGTGATCATCAACCGCATGAACGCATCCTCGACTGCACTGCCCGGCGGCACCTGGTCCCTGGGCGAGCTGGCCGTCACCCGGTTCGGCTACGGCGCCATGCAGCTGGCCGGCCCCGGGGTCATGGGCCCGCCCGCCGACCGCGACGCCGCGCTCGCCGTCCTGCGCAAGGCCGTCGACCTCGGCATCACCCACATCGACACCTCCGGCGCCTACGGCCCGCGCGTCACCAACGAGCTGATCCGCGAGGCACTGCACCCCTACCCCGAGCCGCTGCACATCGTGACCAAGGTCGGCGCGCGCCGCGACGAGCAGGGTGGCTGGCCCACGGCCCGGCGGCCCGCGGACCTGCGCCGCGCCGTCCACGAGAACCTGGAAACCCTCGGCCTCGACCGGCTCGACCTGGTCAACCTCCGGGTCGGCGACGCCCGGGGGCCGCAACCCGGGTCCCTGGCCGAGGCGTTCGAAACTCTGGTCGAGCTCCAGCAGCAGGGCTTGATCCGGCATCTCGGTGTTTCCAACGCCACGGCGGACCAGGTGGCCGAGGCCCGGGCGATCGCGCCGATCGTGTGCGTGCAGAACATGTACAACCTCGCCCACCGGCAGGACGACCGGCTGATCGACGAGCTCGCCGGCCAGGGCGTCGCCTATGTCCCGTTCTTCCCGCTCGGCGGGTTCAGCCCGCTGCAGTCCTCGGCGCTGTCGGCGGTCGCCTCGCGGCTGGGCACGACTCCGATGTCGGCCGCCTTGGCCTGGCTGCTGCACCGGTCGCCGAACATCCTGCTCATCCCCGGTACGTCGTCGGCGGCGCACCTGACCGAGAACGTCGCGGGCGCGGGCGTCCGGCTCTCGCGTGACGACCTGGCCGAGCTGGACGGGATCGGCCCGGGGCAGGCCGCTGCCCGGTGACACGCGGGGCTATCGCCCCTCGGCGTCGAGCCGGGCCAGCGCGGCGCGGAGGAACGCGTCCCGGCGTTCCCCGAGAACGCCGGCGTCGAGGTCCGGCCGGCCCTGGTCGTGCATGACCGGGACGCAGAAGGCCATGTCGGCCAGGGTGCAGGACGTCGCCACGACATCCCAGTAGGCGAGCTGGTCCGCCCGGTGCCCGGTCGCCTGCTGCCAGCCCCGCAGCACGTGGTCGGCGGCCGGGAGCCCGTACATCAAGGCCGCGTCGAAGCGTGCCCCGCTCAGGTCGATGCCCGGTGAACCGGCACCGGCGCAGTCCCAGTCGACCAGGCCCGTGCAGCGATCGCCCGACCACAGGATGTTCCCGTGCCACAGGTCGCCGTGCACGAACACGCTCCGGCCGGCGGGTACGGGAAGCCGGTCGAGGCGTTCGTCGGCGGTGGCCAGCAGCGCGGTGGTGCCCTGCTCGCGACGCTGGGCCGCGAAGTCCACATCCGCTATCGACCGGGTCCGCAGCGGCAGCGCGTCCCGAGGTGTCAACGGCACCGCCTGCAGGGCCGCCGCGAGAGCGCCCAGACCGCGCAGCCGCTCGGCGGAGGCGACCGGCGGGATCCGGCTGTTCCCGGGCAGGACCGTGGTCAGCACGGCCAGCACGCCCGCCGCGGCACCGTCGAGATCCGCGGCGATCAGCCGGGCCGCGGGCAGCCGGTGCGCACCGGCCACCCGCAGCGCCGCCACCTCGGTGCCGAACCGCTGACGGTGATCGGGGTCGGCCGGGTCACCGAGCCGCAGCACGGCGGCCTCGACCCGGCCGGCCGGGTCGAAGCGCACCAGCCACGGGTTCGCGCCCTCCCGCAAGCCGGTGACGGCGGCCACCCGGGCGTCGCCGCCCACCGCGCCGACCACCCAGCGCCGGACCTCCTCGGACAGCTCGGACATCGCCATCACCTCCCGCGCGTGCATCCGGCCGAACCGAAGTGGCACAGGCTAACGCTCGAACCGGGGTCGTGGGCCCGTCAAGCGCTCGCGGGTTGAGACGCGGCACGGCCCGCCCCGGGTGGGGGCGGGCCGTGCTCGTCAGCGGAGGCCGACCGCGCGGATCACCGTCTGGTCGACCGAGTTCCCGGCCGAGTCGGTGGCGGTCACCCGCAGGGAGGCGAACCGGGCCCTCCCCGGTGCGTCGAGCCGGTAGCGGCCCTGCCGGTCCGCCGTGAGCGCCGACCACGTCACGCCGTCGTCGTACGACACCTCCACGCGCGGCGTCCGCGGGACACCGCCACCCGCGACCGCCACGTCGGTCAGGCCGACCGAGACGGGCGCGCGCTGCTCGACGGTGATGCCGAACTTCGCCCCGCGGGGCACGAGCCCGGCGTCGTCCGCCTGGACGTCGTAGCGGACCTGCAGCAGCGGGAGCAGATCCCGCCGGCCGGGCACCTTCGGCGCGGCGGAGGTGAACGTCCACGCCGTCGTGGTCGAGGACGAGTACGGGTTGAGGGACGCGTCTCGCCGGTTTTCGACGACCAGGCGGTACCGCCGCGGCTCGGGGCCGGGGAGGTCGGGGTACATGACGAGCCCGTTGGAAGTGCTGCCCAGCGGGGTACTGCCCTGGTACAGGGTCGTGGTCTGGCTCGCGCGCTGCCAGTCCTGGCTGCCGCCGGAGTGGTCGGCGTTCCCGTACCCCGGGACGTCGATCCGCAGCTGGTCGTCCGTGCGGGTCGGGCCGAGGTAGTTGTCGTTGAGGTACGGGCGCTGGACGGGCTTGAACCACTCGTCGCTCAGCACGGTGCCGGGGTCGTACTTCCGGCGGACGCCCCACTCGCTCAGGAGCCCGTCGGTGGCCTCGTGGCCCCAGCGGTTCGCGCCGTCGGTGGTGACCCAGTCCGTCCGGTGGGTGCCGATGGCGAGCGGGACGTAGTCGCCGATGCCCCACTCCGAATACGCCGGGAAGTCGTACCGCCATTCCTCGCCCTGGCCGGCCGGGCCGGCGAACGTCTCGTCGATCCGGGCCAGGTTCGCCTTCGACGCGCGGACCGTCATGTCCCGGGGCAGGTCGTTCTGCCAGGTGTGCATGAGGTCGTACACATAGGACGGTGCCGGGTGCGACTCCGTCCGCAGCACGGTGTCCCGCTTCCGGGCCTGGGTGATCAGCTTCTCGCCCTCGTCGGGGCCGAGCAGCCCGACGTCGAGGGTGCTGGGGTGCGCCCCGTCCGCGCCGAAGGACAGGCGCTGCCGTCCCGGCCGGTCGTTGACCACGAGCAGCAGCCGGGCGCCGGCGTCGGCCGCCGCCTTCGCCAGCGCGGCCGGGGTGATCGCGTCGTTTCGGCGCACGACCACCGCCTTACCGCGTGTGCCCGCGAAAGACGACCCGTCGCCGCCGAAGACCAGCGGCAGCGAGCGGGTGCCGTCGGCCAGCGGGGTGACGCCGGACTGGCGGAGGACGTCGGTGTAGTCGTCGCCGCGCGTGGACACCGTCAGTGCCGGCTGTTCCTTGCGCCACCGCGCGCCGAGGGTGAAGTCGCCGTGCGTCACCTTGCCCTGCGGCTGGATCCACAGGCTGTCGAAGCCGGTGTCGGCGAGCCCGAAGTCGTGCCAGCGGCCGTCCTTGTTGAGCATCCGGGAGTATTCGAGCCGCAGGTAGGTGGGATCGCCGGGCTGCGGGGTGGTCTCGTCGATCCGCCGGACCCGGCCGGCGTCGAGGGTGACCGTGCGGTCGGCGTCGAGCGTGAAGTCGGGATCGCCGAGCAGCGCCAGTCCCTGGGAACGCGGGCCGTGGACGCCGGGCACGACCAGGTAGCCGAGCGCGGAGTACTGGTCGGCGGGCGTGTAGAAGCTCACGCTGCCGTCGACCGGGATCGGGATTGGCGTCGGGTCGCCCGCCCGGAGCACGAAGACGAAGGCGGAGGCGGGGTTGCCGGTGGCGTCCTTGACGTTGATGGTCAGCAGGTGGGTCACCGCGCCGAGCGAGACGGCGGTGTGCGCGGCGAGCGCGCCGTCCGGCCCGGTGGCCAGGAGCTGGCCGCTGAAACCGCCGGACCCGCCAGGGGCGGCCTTCGGGTCGATGGTCAAGGTGACCGAAGCGGTGCCGTGCGCGGGCACGGTGACGTGATCGCCCGAGAGCCGGAACACCCCGGCCGGCACGCCGGGGGCCGCGAGCGACAGGGAAAGCGTCACCGGCGCGGCACCGAGGTTGGTGTAGGACACCGGCCGCTGGACCGGGCCCGAGCCGCTCTGCGCGGCGTAGGCGGTGGCCGAGGCGAAGACCCCGGCGTGGACGGCGGCGGACGCGTCGACGCGCCCGCTCCCGGCCTGGAACGCGGTGTAGTCCGGGGTGCGCAGAGCCGTGCTGGTCAGCAGGTCCTTGAGCTGGGCGCCGGTCAGTTCGGGGTGCTTCGCGGCGAGCAGCGCCGCGGCGCCGGCCACGTGGGGCGTGGCCATCGACGTGCCGCTGAGCGTCTGGTAGAAACCCGTTCCTTCGGGCGCGTACTGCGATCGGGCGGCCGAGATGTCGACGCCGGGGGCGGTGATCTCCGGCTTGAGGGCGCCGTCGCCGGCCCTGGGGCCCTGGCTCGAGAAGTCGGCGAGGTGATCGGCGCCGTCCACCGCGCCCACGGTCAGGGCCGCGTCGGCGGCGCCGGGCGAGCCGATGGTGGCGGAGCCGGCGGTGTTGCCCGCCGCGATCACGAACAGCGCGCCGGTCTGGGCGCTGAGCCGGTTCACCGCCTGGGACATCGGATCCGTGCCGTCGGAGGGGTCCAGCGTCCCCAGGCTCAGGTTGACGACCTTGGCGTGGGCTTCGCCGGCCGCCCACTCCATCCCGGCCAGGATTTCGGAGTCGGTGCCGGAGCCGTCATTCGCCAGCACCTTGCCGATGTGCAGCCGGGCGCCGGGCGCGACGCCCTTCTCGACGCCGCCGGACGCCGCGCCCGAGCCCGCGATGGTGGAGGCGACGTGGGTGCCGTGGCCGTGGTGGTCCGTGACGTCTTCGCCGGGGACGAAGCTGCGGCTGTCGGCCACGCGTCCCGCGAGGTCGGGGTGGGTCGCGTCGACGCCGGTGTCGAGCACCGCGACGTCGACACCCTGCCCGGTGTCGCCCTCGGCCCAGACCGGCGGCGCGCCGATCTGCGCGACCGAGCCGGCCAGGTCCGCGTACACCTTGCCGTCGAGCCAGATCCGCTTGACGCCACTGGTGAACGACGGTGCCGGCGCGCCCGCCGACGACTTCGCCGCGGTGCCGCCGGTGACGGCGGCCCAGAAGTCCCGTGCCTTCGCGTGCTCCGCGGTGACGGCGGCGCCCTCGACACTCGGGAGGGCCCGGACCAGCGCCGATCCCGGGAGCGCGGTGGCCGCGCGGATCCCGGGTGACGGCGCGTCGTAGGAGACGATCAGCGGGAGGGTGCCGCTGCGGGCGTCGTCGTAGCCGTCGGCGATCAGGCCGGTGACGTCGAACAGCCGCCGGTCGAGGGTGCCCTTGGCGATGTAGGGCAACGCCGAGTACGGGAAGACGTACAGGTCTCCCGCCGACTCCAGGATCCTCGCCTGGGCGGGCCCGCCGTCCGCTCCCCGCACGGAGATCGTGCCGCCGGCATCCCCGGCGTCACCGGCCGGGTGCACGGTGACGACGTCGCCGGTGATCAGCGTGACGACGTGGGCCGACTGCGCCGCGGCGGCCGGGGCCGGCGGCGCCGCGGCGGCCGGCCCGGCGGCCACGACGGGGACGAGCAAGGAGGCGAGGCACGCGGCCGTCGCGGTCGCCCGGCGCCTGCGGGGAGTTCTCACCGGCGGGGTCCTTTCTCAGCGGGGGGAGGGGATGCGGGCGCCACTGCCCACGCGGGAATGGCCGAACAGTGCCAGCCTGCCCTCGCCGACCACAAGACGTTGGCGTGGCTGCTCACTGCCACTTGGCACAACCTCGACACCTCGGGTAGGACTGCGGCATGGAACTCGCCGTGCTGGGGTTGTCCGCCGAGGAAGAGCGGGTCTACGAGGCGCTCGTCGCGCAGCCCGGATCGACGGTCGCCGCGCTGGCCGACCACCTGGCCACCCCGGCCGGCCCGTTGCCGCGGATCCTCGCCGCGCTCGCCGGGAAGCACCTGGTGACCCGCAGCGGCCGCCCGTCCCGCTACCTGGCGGCGCCGCCGGACATCGCCGTCCACCGGCTCGTGCAGCTGCGGGAGCGGGAACTGAGCGCGGCGCGCGCGAAAGTGCTGTCGCTGTCCGAAATCCACCGGAGCGCGAACCGGACGAGCCCGGAGCTCGTCATCGAGCAGCTGGCCGACCGCGAGACGATCGCCTCGGCCGTCGCCCAGATGGAATCCGAGGCCCACCACCAGGTCCGCGTGTTCGACACGCCGCCGTACTACCAGAAACCCGGGGGCGAAGGCGCCACCAGGAACACCCTGACGCAGATCGCCCGGCACCAGGACGACGGGGTGGCGCACCGGGTGATCTACAGCCAGGACGCGCTGAACTGGCCCCGGAAGCTGGAACTGGACATCCTTCCCGCCGTGCGCGGCGGCGAGCAGGCCAGGACGCGGCGGAGCCTGCCGCTCAAGCTGATCATCCGGGACGACCAGGACGCCCTCATCCCGTTCGACCTCAGCCGGACCGGCCTCCAGGTCGCCTACCTCGTCCGGCGGTCCCCGCTGCTGACCGCGCTCGAAGCGCTGTTCGAAGGCGAATGGCGCCAGGCGATCCCGCTCGACGCGGCCGCACCGGCCACTTCGGACGGTGGCTCCCGCCCGGACGAGGAAACCCTTTCCCTGCTGGCGATGATGCTGGCCGGGTTGACCGACACCGCCATCGCGCACGCGAACGGCTGGAGCACCCGCACGACCTACCGCCGGCTCCAGGCGCTGATGACCGAGCTGGGCGTGTCCACCCGGTTCCAGGCGGGCTGCCTGGCGGAACGCCGCGGCTGGCTCTGAGCGCGGCCCGGTCCTCCGCCCTCCGGTACGACGGTCCGGCCGGAACGCGTGCATCCCCGCGCGACGGGGATCACTGACGGCTTGCTTCGTCCAGCCTGCGGGCCTCGGCGGCCTGCTCGAACGGTGTGTCGCCCGCCGGGTGGTGGTCGCCCATGGTGGCGAACAGGGCCGCCACCTTCGCCGAGTCGTGGTGGGAGGCGAATTCGGCCAGCGCGGGATCCGTGGCGGCCAGCACCTGCCGGAACCGGAGTTCGGCGAGCGGGCCGAGCCGGTCGTAGATCTGCAGGAACACCTTCTGAGCCCGGTCGCGTGCCCAGCCGGCCGGCAGGAGCTCGGCGGGCAGGTCCGGGTCGGTCTCCGGGAACCGGCGCCAGTCGACACGCAGCTCGGTGCGGGTGCGCAGCGCCTGCGCCGGGCTGATCAGGCCGGCGTCGAGGCCGGTGAGCACCTGTTCGTACCGGCCGGCGAACTCCTCGTACTCCCGCGCGAGGGGCTCGAGGTCGAAGGCCGCGACGGGACTGCCCGTGTCGCCGGGGACCTCGGTGGCGCGGAACACCGTCGCACTGCGGAGTTCGAGCTCGCGCAGGGCGTCGAGCGCGGGGCCGGTCAGGTCGTGCGGGCTGACCCAGACGCCGTCGTAGAGGGCGGCGAACCGGAGGACCCGCAGCCGTGACCGCAGCGCCGTGCGCACGCCGCGGTCCTGTTCCGGCACGGAGAACGTCACGACGGTCCACTGCCCGTCCCAGTCGGGCGCGGTCGTGCCGAAGGTGAGCATCCGGTGCGTGCGCTCGATGATCACCTCGGACGTGCGGGCGGGGATGCCGTAGGCCGTCGTCCGCCCGCTCCGCGACACGGTGAGCAGCCCGCGCCCGGCGAGGCGGCGGATCGCGGCCCGCGCGCTGGCCGGGCTGATGTCGAACTCGCCGAGCAGCTCCACCAGCACGGCCGAGGGGATGTGCTCGTCGCGCCAGTACCAGAAGTCGCCGAGCAGGGAGGTCAGCAGGAGCTGCGGTTCGGCACCCTGCTGTGAGCGGGGCAGCGGGCCCGAGGACGTCGCTGTCATCGCGCGCCTGCCTCTTCCGGGGTCGGTTCGGGCGGCCGTCCGGTGTCGGCCGCCGGTGTCCATGGTGGCAGTGCCGATCGGGTGGCCGCGCCGAGGGGTTGAATCACGCGACACATCATGCGACGATCGGCACTCGAACAGCAACCAATCTTGCTCCAGGTTCCCGCGCCGCCCGCTCCGGACGGCCTTCCGCAGGAAGACAACGACATGGGTTCCTCACTTCGTCAATGGCGCCGAAGCTCGCTCGCCGTGGCCGCCGCCGGGCTCGTCCTGGCCGGGTGCACCGTCGACGACGGCGCGGCCAGTGCGCCCACGGCCGCCGCCCTGACCGCCGACCAGGCGCTGCACGACCAGCTGCCGCAGGCGGTCAAGGACTCCGGCCTCCTCCGGTTCGCCGGGGACTCCCACCCGCCGTACCGCACCGTCGGCCCGGACGGCAAGACCGTCACCGGCATCGACCACGACTTCCAGCAGGCGCTCGGCCAGCTCCTGGGCGTGCGCACGGAAACCACCATCGTCAGCGGCCTCCCGGCCGCGCTGCAGGGCATGCTCAGCGGCCGGTACGAGGCCTTCAACGGGCCCGTCAAGGCCACGGCCGAGCGTGAGAAGCAGTTCGACACCGTCACCTGGATGACCACCCGCACCGCCTACGTGGTGCCGGAGGGCTCCGCCGCCGGGATCAAGCAGGCCGCCGACCTGTGCGGCAAGCGCGTCGCGGTGGTCACCGCGAGCGTCGTGGAGGAGCAGCTCGCCAAGCTGTCCGCCTTCTGCCAGGGCAACCGGCGTCCGGTCGTGCAGGTGGTGGGGCTCGACGACACGAACGCCACCCTGCTGGCCGCCAAGTCCGGCCGCGCCGACGCCGCCGGGATGACCCAGGCCGCCGCGATCGACGTGACCAGCCAGCAGAAGGGGCAGTACGAGTACGTCACGCAGACCGAGGAACAGGGCGCCACCAAGGACAACCTCGCGCTCTACACCCCGAAGGCCGGCAAGCTCGGCCCGGTGCTGCAGAAGGCCTTCGAGGAGCTGTTCCGCAACGGCACCTACGCCCGGATCATGAAGCAGTGGGGCATCGAGGACGTCACGGTCCCGCAGCCGCTGTTCGACGTGGCCACCGCGAAATGACCGCGACGTCCACTGTGGAGGAGACGGCGGCGTCCCGCGACGACGTCGCGTCGGCGCGCGGCCGCTTCCGCCCCCTGCGCTGGCTGTTCGTGCTCGTGCTGGCCGTGCTGCTCGCGCAGCTGATCGTCTTCCTGGTGGGCAACGGCCGGTTCCAGTGGGACGTCGTGGCGAAGTACCTCTTCGAGAAGAGCGTCCTGGCGGGCCTGGGCACCACGGTGCTCCTCGCGGTCGCGGCGATGGTGCTCGGCTCGCTGGCGGGCGGCGTGGTCGCGGCGATGCAGCTGAGCGGGTTCGGTCCCGCCCGCTGGGTGGCGACGCTGTGGGTGGGCCTGTTCCGCGGCATCCCGCCGCTGGTGCAGCTGATCTTCTGGTTCAACCTCGCCTACCTGCTGCCGAAGCTGTCGCTCGGCATCCCGTTCGGCCCGGTCTTCGGGACGTGGGACGCCAACACCGTCATCACCCCGCTGACCGCCGCCGTGCTCGGCCTGTCGCTCGTGGAGTCGGCCTACCTGGCGGAGATCTTCCGCGCCGGCGTCTCGTCGGTCGACCCCGGCCAGCGCGACGCGGCCCGGGCGATGGGCTATCCGCCGGGGCAGACGCTGCTGAGGATCGTGCTGCCGCAGGCGATGCGTGTCATCATCCCGCCCGCGGGCAGCCAGTTCATCAACGTGCTCAAGGGAACGGCGCTCGTGTCGGTCATCGCGATGTCGGATCTGCTGCACTCGGTGCAGGTGATCTACAACCGCACCTACGAGATCGTGCCGATGCTGCTGGTCGCCTGCTTCTGGTACCTGGTCGTGGTCACCGTGCTGACCGCGCTGCAGCGCCGGCTGGAGCGCCGGTTCTCCCGCGGCCACCGGAGCCTCCGATGAGCGCGCCCGTGCTGCGGATCAGCGACGTCCGCAAGCGGTTCGGGCCGGTGACCGCGCTGTCGGGGGTCAGCCTCGACGTGCACGAAGGCGAGACCGTCGTGGTCATCGGGCCGTCGGGCTCGGGCAAGTCGACGCTCGTCCGCTGCGCCCACCAGCTGGAGCCGATCGACGGCGGCGCGATGTACCTCGACGGCGAGCTGCTGGGCCACCGGCGCACATCGGGTGGCCTGCGCCCGCTGACCGAGCGGCGGATCGCCGCCCAGCGGCGCCGGATGAGCATGGTCTTCCAGCAGTTCAACCTGTTCCCGCAGTTCACCGTGCTGCGCAACGTGACCGACGCGGCGATCCGCGTGCACGGGCGTGAGCGGTCCACTGTGGAGCAAGAGGCGCGGGACCTGCTCGAGCGCATCGGCTTGGCCGGCCGCGAGGACCACTACCCGCGGCAGCTCTCGGGCGGGCAGCAGCAGCGGGTCGCGATCGCCAGGGCCGTGCTGGTCCGGCCGCGGATCATGCTGTTCGACGAGCCGACCAGCGCGCTCGACCCGGAGCTGGTCGACGAGGTCCTGGCCGTGCTGCGGACCCTCGCCGCGGCCGGAACCACGATGGTGGTGGTCACCCACGAGATGGCCTTCGCCCGCGAGGTGGCCGGCCGGTGCGTGTTCATGGAGGCGGGCCGGATCGTCGAGGAGGGCCCGCCGGGCGAGCTGTTCACCCGGCCGCGGACCGATCGGCTGCGTGCCTTCCTGTCCCGCCATTTGTCCGAAAAGGAGGGTGTTTCGTGATCACTGTCGGCGCCGTCGGCGACCTCATCCTGGACGAGCCGGACCCGGAGTTCTTCCTCGCCCCGGCCGCGCCGGTGCTGCGGGGGATGGACCTGGCGATCGGGCACGTCGAGGTGCCGCACTCGACCACGGCGGTCCAGCACAGCACCGACGTCCCCGCTCCGCCCGCGGACCCCGCGGCGCTCAAGGCCGTGGCCGAGGCGGGCTTCGCGGTGGTCACCCTGGCGGGCAACCACATCTGCGACGCCGGCGACGGGGGACTGGCCGACACGATCGCCTACTCCCGCGCGGCGGGCCTGCGGACGGCCGGTGCCGGGCCGGACCTCGCGCGCGCCCGGCGCCCGGCGGTCGTGCAGCGGGGCGGCCTGCGGATCGGTGTCCTGTCGTACAACTGCGTCGGCCCCAGGGATTCGTGGGCCACCTCCCGCAAGCCCGGCTGCGCGTACGTCCACGTCCTCACGCACTACGAGCTGGATCACGCGAGCCCGGGCGGCCCGCCGAAGATCTACACCTTCGCCGATCCCGACAGCCTGGAGGCGATGGCCGAGGACATCCGCAGCCTGCGGGCGGAGGCCGACGTCGTGCTCGTCTCGCTGCACAAGGGCGTCGGGCACACCCCGATGGTCGTCGCGATGTACGAAAGCCCGGTCGCGCGCGCCGCCGTCGACGCCGGCGCGGACGCCGTGTTCTCCCACCACCCGCACATCATGCGCGGCATCGAGGTCTACAAAGGACGGCCGGTGTTCCACGGTCTCGGCAACTTCGCCACCGTCACCCACGCCCTGACGCCGGGGGCCGGGGTCGGCGCGGACGAACTGCGTGCCTGGGCCGAACGCCGGACGAAGCTCTACGGTTTCACGCCCGACCCGGACATGCCGTTCTTCCCGTTCCACCCCGAAAGCCGCAACACCGCCATCGCCTTCTGCCGCTTCGACGAAACCGGGCTGCACGAGGCCGGCTACGTGCCGTGCCGGATCGACGACCACGGCCGTCCGGTGCCGGTCGGCGGCACGCCGGAGGGCGAGGCGGTGGCGAAGTACGTCGAGGACATCACCCGCGGGGCGGGCCTCAACGGCCGGTTCACCACCCGCGGCACCGAAGTGCTCGTCGATCTCTCCGAAGGGGGTTCCGCATGACCGACCAGCCGCTGGCCGGCCGCACCGTCATCGACCTGACGACCGCGCTCGCCGGGCCGTACGCGACGCTGCTGCTCGCCGGGCTGGGGGCGAGGGTGATCAAGGTCGAGAACCCGGCCACGGGCGGGGACTCGTCGCGCAACAACGCGCCCTACGTCGGCCGCGACGGGCTGAACCTCGCCCGCCGCCACGACGACGACCTGTCGGTGTCGATGCTCTTGCGCGGCCGCAACAAGCTCAGCGTCACCCTCGACCTGAAGAACCCGCGCTCCCGGGCCGTGTTCACCGACCTCGTCCGGGACGCCGACGTGCTGGTCGAGAACTACAGCCCGGGCGTCACCGAGCGGCTCGGCATCGCCTACGAGCAGGTCCGGGAGATCAACCCGCGGCTCGTCTACACCTCGATCAGCGGGTTCGGCGCGCAGGGCGGCCCGGGGTCGGGCAAGGCGATGGACTCGATCATCCAGGCGCTGAGCGGCGTGATGATGACCGCCGGTGAGCCCGACGAGGGCCCGGTCCGGTTCGGCCTGCCGATCGGTGACCTGCTGGCCCCGCTGTTCGCCGTGGTCGGCACGGTGTCGGCGTTGCTGCAGGCCGAGCACACCGGTGAGGGCCAGCGGGTGGACGTGTCGATGCTCGGCGCGCTGACCTCGCTGGTCGCGTGCGAGCCGTTCGACGCCTTCGACGCGGTCGGCCTGCCCCAGCGCACCGGGTCGATGGTGCCGCGGCTGGCGCCGTTCGGGATCCTGCCGGCTGCCGACGGGTACCTCGCGCTCTGCGCGCCGACCGACGCGTTCGCCCACGGCGTCCTCCGCGCGATCGGCCGCCCGGAGCTGGCCGACGACGACCGCTACCGCACGCGTGACCAGCGGGTCCGCACCGCCGACGAGCTGCACGACCTCATCCGCGAGTGGTGCCGCGTGCGGCCGCTGGCCGAGATCCTCGCCGCGTTCACCGCCGAAGGCGTCCCCGCGGCCGAGGTCCGCGAGCCGCGCGACGCCGTCCGCGACCCGTTGGTCCTGGCGCGCGAGGAGGTCGTGCCGCTGCGGCACCCGCGTCACGGCGCGGTGGCCGACCTGGCCGGGACCGGGGTGCCGATCCGGTTCTCCGCCTCCCGCGTCTCGCTGGAGCGGCCGGCGCCGGGGCTGGGGGAGCACAACGAGCACGTCTACCGCGAGCTGCTCGGCTACACCGAACAGCAGCTGGCGGAGCTGGTCGCGGAGGCGGTCATTTGAGCGCGCCGACGGTGGGGTACATCGGCGCCGACGTCCCGGTCGAGCTGATCACCGCGGCGGGGCTGCTACCGCTGCGGCTGACCGGGAAGCCGGGCGAGGACAGCACTCCCGGCGACCGCTACCTCGGCCGCGGCGTCGACCCGGTCGCCCGGTCGATCCTGACGCGGATCCTCACCGGCGGCTACGGGCCGCTCGAAGCGATCGTGGTCTCCCGCGACTGCGAAGCCTCGCTGCGCCTGTTCTACGCCCTGCGGGAGCTGCACCGGGTCGAGCCGGAGCTGCGGCTGCCGCCGGTGCGCCTGGTGGACGTCCTGCACCTGCCGCACCACACGACCACCCGGTACGTCCACGCGAAGCTCGCCCAGCTGCGCGAGTGGCTCGGCCGCTGGCGGCCCATCGGCGACGACGACCTCGCCGCGGCCATCACCGCGCACGACACCCTGCGGCGCTCGCTCGGCCGCTGCGCTGTTTTGCGCCGGGCGAACCGGCTGAGCGGCACCCGGTTCCTCGAGGTCGTCGCCGCGACCACCAGGCTGCCGGTCACGGAAGCCATCACCCTCGCCGACGGCGTGATCGCCGACTCGTCCGAGGCGGACGGGATGCGGCTGTTCCTCACCGGCAGCTCGCACGACGACCCGGCGGTGTACGAGACGTTGGAGCGCAACGGTTTCCTCGTCGCGGGGGAGGACCACGACTGGGGCGAGCTGCTCTTCACCCGCACCTGCGCGGCACCGACGGAGCTCGCGCTGGCCGAGCGTTACCAGTACAACGGCCCGGCCGCGCCGCGCGCGTCCGTCCGGCAGCGCGCGGCGCACACCGCCGCAGCCGCCCGGGCCTGCGGTGCGGAGGTCCTGCTCTCGTACGCCCGGGTGCACGACGACGCGCCGCCGTGGGACTTCCCGGAGCAGCGGGCCGCGACCGGGTTGCGCGCGGTGCTGGCGGAACGTCAGCCGTACGGCGAGCTGACTCCCGGGGCGCTGGCGGCGCTGCTCCCGGCCGGGGTGGTGGCATGACCGCCCGGCTGGCGTCGGCGACCACCGCGACCGCCTACCAGCGCGAGTGGTTCGCTCGCGTGCGCGACGCCGGGGGACCCTTGGCGCTGGTCAACGCGGACGCGCCGCAGGAGATCTTCCGCACGATGGGGATCCCGTACGTCGTCAACCAGTGGTGGGCCTCGATCGTCGCGGCGAAACGGCAGACCCAGCGCTACCTCGGCCTGCTGCGCGAACGCGGTTATCCCGACTACATCGAGCAGTACAGCGCCACCTCGCTGGCGTCCGCGTTCGAGGACGACCCCGAGCAGGCGCCGTGGGGCGGGCTGCCGACGCCGTCGATCGTGCTCGGCGAAACCACCGGCGACGCTTCCCGCAAGATCTTCGACGTCTGGGACGCCCAGCCCGGCGTCACGTACTACCCGCTGGAGAGCGCGGCGGAGAACGCCGTGCCCGAGCGGTGGTGGGAGCTGATGCCGCACCGCTGGGAGGAGGCGATCGGCAGCGATCGCCTGGACCTGCTGACCGGCGAGCTGACCGGGCTGATCCGGTTCCTGGAGCAGACCACCGGCCGGGTGTTCTCCGAAACCGGGTTCCGCGCGGTGATGGACCTGGTCAACGAGCAGCAGGAGTGGAACCGCCGTACCCGCGACCTCATCGCCGCCGCGCGGCCGTGCCCGATCGCCGTCACCGACGGCATCCCGAGCGTCATGGTGCCCCAGTGGCACCGCGGCACCGGGTGGGCGCGCGACGCGGCGCGGGCGTTCCACGACGAGGTCCGCGACCGGGTCGACGCCGGCGTCGCGGTGTGCCCGGACGAGCGGCTGCGGCTGATGTGGGTCGGCCGCGGGCTGTGGTTCGACCTCGAGTTCTACCAGCGGTTCCAGCGTTCGCACGGCGCGGTCTTCGTCTGGTCGATGTACCTCGCCATCGCCGCGGACGGCTACCTGCGCTACGGCGACGACCCGTTGCGCGCGCTCGCCGCCCGCTTCGCCGCCTTCGGCGACCAGCTCTACACGCCGCCGTGGTCGGCCGAGTGGTACGTCAAGGAAGCGCGGCACCACGGCGTCGACGGCGTCGTGCACCTCGTGTCCGACGACGCCCGCGGCAGCTACTTCACCACCCGTGCCCTGCGCGCCGCGGGCGTCCCGGTGCTGGAACTGCACGCGGACAACGTCGACGCCCGCACCGGCGACGACCTGACCACGCGGATGAGCGCGTGGCTCGACGGCCTGGGGCCGGCGCTCTAGGACCTGTCCTCGAAGTGGGTGCTGGTGATCTGCTTTGATCTTCGGGCCGTGGAAGACGGTCTACAACCGGTTCTGGCGCTGGTCACGCACCGGCACCCTGTCCGCGCTGGTGACGCAGGTCCGGGTGATCGCCGAGGCAATCGACGAAATCGACCGCGAGGTCTCGGTCGACTCCGGCATCGTGCGGGCGCGTCAACACGCTGCCGGTGCTCGTCGTGCAAGCGCGTCCCACTCAGGGGGAAGCCCTCTCGTGCGGCGGGCAGAGCGAGCCAGGTGATCATGCCATCGGCCGGTCCCGCGGCGGACCCACCACCAAGATCCACCTCGCCTGCGATGGACACGGGCGGCCGTTGCCGGTCGTGCTGACCGGAGGCAACGTCAACGACTGCACGGTGTCACCCAGGTCATGGCGAGCATCGAGTTCCGCCGGCCGGGCCGGTGGGCGCCCACCGGCCTTCGACCGCACCGCCCACCGACGCCGCAACGTCGTCGAACGCTGTTTCAACCGGTTCAAGCAGTTCCGTGCCATCGCCACCCGGTTCGACAAGACCGCTATCTCCTGTCGAGGCATGATCGATTCGGCCACGCTGCTTATCCGGCTTTGAGGACAGGCGCTAGGACCTGGCCGGCGATTCCGCGGGTGCCAGGAGGCTCGGCATGAGGGCCACGGTCTCGGCGAACGCGTCGTTGTCGCCGAGCACCCGGGCGAGCACGAGGGAGCCTTCGATGCGCAGGAAGACGTCCCGGGCGGCACGCATGGCCTCGTCCGGCCGGCGTCCCGCCCGTTGTGCGGCTTCGGCCATCGCGTCGATCCACGTCTTGGCGAGCAGGCGAGCGTGGTCGCGGATCCGCTCCGGGGTCCCCGCCAGGGTCATGGTGTCCAGGACGCACGACAGCGCGCCGGCACCGTAGAACTGCCCGAGCCGTTTCGCCGTCTCCGCGACGCCCAGCGTGACGTCCGGATCCTCCCGCATCGGCGCCAGTATCCAGAGGAACCGCTTGCCCACCTCGGTGAGCACGGCGTCCGCCATCCCTTCCTTGCCGTCGGGGAAGCGGTGGTACAGGCTCGCCCGCTGCAGGCCGGTGGCCGCCGAAAGGTCGCCGATCGCCGTCCCTTCGACGCCCTTCTCGCGGAACACCTTGACGAGCAGGTCGATCAGATCGGCTTCGTTGATGGAGGGGGGTCGCGCCATCCGGCTAGTTTACCGAACTTTCGGTAAACTAGCCGAGGGTCGTGGATCACTTCTTGAGCCGGCGGCTCCCGGCGTGCCAGTCCTCGGTCTTGCCCGTCTCTTCTGCCGTGACGCCGAAGGACGGGAGCTGCGGACGCTCGCGCAGGCTGCGCTTGAGTTCGGCGAAGCCGGGGAACCGTGCGAGGCCGATGACGTGGTCCCACAGCTCTCCGGCCTGGTCCTCGTCGGGCAGGCGGCTGATCACCGGCCCGAAGAAGGCGACACCCTCGGGCGGTTCGAAGTGGACGATCGGCGTGCCGACGTCCTTGCCCGTCAACGACAACGCCTCGTCCGATTCGGCTTGGATCTCGGCGTCACGGGTCGTGTCGTCGAGAGCGTCGGCGAGCGAGGTCGGCAGGCCGGCCTCGGCGAGCGCGTCGGCGGCGAGCTCGGGAGTGCCCTGCCAGCCGGGGGTCTTGCCCTCGTCGGGCCCGGCTTCGAGGATGCGCGCGCCGAAGGCCGCGTAGAGCGGGCCGATCGCCTCGCGGCCGTGCTTTTCGCGGACCGCCGACGCGACCCGCAGCAGCCGCAGGCCCGCGGTGTGCTGGGCCTCGTACTCCGGCGGGAAGTGCGTGTCGTAGTCGAGGTGCGCGTTGATCAGGCGCAGGGAGATGAACCGCCAGTCGACGGTGTAGTCGCGTTGTGCCTGCACGATCCGGATCCACTTGCTCGTCATCCAGGCGAACGGGCAGATCGGGTCGAAGTAGAAGTTGATGTCGGCCTTGTGCGTGCTCATGTTCCTCGATCCTGGGTAGGTGGGTGATGGTCGCTCAGTAGACGAAGCTCGGCCAGCCGCTCACGTAGTTGATGAAGCGCTCGCTCAGCCCGCCGGTGCGCAGGTACTGCGCCGTCACCGGCAGCTTCGCGCTGTCGTACCGCGGATTCGCCTTGACCTGCCGGGGGAAGTCCCGCTGGAGAATGCCGGCCCGGCCGATCAGCACGAAGTCGCAGCCCTCGTCGAGCAGCTGCCCGGCGCGCTCGGCGCTCATGATCTTGCCCGCCGTCCCCACCCGGACGCTCTTCCGGGGAAGGTCGGTGAAGACGCCGAGCATGCGCTGCCCGCGGAACGCTCCCTCGCGGACGATCTGGGCGGAGTCCCACAGGGCCAGGTCGAGGTAGTCGATCAGCTCGTGGTCGAGGATCTCGGCGGTGATGTCCCGCAGTTCTTCGAGTTTCAGCCCGTAGCGTTCGACCGACAGGCGCCAGCCGATCTGGAAGTCGGGGCCGCACGCCTGGCGGATTCCTTCGATGACTTCGATGGTGAGGCGGGCGCGGTTTTCGGTGCTGCCGCCGTACTTGTCGGTGCGGTTGTTGAGCAGGGGTGACATGAATTCCGACAGGATCCAGCCGAAGGCGCCGTGGACGGCGACGCCGTCGAACCCGGCCTGTTCGGCTCGCTGGGCGGCGGCGATGAAGCTGTCGCGGATTCCCTCCACCTGGTCGGTCGTCAGTGCTTTGACGCCGGGCACCGTGGAATCGGATGCGGGAGAGGGAATTCCGCCCAGTTCCGGGCGGGCGCGGTGGCCGGCGTGGTGCAGCTGCACCGCGGACAGGCCGCCGCCCTTCCGGATCGAGCCGGCCATCTCGGTCAGGCCGGGCAGGTGGGTGTCGGAGTGGATGCCGAGCTGCCGGTCGAAGGCGATGCCGCCGGCCTCGACGGTGGCGGCGCAGGTCTGGATCAGGGCGTAGTCGCTTTGGGCGAGCTGCCTGATCCACTCCTGGTCGAAGGGGGACGCCGAGCCGTCGTGTTCACTTTGCTGGTTGGTGAGCGGCGCCAGCATGAAACGGTTGCGCATGGCCGGGCCGTGGGCGAGGGGGAGCGGTTCGAACAGATCCGAAACTGACATGACGATCTCCTGACGACGATGATTTTCGAGTGAGCGCCGGCGCTACCGGCCGGAGACGGAGTTCCGCGCGGGGAACGCGTGAGTTCGAGCGAGGAGCACGGCGAGCGCGGTCGGGACGAGGAGCACGACGGCCGCGATGATGAGGGACTCGGGGCCGAAGCCGGCGAGCAGTGCGCCGCCGGCCAGTCCGCCGAGGCCGATGCCCAGGTTCCAGGTGGTGACCATCGAGGACTGGGCGGCGTCGGCGTGTTTGCCCGCGGCTCGCATCAGTGCCGACTGCAGCAGGGTGGCCGCTCCGCCGAAGGCGAGTCCCCAGGCCGCGACCGTGACGTAGTCGACGGCCGGGCTGGAGGCCGCAACGGCCAGCACGCCCGCGGCCACGGCGAAGAGCGCGGTGCTGAGGACGACCAGCTTGCGGTGGTGCCGGTCGATGAGCACGCCGGTGAGCCAGATGCTGAGGATCGAGGCGATGCCGAAGTCGAGCAGGATCCACTGCACCTGTTCCTGCAGGCCGGCGGCGGTGAGGATCGGCGCGATGTAGGTGTAGAGGATGGTGTGTGCGAGCACGAACGCGCCGGTTACCGCGAGGACGGTGCGGATGCCGTGCAGCCGCAGGATCCGGCGCAGCGGTACCCGGTCTTCGGCCTTCTGCCCGGGGAAGTTGGGGAGGCTCCACAGGGTCCAGAGGATCAGCAGGCCGGTGAGGGCGGTGACGGCGCCGAAGGTGAGCTGCCACCCGACCGCTTTGCCGAGGTACGCCCCCACGGGGACGCCGAGGGAGAGGGCCACGGGGGTGCCGGCCATGGCGAAGGCCATCGCCCGTCCCTTGAGCCCGGGACCGACCAGCCGGGACGCGTACCCGCCGAGAAGGCTCCAGACGACACCGGAGGAAGCACCCGCGATGAACCGCGCGCCCATCGTGACGGGGAAGCTGAGGGAAACCGCGGTCACCAGGTTGGCGACCACGAACCCGGCCAGCGCCACCAGGAGCAGGTGACGTCTCGGCCACGAGGCGGTGGCCAAGGTGACGGGGATCGCCGTCAGCAGGGTGCCGACCGCGTAAATCGTGACCGTCTGGCCGGCCACGGATTCCGAAACTCCCAGTGCCCGGCTCATCTGCGGCAGCACGCCGGCCGGCAGCGCCTCGGTCAGGGTGGTGATCAGCCCGGCGACGAAGAGCGCGATCAACGGGCGCAGTGGCAGCCGTTGCGCGGACGCGGTTGCCGAAACTTTCATCTGTGAGATGGTCACGAGTGTCCTTTGTGGTCGGAGTCGGTGAGGGACTCGGCTAGACTCCAACCTTGACATCGATGTGAAGGCTAGTGGCTTTGCGGGAGTTGTGATGAGGATCAAGGAGTTGTCCGAGCGGACCGGCGTTTCCGCGCGGCTGCTGCGTTACTACGAGGAGCAAGGTCTCCTGGATCCCCTGCGCCAGGAGAACGGCTACCGCGACTACGACGAGGCCCAGGTCGAGCGGGTCCAGCAGATTCGCAGCCTGCTGGAGGCCGGGCTGACGACCGAAATCATCCGGGCGGTGCTGCCTTGCCTGGCCGAAGCGGCGGAATCCCGTTATCCCGCACCGGATTTCGTCAGCCGGATCCGGCAGGAACGCGGCCGCATGGCCGAACGGCTCGCCCTCCTGGCGAAGAACCTGCAGGCGATGGACGACTACCTGGACGCGCTCGTCAAGGAGTAGGTCGCCCCACTGTCCACTGTGTACGGTCCAAGGTGGATCACGGCAGTCGGTGGTCCGGTCATGGGTCCTCCTCGGGGTGGATGGTGGCACACGTATTACCGAACGTACGGTAAAAAACCCGCCCAGGCAGCGTGACGAGCGCCACTCTTGAATATTACCGAACGTACGGTAAAAATGAGATCGTTCACCCCAACGATCCCGAGGAGCACGTTCCATGAGCAGCAAGACCGCAGTCGTGGTGCTGTCCGACCCGTCGACCGGCACCGACGAAGCACTGGGCCGGGTGTTCGACGCCCTCGCCACGGCGTGGGAGTTCGCGCAGGCCGGTGAGGCCCTGGTGCTGTTCCAGGGGACCGGCACCCGCTGGCCGGCCGTCCTGGCGGACTCGGCCCACCCCGCGCACGAGCTCTACACCGCGGTGAAGAAGCAGGTCGCCACCGTGGCCTCCTCCGGCTGCACGACCGTCTTCGGCGCGACCGAGGGCATCGAGGCCGAGGAGATCAAGCAGGTCGGCCAGAACCTGGCGCCCGGCACCCCCGGTGTCGCGAGCATCCGGGAGCTGGTGGAGTCCGGTTACCAGGTCCTGACCTTCTGATGCCCGGCCGGCGGCCGCCCGTACCCCCGCGGGCGGCCGCCGTGCTTTCCGTTCCCCGCATCGACAATCCGAAGTGGACGGTGACGATGAACCCCGGCCTGCATCCGACGACCCGTGCCGCGCGAGCGGGCACCCACACCCCTCCCGGCGCGGCCCTGCCGCTGGCCCCGGCCCTGCACCAGAGCACCGTGCACACCTACCCGGACCTCGCGTCCCTGCACCGGGTCCTCGACGGTGAGGAAAGCGGGCAGGTCTACTACCGGTTCGGGCACTACAACGGCCAGGTGCTGGAAGAGGCCGTCGCGGACCTCGAAGGCGCGGCCGACGCGGTCTCCGCCGCGTCCGGCATGGCCGCGCTCACCGGGACGGTGCTCGCCCTCGTCGAGACCGGCGGCCACGTCGTCGCCGACCGCAACGCCTACGGCGGCACCCGCAGCCTGCTCGAGGTCGACCTCCCGCGGCTCGGCATCGAGACGACCCTCGTCGACGCCGCCGACCTCGGCGAAGTCGAGCGCGCCCTCACACCGCGAACCCGGCTCCTGCTCGTCGAGGCCCTGACGAACCCGACGATGCGGGTCCCCGACCTGCCCGCGCTCGCGGCCCTCGCCTCGACGGCCGGTGCCACCTTCGCCGTCGACTCGACGTTCGCCACCCCGGCCCTGATCCGGCCGCTCGAGCACGGCGCCGACCTGGTGTGGCACAGCATTCCCAAGTACCTCGGCGGCCACTCCGCCGCGATGGGCGGCATCGTCGCCGGCGACGCCGAACTCGTCGGGCGGATCCGGCAGTCCGTGGTCCACCTCGGCGCCACGCTGGGCCCGTTCGACGCCTGGATGGCCCTGCTGGGCCTCAAAACCCTCCCGCTGCGGATGCGGGCGCACACCCGGGGCGCGACGGCCGTCGCGGAGTTCCTCGCCACGCACCCGGCGGTCACGCGGGTGCACCACCCGGCGGCCCCCGGCCACCCGCACGCCGCCACCGCGGCCCGGCTCTACCCGGACGGAACGGGCGGCATGCTCTCCTTCGAGCTCGGCGGCGGCCGCCCCGCCGTCGACGAGCTCATCCGCCGCCTCGGGCCGTCGATCCCGCTGTCGCCCAGCCTGGCCGACGTCGCGACGACCCTCGTCCACCCCGCCACGACCACGCACCGGTCCCTGGCTGCGGACGACCTGGACGTCCTCGGGATCACCGGCGGGCTGATCCGCCTCTCGGTCGGCATCGAGGAGCCCGCCGACCTCGTCGCCGAGCTGGGTGCCGCCCTCGACGACGCTTGACAACGGCGATCGCGCCTGGTCAGACTGACGTGGTCCAGTGGTCAGACCACCTGATGACCTGCTTCCTTCACAGCGACGTGAGGAGAATTTCGTGCGCGCTCTCACCGCCACCGGGATCACCGTGGGGCTCCTGGCCGGGTTGTGGACCTGGGTCAGCGAGCTGACCGGCTTGCCGACGTGGGTGGCCGTCGTGTCGTGGGCCGCGTTCTTCGCGGCCGGCGGCAAGACGGCCGGCCTGGTCAAGACGGCCGCCGCCGGCCTGTCCGGCATCGTCTGGGGCTGGCTGGCCGTCCTCGGCGCCGGCCTGCTCGGCGGCTGGGGCGGGGCCCTGCCCGTCGCGGTCGCCGTGATCGCCTTCGCCATGTGCGTGCAGGCGGGGTGGCCGCCGCTGGCGTTCATCCCGGCGGCGTTCCTGGGGGCCGCGTCGCTGTTCGGCAACGACCTGGACGTCGCGTCCACCGCCATCGCGTTCGTGGTGGGGGTGGCACTCGGGATCGTGTCCGAGTGGGCGGCGGGGGAGCTCGTCCGGCGGAGTTCGCATGCGCCGGCCCAGGCCTGATTCCACTGTGCGCCGAGTGGTCTGACCACCTGACCTGAAGGAGATGCTGATGGGTACACCGTTCATCCGCCGCCACGGGCTGTGGAGCGCCGAACAGCAGGAGCAAGCGGACCGCGTCGCGGCCCAGGTCGAGGAGCTCGGCCTGCGCCAGGTCAGGATCAGCTGGGGCGACCAGCACGGCATCCTCCGCGGCAAGACCCTGGAGGCCGGGCACTTCCTGTCCGTGCTGCGCACCGGCAAGGACTTCCAGACCGCGACCCTGATCTTCGACACCACGAACAACCCCGCGGTCCCGCCGTTCGCGGCCGACGGGTTCGGCGACCCCCGGCTCACCGGGCTGCCGGACGGCGTCCTCGTGCCGGATCCGGCGACCTTCCGCGTCCTGCCGTGGCTCGACAAGACCGGCTGGGTGCTCAGCAACCTGCACTACCGCTCCGGAGAGGTCGTCCCGTTCGACACACGCGGGGTGCTGCAGACCCAGCTGGACCGGCTCGCCGGCGACGGGTGGAGCTTCGTCGCGGGCATCGAGCTGGAGTTCTACCTCACCAAGCTCGACGACCCGCGCCTGGCGTTCGAGTCGTGCGGCTACCCGCCGGACCCGCCGACGGTCAGCGCCGTCTCCCACGGTTTCCAGTACCTGACCGAAAACCGCGGTGACGAGATCGCCGGGATCCTCGACGTCCTGCGGGACAACGTCGTCGAGCTGGGCCTGCCGCTGGCCACCGTCGAGGACGAGTGGGGACCGGGGCAGACCGAGTTCACCTTCGAGCCGATGCCCGGCCTGCAGGCCGCCGACGCGGCGATCCTGTTGCGCAGCGCGGTGAAGCAGCTGAGCCGGCGCCACGGGTACCACGCCACGTTCATGTCCCGCCCGGCCTTCCCCAACGCCTTCTCCAGCGGCTGGCACCTGCACCAGTCGCTGAGCAGCCCCGAGGTGGAGAACGGGTTCGCCGGCTCCTCGGCCGACGAGCTGCTCTCCGACACCGGCCGGCACTGGATGGCGGGCCTGCTGGAGCACGCCAAGGCGTGTTCCGTGCTCAGCACCCCGACGGTCAACGGGTACAAGCGCTACCGCCCCGACTCGTTCGCGCCCGACCGCATCGCGTGGGCGGAGGAGAACCGCGGTGCCCTCGTGCGCGTCGCCGGCGCCCGCGGGGACGCCAACACCCACCTCGAGAACCGGGCCGGCGAGCCCGCCGCGAACCCGTACCTCTACCTCGCCTCGCAGATCGTCAGCGGGCGCGACGGCCTGCGCAACAAGCTCGACCCGGGCCCGTCGGCCGACGAGCCGTACCGGGCCGAGGCCGAGCCGCTGCCGTCGAGCCTGCAGGAGGCCGTCGAGCTGTTCGCCGCCAGCAGCGTGCTGCGCGCCGAGCTCGGCGATCCCTTCGTCGAATACCTCTCGACCCTCAAACGGCACGAGGTCTCCCGGTTCAACGCCGCGGTGACCGATTGGGAGCAGCGTGAGTACTTCGAGGTCTACTGACGTGACCGGCGACGCGGGTCTGCGTGTCCTGGCCTCGTCCCGGCTCCCGGATCCCGACCCGCGCTCGACGATCACGGTGGCCGCCGCGCAGCTCGGCGGCCGGTGGCTCGACGTCGGCGCGCGCATGAAGCGGCTCGCCGAGGCGGCGCACCTGGCCGCCGCCGAGGGCGCCCGGGTCCTCGCGTTCCCGGAGACGTACCTGTCGGGCTACCCGTTCTGGCTCACCCGCACCCACGGCGCCAGCTTCGACGACGCGGCGCAGAAGGCTTGTTACGCCTACTACCTCGACTCCGCCGTCGAGGTCGGCGGCCCCGAGCAGCGTGAGCTCGAGGGCCTCGCGGCCGACCTGGGCCTGACGTTGCTCGTCGGCGTCTCCGAGCGGGGGAGCGGCCCGGCGAGCGGGTCGGTGTACTGCACGCTGCTCACCATCAGCCCGGACGGCGGCCTCGTCGGGCACCACCGCAAGCTGGTGCCCACCTACGACGAGCGCCTGGTGTGGGCGCAGGGTGACGGGGCCGGCCTGCGCACGCACGTGGTCGGCCCGGCCAGGGTCGGCGGCCTGAACTGCTGGGAGAACTGGATGCCCCAGGCCCGGCACGCGCTCTACGCGGCCGGGGAGCAGGTCCACTTCGGCACCTGGCCGGGCGCGAGCAAGGTCAGCCGCGACGTCACCCGCTTCACCGCGATGGAAGGAAGGGTCTTCGCCGTCGCGGCGGCCGGGATCCTCACCGTCGACGACGTCCCGGGCGACTTCCCGCTGGCCGAGCAGGTGCGGGACAACTCGGCGCGGATGCCGTTCGACGGCGGCTCGGGCATCGCGGCGCCCGACGGGTCCTGGGTGATCGAGCCGGTCCGCGGCGAAGAGGGGTTGATCGTGGCGGATCTCGACCTGCGGGTCGTCGGCCGCGAGCGGCTGACGTTCGACCCGACGGGCCACTACAGCCGGCCGGACGTCTTCTCCGTGACGGTCGACCGCACCCGCCGCGAGGCCAGCGCTTTTGTCGAAGGGAGCCCTCGTGACTGACGAGGAGACGGTGCTCGTCCTGCAGCACCAGGACGATGCGGGCCCTGGCAATCTCGGGGCCTGGCTGACTGGCAACGGTCTGCCGTGGGAGCTCGTCGACGTGCCGTCCGGGATCCTGCCCCCGCTGCGCCGGCACCGGGCCGTGGTGGTGCTGGGCAGCCGGGAAGCCGCCTACGACGAGAGCCTCCCGTGGCTCGCGGCGGAGCGGGAGTTCGTCCGCGCGTCGATCGCGCTGGGCACACCGGTGCTCGGGATCTGCTTCGGCGCGCAGGTGCTGGCCCAGCTGTTCGGCGGTGCCGTGCACCGGGCGGCGACGATCGAACGCGGGTGGACCGCGGTCGCGCCACGGGCCGACCTGCAGTACTCCGGGCTCGTCGGCGGGACCTGGTTCGAATGGCATGGTGACGAGATCACCGCGCCGCCGACGGCGACGGTCCTGGCCGCCGGTCTCTGTGTCCAGGCGTTCCGCCACGGGCCGCACCTCGGGGTGCAGTTCCACCCCGAGGTCACCGAGGAGCAGCTCACCCGGTGGATGGACAGCGACCGCCGCCTGAAGCTGCTCGCGGAAGCCGGCGGCGAGCGCGCCACGCTGCTCGCGGACACGGCGAAGCACCTGCCCGACGCCACGGAGGCCGCCGGCCGCCTGTACGCGCGGTTCTTCGGCACCGGGTGACCAGCCGCCCGGTGGCGCCGCGCCGCGGCGTCACCGGGACCCCACGGCGGCGCGTATGATCAGACCACCGGATCACCTGGCGACCCGAGAGGTCGTACCGCCGTCGGGGGAGTGTCATGAGTGAGGAGCGGCGCGGTGTGGCGCCGATGCGTCCCGTGGACCGCAGGCCGTTGTACGAGCAGGTCAGCGACCGGCTGCGCGAGTTCATCGACGTCAACCGGTTGCAGCCCGGCGACCGGCTGATGACCGAACGGGATCTCGCGAAGGCGCTTTCCGTGGGCCGGTCCTCGATCCGGGAGGCGATCACCGCGCTGCGGGCCCGCGGCGAGGTCGACGTCCGCCACGGCGACGGCATCTACCTGCTTCGCCGTCCCGAGGACCTCATCCCGTCGCTGGCCGCCGAGCTCGTCGAAACCCACCTCGACCACCCCGCGATCTGGGAGACCCGCCAGGCGCTGGAAACGCAGTGCGCGCGCCTCGCGGCTCAGCGCGCCACGGCCGAGGACCTCGCGGAGCTCGGCGCCGCGCTCGAGGACATGGACCGCGAGGTCGCGGCCGGCGAGCCCGGCCTGGCCGGCGACCGGCGCTTCCACCGCGGCGTCGCGACGGCCTCGCACAACCCGATCCTGATCGGCCTGCTGGACAGCATGAGCCAGGCGCTGGACCGCACGTCCGCGACGTCGCTGACGCGCACGGGCCAGCCGAGCGTGTCGCTCGACGACCACCGCCGGATCGCCGACGCCATCCGGGCGGGCCAGGCCACCGCCGCCGCCGACACGATGCTCGCGCACCTGGTCAGCACGACCGACTCGCTGGTCGTGGAAGGCCAGGTCAAGGAGCTGCACCGCCGCTGACCGGTGCGTCGGACGCCAGGTTCTCGGCCGCGAAGAGCAGTCCTTCGACGGGGCAGGCGAGCGTTTCCGGATGCATCGAGCCATCGGCGGTGCAGCTCTGCTGGACCGTGCGCCGGTGCCGGAGATGGCCTGCCCGCGAGCCGCCGAGGTCATCGGGGTGTGAGCGGGGGCGGCCGCAGCGCGGTGACCTCGGGGAGCGGCCCCTCGAAACGCTCCACGTCCACGGCCGCGTGCTGGCCCGCGCATCCCTGGGACAGCCGGGACGACGGCACGTCCGCGGTCAGCACGTTCGGGTTGCCGTGGGCGCACAACGCGCCCGCCGGGTGGTCGTCGACCGGGTCGAACCAGGCCCCGGTCGGGAGCTGGGCGACGCCGGGACGCACGGCGTCGTCGAGGACCGCGCCCGCCAGGCAGGCACCTCGCGTGTTGAACACCCGGACCACGTCGCCGGGACCGATGCCCCGGGCCGCGGCGTCGGCCGGGTTGAGGCGGATCGCCTCACGGCCCGCCACCTTGCCCGCGCGGCTGACGTCGCCGCCGTCGAGCTGGCTGTGCAGCCGGGTGCGCGGCTGGTTCGCGATCAACCACAACGGCCCGGTTTCGCTGGGTGGCAACCAGACCGGGTGGCCGGGGCAGTCGTCGTACGCGAACCCGGCGACGACCGCCGAGGTGATCTCGATCTGCCCGCTCGGCGTTTTCAGCGGGTGGACGTCCGGGTCGGCGCGGAAGTCCGCCAGCAGCGTGTGGTGCGCCGGTCCCGGCGGGAGCCGCAGCTCGCCCGCCGCCCAGAACTCCTCGAACGACGGAACGTCCGGGCCTCGCCAGTCCTCGTAGAGGTGCTCCAGCCACTGGCGAGCGGTCCGTCCCTCGGTGAACTGCGCGGAGACGCCGAGCCGCTCGGCCAGACCCGCGAAGATCGTGTAGTCGTCGCGGGCCTCACCGCGCGGCTCGGCGATCCGGTGCATCGCGATCAGGTGGGTGTCGCGGCGCCCGGAGCCGAGATCTTCGCGTTCGAGCGTCGTCGTGACCGGCAGGACGATGTCGGCGTGCCGGGCCGTCGCGGTCCAGAACGGCTCGTGCACCACCACCGTGTCCGGCCGGGTGAACGCGCGGCGCAGCCGGTTGAGGTCCTGGTGGTGGTGGAACGGGTTGCCACCCGCCCAGTGGACGAGCCGGATGTCCGGGTACCGCCGGACTTCGCCGTCGTAGTCGTAGGACTCGCCGGGGTGCAGCAGCAGGTCCGCGATCCGGGCGACCGGGATGAACTCGCGGACCGGGTTGAGGCCCTGGGGCAGGTGCGGCGTCCGGACCTCCGGGCCGGTGTCGCCGACGTCGCCCATCGAGCCGTAACCGTGCCCGAACCCGCCGCCCGGCAGGCCGATCTGCCCGAGCATCGCGGCCAAGGCGATACCCGCCCACACCGGCTGCTCGCCGTGTTCGGTGCGCTGCAACGACCACGTCACCGTGACCAGCGTCCGGTGGGTGGCCATCTCCCGGGCCAGCGTGACGATGTCGGCGGCCGGGATGCCGGTGATCCCGCCGGCCCACCGCGCGTCCTTGCCCGTCTCCAGCAGGTACCGCTCGAACTCGGCGTACCCGGCGCAGTACCGGGCCAGGAAAGCGCGATCGTGCAGGCCTTCGACGACGAGCGTGTGGGCCAGACCCAGCATCAGCGCCGTGTCGGTGGCCGGCTTGACCGGGTACCACCGGGCGTCCACTGTGGACGGCAGGTCGTCACGCAGCGGGCTCACGAGCGCGACCCGGGCGCGCAGCCGGGCGAGGTGCCCGGGTGTGCCGTGCTCGGTGACCCCGCCGGGCGTGACGAACACGTTCTTCTCCGGCACGCCGCCGAAGGCCACGATCAGCTCGGTGTGCTCGGCGATCGTCGGCCAGGTCGACGCCTGCCGCAGCACCGCGTGCGCGTCGCCGACGACGTGCGGCAGCAGCACCGACGACGTCCCGTTGCTGTAGCTGTTGCGGGAGCCGGTGTAACCGCCGATGGTGTTGAGGAACCGGTGCAGCTGGCTCTGCGCGTGGTGGAACCGCCCGGCGCTGGCCCAGCCGTAGGAGCCGCCGAAGATCGCCTGGTTGCCGTGCTCCTCCCGGACCCGGGCGAGTTCGGCGGCGAGCCGGTCGAGGACCTCGTCCCACGGCAGTTCGACGAACTCGTCCCGGCCGCGCCGCTCGTCGGGCCCGGGACCGTCCTCGAGCCAGCCGCGGCGCACCGCGGGCCGGGCGACCCGGCTCGGGTGGTCCAGCGCCGCGGCCAGGTTCCCGAGCAGCGGTGACGGCGCCGGGTCGGCCGGGTGCGGGACGACCCGCAGCCGGCCGCCGGTGACATCGGCGGAGAACGCACCCCAGTGCGACGTGCTCGGCCTCATACCCCGACGGTAACCGCGCCGGCGCGCTCGCGGACCAGCCGGACGAGCGTGCCGTAGTCCCGCGCGTCGGCCAGCGGTGAGAACCCGCGGATCAGCAGGGTGCCGACGCCGAGCCGGAGGTAGTCCAGCAGCGAGTCCGCGACCTGCTCGTAGCTGCCGACCAGCGCGGTCGAGTTCCCGGCCGCGCCGGTCGTCTTGGCCACCGCCGTCCACAGCCGCTCGTCGTGGACCTCGCCGGTCGCCGCGGCTTCGAGCAGCCGCTGCGAGCCGACGGCGGCGGTGGAGTCGCGGACGCCCTTGAACTCGCTCACCCGGTCCTGGGTGAGCCGCAGGATGTCGCGGGCCCGCTCCCAGGCCTCGGCTTCGGTCGCCGCCGGGATCGGGCGGAGGCTGACGCTGAACGCCGGGGTGCGCCCGTGCGGCGCGGCCGCGGCCCGGACCTCCTCGATGCGCTGGGCGATCCCGGCGAGGGGTTCGCCCCAGAAGGCGTAGACGTCGGCGTGCTTCGCACCGACCCGGATGGCGTCGGCCGACGCGCCGCCGAAGTAGACCGGGATCCCGCCGGCCGGGCGGACGTCCGAGCGTGCGCCGCGGACCTGGTAGAACTCGCCGTCGTGGTCGAACGGCTCGGCCGCGTCCCACGTCTTCCGCACGACGGACAGGAAGTCGTCCGTGCGCCGGTAGCGGGTGGCCTTGTCGGTGAGGTCGCCGTCGCGGGCCTGGTCGGCGTCGTCCCCGCCGGTGATCACGTGCAGCGCGATCCGGCCGGGGTGGAACGCGTCGAGCGTGGCGAACTTGCGCGCCGCCTGGGTGGGCGCGACGAACCCGGGCCGGTGGGCGAGCAGCACGCCGAGCCGCTCGGTGGCGGCCAGCACCTGGTCGGCGAGCACGAAGCCGTCCGGGCTGCTCGCCGACTGGGCGATCAGCACCCGGTCGAACCCGGCTTCTTCGTGGGCGCGGGCGACCTCGCGCAGGTAGCCGGGCTGGATGATCGGCCCCTCCGGCGCGACGATCTCGCTGGCCTGACGGGCGGCGGCATAACCGATGAATTCGACGCTCACGGTGTCTCCTGTCCTAGTGCGCGGGCGATGGCGAAGATGTCGCCCATCCGCCAGCTCTCGTTCGGGTGGGTGCGGCGCGCCCGGCCCCAGCCGGAGTCGCGCCGGTACTGGGCGGGCCAGTCCGTGCCCCGGACGGCGTCTTCGTCGGCCGCGACCGGGGTGCGGCAGTCGGGGTCGACGAACAGCGCGTCGACCGGGCAGTACAGCTCGCACAGGAAGCACGTCTGGCAGTCGGCCTGGCGGGCGATGACGGGCGGGGCGCCGGGGACGGCGTCGAAGACGTCGGTCGGGCAGACCCGCACGCACTTGTCACACTCGATGCAGCGGTCGGCGAGCACGAGTTCGATCACGCGACGGCCTCCTTCCAGGCGGGGTCGTCGGTGCGCCAGTGCATGCCCCGGGTCTCGTGGCGGCGCAGGGCCGCCGCCTTGACCCAGCGGCCCATGGCCACCAGCGACGCGGTTTCGCGGGCCGTGACGGCGTCGCGGCCGGTCCCGGTCAGGCCGCCGTCGACGACCGTCCACAGGGAATCCAATGTAGACAAAGAGGCTCGGAGACCGGGCTCGTCGCGGAACATGTTCTTGTCGTAGGCGTTCAGCTCGTCGCGCACGACGTCGACCACAGCGGCCGTGTCCACAGTGGACGGACGGCCGCTCGGGCGGATCCCCGCGCGACCTGCCGTGTGCAGCGGCGCCGAACCCGCCGAACGGGCGTGCCGGACCGCGGCGCGCCCGGCCCAGGTGCCCGAGGACACCGCCCACGCGGAGTTCGGCGAGCCGCCGCCGGAGATCGCGCCGACCACCGGCACCCGGCTGGCGACGTCACCCGCGGCGAACAGCCCGGGGACGTCGGTGGTGCAGTCCGGGCCGGTGACGACCAGGCCGCCGACGCCGCGGATCGTGCCCTCACCGAGCAGCGTGACCTCGAACCGCTCGGTGAACGGGTTGATGCCGCGCCGGGTGAACGGCAGCAGGAAGTTGGGCTGCACCAGATGGATCCGCTCCCGCACCCAGGCCGGCGTCCGGTCGAGGGTGGTGAACACGGGCCCGCGCAGCAGCGCGGCACCGAGGTCCCGGTTGCGGTTCCGGCCCAGCTCGATCTCGGCGCCGTCGGCGTCGGTGTAGGTCCCGAAGAGGTAAGACATCGACCGCGCCATCGTCGAGTACGCCGGGGCGAGCGTGTAGTAGTTCGAGAACTCCATGCCCGACAGCCGCGCGCCGGCCTCGACGGCCATCAGGTGCCCGTCGCCGGTGTTGCCGCGTGAGCCGAGCAGGTTCGAGCGGAACGCCGTCCCGCCGGTCGCCAGCACCACCGCGCCCGCCCGGACGCGCCAGCTGCCCCCGGCCTGACGGCGTACCCCGGCCGCGCCGCCGGCCGAGCCGTCCGGCCGCAGCAGCAGTTCCAGCGCCGGGTGGTGGTCGAGGATCCGGACGCCCGCCCGGTGGATCAGCCCGCGCATCGCGCGCAGGTACTCCGGGCCGCGGACGTTGTTGGTCCGGTCGGGCTGCCCGTCGCGGACCGGGAACGGGTAGTACTTGTCCAAAGTGGGCAGCCGCTCCCACGTGGTGCGCAGCACCCGCAGCGCCTGCTCGGGATCCGCGAGCCCGCCGGCGTGCGCGTGCCGTTCCGCGACCGCCTCTTCGTGCCGCTCCGGCGGCACGAACCAGTGCGTCACCCCGGCCGTGGCGGTGACGCCGCTGGTGCCGCAGTAACCCTTGTCGGCCAGGACGACGGTCCCGCCGGCCTGGGCCGCGGCCAAGGCGGTCCAGGTCGCGGCGAGACCCCCGCCGACGACGAGCACGTCGGCGGCGAGTTCGAGGTCAGCGGTCATCGCGACTCCGCCAGTTCGGCGTCGGCCGCGACCCCGAGCTCGGCGAGCAGCCGGTAGCGCAGCTCTTCGAACTCGGGGTTGCGGCGGGTGCGTTCGCCGTCGAGGGTGACGCGGTGTTCGGCCGCGAGCCGGCCTTCGCGCAGCGCGACGACCCGGTCGGCGAGCAGGATCGCCTCGTCGACGTCGTGGGTGACCAGCAGGACGGCCGGGCGGTGGACGTCCACCAGCCGCCGGACGAGGGCGTGCATCTTGATCCGGGTGAGCGCGTCGAGCGCGGCGAACGGCTCGTCGAGCAGCAGCAGGCGCGGCTCGCGGACCAGCGCCCGCGCGAGCGCGACGCGCTGGGCCTCGCCGCCGGAGAGCGTTGCGGGCCAGGCGTCGGCGTGCCCGGTCAGGCCGACCTCGGCCAGGGCCCGGGTCGCGGCGTCACGTGCCCCGGCGCGGGGGAGGCCGACCGCGACGTTCTGCCAGACCGGCCGCCACGGCAGCAGCCGGTGCTCCTGGAACACCACCATCCGCTCGGGCGGCGCGGTCAGGTCGCCGCCGTCGGGCTCGTCGAGCCCGGCCAGCAGCCGCAGCAACGTCGTTTTGCCGCAACCGCTTTCGCCGATCAGCGCGACGAACTCGCCGGGCGCGATGTCGAGGTCGAGTCCGTTGAGGACGGATCGATCACCGAAACCCTTGGTCAGCGCGCGGACGCGCACGGCGGTCGTCACAGCTTCACCGCGTGGTCGGCGACGGTGATCGGTCCGCTCAGGATCTTGCGTTGGCTCAGCCAGTCGGCACCGCGCTGCAGCTGCGCGATCCCGTCGTCGTTGATGAGCGACAGCTTCGTCTGGACGTTCTTCGCGGCCATCTTGTCCAGCACCGCCTGCGGGTAGTGCGAGACGGCGTTGCCGATGTCGAGGGATTCCTTGTAGTGCTGGTTCTGCCAGTCCTGGTCGGCCTGGAACGCCGTGATCACCTTGCGGATCGTGTCGGCGTTCTGCTCGGCGTACTCGCGGCGGACGAGGTAGCTGGTGAAGTCGATCTGGAAGTCCAGCTCGTCGCCGTCGACGAAGATCGGCTTGGCGCCGTACTGCACCTCGGCGATCTCGCGGAAGCCCTGCCAGATGGCCCAGGCGTCGATCTTCCCGGCGCCGAACGCGGCCGACGCCTCGGGCGGGTTGAGGTAGGTGACCTTCACGGACTCGCGCGGCACCTGGTACTTCTCCAGGGCCGCAACAAGAAGGAACTCGCCGAGCCCGGCTTTGTTGACGGCGACGGTCTTGCCCGCCAGATCGGTGACCTTCTGGATCCCGCTGTTCGCCCCGGCGACGATCGCCGTGGTGCGCGGGGTGGACGCGGCCCAGGCGACGTAGACGAGGTCGGCGCCGGAGAGGATCGCCTGGTCGGCCGGGGTGGTGCTGCCGCCGAAGCTGAAGTCCGCGGTGCCGCCGACGACGGCCTGCAGGGTCGGCGCGTGGTTGGGGAACGGCCCGACCCACTCGACCGTGATGCCCTGGTCCTTGAGCGTCTTCTCCAGCACACCCCGGGCCTTGGGCAGCGAGATCGTGCTGTAGGTCAGCCGGACCTTGCCCTGGGTGGCGCCGCCGGCCGAGCCGGTGGCGCAGGCGGCGAGCGGTGCGGCCACGGCGGCCAGTCCGGCAGCGGTCAGGAACGTGCGTCGCGAGAGTGTCATCGGGGTTCCTCAGGCGGTCAGGCGGGCGTAGGTGGGGTGCCAGCGCAGCAGGCGGCGTTCGAGCAGCCGGGTCACGAGGTCGCAGAGGATCCCGATCACGGCGTAGATGATCACGACGAGCACGATCACGTCGGTCTGCAGGAACTCCCGGGCGTTGGTGGCCATGAACCCGAGCCCGGCGTCGGCGCCGAGGGTTTCCGCGATGACCAGCGCGAGCCAGGCCGCGGTGAGCGACAGCCGCAGCCCGCCCAGGATCGAGGGCAGCGCACCCGGCAGGACCACCCACCGGATCTGCGCCGTGCGGCCGAGACCGACGACGTCGGTCATCTCCAGGAGCTTCGGGTCGATCTGGCGGATGCCGAGCACCGTCGTCAGGTACAACGGCACGGCGGAGCCCAGCGAGATCAGGAAGATCTTCCCGGCCTCGCCGATCCCGAACCAGACGATGACCAGCGGCAGGATGGCCAGGAACGGGACCGCGCGCACCATCTGGATGCTGCGGTCGAGCAGCGCTTCGGCCACTTTGGACAGTCCGACGAGCAGCCCGAGCGCGACGCCGAGGCTTGCCCCGATGGCGAACCCGGTGGCCGAGCGCTGCAGGCTGGCCAGCAGGTTCGCCGTCAGCTCGCCGTCGGCGAGCAGGTCACCGGCCTTGGCCAGGACGCTGCTCGGCGCCGGGAGCACCTGCTTGGGCAGCACTCCCAGGCGCGCCAGCAGTTCCCAGAGCGCGAGCACGGCGACCGGCGTCAGCCACGACACCGCGCGGTACGGGAATCCGCGGCCGTGTGCCCGCGCACTCGCGGGAAGCGACGCCGACGGGACGACCACGGCGCGCGTCACCGCGGATCGATTCCCGAGTCGATGTACTTGCTCAAGTCCTTGCCACCGGGGAACAACCCTTGCTGGACCCAGGTGTCGTAGGTCTTCTGCAGCTGGCCGGCGAGCGCGGCGTCGACCGGGATGCGCTGGTAGGTCGTCTCGTCCGGCCGGACCTGGGTGGCGACCTCGATCGGCTGGTGCGCGAAGCCCGCGTACCACTTGTCGAACGCGTCGGGGTTGTCCTTCGACCAGGCGTAACCCTTGTCGACGCGGCTGGCGAAGTCCTGGATCGCCGTCCGCTTGCGCGGGTCGGCGAGCGCGGTGTCGGTGGCGGACAGGACGTTCAGCCCGCTGTTGATGCCCGCGCCGTCGCTGAGGACCCGCGCGCCGAGTTCGCCGCGGGCGCGGGCGGCGTAGACGCTCCAGGTGGCCCAGGCGTCGATGCTGCCGGTCGCGAAGGCGGAGTTCGCCTCGGTCGGGGCGAGGAAGTTCAGCTTGACGTCCTTGTCGCTCAGCCCGGCCTGCTTCAGCGCGCCGATCACCAGGTAGTGTGCGACGCTGCCGCGGGTGGTCGGGGAGACCCGCTTTCCCTTGAGGTCGGCCAGCGTGCGGATCGGGCTGTCCTTGGGCACCAGGATGTAGGTGCCCTTGCCGCCGTTGCTCCAGGCCGCGGCCACCTTGATCTTCGAACCGCCGGCGATCGCGGTGACGGTGGGGGAGTCGTTGGCACCGCCGATGTCGATCGCGTCGGCGCGCAGGGCCTCGTGCAGGTTGACGGCCGCGGCGAACTGCGACCACTCGATCTTGTACGGCAGGTTGTCGAGCAGGCCGGCGGCCTTCAGCCGGGACTGCGTGGCGCCGGTCTGGTCGCCGACGCGCAGCACCACCTCACCCGAGGCGTCCGAAGTGGACGATCCGCACGCGGTGAGCGTGGTCAGGCCGAGCAGGGCGGCCAGCAGTAGCAGCGCGAGCCGGGGTTTCGAAGGCATGCGGGAACTCCCCAAAACGGTGTCGCCGGAGGAAAAGCCGGTGGCGCGGACCAAATGGTCACCGGCATGTGTCTATTCTGCCGGGAGACCCGGGAGAGTCAACGCTCCCGGGCGGGTTCCCACGAGCCGGGAAGGCTCTACAGTGGACAGTCCTCGAGCGGGACGCCGGTGGCCGCGCGCACGGCGTCGGCGTACTCCCGCAGCGGACGCCAGCCGGGCACGACGAACCGGCCGCCGGGGCCGGTGAAGGTCAGCGTCGGCAGGGCGTAGCGGACGTGGTGCTCGAGGTGCTTCGCGCGGCCGCTGTGCGGTCCGGGCGCGGTGATGTCGAGGACTTCCGGGCACGGGTTCCGGGTTTCGCGCCAGTCCTCGCGCACGGCCTGGCGGACTTCGTCACCCAGCATGGCCGTGTGCAACGCCGCGAGGTCGAGACCGGGGACACCGTCGACGGCGGCGAGCACCCGCTCGGTGTCGTCGGCCGGGGTGCCGAGGACGAACGTCGTCTCGCGCAGCCGGGTCAGGACGAGGTCGGCGACGGTTTCCCCTTGGGCCTCAGCGGCTTTCGCAGCCAGCGATGCCGGCCAGCTCGTCCGCGCCACCCACTCGAGACGGGCCGGCTTCGGGGCGCCGGTGTGCTCGGTGACGCCGTCGATGAACTTCGCGTACCAGGCGGCCTCGGCGGCCGGATCCGGCGCCGGGTCCTCGTCGTCGTCGAAGAGGATGCCGAACACCCGGCGCCACCGGGCGCCGGGGAGGTTTCCGCGCAGCCGGCGGAACTTCGGCTCCGAGCCCCACGCCCACGGGCAGGCGGGGTCGGTGTACTCGACGACTTCGAGCGCCACGGGTCAATCCGTGGGGACGTCGACCGGGGACCAGAGACTCGGCAGGTTGACCACGATGCCTTCCTGACTGCTGCGCGCGATGATCACGACCGCCTCTTCGCCGGTCGGGTTCTCCTCGCGGTGCGGCACGTACGGCGGCACGAAGATGTAGTCCCCGGGGCCGGTCTCCAGGCGGATTTCCTCGTCACCGTCGGCGAAGACGAACACGGGGTGGCCGGACTTGACGTAGATGGCGGTTTCGGCCTCGCCGTGGTGGTGGTCGCCGGAGTTGGTCTCCGGCGCGACGTGCGTCTCGCCCATCCAGACCTTCTGGGACCCGACGGTCTTGCCGGAGATCGCTTCCAGGCGTTTCATCCCGGTGGTCTGGTTGGTGTCGCCGGTGAGGTCCGCGCCCCGGATGTGGCGCAGGGGCTGGTGCCAGAGGTCGGTCATGGCTGTCCTTTCAGGTCGCGACTTCGGCGGCCGCGTCGGTGAGCAGGTCGGCGATGGTCGTCGCGCGCAGGATGGCGGCCAGTCCGGACTCGAGCCCGGACCAGAACGGCGTGAGCCCGGCGGCCGTGCCGTGGTAGGCCAGGGCCGGGCGGGGCTCGCCGCGGACGCTCAGGAACTCGCCGTCGACCGCGACGACGGCGTCCCGCACGGTGATCTCCGCCGCGTCCCTGGCCAGCCAGTAGCCGCCCTCGCAGCCGCGCTGGCTGCGGACCAGCCCGGCCTGGCGCAGGTCGCGCAGCACGGCCTTGATGAACCGCGCCGGGATGTCCTGGGTGGACGCGACGGCTTCGCAGGTGATCGGCCGCGTGGTGTCCGCGGCGAGCTCCAGCAGGACCCTGATCGCGTAGTCCGCCCTGGCCGAGATGCGCATGCCCGCCATCATCCCCGGACCAGCGCCGGTGTGCCCGTTCCGGCCCGCAGCCATTCCAGGAACTGGACGATCTCGGCCGCGACGCTGCGGTGGTCGACGTCGTTGAGCACGTCGTGCCGGCCGCCGCCGACGAGCACGAACCGGCTCTTCGGCAGCTTCGCCGCATACGCGCGGGCGGCGTTCGGGTCGGCCACCTTGTCGGCTTCACCGTGCAGGACCAGGACCGGGACCTCGGGCTCCGCGAGCGGGCTCGCGACGGGCGTGTGCAGCTCACCGCGGGCGAACCCGTCGTCGGCGTCGAGCAGGGCGCGGTGGACCGGGCAGGCGGTCCGCGCGTCCAGTTCGTCGTCCCAGCTGCCGGAACCGCCGAGCGGGAGCCCGCTGGCGATCACGGCGTCGACCGGCAGGCTCGCGGCGAGGTCCAGGGCCCGGACGGCGCCGGTGTCGTGGCCGAGCAGCACCACGGGACCCGGGCCCGCGGTGACCTTCACGGGCAGGTCGGCCGGCGGGACCGTGACGCGGTAGCCGTCGAACGCGAGCCGGGCGCCCAGCCGGGGGTAGATCCCGGCGTGCTCGCCGCGGCCCGGCAGCAGCACCACCGTGCCGCGGACCGTCGTCCCGGCGGGTGGGGCCCAGCTCGCGGGGCTCGGTGGGGCGAGTGTCATACGGCGGCCGCCGCGGCCGGCTTCCGCCCGCGGCGGGCGAGCTCCGAACGGACCAGCGGCAGCAGGTGCCTGCCGTAGTCGATCGCGTCGTCGAGGGGGTCGTAGCCGCGGATGAGCAGCGTGGTGACGCCGATGTCGACGTAGTCCAGCAGGGCCTGCGCCACCGTCTCGGGGGTGCCCACGAGTGCGGTCGAGTTGCCCGCGGCACCGGTCGCGGTGGCCGTGGGTGTCCACAGTGCACGGTCGTGCCGGTCGGCCTTCGCGGCCGCGGCCAGCAGCCGGACGCTGCCGACGTTGGTCGGCTGGCCGCCGTCGCGCCACTCGCGGGCCGCCTTCGCCGCGCCGGACGCGGTGATGGTGTCGAGGATCCGCTGCGCGCGTTCCCAGGCGAGGTCCTCGGTGGGGCCGAGGATCGGGCGGAACGACACGCTGATCCCGGGGAGCGTGAGCCGTCCGGCGGCCTTGGCCGCGGCCCGGACGGCGGCGATCTGCTCGGCCGTTTCGGCCAGTGGTTCGCCCCAGAGCGCGAAGACGTCGGCGTGCTTGCCGCCGACCCGGTAGGCGGCTTCCGACGAACCGCCGAAGTAGACCGGGATCCGCGGGTTCTGCAGCGGCCGGACCTGCGGGGTGTAGTCGTCGAGCCGGTAGTGCTTGCCGTGGTGGGAAAACGCGTCGCCCGACGTCCAGGAGCGCTTGAGGATCTCCAGGTACTCGTCGGTGCGCTCGTAGCGCTCGTCCTTGCCGAGGTAGTCGCCGTCGCGGGCCTGCTCGACGTCGCTGCCGCCGGTGATGGTGTGCACGGCGACGCGGCCGCCGCTGAAGTGGTCGAGGGTGGCGAACGCGCGCGCCGCCAGTGTCGGGGCGACGAACCCCGGGCGGTGCGCGATGAGCAGGCCGAGGCGCTCGGTGTGGGCGGCCGCGTAGGCCGCCACCTGCTGGCCCTCCGGCCAGCCCGCGCCGTACCCGATCAGCACGCGGTCGAAGCCGCCGTCCTCGTGGGCGCGGGCGAACCGCCGGACGTAACCGGGGTCGATCACCGGGCCTCTGGCCGGCCGGGTCTCGCTCGCGTCCCGGGTGCCGATCATGCCGACGAACTCGACGGGCATCTGCTTTCCTTTCGCCGCAAGACAAACGCAGGCGTCAGGGAACGGCACGAGCACCCGCGCTGTCAATTGAGCATGTCGAGGTGTCCATTTGCTGGACGCCTCTGGCTCCCGGCGCTCAGGACGGCTTATCGTCTCGCCGCAGCCGACCCCTCCGGAGGAACCCGTGACCACGAGCGTCGCCACCGTGCCCGCGCCCGACCTGGCCGCGTTGCCGTCGATCGTCGCCGGGCTGGCCGCGCGCGCCGGCGAGCACGACCGCGAGGCGAGCTTCCCGCACGAGGGCGTCGAATCGGTGCACCGGGCGGGATTGCTGACGACGACCGTGCACCCGCGGTACGGCGGCCCGGGCGCGGGCGTGCTCGACACGGCCCGCCTGCTCGCCGAACTCGGCCGCGGCGACCCGTCGGTCGCGCTGGTCACGGCGATGACGCTGTTCGTCCACGCCGGCCAGGCGACCGCGCCGTCGTGGCCCGACGACGTCTACCGCGAGGTGCTGGCGGAGTCGGCGGAGCGGCCGGTGCTGATCAACGCGCTGCGCGTGGAGCCCGAACTGGGCTCACCGACCCGCGGCGGCCTGCCCGCGACGATCGCCCGCCGGACGTCGGACGGCTGGCGCCTGACTGGCCGCAAGATCTACTCGACCGGTTCGGTGGGCCTGCGCTGGATGGTCGTCTGGGCCCGCACCGACGAGCCCGAGCCGCGGGTCGGCGGGTTCCTGGTCCGCGCGGACGCCCCGGGCATCACGATCGAGCCGACGTGGGACCACCTCGGCCTGCGGGCGAGCGCGAGCCACGACGTGATCTTCACCGACGTGCCGGTGCCTTCCGGGGCCACCGCCGGACTGTCCACACCGGACACCCAGCGGCCGCCGGTGCTCACGTTCCCCTTGGCCTTGCCGGCGCTTTACCTCGGTGTGGCCAGGAATGCCCTCGACTGGCTCGCCGGGTTCCTGCGCGAGCGCGTCCCGAGCGGGCTGGGCAAGCCCCTGTCGACGCTGCCGCGGTTCCAGACCGGCGCGGGGGAGATCGCCGCCCGGATCACCGGCGCCCAGGAGATCCTCTTCGGCCTCGCCGCCCGGGTGGACGACGGTGACGCGACCGCGATCGCCCACGCGGGGGTCGCCAAGGTGCTGGCCACCCGGTTGCTCATCGAGGCGGTCGAGCAGGCGGTGGCGCTGGCCGGCAACCCAGGCCTGACACACGGCAACCCGCTGCAGCGCCACTACCGCGACGTGCTGTGCAGCCGGGTCCACACCCCACAGGACGACGCGGTGCTGACGGGGTTGGGTCGCTCGATCCTGGGGTGAGTGGCTCTACTTGGTTCGGTGGCACTGCTGTGGCGTGCTGTGCGGCCGGGTGAACGCGCCGGAGGAGGGCGCGGTGCTGGCCGGGTTGGGTCGTTCGGTCCTGGGGTGAGTGGCCTTTATGTGGTTCGGCGGCACTGCTGTGGCGTGTTGTGTGGCCGGGTGGACGAGCCGGAGGGGGCGCGGTGCTGGCCGGGTTGGGTCGTTCGGTCCTGGGGTGAGTGGCCTTACGTGGTTCGGCGGCACTGCGGTGGCGTGTTGTGCGGCGGTGAACGCGCCGGAGGAGGGCGCAGTGCTGGCCGGGTTGGGTCGTTCGGCCGTGGGTGAGTGGCGCCTAGGTGGTGGAGCGGCCAGGTTCGGCAGCGCTGTCGTGGCGTGTTGTGCGGCCGGGTGAACACGCCGCAGGAGGGTGCGGTGCTGGCCGGGCTGGGGCGTTCGGCCTGGGGTGAGCGGCCTCTGCGTGGTCGAGGTCGGGCCGGTTTCGGCGGCAGTGCCGTGGTGTGTTGTGCGGCTGGGTGCACGACGTGGGGCCGCCCGAGGGTGAGGGGGCGCTCACGTGGTGGAAGCCGGGCCGGTTTCGGCGGCAGGGCCGAAGCGTGTTGTTCGGCCGGTGAGCGCCTACGTGGTGGACGTCCGGCCGGTTTCGGCGAATTCGAGCCGCTTGGCCACCGAAACCGCCTGGTCGGCGAACCGCTCGTGGAAGCGGGCCAGCAGGGCTAGGTTGCTGGCCGCCTGGACCCCGTGCGCCCAGTCGTCCTTCGTGATCGCCGCCAGCGCGCGGGCGTGCAGGGCGTCGACGGCGTGGTCGGTCTCGTCGAGCTCGGCGTGGCCGCCCTCGGCGTCGCCGAGGATCAGCTCGCCCACCCGGTCGGCCATGCCCGCCCCGATCTCACCCAGTTCGGTGAACACGCCTTCGAGCTCGGCGGGCACGGCGTGGTCGGGGTGGGTGAAGCGGGCCGCGTCGGCGACGTGCGCGGCGAGGTCGCCCATGCGCTCGATCTTCTCCGCGCAGTAGACCGCGGCGAGGATGGTGCGCAGGTCCCCGGCGACGGGCGCCTGCAACGCGAGCAGCGACTGGGCCTGCTCTTCACAGGCCTCGCGGGCCCGGTCGAGCTGGTCGTCGGCGGTCAGGACCTCCTCGGCCAGCTGGAGGTCGGCGGTCAGCAGCGCCCGGTTCGCCCGCCTCATGGCCTCGGCGGCCAGTGCGCACATCGCGCCCAGCTGTTCGCCGAGCCGGGCCAGGTCTCCGTGAAAGCTTTCGCGCATCGGCGCAGAATAGCGGCAGGAGGCCGGGCGCGGTGGGAAGGTCCAGGCATGCGGGAACTGATCACGCCCACCACCCGGTTGCGTGAGGCCTGGCTGGACGCGCACGCGGAGTGGGGGCCGGGTGTCCACGAGGACGGCTTCGGGCTGCGGCCCGAGGACGACGTCGGCTCGCCGGCCGGCTTCGCGGCCTGGATCGCGCGCCTGGCCGGCGACGGCGGGACCCGGTACCGGTGGATCGTCGACGACGACGTGGTGCTCGGCGGGATCGCGCTCCGGCACGGGTCCGGCGAGCTGGTGCGGCTGGCCGGCCACATCGGTTACGGCCTGAGGCCGGCCGCGCGTGGCCGCGGGCTCGGCACGTGGGCGCTGGGCCGGATGCTCGACGAGGCGCGGTCGCTCGGCATGGACCGGGTGGTGCTGGTCTGCGCGGCCGGCAACGCCGCGTCGAGGAAGACGATCGAACACCACGGCGGAGTCCTCACCGAGCGTGGTGCCGTGCTGCGGTACCGGATCGACCTGGGCGGGTGACGGACGTTCATGATCCGGACAACGTTGACACCGCACGCACGCGTTCTTACTTTCGGTGCACGGCAACCGGATGAGCGTGACCGATCCGTCCCGAGGAGTCCCGATGTACGGTCCGGCCGACCTTGATCACCTGCTCGCGCACGGGCCGTTCCCGGCCGCGCTGCGGGCGGCGATCGTCGCGCGCGGGCTGTCGCTGGACCGCATCCGCCACCGCCTCGCGCGGCGCGGGCTTTCGATCAGCGTGCCCACGCTCAGCCTCTGGCAGTCGGGCCGCCGACGTCCCGAGCGCGCCGAGTCGCTGCGCGTGCTGTCCGGGCTGGAGCAGGTGCTCGAGCTGCCGTCGGGCTCCCTCGAGACCCTGCTCGGGCCACCACGACCACGCGGCTGACGAAGTTCCTTGCCGGGCAAGCGTTTCCCGGCGGCGAAAGCCCGGCTGTCCGCGATGTGGGAACGCCCGTCCCGGAGGCTTAGGCTGCTGGACGTGACCGCCCTGCCGCTGATCGACCTCTCGCGCTTCCGCGACCCCGCCGAGGACCGCGCGGAGTTCCTGGCCGGACTGCGCCACGCCGCGCACGAAGTCGGCTTCTTCTACGTCGTCGGCCACGGTGTGCCCGAGCGACTGACCACCGGGATCTTCGACGCGGCAAGGGAGTTCTTCGCGTTGCCGCTCGACGAACGGCTGGCGATCGAGAACATCCGCTCCCCGCAGTTCCGGGGTTACACGCGAACCGGTCACGAGTACACCGGCGGGGCGCCGGACTGGCGGGAGCAGATCGACATCGGCCCGGAACGCGACCCGGTCGCGCCCGGCGGCCCGGCGTGGCAACGGCTCATCGGTCCCAACCAGTGGCCGGAAACCCTTCCCGGACTCCGGGAAACCACCCTGGAATGGCAGGCCGAAGCGCTGCGCGTCAGCCGCGAAGTCCTCCGCGCGCTGGCCGCGGCCCTGGGCCAGGACGAGCACTACTTCGACGCGTGGTTCGACGAAGAGGCCTCCACGCACGTGAAGATCCTGCGCTACCCCGGACGGCCCTCGGCCGAGCAGGACCAGGGTGTGGGCGCGCACAAGGACTACGGCTACCTGGCGCTGCTGCAGCAGGACGAGGTCGGCGGCCTGCAGGTCCAGGCGGCCGACGGCAGCTGGCTCGACGCCACGCCGATTCCCGGCAGTTTTGTCTTCAACATCGGCGAAATGCTGGAGATCGCGACCCAGGGCTACCTGACCGCCACCCGCCACCGCGTGGTCAGCCCGCCGGCCGGCGTCGAGCGGTTCTCGGTGCCGTTCTTCCTCGGTCCCCGCCTCGACGCGGTCGTCGAACCGCTGCGGCTGCCACCGGAGCTGGCGGTGGACGCGAAGGGTGTCAGTGAGGACGCGGACAACCCGCTGCACGCGACGTACGGGGAGAACGCGCTGGTCGGCTGGTTGCGGTCGCACCCGGAGGTCGCGCAGCGCTGGTGGGGGGACGTGCTCGCGGAGCGCGGATGAGCCCCGCCGTTCTCCGATGTCTGTGAGGATGGCGGTATGACGGAGACACCTGCTGAGCCGGAGCCGGATCTGCGGTCTCAGCTGGAGGTCCTGCGCGACGTCGTCCAGGCCGAGCTGGCGGCCGCCGGATTGCCCGTGATGCCGGGGGAAGAGCCGATCGGCGCCGCCGGTGCGGTCGTGAAGGTCGACGTGCCGGATTTGCGCGGTGTCGCGGTCGGCTGGTGCGAGCACGTGGTCCTGCTCGACGCGCTGGAGGAGGCGTGGGCCGAAGACCCGCACCAGGAGGGTGCGGAGTGCGCGGCGTTCGGGCGGTTGACGTCCGCGATCGGCGAGGCGATGTCCGTGGCGATGCGGAAGATCCTCACGGCGGCGGGGCTCGAGGTGGCCGACGCCGCGAACGACCACGCGCCCGACCAGCTCCTGGTGACCCGGATGGTGTCCCTGTCGGTGTGGCAGGCGCGGCGGGACGCCCAGTTCGCCCGGCGCGAGGAAGCGATGCAAGCGGCGTGGCGCAGCCGGAGCGCGGAATAGCGCCCGGGCGACGAGCAGCCGTATAACGCCCTGTACGCCGGTGGTCAGTGCAGCTGGCTCCGCAGGTCGGAGACCCGGTCGACCGCGGCGGTGAAGTCCGCGGCGGACAGGGTGCCGTTGCCCAGCGCGGTGGCCAGGGCGTCGGCCGCGCTGTCGCCTTGGGCGACGTCGCGGGCCGAGGCCAGGATGAGGTCCATGCCCGCGCCGGCCGCCAGCACCGCGCGGTTGCCGGTGGTCCCGTAGCCGGCGAGCGCGCGGGCCTCCAGCGCGTCGGTGATGGTGATGCCGCCGAAACCGTTGCGCTGCCTCAGTTCCTGCTGGATGACCGTGGGGGAGAGCCCGGCCGGGCGCCCGGCGTCGAGCGCCGGGTAGACGGCCCAGGACAGCATCACGAGGTTCACCCTCGCCTGGATCGCCGACGAGTACGGTCCCTCGTCCGTCGCGCGCAGCTCGGTCAGGGGCACGTTCAGCGTCACCGGCGCCGTGTCGGTGTTCGCGCCCGCCGGGGCCGAGCCCAGGCCGGGGAAGTGCTTGGCGGTCGCCGCGACGCCGGTGGCCTGCTGCGCGGTGATGTCCGCGGCGCCCAGGCGGCCGGCGACGGCCGGGTCGTTGCTGTAGGAGCGGCCGTACTGGTCGATGAAGTCGCCGGGCTGCCGGTAGACGTCGAGCACCGGCGCCAGGTTGACGTTCATCCCGGCCGCGGCGAGCGTGTAGCCCGCACCGCGGCCGGCGGTGGTCGCGGCGGCCACCGGATCGGCCGCCTGCCCGACCTGCTTCTCCGACAGGGCGGGCTCACCCGGCAGCCGGCGCACCTGGCCGCCTTCCTGGTCGGTCATCAGCAGCAGGGGAGCGGAAACCGGGCTCTGCGCCGACGCGGCGCGCAGCTGCTGCACGACCCCGGCGATCTGCTGGCTGCTCTGGATGTTCTCCCCGAAGAAGATGACGCCGGCCGCTTCACCGGCGCGGATGCGCTGCAGGAGCGCGTCCGGTGGGGTGAGGCCGGGGTAGGAGTAGATCACCCGCTGGCCGGCGAGCTGCCGGGGCGTCAAGCCGGCCTCGGGGGCGGCGGCCGCGGACCCCGCCAGCGCCGCGACGGCGACCAGGGCCAGCAGAGTCCTCCTGCGCGTCACACGGTTCATGGGGTCAAGCTCCCTCCAGAGAGCTTCACGGTAACCCTTTCGGGTGACGGATGGAAAGTTTCTGACGACCTCGGCGACGAGAGCCTTCTCGGTACTGTGAGGTCGCATGACCGGCACCGAGCTCGAGATCACCGCGGACCTGGTCCGTGACCTGCTGCGGGAGCAGCATCCGGACCTCGCGGGGCTGGCCATCCGTGAAGTGGCGGGCGGGTGGGGCAACCGGATGTGGCGGCTGGGGGACGAGCTGTCCGTGCGGATGCAGCGGATGGACCCCACCCCGGAGCTCCAGCTCAAGGAACGGCGCTGGCTGCCGGTGCTGGCCCCGCTGCTGCCGCTCCCGGTGCCGACCCCGGTGCGGTCCGGCGCACCGTCCGAGCGGTTCCCGAAACACTGGACCGTGATGACGTGGGTGCCCGGCGAGCCGCTCGACCACGTCTCGATCAGCCGCGGTACCCACGCGGCCGACACCCTGGCGGAGTTCCTCCGGGCGCTCCACGTGCCGGCACCCGCCGAGGCGCCGGTGGCCACGGACCGCGGTGCCCATCCCCGGGACTGCACGGGCGGCTTCGAGAACTTCGTCCAGGCCGTCGCCCCCGACGACGTCGCCGCCGACGTCCGGGCCGTCTGGGACGACGCCGTCGCGGCCCCGGCGTGGGATCGCCCGCCGGTGTGGGTGCACGGCGACCTCCACCCCGCGAACGTCGTGGTCTCGGACGGAACGCTCTCGGGTGTCGTCGACTTCGGTGACCTGTTCGCCGGCGATCCGGCGTGGGACCTCGCCGCCGCGTGGGTACTGCTCCCCGCGGGCACGGCCGCCCGGTTCTTCGACCGGTACGCGCACGCGGACGAGGCGGCGATCCGGCGCGCCCGCGGGCTGGCCGCGCTGAAGAGCCTGTTCCTGATGCTCATGGGGCAGAACGGGGACCGGGGCCTTCCCGGCGGCAAGCCGCACTGGGGACCCGCGGGCCGGGCGGCCCTCGATCGTGTCCTGCGGGGTTGATCAGCTCTTCGTCAGCTCGAACCCGAGCTGCCGGCCGCCGTTGCCGGACTGCTCCAGCAGGGTGAACCGGTAGGGCCCGACGACCGCGGCGTTGCCCTGGGTCAGCCGGGTCTGCTTGCCCGCGAAATCGACGGCCAGCGCGGGTGTGTCCCGGTCGCCCCGCAGCTGCAGCAGCTGCCCGCCGGCGCAGCCGACGAACAGCCCGTCCTTGGTGTGCGTGATCTGCGGCTGGTCGCCGGTGGTGGTGGCCGCGCCGGTGCCCAGGTTGAGCGTGAAGCCGCAGTTGCCCGGCGTGGCCGGTGCGCTCGCGCTGGTCGACGTCGTCGATGTCGTCGATGTGGCCGCGGCCGCGGTCGTGGTCACCGCGGGCGGCGGTGCCGGTGGTGCTGGTGACGGCGCGGCGGGTTCGCCCCCGCAGCCGCTCACCAGCACCGAAACCGACAACGCGAGTACCACGGGGCTTCTGCGCACGCGGCACCGTACCGCGGGTTGAGCCTCAGCTGGTGCGGCGCGGGACGTTCAGCCCCTCCACCACGAATCGCGGGCGGCCCGACGGGAGGGCGTGGGACGGCCACGACACCGTCACCGTGGCCGTCTCGCCGGGGAGCAGCCAGAGGTAGTTTTCGCTGCAGCTCAAGGGAAGGACGCGCTCGTCGGTGCGGGCGTCGCGGGCCGAAACGCGGGCACCCGCGGTGACGACGCGGCCGGTGTTGCGCAACGTCACGACGGCTTCGCTACGGTCGCCGTCGCGGCGGATCGGGCCGGCGTGCAGGGTGACGTCGGCGGGGGTCTTGGTCAGCTCCTTCGCGTCCGCCGGGGTGCGGTAGCGCCAGTAGACGTTGCGGGACAGCTCGGCGCCGTCCCGCCCGACCAGGCGCAGGCGCAGCAGGTGCAGGGCCGGCAGGTCGGCGGTGAACGGCACGGTGAAAGCCGCCTTCACCGAGGACGCGGGCACGGACACCGGCGCGGTCACCGGCGTGCCGAGCGAGCGTCCGCGCAGGTCGACCAGCTCGGCGTGCACCGTGGCGCCGTCGAGGTTCCGCGCGGTCTGGTTGACCGCGTGCACCTGCCAGTCCGACAGCCGCGCCTGCACGTGCAGCGGCTCACACCCCTTGCGTGCGCCGTGGAAGCTGCCGTTGGTGTCGAGGTCGTAGTCGTAGGTCTGCCAGACCGTGCTGTGGTGCGCCGGGTGCGACATCCACAGCAGCACGCCCGACGCGTCGTCCCACAACGCCGCGTTGTAGGCCTCGAAGATCGCCCGCATGCTCTCGTAGTTGACGAGCTGGGCCTTCGCGCAGAAGTCGTCGAGCGAGGTCCCCGGCCCGAACCGGTCCTCGATCGCGCCGCGGTAGGTGTCCGGGTTCTGGCCGCCGCGGGTGCACCAGTCGTGGTGGAACCAGACGTCGCCGATCGGCCACGACGGCTGGTCGGCCGCCAGGCGCCGCATGCTCTCCGCGACCGGCACGGTCGGCAGGCCGATTTCGCTGTGGAAGCCGTAACTGCCGATCGAATAGGTGTCACCGTCGAAGTAGCGTGCGGGGTCGATCCACGAGTACGGCCCGTGCCCGGTGACGACGCCGCCCGCTGAGTTGCCCTGGTACCACAGTTCCGGCTGCTGCACCGCGAGCATCTTCCGCAGCCCGGCGTCCATCGCGGCGGGCGGGTCGCTCTCGTTGGTGGCACACCAGACCACGATGGACGGGTGGTGCCGGTAGCGCACGACCGTGTCCGTCGCGATGGTGAGGAAGACGTCGTTGTCCGGCGGGAAGATCGCGTCCCCGGCCCAGAAGTCGTTCCACACCAGGATGCCGTTCTCGTCGCAGGCGGCGAAGAACTCCTCGCGGTTGCTGGAGCCGACCCAGTTGCGGATCATCGTGAAGTTCATGTCGCGGTGCAGCGCGACGGCGTCGGCCATCCGGTGGGGGAGCACCCGGCGCAGCAGCTCGTCGAAGCCCCAGTTGCCGCCCTTGGCCAGCACCCGCACACCGTTGACGCTGATCTGCAGCGGCGTGCCGGAGTTGCTGACCTTCTTGAGGTCGGTCCAGGTCGCGCCGTCGTCGGAGACCTGCACGGTGAAGGTCAGCGCGTAGGCGGTCTCCCAGGTCAGCACCACGTGGTCGAACGCCGTCGCCGCGCCCAGATCCACCTGGATCCACTGGTTGTCGGAGTAACCCGACGACCAGCGCGTGTCGTCCCGCCCGTCCACGGCGTTGGAAGCGAGGTCGTTCCCGTTGTCCTCCGACGACGCGGTCGCGGTCTTGCCCGGGGCCAGGTCCGGCCCGGAACCGTCCACAACGGACAGCGTCCACAGCGAAATGCCGTAACCGGTGGCGCGTTTCCCGCCCTGGATCCGCAGGTACCGCGCGGTGGTCCGGTCGAACTCCACCGTCTGCGGCTGGGAGTGGCCCGTGGCCGGGTCGATCACGATCGGCTGGGTCGCGGTGTAACCGAACTGCCGCAGTCCCACCTGGACGGTCCGGCGGTCGCTGACCTGGTTGCCGACGCTCACCGTGGTGGTCAGCGGGTGCAGCTTCGGATCGCCGTACCCGTTGGGCCACCACAGTTCCGGACGTCGCAGCCGCAACGCCGGGTCGGTCGCCGGGGTGAACGTGACGTCGAGGGACGCACCCGCGGCGAGGTTCACGCGGCGGCTCACCCGGGCGCCTGTCAGCTCCGCGGCGACGGTCACGGTCCGGGCCGTCGTCGATGCGTTGCGCACGGGCACGACCAGCGTCACCTCGGCGACCGACGTGTCCGGCAGGTTTGGCAGCCGGGTGTCGACGCGTGGTTCGCCGAGCACGGCGTCACCGGTCGAGCGCAGCCGGACGTGGTTCCAGATGCCGGCGCCGCGGTCGCGGACGCCGGGCATCCAGTCCCAGCCGCTGATCGAGATGTACCCGGGCAGGTCCTGCTGCTCGGCGTTGGAGTTCAACGTCGAGACGCCGTCGGGGCCCTTGTCGCCGGGGTTGCCCGGGTGCGGCATCGGGTCGATCCGCACGGCCAGCGCGTGCGCGTCCTTGCCGTGCAACGCGCTCGTGACGTCGAACGCGGCGCGCGCCACCGGGTGGGTGAGCGAGCCGACGGCGGTCCCGTCGACCCAGATCTCGGCGTGGTGGTCGATCCCGTCGAACTCCAGCCAGACGCGGCGGCCGGCGTCGAACCCGCGCGGCAGCGCGAACTCGCGGCGGTACCACCAGCTGTGCCGCGAAAGCGCTTCCGGGGCGCGCATGTTGCCGAACCCGGACGTCGGCTCCGGCAGCTTGCCCTGCTCCACCAGCGACGTGTGCACGGTGCCGGGCACGGTCGCGGGCAGCCAGGTCGACGTGTCGACACCGGCGCGGGCGAGCGCGGCACCGTCGGCGGACGGCAGCCGCGAGTCCATGGTCAGGGTCCAGCCCGACTCGAGCGCGACCGTGCCGTCCGCGGCCGTCTGCAGGGCCGGCGGCCGGGTGGTGTGCCGGCCCCAGTCGGTCCAGCCGGTGGCGTCCGGCCGCGGGTGGTCGGACCGGCCGTACACCTCGAAGGCGTTGACGCCCAAGGGGTTCGCGTTCGCCTGCTGCTTCGCGGTGAGCCGCACCCAGCGGGCCGTGACCGGCTTCTGGAGGGCGATCTCGACGCGGCCGCCGGGGGAGTCCGCGGCGGTGTGCACCGTCTGCCAGGTGCGGCCGTCGGCCGAGACGTCGAGGGTGAACGCGACTGCGGAGCTGGACAGCACCTCCCAGCCGGTGGTGTTCAGGAACGGGTTGATCCCGGACGCCGGGGTGAACACCGGGTCCGCGGCGGTCGCCTCGAACACCAGCACCACCGACTCGATCCGGCAGGCGGCCTGCAGGTCCACGGCGATCCACTGGGGATCACCCGCGCCCGCCCGCCAGCCCGAGCCCTTCACGCCGGTCTCGGCCAGGCCGTCCACGGCGAACCACGCCGGCGTCGGCGCGTACGCCGTGGAGGACACCGTCACCGGCCGATAGCGGGCCAGGTCGGTCGCCTGCTGGGCTTCGGCCACGGCGGGGAGCGCGGCCGGCACCCCGAGGGCGGCGAGCAGGACGGCGTTGGACTGCAGGAACGTGCGACGGGACAAACCGCTCACGGTCGGGGCTCCTATCGGGAGAGCTTGAGGTCGACGAACCGGGGGCGGTTGTTGTCGATGTTCGCGTAGAGGTCGGCCAGCTTCTCGCTGTTGGTGTTGTAGGAGATGACGAGCTCCCCGGGCTTGCTGATTTCGGGGTGCGCAGCGACGTTGTAGGTGTAGCGCCCGTTCCCGGCCTCGGGCGCGGTGTAGATCGTCTCGCCGCCGGTGAACGGGCCGACCGGGCTGGTCGCGTGGTAGGCGTGGATGGTGCTCTCGAGGCCCGAGCCGAACGTCGTGAGCAGGTACTCGCCGCCCACCGGCGTGACGCCGAAGGAGCTGCCGACGTTGCCGAGCAGCCGCGCCGACGCCGCCGGGTCGGCGGTCCAGCCGTCCGCGGTCCGGAACTGCCACGGCCCGTCGAGCCGGCCGATCGGGGCGCGCGCGACGTGCAGGTACTTCGTGAAGCCTTCGCCCTCGACGCCGTAGATGTAGGTCCACGCGCCGTCGCGCGTCAGCTCGGTGCCCCACTGGACGTTGCCGACCGAGGCCACGTCGGTGAGCTTCTCCAGCCGGAACGTGTACGGGTCGAGCGTCGCGAGCTTCGTCTTGGTCCAGGCGAAGTTGAACGGCGGCGGGTCGTCGGTCGGCGCCTGCTCGAACTCGATCACCCGCAGCTTTCCGCCGTCGACGATGCCGTCGCCGTTCCAGTACCAGTAGTCGTTCGGCTCACCCGGGCTGTCCGGCGTCGGGCCGACGAGGGACTTCGGGTGCCCCGGCGGGCCGGGCGCGATCGTGGTGAGGATGTGCTTCGCGTCCGGTGTGGACAGTACGGCCGAGTTGTGCGTGAACGGCGAGGATTCCGGCAGGCTGTCGTCGGCGCGCACGGGTCCGAAGAAGGTGTCGTTGTACAGCCAGACGTCCAATCCGGACGGCAGCCGTGTCGAGTAGGTGCCGTCGGCCGCGGCCCAGCCGACTCCGGGGCGGCGGCCGAAGTCCTGCCACCGCTGGGTGAGCGCCGTGTCGGCGGTGGCGCCGACGATCCGGAGTGGACGGACGGTCGCCGCGGCGGGTCCGGCGAGGGCGAGGGAGGCGGTGACGGCGGCGGACAGGGCCAGGGTGCGGCGGTACTTCATGAGTCGCTCCTTAGGTGGTCAGCGGTGACCGAGCAGTTCGACTTCGGCGACGGACGTCTTGGTCGCGCCGGGCGCGGCGGTGAGGTCGAGCTTGAAGTACTTGAAGGTTCCGGCTTGGGCGGGTGTGAAGACCCGGGTTTCCTGGCGCCACGCGAACGTCTGGGCTTGCCGCCGGTCGAGGGTGGTCCAGTGGGTGCCGTCGGCCGAACCGGACAGCGTCCACGCCGCCGGATCGCTCCCGGCGGCCGTGCCCGCGGTCACCGTGTACTGCTCGACGCGGTGCGCGGCGGGCAGGGTGAAGGTGACGCTGCCGGCCGCGGGCAGGTCGGCGACGGTCGCGGAAGTGTTGTCCACCAGGGCGTCCACAGTGGACGTGCCTGGTCCGGTGAAGTCCTGCTGCGGGTCGCCGGTTGCGGACGGCGGCGCGTCCTGCGGCCCGGTGCCCCAGGCCGACGGCCGCGGGCCCATGACGAAGTCGATCCGGCCGCCGTGCGCGAGGTCGTCGTGGCTCAGCCAGGTGTGGCTCGTCGGGCGCCCGTTGACGCTCATCGCCTGCACGTAGACGTTGCGCGCGGAGTTGCCGTGGGCGTCGAGCACCAGCGTGCGGCCGTTCTCCAGGTGGATGGTGGCCCGGTCGTAAAGCGGTGAGCCGACCGCGAACGTCGGTGAACCGCTCTGCAGCGGGTAGAAGCCGAGGGCGTTCATCACGTAGAACGCCGACATGGAGCCGTTGTCCTCGTCACCGGGGTAACCCTGGCCGATGGCGCTGCCGGTGAACGACCGCGCGAGCGCGGCCCGGGTGAGCGCCGCGGTTTTCGACGGCTGCCCGACGTAGTCGTACATGTAGGGCACGTGCATCGCGGGCTGGTCGTTGAACGCCCACTGGCCGAACTGGTCGTCGCGGCCCTCGAACATCTCGTGGTACGGCCCGCCCCAGCCACCGCCGTACTGCGCGGTCTCCGGCGTCGCGAAGAACTGGTCGAGCTTGGTCGCGAGCCCCGCGCGGCCGCCGTGGAGCGCGGCGAGGCCGGCACCGTCCTGCGGCACGGAGAAGGCGTACGTCCAGCCGTTGCCTTCGGTGTAGTCACCCGCGTTCCAGTCGAGCGGGTTGTACGTCCCGGCCGCGTGCGCCCAGTCACCCGTGGCGGTCTTCGGCTGGAAGAACCCGGTCTTCGGTTCGAACAGCTTCGCGTAGTTGCCGGAGCGGTCGGTGAAGTAGTGGTAGTTGGTCAGGTATTCGTCGCGTTTCGGGTCGTTCGGCTTGCTCGTCTGGTACAGCTTCAACGACATCTGCGCGATGCCGTAGTCGGCGATCCAGTCCTCCAGCGACGCCGACGCGCTCGAGCCCGTGTCGGACGGCGTGTAGCCGAGGAAGGTCGTACGCGGCACGTCGGGACGTCCGGTCAGCCCGGACGAGGGCACCATCGCGTCCTTCACCGCGGCTTCGTAGGCCGAGGCGACGTCGAAGTTCGTGACGCCGCGCAGGTAGGCGTCGGCGATCGCGACGTCCGAGCTGGTGCCGCTGAAGCCGAGGTAACCCGGCGCGGTCCACTGGCCGAGCCAGCCGCCGTCACGGTACTGCTGCACGAAGCCGTCGATCATCTTGCCGGTCTGGCTCGGGTAGAGCAGCGAGTTCAGCGACCAGGCGCTGCGATAGGTGTCCCAGAAGCCCTCGTTGGCGTACGGCTGGCCGGCCTTGATCGTGGAGCCGGTGGTCGTGGGCGTGTTCGCGCCGGCACTGGGGGAGTAGGGGCTGGCGTAGCGGTAGTCCGGCTTCGCGGCGCTGCCGGTGTTCTCGGCCAGCTCGTTCGGGTACAGGTTGAGCCGGTAGAGGCTCGAGTACAGCGAGGTGAGCTGGTCCTGCGTGGCGCCGTCCACGGTGATCACGCCGAGCTGCCGGTCCCACGTCCGCTGCGCGTCGGCGCGGACCTGGTCGAAGCCGCGGCTGCCGACTTCCAGTTCAAGGTTGTGTTTTGCCTGGTCGACGCTGAGGAAAGACGTCGCCACGCGCATGGTCAGCGTCCGGTCGTGGCCGAGGGAGAAGCCCGCGAACGCGCCGTTGCCGCTGCCGCCGGTCAGGGAGCCGGACGCCGTCATCGGGCGGTCGAAGGTGGCGTAGACGAACATCCGCGGTGCGCCCCAGAAGCCGCTGACGTCGGAGTATCCGGTGACGGTGCCGGTTTTGGGATCGACGGTGACGGCCGCGCGGTTGTCGACGTTGTCGAAGATCAGGCTGTCGCCGCCTGCGGGGAACTTGAACCGGAGGACAGCGGCGTGGTCGGTGGGTGTCATCTCGGTGCTCAGGCCGTTGTCGAACGTGACGCCGTACCGGTCCGGTCGCGCGGACTCGTTGTCGTGGCTGAAAGTCAGGGCCCGCTGTGTCCGATCTGCTGACGCGGGAGTGTCCGAAGTGGACGGCATGACCTGGAACGTCTGGTGGTCGCCGACCCACGGGCTCGGCTCGTGGCTGACCGAGAACGCCTGGATCGCGGGGCGCCCGGCGGGGGTGTTGTCGCGCAGGTACTGGTAGATCGTGCCGGTGGAGGACGCGTCGGTGACCGGCGACCAGAAGTTGAAGCCGTGCGGCAGCGCGGTGGCCGGGATGGTGGCGCCGCGCGAGTAGTCGCCGGAGGAGTTGGTGCCGCGGGTGGTCACGGCGCACTCGGTCAGGTGCCGGTCGGCGCACGAGCCGGCCGGGGCGTCGGCGATCACGACGTCGTCGACCCAGCCGGCGAAGTGCGCGGGCGCGCCCGGCCCGGCCCAGGTCAGCAGCACGCGGTCGACGGTCTTGCCCGCCGCGACCGCGCCGAGGTCGGCGGTGACCTGGTTCCACTGCCCGGTGTGGAGCGTCTTCGCCGTGCCCTGCTCGCCGGCGGTGAGGCGGACGCCGTTCTGGTCGGTGACGGGCAGCCCGCTCAGCCGCGACCCGTCGGTGAACGCGAGGTCGAGGGCGACGTAGGTGCTCGGGTAGGCGGTGTCGTTGCCGGTGAACTCGGGGAAGACCACATAGGACAGTTGCGTGTTCCGGCGGACCGGCACGCCGACGTCGTAGAGCTTGTCGGTCGCGGTGCCGCGGGCGCCGGGCTGCCAGCCCTCGTAGTGCAGCGAGTGGGTGCCGGTGAAGCCGAGGTGGGGCTTGACGGTCGGCCCGGCCGCGGGCCCGTCACCTACCTCGGCCGTCATGCCCGGTGCGCTTTGCGTGCCCAGGGCGATTTCGGCGAGCTGGAGGGTGCCGTCGCCGTGGTTGGCGGTGACAGCGAGGCGGTAGTGCCGGTAGGCGCCCGGGTGCGCGACGGCGAAGACGCGGGTCTGGCCGCGCTGGGTGAAGTCCTGGTCGCGGCGGTCGTCGACGGTCTGCCAGCGCGTCCCGTCGGTGGAGCCCTGCAGAGTCCAGGCGCGCGGATCGCGGGCGGGGCTGTCGCCCGCCGCGGTGAGCGTGTAGGTGGTGACGGTGTTTGTCAGGTCGGCGGTCAGCGTGCCCTTCGGCGCGGGCACCTGCCAGGTGGTGGCGGGATTGTGGTCGGTGGCCTTGGCGGCGTCGGCGGGCTCGGTGCCGGACCCCGTGACCGCGGCCGGGGTGACCTCGGCGATACCCGGGACAACGCCGTGTGCGGGGCTTTCGGGAGTGTTTTGCCAGGTCGGCGCCGGGTCGGCGGCCTCGAAGGAGGTCCGGAACGACGACGGCGCGGCACTGGCGGCCGGAGCCGCGGTCGTCGCGGCGGCCACCGCAAGAACGGCGGCGAACGGGACCAGGCGGCGGCGGAAAACGGCCACGACGGGCTCCCTCGAAGATCGGGCGGGCAGGCGCCGACGTGCCGATTGACAACGTTGGCAACGCGGCCCAGTCTCGGTCGCCATTGTCAGCGTTGTCAATGGCCAGGACTGGACAGAACCACTGTCCGGTGCGGGTTGGCGAACGCCCCAATGTGGCCTTCGGTGCGTGTGACGCACCGAAGGTGGCCTTCGGTGCGTGGGACGCAACCAAGGCGGCCTTGGGGCGTTGGGCTCAGCGCCTGGCCGAGCGCAGTGCGACCCGAGACCCAAGGTGGCCTTCGGTGCGTGAGATGCACCCAAGGCGGCCTTGGGTGCGTGTGACGCAACCAAGGTCGCCCTTGGGGCGTCGGTTCAGCGCCTGGTCAAGCGCGGTGCGACCCGAGACCCAATGTGGCCTTCGGTGTGCGAGACGCACCCAAGGTGGCCTTTGGTGCGTCTCACGCACCCAAGGCTGCCTTGGGGCGTTCGGTTCAGCGCCCGGTGGAGCGCAGCGTGACCCCGAGACCCGATGTGGCCTTCGGTGCCTCTGACGCACCCAAGGCTGCCTTGGGGCGTTCGGCTCAGTACCTGGCTGAGCGCAGCGTGTCCCCGAGAACCCAAGGTGGCCTTCGGTGTGCGAGACGCAACCAAGGCCGCCCTGAGGCGTTGGGCTCAGCGCCCGGCCGAGCGCAGCGCGACCCCGAGACCCTCGCCGGAGCCACGCGGCACCAGCGTGGTCGGCAGGACCACCCGCCGCGGCCGTGAGCGGTCGCCATCGAGACGAGCGAACAGCAGCTCCGCCGCCCGCTTGCCCAGCTCGCGGGGGTCCTGCGCCACCACCGTCACGCCCAGCACCTGGGCCAGCTCCGAGTCGTCGAACACGACCAGTGCCGTGCGTGGCGCGGCGGACTCGGCGATCGCGCGGGCCACGCCGCCGACGAGGCGCGGGTTGTCCGCGAACAGGGCCGTCGGGGCGTCGGGCGTGGCCAGCAGTTCGGCGGCGGCTCGGTGCGCCGCCGCGGCGTCGACCGCGTCCGTGCGGACCGCGTGTGGTTCGAGGCCCGCCTCGGTCAGCGCGGCTCGGAAGCCGCGCAGGCGCTCGCGCGCCGTGTGGATCACGGGGGAGTGGCCGACGTAGGCGATCGCGCGGTGACCCTGCCCGAGCAGGTGCGTCACGGCCTGCCCGGCGCCCTCGGCGTGCGCGGCCAGCACGCAGTCCACCGGCAGCCGCTGCGGCGGGCGGTCGGCGAACACCATCCGCGTGCCGACGTCCAGCTCCTGGCGCAGGTGGTCGTGGCGGCGGTCGGCCGACACCACGATGAGCCCGTCGAGGCGGCGCTCGACGAACGTGCCGAGCAGCCCGCGTTCGCGCGCGGGGTCCTCGTCGGAGCTGGCGACGAGGGTGGTGAACGACCGCGCCGTGGCGACCTGTTCGATCGCGCTGAGCATCCCGGCGTAGAACGGGTCGGCCAGGTCCGCGGCGAGCACGCCGATGCCGCCCGCGGGCCGGTCGGTCCGCCGGAGCCCGACGGCGTTGCTGTTGGGCCGGAACCCGAGCCTGCGGATCTCGGCCTGGACGCGGCCCCGCACGTCGTCGCTGATGAACGGGTAGTTGTGCACCACCCGCGACACCGTCTTGACGCTCACCGAAGCGGCCGACGCGACGTCGCGCATGGTCGGCCGCCCGGTGGGCGCCGGTCCACGCCGGCCGGCCGCCGGCCGCTCGGCATCCGAGGCTCGGGTCACGGCCGGACCCTACCTCAGGCCCGGACCCTTGCCGGGCAACAGGATTCTCCCTACGTCACGCGCAGGGCGTCGATCATGCCGACGGACGTGCTGCGGTTGACGATCCGGAGGGTGTGCTGCCCCGAGGCCAGGCCGCTCTTCTGCCAGACCACCTGCTGCACCTGCCGGGCGCCGTCGGCGTGCAGGTCGACCGTCGCTTGCAACGCATTGTCCAGGTAGACCTCGACCGTGCCCATGTCGCCGTTGCGTTCGGAGAGGTACTGGATGCCCGTTCCGGTGAAGGAGTAGGTCGCCGTCGCGCCCACGACGGTCGAGTGGTGGGTGTCGTCGTTGTAGTCGCCGTAGCCGCGGTTGGTGGTGGGGAACCAGTTGCCGTCGTAGCTGACGTCGGTGTCGTTGACGAGACCGCCGCCGCTCGCATTGAGGCCGAGGGTGGACGCCGTGCCGCTCAACGCCTTCGCGCCCTGGTTCGGGCTGCCGGTCAGCCGCGTCGCCGAGTACGACGTCAGCGGCTTCGCGGTGCGTTCGACGACGTACGTGGCCCCCGAGGTCGTCGGGAACTCGAACTCCGCGGCGGTGGTGGTCAGGACGGTCGTGTTGTCCGACGTGCGCCGCACGCGGACCTGCTGCCCGCTCCACGGGTTGACGACACGGGCGGTCGCCCCCCACTGGCTGCGCAGGCCGACGTACTTCGTCTCGTTCGCTTCGCGTTCGGAGCTGACGAGGAAGCCGTTCTTCGCCAGCAGCGTGAACTTGCCGACGAACGACGAGTTCGCGGGCGCGGCCGGGAAGACGCGGATCTTGTCGTTGTACGACTGCAGCAGCGCCTCGTTCATCGCGGAGAGGTTGACGCCGTGGTATTCGAAGACACCGTTGGTGTTGCTGGTGAAACCGTTGGGGTAGTTCTGGTACTGCTGCAGCATCCGCTTCATGCCGGTGAACGTCTGGTCGCCGAGGCCGAGCCGCGCGGCCTGCACGGCGTCGTTGGCCCAGACGTTGCCGTAGGGGAACGGCCGGCTGTTCCACGTGTTCAGCGCGGTCTGGTAGTCGCCGGCACCGATGCCGGTGACGTTGTAGGGCCAGATCAGCTCCGACGCGACGTTCTCGCCGTTGCGCGTCTGGGCCAGCGGCGGCTGGTGCGGCTGGTACGCGCCGTTCTGCTGCGGGTAGGCGACGAGGTTGTCGAGGACGCGCTGCCATTCGGGGCGCAGGCTCGCGTCGGCGCCGAGCTGCTGGGAAACCTGGATGGCGATGGGGAAGATGCTGCGCACGGCGGCGAAGTCGGTGATCGCGTTCGGGACGTTCCAGTACGTCTCGTGGGCGTTCGAATTGGCCATGTAGTACTTGCCGTTGCCGTCGACGGAAAGCATGCGCGAGTAGAACTTGGCGGTCTCCCGGATGAACGGGTACGCGACGTTCCGCAGGTAGCTGTCGTCGTTGGTGTAGCGGTACTGCAGGTACATGTTGTACGCGGCTTCGTACCCGGTGGAGAGGATGTTCTTGGTGTAGTCGCTGTTGACGGTGCCGCGCGCGTTGCCGTCCCAGCCCATGGTTTCCGGCACCCACAGCCCGTCGACGCCGTACCGCGTCTGGGTGTACGACTTCAACGCGGTGTAGTTGCGGCTGTAGAGGTTGTTGAAGGTGTTCATCAGATCGGTGTGGTTCGAGGCGAGGAACGAGTTGTAGACGTCGCGCTGGTTCCAGTACCAGTAGGCGTTGCTCCACTTCGTCTGGTCACCGGTCGCGCGGAAGACGCCGTTGATGAAGTGGTACGGGTAGTTGCCGTAACCGCCGGCGGCGATCAGGTACGTCGAGAGGTAGTAGACGTTCTCGAGGTAGTCGGCGTCGCCGCCGAGCCCGCCGTACTGGACGAAGGACTTGCTCCAGAAGTTGTGCCACCAGTTCCGGTACGCCGTGTAGGTGCTCTGGTAGCCGGCGGCCTTGACCGCGTTGAGCGCGTTCTTCGCCTGGGTGACGGAGTTGTTGCCGGGGGCGTTGAGCCGGGTGCTGGCGGTGAACCACACGGTGTAGCTCGAGGTCGGCGTGATGGTGAGGCGCACGCGGCTGTTGTTGACGACCGAAGCGCTGTAGTTCGCGCCCTCGACGGTGGCCGCGAGGGTGTAGCCGAACTTCTGCGCGTCGGTCTGGCCGCGGCTGAACCCGGCGCCGGACGCGTCGGCGTAGCTGGAAACCTGGCGCCAGGTGGTGATGTCCGGCACGTCGCCGCTGTTGCCGAGGTTCGCGACGTCCCACAGCGACAGCTCCAGCGTCACGGCGCTCACCCCGCCGCGGGTGTCGTCGACGTGGATGCCCATGACCTCGGAGCCGGGCTGACCCATGACCGTGACGGTGCGGTTGCTGTCGTACTTCGTGGTCAGCGTCCCGTCGTAGAGGGACAGCCGCTGCTGGTAGGTGCTGTAGCCGGAGTCCATCGCCGGGGTGGTGGCCAGGTTGACCAGGCCGGCGCCGAAGGCGGTCTGCTGCGAGGCGTCGACGTTCGACACCTGCATGGTCAGGCCGTTCGCCTGCCAGGCCATCGCCCCGGTGCGGCCGTTGCCGACGGTCAGGCCGTAGGCCGGGTTGGTGTTCGGCCGGTTGTAGACGATGTCGTGTTTGGCCAGGTAACCGGCGTAGTCCACGTCGAGGCGGCCGGCCGAGGAGGAGAAGGCGGCGTCGCCGGGCGCGGCGACGGCCACGGGGACGGTGAGCACGGCACCCACCAGCACGGCGACGGCGAATGTGGTGGACAGGCGTCGAACGGTCGTCGTCAGCACGGGCGGCACTCCCCGACCTCGATGGCGGATGGACGTACACCTCGCGGACCTCGGGCAGAGATATGATGAATCGATCGGATCTTGAGTGATCGGCCTCGAAGTAGCTGGTCTGTATCCCTGCTAGAGCCCTGTTAAGCAGTTGTAGCAGACTCATGACACCACGTAAAGAACCGATGTCTGGACCTTTGGTGGTCGGTTACCGCGGCGGGCACGCCGGGCGTGGCGGGCGCCGGGCGGCCAGAATGGGGATCATGGCGAGTTCCGAGATCACCCGTGTCGGCGTTGTGGCGCACCCGCGGAAGCCGGTGCGCGAGTCGGTCGACGTGCTGGTCTCCTTCGCGCAGCGGCGCGGCGTCGAGCTGGTCGTTCGGGAGACCGATGCCCCGCAGGTCGGGCCCGGTGCGGCGGTGGTGTCCGACGCCGAGTTCGCGGCCGGGGTGGACGCCGTCGTCAGCCTGGGCGGCGACGGGACGATGCTGGGCGCGATGCGGCTGGCCGTCGAGCGGCCGGTGCCGGTGCTCGGGGTGAACTACGGCAACGTCGGGTTCCTGGTCGAGATCGCGCCGCCCGAGCTCGCCGCCGCGCTCGAGCGGGTGCACGCCGGGGACTTCGAGGTCGAGCCGCACAGCTGCATCGCGCTGGAGGTGGGCGACGCGGCCGCGGTCGCGTTCAACGACGTCGTCGTCGGCGGGGCCGAGCCCGGCGCGACGGTGGAGGTCGACCTGCTGGTCGACGGCGCGCAGTTCGGCTACTACCGCTGTGACGCGCTGATCCTGAGCACCCCGACCGGCTCCACCGCCTACAACTACGCCGCCGGCGGTCCGGTGATCTCCCCGGCGGCGGAAGTGCTCGCGGTGACGCCGGTCGCGTCGATGTCGGGCGTCAGCCGCTCGATCGTGCTGCCCGCCCGCGACGTCGTCACGTTGCGTGGCGCGGCCCGCAGCGCCCCGCCGGTGCTGCGCGTCGACGGGAACGCCTGGCGGCCCCTGGATCCCGCCACCCCGCTGACGGCGACCCTGCGCCCGGACGCGGCCCAGGTCGTCCGCCTGGATCCCGGCCGGCACGCGCGGCGCAGCCGGGTCAAGCTCAGCCTGCTCGATCTGCCGCTGCGGCCCGAGCAGATGGCCGAACTGCTGCCCACGGACATGCGTGAGGATCTGGCCCGCCTCCGCGAACGCCGTCAGCTGCCGGAGCACTGAACCGGGCACCCGGAATGCGGTAACCCGGGTATTCGAATCCGCGCAAGGGCAAATCCACCCCGTCGTCGAAGACGTCGATGCGGATCACGGCCGAACGCGCCCGGGAACGAAGTGAAACCTGTTCGTGATCTCGGTCGGCAAACCGAGTAGTGTTCGGGCACCAATCGGACTCGAGGAAGTGGAGCGGATGTCGGAACGACCGCCCGCACAGCATCGGGAAGAACGCCAGTCAGTCGGCCGGGCCGTAATCGGGGTACTGGTCACCGCTGTCGTCGCCGCCGCGATCTGGACTTGGGTGTCCTTGTCGGTTTCCGGTGGTCAGGGGATTTTCGTCGCGATCGCGGGCGGGGTCACCGCGATCGTCGCGTGTGTCGCGGTGTTCTTCGCGCTGCGCCGCACCGATCAGGTCGCGCAGGCGGCCGAGCAGACGCAGGCCGCGCTCGACGAAGCCCGGCAGGCACGGGAATTCGTCCGGTTCAGCGACGGTGAACTGGCCCGGCTGCTCGAGCAGACGGTGCCCGACGCGGTCCGGCGGCTGCGCGGTGGCGCGCCCGCGGACAGCGTGCTCGCCGAGGTCCCGCGCCCCGCGGACGAGCTCCACCAGCGCGTTTTGCGGCTCCTGGTCGACGAAATCGCCGTCGGGGAACGCCGCCGCGCCGCCGCGACGGCCGCCTGCGCGAACGCCGCGGGCCGGCTGCAGGCACTGGCGACCAGCACCCTGGGGGACCTGCGCGAAATGGAGAACCGGTCGTCCGACGCGATGCTCGGGGATCTGCTGAAAGTGGACCACAGCACCGCGCAGGCGGGCCGGCTGGCCGACAGCATCGCCGTGCTCACCGGCGCGCGATCGGGCCGCCGCTGGACGAAACCGATCCGGATGGAGAGCATTCTGCGCGGTGCGCTCGGCCGGATCGGCGCGTATCAGCGGGTCAGGGTGCATTCCGCGAGCGGGGTGGCCGTTGTCGGTTATGCCGCGGAAGACGTCATGCACGCGCTCGCCGAACTGATGGACAATGCCACGAAGTTCTCGGCACCGTCGGAAGAAGTGCACGTTTATGTCGAGGATCTGCACAATGGGGCAGTCATCACGATCGAGGACGGCGGCCTCGGGATGAAGGCGCAGGCCCTCGTCCGCGCCGAGCGTGCGGTGTCGCTCGACCAGCCGCTCGACCTGACGTCGATGTCGGGGACCCGGCTCGGGCTCGCGGTCGTGGGCTCCCTGGCGCGCAAGCACCAGCTGCACGTCTTCTTCCGGCCGTCCTCGCGTGGCGGGATCGGGGTGGTCATGCGCATCCCGACGCAGCTGATCACGCAGCCCCGGCCGGAAGCGCTGCCGGACGCGGAGCAGCAGCAGCCGGTCGCGAGTGCCGCTGTTGCCTGGCCCGGACCCGACACGAGCCACGAGATCGCCGGCGACCTGACCGAGCCGTCCGAACTGCCGAAACGCTCGCGCGGGCAGACGCTGACCGCCGCGTCGCGCCGGCCGCCGTCACCCACGCCGAGCCCCGCCCGGGCCGAGCGTGACTCCGGCTCCCGGTTCGGCGCCTTCCAGCAACGGCGCAGCGGCGGGGCCACCCCGTCCCGCCACGCCGCCTCGCCGGCGGACACCGGCGAGGACGCGTGACCCGCCGCCCGGCCCGTACATCCGCACCCCGCCAGATTGGAGCGAGGGGACCCGCCAGCCCGGTCCCCGGATTCGATGACTGATTCGGACAAGAGCCTCGAATGGCTCCTCGAAAACCTCGTGGCCAACACGGCCGGCGCCTGTCACGCCCTCGTGCTGTCCCGCGACGGCCTGAAGCTCTGCCACACCCAGGGGCTCACCGTCGACCGCGCCGACCAGCTGGCCGCGATCGCCGCCGGCGTCCAGGCGCTGGCGCACGGCGCGTCGGTCGAGTTCGGTGACGGCACCGGCGGCGTGCGCAACTCGATGACCGAGTTCCACGGCGGGATCCTGTTCATCGTGGAGGCCGGTGTCGGGTCGCACCTGGCGGTGATCGCCACCGAGGACGCCGACGTCGGCCTGATCGGGCACAACATGGACGAGCTGGTGGAGCAGATCGGCTCGGTCTTCACCGCCCCGCCGCGCTTCACGGCGGCCGACAACCCGGCTTCGTGACCCGCTCGGCGCTCGACGGGGAGGACCCGGACCGGCTCTACACGGTCACGGGCGGGCGCAGCAGTGCCGACGACATCGACCTCGATCTCGTGACGCTGATCGTCCGGGAGTCGCAGCCGTCGGCGGGCATGCAGTCCGAGCACGTCCGGATCCTCGAAATCGCCGCGCGGCCGACGTCCGTCGTGGAGCTGTCGTCGTACCTGGCGCTGCCGGTGAGCGTGATCAAGATCCTGCTCGCGGACCTGCTGGCCACGGGCAAGGTGTCCGCCCGACATCCGTCTTCGGCCCAGGCCGCGGGACGGACCTCCGACTCGGAATTCCTCAAGAAGGTGCTCGTTGGACTCCGCAATCTCTGAACACGACGAACGGCTCCCTCTCGCCGAGACGGCGACCGACGGCCTGAAGATCGTCATCGTCGGCGGCTTCGGCGTCGGGAAGACGACGATGGTCCGGTCGGTCAGCGAAATCCGGCCACTGAGCACCGAAGAGACGATGACCCAGGCCGGGATCGGCGTCGACCACACGCGGGGCGTGCAGGGCAAGACGACCACCACGGTGGCCTTCGACTTCGGCCGGATCAGCCTCGACGAGCAGCTGGTGCTCTACCTGTTCGGCGCGCCAGGCCAGGAACGGTTCTGGTTCCTCTGGGACAGCCTCTTCGCCGGCACCCTCGGCGCCGTCGTCCTCGTGGACGCCCGGCGGCTGGCCGAATCCTGGTACGCGATCGACCGGCTCGAGCACCACGGGACGCCGTTCATCGTGGCGCGCAACAACTTCGGCCCGCCGAAGCACAGCCTCGACGACGTCCGCGCCGCGCTCGACCTGTCCGACGGGGTGCCGCTCGTCGACTGCGACGCCCGCGACCGGGACTCGTCCAAGCAGGTGCTGATCTCGCTCGTCGACCACCTCTACACCCTGTCCACAGTCCGGGAGGGCGCATCGTGACCGGTTTCCAGACCAGCACCCCGGCGGAGACGATCCCCGCCGCGGACCGGATCCGGTTGTACGGACCCGAGTTCCAGAAGGATCCCGCCGCGCTGTACGCCCGGATCCGGCGGCAGTACGGCGGTGTGGTCCCCGTCCTGCTCGACGGCGACATCCCCGCCTGGCTGCTGACCGGCTACCGCGAGATCCACCAGGTCTGCCAGGACTCGCAGCTGTTCGCCCGCGACACCCGCCGCTGGAACCAGTGGGGCAACGTCCCGGAAGACTGGCCCCTGCTGCCGTACGTGATGCACAACCCGTCGGTGATGTTCACCGAGGCCGCCGAACACCGGAGGCGGGCCGGCGCGATCGGCGACGCGCTGTCCGCGGTCGACCAGTTCGACCTCAGCGCGCACTGTGAACGCATCGCGGACCGGCTGGTCGACGAGTTCGCGGGTTCCGGCGAAGCCGACCTGATCGCCTCGTTCTCCCAGCAGGCGCCGCTGCTCGCGCTCGCGAAGATGTACGGCATGCCCGACTCGGAGGCGCCCGCGCTGGTGCGCGACGTCGCGTTGTCCCTGGACGTCGGCCCCGAGGCGCTGCCGGCGTACGTCCGGGTGCAGGAGGCCATGGCACGGCTCGTGGCGACCAAGCGCGAGCAGCCGGGCGCGGACGTGCCGACGGCGATGATGCAGCACCCGGCGAACCTGACCGACGACGAGGTCGTCCAGGACCTGCTCGTGGTGACCGCCGCGGCGCAGCAGCCGACGGCGAGCTGGATCGGCAACACCATCCGCCTGATGCTGACCGACAGCCGGTTCGCGATGACGCTCTCGGGCGGCCGGGGGAGTGTCGGCCAGGCCCTCAACGAGGTGCTGTGGCACGACACGCCCACGCAGAACTTCATCGGGCGGTTCGCGACCCGCGACACCGTGCTCAGCGGCGTCCGCGTGCGGCAGGGTGACCTGGTGGTGCTCGGCCTGGCGGCCGGCAACGCCGACCCGCACGCCCGCCCGGACGCGGCGGCGGGTGCACTGGGCAACCACGCGCACATGTCGTTCGGCCACGGTGAGCACGGCTGCCCGTACCCGGCGCCGGAGGTGGCCGAGGTCATCGCCCGCACCACCGTCGAGGTGCTGCTGGACCGGCTCCCGGACCTGGAACTGGCCGTCCCGGCGGAAAACCTGGTGTGGCGGCCGTCGGTGTGGATGCGCGGGCTGGAGAGCCTGCCGGTGGTCTTCACCCCGGTCCACGTCGCCGGGCCGGCGACGTGGTGAGCACTCCTCGCGGGTGAGCCGTCAGGACTCCGGCCGGCGCCTCTGTGCGAGGGTGCGCCGCCGGATCCCGGCCACATGACCGGCCGGGTCCCGGTCGTACTCGGCGGCGGCCGTCCGCCAGCGAGTGAAGGCGGACGCGATGTCTTCGTCGCTGTGCAGCCAATCGAGGCTCACGCCGTGCCCGACCAGGTCGTCGCCGGTCCAGGCTTGGTCGAACCCGTGGAGGTGCAGGAGCGCGGTCCGGCACATCGGATCCGCGACGCGCTCAGGCTCGTCCTCCACCCACGGCACCGCCCAGGCGTGCGCGTCGGCCCTGGTGATGCGGCCGGCGATCAGCTCGGTCCAGGTGCGCGCCACCTGCGCCCGGTCGGGAACGGTCACCGGTGCAGGCTAACCGGCTCCGGCCCGCCGTCGAGCCCCGGCCGCACAGCCGGCCGGGGCTGCTTTTGGTGCTACGCGGGGGTGAAGGTCACCGGCAGGGACGACGGTCCCCGGGTGAACACCCCTTGTTCGCCCGGCACCGTGCCCTCGGCCAGGCGCAGGTCCGGCATGGCGTCGAGCAGCTGGTTGACGCCGACCTCGATCTCGGTCTTCGCCAGCAGCGCGCCGACGCAGAAGTGCCGGCCCAGCGCGAAGGACAGGTGGCTCGCCGCCGCGGAAAACGCTGTCTCCGTCGGAAGATCCGTGCGGAAGATGTCGAACGCACCCGGGTTCGCGAAGCGGCGCGGGTCGCGGTTCGCGGCGCCGATCAGGCAGGTGACCGTGCTGCCGGCGGGAATCGTCTCGCCGGCGATTTCGACGGCTTCCGCGGGCTGGCGCATGATCATGTGCACCGGCGGGGTGTGACGCAGGGTTTCCGCGAACGCCTTCGGGACCAGGCTGCGGTCCGCGCGCACGGCGTCGAGCTGCTCGGGGTTTTCCAGGAGGTTCCGGAACAGGCTGGCGATCGCCTTGTCGGTCGTCTCGCCGCCGGCGGCCAGCAGCAGGCTGCAGAAGGCCTTGATGTCCTCGTCGCTCATCGTGGTGCCGTCGACTTCGGTGGCGCAGAGCGCCGAAAGCAGGTCGTCACCGGGGTTCGCGCGGCGCTCGCGGATGACCGGGATCATGTACGCGGCGAGCTCGTCGTGGGTCTGCAGACCGGCCGCGGTGACGGCTTCGTCCTGGCTGAGGTTGCCGAGGAAGGCGATGATCGCGCTGTACCAGCGCTGGAACCGCGCGTGGTCGCTCTGGTCCAGCCCCAGCATGTCAACGATGACGTTGATCGGGAAATGACGCGCATAGTCCGTCACGAGATCCGCCGATCCGCGCCCGCGGAAGACGTCGATGAGCTGCGCGGAGTTCCGTTCGATCACCGGGCGGAACTTCTGCTCCAGCTCGTTGCCCCGGAACGCCGGCGCCACCAGCGCGCGGCGGATCGAGTGCTCGCGGCCGCTCATCTGCAGGATGGTCCGGCCGTGCACCGGTTCCAGTTGCCAGCCGTAGTTTTCGGTGGTGAAGGCGCTTTCCTTGAAGGCGCGCGACACGTCGTCGTAACGCGAGATGATGTAGCTCTGCATTCCTTCGTGCCAGATCACCGGTGAATGCTCGAGCATGACGTCGTAAGCGGTGTACGGATCGGCGGCGAACTCCGGAGACAGAATGTCCGGTGCGTGCCCTGCTGAAGTCACGAGACTCCTTTGCTCGGCGGTCGAGCAGTCAGGCTATCGGGGATAGTTGCCATTGCGAAAGAGTCCGGCTACGGATCGGCGGCAACGGTACTGGGTGAACCCTCGGCGGACAATTTCCAGCTCGGGGGCCACACGTGCCCGGCGGTGTCACCCGTCACCTGGGCGTGTTCGAGCACGACACCCTGTCCGAAGGTCGCTCCGGCGAAAGACACCAGGCCGCCGAAGACGGCGCCGTCCGGTTGTCCGCGGCCACCTGCTCCACGTTCGCCGAGCACACGTTGCCGGTCGCCTGGAACACGTCCAGCCGTGTCTGGTCGGCCGGGGTGCCGGTGCCGAACAGCACCAGCAGCAGCCAGAGCGTGCTGACCGAGAGGACGTGTGCTCACCACTCGACTCTGCCATGCGACAACGAAAACGGGGGACCGCACTCGCGGTCCCCCGTTCGGCCGAGCTCGGGACAGTCAGCCCCGGTGCCACTTCTGGTTCGCGCCGCCGGTGCAGTCCCACAGGACCAGGGGCGCCGCGTCGTTGCCGTTCCAGCCTGAGATGTCGACGCACTTGTTCGCCTGCGGGTTGACCAGGTCACCCGCCGCGGACAGGACGAACTGCTGGGCGGCGTTGCCGCTGCACGTGGCGATCTGGATGACCGCCCCGTTCGCCGTGGAGCCCCAGGCGACGTCCATGCACATGTTGTTCTGCGTGCGCACCGTGCCGCCGGTGAACGTCCAGTCCTGGGCGATGGTGTTGTTGCAGCCGTAGGTCTGCAGGTGCACGCCGTCGGTGAAGTTCTGGGACGGCACGTCGATGCACTTGCCGTTCCAGTCGCTGATGACGCGGTTGCCCGACGTCGGCGGCGGGGTCGTGCCGCCACCGCCGGTGAAGCTGTTCAGCGTGATGCCCGCGGAGCGGGGACTGCCGTCGTTCACCAGCGACTCGAAGTTGCCGACGTCGTCGAAGGCGAACGCGTAGGCCTTGCCGTCGGCCATGTTCGCGTGGATCAGCCGCGCGTACTGGTTGGTGGGGTTGCTCTTGTAGAAGTCGCCGGGGTTGGTGCTCGGCTGGGTGTCGATCGTGCCCAGCGTGCCGCGGTTGAGGGCAGCGCACAGCGTGCGGGAGATCGGGCCGACGACCTGGTCGTTCGGGGCGGCCAGCGCGCCGTCACAGCCCCAGACGTTGGCCGAGGACGGTTTGTTGAACGACGCCACCTGCTGACCGGCGGTGTTGGTGAAGTTCATGACGTTGCCCGACGTCCGCCCGAAGTACTTGGTGTTCGGCTGGTCGCCGAACGGGACGACGGTCAGCGTCTTGCCGGTGTAGGCGTTCCAGGCGGAGTTGATGTACGGGTCGAGGTAGGTCGTGCTGAGCTGGCCCGCGTCGGCCGCCTTGCCCGGCGCCAGCACGCGCAGCACCGTGCCGTCCGAACGGGTGTAGACGGAACCGCCCCAGCCGGACTGGCCCTTGATACCGTTGATGACGTTGTCACGCCCGTTGGCCACCAGCGTGCCGGTCGAGTTCACCGCGCCGGACCCCGTCGTGACGCTCACCGTGTGCGGGACGGCGAACATGTCCACCTGCGAGCTGTTCAGCCACAGGCCGGCGTCGTTGTAGGTGAACTCGCTCCAGTCGAACAGGATGTCGCGGTTCGAGTCACCGCCGGCCCACGGCGCCGGCTGGACGAGGCCGTCCGGGGTGAGGTAGAAGTTCAGGCGCTGCCCGAGGGAGAAGTAGACGCGCCCGGAGATGTAGCGGGGCACCTGGATCGTCGTGGTGCCGCCGTTGCCGGGGCCGGCGATGGAGACGTCGGGCGCCGGGGTCGGGGGATTGCCGCCGCCGCTCCACGGGGTGAAGGTGCCGCCGGCGTTGACGTAACCGAGCCTGCCGGTGTTCAGGTTGACCCCGAGGACGTACAGGTAGACGGCGTCGGCGCGGCCGGTGTTGTTGGTGACGGACAGGGGCAACAGCGCGGGGCCGGAAGCGGCGGCGGGCGTGGCCCCGCCGGACACAGCGGTCGACGCGACCGCCGCGAGGGCGGCGATGATCGCGGTCAGTTTTCTTCGAGTGCGCACCGGCGACTCCTTTGTCCAGGGTGGGTGGCTCCGGTTCGAATCCCGAAGGCTGGACGTGACAACGTCGTCAGCGCGCGACCATCACGAGGGGCGCGGACACCTCGGAACACTGGAGCGGGCCGAACGGGGTTACACGGGCCGAAGATCGTCGAGGGAGCAGAAGCCGACGGTAGGCCTGTGCCGCTCAGTGGGTCAATGGTCTAGACGTATATGAGAGTCAGTCGTGCAGCTGCGTTGCCCCGGCGGCCGTCGGGCCACGGCAGGGACCTCAGCGTTCGTCGATGGAGGATCCTGGCCGCTCAACGTCCCAAATCGTCCATCGACACCTCACGGCACCGCCGGGCCGCTGCCGAGGAGGCTCAGCCGCGCGACCACCGCTGGTTCGCCGCACCATTGCAGGTCCAGATGACGAACGGGGTGCCGTTGGCGGTCCCGTGCCCAGTCACGTCCAGGCACTTGCCGGACCCGGCGTTGACGACCGCGCCGCCGCTCTGCACCCGCCACTGCTGGGTGGCGGCGCCGGTGCAGTCGTAGATCTGGACCGCGGTCCCGTCGGCCGTGCCGCCGCCGGCGGTCTCGAGGCACTTGGTGTCGAAGACCTTGAGCTGGTTGCTCGTGGTGGACGTCCAGGTCTGGTTGGTGCCGTTGTTGCAGTCCCACAGAGCCGGGACGGTGCCGTTGGCCTGGTTCGCCGCCGGGACGTCGGCGCACTTGCCCGACTCCTGGGCCTTCAGGATGCCGGGGGTTTCGGCGCGCGCCCACTTCTGGTTCGCGCCGCCGTTGCAGCCCCAGAGCACCAGCGCGGTGCCGGTGGCCGTGCCGTGGCCGGTCGCGTCGAGGCACTTGCCCGACCCGGTGTTGACGACCGTGCCGTCCGTGTTGACGGTCCACTGCTGGGCGGCGCTGCCGTTGCAGTCGTAGATCTGGACGACGGTGCCGTCGGCGGTACCGCTGTTGCGCGCGTCGAGGCACTTGGTGCCGTAGACCGTCAGCTGGTGGGCCGGGGTCGCGGTCCAGCTCTGGTTGGCGCCGCCGGTGCAGTCCCACAGCGCGACGGCGGTGCTGTTGGCCTGGCTCGCGGCCGGGACGTCGGCGCACAGCCCCGACTCCTGGCCCTTGAGGATGCCGCCGTAGTTCCCGTCCGCGTTCGGGGTGACGGAGAAGTTGTCGAAGAGGTTGGTCTGGTACCCCACGACACCCACGCCGACGAGGCCGGTGGTGAACGCCGTGTCGGTGACGGTGCCGAGCGTGGCGCCGTCGAGGGTCGCGGTGATCTGGTTGCCGCTGAAGCCGAGCTTGACGTTGTGCCAGGTGTTCAGGCCCAGCGCCGCGTGGGAGCCGGACGCGAGGGTGGTGAGCACGCCGCCGCTGCTGTTCTTCGCGATGGACCACGCGCCGGTGTCGGCGACGCGCAGCTGGTAGGCCGCCTGGTGGCTCTGCGGGCGGTTCTGGGTGTTGGCCCGGCCGAGCAGGGTCACGGTGCCGGCCTGCTGCATGTCGACGTCGGTGCCGACGGTGTAGTTGCTCCACTGTGGATCGCCGGCGAGGGTGAAGGCGTCGCTGTCGTCCTGCCAGTTGATCGGCCGGACCGGGGCGACCTGCTGCAGGCACTGCCCGCCGCGGCCGGCGGTGCACGGCCGTACTTCGAACGAGCCCTGCATGTCGGAGAAGTACTTCGCGGCGCTGTGCGTGCTGTAGCCGTCGAAGTTGTCGGAGTAGGGCAGGCTCAGGTTGCCGGCCGGGGGACTGGCCGCGGTGCCCTTGCCCTGGCCGGTGGTCGTGGTGACCGTGTAGATCCGGTTCGGTTGCAGGGTCAGGGAATACGCCCCCGACGCCGGGGTGACGTCGGCCTGCTTGACGAAGTAGTCGGCCGGGTTCGACGAGCCGAGGTCGGTGGACCAGACGTGCACGGTGCCGGTGTTCAGCCCGCCCGACGCGGTGACGTTCACGGTCTGGGCGGCCGTCGCGCCGGTGGTCTCGTAGATCGTCGAGTAGTCGGTGCCGTTGGCGGGCTTCAGGGAGATGTAGCTGCCGTTCGCGCGGTTGCCGCCCAGGTAGCCGCTTGCCGAGCCGGTGAGGAACTTCCAGCCGGGCTGGGTGAACTGGGCGACCTGCGCGTTGGCCCACAGGTTCTTCCCGAGTGCGTACGCGCCGGACCACGGGGTGTTCGCGGTCGCCAGCCCCACCGTGCTGTAGGGCAGGTTCGAGTACAGCGCGGCTACCAGCGGCCAGTTCATGAACCCGGTCATCTGCCCGTCGAGGTAACCGCGGGTGATGGTGCGGATGTAGGCGGCCGAGCCGGTGTTGAAGTCCTGGGAGCCGAATTCGCTGGCCCACAGGGGTTTTCCGGTCGCGACGGCGTTCGCCGACGACGCGCACGTCGTCGCGTCCGAGAGGTAGCCGCACGGGTAGTGCGAGCCGACGACGCCGACCGCGGCGTTGAACCCGCTGTCGGAGAGCATGTCGTCGGCGGTGTTCCAGCCGGTGTCGTCGCCGACGATCTGGATGGCGCCGTAGCCGTGGGAGTTCAGGGCCGCGCGCAGGTTCTTGTACCAGGTCTTGTCGTGGCCGCGTTCGTTCCAGCCACCGAGGTAGGCGATCGTCAGGCCGTGCTGCTTCGCGCAGTCGAGCCAGGAGATGTCGTAGTCGATCATGTCCTGGGACCAGAAGTTCCCGCCGCCGATCCAGCCCGGCGCGGCCCAGGGCAGCGCGACGAGCTTGATCCCCGGGTTGCGGGCGACGGCCTGTTCACCGAGCCAGAACTCGTACCCGGCGTTGCAGTTGATCTCGCCGCGCACGTGCTGGTGGCTCGGTTCGGCGCCGTCGGTGGAGTTCGCGTCGCCGCCGATCTCCAGCTTCAGCAGCTGCACGGCGGCGCCGTAACCGGGCTTGAACAGGTAGTCGAGGAGCTGCGCCCGCTGGGCGGGCGGGTAGTCGATCAGCAGGCGGGAGTTGCCGCCACCGCCGCTGATCGCGCCGACACCGTCGAAGGTGCGCCCGGTGCTGCCGCCGTTGACGGCGATGGTGGTGGCCGCGCCGGCGGGCGTCGCGGTCACCACCAGGGTCGTCGTGGTCAGCAAGGCGGACAGGGCCAAGAGGAGGAACCGGCGGAACATGGGGGTGCTCCTTCGGACAAGGTGACAACGTTGTCGATCGCCTTCGTTCCAGCGAAGTCCCGAACGGGCGGGAAGTCAAGGAACGCCGGCGAAGCTGTCCGGTGATCGGTCTTGTCCTCGGGCGCAACGGTTTGCGCCGATCGGCCCCGTCCTCAGGCGGCGCGCTCCACCTCGTCACCCCGGTACGGGCCGGGCTTCGGGCGGGCCTTCCCGCCGGGGAACGCGAGCCGCAGGATCGTGCGGTGCACGGTGCCGAGCTGCTTGGACAGCGGCCCGGTGTTGTACGGCAGGCCGTAGCGGCGGCAGATCTCCCTGACCTGCGGGGCGATCTCGGCGTAGCGGCTGCTGGGCATGTCCGGGAACAGGTGGTGCTCGACCTGGTAGCCGAGGTTCCCGCTCATCAGGTGGAAGAACGGCGAGCCGGTGATGTTCGCCGCGCCGACGAGCTGCCGGACGTACCAGCCGCCGCGGGTTTCGTCCCGCACCTCCTCCTGGCTGAACGTGTAGGTCTGGTCGGGGAAGTGGCCGCAGAAGATGATCGAGTGCGCCCACAGGTTGCGGATGATGTTCGCGGTGAAGTTCGCCCAGAACGTCGCGGCGAACGTGCCGCCGCCCTCCGCGCGGATCGCCTCGAGCTGGGCTCGCACCGCGCCCTTCCGGCGCCGGCCGCCGGCCCGGTCCGCCAGGACCCGCAGCCGGGACCGGGGTTCGGGCTTCATGAGCCGTCCCACGGCCGTCGCGGCCAATGCGCTCACGAGCGGCCAGCCGACGTAGTCCTTCAGGGCCTGGTCGCGGGCCTTGCCCGAGATCCCCTTGATGTCGTGCCACACGTCCTTCATCGGCTTCTCGCCCGCGCGGATGGCCTCGACGTCGAGGTCGTGGACGGCGACGCCCCATTCGAAGAAGGCCATCAGCAGCAGGTTGTACAGCGGCTGCGCCAGGTACGCCGGGTGCCACTTCTGGTGCGGGTCGATGCGCATGATCTCGTACCCGAGGTCTTTGTCCTTGCCCCGGATGTTCGTGTACGTGTGGTGGATGAAGTTGTGGGAGTGCTTCCACGCGGCCGCCGTCGAGGCGGTGTCCCAGTCCCATGTGGACGAATGGATGTACGGGTCGTTCATCCAGTCCCACTGACCGTGCAGCACGTTGTGCCCGATCTCCATGTTCTCCAGGATCTTCGCGAACGCCAGGCAGCCGGTGCCGGCCAGCCACGCCGGCTTGGACCGGGAGCCGAGCAGCAGGGCCCGGCCGGCCACCGCGATCTGGCGGTGCAGCTTGATGACGCCCTTGATGTAGGTGCGGTCGCGCTCACCCAGGTCGGCGCGGACCTGGTCGTGGATGGCGTCGAACTCGCGGGCGAGCTCGTCGAGCTGGTCCGCGCTCAGGTGCGCGAACGGGTGGGCGACCTCGGGGGACAGGGTTGTCGAGGTGGGCATGGGTTCCTTTCTCCGCTCGGGGTTCGACGCTCAGAGTTCGACCGTCACCGGGCCTTCGGCGCCGTGCACGCAGGTGCGCACGATCTCGTTGTTCATCTGGGTGACGACGTTGGTGCGCAGGTCGCGGATCCGGCCGTCCCGGATCGGCAGCACGCACGTGTGGCAGACCCCGACCCGGCACCCGAAGGGCATGTCGACCCCCGCGCTTTCCCCGGCGGCCAGGATCGGCGTGCCGGGCGGGCAGTCCGCCTCGACGTTGCGGTGCGCGAACCGCACGGTGCCACCGGAGCCTTCGGCGGCGTCACCGCCGACGATCGGCTGGAACCGTTCGTGGTGCAGGCGGTCGACGTCGCCGTGGCGCTTCCAGTGCGCCTGCAGCGCGTCGAGCAGCTCGCCGGGACCGCAGGTGTAGGTGTCCCGCTCGCGCCAGTCCGGGCACAGGGTGTCCAGGTCGGCCGGGGTGAGCCGGCCGTCGCGGCTGGTGATGCGCAGCTCGAGGCGGAAACCCTCGTGCCGCTTTTCGAGTGCGGCCAGCTCCTCGCCGAAGGTGACGCCGTCCTCTTCACGCGCCGAGTGCACGTGGACGACGTCGCGCAGGCCGGGCCCGGGGTCCAGGTGGCGCAGCATGCTCATCACCGGCGTGATGCCGCTGCCCGCGGTGACGAACAGCAGTCCTCGCTCGAGCCGGTCCGGCAGGGTGAAGGCCCCTTCGACCTCGCCGAGCCGCACGACCTCGCCGGGCCGCGCGCGCTCGACCAGGTACGGCGAGACGACACCCCCGTCGACCTTCTTGGGGGTGACCGAGATGAGGCCGTCGGTGCGGTCGGGGCTCGACGTCAGCGAGTACGCGCGCCAGTGGTGGACGCCGTTGATGACCACCCCGAGCCGCACGTACTGGCCGGGCCGGTGCCCGACCCAGTCGAACCCCGGCCGGATCAGCACGGTGGCCGCCTCGCCCCGTTCGGGCTCGACGCGCTCGACCCGGCCGCGCAGCTCCCGCGTCGACCACAGGGGGTTGATCAGTTCGAGGTAGTCGTCCGGCCGCAGCGGCGTGAACAGCCACCGCACCGCACGCAACGCCCGCCGCCGCAACGGCGACGCGGGAGGACGCATCCCTACTTCGGCCATCAACGACCACCCCGCACACGGCCGGCGGTCACGACCTCGTTGGACCAGATGGTGGACACCATGGCAATTGAGTGTACAGGCGTGCACTCAACTCGCAGCTCGAACCACGTCCCGGCACGTCAGCCCGGCTGCACCAGCCCCGCGTACTGGCGCTCGAGCGCCTTCGCCGCGCCGCCTCGCCAGCTTTCGGCCATGGCATCCGACACCGGGTCGGGGAAGATCTCGTCGTCGCCCTTCTCGACGCCGTCGAAGATGGCGTGCGCCACGGACTCCGGGGACGCCTTCGGGATGTCGAGGGCGCGGGACATGTCCGTGTCCACCGGGCCGGTCATCACGGCGTGGACGCGCACGCCCGCGCCGGCCAGCAGCGCCCGCAGCGACTGCGAGAGGGAGAACGCCGCCGCCTTGGAGATCGAGTAGGCCGGGATGACCGGGATCGGCGCCCACGCCGTGATGGACAGGATGTTGACCACGGCTCCCCGCGACCGGGTCAGGGCCGGCACGAACGCGCTCGTCACGCCGTGGGTGCCGTAGAGGTTGACCTCGAGCAGCCGCTCGAGCGCCGCCCGGTCGCTCAGGTCGTCGTACACCGACAGGCCGGCGTTGTTGACCAGGACGTCGACCGATTCCGCGGCCGTCACGGCGTCGCGGATCTGGCCGGCGTCGGTGACGTCCAGGGTGAGCGGCACGACCCGCTCGTCCGGGTGCGTCAGCGGCCGGCGCGTGCCGGCGTAGACCCGCGCCGCGCCCCGGCCCAGCGCCTCCTCGACCAGCGCCCGGCCGATACCGCGGTTGGCCCCGGTCACCAGGATCGTCTTGCCTGCGATCGTCATGCACCCTCCCAGGTACGGAATTGCGAACTGTCGACGAGGTAGACCCCGGCGGTCCGGGAACTGGGCCCGGTCTCGGCGCCCAGTTCCCGGCGCGGCCGGTGTCCGTACGGGGAGAAGGTCTGGTGGAAGGGTGGAGAGGTGTCGACCGAACTGATCACCAGGGCGCGGGCGGGGGACGGCAGCGCGTTCCGCGAGCTGACCGAGCCCCACCGGCGGGAGCTGCACGTGCACTGCTACCGCATGCTCGGGTCCTTCCAGGACGCCGAGGACGCCTTGCAGGACACGCTGCTGGCCGCGTGGCAGGGCCTCGCCGGGTTCGAGGGCCGCGCGTCGGTCCGCACCTGGCTGTATCGGATCGCCACGAACCGGTGCCTCAACGTGCTCCGCTCGGCCGGCCGGCGTCCGGCCAAGGAGTGGGACGTCCCGCAGTTCGAGCCGCCCGCGCCGTCCCGGCTCGGCGAGATCGTCTGGCTGGAGCCCTACCCCCAGCACCTCCTCGAGGCCGCGCCCGGCCCCGAGGCCGGCTATGAGCAGGCCGAGGCCGTCTCGCTGGCCTTCGTGACGGCGTTGCAGGTCCTGCCCGCGCGCCAGCGCGCCGTGCTCATCCTGCGTGAGGTGCTCGGCTACCACGCGGACGAGGTGGCCGAGATGCTCGGCTCGACGGTCGCCTCGGTCACCAGCGCCCTGAAACGCGCCCGGGCGGGCCTGCGGCGCCGTCCGCACGAGCCGCCGCCGGCGCCCGGCTCACCGGCCGAGGAGGCCCTCGTGGCGAAGTTCGTCCAGGCCTACTCCGCCGGGGACGTCGACGCGCTGGTCGCGTTGCTCACCGCCGACGTCCGCGTCTCCATGCCGCCGATCCCGCTCGAGTACCACGGGCGTGACGACGTGGCCCGCTTCTACACCGGGGTCCTCCGGCACCGGGCCTACCACCTTGTGCCGGCGCGGGCGAACGGCCAGCCGGCGTTCGGGACCTACCTGCGCGACCCGGACAGCGGCCGCCGGCACGGCGCCGGCCTGCTCGTGCTCACCCTCGCCGGCGACCGGATCAGCGCCCTGACCCGCTTCGACAACGACGTCCTCCCGTCGTTCGGGCTGCCTCGCGTCCTTCCGGACTGACGGCGACCACTTTCCGGCCCCGGCGGTGTCTGTACTTCCGAGAGCGACGGAAGGGGTCACCATGCGAGGGGCCGGGGAGTTGCTGGCGTCGGCGCGGGCGGGGGACGGGGACGCGTTCCGCGAGCTCGTCGAGCCGTACCGCCGCGAGCTGCAGGTGCACTGCTACCGCATCCTCGGCTCGGTGCAGGACGCCGAGGACCTGCTGCAGGAGACGCTGCTCGCCGCGTGGCGCGGGATCGGCGGCTACCGGGAACACGCGTCGGTGCGGACGTGGCTCTACCGGATCGCGACCCACCGCTGCCTCAACGCGCTGCGGGACGGCGAGCGCCGCCCGCACGGCGACGCGGCCCGCCGATCGGAGGTCCCGTTGCTCGAACCGACCCACCGCCGGGCGGAGCCGAGCTGGCTGGAGCCCTACCCCGACGTGCTGCTCGCCGAGCTCGCCGACCACGCACCCGGGCCGGAGGCGCGGTACGAGGCCAGGGAGGCGGTGTCCCTGGCGTTCCTGGCCGCGTTGCAGCGGCTGCCGCCGCGGCAACGGGCCGTCCTCGTCCTGCGGGACGTGCTGGGCTTCCGGGCCGCCGAGGTCGCGGACATCCTCGGCACGACGGAGAACGCGGTCACCAGCGCGCTGAAACGGGCCCGCGCCGCGCTGGACCCGGATCCCGGCTGGGCGGGCACCCCGCTGCCGGACTCGCCGGAGGAACGCCGGGTCGTGGCCGAGTTCTCCCGCGCGTTCGAGGCCGGTGACGTCACGGCGATCGTGGCCATGCTGACCGACGACGCGTGGCTGACCATGCCGCCGCTGCCGCTGGAATACCGGGGCGTGGAGGCCGTCGGGCACTTCCTGGCGACCGTCGCGCTGCGGGAGGGCGGCCGGCGCGCGCTGATCCCGACGCGGGCCAACGGCCAGCCGGCGTTCGGCTACTACGTCCGCGATCCGGCGTCGCCGATCCTGCACGCGCACGGCCTGCTCGTGCTGACCCTGACCGGGGCCCGGATCACCGCGCTGACCCGGTTCCACGACAACTCGCTGCTGCCCGCGTTCGGCCTGCCGCGGTCGTTGCGTGCTTGAAATCCACGGAAGAGGAGAAACGATGATTGACCTGAAGGCCCACGCCGAAAAGCTCCGCGTGCTGCACAGCGGCCCGATGCTGGTGCTGCCGAACGCGTGGGACGCGGCCAGCGCGGTGATCGTGGCCGAAGCGGGGTTCCCCGTGGTCGCCACGGCCAGCGCCGCCATCTCGGCGATGCTCGGCCATCCCGACGGCGAAGGTGCGCCCTGGCAAGAGATGTTCGCCGCGGCCGGGCGGATCGCCCGGGCCGTCCCGGTCCCGGTCACGGTGGACGCCGAGGCGGGTTACGGCCTGGCGCCGGGGGAGCTGGTCGACCGGTTGCTGGAGCTCGGCGCGGCCGGCTGCAACCTGGAGGACACCGACCACCGCGCCGGCGGCCTCGCCGACGCCGGCGCGCACGCCGCGTGGCTCGCGGAGGTCCGCGCCGCCGCGACGGAACGCGGCGTCCCGATCGTCGTCAACGCCCGGGTCGACGTTTTCCTGCCCACCAGCGGGATAGCCGGGCCGGACCGCGTCGCGGAGACGGTTCGCCGGGGCCGGCTCTACCTGGAAGCCGGCGCCGACTGCGTCTACCCGATCGGCGTCCGCGACCGCCGCGACCTCGCCACCCTCGTCGCCGAACTGCCCGGCCCGGTCAACGGCAACACCGGCGACCAGCTCGACCTGGCCGCGCTCCGCGAGCTGGGCGTGGCCCGGGTGTCCTACGGGCCCCGGTTCTACCGCGCGGCCCTGGCCGGCCTGAAATCCGCCGTCGAGGAACTGCGCTGAAAGCGAGAAAGACCATGACCCTTCCCGAAATCGTCTCCCGCGACGAGTGGCGGGCCGCCCGGCTGAAGCTGCTCGAGCAGGAAAAGGCGGCCATGCGCACGCAGGACGCGGTGACCGAGCAACGCCGTGCGCTGCCGATGGTCCGGATCGACCAGGAGTACACCTTCGAAGGCCCGGCCGGCTCGGCGCGTCTCGTCGACCTCTTCGAAGGCCGCAGTCAGCTGATCGTCTACCACTTCATGTGGAACAACGCGGCGGCCCGGGCGCGCGGTGCCCAGGCGCCGGACGAGGGGTGCGCGAGCTGCTCGTTCACCATCGACAGCGTCGGCCGGCTGGACCACCTGCACGCCACGGACACGACGTTCGCCCTCGTCTCCCGCGCGCCTCTCGCCGAGATCGAGCCGTTCCGGGCCCGGATGGGCTGGACGATCCCGTGGTACTCCTCGGCGGGCAGCGGCTTCAACTACGACTTCCACGTCACCAACGACGCATCCGTCGCGCCCGTCGAGTTCAACTACAAGGACGAGGAAACCTTGGCGCGCAGCCCGAAGACCGCGTTCGTGACCAACGGCGACGGACAGGCGATCAGCGTCTTCGTCCGTGACGGGGACACGGTTTTCCACACGTACACGACCTACGGGCGGGGCACCGAATTCATGATGAGCACCTACCAGTTCCTCGACCTGACCCCGATGCCCCGCCCGCGTTACGTCAACGAATGGCCGTACCACGACACCTATGGCCGGGAAACGAGCCATTCCTGCCACTGCGAGACGGCTGGGTGACCGCGGCCGGCCGCGGACTGCGGCTGAGCAGCCCGAGCACGACGAGGATCTGCACCGCCAGCACGAGCGCCTGCGTCATCGGCGCGGTGGCGGTCAGCAGCGCGACGGTCGTGTTGACGCCGAAGTGGACCGCGATCGACGCCACGACGCCGGCGCGTTCGTAGGCGTAACAGGTCAGCAGCGCCATCGGGATGACGCTGAGGGTGAAGAGCAGCCCGCTCCAGCTGATCAAGCCGAACGACGACTGGACGGTGCCGGTGATGAAGAACAGCGGCAGGTGCCACACCGCCCACACGACACCCAGCAGCAGCCCGGCCTGGAGGCGGCCCATCGAGGCGAGCAGGCGCGGGTACGCCGTGCCGCGCCAGCCGGGCTCCTCGGCCAGCGGGCCGCCGATCAGCATGCTGACGACGAACGGCAGGGGCCCGCCGAGGGTCGTGATCAGGTCCTTTCCCGCGGTCAGGCTCGGCGCGGGCCCGCCGAGGGCGCCCGCGAGGTACGCGCCGGCCACCACGGTGGCCGAGGCCAGCGCCAGCAGGGGCACCACCCAGAGCCACCGCACGCCCGGCCGGGAGCTCACCGCGTGCGCCGGGGCGTCTTCGTGGCGGCGGGCCCGGCGCACGCGGAGCACGATCGCGGCGATGACCGGGCCGAACCCGCCGAGCAGGTAGGGGATCGCGGTGGGCGAGCTCAGCGGTGATCCGCCGAGCAGGATCGCGACGAGCCAGCAGGCCCAGCTCGTCGTGAACGTGACGGCCCAGAAGAGCACGAGGCCGGTTTTCCGCCGGGTGGGGGAGGTGGTGGTCACGAGAGTTCCTTTTCTTCCGAAAATGGGCAGCACTGAGCCCGGGGACGGTTCCTTCAGGAGAGTCAGGCGGCTTTCAGCTGGTGGGCCAGCCAGCCGGACACCTGGGTGAGCAGGCCGGGGTCGACCGGCCGGCGCAACAGGCGGGGGTAGGAGCGCACCGACGCGGCGCCGGGGTCGCGGCGCAGCAGGTGGGTGAGGTCGTCGATCCGGTGGACCTCGGCTTCGCCGGGCACGAGCCGGCGGATCTCTTCCAGGTCCGCGGCGTCGACCTGGACGTCCTTGCCGCCGGTGATCGCGAGGACGGGGACGCGGACGACCGCCAGGTCCGGGCGCGGGTCGTGGGCGAGCAGCTCCCGCATCCAGCGGGCGTTCACCGGCCTCCCGGCCACGCGCGTGCTCCCGGCCTTGATCCGGGCCAGCTGCCGCCTGGCGACGGCCCGCACGACCGGCCGCACGAATCCTGGCAGCTCGCGCACGATGTTCCCGGCCTGCCAGCGCAGGGCGTCCTCGCCGAGGCGGGCGAACCCGGCCAGCAGCACCACCGCGGCGACGTCGGGCCGCGTGCCCAGGGCCATGGCGTGGACGGCGCCTTCGCTGTGCCCGACGACGGCGACGGCGTCCGCGCGGATCTCGGGACGCTCGGCCAGGGCGCGCACGGCGGCCGCACCGTCGCGGCGGTTGTCGGTGAACCCCGTCGCGCGCCAGTCGCCGGGGGTGGCGCCGGCACCGCGCCGGTCGTAGCGCAGCGTGGCGATCCCGTCGTCCGCGAGCGCGGCGGCCAGCGCCGGTCCGGTGTCCGAGCGGAGCCGGGCGGTGTTGCCGTCACGGTCCAGCCGCCCGGACCCGGGCAGCAGCACGGCGGCCGGGTGCGGGCCGGGACCCGCGGGCAGGGCCAGGGTGCCGGCCAGGCGCAGGCCGTCGTCCCCGGTCACCGTCATGTCGACCTCACGCACGTCCGTCCCCCATCATTCTCGATCATGCGAATGTTCTCAGCGGCGAGAACGGTATCGCATGTGAGAATATTCGTCCATGGCGACCGCGGAACTTCTCCTGCACCCCGTCCGGATGCGCATCCTGCAAGCGCTGTTCGACGCCGACCCGCTGACCACCGGGCAGCTGCGTGAGCGCATCCCCGACATCGCGCCGGCCACGATGTACCGGCAGATCGCGGTGCTGGCCGAGGCGGGCGTGCTGGAAGTGGCGGAAGAGCGGCGCGTGCGCGGCACGGTGGAGCGCAGCTACCGGGTGCGCAAGGAGGAGGCGGTGGTCGACCCCGCGGCGCGCGCGGCGATGTCGAAGGAGGAGCACCTGCGGGCGTACACGACGTTCGCGGCGTCGCTGATGGGGGACTTCGACCGCTACCTCGCCCACGAGGACGCCGATCCGGTCGCGGACGGCGTGGTCTACCGCCAGGCGGCGGTGTGGCTGACCGAGGACGAGTTCGACGTGATGGTCGAGGAGATCGAGCGGGCGGTCGTCTCGCGGATGGGCCACGCCCGGGAGGGCCGCATCCGGCGGGTCGTCAGCCTCGTCGTCGTGCCGGACGAACCGAAGGCGCGCTGACCGAGCGCCGCCGCCGGGCTGGGGGAGGAGTCCTTCGCTACTGTCCTGGAGGCGGTCGCCGGTCCCGCTCGGCAGGCCGCCTCCCTCGCCGAAAGGATCGCCCGTGCACCGGCTCACCGTCCTCTACCCGCCGCCCGCCGATCCCGCGCACTTCCGCGACCACTACGTCCGCGTCCACCTGCCGCTGGCGGCGAAGCTCCCCGGCCTCGTGCGGATGCAGCACGCCTTCGACGTCGAGGGCCTGCGCGACGCCAGCCCGTACTTCGCGGTCTTCCACGGCGACTTCGAGTCGGCCGAGGCCATGGCCGCCGCCCTGGGGTCGGAGGAGGGCAAGGCGGTCTCCGCGGACGTCGCGAACTACGCCACCGGCGGCGCGCAGCTGGTGCACTACGAGCTGAGCTGAGCGCCGCGTGTGACGCGCGCGGTCTTGAGGACGCGGGCGGATCGCGCATAATGGCACCGACAACCGACCGCTTAGTATGTTCCGGGCAACCGTCGAAGGAGACACACTGCCGTGAACTCGTTCAAGGATCGCGTCGCGATCGTCACCGGGGCCAGCCGGGGCATCGGCCTCGGCATCGCGAAGACGCTCGTCGAACGCGGCGCCAAGGTGTGCATCACCGCGCGCAAGCCCGAAGCCCTGGAAGAGGCCGTCAACTCGCTCGGCGGCCCGGACGTCGCGATGTTCGTGCCCGGCAAGGCCGACGACACCGACCACCAGGACGAAGCCGTCGCGAAGACGATCGAGACCTTCGGCCGGCTCGACTACCTGGTCAACAACACCGGCATCAACCCGGTCTACGGCTCGACGCTCGACATCGACCCCGGCGCGGCGGCCAAGATCCTCGGCGTCAACGTGCTCGCGCCGCTCGGCTGGACCAAGCGCGCCCGCGACGCGTGGATGGGCGAGCACGGCGGCGCCGTCGTCAACGTCGCCTCCGTCGCCGGCCTCGGCGCCTCGCCCGGCATCGGGATGTACGGGGTGAGCAAGGCCGCGCTGATCCGGCTGACCGTCGAGCTCGGTGCCGAGCTGGGCCCGAAGATCCGGGTCAACGCCGTCGCCCCGGCCGTGGTCAAGACGAAGTTCGCGACCGCGCTCTACGAGGGCCGCGAGGAGGAGGTCGCCTCGGCGTACCCGATGAAGCGCCTCGGCCTGCCGTCCGACATCGCCGGTGCCGTCGCGTTCCTGCTGTCCGACGACGCGAGCTGGATCACCGGCCAGACGATGGTCCTCGACGGCGGCGTGACCCTGGGCGGTGGCCTGTGACCGGCGTTGTCATCACCGGCGGTGGCGGCGGCATCGGTGCCGCGCTGGCCCGCCGCTTCGCCGCCGACGGCGCCCGGATCGTCGTCGCGGACCTCGACGGCGACAAGGTCGGCGAGGTCGCGGCCGAGATCGGCGCGACGGCGTTCGTCGGCGACGTCGCGAGCGTCGACGGCGTCGCGAAGCTCGTCGAGAGCGCGCGGGGGACCCTCGGCGAGATCGACGTCTTCTGCGCCAACGCCGGGATCGCGCCCTTCGGCGGCCCGGAAAGCCCCGAAGAGGTCTGGGCGCGCACCTGGGACGTCAACGTCATGGCGCACGTCCGCGCGGCCAACCTGCTGCTGCCCGCGTGGCTCGAGCGCGGCAAGGGCCACTTCATCGCGACGGTCTCCGCCGCCGGGCTGCTCACCAGCCTCGGCTCGGCGCCGTACTCGGTGACCAAGCACGGCGCGCTGGCCTTCGCCGAGTACCTCTCGGCGACCTACCGGCACCGCGGCCTCACCGTGCAGGCGATCTGCCCGCAGGGGGTGCGCACGGCGATGCTGGAGAGCACCGGCACCGCCGGGCAGCTGCTGATGGGTGCGTCGGCGATCGAGCCGGAGCAGGTCGCGGACGCGCTGTTCAAGGCGATCGAGGAGAAGCGGTTCCTGGTGCTGCCGCACGAGGAGGTCGCCGGGTACTACGCCGCGCGCGCCACCGACACCGACCGGTGGCTCGGCGGGATGAACAAGCTGCAGCGCAAGGTCGAGCAGGCGCTCGGAGACGCATGACCTGGGAGCCGGAGGTCGGCGAGATCGCGCGGCGGCGCGAGCTGGCCGAGCGGATGGGCGGGCCGGAGAAGGTGGCCCGCCAGCACGCGGCCGGGCGTTCGACGGTCCGCGAGCGGATCGCGGCGCTCGCCGATCCCGGCACCTTCGACGAGATCGGCGCGCTGGCCGGCACGGCGTCCTATGTGGACGGCGAGCTGGAGTCGTTCACCCCGGCCAACTTCGTCATCGGCACCGCCCGGCTTGACGGCCGCCGCGTCGCGATCGGCGGGGACGACTTCACCGTGCGTGGCGGCGCGGCCGACGCGGCGATCATGGAGAAGCAGGTCCACGCCGAGCGGCTGGCCAACGAGCTGGGCATGCCGATGGTGCGCCTGATCGAGGGCACCGGCGGTGGCGGCAGCGTCAAGATGCTGGAGCAGCACGGGTTCACCTACGTCCCCGTGAATCCCGGCTGGGACCTGGTGGTGGACAACCTGTCCACGGTGCCGGTCGTCGCGGCGTGCCTCGGCCCGGTCGCCGGGCTGGGTGCCGCGCGGGCCGTGATGTCGCACCTGTGCGTGCTCATCGAGGACGTCGCGCAGCTGTTCGTCGCCGGGCCGCCGGTGGTGAAGCACGCGACGGGGGAGGACCTCACCAAGGAGGAACTGGGCGGGGCCGATGTGCACCGCCGCAGCGGCGCGGTGGACCGGATCGTGGCGTCCGAGGCCGAAGCTTTCGCGGTGCTGAAGCAGTTCCTGTCGTACCTTCCGTCCTCTGTGGACTCGTTGCCGCCGGTCGGGTCCACTGAGGACCCGACGGGCCGGCGCGAGGAAGCGCTGCTCTCGCTCGTCCCGCGCAACCGGCGTCACCCCTACCGGCTGCGGCCGCTGCTGGAGGGCGTCTTCGACGAGGGCTCGGTGTTCGACTACGCCGTGTCGGGCGGCTCGGCGTACGCGGGATTGGCGCGGCTGAACGGGCATCCGGTGGGCGTGCTCGCCACCGACCCGTACCGCGGCGCGACGCTGACACCCGAGGGCGCCGACGTCATGACCCGGCTGGTCGACCTTTGCGAGACGTTCCACCTGCCGCTGGTGTCCCTGACCGACCAGGCCGGCATGGTGATCGGCGCGGCGGCCGAACGCGCGGGCGCGATCCGCCGCGGCGCCCGCGCGGTGACGGCGGTCTACCAGGCGCGGGTGCCGATGGCCGAGGTGATCGTCCGGCGCGTGTTCGGCGTCGGCGGCGCGGGCCAGACCAACCGCCACCGCCTGGTCCGGCGCTGGGCCTGGCCGTCGGGCGACTGGGGCTCACTGCCCGTCGAGGGCGGCATCGAAGCCGCCTACCGCGCGGAACTCGACGCGGCCGACGACCGCGAGGCGCGGATCGAGGAGATCCGCGCCCGCCTCGACGCCGTCCGCTCGCCGTTCCGCACGGCCGAGCGCTTCTCGGTGGAGGACGTCATCGACCCCCGCGAAACCCGCGCCCGGCTGTGCGACTGGGTGCCGGACGCCTACGCCGCACTGCCGAAACTGCTCGGCCGCCCGTCCTTCGGCATGCGGCCCTAGCGGACCACCCGGAACAGTTCGGCGCCAGCTGCTCCAGCGGGACGGTCTTGCCGCCGGGGTGGTCGAAGATCCGGATCCCGTCGCCGAGCAGGACCGGGACGGGCATCGCCAGGATCTCGTCGAGCAGGCCGGCTTCGAGGCACTGGCGGGCGACGTCGGCGCCGAGAACGTTGACGTACTTGTCACCCGCGGCCGCCTTCGCTGCGTCGACGGCCTCGTGCAGGTCGCCGACGAAGGTGACGTCCGGGACCGGCGCGGCCGGCCGGTGGGTCAGCACGAACTGCGGGCCCTCCCAGCCGCCGCCGAAGGCCTTGCCCTCGCGCTCGGGGTCACCGCGGTGGGGGTCGTCGCCGCCGAACGTCCGCCGCCCGACGAGCAGCGAGCCGATCCGCGGGATCAGCTCGTCGACGGCCGGGTCGGGGCGCAGGTACGGGGTCAGCCACGACATGTCGCCGCCGGGGCCGGCGAGGAAGCCGTCGAGGGACATGCTGAAGCCGTAGAGCAGTTTCGCCATGGGGTGTCTCCTTGAGGTTGTTTCGCGGACTTCAGTACTGACGGCGGCGGCCGGAAAAGTCATCGGCTTCACCCGGCCGTGTCCGGAACGCGACAGGATCACCACGGACCGTTGACAACGGTGTCAGCCCGCGAGGACCGTTTCGAACCGCGTGGCTCTAGAACTTGTGCTCAACGGTGAAGGACAAGTGACCATGGTCTTACGTTCCCTCATGCGGTTATCCGCCGCCTCCGTACTGGCAATAGCCGGTCTCGTTCCCATTTCCGCTTCCGCGGCGACGCTGGTCGCCGATCCCGCGTCCGTCGTGAACCCCTTCATCGGCACCTCCAACGCCGCCGATGACTTCCCTGGTGCCGATGTCCCGTTCGGCATGGTGCAGTGGAGTCCCGACACGCCCAGCCGCCCGGACGGCGGCGGGTACGAATACAAGGACTCCTCGATCACCGGTTTCAGTTTGACGCATTTGTCCGGTCCGGGCTGTGGTGCCGACGGTGACGTCCCCATTCTGCCGACGGTCGGCGCGGTCAACACCGGCGCGACGGACTCCTTTTCCCACGCGAACGAAACCGCCGACGCGGGCTACTACTCCGTGGGCCTCGACAACGGTGTCAAGACCGAGCTGACCACCGCCCTGCGGTCCGGGATCAGCCGGTTCACGTTCCCCTCGACGTCCCAGGCGAACCTGCTCTTCAAGCTCAACGGCAGCCAGAACGGCACCTCGAACCAGACGTGGACCGTGGTCAGCCCGACCGAGGTGTCCGGTTCGGTCACCTCCGGGCACTTCTGCGGCGCCGGGTTCACCTACACGCTCTACTTCGACCTGGTCTTCGACCGGCCGTTCAGCACCAGCGGCACGGCGGCGGCCCCGGCCGTGACGCCCAAGGCGTCCCCGGACAAGCTGCACAGCACCGCGAAGGCCGCCGCGGCTCCGGCGGCCCCGGCCGCGGGCCCGGGCAGCTCGTACGTCCGGTTCGACACCACGACCAACCGGACCGTGCAGGCCAAGGTCGGCGTCTCGTACGTCTCGGTGGCCAACGCCGTCGCGAACCGGGCCGCGGACATCCCGTCGTTCGACTTCAACGCCACCCACACCGCCGCGCACAACGCGTGGAACGCGATGCTGGGCAAGATCCAGGTCGCCGGCGGCACCACGGCGCAGCAGCGCGTCTTCTACACCGCGCTGTACCACTCGCTGTTGCACCCCAACGTCTTCTCCGACAGCAACGGCCAGTACATCGGGTTCGACAACCAGGTGCACACCGTCGCGAGTGGACACTCGGCGCAGTACGCGAACTTCTCCGGCTGGGACATCTATCGGACACAGGCACAATTGACCGCGTTGGTGGCACCAACGCAGACGAGTGACATCGCGCAGTCGATGATCGCCGACTACGCCCAGGGCGGCGGGCTGCCCAAGTGGGCGCAGAACAACGGCGAGACGTACGTGATGGTCGGCGACCCCGGCACGGCGATCCTCGCGAGCTACTACGCCTTCGGCGCGAAGAACTTCGACACCTCGGCGGCGTTGCAGGCGATGTTGCACGAGGCGAGCGCGGCCAACAACATCCGGCCGGGTCTCAACGCCACGAACGCGCCGGGGTACCTGCCGGCCAACGGCACCTACCAGTGCTGCAACTTCTACGGCCCGGTCTCGACGCAACTGGAGTACGACACGGCGGACTTCGCGCTCTCGGCGTTCGCCGGGGCGCTGGGGGACACCGCGAACCAGGCCTTCTACGCCGGCCGCGCGCAGAACTGGAAGAACACCTTCAACCCGGCCACCGGGTTCATGCAGCCCAAGGACGCCGGCGGCGGCTGGACCGCCGGCTTCGACCCGGCGAGCGGCTCGAACTTCGTCGAGGGCACGTCGTGGCAGTACACCGGCATGGTGCCGTTCAACGTCGCCGGGCTCGCGGCGGCGCGGGGTGGCAACGCGTCGCTGATCAGCTACCTCGACAGCGTGCTGGCCGGGTTCCACGGCGCCGGCGGCAGCCAGGCCGACCTCGGCAACGAGCCGAGCCTCGAGCTGCCGTGGGAGTACGACTACGTCGGGCAGCCGTACAAGACGCAGAAGGTCGTGCGCCAGGTGCAGGACCAGATCTGGACGGACGCCCCCGGCGGCCTGGCCGGCAACGACGACCTGGGCGCGATGAGCGCGTGGTACGTCTTCTCCGCGCTGGGCTTCTACCCGATGACGCCCGGGACGGCCGACCTCGCGCTGGGCAGCCCGCTGTTCACCCAGTCGGTGGTCAGCCTGCCGAGCGGCAACACGCTGACGATCAACGCCCCGGCGGCGGCGGACAACGCCCCGTACGTCCAGAGCGCGACGTGGAACGGCGGGGCGTGGAACAACGCGTACGCCCCGACGTCGGCTCTGGGTTCGGGCGGCACCCTGGCCTTCACCCTGGGGACGTCGGCGAACACGTCGTGGGCGGCATCGAACCCGCCGCCGTCGTACGGCGGCACGCTGCCGCACATCGGCCCGGTGTCTTCGGGCGTGGCGGGCAAGTGCCTGGACGTCGCCACGAGCGGCACGGCGAACGGAACCCACGCCCAGCTGTACACGTGCAACTCGAGCGGCGCGCAGAAGTGGTTCTCCGGAGCCGACGGTTCGCTGCAGGCCCAGGGCGGCTGCCTGGACGTCAGCAACAGCGGCACGGCCAACGGCACGAAGGTCCAGCTGTGGCAGTGCAACGGTTCGGGCGCGCAGAAGTGGCAGGCGGGCACGGCGGGGTCCCTGGTGAACCCGCAGTCGGGCAGGTGCCTGGACGACCCGAACAGCACCACGGTCGACGGCACGCAACTGCAGATCTACGACTGCAACCAGAGCGCGGCCCAGAGCTGGACCCGCGGCTGACGCTGTAGCTCAAGTCCGTGAATGGCCCATTGAGGGACTCTAAGTCCCTCAATGGGCCATTCACGGATTCAGGAGGCGGAGTGGGGCCTCATGGCGCTGTTGGCCGAATCGAGATCCACAGTGAGTAACTTGCGATCCGCCGCAGTCGACTCCAGGGGGACACCCGTGAACGGGTGGTGGTCGATGCGGAGGTCGTCGGTGGCGTTGCTCAAGAAGAAGACACCCGAAGAGGTCGCGGCGGAGGCCGCCGCGAAGGAGGGGCAGCGCCGGGAAGCGGAAGAACGCAAGCGCCGTGAGCAAGCGGCGAAGGAACGGGAAGCGTTCGATCGATCGCCCGCAGGCCGGGCGCGAGCCGGCTTCAAGCGCGGTGACCAGGTGTTCCAGTACTCGATCGACGTGCTGCACCAGCGAGCGGTCATCGTGGCGATGGTCGGCGGCACGACGACCAAGACGGCCAGTGACCCGGTCTCGGTCCTCAACTCCGTCTGCCGGGAAGGGTGGGAGCTCGTCAACGGTTCGTTCGTCTTCGTCGAGCAAGGGCAGGAGAGCCGGGACAAGTTCTTGTCCTCCGGTCAGAACGTCGCCGTCAAGGGCGAGGTCGTGGGCTACTACCTGTTCAAGCGCTGCGAACTCAACCGGCGAATTCAGTCCGCCGAATAGGGTGGGAACTTCGGGATCCGCCGTTCGTTCCAGCTCGCCAGGCCCTCGGCCAGCTCGGGACGGCCGAAGGAGTCGATCATCAGCGCCGTCGCCTCGCGGGCCGAGTCCTGCAGCGACAGCGCCGCTTCGCGGGGGAACTGCTGCTTCATCACCGCCATCGACCGTGGGGCGCTGTAGGTCGCCAGCTCCGTCGCGTACGCGTGGGCGCGCATGCCCAGCTCCTCGGCCGGGACGATCTCCTGGACCAGGCCGTAGTCCAGCGCCTGCTCCGCGGTGAACGTGCGGCCGGACAGCAGCAGGTCACGGGCCCGGCCCTGGCCGACCAGCTCCGGCAGCAGCTTCGCGATGCCGTACTCGGCGATCAGGCCGCGCCGGGCGAACGCCGTGGTGAACTTGGCGCCCGCCGCCGCGAAGCGGACGTCCGCCGCGCACGCGATCACGAAACCCAGCCCGGCGCAGCCGCCGTTGATCGCCGCCACCACCGGGACGCCTGCCGTCGCGGCCGCCAGGACGTCGCGGAAGTTCTCGTGGCCGCCGTCCTCCGCGGGCGGCGCGGCGGCGATGCCGTCGAGCAACCCCAGGTCGGCGCCGGGGCAGAACGCCCGTCCGGCGCCCGTGACGACCACCGCGCGCACCTCGGGGTCCGCGTCCGCCTCCCGCAGCGCCGCGCCGTAGCGGGCCTGCATCGGGACGTCCATCGCGTTGCTGCGCTCGGGCTTGTCGAACGTCACGGTGGCGACCGCGCCGTCCCGTCCGTACCGGACGCCGTCCACAATGGACTCGGTCATAACCGCCTCCTCGGGGTCGGGACCCATACTAAGCGGTCGCTTGGTCCGCTGTCACGGTTCGAAATGATCGAAGTCTTTGTCCGGCGGGAAAATCCTGTGCAATAGTGCTTTCGCGCCTCCGAGCACCGTCGCCGGGAAGGAACGCCCATGCCGAACGATCCGGGTCCCAGCAGGCGGCAGGTGCTCGGCGGGGTCGGCGTGGCCGCGCTGACGACGGCCCTCGCGCCCGTCGCGCAGGCGGCCGAGGCGCTCTCCCGGCCGGGCCTGACGCTCACCGGCCGGGCCACCGACCTCGGCACCGGCTGGCGGTTCGTCCTCGTCAACGCCGACGACGTCACAGGCCCCGAAGACCATTACGCCGACCAGGCCTTCGACGACTCGGCCTGGCAGGCCGTCGACGTCCCGCACGACTGGAGCATCGAGCTCCCGCCCGTCGGCCACGGCGGCACCAGCAGCGCGTCCGGCTTCTTCCGCGGCGGCCTCGGCTGGTACCGGAAGACGTTCACGCTGCCGCCCGCGCTCGCGGGCAGGCGCGTCTCGGTGGAGTTCGACGGCGTCTACTCGGACGCCCACGTCCACCTCAACGGCGAGCTGCTCGGCCGGCACCCGTACGCCTACACTGGCTGGAGCTTCGACCTCACCGGCAAGCTGCACACCGACGGCCGCACCCCGAACGTGCTCGCGGTGCGCGCGACGAACCGGCTGCCGAGCAGCCGCTGGTACTCCGGCAGCGGCATCTATCGCAACGTCCGGCTCGTCGTGACCGAGCCGGTGCACGTCGCCCGGCACGGCACCTTCGTCACGACCCCCGAGATCACCGCGGGCCACGCGCTCGTGCGCGTCGCGACCGACGTCGCGAACGACTCCGGCGGCGCGGTCGCCGCCGAGGTGCGCACCACGGTGACCGATCCGGGCGGCCGGGTGGTCGCGCGCGGCTCGACGACCATTCCGCTGCCCGCCGGGCAGACGCGCCCGGCGAGCACCGACCTGCCGGTGAGCCGGCCGCAGCTGTGGTCGACCGAGCGGCCGGCGCTGTACCACCTGCGCACGGACGTCGTCGTGGCCGGGCGTGTCCTCGACACGACCACGACGGACTTCGGTATCCGCTCCTTCGCCTTCCACCCGGACCACGGCTTCTCGCTCAACGGCGTCCCGACGAAGCTGCGCGGCGTCAACCTCCACTCGAGCCAGGGCGCGCTCGGCGCGGTGATCGACCCCGCCGCGCTGGAGCGCCAGCTGCGGCTGATGCGGGCGATGGGCGTCAACGCGCTGCGGACCGCGCACAACCCGCCCGCCCCGGAGCTGGTCACCGTCTGCGAACGGCTCGGGATCCTCATGATGGTCGAGGCGTTCGACTGCTGGCGCACCGGGAAGGTCGCCTACGACTACCACCTCGACTTCGACGAGTGGAGCGCACGCGACATCGCCGAAATGGTCCACGCGGCGAAGAACTCGCCGGCGGTCGTGCTGTGGTCGATCGGCAACGAGGTCCCGGACGCCTCGATGGCCGGCGGCCCGGAGATCGCCGCCGGGCTGATCGCCGCGGTCCGGGCGATCGACACCACCCGGCCGGTCATCATGGGCTCCGACCGCTACCGCAGCGTGCCGGCGCCCGGCTCGCCCCAGGACCTGATCCTGCGGCAGCTCGACGGCCTCGGCGTCAACTACAACACCGCCCAGTCGATCGACGGCCTGCACACGACCTACCCGGACAAGTTCTTCTTCGAGTCGGAGTCGTCGTCGGAGACCTCGACGCGCGGGGGCTACCAGGATCCTGACCTGCTGAACACGGGGGAGAACCACACGCCGGGCAAGCGGGCGGTGTCGTCCTACGACAACAACCTGGCCTCGTGGACCTTCAGCGGCGAGTACTCGCTGAAGAAGGACCGCGACCGCAGGTTCTGCCAGGGCCAGTTCCTCTGGGCCGGGCAGGACTACCTCGGCGAGCCGACGCCGTACGACGTCTTCCCGGTCAAGACGTCCTTCTTCGGCGCGGTCGACAGCGCGGGCCTGCCGAAGGACGCCTTCCACCTCTTCCGCAGCCAGTGGACCACCGGCCCGATGGTGCACCTGCTCCCGATGGACTGGACGAACCACCGCCCGGGCGAGCCGGTCACCGTCTGGGTGTATTCCACTGTGGACACTGTTGAGCTGGTTCTCAACGGGAAGTCCTTGGGCGTCAAGAAGTTCGATCACAAGACCACTGTGGACGGACGGCCGTATCTCGAGACGAGCGAGCCCTCCGGCGACGACAAGCACGACCCCTCCGGCAGTTACACCAGCCCGAACGGCAGCACCGGCAAGCTGCACCTGACCTGGACCGTGCCCTTCGCGCCGGGCACGCTGACCGCGATCGCCACCGCCGGTGGACGCGAGGTCGCCCGGGACCAGCTCGTCACCGCCGGACCGCCGCACGCGCTCACGCTGACCGCCGAAAACCGCGCCGGTGTGGTGGACGGCGCGATGACGTTCGTGACGGCCTCCGTCGTGGACACGCGCGGAACCGTCGTGCCGGGCGCCGAACCGGTGGTCCGGTTCGCCGTCCGCGGGCCGGGCCGGGTCGCCGGGGTGGACAACGGCCGGCAGGAGCTCGCCCAGAGCTACCAGCGGCCCACGATCCCGGCGTTCCACGGCCAGGCGGTCGCCGTGATCGCGGCGACCGGGCGCGGGACGATCACCGTCACCGCGACCGCACCGGGGTTGAAGACCGCGAAGATAGCGCTGCCGGGGACGAGTCTCGGGCAGCGCAACGGTCCGGGTGCGCGGGCCCGGGAGTCGGCCGATGGCCTCGCCGCTGGGCCATCGGCCGACGCAAGCTATTCGGGCGCACCGGACACGCTGCCCACGGCCATGCTCGACGGTGACCCGGCCACCGGCTGGTCCAACTACTACCTGAAGCAGGCGACGGCGACGCTGAACGCGGTGAGCCGATCGCGAGCCGAGGACTGGGTGTCGCTCACCTGGCCCGCGTCCCGGCGGATCGGCACGGTCGCGGCGCAGTTCGTGGTGTCCGACGTCCTGGCCCGCCCGGCGACCATCGAGGTCGCCTACCGGACGTCACGGGGCTTCGAACCGGTGCGGGACCCGCGGATCACGTGGACGGGCGACCGGGCGACGATCACGTTCGCTCCGGTCGTCACCGGTGAGGTCCGGCTCACGATGACCAGCCCCACGCCCGGCACCACGCGGGGGTTCCTGCGGGTCAGCTCGCTCGAGGTGGGCTGACCCGCGGGAACTCACAAGCTGCAGGGCGCGAGCGCGTCGAGACCCTGGGGCTTGTCGGCGTTGCGGCCGATCGCGGTCGCGATCCGGTTGATCGTGGCGATCCGCTTGTCCTCCAGCGGCCCGAGGATGGCGTTCTGGACGAAGTTCGCGCCGCCTTCACCCGCGCTGGTCACCAGGCGGTTGTTGGCCTCGGCGATCTGGGTGTCGAGGAGGTCGAGGTTGCGCTGGACCTCGGCCTGAGCCTGCGCGGGGATAGCCGGGAGCTGACTTTCGACGTCCGGGCAGGTGATCTGGCCGGACGCCGGTTCCGCGGCGCTCGGCTCGGTGGAGGCCGGGGCGGCCGCGGTCGTCGTGGCGGCGGGCTGGCCGCCGAGGGTGCAGGCCGCGAGCCCGTCGAGGCCCTGGGGTTTCTCCGCAACGCGGCCGATGGCGATCGCGATGCGGTCGATCGTGCTGGCCCGCTTGTCCTTCAGCGGGCCGAGGATGGCGTTCTGGACGAAGTTCGCGCCTCCTTCACCCGCGCTGGTCGCCAGCCGGTTGTTGGCCTCGGCGATCTGGGTGTCGAGCAGGGTGAGGTTGCGCTGGACCTCGGCCTGGGCTTGGGCGGGGATGGCGGGCAGCTGCCCGGCGACGTCGGGGCACGTGATCTGCTGGGCGGTCGCGGCGCTGGCCTGGCCGGTCTGGCCGGCCGTCGTCGCGATCACGAGGGCGCCGGCGGCGAGGGCGAGGCCCAGTGCCGCCGTCGCGAGTTTCGTGCGCCGGGAAATGCGGTGTCGTCCACCGGTATCAGGCATTAATGGCTCCCATGTTCCGTATTCGTTAGCGTGAACATATGCGCGGCCAGGCGCCATCTTGGCCCCTGGACCAGGGGATTGTCCAGTACGAAGTGCCGGGAAAAGAAAATCTGAACCACGTCGAACCGTGGTCCGTGTTCTTCGGTGACGCAGCACTTCTGCGTATTCCGGAATCGTCGGTGCCGAGCCGGGTCTTGACGGGGACCGGCACCGCCTCCTAGCGTCGCCATACCGACCGGTCGGTGTCCAAGGGAGGTCACTGGATGAGCTGGTACGACGAGAAACCGTGGCTGGCGAGCTACGGCGAACGGCCCGTGGAACCGGCCGAGGCGACGACGCTGCCCGAGACGTTCCGTCGGGCCGTCGACGGCGCGCCCGACCGGGACGCCATCGCCTACTTCGACGGCCGGCTCAGCTACCGGCAGCTCGACGAGCTCTCCGACGGCGTCGCCCGCTACCTCACGCAGAACGGCTTCGAGCGCGGCGACCGGCTCGCCCTGGTGCTGCAGAACATCCCGCAGTTCGTCATCGCGCTGCTCGGCGCGTGGAAGGCCGGCGGGATCGTCGTGCCGGTCAACCCGATGTACCGCGACCGCGAGCTGACCCACGTGCTCACCGACGCCGGCGTCAAGGCGATCGTCTGCTCGCAGCGCGGCTGGAACGCCTACATCGGCAAGACGGCGAGCGCCCTGCCGATCGCCCTCACCACCAGCGAACTCGAGTTCCAGACCCGCGACGACGAGCGCGTTCTCGGGAAAGTCGTCCGCGAAGAGACCCCGGGCGCCACTGAACTCCTCGAAGCCGCGAAGACGCCTGGGCCGAAGCCGCCGGAGCCCGCGTTCGCGCTCGACGACGTCGCCCTCATCAGCTACACCTCCGGCACCAGCGGGACGCCGAAGGGCGCCACCAACACCCATGGCAACGTCGGTACGAACGCCGCCGGGCTCGGCTCGTTCAGCGGCCTCCCCGCCGGCTCGACGCTGTTCGGGCTCGCGCCGCTGTTCCACATCACCGGCATGGTCTGCGAAGTCGGCTCCGCGATCGACATCGGGGGCACGCTCGCACTGGCCTACCGCTTCGAGGCCGGTGTCGTGCTCGACGCCTTCCTCGAGCACGAGCCGTCGTACACGGTCGGGCCGTCGACGGCCTACATGGCGCTGATGGCCCACCCGTCCTTCAGCCGTGAGCACTTCGCGTCGTTCGCGCTGCTCTACTCCGGCGGGGCTGCCTTGCCGCCCGCCGTCGTCGAGGCCTTCCGCGCGAAGACCGGGCACTACATCCACAACGGCTACGGCCTCACCGAGACCACGGCCGGCTGCGTGGTCGTCCCCGGCGACCTCGAGGCGCCGATCGACCCGGAGTCCGGCACCATCTCGATCGGCCTGCCGGTGCCCGACACGATCGTCCGCATCCTCGGTGAGAACGGCGAGGAGCTGCCCTTCGGCAAGCCGGGGGAGATCGCCGTCGAAGGCCCGATGGTCGTGTCCGGCTACTGGAACCGCCCGGACGCGACGGCCGAGTCGATTCCCGGTGGCCGGCTGCTCACCGGCGACATCGGGTTCATGGACGAACGCGGCTGGGTCTACGTCGTCGACCGCAAGAAGGACATGATCAACGCCTCGGGCTTCAAGGTCTGGCCGCGCGAGGTCGAGGACGTGCTCTACACGCACCCGGCGGTCCGCGAGGCCGCGGTCGTCGGCATCGCGGACGAGTACCGCGGCGAGACGGTCAAGGCGTACGTCAGCCCGGCGCCCGGCGTGACCGCCGATCCGGCGGAGCTGGTGGCCTGGTGCAAGGAACGGCTGGCCGCCTACAAGTATCCGCGCACCATCGAGGTGCTCGACGAGCTGCCGAAGACCACCAGCGGCAAGATCCTGCGCCGCGAGCTGCGGGCGAGGGGCTGATGGTCGAGACCGTCCGCGGCGCGATCGCGCCGGAAGCGCTGGGCCAGGTCCTGATGCACGAGCACCTCTTCGTGCTGAGCCCCGAGTTCGTCGAGAACTACCCCGAGCACGAGGGGTTCCGGGAGGAGGAGCACGTCCCCGAGGCGATCCGGCGGCTCAAGGAGCTGAAGGCCGCCGGGATCGACACGATCGTCGACCCGACGGTGATCGGGCTCGGCCGCTACATTCCGCGGGTGCAGCGCGTCGCCGCCGAGGTCGAGGTCAACATCGTCGTCGCCACCGGGCTCTACACCTACAACGACGTGCCGCACTACCTGCACTTCCGCGGCCCTGGCACGATGCTGCAGGGCGAGGACCCGCTGGTCGGGATGTTCGTCGGGGACATCCGCGACGGCATCGCCGGCACCGGCGTCAAGGCCGGGCTGCTCAAGTGCGCCACGGACGAGCCGGGCGTGACACCGGGTGTCGAACGCGTGCTGCGTGCGGTCGCGAAGGCACACCTCGAAACCGGGACGCCGATCATGACGCACACCCACGCCGTCAGCCGGCGCGGGCTGGAGCAACAGGCGATCTTCGCGGAGGAGGGCGTCGACCTGAGCCGCGTGCTGATCGGGCACTCGGGCGACTCGACCGACCTCGGCTACCTCACCGAGCTGGCCGACCGCGGCTCGATCCTCGGCATGGACCGCTTCGGCCTCGACCTGCTGCTGCCGTTCGAGGAGCGCGTGAACACCGTCGCGGCGATGTGCGAACGCGGCTACGCGGGCAGCATGGTGCTCTCGCACGACGCGTCCTGCTACATCGACTGGCTGCCCGCGGACCAGCTGCCGGTGCTCACGCCGAACTGGCACTACCTGCACATCACCCGGGACGTGCTGCCCGCGCTGCGCGAGCGCGGCGTCAGCGAAACGGACATCACGACCATGCTGGTCGACGTGCCGAGGCGGTTCCTCGGGTGAGCGATATCCTGTGCGTCCGAACCCGACGGAAGGGGGCCTTGCCGTGACCCGCGCAAGCACCCGCAAGCCGGGCGAGGCGGCCGGCGACGAGCAGGCCGCCGTGCCGCGGCGCCTGCTGGAGCAGGCCACGAAGCTCTTCGCCAAGAAGGGCTTCGACCGCACGTCCGTCCAGGAGATCGTCGAGGCCGCTGGCGTCACCAAGGGCGCGATGTACCACTACTTCGGCTCGAAGGACGACCTGCTCTACGAGATCTACGCCCGCGTCCTGCGCGAGCAGACCCGGCAGCTGGAGAGCGTCGCCTCCTCGGGCGCGCCGCTGCGCGAGCGCCTGGCCGCGGCCGCGTCGGACGTCGTCGTGTCCAGCATCGACAACCTGGACGACAACACGATCTTCCTGCAGTCGATGCACCAGCTGTCCCCGGACAAGCAGAAGGCGGTGCGCGCCGAGCGCCGCAAGTACCACGAGCGCTTCCGCGGCCTGGTCGAGGAGGGCCAGGCGTCGGGGGAGTTCCGCACGGACAAGCCGGCCGACGTCGTCGTCGACTTCTACTTCGGCTCGGTGCACCACCTGGGCTCCTGGTACCACCGCAGCGGCTCCCTGTCGGCCCGCCAGATCGGCGACCACTACGCGGACCTGCTGCTGGACGCCCTGCGCCCGCCCGTCGCCTAGGGCTCAGTGGCGGCGGACGTGGTCCAGGAGCAGGGCGATGACCTCGTCCGGGGTCTCCATCGCCATCCACTGGCTCGCGCCCTCGACGATCTGGAAGCGGTACTCCGCGTCGATGTGGTGGACGGTCAGCTCGGCGGCGCTCTGCCCGAGGTACGGGTCCTCACTGCCCCAGAGGTACAGGGTGGGCACCGTAATGCGGCCCGCCGGGATGTCGTAAACGTCGTTCGTCGCGCCGCGGTACCAATTCAACGTCGCGGTCAGCGCGCCCGGCTCCGAAAGGCGCGCCACGGTGCGTTCGAGGATTTCGACCGGTATTCGGCGGTCGTAAACCGCGCGTAGTTGTGCGGCCTCGTCGCGTAGCAGGAATTTCTCCGCTTTTCCGGCGTCGTGACGGAAGAAACGGACGTAACCGAGGTCGTGGGCCTGCCCGTCGTCGATCGCGATGGCCTGCTGCAGGGCCGCCGGGTGGGGCGTGCCGAGCACGGTCAGCGAGCGCAGCCGATGCGGGTGCGTCGTGGCCAGGGTCCAGGCGACCATGCTGCCCCAGTCGCGCGCGACCAGGTGGAACCGGTCGGCGCCCTGGCTGTCGGCGAAGGCGAGCGCGTCCTCCACCAGCAGGTTGATGGCGTAGTCCTCGACCTGCTCGGGGCGCGCCCCGCGGGCGTAACCGCGCTGGTCGACGGCCAGCGCGCGGTAACCGGCCTCGCCGAGGGCGTGCAGCTGCTCGGTCCAGGCGTCGGCGAATTCGGGCCAGCCGTGCAGCAACAGGACGAATTCGCCGGTCACGGGCCCGGCGGCGAGCGCGCTGTGGTGGTGGTCGCCGACGGCGACGGTCACTTCCTCCAGCGTGCCAGGGGGCCCGGCTTCCGTCGGCGCGACGGCGAATTCCATGGCGCCAGGCTAGAACGTGAAAGCGGTTCCAACCATGGGAAGAAGGGCACATTTGCCACCCTTTTACCCACGTAGTGGCGTGGCTCACAGAATCCTCGCTCAGATGAGCGAAAACACGAAAGAATTATGAATCCTATTCACAAAATCTGCAGCTGCAAACGCCCGGCCGCGTTGTGACGCGTGGGGCAGCCGGTGCGCCTGCGGTCGGCCCGCGGTCGGCCCCGAAGTCCGTGAATGGCCCATCGAGGGACATCAAGTCCCTCAATGGGCCATTCACGGCTTTCTCGCGGCGGTGGGGCGTGCTCAGGCGGGCAGGTCGACCAGGTCGGCCAGGCGGGCGCGGTGCCGGCCCGGGGTGCCGAGGGCGAGCTCGTCCGCCTTGGCGCGCTTCAGGTAGAGGTGCGCCGGGTGTTCCCAGGTCATCCCGATGCCGCCGTGCAGCTGGATGGCCTCCTCGGTGGCCTTGACCGCGATCGGCGCGTTGCGGGCCTGGGCGACCGACACCGCGATCGGCACGTCGACGCCCGAGGCCAGCGCGTCGGCCGCGTTGCGGGCGGTCGCGCGGGCCAGCACCAGGTCGGTGTAGAGGTTCGCCAGCCGGTGCTTGAGCGACTGGAACCCGCCGACCGGCCGGCCGAACTGGTACCGGCCCTTGAGGTAGCGCACGGTCTCGGTGAGCGCCCACTCGGCGATCCCGGTCTGCTCCGAGGCCAGGATGCCCGCCCCGGCGAGCAGCGCCTGCTCCAGCGCGGCCGCCGCCTGCTCACCCGAGGCCACCAGCACCGCCGCCGCGTTGTCCAGCACGACGTCGGCCACGCGCCGCGTCAGGTCGAAGGACACCAGCTCCGTGACCGTCGCCGCCGACGCCTCGACGACGTACAGCGCGGGGCCGTCCGGCCCGGCGGCGGGGACGACCAGCAGGTCGGCCACCGACGCGTCGGCGACCGTGCCCACCCGGCCGGTCAACGTCCCATCAGACGCCGTCACCGACGACGGGAAACCCGAGCCCGGCGTCGTCGACAGCGGCACCACCAGCGCACCGATCGACGAACCCGCGGCCAGGCGGCCGACGTACTCGCTGTCGTCGGTGTTGAGCAGCGCCGTCGTCGCCAGCACGACGCTGCCGAGGAACGGCACCGGCGCGACGCTGCGGCCCAGCTCCTCGGCCACGACGGCGACCTCGCGGGCGGACGCGCCGTGCCCGCCCCGCTCCTCCGGCACCGCCAGCCCGGCGACGCCGAGGTCGGCGGCCAGGGTGCGCCACAGCTTCAGGTCGTAGCCCTCGGCCGTCTCGACCCGCGCCAGCAGGGCCTCGGCGCCGGCCTTGTCCTTGAGCAGGTCGCGGACCGAAGCCCGGAGGTCCTCTTCGACCTCGGAATACAGCAGATCAGGCTGTGTTTGACTCATCGGGGGAGGTCCTTCCAGGCGACGTCCTTGTCGACGCGCGGCTCCGACGGGAGACCCAGCACGCGCTCGGCGATGATGTTGCGCAGCACCTCCGAGGTGCCGCCCTCGATGGAGTTCCCCTTGGCGCGCAGGTAGCGGTAGCCCGCCTCGCGGCCGGTGAAGTCGACGATCGCCGGGCGCCGGAACGACCAGTCGTCGTAGGCCAGGCCCTCTTCGCCGAGCAGCTCGACCTCCAGGCCGGTGAGCGCCTGGTTCAGCTCCGAGAACGCGACCTTCATCGCCGAGCCCTCCGGGCCGGGCGCGCCCGCGGTGAGCTGCTGACGCAGCCGCGTGCCGGCCAGCCGCAGCGTCTCCGCCTCGACCCAGCGCTGCACGAGCCGGTCCCGCAGCTCCGGCGTGCGCAGCTCGGGACGTTCACGCCAGGTCTTGGCGACGATCCCGATCAGCCCGCCCTCGCGCGGCTGCACGTGCCCGCCGATCGCGACGCGCTCGTTCATCAGCGTGGTCTGCGCGACCTTCCAGCCCTCGCCGACGGCGCCGAGGCGCTGCGTGTCCGGGATCCGGACCTCGGTCAGGAACACCTCGTTGAACTCGGCCTCGCCGGTGATCTGGCGCAGCGGCCGGACCTCGACACCCGGCGCCTTCATGTCGCACATGAAGTACGTCATGCCCTGGTGCTTCGGCACGTCCGGGTCGGTGCGGGTGACCAGGATCGCCCACTGCGACTCGTGCGCGCCCGACGTCCACACCTTCTGGCCGGTGACGATCCAGTCGTCGCCGTCGCGCACCGCGCGGGTGCCCAGCGCGGCCAGGTCGGAGCCGGCACCCGGCTCGCTGAACAGCTGGCACCAGACCTCGTCGCCGGTCCACAGTGGACGCAGGAAGCGCTCGCGCTGCTCCGGCGTGCCGAAGGCGAGGATGGTCGGCGCGGCCATGCCGAGGCCGATGCCGATCCGGCGCGGGTTGTTGTCCGGCGCGCCGGCTTCGGCGAAGATACCGTCCACAACGGACTGCAGCGCGCGGGGCGCGTCCTGCCCGCCGAGCCCGGCGGGGAAGTGGATCCAGGCGAGGCCGGCGTCGTACCGGGCCCGCAGGAACTCCATCCGGTCGGTCGTCTTGGGGTCGTGCGCGGCCAGGAACTCGGTGACCTGGCCCTTCAGTTCTTCGGCGGTGACAGTCACTTCGCGCCCTCCGACAGGTACTTCTTCAGCTCACGGCGGGCCAGCGACCGCTTGTGGACCTCGTCCGGGCCGTCGGCCAGGCGCAGCGTGCGGTTGCCCGCCCACATCGCGGCCAGCGGGAAGTCCTGGCTGACACCCCCGGCGCCGTGCACCTGCACGGCCTTGTCCAGGATCCACTCGACCGTGATCGGCGTCGAGATCTTGATCGCCTGGATCTCGGTGTGCGCGCCCTGGTTGCCGACGGTGTCCATCAGCCACGCGGTCTTGAGCACCAGCAGCCGCTGCTGCTCGATCTTCACCCGCGACTCGGCGATCCAGTCCTGCACGACGCCCTGCTCGGCGATCGACTTGCCGAACGCCTCGCGGGAGATCGCGCGGCGGCACATCAGCTCCAGCGCGCGCTCGGCCATCCCGATGGCGCGCATGCAGTGGTGGATCCGGCCCGGCCCGAGCCGCGCCTGGGCGATGGCGAACCCGTCACCCTCACCGGCGACGAGGTTCTCCGCCGGCACGCGGACGTCCTCGAACAGCACCTCGGCGTGGCCGCCGTGGTCGCTGTCGTCGTACCCGAAGACGTGCATGCCGCGCTTGACCGTCAGGCCCGGGGCGTCGCGGGGGACCAGGATCATGCTCTGCTGCTTGTGCGGCGCGGCTTCGGTGTCGGTCTTGCCCATCACGATGAAGATCTTGCAGGCCGGGTTCATCGCGCCGGAGATGTACCACTTGCGGCCGTTGATGACGTACTCGTCGCCGTCGCGGCGGATGCTGGTCTCGATGTTGCGGGCGTCGGAGGAGGCGACGTCCGGCTCGGTCATCGCGAAGGCGGAGCGGATCTCGCCGTTCAGCAACGGTTCCAGCCACTGCTTCTTCTGGTCGTCGTTGCCGAACATGGCCAGGACTTCCATGTTCCCGGTGTCGGGCGCCGCGCAGTTGACCGCGGTCGGCGCCAGCCGGATGCTGCGGCCGGTGATCTCGGCGAGCGGCGCGTACTGCAGGTTCGTCAGGCCCGCGCCGTGGTCGCCGGGGAGGAAGAAGTTCCACAGGCCGCGCTTGCGCGCCTCGGCCTTGAGCTCGTCCATGACCGGCGGGATGGCCCACGGGTCGTCACGCTCGGCCAGCTGCCGCTCGAACACCGCCTCGGCCGGGTAGACGTGGGAATCCATGAATTCGAGGAGCTTCGCGCGCAGCTCCTCGGTCTTGGCGTCGAACGCGAAGTCCATTACTTCTCCTCGTTGAGAATCTCGTTGCCGTGCGAGATGAGCAGCGGGACGCCGGCTCCGACGCCTTCGAAGCCCGCCCCGACCGTCTGGCCCTTTTGGTAGCGGTAGTAGATGCCTTCCAGGATCACGGCCAGCTTGAAGAAGGCGAAGCTGACGTACCAGTTGAGCTGCGAGACGTCCCGGCCCGAGCGTTCGGCGTAGCGGGCGACGACCTCGTCGGTGCTCGGATAACCCGGCGCCGAGCTGGCGTTCGACACGAACTGCAGCGACACCTTGTCCCGCTCGGCGTAGGCCACCAGCAGCGCGAGGTCGGTCAGCGGGTCGCCCAGCGTCGACATCTCCCAGTCGAGCACTGCCGAGATCCGGTCGTCGCCGTCCACGAGGACGTTGTCGAGCCGGTAGTCGCCGTGGATGATCGACGGCTTCCCGGACGCCGGCACCGCTTCGGCGAGCCGGCCGTGCAGTTCCTCGATGCCCGGCAGGTCGCGGCTGAGGGACGCGTCGAGCTGCTTCTTCCACCGCCGCAACTGCCGCTCGAGGAAGCCTTCGGGGCGGCCGAAGTCGCCCAGCCCGGCCGCGGCCGGGTCGACCGCGTGCAGGTCGACGAGCGTGTCGACCAGCGCGTCGGCGATGGCCCGGGTGCGCGTCCCGCCGAGGGTGGCCAGCTCGTCGGCGGTCCGGTAGGGCGTGCCCTCGACGAAGCTCATGACGTAGAAGTTCGCGCCGACGACGTCGGGGTCTTCGCACAGCAGGAGCGCCTCGGGCACCGGCACGGCCGTGTCACGCAGCCCGGAGATCACCCGGAACTCGCGGGTCATGTCGTGCGCGGTGGGCAGCACGTGCCCGAGCGGCGGGCGGCGCACCACCCAGCGCGACCGGCCGTCGCCCACCACGTAGGTGAGGTTCGACCGGCCGCCCTCGACGACGTCCGCGGTCAGCTCCCCGGCGAGAAGTCCGGGCCGCTGCGCGTCCAGGTGGGCGCGCAGCCTGCCCAGGTCGAGACCCGGCGGATCGGTGCTCATCCAGCCTCCTCAGTGTTCACTCCGGGAGATGATACCGACCAGTCGGTATGGGGTACAGGGGTCAGGCCCGAAGCGGCACTTTCCCGGGAAAGTGCCGCTTCGGCGGCGAGTGCGTCACGCGAGGAAGCGCGTCACCCATTCGGCGACGCACGCGGGCTTCGCCGCCCCCTCGATCTCGACCGTCCACCGCGACACCGCCTGCTTGCCGCCCTCGATGTCGGTGATCTCCACCAGCTCGGCCCCGGCGCGCACCTTCGAGCCGACCTTCACCGGCTGCGGGAAGCGGACCTTATTGAGGCCGTAGTTGATGCCCATCGTGATGCCGTTGACCTTGTAGATCTTCGGCCCGAACGCCGAGAGCAGCGAGAGCGTCAGGAAGCCGTGGGCGATGGTGCCGCCGAACGGGCCCGCGGCCGCCATCGCCTCGTCGACGTGGATCCACTGGTGGTCGTCGGTGGCGTCGGCGAACTTGTTCACCCGGTCCTGGGTGATCGTGTGCCAGTCGCTGTACCCGAGGTGCTCGCCGACCGCGGCGGCGAAGGCGTCGAGGTTCTCGAATTCGCGCATGTCAGTCCTTCGGTCCGCCGGCGACGTAGATGACCTGGCCCGAGATGAACCCGGCGCCGTCGCTCACCAGGAACGCCGCCAGGTTGGCGATGTCGTCCGGGGTGCCGACGCGCTGCACCGGGATCTGCGACGCGGCGGCCGCCTTGAAGTCGTCGAACGACATGCCGATCCGCTCGGCCGTGGCCGCGGTCATGTCGGTGGCGATGAAGCCGGGGGCGATGGCGTTCGCCGTGACGTTGAACTTGCCCAGCTCGATCGCGAGGGTCTTGGTGAAGCCCTGCATGCCGGCCTTGGCGGCGGAGTAGTTGACCTGGCCGCGGTTCCCGAGCGCCGAGGTGCTGGACAGGTTGACGATCCGGCCCCACTTCTCGGCGGTCATGTGCTTCTGCACCGCGCGGGTCATCAGGAACGAGCCCTTGAGGTGGACGCCGAGCACGGAGTCCCAGTCCTGCTCGGTCATCTTGAAGATGAGGTTGTCGCGGGTGATGCCGGCGTTGTTGATCAGCACGGTCGGCGCGCCGAGCTCCTCGGCCACCCGCGCGACGGCGGCGTCGACCTGGTCGGCGTCACTGACGTCCAGCGTCACGCCGACGGCCTTGCCACCGTTGGCGACGATGGCGTCGGCGCCCTGCTTGACACCGGCCTCGTCGAGGTCGAGCAGCCCGACGGCGAAGCCGTCATCGGCCAGCCGGGCCGCGACTGCGGCCCCGATGCCACGGCCGGCACCGGTGACCACGGCAACACGGGAAGGGGAATCGGTCACGGGGACCTCCTCGTCGTTGAGAAGCGGGTTGCTTACCGCTCGCGAGCCTACTAAGCGGTCGGTTTCTCGACGATACGCGGGACTGATCCCCCAAGTGGTGACACCATGCGCAGGATCATAGCTGTGGCTGAGCGTAGGAAGCTGACTACTCCACTTGGAGGTACCGCATCAGGTGAGGCTTGGAGAACCAGGTGCCCTGGACGGCCGGGACGGTTTGTCGGCCGTCGGTGTGGCACGGCACCACGCGCCAGGGCGTCTCTCCGAGACACAAGTGGACGATCATTGCCGGATGGCGGTCCGTCACCTGCGCGACGGCCATCGGGGTCGACGATCAGTCGATCGAGGTCTTCCCGGCGGGCGGATTGGCCAGGTGGTAGGTGCGGCAGCGGGCTGAGCGGTGGGCCGCACGCCGAGAGGATGCACGTGTCTGGCAGAACGACATCTTGCGAGGCCGTTCACCGACCTACGTGGCCAATGGGTGCGGCTCACCAGTCAGTGCCGAGACCGCGACGGCAAGGTCCTCGATGGACGCAGCGACGTACGTCAACCCTGGCATGGTTCAGAAGCCCGACGCGAGCGTGGAAAGCCGGCACGATCCCATTGCCCTGCGCAGAGGGGATCGGCGAATTTCACAGCAAGCGTCGCGGTGCCGGCAGCCAGCAGAAGGCGCCGCGCGAGGGGAGCACCGCCTCCGAAACGCCGGACATCGCCGGCTGTCGGTTCCCACCAGCTGGCCGAGGACGGTGAGGTCCGGTGCTGGGGTCAGGTCAGGCTCACCGAGACACCGGTCTGCCCTTTCGGTACGGCTCCGTGATGGGGGATGACTTCTCCGGCCGAATAGGTCACAATGATCACCATTGGCAGTCCTGGAGTGTTGACGAACCCACACCCACGCCCGCTTGCGCAAGGGGGTTTGGGCGGATCGGTGTAACCGGCAGCGACGGCGGCGTCGATTTGCGCTTGTGCAATTTCGACAGCAGAGCCGTCCCGGAGGGTAATAACCCCCAAGGTGAGTGGGCCGTTGAGTCCTTTGCCGCCAGAGAAACGATCTTTCAGGACAACGCCACTCCTGGCGCCGATCCGTTCTGCCACAACGGAAAGATGCGCACTCTGCCGTGCGCGCCAACGTCGCCGCCGCAGGAAGCCCATGATCGAAGTCTATCTCTCCGGACGGTGGCGAGGTAGGTCCGATCAGCGGATCGTCAGGCAGGGTGAACGTGTTCTAGGTTTGGGTGATCGCCGTTCTACTGGGGGAGTGCGGAATGCGATGCTGGGGAATTTTCTGCGTCATCGTGACAGCCGTCCTCGCTGTCATCGCATTGCCGCACCGCGCGGCGCACGCCGACGATGCCTGTCCTGAATTGCTGGTCCTCGGTTCGCGCGGGTCCGGCGAGGACGTGACCGACGGCGACGGTGTGGGCCCGGCCGTTGCGAAGTTCTTCGAGCACTTCAAGCCGCTCGTCGAGGCCGCGGGGAAGACGGTGCAGCTGTGGGGCAACGGCAAGGCGGACACGCCTGAAGAGACCGCCGAGCAATACCCGGCCGTGCCGGTCGCGGGAGGCTGGGAAGGGCTGGTCAACGGGCTGGGTGCCGGGCTTGCGATCGGCAACGGCACCTTCGGCCGGTACCGGCAGTCGGTGACCAAGGGCGAAGCCAATCTCCGAGCCAAGATCAAGTCGGTGACCGACAACTGCGCCGGCACGCAGCTCGTCTTGTCCGGCTACAGCCAGGGCGCACAGGTGACCGGGAACGTCTACCGGTCGTTGCCCGCGGACCAGCGGGACCGGGTGCTCGGGGTCGCGCTGTTCGGCGACCCCCTGCTCAACGGCAAGGCGCGCACCAGCCTCGGCAACCTCGACCGGAAGCGCAACGGCCTGCTGACCAACTGGCTCAACGACGCGGCGCCGCCGGAGTTCCCGGCCCCGCGGGACAAGGTCCGGTCGTACTGCCACGCCTTGGACCCGGTCTGCCAGGGCGTCGTGCGGTGGACGAGCCTCACCCAGCCGATCACGACGTTCTCCTTCGCTCAGCACACGAACTACCACGAAGTGGGGGACGGGCCGGGGCAGGACACCTACCCCCTCGACGCGGCCAAGTTCTTCGCCGCACGGGTCCGGCCGGCGCCGCCCTCGGCCGGGCCCGAGGCGACCATCACCCCCATCGACGGCGCAGTCCCAGGCAAGCCGTTCCTCCTGTCCGCCGGCGAGTCGTCCGATCCCGCCGGACGACCGCTGACCTACGCGTGGGACCTCGACGGCTCCGGCCACTACGCGACCACCACCGACGGCGACATCCTGGAGACGTCGTTCGCAGCCACCGGGGACTACCCGATCGGGCTCAAGGTCACCAACGACGCCGGGCAATCCGCGACCGCAACCACCTCGGTGCACGTCGCCCCACCCGGGCTCTACACCGAAGTACCCAATCCGCCAACCGCCATCACGTGGTCGGCCGCGGCCGACGGCGAGTCGGCGACCCTGAGCTGGCAACCGCCGGCGTCCGGTCCGCCGGCCGAAGGGTACGAGGTCGTCGCCGCGGACGGCCGACTGGTCGCGGTGATCGACCACGGTGGCCCCGCGGCCGTGCTGCCCAAGGATTCCGACCTGCCCCTCACCGTCAGCATCAGGTCGTTCAACCGCCGGGGCGCGGGCCCCGCGTCGGCACAGGTGCGGATCTCGTTGCCGTCCGAGGTGATGGTGGTCGGGGACTCGATCAGCCAGGGCAGCGCGGGCGACTTCACCTGGCGCTACCGGTTCGACAAGCACGAAACCGCCGCCGGTGCCCAGCTTTCCCTCGTCGGCCCGCGCGACGACCTCTTCGACAACGTGGCCGGCACCTGGAACGACAACCACACCTACGCCGATCCCGCCTTCGCGCAACACCACGACGCCATCTGGGGCGAGTCGATGGGCGGGGCCGCCGCCCGGATCCAGGACGACGTCGCCACTTATCACCCGGACTACCTGCTGGTGCTGCTCGGGATCAACGATCTCGGCTTCGGTATGAGCGACCCCGCGGGCACGGAGGCTAGCCTGCGCACGTTCGTCGCCAACGCCCGTCAGGCCGATTCCGGCGTGCAGTTCGTCTTCGGCACCCTGCTGCCCAATCAGCGCACGCAAAGCGAAGCCGGGTACGCGGCCGCAGTGGCCGATTTCAACGGCCGACTCCGGCGCACGGCCGACGAACTGTCCACAGCGGAGTCCCAGCTGTACGTCGCGGAGACCGGCAAGGACATCGTCCCCGCGGACGACCTGTGGGACGGCACACACCCGAACGCCCAAGGCGAAGTCAAGATCGCCGCGGCGTTCGCCGACGCCCTCGCGGGCAACTTGTCCGTCGGAGCGCCGTATCCGCGACCGTATCCGGCCGTCCCGCTCGGACCGCAAGTCGCCCCGCAGCTGAGCGCCACGCCGGGCAACGGGCAAGCCGACCTGTCATGGACGCTCTCACCGGGCGCCACCGGCTACTACGTGCACACCAAGGACCTCACCGCCGGTGAAACCACCTTCACCCGCCTGCCCTACCCCGTGCCGGGACCGGCGTGGACAGCGGGGCTGCTGACCAACGGCCACACCTACGAGTTCCAGCTGAAAGCCACTAAGGGAACCGCTGAAGGCGTGTTCTCGACCATCGCCACCGTGACACCGACCGGTCCGGTCCCGGACGCGGTGACCGACCTGGCGGCGAGTCCGGGGGACGGGTTCGCGACGTTGTCGTGGACGCCAGTAGCCAACGCGACCGGCTACTACGTGTACCGCAAGAACGTCACCGCTGGCGAAACCACGTTCACGCAGCTGCCGTGGCCGGTGTCCGGCCCAACCTGGGTGGCCGAGCTGCTGAACCCGGGTGAGACGTACCAGTTCCAGCTGCAAGCGACCAACGGCGACATCCGCGGCGGGCTGTCCAACGTCGCCACGGTCGCGGTCACCGGCGTGACACCCAACACCGTCACGAACCTCTCGGCCGCCCCGGGCAACGGGAACGCGACATTGTCGTGGACGCTCTCCCCAGGCGCGACCGGTTACTACGTGTACCGCAAGAACGTCACCGCTGGCGAAACCGCGTTCACGCAGCTGCCTTGGCCGGTGTCCGGCCCGACGTGGCTGGCCGAAGGGCTGACGCCGGGCGGCACCTACCAGTTCCAGGTCCAGGCAGCCAACGGCCGGCTCCGCAGCGGACTGTCCAACATCGCCACGGCCACCGTGACCGGACCCATACCGGCGGCGCCGACCGACCTGAACGCCGGACCGTCCGGCGACGGCGAAGCGACCCTGTCCTGGACACGATCAGCGAACGCGACCGGCTACTACGTCCACGTCCGCAACGTCAGCGCCGGCGAAACTACGTTCACCAGGCTGCCGTGGCCGGTCGCCGGGCCGACGTGGGTCAGCGCCGGTCTCGTGCCTGGCGCGCGCTACCAATACCGGGTACAGCCGGTCAACGGGTACCTCACCGGCGGCCTCTCCAACACAGCCGACGTCACCCTGACCGGCACCAGACCACCCGCGGTCACCGACCTGCGGGCCACAGCGGGCACCAACCAGGCCACCTTGTCCTGGACGCCGGTTGCCGGGGCGTCTGGCTACTACGTCTACCAGCGCAACGTCAGCGCCGGTGAAGGCGACTTCACACAACTGCAGTCCCCGGTGACCGGGTCGAGCTGGGTGGCAGCCGGGCTGACACCCGGCGGCCAGTACGAGTTCCGGCTGCAATCACTCAACGGGCTCGTCCGCGGCGGCTTCTCCAACACCGCCGCGGTCACGGCCGGCGGCGTCACCCCGGGCGGCCCCACCGATCTACGGGCGGTGCCGGGCACCAACCAGGCCACTTTGTCCTGGACCCCGGTCTCGGGCGCCACCGGCTACTACGTCTACCAGCGCAATGTCAGCACGGGCGAGGCCGGGTTCACACAGCTGCAGTACCCGGTGACCGGGTCGAGCTGGGTGGCAGCCGGGCTGACACCCGGCGGCCGCTACGAATTCCGGCTGCAATCGGTCAACGGGTACATCCGGGGCGGCTTCTCCAACACCGCCGCCGTCACCGCGGGCGGGATCACCCCGGCCGGGCCCGCCAACCTCCGGGCCGCGGCAGGCGATCGCGCGGTGACGCTCACCTGGTCCCCGGCGGCCAACGCCAGCGGCTACTCCGTCTACGTCCGCAACGCCAGCGCCGGCGAACCAAACCTGGTGAAGCTGCCCTATCCCGTCTCCGGCTCGAGCTGGACCGCTCGCGGCCTGATCGCCGGCGCGGTCTACCAGTTCCAGCTTCGTTCCCTCAACGGCTACCTCGAGGGCGGGTTCTCCGACGTCGTGACCGTCACCGCAAGTGGAGCCGTGCCCGCCGGCCCGGGCAACCTCCGGGCCGTCGCGTCCGGGCAGGCCAACGGGCAGGTCGCCTTGTCCTGGTCGTCCGCCGCGAACGCGACCGGCTACTACGTCCTGCAGCGGAACGTCACCGCCGGAGAGGCGTTCAAGCAGCTGCCCTACCCGGTTTCCGGTTCCTCCTGGATGGCCAACGGTCTCGTTCCCGGCGCCATCTACGAGTATCAGCTGCGCTCCCTCAACGGCTACCTCGGAGGCGGGTATTCCAACGTCGCGTCGTCGATCGCCGGCGGATTCATCCCCAACGGCCCTGCCAACCTGCGCGCCGTCCGCGACGTCTTCTCGGTGACGTTGCTGTGGACGCCCGCGGCCAACACCACCGGCTACTTGATCTACATGCGCGACGTCTCAGCGGGCGAGGCCGGGTTCCGACAGCTGCCCTATCCCGTCACCGGGGTGTCCTGGACCGTCAACGGGCTGACACCGGGGCACAACTACCAGTTCTACCTGCAGTCCCTGAACTACCTGCTCTACGGTAACTTCTCCAGCACGATCAGCGTGCAGCTGTGGACGTTGGGCACGGTCGTCTCGCACATTTGCGGCAGGGCTGACGTGCCCTACACCAAAACCACGGTAACCGGCACGGGTTATCCGCCCAACCGCCGAATAAAGGTTTACATCACCACCGTCGGCACGCGATATTTCGAGGTTTACGCCAACGGAAGCGGTGAGTGGAGTGTCTTTTCCCAGAACGCAAGCAATTTCAACTCGCCCGTACACGTTGTCATCAAAGATTGGGTCACCGACCAAACACTCCGGGACATATCCATGACCTGCTTCGGCGACCCCGGAGAAGCAAAGAATCCGGCCAAGAAGCTTCTTCTGAATGGCCGGTGAACGGCCACGCCGAGATGTCGGCCGGTGTCACACTGAAGGCTGTGACACCGGCTCATCTCAGTCGATGTGGTGCTGGGTCAGCCACGGCGCCGAGTTGCGCGGACCGCTTGGGCCGCTTGGAGACCGCCACGTCGCGAACGAGCCGCTTGATCGGCCCGGAACGCCACCGCCGGTTCGCGCGCAGGTCGCGCAGGCAAGCAGCAGCGTAGAGAGCGGGTCGAGCGTCTGGTGGCGACCAGCGCGAGCCATTCTGGCGGGTTCGTCGGTCATCGGGGTCACCTGCTTTGTCCCAAGTGGACGTGACGGTGTCGCGTCTTGTGCCGGTCCGGCGCGCAGAGGTGTGCGGTGGTTGAGGTCAAGTGCAGTCCAGACCGCATCGGCGGCACAGCAGCGCGACGCCGTCTGGCGCTGCACGGTCGGCTGGGTCGAGTTGTGGGGTGCCGGTGGCGTCGAACCAGAGACCGGTGGAGGTTTGGTCATCGCAGCCCTCCGGGCGCCTGATCGGCCACGGCCGGTTCGGCACCTCGATCACGGTGCGGCCTGGATGGACGAACTCGCGGGCGGTCTCGTCGCGTCCGTGCCGGCGGACGATGTCGTTGCGACGGCGGAGCGCGCACTGTCACCTGCGTCGGGTGGGGGACGGGGAGATGCAGCGGTTTCGGCAGCGTGGCCGGTGACGTCGGGCAGAGAAGCAGTGAACATCGGGCTTTCCCTTCAGCCGGGGCAGAACAGACGGTGAACGGCGCGGATGAGCGTGCTGTCGGTGCGGGGATCCCGCGGGTGTGTGCTGCGTACAGCGTGTCCCGTTGTCCCAGCGGATCGTGATCGACCAGTCCGGCATGGTCGGGTCACCGTCGCGGAACCGGATGGCGACGGACTCGACGAGATACCGGCGATGCCAGTACCCGTCCCAGAAGACGCCACCGACGTGGCGCGGGCCAATCGCGTCGAGTACTACCTGCATTCGCTCGCGGTGTCGCCGAAGGCCCTGGGTGGCGTCGAGTGCGCGCAGGTCCCTCTGGCGATGGTGCCCAGAGGCAGTCGCACGGCTGCGGATACCACGATGCGGGCTCATCCGGATCCCCGGGCGCGTCGGTGTCGTCGCGGTCGTTGACCAGGTATTCACCGTTGCCACCGCACTCGCGGCAGCTGGCGAGGGCGGTGTAGCGGTGCTGCAGCATAGGCAGCCAGCCCTCGGGGACCAGGTGGGCGGGGAAGAGAGCCTTTTCCAGGTCTGTGCTGTCCGGTCGCCGCTGCCAGAGCCAGGTAAGGCTCGGTGCGGTAACGGGATCTGGTGGGGCGGTGTCGGGCATGACGGTGTCCCTTCGGTCAGCGGCTGTCGGGCTACGGCCGGTGTCGGGGTATGGGGCGGTCGGTGAGGGCACGGGGGTGCTCGCGGCCGGCGGCGATGCCGTCGCGGATGGTGGTGGTCAGCTCGTGCCAGTCGAAGTCGGCGACGCCGAGGTGGTGGCGGCTCACGGTGGTGAGCCGCCACCGCCTGAGCGCGCGCCGGACGGCGCCCTGTCATGGCTGCGAAACGCGACTGGTCTTCGTTGGGATTAGGGCGCCGTCGGGTGCGCGCTAGCCTCGGGCGGCATCACCCGCCGGGACCGCTTCCTGCCTCCCAAATCCGTCTCCCTGTCGTCATCTCCTGCCGCGACGATGTGTTCGGCGAGGCTGGCACTGATCGGCGACTCCAGCGGTGATGCGGCCGTCGCCGACGTCGACGTACGCCTGCCGAACGGTCTGCCGCGTACGGCCACAGCGAGCGTGAAACCTCGCCGGGCATACGCCGTGGTGAATTTACTTCATGATTTTCTTCTTTGTCCGTTTTCCAAGTGGGCTTTCGGTTGAAAACAAACCTTCGTCGGTGGTGGATCACCCGCGGAAGCTGGATCGTCACGCAGTGTTCCACCGTGGCAAGCACCCCTCACGCCAGTCTTCCCCCCAAAGACGACCCGGAGGATTTTGATGACTTCCCGGAAACTCGCCGGCTTCACCGCATTCGCCTCAGCCGCACTGGCCTGCGCGCTCTGCGTCCCCTCGGCCGGCGCCGCGCCCCTGTCGGCCGAAGCGGCGTTCACCCTCGCGCAGGGCAACGCCATGACCCAGGCCGACCAGGTGACCGGCGCACTCGGTGCCGCGTCGGGCGGTTACTACCTCGACAACGGCAAGGCGATCGTCAACGTCCTCGACGACGCCGGCGCGCAAAAAGTCGAAGCGGCCGGTCTCACCGCCAAGAAGGTCACCCGCAGCTTCGCCCAGCTGACCGGCGTCAAGGACGCCTTGGACAACGTCCGCAACGTGCCGCAGACCTCTTGGGGCATCGACACTTCCACCAACCAGGTCGTCGTGACCATCTTCTCGGCCGCCACCCAGGCGACCGCGGACAAGGTCGCCACCGCCGCCAAGCAGTACGGCGACAGCGCCCGCGTCGAGTACAAGACCGGCAAGCTCGAGCTCTACATCGCCGACGGGGACGCCATCCAGAACAGCAGCGCGCCCTGCTCGCTCGGGTTCAACGTCAAGAGCGGCAGCACCCCGTACCTGCTCACGGCCGGGCACTGCACCAACCTCGGCGGCACGTGGTCCGGCGGCGACGTCAGCGGCGCACGGGTGGTCCGCAGCGACTGCCCCGGCGCGGACTCCGGTCTGCTGACCCGCCCGAACGGCTCCGGCCCCGGCCGCATCAACACCGGCCAGGCCATCACCAGCGCGGCCGCGCCGCAGGTCGGCGAGCGCATCTCGAAGCAGGGCTCGACGACCGGCGGCGGCACCGGCCAGGTGACCTCGGTGGACCAGTCGGTCAACTTCGACGTCGGCGTGCTCAACCACGAGTTCGGCACCACCGCCCACACCGACCACGGTGACTCGGGCGGCCCGGCCTACGACGGTTCCAAGGGTCTCGGCACCCTCTCCGGCGGGAACACGACCGTCAGCTACTTCTACCCGCTGACCCGTGAGCTTTCGTCCTACGGCCTCACCCTGGCCTGACCGGAACGAGCGTGACCGCGGCGCTGTCTCCTTTCGGGGGCGGCGCCGCGATCGCGTCGAGGGCCGGTATCGCGACGTCCGGCCTTCACGCTTTTCCCGCGATGATGGGGGTCGTCATCACGCGGTTCATGTTCCGTTCTGCTCGGGTGGCGCCGTGGATGACGGCTTCGTGGTGGATGTGGGTGTTGACGGGCCTGCACGACACCCCAGCCGGTGTTCTTCCATGGGCTGACGCGGCTGTCGCTTGTCCACAGCCGGGTGAGCGCGGAGCGTCGGTTGGCGGCGTTGGTGCGCGCGCGACCCGGCTCGTCGGGGATCGGGGTGTGGGCGTCGAGGAACGCTTTCCAGGCGCGGTCGGTGACGGTGGTCTGGCACAGCTTCGTGACTTCGGCGGCGAAGTCGTCGGCGACGGTGTGCAGGCCGGTGGCCATGGTGTTGTCGCAGACGACGTTGGTGACGACGCGCTTATAGCGGGTTTTGAGGCTGGCGTCGTGGCTGGAGCAGGCGAGCAGGTTGGGCCGGAACTCGACACCTTCGGGTGTGGTGATGTTGTCGGGGACTTCAACGCTGACCCAGGCTTGCTTGCGTTCGCGCAGTAGTCCGGCGGAGCCGATGGTGAGGCCGTCGTCGAGCATGGCGGCGAAGTTGTCGAGCCGAGGTGATGCTTGGCGAGGCGGAGACCGAACGGGTCCTCGACAAACACCCGTGCGGGCTCGGCGGTCCAGGCGAACAGGCGCCGTTTGACCTCGGCGATCGGGATCGGGCCGGGGAGTGGTTCGGCTCGGTGCCCTGGTCTTCGTCGCGGTAGTGCCAGGCGCGGCCGCGTTTCTCGGTGAATCCGATGAGGACGTTGGTGTTGAGCCACTTGCTGGTTTCCTGGACACGAGGACGGCGGCGTCGTGCGTACCTGCCCCTGGGGCGGGCTCGCGGGTGGACGGCCACGGCTCGCCAGGCCGAGCGTCGGCGGCGCACAGGCGCCGCAGCACCAACGTGCGAGTGCCTGTCGGGTCGCCGTGCGCCGCCGGGGCGGGCCTGGTCTCCTGGGTCCGATCACACCGCGACAGCCGAGCGCCCGGCACGCCCTCCCGGCGTCGGGCAACGCACTTCCAGCGCCCTGGTTCGGTTTCGCTGAGCTGCGTGGGATCCGGCTTGGAGGCGACGCCGTCGATCCTCATACCGTTCGCCGAGTCCGCGGAGACGCAAATGCGCTCGATGTCGAGATCGGTGAACTGGGAGGGGAACGGCACGGGTGCGCAGGTTGCGCAGCGTCAGCGGTTGAATCTGGCTGTGGCGGCGGCGTTCGAGTACCGCCTCGTCGCCGTGGGCGGCGCGGAAGTCTTGTGCGAGCCGCGCGTACTGCAGTCTCTTGACGGGCTGCTGGGCGAGGTTTCGCTCGTGACCTGGCCGGTGTTCGCGGTGTCCGGCCAGTGACACCGCTGTGGCGTGTCGCAGCCTGCTGACCTGCGACAACTGGTTATACCCCGAGCGTATACATGGCGTGTATACGCATCGAGTATAGTGATCGCTGCCCGGGGAATCCCGGGACAAGGAGGGACGGAGAATGTCTGTTTCGCACACGTTGCTCGCGTTGCTCGAATCGGGCCCACGGCATGGCTACGACCTGAAGCGGGCCTACGACGAGCAGTTCGGGCAGGGCCGCCCGCTTGCCTACGGCCAGGTCTATTCGACGTTGTCACGGCTGCTGCGCAACGGCATGGTCGAGGTGGCGGGCGTCGAAAGCGGCGACGGGCCCGAGCGCAAGCGCTACACGATCACCGACGCCGGGGTCACCGACGTCGAGACGTGGCTGCGCACTCCGGAGAACCCGCAGCCGTACCTGCAGAACACGCTCTACACGAAGGTGGTGCTCGCGCTGCTGTCCGGGCGCAGCGCCGCCGACGTGCTCGACGTCCAGCGCGGCGAGCACCTGAACGTGATGCGTGCGCTGACCAAACGCAAGAACGGGGGCGACCTCGCCGATCAGCTGATCTGCGACCACGCGCTCTTCCACCTCGAGGCGGACCTGCGGTGGCTGGAGCTCACCGCCGCGCGCCTCGGCGAACTCGAGAAGGCGGTGCGCTGATGACCACGCCCGGAACGCCGTTGCTCGCCGGCAACGGACTGCACAAGTCGTTCGGCCGCACCCAAGCGCTCGATGGCGCGGCGCTGTCCGTCTCGGCCGGGGAAGTGCTCGCGATCATGGGCGCGTCCGGGTCCGGCAAGTCGACGCTGCTGCACTGTCTCGCCGGCATCGTCCGGCCGGACTCGGGCACCATCAGCTACGGGGGCGCGGACCTCGTCGCGATGGACGACAAGGCACGAAGTGCGCTGCGGCGCACCGAGTTCGGCTTCGTGTTCCAGTTCGGCCAGCTCGTGCCGGAGCTGTCCTGCCTGGAGAACGTCGCGCTCCCGCTGCGGCTCACCGGCGCCAAGCGGAAGCAGGCCGAGGCCAGGGCGGCCGACTGGCTCGCCCGGCTGGAGGTCGACGGACTGGCGAAGCGCCGTCCCGGCGACGTGTCGGGCGGGCAGGCGCAGCGGGTCGCGGTGGCGCGGGCCCTGGTGACCGCGCCGAAGGTGGTCTTCGCGGACGAGCCGACCGGCGCGCTCGACTCGCTCAACGGCGAGAAAGTCATGCAGATGCTCACGACCGCGGCGCGGGAGACGCACGCCGCGGTGGTGCTGGTGACCCATGAGCCGCGGGTCGCGGCCTATTCGGACCGGGAGGTCGTGGTGCGGGACGGGCAGACGGTCGACCGGGAGCTGGTCGCGTGATGCGGGATCTGGCGCTGGGGCTCCGGCTGGCCGTCGGGGGCGGCCGGATGTCCGGCGCGGCGCTGCTGCGCCTCGCGATGACCGCGTTCGGGATCGCGCTCGCGGTCGCCGTGCTGCTGCCCGCGGCGGCGGTCCAGCACCTGACCGGCGCGCAGGCGGCGCGCAAGGCGGCGATCGCCCAGGTCACCGAGCCGCGCGCGGGCGTCGCCCCGCTGCTGACCTACAACTGGTACCCATCGGTCGGCGACGACTTCGTGAAGGTCACCGCGGTCGCGGCGACCGGACCCGGCTCGCCGGTGCCGCCGGGACTGACCCGGCTGCCCGCGCCGGGCGAGCTCGCCGTGTCGCCGGAACTCGCCGCGAAGCTGGCCGCACCGGGCGGCGGTTCGCTCAAGGCGCAGCTGCCGGGGGAGGTGGTCGGCCTGGGCCGACTTCGAGCCGGTGGCCGGCGCGCGCACGGCCGGCCCGGCCACGGTCGTCGGCCGGTGGACGCACGACCCGGTGCAGCCGACCCTCGTGCACCCGATGGTGCTGCAGTACACCGCGCAGGCCGAGCTCGCGGAGGCCCTCACCGCGGGCGGGGACGCGCTGGCCGCGAACCGGGCCGAAGACGCCGAGCGAGCGTGGGGTACCGCGGTCCGGCTCGCCACCGAACAGGGCAACGAAGAGATCCTCGACCGGCTGCGCCGGGTGGTCGACATCCTCGACGCCGGCGCCGGGCAGGTCCGCCTGCACCCCGACGCCGGGCTCAGCGCGATCCTCAACGTGCTGATCTCCCGCGTGTCCCGGATCGGGCAGGACCCCCCGGCCCGCGAGCCGGAGCCGGAGCCGGCGGCGGACCGGCCGCCGGTCACCTGCCCGGTGTGCCACAAGCTCTCGCCCGCGGACGCGCGGTTCTGCACGACCTGCCAGGCCACGCTGGGCGAGGCGACGGCGTGATCACCGGGGCACCGCCGGCGCTGCGCCCGACCCGCACCCGGGCCAGGCTGATCCGCCTGCTCGGGCTGCTGCTCGCCACGACGCTGGTGATGCTCGCGGTGTCCCTGGCGGCGGTGCTCAACGTCCTCGGCGCTGCCCGGACGGTCCGCGACCGCACGACCGACGCGGTGCTGGAGGTGGCCGCGGCCCGTGCGGCGCTGAGCGAAGCCGACCAGGCCGCGATCGACGCCTTCCGCACCGGCGAGGCGAAACTGGCGGGTCCGGGGCAGGACTACGCGAACAGCCTCGCCGGGGCGAGCCAGAGCCTGGCCAAGGTGGCCGAGGCCAACCAGGCCGGGGCCGCCGGCACCGGCACCCTGCAGGTGGTGGAGGGGCTGGTCGCGGCCTACTCCGGCGCGGTCGGGCAGGCGGACGCGCACTTCCGGCAGCCCGGCAGCGAGGTGCTGGGCGTCGCCGACCTGTGGTACGCCTCGCGGCTGCTGCACGGCCCGGACGGCGTGCTCGCGCAGCTGACGACGTTGCAGGGGCTGCAGCGGGCGGCGCTCGACGACCAGCTCGAAGACGGCATGAGCCCGGGGCTGCTGCCGGTGTGGCTGCTCGCCCCGGCCGCGGCGGCCGCGGTGCTGGTGGGTACCCAGTGGTACCTGTGGCGCCGGTTCCGCCGCCGGTTCAACCTGCCGCTGCTGGGCGCGACCGCGCTGACCGTGGGGGTCGGCGTCACGCTCGCCGTCGTGCTGGGACTGCAGCTGCGCCTCGACGACGTCCGGGCCCGGACCGACGCGGTGCTCGCCGACCGGCAGACCGGGATCGCCGCGACCGACTCCGCCGGGCAGACCGGGCTCGCGACGCTGCTGGCCCGGCACTGCGACCAGGCGGCCGGCTGCGGCAGCACCGTCGCGGACTTCGTGGCCCAGCCCCGTTTCGCCCCGGCCGCCGTCGACGAAGGCACGGTCGACGCGGGTACCGAGGCCGTGACCGCCGGCGTGCGCGACGCGGCCGACTCCGGCGGGGTCGAGTACCTCGCCCCGGCGTTCTCGGTCGCCGCCCTGGGCCTCATCGCGTGGGGGATGTCCCGCCGCATCGACGAATACCGGTACCGCGCATGAGAAATCCACTGTGGACGAAACTGCCGCTGCTCGTGCTCGTCGTGCTCCTGCTCGGCGCGAGCGCCTGCGGGACGGGTGGCGCCGGCCGGGTCACCGTGCTGGCGTCGTGGACCGGTGCGGAGGAGGACGACTTCCGCACGGTGCTGCGGGCGTTCACCGCCGCCACCGGCGTCGAGGTCGACTACCAGGGCACCCGCGCCCTCGACCAGGTGCTCGCCTCCGACGTCCAGCGCGGCACCGCCCCCGACGTCGCGGTGCTCCCGAACCCGGGATCGCTGGCCACCTACGCCCGGCGGGGGAAGCTCGAGCCGCTGGACGCCCTGCTCGGCCCGCAGCCGGGATTCGGCAAGCAGTGGCTGGACCTGGAGAAGGCCGGCACCGGGCAGCAGTACGCGATCGCCGTCAAGGCCGACCTGAAGAGCGCGATCTGGTACGACGTCACCAACCTCGGCGGCGCCCGGCCCGGCACGTGGGACGAGCTGCTCGCGCTCGCCCGGCGGCTGACCGCCGACGGCCGCACGCCGTGGTGCCTGGGCATGGGCGCGCCGCCGACCTCCGGCTGGCCCGGGACGGACTGGATCGAGGACATCCTGCTGCACTCGGCCGGTCCCGACACCTACCGGCAGTGGGCGGCGGGCAAGCTGCCGTGGAGCTCGTCGCAGGTGAGCCAGGCGTGGAAGGACTGGGGCGCGCTGGTCGCCGTGCCGGGCGCGGTGCGTGGCGGGGCGCCCGCGGCGTTGCTGACCGACTTCGGCGACGCCGGGCGGGGACTGTTCACCCGCCCGGCCGGGTGCGTGCTGGAGCACCAGGCGTCGTTCGTCATGGGCGGCTATTCGGCCATGAAGCGCGCCGACGGCAGTGCGCCCAGGCCGGGGCGCGACTTCGCGTTCTTCCCGTTCCCCGGGCCCGCGGTGTCGGAGGTGTCCGCCGACCTCGCCGCGATGTTCCACGACACCCCGCAGGCGCGCGAGCTGATGCGGTACCTCGCCTCGGACCAGGCGCAGCGCATCTGGCCCGGCATCCACCACGGCAGCGTGTTCTCGGTCGACCGGAACGTCGGGGGCGTCTACGAGGACGTGGTGAGCCGCCAGGTCTCCTCGACGCTGACGTCGCCGCAGCAGCGGTTGTGCTTCGACGCCTCCGACCTGATGCCGGCCACGATGACCGGGGCGTTCTACCGGGCGGTGCTGGAGTACCTCAACGACCCCTCGCGGCTGGGCGCGCTCCTGGCGGACCTGGACACCGTCCGCCTCAACGTGCCCGCCGGCGAGTGGCTGGACGTCCCGTGTGGACAGTGAAGGAGCAGGCATGACGGAGCTGGCCCGGTTCGAACTGCAGCAGGGCGGCGAGGTGGTGGTCGAAGTCGCCACGGGGCCGGCGACCGCCAGGGTGTCGCGCCGCGATGACCTCGTGGTCGAGGCGAAGGTGTCCTTCGAGCGGGCGCTGGGCGCGGTGAAGGACGCGGCGTCCGCCGCCCTCGGCCAGTTCCAGGCGATGACCCGCAAACCGGACGAGGTGGAGATCAAGTTCGGGATCAAGCTCTCGGCCGAGGCCGGCGCGGTGATCGCGAAGACGGGCATCGACGGGCAGTTCGAGGTGAAGCTCAAGTGGAAGCGTCCCCCGGACGAAGACGCCGAACCCGCCGAACTCTCCGAACCCTGATGCGGGATGCGGGTAACGGTCGCCCGAAAAGGTTACTTCCCGTGCTTTGCCGGCTTGGTGTGCTTAGGGTGGCTTTCAAGATCAACCAGGGGAGCCCGTCATGCGTTTGCGTTCCGTTGTCGCTGTGGTCCTGCTGGCCTGCGCGTCCGGCGTTGCACCCACGGTGACGGGCGCCGGTCCCCAGGCCCTCGCGCTGCACCCGTGCCCCGAGGTGCGGGATCCGCCCGACTACACGTTTTCCGGCTCCTCGCGTTCCTGGCTCGTGACGAACCTGCGCAGCGACTACCTCCGCGGACCGGGCACGATCACGTACAACAAGACGGCGACGTCGACGGTGAACGCATCGATCACGGGGACGACCAGCGCGGAAGCGGGCGTGATCTTCGCGAAGGCCAGCGTGTCGCTCGCGGTGAGCGTGGGCGCGAGCTACGCGAAGTCCGATTCGTGGTCCTACGCGGCGACGGTGCCCGCCGGGAAGCTGCTGCGGTTGCAGCAGTACAAGGAGGCCCGCACGTTCACCGTGCGGAAGTACCACATCGTCCCGCCGTGCACGACGAAGTACCTGTGGACGAAGAAGGTGTCGGCCCCGGTCAAGAACGCGAGTTACCTCTGGCAGCTCGTCAGCTGAAGCCGGGTGGCCCGGTCGAAGGTGCGCGTCTAGCCGTCGTCGCCGTTCCCGCTCCGTCGCGGACCTTGGATTCCTCGCCGTCCGCAAATCGCCGGTAGTGGCCTGAGACGGCTGCGGAGTCAGCCGTTCTCCGTGGTGCGTTTGCCCCGGTGTGAACGAACCCGCGCGCGGGTTGCGCAGCGCGCGCTGCAGTAGCGCTGGCGAACATCCCCGCGGTCCGAGAACACCTTGCTGCACACGTGCTCCGCGCAGGTGAGGAACCGCGACGCCGGTTGTGCCAGGTCCACTGTGGAGCTGGCAACGATCCAGGAAAGCGCGGTGCTCCAGGAGTCCGGGACTCCGACCGGGTCCGAAGCTGTACGGGCGACCTGGTTCAGTACCGCCGTCGCGGACTCCGCGTCGGGGGAGTGGGGTGGCAGCGGGTATCCGAGGCGGGTCAGGACGGTCGTCCGCAGTGCTTCCCTGGCCGCGTGGATCAGAGGCAGGTCGGCTGCCGGCGGCGGCTGTGCCGGGGCGAGCCCGGCCGCGTCGAACCAGTTCTGGGCGGCTTGGGCCGTCGTCAGCCATTCCGAGGGCGCGGGGCCGTGCACGTTCGTCCTGGTCGCGAGGAAATCCGCCCAGGTGTGGCCGGTGTCGAACACGAACGCGTCACTCATGGCTTTACTGTAACGGTATCTGGCGTTACGGTAAAGCCATCGACGACCGACCCGACGAGGAGGACTCCATGCCGACGATCTTGCTCACCGGCTTCGAACCGTTCGGCGGGGAGACGACGAACCCGTCGTGGAACGCGGTCCGTTCGGTGCGCGACGGCTGGGCGGGGCCAGGGGCCGCGCACGCCGTGGAACTGCCCGTCGACTTCGCCGCGGTGGGCCGCGTGCTGCACGACGCCGTCGAGCGGTACCAGCCGGACGTGGTGATCTGCACCGGCCAGGCCGGCGGGCAGGAGGACATCGCCGTGGAGCGGGTCGCCGTCAACGTCGAAGATCCCGGCGTCCCGGACAACGCCGGCTTCCAGCCCGTGGACCGGCCCGTCGACGAAACGGGACCCGCCGCGTACTTCAGCACCTTGCCGATCAAGACGATCGTCGAGCGGCTGGTGGCGGACGGCATCCCGGCGCACGTGTCGGACACCGCGGGCACCTACACCTGCAACCACGTCTTCTACCGGTTGATGCGGCTGCTCGCGCAGCGTGGTTCCGGCACCGTCGGCGGGTTCATCCACGTGCCCTACGAACTGTCGCAGGTCGCCGGCGTCAGGCCGCCGAAGCCGTCGATGTCGCACGAGACGATCACCCGTGCCGTCCAGCTCGCGAGCGTGGTCGCGCTCGAGGCGCACGACGCGGCGATGAGCCGAGCGTGAACCCGGGCGCGAATCCCGGCCGGACGGTCCTCGCGGCCGGTCTGAGCTGGCACGTCGTCGAGCGAGGCCAGGGGCCCGTCGTGGTGCTCGCCGCGGGGTTCCCGCAAAGCTCCTACGCCTGGCGGCACGTCGTCGACGACCTCGCGGCCGACCACCACGTCATCGCGTTCGACCTGCCGGGGCAAGGGGATTCCAGCCGTCCGCCCGACGGTTACGACACCGGCACGACCAGCGACCGCGTCCACGAACTCCTGCGCGTCATGGGAATCCGGCGATATCTGTACGTCGGGCACGACATCGGAGCGTGGGTCGGTTTCGCCCACGCCCATCGGTATCCGGACGAGCTCGACGGCGTCGTGCTCATCGACGCCAACATCCCCGGTGTCTCCCTCGATCCGGTCATCTCGATCGGTGAGCAGGATTGGAAGTCGTGGCACTTCCTGTTCAACCGGCTCGCCGACCTTCCCGAGAAGCTGCTGGACGGGCGGGAACGCATCCTGCTCGAGTGGTTCTTCGGCCACAAGACCTATGACCCCGCCACGACTTTTGACGACGCCGACCTCGACGAGTACGAACGCGTCCTGAGCGAGGGCAGGCTGACCGGTCTGCTCGGGTACTACCGCGCGGTGCTCACCGACATCGAGCAGAACGCCCGCCACACCGACCCGATCCGCGTTCCCGTGCTGGCGCTGGGCGCGGCCCAGGGCAGCGCACCGGACCTGCTGGCCAAGGTCAGGCCCTACGCCGCCGACATCCGTGGCGGTGTCCTGGCCGACTGCGGACACTACGTGCCCGAGGAACAGCCCGCGGCGCTGGCTGCCGCCCTGCGTGCCTTCCACACCGAGTGCCGAGGTGCCTCCGGTTCGGTATCGACGAGCTGAACCCGGACGGTGAGACCATCGCCAAGGCCATCAGGTCGTCAGTCGAGGACGAGCCGCCGGCCAAGGCGAAAGAGCCGAGCCGAGCGCGTTGACGAGACGGGTCCGTGGCCGGGCGTCCCGGTTGCCGCCGCGCGGCGTGACGGATCCGGCGGTCAGCTCCTGCTGTCGTGACCCAGAGGCTCCAGGATCGCCTGCAGTGCGGGGCCGACGTGCCGGACGATCGCCTCGGTCTCCTCTTCGGCGAGCGCGGCCACCCGCACGATCTGCCGGCCGACCACGACGCCGACGAGCATCGACGCCGCGAGCGCGACGCGGACTTCGGCGTCGCGCCTGTCCGAAGCGGACTGCCGGGCGCCCTCGGACAGGCGCGCTTCGATGAACTCCCGGAGCAGCGTGTTCGCTTTCTCGTTGGCGATCGCTCCGCGCAGCATCGCGCGCAGCGCGTCGGCGTCCGGCTGATCACCCTCCCAGACGGCGAGGTGTGCCCGGGCCACCCGCTCGCCGACGGACTCGGCGGGACCGCGGTACGCGTTCGCGATGCGGGAGAGCGCTTCGGGCGAGATCGACATCACGGCCCCGAACAGCTCGTCCTTCGACCGGAAGAACTGCATGACGAGCGCGGCGTCGACGCCGGCGTCCGCGGCGATCGCGCGGATCGTCGTGGCCTTGAAGCCGTCGGCCGCGAACCGACGGCGCGCGGCGTCGAGCACCGCCTGGCGGGTCGTGTTCTGCCCGGGCCTGCGGCCGCGCCGTGCGGGCGACGCCGGCTCTTCGGGGTGATCTTCCACGCCGGCAGTCTACGATCGCCAGATATCAACGGATGTTGATATGCTCGTCGGTGGCGAAGGGAGCTCCGGATGAGTGAGAAGGTCTTCATGCCGTCTCGGCCGCTGGTGCCGGGCGGTGAGCGTTACGGCGTGCTGAGTGGTTTCGCGCCCGGCACTCGGATCCTCGAAGCCGGGACGCGCCTGGCCGAGCCGTTCCGGCCCCTGCCGGTCGACATCGTGTTCGAGAAGGACATCGCGGTCACCCTGCGCGACGGCACGGTCACGTACGTGGATGTGTTCCGGCCGGCCGGTTCCGAGCAGGTCCCGGTGATCGTGGCGTTCAGCCCCTACGGCAAGGGCCAGGGCTCCTCGCCCAGCGCGATGGGTGTGTTCGGCCTGGTCGGCCTCGACAACTCGATCGTGTCGGGCCTGCAGAAGTTCGAAGGCCCCGACCCGGCCTACTGGTGCGCCCGGGGCTACGCGATCTGCAACCCGGACATCCGCGGGGTCGCCGAGTCCGGCGGCGACAGCGTCCTCTGGGACCGGCAGGAAGGCCGCGACGCCTACGACCTCGTCGAATGGCTCGGCACGCGGGAATGGTGCAGCGGCAAGGTCGCGATGAGCGGCACGTCGTACCTCGCCGCGTCGCAGTGGTTCACCGCGGCCGAGCAGCCGCCGCACCTGGCCGCGATCAACCCCTGGGAGGGGATGAGCGACACCTACCGCGACCTGGTGCTGCGCGGCGGCATGCCCGACAGCGGCTTCGCCCGGCAGCTCCGTGACGTCTCCTTCCGGGGCCACGGCCGGAAAGAGGACATCATCGCCGAGGCGGAGCGCCACCCGCTGATCAACGATCTCTGGGAGCACAAGATCCCGCGGTACGAGCGGATCACGGTTCCGGCGTACGTGGTCGCCAGCTACTCGAACACGCTCCACACGCAGGGGACGTTCCGCGCGTGGCGCCGGATGTCCTCAGTGGACAAATGGCTCCGCGTCCACAACAGCCAGGAATGGCCGGACTACTACGACGAGGGCAACCGGGAGGACCTCCGCCGCTTCTTCGACCACTTCCTGAAGGACGCGGACAACGGCTGGGAGCACACGCCCCGCGTCCGGTACTCCCTGCTCGACCTGGAGGGCGGTGACCAGGTCGCGCTCGCCGCCGACCGGTTCCCGCCGAGCGGAGTCGTGTCCACCAGGTACTACCTCGACGCCGGCACCCGCACGCTCGGCACCGCGGCCCCGGCCGAGGCGGCGACGGCTCGCTACGTCGTCGGGGCGAACCCCGGATCCGTCTCGTTCCTCACCCGGTTCGACGACGAGACCGTCCTGGTCGGCTACCCGAAAGCGCACCTCCGGGTCGAGGCCGACGGCGCCGACGACATGGACCTCTTCGTGCTGGTGCAGAAGCTCGACGCCCACGGGACACCGCTCGCGCAGTTCACCGTGCCGAACCAGGGCGCGATGATCCACGACGTCACGGAGTACGGCGGCTCGATCCTGCGCTACCGCGGGTCGGACGGCCGGCTCCGGGTCTCGCTGCGGCACCTCGACGAGACGCTCTCCACCGGCGACGTCCCCGCCCACACCTTCGACCGGGCCGAGAAGCTCGCCGCGGGCGAAGCCGTCGACGTCGACATCGACCTGCTCCCCGTCGGGCTCGTCTTCCACCCCGGTGAACAGCTCCGCTTCGTCATCAGCGGCCGGAGCCTGCTCGGCTCGATGATGCCCGGCATGCCGGAGTACACCTCGCCCCACGCCGGCACCCACATCGTGCACACCGGCGGCGACCACGCCTCGTACCTGCAGCTGCCTGTCAAGAACTCCGGAAAGGACACACCATGACCCCCGGCACCACGGCATCGGTCCGCATCGCGGGCGAACCCGACGACCGGAACATCGACCGGTACGAGCTCGACTCGGCCCGCCGCGCGCTGCGCCTCATCAAGGGCAACCTCGGCGACCGGCTGCCCGCGCTCGTCGGCGAGCAAATCGCCGCGGGCAACGCTTTCTTCCGCGACCACGTGCAGCGCTCCGGCGGCGAACAGGCCACGGGCACCGTCACGATCGAAGCGACCGGGCTCACCGCGGCCGGCTTCTCCGCGTGGATGACCCGCGCGTTCACCAGGGAAGACGTCCTCATCGCCGCGCAGCCCGAGCACTACCTCATGGACATGGCCGATCCGCGGGGGCCGCACATCGTCGAGGCACTCGGCGAGCACGTCGTGGGCTTCCGCATGGGCGGCTGGGACGAGAGCGAAGTGCCCGGCGGCACCGACCGGCGCCACTCGCTCCTGACCCTCGACGACGACGGGACCGTGTTCGGCTCCGTCTCGACGTCGTTCCGCGAAGCCGCCCACGGCATGACCGTCGAGCTTTCGGTCACCCTGCCCGCGACCAGCGCACCCGAGGCCGTCGAGCAGCACCTGCAGCACTTCTCGGTCGAGTTCCGGAGCTGGCTGCTCCTCGCCGCGGCCGAGACGAACGAAAGCATCCGATGACGCGGACAGGTTTTCCGGCCGGCTCGATCAGCGGGCCGAGGTACGAAACCCCGACGCTGCGCGATCCCGGGCGCCCGCGTCGCCGACAAGGTCCTGCGGTTCGCCGAAATCCTGCGGCTGCCCACGGAGCAGGTGCGGGCCGGCGCCGCTGGAACCCAGCCGAACGCCGTGCCCCACCGGGAGTATCGGCGTTATCGTTGACCGGTGATCGGCAACTTCGAGACGTTCCAGGCCGAGCTGGCCGCCAGCGGGTTTCCGCCGCTGGTCAACAAGCTGGCCGGGGCCGGCTTCCGGGGCCGGGTCGCCACCCGTGACCTCGGTCCGCTGCGGCTGGTCTCCCTCGTCACGCCCGAGAGCGCCTGCATCGGGCGGGAGCGCGCCGCCTCCGACGGCGAGAACCTGGCGATCAAGGTGATGACCCGGGGCCGGACGCGGATCAAGCAGGGACACGGCGACGCCGAACTCGGGCCGGCCGACCTGGTGCTGCTCGATCCCACGCGCACGGTCCGGTTCGAGAGCACCGCCGCGGCGCACGTCACCATCCTGGTTCCGCGCCGGGAGCTTCGGATCCGGCCCGCGCAGATCGACCGGCTCATCGGCGTGCGCATCGACGGCAGTCGCGGTCCGGGCGCTCTCGTCTCCGTGCTGGCTCGGGAGTCGGCGCGGTCGGCGGCCGAGTTCCGCGAGGCGGAGGCGCTGAGGTCGGCGGCGGCCGTCGTCGAGCTGATCGCGGTCGCGCTGGAGTCCCGGCTGGGCGACGGGCAACCGGCCCCGGACGAGCGGCTGCGGGACCGGATCGCCGGCTACATCGAGGCCCGGCTGGCCGATCCCGACCTGTCCCCGCCCAGCATCGCCGCCGCCCACCACATTTCCCTACGCCGGCTGCACAAGCTGTTCGAGGATCAGCCGCTCACCGTCGCGGCCCTGATCCGCCGTCGCCGCCTTGAGCGCTGCCGGGCCGAGCTGACCGGAAGCGGACGCACGGTCACCGCCGTGGCCGCCCGGTGGGGATTCCCCGATCCCACCCATTTCAGCAAGCTCTTCAAGACGACGTACGGCTACAACGCCCGTGCACTGGTGACCAGCAACCGTGCACGGGCGACCAGGACGCGCACAGCCGGCCCGGAACAGGATGGTGATCACCAAGGTCGGCAATAGATGGGACAAGTCGTGGCGAAGGTCAACATCGTCCGCCCCGGTGAGGGCGAGATCCTCGGCAGCGGGGCGCAGCGGATCCGGATCCTGGAGAACGGCGAGCACACCGACCACCGGCTGGGGTTCGCCGAGGTCACCATCCCGCCGGGCACCCCGAGCCCGTTGCAGCACCGCCACGCCCAGCACGACGAGGGCTTCTACGTGCTGGCGGGAACGTTCCGGTTCACCGTCGGCGAGGACCACTACGACGCCGGGCCGGGCACCTGGGTCATCGTGCCGACCGGGGCGCCGCACACGTTCGCCAACGTCGGCGACGAGAACGCGGTCATGCTGAACACGTTCACGCCGGACCTGTACGTGCAGTACTTCCGCGACTTCAAGGCCATGATCGATTCCGGGCAGCCGGTCAACGCCGAAACCATGAAACCGCTGTGGAAGAACTACGCCACCGAGATCTCGAACGAATACGCCTCGTGAAGCGCCTTCAGTACGACCGTTACGGCGGCCCGGAGGTGATGCGGCTGGCGAATTTCGAGCCACCACGACCGGGTCCGGATGAGGTTCTGGTCCGCGTCCGGGCGGCGGCTTCCAATGCGCTGGACTGGAAGATGCGCAACGGCGAGATGAAGCTGATGACCGGTCGCTCCTTTCCCCGGGCGATGGGGCACGACTTCGCCGGAGTCGTCGAGGCGGTCGGCGCCGGCGTCACCCGCCTGAAGGCCGGCGACGCGGTGCTCGGCGTGGCCCGGTTCCGGCAGGCGGGGGCGTTCGCCGAGATGGTGACGGCGCAGGAGAAGGCGGTCGTGCTCAAACCGGCGGACCTTTCCTACGAGCGGGCCGCCGCGCTGCCGACCGTGGGCGTGACCGCCTACCAGGCCACGGCGCAGGTCCGGCCCGGGCAGGCGGTCTTCGTCAACGGGTGCCTGGGCGGGGTGGGCCGGGCCGCTGTCCAGTTCGCCCGAGCGCGAGGCGCCTCGGTCGCCGGCAGCTGCCGTGACACCGCGGCTGACGAGGCCCGCGAGCTCGGCGTCGAACCGGTCGTCGGTTTCGGCTTCGGCGCGGCCGCCCTCGAGGGACGGTTCGATCTCGTCTTCGACACGCCCGGCATGCTTCCCTTCGCCGCGGCCCGGACGCTGCTGAAGCCCCGCGGAACCATCGTCGACATCGTCCCGACCCCGGCCAAGATGATCAGGAGCGCCCTGCCCGGCCCGTTCCGGGCGATGATGGGCCGGCCGGTGACCGCCGACCTGGCGGAGGTGGCCCGGACGCTGCGCCTGCCCATCGCCCGTACGGTCCCGCTGGCCGAGGCGATTCAGGCCCTGACGGAGCTGGAGCGCGAGCAGCGCCCGAAGGGCGGCAAACTGGTCATCACCGTGTCCGGAAACTGAGCCGGCGTGCGCGGCGACATGCGCCCATAGCCCTGGCCGATGGCGTGAGGCTCAGGGGAACTCCGTTGTGAAAGGTATGTGGCCCCGCGGCCCGCGGTGCTGCAGGACCGGGCCGGGATCAGGGCGCCGGGGCTCGGTCTGCGGGTCTTGGCGGACGCGGGGGAGCAGTCCACGCTGGTCCGGGGGCAAGATCGTCCGGGCAGTGGGAGCCGCCAGGTTCTTGAGCAGAATGCCGGCCGGAATTGCCCCTCCGGCTTCGCGGTCCGATTCCGAGGACAGCGTCGGTGGCACGGGCCTCTGCCGCTTCCGAGCATGCTGCGGTCCGGTCCGCTTCGCCGTTGATCGGCACGCGGCGCGAGGCCGCGTGCCGAGCCGGTCGAACGCCGGGTTCAGTCGCCGGCGCGGAGTTCGGTGTTGAGGCGCTGGGCCTCGTGGAGCTGGTCTTCGAGGGTGACGATGCGGCACGCGGCGTCGATGGCGGTGCCTTCGTCGACCAGTTCCCGTACCCGGGCGGCCAGGCGCAGCTGGTGGCGGGAGTAGCGGCGGTGCCCGCCGGTGGAGCGTTGCGGGGTGATCAGCCCGGCTTCACCCAGGCTGCGCAGGAAGCCTTGTGTGGTGCCGAGGATGTCGGCGGCCCGGCCCATGGTGTAGGCGGGGTAGTGCTCGTCGTCGAACTTGTCGGCTCCGCTGGGCGTAGCCGGTCCTTCTTGGTCAGGAATCATTCCACCTCCACGTCACAAAGGACCCCGGGTGCCGCGAACGGCACCCGGGGTCCTCAAGGGTTGGGTTTCACCATTGTCAACCGGCGTGAAGGCCGGCTTCCTGCACCCGCGTCCGGCGGAAAGCCGGATCGTGCGGGGATCGCTTACTCGTGACCGAGCACCACCTCCGAACTCGATGGGACTGCGGCACCCGCGCGGCGCTACCCAGCCGCTGCGGGCGATCCAATGATGGTTCCGTTCCCTTCTCTCCTGGGTTTTCTTCTTGCTGGGTACTGCCACTTCACCTGCTGCGGACGTCACTGCCGAGGAACCCTTTCCCTGATCGGTCCCAGCACGCTGACGCCGCTGGTCACTGCCCGGAGCCCCGTTCACCGATCGGCTCCGGCCACCTGACCGGTCCTGCACTTGCACTACGACTACTACTGATCTGGCTACTGCTGATCTTCGCGGGAACACGTCACCCGCACGGTCACCAGCCGGAACCTGTCCGTTGATCGGCTCCGTCCTGCCTGACCGCCTTGTCTCACCTCGCGGGTAGTTACGTCATCTCCCGCGCCTGCTTGACGTTGTCTCTCTCGGTATGAGCAGAACACTACACACACCCGCCGTTGAATGTCTACTCCGGCGAGCACAGATTTTCTGGGTGCAGTCGGACGGGTGACGAGGGAGGGGCCAGGCGACCGTGAGTGACGACGTCATGCAGGACCCGCTCGGCGAGCACTACGGCCTGGCGTGCTCGCGCGAACGGCCGGTCCTCCCCGGATCGATCTCGCAGGGGGAACCGGCCGTGCGGTTCGGGCTACTTCGCGGGGTGCTGGCCGGGGCGGTCGACGTCGCCGCGCCAGGCGCCGGTCTCGTGACCGTCGCGGGTTTCGATGAACTTCTTGAAGCGGTCGAGGTCACCCTGGACGCGGTGGTCGAGGATGCCGGTCTTGTCGGCCACGTTCTCCACGAAGCCCTCGGGGTCGATGTCCATCTGGACGGTGACCCGCGTGTGGGCGTCGTCGAGGCGGTGCACCGTCACGACGCCGGCGTGGTTCGGGCCGGAGTCGGACTTCCAGGCGACCCGCTCGTCGCGGTTCTGCTCGGTGATCGTGGCGTCGAACTGCTTGGTGACGCCGGCGACGCTGATGGTCCAGTGGGTGTGGGTGTCGTCCACCTGGTCGATGCGGTCGACGCCGTCCATGAAACGGGGGAAGTCGGCGAACTGGGTCCACTGGTTGTAGACGGTGCTCACGTCGGCTTCGACGTCGACGGACTTGGTGATCGTGCTCATGCCGTGGTCACTCCTTCTTGGTGGTCAGCCGGTCACGTGCTGCTTTTCGACGAGGTCCTTGATGGTGGCCAGGGTGTCGTCGAGGCCCTGCTGCACGCCGGTGTCGCCATCGGGCACCCGGGTGGTGTGCAGCCGCACGCGGACCGTCGCGCCGGGTCCGGCGCTCTCGATTTCGAGTGATCCGTGGTAGGTGTTGGGGCCTTCGGCGCCCCATTCGATGTGGCGGGTGCCGGCGTCGGCCCGGAACCACGCGTCACCCTCGACGTGCTGCCCGCCGGGCAGTTCCGCCGCGGTGTGCACTTCGCCGCCTTCGCCGCTCGGCTCGGCGGACGTCATCCGCGCGAAGTACCGGGGCAGGTTGCCGACGTCGGAGAGGTAGGCGTACAGCGCGTCCGCCGCGGCGTCGACGGTCGTCGTCGCTTCGAAATCACCCATGTCAGCCCGACTGCGGATCGGTGTCGTCGTGCGGGTCGCCCGAGGACGTTCCCTGCTCGCCGCGGACCTCTTGCTGCTCTTCCGCCGTGTCGTCGTGCGGTTGCCCGCCGGATTCGTTCGCCGGTGCGGTCATCGTGGTTCCCTTCCGTCACTTGGCCTTGTTCTTCGCGGACTTCGCTTTCCCCTTGATCGTCCCGGCGGCGTTCATCGTGGGGGAGAAGGTGCCGTACAGCGCGGGATCCGGCTTGGGTGCCGTGCCCGGTCCGCCGAGGGGCTTCGGGTCCGCGACGTACTCGATCGCCGAACCGTTGTAGCTCCAGTCGGCCTTGGGGCCGTCCGGGCCGTCGGAGAGGTGCCAGATCGAGTTGTTGTGGTCCTGGTTCTCCTCGTCGAACAGGGCGTCCGGCACGATCGGGCCTTCGAGACGGTCGGCTTCCAGCTCTTCGATCGCGGCCAGCCACTGCTTCTGGTGCACGGTGTCGCGGGCGAGGTTGAATTGGAGCATGGCCTTGACGCCGGGGTCGTCGGTCATGTTGTAGAGCCGGGCGGTCTGCAGCCGGCCCTGGGCCTCGGCGGCCGCGTTGGACCGGAAGTCGGCGAGCAGGTTGCCGGAGGCGATGATGTACCGGCCGTTCCACGGGACGCCGTTGCTGTCGGCCGGCAGCGCGCCACCGCCGGCGACGATCAGCTGCTGGAGATCCATCCCGCCGAGCACCGCGGCCATCGCGGGATCCTTGACGGCTTCGGCGGTGACGGTCGAGGGGGCGCCTTCGAGGAGGCGGGCGACCATGGTGGCGAGCATTTCGACGTGCCCGAGCTCCTCGGTCGCCGTGTCCATGATCAGGTCCTTGTACTTGCCTTCGATGCGGCAGTTCCAGCCCTGGAACAGGTACTGCATCGCGACGGTCAGCTCGCCGCAGGCGCCGCCGATGAGCTCCTGGAGCTTGTGGGCGAACACGGCGTCGGGCTTGTCGGGCTTGGCTTCGAACTGCATGAGTGTCGTGTGACGGAACACAGGGGACCTCTCGGAATGTTCGCGGCGGCGGCCGAGGGGACGTCCGGGTACGTGACGTTTCTACGTTCGGTACCGGGGTCTCGGATGTGCCGGGAAAGCCAATTCGGCTTCGTTGCAACGGATGCCCGTGCCGCGACGGTCCAAACATGACCGGGCGGCAACCGGTTGATCCGGGCGGACGGCGAAGCTAGGGTGGCGTTACGTGGTTGAGCAGACAGTCACTCAGGGTTGCGCGCCTGGCCCAGTCCCCGCCCGCCGGTAGCCTCGGATTTCGAGCGTGGGGAGCCGTGATGGCTCGTTCCTTCACCATCACCAGCACCGACGGGTGTTCGTCGATGGACGTGAAAACCCTTCATCCGCGCCCCGGTGCGGCGATCGTGACGGTGTGCGGCGTCGTCGACCTGATCACCGCGCCCCGGCTGGCCGACGAGCTGAACGCGCTCTGCCGGACGCCGCACCACCAGGTGCTCGTAGATCTGAGCGGGGTGGGTTTCCTGTCGGTGCGCGGCATCACGGTGCTGCTCGGCCTGGAACGTCACTGCCGGGAAGCGTCGATCGAGCTGTCCCTGGTGTCGTCACCGGTGGTCCGGCGAACCCTGGGACGTCTGGGCTTGACCGAGCTGTTCGGCATGGCGGAAGGGCTCCGGCTCGTCTCGGTCAGGTCGGCTTCTTCGCGGTCCTGAGGCCGGCCGTCCGGTTCGCGGTGACGATCGCGCCGACGAACCGGAGCTTCTCCTGGACCGCGGGCGCCAGCGCGAACGGGTAGAGGTCGTCCTTGCCCATGCTGCGGTTGAGCTGGTTGAGGGCGCGCGAGAGCGGGATCCAGGTCGCGATCAGCTCGTCGACGTCGTCGGTCCGGTCTTCGGGCACGGCGTCGACCTGGCTGCCCGGGTGGGGCGCGATCGGCGTGCCGGCGACGAGGACGCCGAGCGCCGCCGCGGTCTGCACGGTGTCGCGGATGTGCAGCAGGTGGGCGAAGGTCTCGGCCCAGTCCTCCCAGGGGTGCGCGGCCGCGTAGTGACTGACGTGGGTCTCCGCCCAGTCGGCACCGGGAGCCTGTCCGTAGTGGTTTTCCAGTGCCTGCTGGTAATCCGCCCGCTCGTCGCCGAACCGGCTCCGGAACGCCTCCGGTGCGTCGGCGACGAGCCGGTCCCAGTACCAGTGGCCGATCTCGTGGCGGAAGTGGCCGAGGAGGGTGCGGTACGGCTCGGCCAGCCGCGCGCGCAGGCCTTCGCGGAACCCGTCGTCCCCTTCGGCCAGGTCGATGGTGATCACGCCGCCGGCGTGCCCGGTGGTGACGGGCCGGCCGGTGCTGGACAGCAGGTCGAAAGCCAAGCCGTGCAAGGGATCGGTGGTCCTCGGCGTCACGGGGAGACCGAGGTCGTCCAGCTGGTAGACCAGCCGCCGTTTGGCGGCTTCCGCGGCGCCGAAGGCATCGAGGGCGTCGACGTCCTCGTCGGCGGGGCGGGTCCGGGTCAGTGCGCAGCAGCCGCACAGCGGGCCGCCGTCGGCGAGCCAGTTGCACCCGGCGAGTTCGGCGTTGGCGCAGCGAACACCGTCGGCCGCGCGCAGCATCGACCGGGTCGCGCGGTCGTAACCGACCTCGGTGCCGCACACCACGCAGGCCGAGTTCTCGAAGAACAGCAGATTGGCACAATGCGGGCAGGTGAACGTGCGCACGTGGACGTCCTTCCGGTCAGGTGCGGTCGAGCCGCGGGTAGAGGACTTCCCGGACGAGCAGCAGCAGCGCGGCGGCGACCGGGATCGCGACCAGGGCGCCGACGATACCGAGCAGCGCGCCACCGAGGATGACGGCGACGACCGTGACCAGCGCGGGAACCTTGACGGCGCCGCCGATGATCCGGGGCACCAGGACGTAGTCCTCCACGAGCCGGTAGCCGATGAAGAACCCGACGGTGCCCAGGCAGACGGGCAGCGACACGGTGAGCGCGACCAGGCTGACGAGCACACCGCCGACGACGGACCCGACGACGGGGATGAGGTCGAGGATCGCGACGGCGATCGCCAGCAGGGCGGCGTAGGGGACACCGAAGATCAGCAGCCAGACCAGCGTCAGCACCCCGGCGATGACCGAGATGGCCAGGTTGCCGAGCACGTAGCCGCCGACCTTGGTGAAGATCTCGTCGCCGATGAGGATCGCCCGCGGGCGCCGGGAGTGCGGGATCAGCCGGTAACCGCCGGCGCGGATGCGGGGGAGGTCCACCAGGAAGTAGACGGTCAGGACGACCAGCAGCAGCACGTTCGTCAGTGCGCTGAACACGGCTTGCCCGGCGCCGAGCAGCCCGCTGCCGATGCCGGGCCCGCTGACCAGGCTTTCCAGCTGTTGTTGCAGGTGGAAGCGTTCGTTGAGCTGGCCCAGGGCGGTGTTGTGGTTCTGGGCGTCGCGGAGGTAGCCGGGCGCCTTGGTGACGAACTGCGTGGCCTGTTCGATCAGGACGGGGATCGCGGCGGTGAGGAAACCGCCGATGGCGAGCAGGCCGACGACGAAGACGGTGGTGACGGCGAGCCAGCGGGGGAAGCGGTGCCGGGTCAGCCACGCGACGGCGGGTTCGAGGCCGATGGCGAGGAAGAGCGCGAGCCCGACGAGGACCAGGACGTCCTGAAGCCCGGCGATGATCTGCACGAGCGCGTAGATCACGGCGACGCCGGCGGCACCGGCCATGCCGATCAGGAACGGCGAGCGGCGGTTGAGCGGTTTTCCGGTGGCTCCCAGCGGCTGGTCCGTGGTGCTGAGCTCGGCCGCGGCGGTTTCCGCGTCGGCGAAGGTGCCCCCGTCGTGTGCGTTCTCCTCGGGCAGCCGGTTTTCGGGTTCGGGCATGGTGCGGCCTCCCTGGGGTCCTTGAGGTTGCCTGGTTACCCACTGCGAAGGCCGCTACTCGGTCATCGGCAGGAGGGTTCGAAGCGGCGAGGGCGGGTAGCCCCGGACGACCCGGCCCCGAAGACAGGAGGTGCTCGTGAACACGGGTACCGAACGCGAGCCGATGGTCCGGCCACCGGCCCTGCGGACCGGCCAGGAAGCGTCGGCGAGCAACCTCGAGCTGTTCTTCGACCTCGCCTACGTCCTGGTCGTGAACGAGCTCGCGGTCGCTTTCCTCCACCACCTGACGTGGTCCGGGCTCGCCACGTTCGTCGCGCTGTTCGTCGCCGTCTGGATGTCCTGGGTGGGGTTCACCCTCTACGCCAACCGGTTCGACACCGACGACGTCCTGTTCCGGATCGGGAAGCTCGCCGCGACGCTGTCCATCGCGGGGTGCGCCGCGAGCGCGATGTTCGCGACCTCGTCCTCCTCCACGTCGTTCGCGGTGTGCTTCCTCGCCGGGCGGGTGATCCTGCTGGTGCTCCACGCCCGGGCGTGGCGGCACGTCCCCGACGCCCGGAGCACCATCGGCGTCTACCTCGCGAGCCTCGGCGTGAGCTCGCTCCTGTGGGCCGTGTCGCTGGCCGCCGGGGGACCGGCCCGGTACTGGCTGTGGGGTGCGGCGGTGACCGTCGACGCCGTCGGCCCGATCGTCGCGACCTGGCGCGACAACCACCTTCCCCTGCACCTGGAGCACCTCCCGGAGCGGTTCGGGCTGTTCGTGATCCTGGTCCTCGGGGAGGCCGTGGGTGGTGCGGCCATCGGCGTGCGCGACGCCGAGTGGGGTCCTTCCGCGGTCGCTGTCGGCGTCGCCGGGTTCGTCATCGCCGCCGCGCTGTGGTGGATCTACTTCGACACCGCGGCCGCCGTCGGTGCCGCGGCGTTGCGCCGGCGCGACGACGAAACCCGGGACGGCGCGCCCGCCGACGAACGCCACGACCTGTTCGTCTACGGCCATCTGCCGCTCGCACTGGGCATCGTGCTGGCCGGGGTCGGCATCGAGGAGCTCGTGCTGCATCCGGAGGAGGCGCTGCCGTCGGCGGCCGGCTGGATCCTGGCCGCCGGGGTCGTCCTGTTCCTGATCGGGTCGGCCCTCGTCCTCGGCGGCAGCAGTCATTCCTGGCGGGCGATCTGGCCGTGGCCGCTCGCCGCCGTGCCGGTCGTGCCGGCGGCCGCCGCGCTCGGGCACCACCACGCCCTGCTGCTCGTCGCGGGACTGGCGCTGCTGTGCCTCGCCTTGGCCGTGCGGGGAACGGTGGTCCGCCGCACCGGTGAACGTGCTCCGGCGTCCGTGGAAAGCCAGCCGAGAAGCGTTTCGTAGACGGCGTCGTCGTGGAGCAGGCTGAAGTGGTTCAGCCCGCCGAGCCAGACGATGTCGGCGTCTTCGGTCAGGTCATTCCTCGTGACCGGCGCGACGAGGAGGTCGCCGACGAGACGGCCCCAGATGCTTCCTTCGGTGCGCGACAGCGTCGCGGACACGAACAGGCGGCGGACGCCAGCGTCGGTTTCGGGCTGCCAGCGGGGTTCCGCGTCGACTGTCCACTGTGTCTTGTGGACGTAACCGTGCCCGAGGTCCCGGATTCCGTCGCTGCGGAACGCGAGCAGGCGGGCCAGGGGCGCGGCGAGGGATGACTTGCCCAGCAGCCCGGCGACCTGGGCGACCCGGCGTTCCAGCGGCGCTCCGTTATGCGGTGTGCCGAGGCAGACCAGCCGGCTCACCCGGGGGAACCAGGGCACGTCCTGTTCTTGTGCTTGGTAGAGCGCGCTTCTGGCCACCAGGCCGCCCATCGAGTGTCCGATGAGGACGATGTCGGTGACGGCCACCGGCCACGCGGCGATCAGCCGGGTCAGCAGCGCGACGAGGTCGCCGCCGTTCTCCGAGACGTGCCGGCCGGAGTTGTACCGCACGTGGACGGCGGTGGTGCCCAGATCGACGGCCAGGCGCGCGCCGAAGTCGGCGCCGCGGAACCAGCAGCGTTCGGTTTCGACCAGTCCGTGCAGGAAGACCACCAGGCGACCGCTCGCGCCGGGGAAGGCGGCGGCCAGGGAACGGTGGTCGAGGCCGACCGGTCGCCGGTCGGATCGGACGGTCATTTCCGCGCTCGACCGGGCGACCGCGGGGAGCTGCGCGCCGAACATCCCGTGGGCGAGGCCGGTGGCGTAGTGCCCGGCCGCGGATTCGAGGACGGAAGTGGTCCAGCAGCCGAGCGCGGCGGTCGCCGTCTTGATCATCATGCTTCTTCCGGACGGCGTCGCCGCAGGACCGGCTGACCTCAGCCCGTGAATACCCGCCGCGGGGTGCGTTACGCCGGCTGTCCGGGGTGACGCCCATCGCAGGGCGGAGGTGCCCCGGTCAGCTTCCGGCGTCGTGCCGGTCCGGGCAGGCGAACCCGGTACCGGCGCAGCCGACGCGGCCCCAGACGAGCTTGCCGTCGTCGTGGTGGCTCACGCCCCACGACGAGCAGAGCTGGTCGACCAGCACCAGCCCGCGTCCGCCGCCGTCGTCGGGCACCCGCAGCCGCGGGACACCGCCGGCGGTGTCGGCGACGGCCACCGTGATCTCGCACGGTTCGTGCCGCAGGCGCAGGCGCACCTGGGCCGGGCCACCGGCGTGCTGGTAGGCGTTTTCGAGCAGTTCTCCGGCGACCAGCAGCGTGTCGATGCGGTGCTCTTCCCCGAACGCGGCGATCCTGTCCTGCACCCAGTGCCGGGCGGAGGTCGAATCGGCCGGGTCCCGGCCCGTCACGTCCAGGATCTGCCAGTCCGCTCGGTCGTCGCGAACCCATGTCACCGGCAAGTGTGACTCCTTCCGTGGATCAGTTCCGACAGGAACGTGCCTGGGGAGTCGTCTTCTCGGACAGGTTACCTGTGCGTTCCCGGCCCGGCGGGGGGACAACCGCGCAGGCGCCGGGTCAGAGGGCGGGGAGCAGGGTGCCCTGGCCGGTGGTCGTCCACTCCAGCATCAGCAGGGTCGCGTCGTCCTGGAGCCGGCCGTCCTGGTGCTCCAGCACCGCCCGGACCACCCGGCGCAGGGTTTCCGGGGCGGGCAGGCCCGCCGCTTCGTGGCGTTCGGTGAGGTCGGCCAGCCGTTCCAGGCCGAACTCTTCACCCTGCGGGCTGCGGGCTTCGGTCACGCCGTCGGTGTAGAACAGCACCCGGTCGCCGGGCTGCAGCTGTTCGCGCCGGACGACCGGCTCGCGGCCCTGCAGGTCCCCGAGCCCGAGCGGCGGGCGGCTGACGGTGTCCAGCAGCCGCACCACCCGCCCGTCGCGCAGCACGGCCGGCGGCGGGTGCCCGGCGTTGAGGTAGTGCAGTTCGCCGGTGTCCAGGTCCAGGTGGGCCAGGAAGGCCGTCGCGTAGGACAGCGAGTCGGCCGGGCGGTGGCCGGCGATGGTGCGGTCCGCCAGCTCGGCCGCCTCGATCAGGTCGGCGCCGCCGCGGCGGGCGTTGCGGGTGGCCGCCAGGGCCATCGACGTGGTCAGCCCGGCGTGCAGGTCGTGGCCCATCGCGTCGAAGATCGCCACCCAGGCCCGGCCGCCGTCGACGGCGTAGTCGAAGCCGTCGCCGCCGACCTGGTCGTAGGGTTCCATCGCGGCGGCGATCACCACCTGGCCGGTGGCGAACACCTTCGGGGGCAGCAGCTGCCACAGCAGCTCGGCGGCCACCGACAGCGGCTTGCCGCGGCGCACCCGGTGGAACAGGTCGCTGTAGAGCTGTTTGCTCAGCACCAGGTGCGCGATCTGCCCGGCCAGCGTCCAGCAGTTCCCGCGCAGGACCCGGTCCCGCGGGTCGGCCTCGTCGGGCAGGGTGAGCCGCAGTGCGCCGAGGCGTTCGGTGCCGTCGAGCACCGGCAGCCACAGGTGCGACGGCTCACCGTCGGCCGCCGCGACGACGATCTCGAGCCGGGCGAACGCCCGCCCCGCCACCGTGGCGTCCACCGGCAGCGCCGGGCCGTCCTCCGGCCGGACCGGGTGCAGCTCCCGCTGCCCGAGGTCGACCAGGTACAGCCGCGCGGACATCCCGACCAGGGAAGTCACGTCGTCGAGGATGGTGGGCAGGTCTTCGGCGGTCGCCAGATGCGAGCGGTTGACGATCTCCGCGAAGACGGTGTGCCAGGAACGATCCTCATCCACCACCCGTGAAGAGTAGACGACCGGCCGGCGGAACGCGGTGGCCGCGGTTGGGCCGTCCGGCCTGGGGTACCCGGGCCGTGACGAACAGGAGACCCCGTGTCGACCGATGCGATCGTGCTGCTCAAGGAAGATCACCAAACCGTCGAGAAGCTGTTCAAGCAGTTCGAGAAGGCGGGTGAGAAGGCTTTCAAGGAGAAGCGGAAACTCGTCGACGCGATGATCGAAGAGCTGACGACCCACACCTACATCGAGGAAGAGATCTTCTACCCGATGGCGCGGGAGGCCGTGCCGGAAACCCGCGCCCACGTGCTGGAAAGCGTGGAAGAGCACCACGTGATGGTGTGGCTGATGGCGGAGCTGGTGGAGCTGGACCCGGAGGACGAAACCTTCGACGCGAAGGTCACGGTGCTCACCGAGAGCGTGCGCCACCACGTCGAGGAGGAAGAGGACGAGTGGTTCCCCGAGGTGCGCAAGGCCTTGGGGCGCAAGCGGTTGCAGGAGGTGGGGCAGCGCATGCTCGACGCTCGCCCGGACGCCCCCAAGGACCCGTTGAAGATCGCCAGCGCGCACGCCTGAGAGGCACTCGGGGCTCACGTAGACGCTTTCGCGGATCCGGTGAAAACCCACCCGTGGATGCCGCAAATGGCCGGTCGCGTGCGTTGTCATGCGGTGACGTGTTCGATCACCTCGGTCTTGTCGTCGTCCGCGGCGTCGTCCTCGGGCCGGGGCAGGGCGGCTTCGATCGGGACGGTGCGCATCATCAGCGTGAGGAGGACGGCGAAGCCGGCCATGACGATGGTGCCGACGATCGCCGCGGTGCTCAGGCCGCTGGTGAAGGCGGTGCGGGCGGTGTCGAGCAGTGCCGTGCCTGCCTGGGCGGGGAGGTGGGCGGCGGTGTCGATGGCACCGCCGAGGGTGTTCTGCGCCGCGTCGAGCGCGTCGGCCGGGACGCCGGCCGGGGTGAGGCCGAGCATGTCGTGGTGGAACACCGCGGAGCCGATGCTGCCCAGTACCGCGAAGCCGAGGGCGCTGCCCAGTTCGCTGGCGGTTTCGGAGAGTGCCGCGGAGGCGCCGGCCCGCTCGGCGGGTGCGGAGGTGACGACGATCTCCGCGGTCAGGGTTTTCGCGGCGACCATGCCGGCGGCCATCAGGCCGACACCGATGATGACGACCGC
>NZ_JBIUTB010000006.1:0-308877 GCF_044741685.1 Amycolatopsis sp. NPDC088138
CTTGACAGCGCCGATGGTACTGCAACCGAAGGGTTGTGGGAGAGTAGGACACCGCCGAACTTACGTTAGTGAAGGGCCCGGCCCGGTCGAGAACCCAGGTTCTCCCGGCCGGGCCCTTTTCTTTATGTCTAGACACGGGTGTGTCGTCCCCGCAATCACCCGAGTCGACCCCCAGTCACGCGTGTCGGCTCCCGGATCACGTGTCGACTCCCCAATCACGCGTGTCGACTCTTCGATCACGTGTCGGCTCCCGGATCACGCGTGTCGACCTCCTGATCACAGGTTCCGGCTCGCTGGTCACCAGTGCCGGCACTCGAATCACACGAGCCGGAACCCGCGATCACGGGTACTGGCTCGCTGGGGTCACGTGTCGACCCTCCAGTTACACGAGCCGACTGCCTGGGTACGCGAGCCGACCCTCGATGTGCGGGAGCTGGCCGGCCGGGTACATGAACCGACTTTCCAGGTACGTGAACCGACTGTCCGGGTACGCGAGCCGAACCTCCAGGAGTGGGAGTCGGCTGGCCGGGTATCTGAACCGGTCGGCCAAGGTTCGCGCGTTTCGGCTTCGAGCACGCGAGACCCGGCCGGGATCACGCAAGTCGCGGCTTGATCACGCGAGACTCGCGCCCGGCGCCGAGTGATGCCCGCCTGATCACGCGTGATGCCCCGCGGATCACGAGAGAAGCCCATGGGATCACGTCAGCCGGCCTTGCAGTGTCCAAGGTGGACTCTCCGAGGCTTGAATCCTTTGCCAGTGGGCGTGATCGGACGCGGGATTGGCGTGATTGCCGGCGGAACTCGCGTGATCCGAGGCGGGACTCGTGTGACCGAGGGGGCTTCACTCGTGATCGCAGGGGCATCTCGCGTGATCCGCGGGGCATCACGTGTGATGGGGAAGCCGACACGTGTGATTGGAGGGTCGACTCGCGTACCCAAAGGGTCGGCTCGCGTGCCCGGACAGTCGGGTCGCGTACCTGGGGGGTCGGGTCGCGTACTGGGGGGGCGTGTCTGGGGGGGCGGATTAGGGGGTGGGGCGGCGGAGTAGGTAGGTGTCCATGATCCAGCCGTGGCGTTCTCGGGCCGCGGCGCGGGTTTCGCGGATTTGGGTTGCCAGCGCGGGAGTGAGGGGGCCCGAGATGAGGATTTCGTCTGGTGTTCCTACGTACGCGCCCCAGTAGATCGTCAGGTCTTGGGACGTGAAGTGGTCGAAGGTGGTGTGGGCGTCCAGGAGGACGAAGACGTCGTCGACGTCCGGGGGCCAGCCTGCGGCCAGGCGGCGGCCTGTGGTCAGCTGGACCGCGCGGCCGATCTGGTTCATCGTCGTTCGGTGGCGGGCCGTCAGGGCCGAGATGCTGCTGATGCCCGGGATCACCTCGTACTCGAACTCGACGTTCCCGCGCGCCAGGACCGCCTCGATCAGCGCGATCGTGCTGTCGTACAGCGACGGGTCGCCCCACACCAGGAACGCGCCTGTCTGGGACGCGTCCAGCGAAGAGAGGATCGTGCGCTCGTAGAGCGCTGCGCGGGCTGCGTGCCAGTCGGCCACCGCTGCTCGGTAGTCGTCCGGGGTGCGGTCGCGTGGTGGGTCCGGGACGAGCACCGTGCGGTACGGGCGGGTGACGAACCGGTCGAGGATCTGCTGGCGCAGGTGGACCAGGTCGGCCTTCTCCTCGCCCTTGTCCAGCACGAAGAACACGTCGACGCGGTTGAGGCGGTCCACCGCCTGCACGGTGAGGTGCTCGGGGTCGCCGGCGCCGATCCCGATCGCGTAGAGCTTCCGCATTCCGCGAGTGTGCCCGCCGGAGCGAGCACCGCCACACTGGGGGCTGGTGGAGAACCCCTACCCCCGATGGGTATAAAGAGAGGGGAACGAGAGGAGCCCCGATGACCGAAACGACCTACACCGTCGAGGGCATGACCTGCGGGCACTGCGCCACCTCGGTACGCGAAGAGGTCTCCGAGCTCAGCGGCGTCCGCGAGGTGGACGTCGACTTCGAGAGCGGGCGCGTCACCGTGACCAGCGACACCCCGCTGACCGCCGACGCCGTGGCCGCGGCCGTCACCGAGGCCGGCTACCGCCTGGTGGCCTGACCGGCATGGCCACCGCGCAGTCCGAACGCGTCGAACTCGCCATCGGCGGGATGACGTGCGCTTCCTGCGCGGCCCGCGTCGAGCGCAAGCTCAACAAGGTCGGCGGCGTGACCGCGACGGTCAACTACGCCACCGAGAAAGCCCAGGTCAGCTACCCCGGCGGGCTCTCGGTCGAGGACCTGGTCGGCGTCGTCGAGGCCGCCGGGTACTCCGCGCGGCTCCCGGAGCCCGCGGCCCCGGCCGAGGACGGCACGCTGCGCAAGCGTTTGCTGCTCTCCGCCGTGCTCACCGTCCCCGTTCTCGCGCTCGCGATGGTCCCCGCCTGGCAGTTCGACTACTGGCAGTGGGTCTCCCTCGCGCTCGCCGCTCCGGTCGTGACGTGGGGCGCCTGGCCGTTCCACCGCGCCGCCGCGGTCAACCTGCGCCACCTCACCGCCACGATGGACACGCTGATCTCGCTCGGCGTCGTCGCTGCCACGGCCTGGTCGTTGTACGCGCTCCTGTTCGGCATGGCCGGCGAGATCGGCATGCGCCACGGCTTCGAGCTGGTCAGCACCGGCATGGCGGGCGACAACCTGTACTTCGAGGTGGCCGCCGCGGTCACCACGTTCATCCTGGCCGGCCGCTACTTCGAAGCCCGGTCCAAGCGCCGCGCCGGCGCCGCACTGCGCGCGCTGCTGGATCTCGGGGCGAAGGACGTCACGGTGCTCCGCGACGGCGACGAGCGCCAGGTGCCGATCGAGAGCCTGCACCCCGGTGACGTCTTCGTCGCCCGGCCCGGCGAGAAGATCGCCACCGACGGCGTGGTCACCGAAGGCAGCTCCGCGGTCGACACGAGCATGCTCACCGGGGAGGCGACGCCGGTCGAGGCCGGCCCGGGTGACGTGGTCACCGGCGCCACCGTCAACGTCGGCGGGCGGCTGCTCGTCCGCGCGACGCGCGTCGGCGCGGACACGCGCCTGGCGCAGCTCGCACGGCTGGTCGAGGCCGCGCAGAACGGCAAGGCGGAGGCCCAGCGCCTCGCCGACCGGGTGTCGGCGGTCTTCGTCCCGGCGGTCGTCTTCGCGGCGCTCGCCACCCTGGTCGTCTGGCTGGCGACGGGCGGCACGGAAGACCAGGCTTTCACCGCGGCCGTCGCGGTGCTGATCATCGCCTGCCCCTGCGCGCTCGGCCTCGCGACGCCGACGGCGCTGCTCGTCGGCACCGGTCGCGGCGCGCAGCTGGGCATCGTCATCAAGGGCCCCGAGGTGCTCGAGTCCACTCGCCGCGTCGACACCGTCGTGCTCGACAAGACCGGCACCGTCACCACCGGCCGGATGACGCTGGTCGAGGGGGACGGCGAGGTCCTCCGGCTGGCCGGCGCGGTCGAAGCGGCTTCCGAGCACCCGATCGCGCGGGCGATCGTCGCCACGGCCCGGGAGCGGTTCGGCACGCTCCCCGCCGTCACGGACTTCCGCAGCACCGCCGGGCTCGGCGTCACCGGTGTCGTCGAGGGCAAGCGGGTGAGCGTCGGCCGGGAAGCGGCCGGGACGTCCGGCGTGCACGTGGCCTGGGACGGCGAGGTCCGCGGACAGCTCGTCGTCGCCGACACGATCAAGCCGACGTCGGCGCGGGCCGTCGCCGAGCTGCGTGCACTGGGCCTGACGCCGGTGCTGCTGACCGGGGACAACGCGGACACGGCCCGGGCGATCGCGGCCGAGGCGGGGATCGACGAGGTCATCGCCGAGGTGCTGCCCGAAGGCAAGGTCGACGTCGTGAAGCGGCTGCAGGCCGAGGGCCGGGTGGTCGCGATGGTCGGTGACGGCGTCAACGACGCCGCCGCGCTCGCGCAGGCCGACCTGGGCTTGGCCATGGGCACCGGCACCGACGCGGCCATCGAGGCCGGCGACCTGACGCTGGTGCGCGGCGACCTGCGTGCCGCGGGCGACGCGATCCGGCTGGCCCGCCGGACGCTGGCCACCATCAAGGGGAACCTGTTCTGGGCGTTCGCCTACAACGTCGCGGCGCTGCCGCTGGCCGCGTCCGGCCTGCTCAACCCGATGATCGCGGGCGCGGCGATGGCGTGCTCGTCGGCGTTCGTGGTGAGCAACAGCCTCCGCCTGCGCCGCTTCCGCTGATACGTGGGGTGGGTATAGTCGAGGCGGAGGGATGCCAACGACGGGGACGGGTGCGCGATGACGGGTTACGGCAACGAGCGAGAGGCCTACCTCAAGCGCCTGCGCCGGATCGAAGGGCAGATCCGCGGGCTGCAGCGCATGGTCGAGCAGGACAAGTACTGCATCGACATCCTGACCCAGGTCTCGGCGGCGACGAAGGCGCTCCAGTCGTTCTCGCTGGAACTGCTCGACGAGCACCTCGCGACCTGCGTGGTCCAGGCGGCCGCGGCCGGTGGTGAGGAAGCCGACCTGAAGGTCCGGGAAGCCTCGGACGCGATCGCGCGGCTGGTGCGCTCGTAGCTCAGCGGACCAGCACCGCCAGGGTCAGGCCGCCCGCGTTGGTCGTGAAGTGCACGATGATCGACGCCAGCACGCCGTGACCTTTGTGGCGCCACCAGTGCAGGAAGACCCCGGCGACGCCGGCCGCCGCCATCGCCAGAATCTGGAGCACCACCACCGGCGTGCCGCCGAACACCGCGTGGACCGCCGCGTTGCGGCCGATCGCCAGGGCCGGCAGGTAGTGCCAGAGCCCGAACAGCGCCGCCGCGCCCAGGATCGGGGGCCAGCGCCAGCGGTCGTCCCGGGCGCCGAGCAACGCCGGCAGTACGCCGCGGAACGCGATCTCCTCGATCAGCACCGTGCCGAACAGGATGCGGCCGCACGTCAGCCAGATCAGCTGGCCGAAGTCGGGTGTGCCGACCCGGCCGTCCTGGTAGACCGTCCGCAGCGCCGGTACGGCCAGCGCGATGCCGAACACCACCGCCACCGCGGCCGCTCCGCACAGGCCCACCAACGCCGGGCGCCGCAGTTCGCGGAGACCCAGCTCGGACCACGACGACCCGGCCGCACGAGCCAGGCCGACCAGCACCAGCGCGGCCACCAGCCCGCACACCGGGTATGCCCAGCCGGGCAGCACACGGTTGGCCAGCGTGGTCGACGCGGCCAGCGTCACGACGGCCGCGACCAGGGCGAATCCTCGGATCAAGGGATGATGTCCCGCGAGTTGAGCGCGTCCGTCAGCCGTTCGCGCAGCTCGGCTGCGGTGGCGGCCGGGTCGATCTCCGACGGCGGGGACAGCACCTTCGAGATCACCGTCGACAGGTTCTGGTACGCCGGGGTCAGCGGCCGGACGGCGGCGTCGGACAGCGCGGCCAGGATGTCCGGCTTCATCGGGAACTGCGCGGCCATCGTCGAGCCGGGGTCGGCCGGGTCCAGCGGTGCCGGGTCGTCGTAGACCGACCGGGTCGTCGGGGCCAGGCCGTCCTCGATCGCCTGGTACTTCTGGCTCGCCGGGCTGCGCAGGCACAACGCCGCTTCGAAGGCCTCCGCCTTGTGCGGCGAGTACGTGCTGATCGCCAGGTTGAAACCGCCGATCGTGACGCGGCTCGCGCGCCCCGGCACCACCGACGGGTAGCGGGCCCAGCGGACGTGCGGCAGGTCCTGCGGCTTTTCCTTCGCGTAGGAGGCGTAGACGTACGGCCAGTTCAGCTCCAGCGCGCCCTGCCCGCGCTGGAACGCCTGCCGGACCTCGTCCTCCTTGGAGTTGCCCAGCGACGGGTCGGTGATCCCGGCCGTGGTGAGCGTCTTCAGCAGCTCCAGCGCGCGGACGGCGCCGTCGTCCATCAGCACGGATTTGCCGTCGTCGGACAGGATGTGCCCGCCCGCCGACGCGACCAGGGTGTTGTAGAACACGACCAGGCCCTCGTACTGGGCGCCGGTGAACAGGACGTTCGCCGGCTTCCCGGCTGCTTTCAGGGTCTTGGCCTGCGTCATCATCTCGTCGAACGTCTTCGGCGGTGACGGCGTGAGCCGGTCGTCGTACCAGAGCAGCTGGACGTTCGTGTGCTTCGTCGCCGCGTACAGCTTCCCGTTCCAGCGCGCGGTCGAGAGCGGCCCGGGCAGCACGTCCCGTGTCGCCTCGGCTTCGGCGGCGCCGGTCCACGGCACCACCCAGCCCGCCTCGGCGAACTCCGGCACCCACGTGACGTCCAGGCCGAGCACGTCCAGCGACGGGTCTTCCGCGGCGAGCCGGCGCACCATCTGCTCACGCTGGCCGTCCGCGCTGCGCGGGAGCTTGTGGTACTCGATCCGGTACCGGCCGCCCGCGGCCGCGTTGCAGGTGTCGACGACGTGCTGGAGGTTGTTCTCCGGCGAGACGTACAGGTTGATCGTCAGGCCGGAGCCGCCGCCGCACGCGCTGAGCGTGCCCGCGAGCAGCACGGTGACCAGCGGGATCGTGACGCGCATGGGTCCCCCTCACCTCGGCCGGGCGATCACCTGATCATCGGGGCAACCCGGCCGGGGGACAAGGGGTCAGCCGACGGCGTCCGAAAGATCGTCCGCCGGGGAGCGTCTCTGGACGGGCACCCGTTTCGCCATCGGCAAGGTGGCTTCGGGGTCGGACGCCGGCCGCTCGTCGAGCGCGACGGCCGCTTCGGCCAGCAAGGACCGGCAGCCGGTGAGGCTCGCGTGGAGGTTGTCGCGGACCTCGGTGAGGGCCGCGACCTCGCGTTCCGCGGCCGTGACCAGGGTTTCGGCGCGCTGGGTCGCTTCCGCCACCAGCCTGTCGGCCTTGGTGCGGGCGGCCGTGTCCTGCTCGGCCAGCTCGCGCATCGCCTCGGCCCGGCGGAGCGTCATCGCCCGCGTGTGATCGTCTTCCTGCTGCGCCCGGCGGTGCGCCGCGGCCTCGTCGAGCTCGCGACGGCGCTGCTCGGCCGCCCGCAGGAGTTCCTCGTGCTCGGTGCGCTGCCGTTCGCGATCGGCTTCGGCCGTCGCGAGGGCGTCCCGTTCCTTCTCGGTGAGCCGGACGGCCTCGAGCTCCGCCTCACGCTTGATCCGTTCGGCGGATTCCGTTGCCCGCGCGGTGATTTCGGTCGCTTCCTCGCGGGTGAGCTCGATCATCCGGCGCGAGCGCTCCTGCAGCGCGTCCGCGGCGATCGGGGTCCGGCTGATCCGGTCGATCTTCAGCCGGAGCTCACGGTTCTCCTCGGCGAGCGCGGCCGCGCGACGCGCCGCGGCGTCGCGTTCGGCGGTGAGTCTGGGGATCTCGGCTTCGGCCCACTCGACGTATTCGACGACCTGCGCGCGTTGAAAACCGCGCCACGCCAGGTCGAATCCGGGCCGCGTGCGCGCCACGTCCTCGCCACCGCCGGGGGCCATGTCTCACCTCCGAATTGGATGGTTTCTCCTCGGCCGCACGTTTTCCTTGCGGTACCGGGGATTCCCGTGTGCTCTCCAGTGTGCCGCAAACCCGCCCCCGCGCGCTGCCCGGGCGGGTGATCATTCGTCGAGCGGTTCTCCGGCGCCGGTGGACGTGCTCCGGACGCCGGGCAGTTCGGCGAGTTCGGCGGCGAGGTCGTAAAGATCACCTCGCCCGTCGAGCCGCAGCGTGACGACCGCGATCCGTTGCCCCTCCTCGGAAACCGACTCGTGGTCGACCTCCACATGGTGCACGGACCAGCCGCGCCCGGTGCACACGGCGAGCGCCGCGCGCAGCACGCCTTGGCCGTCGGCGTAGGTCAGCCGCACCACCGGTGGCTCGCGGCGGTGGCGTGCGACGAACCGCTGCAGCGGCGGAAACCCCCGTGTCACCACGAAGTGCCCGATGGTCGTGCCGACCGCGAGCACCGGCAGGCCGGCGCCGCACGCCGTGCCGACCGCGGCGGTGAGCCAGATCGTCGCGGCCGTGGTCAGCCCGCGGACCGCGTCGCGGCGGACGAAGATCAGCCCGCCGCCGATGAAGCCGATGCCGGAGACGATCTGCGCGGCGATCCGCGACGGGTCGAGCGCGACGTGATCGGTGCCGAGCAGGTCGGCGAAGCCGTACTTCGACACCAGCATGAACACGGCCGAGCCGACGCCGACCAGGCTGTGCGTCCGCAGGCCGGCGGCCTTCATCCCGGCTTCGCGCTCCAGGCCGATGGCGACGCTGAGCAGCAGCGCGAGCAGTACCGGCGGCAGCAGCTCCCACTGCGCCGACGTGGACCACAGTGTGGGCAAGGTCACGACCTCCCGGGGTCTCGGTGCGCCCGGCGACCCCGCAAGCGAGGAGAACCTCCGGGGCCGTCACCAGGGCATACTGGGCGGATATCACCGATCGTGCCAGGGTGAGGTGGAGTGCGTGACAGTGCGTCGGCCGGTCCAGGCTCCGGACTTCGTGGGATACCCCGAGGTGCGGCGCGGCATCCGCGCGCTGCTCGGCGGGCGGGACGGCCTGGACGTGCGGCCGGTCCCGGCGTGTCCCGAGTGGACCGTCACGGACCTGCTCACGCACCTGACGGGCATCGCCGAGCGCGTGCTCGTGCGCCACGGCGGGACACCGCCGGCGGCTCCCGCGCCCCGCGACGTCCCCGGCCTGCTCGACCGCTGGGACACCGTGGGCGAGGAGGTCGACCGGCTGCTCGCCGAGGCGGGCGGGCGCAGCGGCGAGATCCTGGTGATGGACGCCTACACCCACGAACTCGACCTGCGCGCCGCGCTCGGCGTGGCGCCGCCGGACGAGCACCTCGCCTGGGCCCCGAGCTTCGAGGTGCTGGTCCGCGGGTTCTCCGGCTCGGTCGCCGGCCGCGGCCTGCCGCCGCTGCGCGTCCGCACGACCGGCGGTGGCGAGTGGAAGGTGGGGCACGGCCGGGCGACGGCATCGCTGACCGCGCCCGCCCACGACCTCTACCGCGCCCTCGCCGGCCGGCGTTCGGCGGCGCAGCTGGCGGTGCTGGAGTGGAGCGAGGCGCCGGAGCCGTGGTTGCCCGCGTTCACCTGGGGGCCGTTCGTGCCGCCGGTGGTGCCGGGCGTGTGAGGTCGGGATCTGCTTGGTGAGGTCGCCGTGGCTCTGGTCCGGCTGGTGTTCGGTGGCGGGGCTGGTGGTGTTGGGGCGAGGCGCCGGAGCCGTGGCTGTCGGCGTTGACCTTGGGGCCGTTCGTGCCGCCGGTGGCGCCGGGTGTCTGAGTTCGGGACCTGCCTGGTGAGGTCACTGTGGCTCTGGTCCGGCTGGCGTTCGGTGGCGGGGCTGGTGGTGTTGGGGTGAGGCGCCGGAGCCGTGGCTATCGGCGTTGACCTGGGGGCCGTTGGCGCGGGGTGTCTGAGGTCGGGATCTGCTTGGTGAGGGCGCCGTGGCTCTGGTCCGGCTGGTGTTCGGTGGCGGGGGCTGGCGGTGCTGGAGTGAGGCGCTGGAGCCGTGGTTGCCGGCGTTCACTGGGGGCCATTGGTGCCGGGCGTGTGCGTTCGGGACTTGCCTGGTGAGGTCGCCGTGGCTCTGGCCCAGGCGGCGCAGCTGGCTACCGGCGTCACCTGGGACCTGCCGGGCGAGGTCACCGTGGCCGGGAGGTTGAGCTCAGCCTCCCGGCGAGGTCACCGTGAGGACCGCGGCCAGGCCCAGCACCAGCACGGACAGCACGACCTCGGTGCCGACGGCCAGGCGCAGCCGACGCAAATCGGCCGTTACCGTGGCCGTGCCGCCCGACGATCTGACCGTGATGCCGCGCTGCACCGCGCGGCGTGACACACGCGCCACGGCCAGCAGTGCGGCGAACCCGGCGATCTTCAGCAGCAGGATCAGGCCGAAGCCGGTGGTCCAGAGCGTCGAGAGGGACGGCATGATCCGCAGCGCGAGCACGGCGCCGCTGACCGCGACCGCGAAGACCGCGCTGCCGGCCAGCCGGGAGAACCGGGTGACGACCGGGCCGAGGTCCTCGCCGGCGGCGGGGCGGCGCAGGGCGAGAGCGAGCTGGACCAGGCCGCCGGCCCAGACCGCGATGGCGCCGTAGTGCACCAGGTCCGCGCCGACCGAGACGAACATGATCGGGTCGGTCACCGGGTGGCCGGTCGCCGAGAAGCTCAGCAGCACGAGGAAGCCGGTCACCATCGCGCCGTTTTCGTACCGCGCGCGCAGCCGCTCGGGCAGCGCGGGTGCCAGCAGCCGCGGCAGGAGGACCGCCAGTACGGCGACGGCGGCCAGCCGCAGCAGCAGGAGCTTGCCGTAGGCCACTCGCAGGGTGTCCGAGAGCAGTCCGGTGTCGAGGACGGCACCCAGGCCGCGCCCGGCGGCGTACGGGCCCTGGAGCACGAGCGCGGCGACCGCCGTCACGGCGGTGAGCCCGGCCCCCCACGACAGCAGGCGCCGGGTCCGCGGGTCGGTGCCGCTGTCCGGGCGGCACGTCCGCACGAACACGAGCCCGCCGAGCAGCACCACCCCGACGTAGGAGAGCCAGCGGAACGCCGTGGAGAGGACGTCGACGACGGGGTCGGTGCCGGTCGCGGCCGCGACCGCGCCCGCCGAGGTGATCAGCGGGCCGGTGCCGACGACGAAGGCGAACGTGCCGCGCACCGGGTGGGAGTCGGCGGAGACGAAGGCGTATTCGACGAGGTAGCTGCCGTCGGGCAGGTCCGGCCGCAGCCGGACGGCGACCTGCTCGGCGACGTCGCCCGGCTGGAACACCGGGCCGGTGTCGGCCTCGGTGCCCTGGGTGTCGACGACCTTCAGCGAGCCCGGCTGGATGCCGACGTTCTCCGACAGCGTCACCGACACCTCGGCGGGCGCCGCGGTCAGCCGGGTGCCGTCACCCGGCGTCGAGGAGATGATCTCGACGTGCGCCGACGCCGGAGCGGCGGTGAGCACCAGCCAGCCGGCCAGGAAGGCCAGCAGGGCCAGTGCCCGCCGCAGCGCCCGGCGGCTCACGAGCCGGACAGCGCCGGTGCCTGCGGCTTCAGCCCGCAGGTGCAGCCGGTGAGCTCGTGCTCGGCCTTCGACGCGCGCCGGTGCAGCACGACGGCCACGATCATCGGGATGGTGACGATCGTGTTGTAGAACAGGTGCAGCTCCACCCGCGGGATCAGCAGCTGGATGATGCTGGTGGGCACCTTCTGCCCGGCCAGCCGCCAGCCGGACTGGGCCTGGATGAACAGCAGCAGGTGCTCGATGTGGTGCCAGAACTGGATGCCCAGCGCCAGGTTCCACCACTGCCGCGAACGGCCCGCGAACCCGTGCCGCAGCACCCACAGGAACACCAGCATGACGAGCGCGTAGCCGTAGTGCAGCCACTCCTGGGAGATCAGCCACGGGAACGGCATGCCGAGCACGCCCCTGGCCCGTGACGTCGGCCAGCCGAGCCCGTAGATCTGGACGGCCTGGACGATGTGCTCGGCCCAGTGCGCGATGACGATGATCATGAACACCGCGAGGGCGCGGTGGTGGTAGCGGCTGTTGAGCCCGCCGAGGAAGCCCGTGGGCCGGGCGAGTTCGGACGTCGACATGCTGACCCCAGTTTTCGCGTGTACGCCAATGTCTTGGTGCGTAGACGATAGCCGTTCGAGCGGTCTGTCTCGTTACTCCAGATTGCCGACATCGCAACGGAAAATGCGGCAGACAGCGGATTGCGCACCGGCGGGCGGGCGGAACGGCGCCACCCGTCGGCGCGGGAAGGGTCAGTGGAGGGCGAGCCCGGTCGGGCGCTCCGGCGCCGGCGGGATGTGGAACAGGCGGGTGAACAGCTCGAGGTGGGCCGGGTCGCCGTCGATGCGTACCTTGCCGCTGGTGATGGCGTCCTGGGCGCCGAGCTTGCCGTTGAACAGGTCGATCATCGCCGGTCCCTGCGGCTCGATCACCAGGTCCGCCGCGGGCAGCGCGCCCGCCGCGCACTTCAGCGCGCCGTCGTCGACCATCGCGTGCACGATCATCTCGCCGCCCAGGTGGTGCAGCTCGTAGTTGACGTGCACGCCGGACGCGGCCTCCTCCTGGAAGGTCGTGTACAGCGAGATGATCGCCGTGTCCAGGGTGAACACCTCGTCGGCGCGGGGGTAGGTGAGCGAGCGGGCGCCCCACAGCCCCAGCTCGAGGACGATGTGGTCGAGCTCGTTGCCGTATTCGGTGAGCTCGTAGACGACGCCGGCGTCCAGCTGGGACAGCACGCGGCGGCGGACCACCCCGGCCTCCTCCAGCTCGTTCAGCCGCGAGGTGAGGATGCTGACCGGGATCCGCGGCAGGGTCTGCTGCAGGTCGGTGAACCGCTTCGGGCCGAGCACCAGGTCACGGACGACGAGCAGCGACCAGCGTTCGCCGACGATCTCGAGCGCCCGTGCCAGGCCGCAGAACTGTCCGTAGGTGCGAGCAGAGGTAGGCATACTCGGGTCCTCACTTGTCTCGGGTTCAGACCGGGCACCGCCGGCTCGCGCGTGGCCGCGGGGTCCGCTACGGTGCCTCAGTCGCCGTGTCGAACTCCCGGCGTCTCCGTCTACGGTGACGGCTCGGCACGTGACCCGGCCAGTGGGATCCACACCGCTACCACATGCGTTGCCCAGGTGGGGACGTGCAATTCGCACGACTTCGCGGTGCCTCGCGCACTGGCTGCGAGTCCCCCCGGAGGAGCAGGATTCGGACACTCGTCCCGCACTACCCTCGCAGACCGGCAGGAGTGCTCATGCGCAATCCAGCGGTGGACAGGACTGGTGCGCTCAAGGCGGGCGGGCAGGTGACCGCCGGGCCGACGCTGGCGTTCAAGCGCCACCTGCGCGCGGAGGTGCGGGCCGGGAAGGGCGCGTACCTGTTCTCGGAACAGGGTGTCATAGCCATGCGCGGCGCGCAGATCGAATCACTGGCGACCCTGCTCGACGGGACCCACGACCTCGAAAGCCTGCTCCGCTACCGTCCCGGCGGGATGCCGCCGGACCAGGTCCGCGCGCTGCTGGCCCAGCTCGTGCAGGCCGGGCTGGTGACGGTGCGGGAGCAGGGCGGGCAGGACGACGAGCGGGCGCTGGCCTACTGGGACGCCTGCGGGGTGGACGCCGAACGGCTCGCGACCCGCGAACGGCCGAGCCGGGTCCGGCTGATCACCGTCGGGGACGACATCGGGACCGAGCGGGTGCGCGCGGCGCTGACCGACGCCGACGTCGAGGTGGTCACCGGCGGGACCGACGTCGCCGACCTGTCCGTGGTGCTCTGCTCCGACTACCTCGACCCGCGCCTGGCCGCCGTGGACGCCGCGCACCGCGCCGGCGGCCGTCCGTGGCTGATCGCGCGGCCGTTCGGCGCCCAGGTCTGGATCGGGCCGGTGCTGCGGCCCGACGGCGGCTGCTGGCACTGCCTGACCCACCGGCTGTGGGGCCACCGGCACGCCGAGGCGTGCGTCCAGGAGGTGCTCGGCCACGACGGGCCCGCGCGGCGCCCGGTCTCCGCCGTGCCGCCGCTGACCGCGGCCGCGGCCCACTTCGTCGCGCTCGAGGCGTGCAAGTGGCTCGCCGGCTACCGCTACGAAGGCCAGCAGTGCGTGTGGACGCTCGACACGCTCGACCTGCAGGGCCGGCTGCACGAGCTGCGCCGCCGCCCGCAGTGCGCCGGCTGCGGCGACACCGGGCTGGTCGCCCGGCGCTCGGGCGCCCCGGTCGTGCTGCAGCCGGCGAAGAAGGTGACCTCGGGCGGCGGCGGGCACCGCACCGCGACGCCGGCGCAGATGCTCGAGCGGCACCGGCACCTGATCAGCCCGATCACCGGCATCGTCAAGGCGGTGCGGCCCGATCCGGCGGCCCCCGCGTTCGCCAACGCCTACCACTCCGGCCCGAACGTGACCCGGGGGATCACCGGGATGGCCGCGCTGCGGGCCGGGCTGCGCTGCCAGAACGGCGGCAAGGGCGTCACCCCGCTCGACGCCGAGGTCGGCGCGCTGTGCGAGGCCGCGGAGCGGTTCTCCGGCAGCTACCAGGGTGACGAGCTGCGCGTCCGCGCCACCTTCGCCGAGCTCGGCGAAGAAGCCTTGCACCCCAACGACTGCATGCTGTTCGCCGAGCGGCAGTACGACGACCGGGAGACCTGGAACGCCGAGCACGCCGACTTCCAGCGGGTGCCCGAGCGGTTCGACACCGAAGCGGCGATCGACTGGACGCCGGTGTGGTCGCTGACCGGGCGGCGCCGGCTGCTGCCGACGGCGCACCTGTACTACGGCACGCCCGGCGCGCGCGGGGTGCACGCCGACTCGAACGGCGCGGCGGCGGGCAGCAGCCTGGAGGACGCGATCCTGCAGGGCGCGCTCGAGCTCGTCGAACGCGACGCCGTGGCGCTGTGGTGGTACAACCGCGTCCCGGTGCCGGGGGTGGACCTGAACTCCTTCGGCGACCGGTGGCTGGAGGAGATGACCCGCAACTACGGGGGCATCGGCCGCCAGCTGTGGGTGCTCGACCTGACCTCGGACCTCGGGGTGCCGGTGATGGCCGCGCTGTCGCGGCGCACCGACGGCCCGCGCGAGGACGTCATCCTCGGCTTTGGCGCCCACCTCGACCCGCGCATCGCGGTGCGCCGCGCGGTCACCGAGCTCAACCAGATGCTGCCGATCGTGCTGGCCGCCGGCCACGAGCTGGACGACCCGGACGCGCGCCGCTGGCTGGAGTTCGCCACCGTCGCGAACCAGCCCTACCTCCGGCCGGCGGCCGGGGAGCGGATGCGGGCGGCGGGCGACTTCCCGTTCGTCGAGCGCGACGACGTCGGCGACGACGTCGAAGCGCTGGCCACGACGCTCGGCGGGGCCGGCCTCGAGCTGCTGGTGCTCGACCAGACCCGCCCCGACGTCGGGATCCCGGTCGTCAAGGTGCTCGCACCCGGCCTGCGGCCGCTGTGGGCCCGCTTCGCCCCGGGCCGCCTGTTCGACGTGCCCGTGCGGCTCGGCAGGCTCGACGCCCCGACGCCGTACGACCGGCTCAACCCGCTGCCCATGTTCCTGTAGCTCCACCCACTCGCGGTACCCGCTCTAGGAGTTCGCTGTGCCTGCTGACCGCCCGGAAGCGGGCTCGGAGACCGTCCGGCTCTGGTCGTTCACCGAAGACACCCTGCTGGAGAACGGGGAGGACGACACCCTGGTCGCGGTCACGTGGTGGGGTGAGTACGAGCTGCCGCACATCGCCCCGCAGGTGCGCGACTCGCTGGGCCGGATGCTGCTGGGGCCGGTTTCGATGGACAACCTCGCCTCGTCGATGCCGGACGCCGCCGGCGCCTGGCTGGGGATGCTGCGCAAGGTCCTCGAACGGCTGGCGGGCTCGGTGGTCCACTCGGTCGGCCTCAGCGACGGCCGCGGGCCGGTGCTCTCGGCCATCCCGGTGACCCAGGCGCCGGTGTTCTCCGCCGAGCCCGTCCCGCCCGGCCGGCTGGTCAAGCTCTCGCGGTTCGCCACGATGCGGCCGGACGGCGGCGCGCTCGTCGTCGAGTCGCCGCGCGCCCGCTACCGGCTCGCGCTGCTGCGGCGGCCCGCGGTCACCGTCGCCTCGTCGCTGGCCGGGCCCGTCACCGTCGAGCAGGTCGCGGCGGACAGCGGGCTGCCGGAGCCGGTCGTCGCCGACATCGTCGCCTTCCTGGTGGCCGCGGGGGTGGCGCTGGCCGCCGGGCCGGAGGCGGAGTTCGCCGAGGACACCGACACCGACCTGGCGGTGTGGCCGCCGGAAGACCTGATGTTCCACTCCCGCAGCCGGACCTGGCAGAAGGTCGGCCCGCTGGAGCCGGGTGGCGACCGGTCGGGGCCGGAGCCGCCGGTGCTCAAGCCGCTCCCCGCCGGCCCGGCGATCCCGCTGCACCGCCCGGACCCGGTGACCGTCGGGTCCGACGGCGCGAGCCTGACCTCGCTGCTCGAACACGACCACAGCTGCCCGGAGTCGAACGGCCGGAGCCTCACCGCCGAGCAGGTGGGCGAGTTCCTCTTCCGGGCCGCCCGGGTCCGCTCGATCGGCCCGGCCCACCTCCCCGGCTGGCCCACCCACGAGGCGTCCCAGCGGCCGTACTTCAGCATCGGCTGCCTCTACGAGCTGGAGATCTACCTCAGCGTCAACCGCTGCGCCGGCCTGGCGCCCGGGATCTACCACTACGACCCGCTCGGGCACGCGCTCACGCCGGTCAACGACGACCCCGCGGCGCTGGCCGCCCTGCTCGACCTCGCGATGATCGGCGCCGGCGGCCACCGGCGCCCGCCGGTCCTGCTCACGATCACCGCGCGGCTGGCGCGGACCGCGTGGGTCCTCGGCAAGGCCGCGTACGCGACGACCCTGGTGCACGTCGGCTGCCTGCAGCAGATCCTCTACCTGACCGGGCTGGCGATGGGGCTGACCGCACACGCCGTGCCGGTCGACGCGGGCGACCGGGTGGACCGCACGCTGGGGCTGGCGTGGCCGGCCGAGGTCAGTGTCGGAGAGTGCGTGCTGGACCTGCCGGGGTGACGCCGTTCCGGTGACTGGCCGTCGCCGGAGCCGACCTCCTGTTACCGTGGTCTCTCGGGGTGGCGACACGGGAGGGGCCGTGGTTGTTCCGGTGCGGATTTCGGGGATCGGCCTGGCCGCCCGGACGGTCGCGGCCGCCGACGAGCCAGATGAGCCGGCCGAGCCGGACGAGGTGCGGGCCGCCGTGGCGGCACGCGGGCAGCGGGACTTCCGCCGCCTGGTCACCGGCGCCCGGTTCGCGGCCGCCGTCGCGGTCGGCCTGCTGGTACCGGCCTTCACACTCACCGGGCGGGAGCCCTGGCCGGTGCAGGTCTCGGCGGCCGGGTACACCGCCGCCCTCGTCGTCGTCTACCTCGCCGGGCTCGGCCGGGTGCGCGCCCGCCGGCCCGTTCCCGCGCTGATCCTGCTCGCCGCGCTGAGCTGGCTGCCGATGCTGCAGCTCGGGCCGCGCTGGGCGGTGGCGAGCGGCTTCCTCGCCGGCGGCGTCCTCCTGGTGGCGCGACCGGCCCGGTCGGTCCCGGCGGTGGTGTTCGTCAGCCTGGCGGCCGGCGTGCTCGTCGCGCTGTCCGAACGGCCCGCGGTCGAGGCGCTCGACGGCCTCACCGCCGCCGCGGTGACCGCGGTGGCCGGGGCGGCCCTGTTCGGGTCGGCCACCGCCGCGCGGCTGGCCGCCGAACGGGAGTCCGAGGTCCGCGAGCTGAAACGGCGGACGGTCACCGAGGAGCGCAGGCGGTTCTCCCGGGACATGCACGACCTGCTGGGGCTCAGCCTGTCGGCGATCACCCTCAAGGGTGAACTGGTCGACCGGCTGGTCCTCACCCGGCCGGCGGCGGCCAAGGAGGAACTGGCGGAGCTGCTGGTGATGTCGCGGCGTGCGCTGGCCGACGTCCGGGCCGTCGCGGCCGGGTACCGGGAGCTGTCGCTCGACGACGAGTGCCGCGCGGTCGTGGACGTGCTCAGGGCGGCCGGGGTCCGGGTGACCTCGGCGCGGGCCGGCACCGGCGACCTCCCGCCCCAGGTGGCGAGCACGCTGGCCGCCGTGCTGCGGGAGGGTGTCACGAACGTGGTCCGGCACAGCTCGGCGACCTGGTGCGCGTTCAGCGTGTCCACGTCGGACGGCACCGCGTGGCTGGAGATCGTCAACGACGGCGTCGGCGCGTTCGCCGGCCGCCCGGCGGGCTCCGGCAGTGGTCTGGTCAACCTGAGCCGCCGGGTCGAGGCCCTCGGCGGCCGGTTCACCGCGGAGGCCGAGCCGGACGGCACCCACCGGCTGGTGGCCGAGATCCCGGTGTGAGGGCCCGGCCGGAAGCGCTTTCTCCGGTGCTGTCCATTCGAGACAGCGAGCTTGTCCTGCGGGACGGCTGTGGTGGCGCGGTGCGGGAATCCGGCGCGGGTGGCGGCGGTTCGGCGGGACGGGTTCGGCGGACCCACCGGCGCCGGCCCGGTGGATCAGCGGCCGTCGGCGGTGCCGGTCAGCCAGGCGCCGACGGCGTCCGCGGGCGCCGCGCCTAGAGCCACTCCGCCTCGGTGGCGATGCGGATGGCGTGCACCCGGTTGCGGGCGTTCAGCTTCGTCACGACCGCGGCCAGGTAGTTGCGGACCGTGCCGGCCGAGAGGAACAGGTCGGCGGCGATGTCCGAGACCGTGCGCCCGCGGGCGGCGAGCGAAAGGATCTCGATCTCCCGCGGCGTGAGCGGGCAGTCGTTGGTCTCCCAGGCGGCGAGCGCGAGCTCGCTGTCGATGACGCGCCGTCCGATCGCGACGGACCGCACGGCGTTCGCGAGCTTGTCCGACGGCGCGTCCTTCAGCAGGAAACCGTTCACCTTGGCGTCCAGCGCGCGCCGGACCGTACCTGGCCGGCCCAGGCTGGTGAGGATCAGCGTGTGGCAGTCGGGCAGGGTCTCGTGGATTTCGATGGCCGCGGACAGGCCGTCCTTGCCCGGCAGGTCGATGTCGATCACCGCGACGTCCGGCTGGGTCGCCTTGGCGGCCGGGAGGATCTCGTCGCCCGCGGAAACCTCGGCGACGACTTCGATGTCGGACTCGAGGTTGAGCAGCGCGACCAAAGCGCCGCGGACCATGTGCATGTCCTCGGCCAGCAATACCCTGATCACCGCGATACCTCGCACCCCAGTAGGCGATACCCCGTGTGCAATGGTACGCCATTGCCCGTCACCGCCGTCGTTTTCGCGAAAGGCGCGCCCCATTCCGCGCCCCGTCGCACCGGCGCGGAAATGCCCGCCGGCCCGGGGAATCGCGGCGGTGCGAAGTGGCGCACCGCGCGCGGTTCCCTTCCTCAGACGGCCACCGCGTGGGCCGCCACGGCCTTGCGCAGGTCGGGCAGCGCCAGCAGCACCGGCGGGTCGAACCCGCGCCGGGGCCGCAGCCGGACGTCGGCCAGGCGCGCGGTCACGCCCACCGGGATGGTCACCGGCCCGGTCAGCCCGGTGAACGGGCGCTGGCCGTACTGGTCGAGCGGGTTGGCGCCGTACGCGTGGGTGATCAGGTACCACGAGCCCGGCGGCACGTCCGCCAGCGTGTACGGCCCCGGGCCGGGCACCAGGGTGTGGCGCGCCGGCAGGCCTTCGGCGATCCGGGCCGGGAACAGCCCGACGAACACCGGCCCGACCTCGGCCGGCGGCATGGCGTGCAGCTGGCCGCGCACCGTCGCACCGGGCAGCCGGTGGTCCGGCCGCTCGGCGATCCGCGGTGACGCGCCGCGCAGCTGGCGGTAACTCGACGGGGAAACGCCCACGCTGCCGCTGAAGCGGGCGCTGAAGGTCCCGACGCTGTTGTACCCGACCTGGTGGCTGATGTCGGCGACCGAGATCGTGGTGGTCGTCAGCAGCCGCTTGGCCTCGGCGAGCCGCATGGCCGAGAGGAACCGGCCGGGCGAGAGCCCCGTGGTCCGCAGGAACACCCTGGTGAAGTGGAACTTACTGAACATCGCGGCGCGGGCGAGGTCGTCGATCGTCAGTCGTTCGCCCAGTCTGTCCCGCATGGTCACGATGGCCCGTGCCACCGCCTGCCGGACGATCTCATCCATGGTGGGCCGTCCCCTCAGTCGACGTGGCCGCCCCGCGCCTTCCCGGCGAAGGCATCCGGTGCGGAGAAATGGGTTGCGTCTAAAACCCTAGAACGGTCGCCGTCTACTTCTTAAGTGCTCAGCGCACCGGTGCGGATGGATTTCGCCGGGTGCGGACATGCGTTTTGCACATGCCCGCGAACGTCCCGATCCGGTGGTTCTCGTCGGCCCCTCGACACATCCGCGACCCCTGTGATCCGCGACACATCGCAGTCAATCGGTGACGCAGAGTCGCAATTCGGGTTTCCGGGCGCTTCTTCCGGATATTCACTGGTCTGTTCGGAGCAACGCCGGGCACTAGGCAGAGCATGTGTAAGGCACAAGTGGCCGGTGATGCGGGCACTGGCCGTCATCGGCGTGCTGGGTGACTATTTATGTCACGTGAAGCATTCATCTTCGCCACTGGGAGAGAACAATGTCCGCACCTTTTTCTGCTGACGTTCACACACTTTTCGCCGACCTGGGTATCGAGACCGAAAGCAGCGAGCGCGCCACCGGGCTGGTCATCGACCGGTTCGAGCTGTGGGGAGACAGCGCGCCGGCCGCCGGGGCCGTCCGGGCCAGCATCTGCCGCGTCGACGTGCTCGAGGCGGCCTGACCGAGCGCCGATGCCGGGCGTTCTCACCACGGGCCGGTCGTGACCGGGCACTCTGTGCCCGCCACGGCCGGCCCGCCGCGTTGGTGGGACAACGCCGTCCCCTCACCCCTTGCCGGAAAGTTTCCGACACGAACTGACTCTGTCACTTCGGGTAGCCGCCCGAGTGCGTGGCGGTATTTTTAACCGTGCTCTTGCCCTAATGCCCCTGTATTTGCGTCAGTAGTGCCCAAGGGCGCCTGAACGGGGTAACGACTTTGGCGTACACGGTGTTTAACTGGGTTTCTGGGGAGAGTTCCGGGGAGAGCCGTCTGGGGAGGCATCCGTGATCCGAGTGCTCGTTGCCGAAGACATGCACATAGTCCGGGGTGCCCTGGTGGCGCTGCTCGGCCTCGAGCACGACATCGAGGTGGTCGCGGAGGTCGCGAACGGGACCGAGATCCTGCCCGCGGCCCGCGAGCACCGCGCCCAGGTGGCCGTGATCGACATCGACCTGCCGGGCATGGACGGCCTGACCGCCGCCGGTGAGCTGCACGAACGGCTGCCGGAGTGCCGCACGCTCATCCTCACCAGCCTGGGCCGCCCGGGCACGCTCCGGCGGGCGCTGGACGCCAAGGTGGGCGGGTTCCTGCTGAAGGACGCGCCCCCGGACAAGCTGGCCAACGCGGTGCGCGGGGTACTGGCCGGCCGCCGCATGGTCGACGGCGACCTGGCACTGGCCGCGTGGGACACCGTCGACTGCCCGCTCACCGGCCGCGAGCGCGACGTGCTGCGGATGACCGCCCAGGGCTACGGCACCGTGGAGGTCGCCGCGCGGCTCTACCTGTCGGCGGGCACGGTCCGCAACTACCTGACGACGGTGGTGGCGAAGCTGAACGCCCGCAACCGGGTCGACGCCATCCGCATCGCCGAGGAGTCCGACTGGATCTGACGCCGGTTCCGGCTCAGACCGGCGGGGCTGCGTGGAGTCGGGCTGGTGGTCGGTTCGGCTTGGCGGCGTGGGGGTGGGGCCGGTGGTTCGGGTCGGCGCGGCTGCGCGGTGCTGGGGCTGGTGGTTCGGCTCAGACCGGTGTGGCCGCGTGGAGCCGGGGCTGGTGGTCTGGTTCCGTTTCCGTGGTCGGCTGCCGGCCGGGGTTTGCGGTGTGCGGTGGTCGGCTGGGTGTGGTGGTCGGTTCGGCTTGGTTACGTAGGGGTGGGGCCGGTGGTTCGGGTCGGCGCGGCTGCGCGGTGCTGGGGCCGGTGGTCGGCCGCCGCCGAGGTTTATGGCGTGTGGAGCAGCTTGGCCGGGGCGATGTGGCCCGCGCGGAGTCGGGCAGGTGGGTCCGCGCCGGTGACCGGCTGGATCCGGCTCCGGTTCGGTGAGCCGAGCTGAGCCGGGCCGGGCCGGGCGCGGCTGCGTGTGCCGGGGCCATGGCTCCACTGCAGACGGCAAGACCCGCGACGCCAGTGCTCCGGCTCAGACCGGTACCACCGCGCGGAGCCGGAAGCGGCCGTCCGCCTCCACGCCCGCCGTCAGCTTTCCGCCCAGGTCCGCGACGCGGTGGGAGAGGTTGCCGATTCCGGTTCCGGGGGAGACTTCGCGGCTCGCGCCGTTGGCGGACGCCGGGGCCGGGGACGGGTCGGTGCCCGTCACGCCGTCGTTGACGATCTCCAGCGTCACGCCCGAGTCCGAGCGCCGCATGGCGATCTCGCAGCTCTCCACCGAGCTGTGCCGCAGCACGTTCGTGACGCCTTCGCGCAGCACGACCGCCAGCACCGTGCGCACCGGGGTCGGCAGCTCGTCCTGCAGCATCTCCATGCGCACCCGGACGTCGGCGGCCACCAGCACGGACCGGGCGGCGCGCGACTCGTTGTCCAGCGACAGCTCGCGGTAGCCGCTGGCGACCGAACGGACGTCGGACAGCGCCTGCCGGGTCAGCTGGAGGACCTCGACCAGCTCCTCGGTGGCCCGGCCGCGGTCCAGCGGGAGCACCCGGGCGGTCAGCTCGCTCTTCAGCGCGATCGCGGACAGGCTCATGCCGAGCAGGTCGTGCAGGTCCCTGGCGAACCGCAGCCGCTCCTCGGCCAGCGCCATCTCGGCCAGGCGGCGGCGGGTCTCGTCCAGCTCGGTGACCAGCCGGGCCAGCCAGAGGAGGCCGAACACGGCCAGCCCGATCATCACCGCCGCGACGGTGTAGAAGACGGTCGCGGCGGTGCTCGCCCCGGTGAGGCGCTGGATCTCGGCGTAGGCGGCGATGTTGACCAGGAAGAACACCCAGCCGATCGCGGGTGGCATGACCAGCAGCGCGCTCCCGAGCAGCAGGCCGAGGACGCTGGCCCAGTCGTTCCCGAGGGCCACCAGCGGCAGGTAGATCAGGCACGCCTGGACGAAGAGCATCGCGTAGCTCTGGGCCGTGCGCAGCACCGTCGACGGGCGGTTGAAGTAGGAGAACTGCAGGGCCAGCAGGGCCGTCACCGAGCCGGCGACCAGCGCGATCCGCCACGGCACGGTGGTCAGCTGGATCACGTGCACCACCGCCCCGGCGCCGAGCAGCGACATCACCACCGGCAGCAGCAGCCGGATCCGCCGGGACTCGGCCGCGGGCTCGGGCCCGGCCGGGTCCTCCTCCGGCCGGTCGAACACGGCGGGCAGGGGCAGTTCGACGCGCAGGGTGAACCGGCCGTCCGGGCCGGCCTCGGCGGTGGCGGTGCCGCCGAGCGCCGCCACCTCTTCGGGCAGCTTCGTGAGCTTGCTGCCCGGCTCCAGGGCCGCCTGGTCGGCGGTCACCCCGTCGTTGACGATCTCCAGGGTGACCTTGCCGTCGTGCTGGCGCACGTTGATCTGGCAGTGCTCGACGTCGCTGTAGCGCAGGACGTTCGTGACGCCCTCCCGCAGCACCCTGGCGAGCAGGGTCCGCGCCTGCACCGGCAGGTCCTCCTGCTCGAGGTGCACCTGCACGGCGATCTCGGACGCGCCGAGCAGGGACTCGGCCGTCCGGGACTCCTTTTCCAGCGACAGCTCGCGGTAGCCGTGCGAAACCGCGCGGACGTCGGAGAGCGTGCGCTGGGCGGTCGCGGTGATCTCTGCGAGCTCCTCCTTGGCGCGCTCGGCGGACTTGCGCATCAGGCGGTGCACCAGCTCGCCGCGCAGCGCGATCGCCGACAGGCTCAGCCCGAGCAGGTCGTGCAGGTCCCTGGCGAAGGCGAGGCGCTGCTCGGCGACGGCCCGCTGGGCCAGTTCGGTGCGGGCCAGGTGCAGCTCGTAGACCATCCGGGCGAGCCGGGCCAGCAGGTAGAAGACCAGGCTGTAGACCAGCATCGCCAGGCCGCCGTAGAAGGTCGACAGCAGGTCCTGGCCGTGGTCCAGGTAGATCCAGATGACACTGCCGTAGGTGGCGGCCAGCGCGGGCCACGCCCAGCGGGACGGCAGGACCAGCAGCGCCGCTCCGCCGACGAAGTCCGGCATGTCGGCCCACAGCATGCCGAACGCCAGGATCGGGACGTAGGCGAGCACGATCATCACCGCGAACAGGACGTGGCTGGTCCTCGAGCGGAGCCGGGCGGTGGGCCGGCTGAACCACAGCAGCTGGATCGCGAGCAGCGCGGTGATGCCGAGCAGGCCGTACACGCCGTGCAGGACGTCGACCGAGGCCGGCAGCAGGTTGGCGATCCCGATGACGCTGAACCCGGCGATGACGGCCACGATGATGCCGGCCGCCAGGTAGGTCGCCAGCCGGGGCCGGGGGTCCACGCCCGTGGTGCCGCGGGCTTCGGCCGTGGCGGACTGCCCGGGGGTGGGCTCGAGAGCTGCGACCGGGGACATCGGCAACCCTCCGGCTGTGGGGTGCGGCCAGCTACTCCGGGACCGGCCAGGGCGCAGTGCCGTCCGTCCGCGAACCATCCTAGCCCACTCGCGGCCGGGACCCCGGTAACCGGAATCGGTCTGGACCATTCCTCGCAACCCGTCGCCGTCGCGGTCCGGTGCTACTGCCCGGCACGCCGGGCGAACGGGACCGGCCCCGGGACGGCGAGCAGCCCGAGGAAGTCCAGTTGCGGCACGGCGATCGATCCGATGTGGCGCACGGAGTCCCGCTCCCGGCGGAAGAAGCTCAGCCCGGCGCAGTCGTCGTCCCACGGGCCGGTGCGCTCGGCCGACGGGATCCGGTGGGTCGCCGCGAAGTCCTCGGCGAAGCCGGCGCTCACCACGGAGTACGCCGGCAGGTTCCGGCCGAAGTGGTGCCGGTACTGCTCCAGCTTGGGGTACGGGGCGTGGGAGACCAGCACGAGCCGCAGGTCCTCGTCGGCGAGCGCGGCCGTGACCTCGGCCGTCGGCACCAGGTCCTCCGGGCCGCTGAAGTCCGGCATCGGGTGGTACACGGCCAGCCGTGCGCGCTCGCCGAACAGGTCCGCGAGCAGGACCCGGCCGTCCGGCCCTTCGAACTGGTACTTCCACAACGTGACGGCGGGAGCCCGCTGGGACTCCGGCAGGGTCAGTTCTGTCACGGCGGGTCCTCCCGGCTGTGGCCCTACGACAGGCTCGACGCCGATTGTGCGCCGGCCGGGCCGGCGCTGTCTCCCGGCTCGCGGGGACACCGCACGCAGGGAGACGCCCGGGCCCGCCGTGCCGTGCACGGGCGGTGACCCTAGGCTCACGGGCCATGGCACGTTATTTCGACCTGCACCCGGACAACCCGCAGAAACGGGCGCTCGGCCAGGTCGTCGACATCCTCCGCGCCGACGGGCTGATCGCCTACCCGACCGACTCGTGCTTCGCGCTCGGGTGCCGGCCGGGCAACCGCGAGGGTCTCGACCGGATCCGCTCCATCCGCAAGCTGGACCACCGCCACCAGTTCACCCTGGTGTGCCAGAACTTCGCCCAGCTCGGCCAGTTCGTCATCATCGACAACTCGGTGTTCCGCGCGATCAAGGCCGCGACACCCGGCAGCTACACGTTCATCCTGCCGGCCACCAAGGAGGTGCCGCGGCGGATGATGCACGAGAAGAAGAAAACGGTGGGCGTGCGCATCCCCGACCACCACGTCACCCAGGAGCTGCTCGCCGCGCTCGGGGAGCCGCTGCTGTCGAGCACGCTGCTGCTGCCCGGCTCGGAAGAGCCGATGACGCAGGGCTGGGAGATCAAGGAAGAGCTCGACCACCAGCTCGAGGCGGTGCTCGACTCGGGTGACTGCGGCGTCGAGCCGACCACGGTCGTCGACTTCTCCTCCGGTGAACCGGAGATCGTGCGCTACGGCGCCGGGGACCCCGCGCCCTTCGAGTGACGCGCCTCAGCTCTCGAGCAGTTCCAGCCATTGCGCGGGGTGCTCGCCGATGAACGTCAGCGCGAGGTCTTCGGCGCGGCGGCGGCCGGTCACGAGCAGGCAGAAGTCCTCGGCGGAGCCGGCGACGCGGCCGTCGGCGTCCTCCGCCCCGAACGTCCACTGGATCCCGGACGGCGCCCGCAGCTCGAACCGGAAGGGCCCCGGCGGCGTCAGCCGGTGCCGCCGGTAGGCGCGGTCCCTGGTCCGGACGCCGTAGTAGGCGACGTGCCCGACGGCGTCGTCGCGCCGCGGGCGGACGCCGAGCGCGTCCGCGATGTCCTGGCCGCCGGCGAACAGCTCGGTCAGCGCGGCCGCGGCGAGCACCGACGGGCGCAGCGGCCCGTCGCTCCACGGCAGCGCCGGCTCCGGCGGGGACGCGGCGAGCAGGGCGTTGGCCTTCCGCTGCTCGATCAGCCAGGACACGATCGCCTCGTCGAGCGAGTCGTAGGAGACCTGCGGGATGACGCCGAACGAGCCGGGGTTCTCGACGCTGAGCCGGACCAGGCGCGCGGTCGAGGTCAGCCGGGCGAAGTGGCCGGTGAGGTCGGGGCCGGGGCCGTACCCGTGCCGCTCGGCCAGCTTGACCAGCCCTTCGGTCTCGACCTGCAGGTCCGTGAACACGTCGGCCATCGGTGCCACCCTCCTGGTGCCGAGGTAACCGGGCTGCGCAGGCCCAGCCTGGCACGCGGACCCGCGGCCGCTCGACTCCGCGCGTGCGGCGCTATGTTCGTGGCGACGACCAGGTGGCGGTGGCGCGAAGGGAGCCCGGAGTTGAAGTACCTGCTGGCGATGTACCTGAACCCCGACGTGATGGCCGGACTGTCCGAGCAGGACATGGACGGCATCATGAGCGGGCACCAGGAGTTCATCCGCACCATCCGGGAGTCCGGCGAGATGATCGGCACCCAGGCCCTCGCCCCGGTCGCCGACAGCAGCGTCGTGCGGGTGCGCGGGGGCCTGCCGGCGATCACCGACGGCCCGTTCCTGGAGTCGAAGGAGTTCCTCGCCGGCTACTACCTCGTGGACGTCGGGAACCGGGAGCGCGCCCTCGAGCTGGCGGCGATGATCCCGGACGCCGCGATCGACGGGCTCGCCGTCGAGGTGCGCGAAATCGTCTTCTTCGCCGACGCCGAGTCCGCGATCCCCGGTTCGTGAGGTGACCGCGCCCGCCCCGGTCGCCGAGGTCCTGCGCCCGCTGGTGCCGCAGGTGCTGGGCGTGCTGGTCCGCCGGTTCGGCCAGTTCGACGCGTGCGAGGACGCCGTCCAGGAGGCCCTGCTCGCGGCGAGCCAGCAGTGGCCGGCCGAGGGCGTGCCGGACAACCCGCGCGCCTGGCTGGTCACGGTCGCGACCCGGCGGCTGACCGACCTGTGGCGCAGCGAGAGCGCCCGGCGGCGGCGCGAGGAGTCGGCCGCCGTGCGCGAGCCGGTGACCGCGGCGGTCGTCCCCGGCCCCGGCGAGGAGCGGTCCGCGGACGCCGACGACACGCTGTCGCTGCTGTTCCTGTGCTGCCACCCCGCGGTGTCGCCGCCTTCGCAGGTCGCGCTGACGCTGCGCGCGGTCGGCGGCCTGACCACGGCGCAGATCGCGAGCGCGTTCCTGGTGCCCGAGACGACGATGACCCGGCGCATCACCCGGGCGAAGGAGAGCATCGCCGCCGCGGGGTCGACGTTCAGCGAGCCCTCGCCGTCGGACTTCCCGGAGCGGCTGCGCGTGGTCCTGCAGGTGCTCTACCTGATCTTCAACGAGGGGTACACGGCGACGTCGGGGGAGAACCTCGTGCGCGCCGAGCTGGCCACCGAGGCGATCCGGCTGACCCGCGCCGTGCACGCGCTGCTCCCGGCCGAGGGCGAGGTGGCGGGCCTGCTCGCGCTGCTGCTCCTGACCGACGCGCGGCGGGCGGCACGCACCGGCCCCGGCGGTGAGCTCGTCGCGCTGCCGGAGCAGGACCGCGGCCGCTGGGACGCGGCGATGATCGCCGAGGGCGCCGCGCTCGTCCGGGCGACGCTGGGGCGCGGCCCGGTCGGGCCCTACCAGGTGCAGGCCGCGATCGCGGCGCTGCACGACGAAGCGCCCGGCACGGACGAGACGGACTGGCCGCAGATCGTCGAGCTCTACGGCGTGCTGGGCGAGCTCATGCCGAGCCCGGTGGTGACGATGAACCTCGCCGTCGCCGTCGCGCAGGTGGCGGGCCCCGCCGCCGGCCTGGACGTGCTGGACCGGGTCGAGGGCAAGCTCGACCTGGCCCGGCGGGTCGACGCCGTGCGGGCCCACCTGCTCGAACGCGCCGGCCGCCCGGCCGACGCGCGCGAGCACTACCTGCGGGCGGCCGAACGGACCGAGAGCGGGCCGGAACGCCGTTACCTGCGGGACCGGGCGGACCGGCTCGACCCCGGCCGGCTCGACCCGGACCGGCCGACGGCCTGACCGGACCGGCCGGCGCGCTTCGCCGGGTTCGGCGGATGACGATGCCGGTGGTCTGACCGGACCCGCCGCTCTCGCCGGGTTGATCGGCTTCGCCGGGTTCAGCGCGTGCCGGTGCCGGCGGCCCGGCCGTGCAGACCGGGCCTGGCCGGTTTCAGTGGGCCGCCAACGGTTTGACCGGCTCGGCCGGACCGGACCGGACCGGCCCGATCTGCTCGCTTCGCCGAGTTCGGCGGACGACGATGCCGGTGGCCTGACCGGACCCGCCGTGCTGATCGGCTTCGCCGGGTTCGGCGAGCGCCGATGCCGACGGTCCGACCGTGCCGAGCGGGTTCAGCGGACCACGATGGCGGCGGTCCGGCCGGTCCGGCCGTGTTCGGTGGGCCGGCCGACGGATCGACCGGCTCCCTTCGCCGGGTGCCGATGCCGCCGGCCCGATGTGCTCGCCGGCCGGGTCAGCGGACCACGATGCCGGTGGCCGGCTCCGGGGCCGCGGGCACGTGGAACAGCTGCGCGAACAGCTCCAGGTCCGTGACGTCGCCGTCGATGGCGAGCTTGCCCGAGCGGGCCGCCTCGGCCGCGGAGAGGCGGCCGCTCATCACGTCCAGCAGCGCCGACCCGTGCGTCGCCTTGATCACCAGCTCGGCGCCGGGGAAGCGGCCTTCGCCGACCTTGACCACGCCGTCCTCGACGAGGGCGTGCACGATCATCCGGTCGTCGTAGCGGATCTCGAAGGTGACCTGCACGCCTTCGGCGCGCTCGGCGCGGAAGGTGGAGTAGAGCGACAGGATGGCCGAGTCGAGGATGACCACGTCGTCGGCGGCCGGGGTCTGCAGCGAGCGGGCGCCCCAGAGGCCGAGGTCCAGCAGGATCTGGTCGAGCTCGCTGCCGTACTGGGTCAGCTCGTAGACGAGGCCCGCGTCGAGCTCGGCGCGGACGCGGCGGCGGATCACCCCGGTGGCCTCCAGCTCGTTGAGCCGGGCGGACAGGATGGACGGCGGGATCTTCGGCAAGCCGGTCTGCAGCTCGTCGTAGCGCTTCGCACCGAGGACCAGGTCCCGGATGATCAGCAGCGACCAGCGTTCGCCGACGATCTCGAGGGCGCGGGCGACGCCGCAGTACTGGCCGTAGGCGCGGGTGTGCGGAGTGGGCATCGAACTTTCCTCACTTCTTTTCGGGGCGGTACGACGGACTCCGGCGGCTGCCGGGGAAGCGGCGGGCGGCTCAGCGGTGGTCGCCCTCGGAGATCAGCTCTCGGTGCAGCACCTGCAGGTCGTCACACGGTTCGACGCCCAGCTCGCCGGCCAGCCGCGAGCGGAGCCTGCGGTAGACGGCCATCGCGTCGGACCGGCGGCCGCTGCGGCCGAGCGCGCGCATCAGCTGCCCGTGCAGGGCTTCGTCGAGCGGGCTGCCGGTGGTCAGCGAGCGCAGCTCGCCGATCAGCTCGCGGTGCCGCCCGCTGACGATCTCCGCCTCGATGCGCATGTGCAGGACACTGCGCCGCTGTTCGAGCAGCTCGGTCCGGTACGCGGACAGCACCGGTCCACATTGGACGTTCGCGAACGGCGGGCCGGTCCAGACGTCGAGCGCGTCCCGGTAGGCGTCGGCCGCCCCGGAGTGGTCACCGGCCTCCTGGCGCTCCTGCCCGGCCTGCTGCAGCCGGATGAAGCGGTAGGTGTCCACTTGGGACGGGTCGATGTTGAAGGTGTAACCGGTGTGCTTGGTGGCCAGCATCGCCTCGCCGTCGGCCGCGAGCCCGTTCTGGTCGATGCACCGGCGCAGGTGGTAGACGTAGGTGTGCAACGTCGTGCGCACCGTGCGCGGCGGGTGATCCGACCAGAGCTCCCGGATCAGCGTGTCGATGTGTACCATCTTTCCCGGCCGCATCACGAGCACGGCCAGCAGGGACAGGATCTTCGGTGCGCTCGGCGCGTAGTCGACGCCTTGGCGCAACACCTCCAGCGGCCCCAGCACGGTGAAGTGGACGGTGCCGCGGTCCGGCTCGTCGGTTCGCTGCAGTTCGGAGTACATGACAGGCCTCCACCATCGTCTGTTCGTCCTCGCGCTCCCCAGGTCGTGCCGCGCGGGTCGGTGGACGGCCGAACTCCGGGCTTCTGTCCGAATGTGACAGAGCGCCGCCCCGGCGGCCAGTGAACCGCCCACCAGAGTCGACATGCGTTCACCCCGCCACCACATGCGTTTCGCAGGTCCCGGGTGTGTGCGGCGCACCCGCGGCCATCTGGTCGAACCGCCGATCCGCGAGCTCGCGGGGTCCCTGGATCGGACCAGACGCTCGTCACGCGGGAGCGCCGTCGATCAGCTCCGCGGGCGTCCGGCACACCGCACCCGGGCGTTCCGCACGGGCGGCCCGGGTGGATCACCCGCACTCGGCCGGGTGTCCCGCGAACGGTGGCGAACGATCACCGGAACCCTCGATCACTCGTCAATCGATCTGCGACCCGCGGCGTCTTCCCTGGCAGCAGAGGAGAACAGCCACCAGGGGAATTCGAGGTTGGACTGATGATGTTGCACTCTGTTGCGTCTGTCGGACACGACAGCGAGTTCGACGATCCGCCCCGGCGCCCGGCTCTCGAGCGCGTGGAGAAGGCGGTCCGGCCCGCGGTGCTGCAGGCGATCTCGTCGATCCGGGAACGGTACTTCGAGCCGATCACGCTGGCCGACCTCGCGTCCGAGGTGTTCGTCAGCCGCTTCCACTTCTCGCGGATGTTCGCCGACGCCACCGGCGTCACGCCCGGCCGCTTCCTCGCCGCGGTGCGCCTGTTCGAGGCGAAGCGGCTGCTGCTGACCACCTCGCTGAACGTCTCCGACATCGTGTGCAGCGTCGGTTACAGCAGTGTCGGCACGTTCACCAGCCGGTTCTCGAACGCGGTCGGGCTGACGCCGACGCAGTACCGGGAGCCGCAGGTCGCCGAGCTGCTCGTGGCGATTTCGCCGACCCTGCAACGGCTCCCGCCGCTGCGGGCGCTGCGCGCGGCCGGCCACAGCTGCGCCTCCCTGCAGCCGGGCACCGGCACGCTGGCCATCGACGTCGGCCTGCCGCGCGGTTCCGCGCCGGCGGACACCCTGGTCGGGCTCTTCGCCGACCCGGTGCCCCAGTGCGGCCCGGTCGCGTTCAGCGGCATGGCCGACATGAACTCCGGCGAGCTGATCATCCCCGGCGCGCCCGCCGGGCGGTGGACCGCGATCGCGGTCGCGCAGCACCGCCCGGGTGCCCAGGAGCCGCGGTTCTCGATCGGCTACTCGACCGTGCAGGTGGCGCCGTCCGGCCGGTCCGCGGCCCGGATGGAACTGCGCGCGCCGGCCCCGACCGACGCGCCCATCGCGATCACGCTGGCGTCGAAGCAGTCGCCCTACACCCAGCGCATGCTCGCCTCCCAGCGCCCGCACCTGCGCTCCGCCGCCTGATCCCCGACGAGCAGAAGGACCACCACGACGATGTCCACCTTGATCGGTGTCCTCCGTAAGCGTTTTCTCGCTCCTTCGATCGCCTCCGTCGGCTTCGCCGAACGCGGCTTCCCCGTGACGCACACCGACGCGACGGCCCGGCTGGAGGCGGTGCCGCAGGCGGTGGTGTGCGGGTTCGAATGGGCCATCGAGGGCGCGTCCCTCTGGGAGATCGAGCGGCGGCTCGCGCTCGTCGAGCCCGAGCAGCGCGGGTTCGCCTACGAAGGCGCGACGATGGGCTACACCATCCTCGACGCCATGCCGGGCGGCGGCCGCGACCGCACCCGCGCGCTGCTGGAGGGGCCGGCGCGGCCGCACATCTTCCTGACCTACATCGGGATCGGCTTCGCGATGGCGCGGCTGCCGCGTCCACTGTGGAAGAACATCCTGCCCGAGCTGACCGAAGAGCCCTACCACCCGGTGATGAGCTGGCTCGCCGTCGACGGCTACGGCTTCGACCGCGCCTACTTCGACACGGAGAAGTGGGTGGGGGAGCAGGCCGAGCCGGTGCCCTACCCGTGGGCCGGCCGCCCGGAGTACTTCCCCCGGGCGTTCGACCAGGGCGTCGGGCGGGCGCTGTGGTTCATGCACGGCGGGAAACCGGACGCCGTGGCCGCGGCGGTCGGCCGGTTCGCCGAGCACCGGCGGGCGGACCTGTGGAGCGGTGTCGGGCTCGCCTCGACGTTCGCCGGCGGCGCCGACCAGCGCGAGCTGGTGAAGCTGCGCCGGGCGTCGGGGGAGCACTACGACCAGCTCGCGCTGGGTGTCGTGTTCGCCGTGAAGGGCCGGACGTATTCGGGCTACGTGCCCGCGCACACCCACCTCGCGGCCGGGGTCCTCACCGATCTTTCGGTGCAGGGGCTGCAGGCCGTCTCCGACCGGACCGAGGCCGCGGAAACCGACGACAACGGTCCTCTGCCGCAGTACGAGCTCTGGCGCGAGCGCATCCGCACGGAGTTCCGGCCGGACGTGCGCCGGGCAGCGAGCTGACGTGCGGATACGGCAGGCGGGCGGCGGCAAACGTGGAGTAGACCGCCCGGTACGAAATCTGTGACCGTGGAACGAGCACCGTACGAAACCACCACCCTCGAAGGGGGAAGTGCGTTGGGCGACAGTTGGCGCGCGTTGAGGCGCCGGATCCTCACACCGGACGTCTCCGAGACGTCGCTGGACAAACGTGGTTTCCACAAGAAGAGCCCGCAGGCTCAGGAATTGCTGGAGACGGTCGGGCAGAAGTTCCTGCTCGGCTACGCACACGCCGTGGAAGCCCGGAACCCCGCCCAGTGCGAGGAATGGCTGAGCCGCATCCCGGTCCAGTTCCGCGGATTCGCCTACGAGGGCGCGGGAATGGGCTACGCGATGCTCGACGGCCTGCCCTTCGGCGGCCGCAAGCACGTCGACGACTTCCTCGCGAACCCGGGCGGGGCGCTGCAGAACTACATCGTCCTGGTCGGCGTCGGCTGGGCGATGGCGCGGCTGCCGCGGTTCGCCTGGCCGAAGGCGGAGCGGTTCGACCCGCTGCTGCGCTGGCTGGTGCTCGACGGCTACGGCTTCCACCAGGCGTACTTCAAGACCGAGAAGTACGTCCGGCAGCAGTACCAGGAGCGCGACTTCCCCTGGCCCGCCAAGGAACACAGCGGTTACGCGCTGCGGGCCATGGACCAGGGCATCGGCCGCGCGCTGTGGTTCATCTGCGGCACCGACGTCGACCTGGTGACGAAGACCGTCGCCGGGTTCGACCCGGCGCGCCACGGTGACCTGTACGCCGGGATCGGCCTCGCCTCGACCTACGCGTGCGGTGTCGACGAGGCCGAGCTGACCGAGCTCGCCCGGCGCGCGGGTGAGCACCGCGGGCAGCTCGCCCAGGGCAGTGCCTTCGCGGCCGACGCCCGGGTGCGCGCGGGCCTGCTGATCCCCGAGACGGAGGTCGCCACGCGGGCGATCTGCGGGCTGCCGGCCGAACGTGCGGCGGCGATCACCCAGGAGGTGCGCCCGGCGGAGGTCGTCGACGGCGAGCTCCCGGCGTTCGAAACCTGGCGGCAGCGGATCGCCGGCGAAGTGCTGACCCGTGGAGGAGTGAACCAATGACCGCGACCTTGCGCTGGCTGCGCCGGCAGCTGGCGGGCATCGTGGCGATCGCGCTGGTGCTGACGATGTTCTTCGTCGCTCGCCTGCCGAACGTCTCGGCCGCCGAGCAGGACCAGCTGGCGGGCAAGTTCCAATTCACCCCGATGACGATCGCGCTGCCGGCGGCGGCGAAGTCGCAGAACGTCCGTACGCTGAACAAGCAGTACGAGCACATCTCGGCCTGGATGTCCTCGACCGGTGCCGCCATCGCGATGAACGACCTCGACGGTGACGGCCTGGCCAACGACATCTGCCTGGTCGACCCGCGCAGCGACCAGGTCGTCGTGACCCCGACGCCGGGCAAGGGCCAGGACCGCTACGCCCCCTTCGCCCTCGACCCGGCCCCGCTGCCGACCTGGGACTACATGGCCCCGATGGGCTGTGTCCCCGGCGACTTCAACGAAGACGGCCGGATGGACGTCCTGGTCTACTACTGGGGCCGCACCCCGGTCGTGTTCCTGCAGAAGGCCGGCGCCACCAAGCTGGCCCCCGCGGCCTTCCAGCCGACCGAGATGGTGCCGGGCAACCTGCGCGGTCCCGACGGCAAGTACAACGGCCCGCTGTGGAACACCAACGCGGCCACCATCGGCGACTTCGACGGCGACGGGCACGTGGACGTCTTCATCGGGAACTACTTCCCGGACAGCAAGGTCCTCGACCCGAACGCCGACGGCGGCATCACGATGAACCAGTCGATGTCGCACGCGAAGAACGGCGGCGGCAAGTTCATCTACCGCTGGACCGGTGCCACCGCGGGCGCGAAACCGTCGGTGTCCTTCGTGGACGCCTCCACGGGGATCCCGGAGGCCGCCCGCAGCGGCTGGTCGCTGGGCGCGAGCGCCACGGACATCGACTCCGACGGCCTGCCCGAGCTCTACATCGCCAACGACTTCGGGCACGACCACCTGCTCTACAACAAGTCCAAGCCGGGCGCCATCGAGTTCGGCGAGGTCACCGGGATCCGCGGGGTCACCGACCCGAAGTCGAAGGTGCTCGGCAACGACTCCTTCAAGGGCATGGGCGTCGACTTCGGCGACTTCAACCACGACGGGCTCTACGACATCTTCGTCAGCAACATCACGACGTCGTGGGGTGTCGAGGAGTCGAACCTCCAGTTCGTCAACACCGCCAAGGACCTCACCGACCTGAAGCAGCAGCTGCAGCAGGGTGTGGCCCCGTTCCACGACGAAAGCGGCGACACCCGCACGGCGTGGTCCGGCTGGGGCTGGGACCCGAAGATCGAGGACTTCAACAACAGCGGTGACGTCCAGATCGCCCAGGCGACCGGCTTCATCAAGGGCCAGGTCAACCGCTGGCCGCAGCTGCAGGAGCTGGCCGTGGCCAACGACGGCATGACGTCCAACCCGTTCTGGTGGCCCAACGCCCGGCCCGGGGACGACCTCGCCGGTGACCAGACGCTGCACTTCTTCGTGAAGCGCTCGGACGGCACCTACGTCGACCTCGCGCCGAAGCTCGGCCTGGCGGTCCCGGTGCCCACCCGCGGCATCGGCGTCGGTGACGCCGACGGTGACGGCCTGCCCGAGTTCGCGGTCGCGCGGCAGTGGGAGCAGCCGGTCTTCTACCACAACGACAGCCCGAAGACCGGGAAGTTCCTGCAGCTCAAGCTGAGCACGGACGCCCCCGTGGCGCCGGGCCCGCTGCCCTCGGCCGGTTCGCCGGCCATCGGCGCCGAGGCCACCGTCACCACGGCGGACGGCAAGAAGTACGTGGGCCGCGTCGACGGCAGCAGCGGCCACGCCGGCCGCCGCAGCTTCGACGTGCAGATCGGGCTGGGCGAGAACGTCACCGGCCCGCTCGACGTGCACCTGCAGTGGCGGGACCGCACCGGGCAGCTGCGCACGCAGGACCTGAAGCTAGCGCCGGGCTGCCACATGTACCAGCTCGGGACCCAGGCGAAGGAAGAGATGTGACGTCATGGTGACGCCCATAACGACCAATGTGGACACTGCACCGCCGAAGCGGACCAACAAGGTCATCACGGCCCTGCGCCGCTTCGCCATCTCGATCTCGATCTTCAACATCCTCGGCTACACCGTGCTCGGGTTCGAGCAGCCGTGGCTGTACCCGTTCGTCGCGCTGGCGACCGCGTACACCACGGAGATCGGCCTGGAGATCCTGAACGCCCGCGTCACCGGCCGGGACGTCCGGTTCCGCGGCAACGGGTTCCGGGGCCTGGTGGAGTTCCTGTTCCCGGCGCACATCACCGCGCTGGCGCTGAACATGCTGACCTACGTCAACGACCACATCTGGGCGATGATCTTCGGTGTCGTCGTCGCGGTCGGGGCCAAGTGGGTGCTGCAGGCGCCGGTGTTCGGCCGGATGCGCCACTACATGAACCCGTCGAACTTCGGGATCACCGTGATGCTGCTGGTGTTCCCGTGGGTCAACATGACTCCGCCGTACCACTTCTCGGAGAAGGTCGACACCTGGATCGGCTGGCTGATCGTCGCGGTCATCCTGATCTCGGGCACGGTGCTCAACTCGCTGCTGACCGGCCGGATGTGGCTGATCGGGGGCTGGCTGTCGTTCTTCGTCGTCCAAGCGGTGCTCCGCGGGGTGCTGTTCGGCACGGCCATCCCCGGCGCGCTGGCCATGGGTACCGGGATCGCGTTCGTGCTCTACACGAACTACATGGTGACCGACCCGGGCACCTCACCGTCGAAGCCGTTCTCACAGTTCGCCTTCGGCGCGGGGATCGCCCTGATGTACGGGTTCTTCACGGCCTCGCACATCGCCTACGGCCTGTTCTTCGCCACCGCTTCGGTGTGCCTGATCCGCGGGATGTTCCTGTGGGGCCTGCACTTCTCGAACAAGGCGCGGATCAAGTTCGAGGCCGAACAGGCCGCGAAGGCCGAGGCGCCGGAGAAGCCGGCCGCGCCGGTGATCGCCGCGGCGGGCGAGGACAAGCCGCTCGCGGCGTGACCCGCACGGGCAGTAACGCTCTACTTGGGACAGTTTGCTGAGGAGGCAGGCCGGTGGCAGGCGAAGAAGAGGACAGGGTCCTGACCCTGGAGGCGTACGCCGACACGATCGTGCCGGGTGAGAAGCGGTTCCCGGAGGATCGCGCGGTGGCCGGCGCTTCGCCGGGGCCGGGCGCGGTCGCGGCGGGTGCGCTGGACCTGATCAGCTGGGAAGCCACCGGCATCACCGCCGGCCTGCCTTACCTCGCGCAGTCGCTCAACGACCACGCGAAGTCCTACGCCGGTGAGGTCGAGCTGGAGATCGACACCGACGTCCCGCCGTTCGTGGCGCTCCCGTACGAGCACCGGCGGGCGCTGGTGACCCGGCTGACCAAGCCCGGCCACCCGGAGAAGGACGGGTGGGTGAGCCTGGCGATGTTCTGCAACATGGCCTTCGACAGCGCCGCCCACCTGCCCACCGCCCAGGCGATCCGGGACGGGCACCCCGGGCTGCTGGCCCTGGGCTACAAGCCGCCGGACGCGGACGGGTTCTGGCGGTTCCCGAAGTTCTCCTACGGCCGCAAGCTGGCCGAACCCCACCCCGACACGACGCCCTCCGGGAGTCCCGCATGAGCGCGATAGAGAAGACCGACGTCGTCATCGTCGGCAGTGGCTTCGGCGGCTCGATCCCGGCGTACCACCTCGCCGCGGGCGGGGCGAAGGTCGTCGTGCTCGAACGCGGGCCGTGGCTGGCCGCGGACGAGGTCGAGCACGACTACGCCCTCGGCTCGTCCTACACCCGGGCGTTCGACTTCGTCGCGGGTGACGGGATGAGCATCCTCGGCGGCAACTGCGTCGGCGGCGGCAGCGTCGTCTACTTCGCGGCGATGCCGCGGGCGCCGAAGTTCGTCTTCGACCGCCACGGCAGCATCGGGCGCCGCATGTGGCCGTCGGTGATCAGCCGGGACACGCTGGAACCCTGGTACGACCGGGTTTCCGAGTCGATCCCGGTGTCCCAGCAGGACTGGGACGACGTCTCCTACGCGGGTGGCCTGTGGGCCGCGGCCTGCGACCACTCGGGCCGGACGGCGAACCCGGCACCGGTGGCGGTGGACAACGACAAGTGCGTCAACTGCAACTTCATGATGGCGGGCTGCCGGTTCGACGCGAAGCGGTCGATGCTGACGAACTACCTGCCCGCCGCGCTGGCGCACGGCGCGAAGATCCGGCCGCTGCACGAGGTCGAGCGGCTGGAGCGGACCGAGACCGGTGACTACCGCGTCCACTACGACCTGATCGACGAAGAGGACTACCGGGTGCACACCGGCACCGGGGTGATAGAGGCGAAGATCGTCATCATCGCCGCGGGCGCCGGTGCGACGCCGGTGATCCTGCAGCGGTCCGAAGCGGCGCTGGGCACGATGCCGCACGCCGTCGGCCGGTACTTCTCCGGCAACGGCGAGCGGCTCAACACCGCGATCATCAACGAGGACCGCGTGCGCGAGGTGCTCGGACTGTCCCGTGAGGACGGTGCGGTCTACGCGGCCAACCACATCGGCAAGGGCCCGACGGTGGCGAACTGGGACAAGCTCGACGGCTCGCTGCCCGAGTACGAGCGGTACTCCCTGGAGCAGCTGTACTTCCCGCCCGGGCTCGGCACGATCCTCGCGCAGGCGCCCGGCGGCGAGGAGCCGCGGTGGTTCGGCGCGGAGAAGAAGGAAATCCTCAAGCAGTGGTCCAACTGGCTGACGATCTTCCTGATGACCGAGGACGACAACGAGGGTGTCTTCGGCACCCCGCCGCCCACCGGCAACGCCTACCGCATCTCGCAGCAGATGCTGGGCCGCGGGTCGCTGCGCTACGACCCGACGCCGAACACCCGGCGCGGCTGGGCACTGGCGGACGCGGACTGCAAGGCGATCATCGAGAAGGACGGCATGGCGAAGGTCGCGCCGTGGACCAACGACGTCGTCGGCGCCTACACCGTGCACCCGCTGGCCTCCTGCCGCATCGGGGACGACCCGGCGACCTCCGCGCTGCACCCGAACCACGAACTGCGTGACCACGCGGGCATCTTCGTCACCGACAGCGCGTCGGTGCCGGGTGCGCTGACGGTGAACCCCGCCATGACGATCGCCGCGCTGGCCGAGCGGGCCGTGCCCGGCATCGTCCGCGCGCTGGCCGCCCGCGGCGTCGACGTCACCTACGGCGCCCCGGCGCCCGACGGCTCGATCACCGGCCGCCGCGCGGTTTCCAAGCTGGACCTGGTGGCGGGCAGTTGAGCCGGCCCAACGAGAGGACAGGGACAAAGTGACTGACACGACGGGTGTGCTCGCCGACCTGACCGCCGAGGCCGCCGAGGTCGACGCGCTCGTGGCCGGCCTCAGCGAAGCCGAGTGGGAGACCCCGACGCCCGCACCGGGCTGGCGGGTGCGGCAGCAGATCGCCCACCTCACCTTCATCCTCCGCATCGCCGGCCTGGCCGCCGCGCAGCCGGAAGCCTTCGTCGCGATGACGAAGTCGCTCACCGGCGGGCTCGACGTGGCCGTCAACGCCGCGCTCAAGGAGTTCGAGCACGACCCGGCGGAGGTGCTGCTGACGAAGTGGCGCGCCGACCGGGACAACTCGATCAAGGCGCTGTCCGCGGTGCCGGGCGACCAGCTCGTGCCGTGGCTGGTGAACCCGCTGCCACCCTACATCCTGGCGTGCGCCGGGATGATGGAGCTGTTCGGGCACGGCCAGGACATCGCCGACGCGCTCGGCGTGCGCCCGGTGCGCACCGACCGGCTGCGCCACCTCGTCGGGTTCGCCGTCCGCGTCCGCGACTTCGGCTACGAGGCGAACGGCCTCACGCCGCCGGAGACCGAGTTCCGGTTCGAGATCACCGGTCCCTCGGGCGAGCTGTGGACGTTCGGGCCCGAGGACTCGCCGGAGCGCATCACCGGCGGTGCGGAGGACTTCTGCCTGCTCGTGACGCGGCGCCGGCACCGCGACGACCTCGGCCTGCGGGCCGAGGGCGCGCTGGCCGACCGGTGGCTCGACATCGCGCAGGCGTACCGCGGCCCGGCCGGCGAAGGCCGGACGCCGGGCCAGTTCGACGGCTGAGCGTGCTTCTGTCCACTGTGGACTTGAGTGCGGATTGTCGCTGCGTGCGGCCTGGGTGGCCGCAGGCATGCAGAAAGAAGACACAACCGGCAGGCCGGGCCATGCTGGACCGGACCGGTTATCGGGGCACGAGATCCAGTGGGAGTGCGGTGGCATGAGCGGTGAGCGGATTTCGATCGTGGGTATCGGTCTCCGGTACCCGGACGCAGGTTCACCGGAGGAGCTCTGGGAGAACGTGCTGGCCGGCCGCCGGGCGTTCCGGACGCTGCCCGACGAGCGGATGAACCGGGCGGACTACTACTCGCCCGATCCCAAGGCGCCGGACCGTTTCTACGCGCAGAAGGCCGCGGTGCTGCGCGACTACGAGTTCGACCGGGTCGCCCACAAGGTGGCCGGCAGCACGTTCCGGTCCACCGACACGACGCACTGGCTCGCCCTCGACGTCGCCGCGGCGGCGCTGGCCGACGCCGGTTTCCCCGAGGGGGAAGGCGCGCCGAGGACGGCCACCGGCGTCGTCGTCGGCAACAGCCTGACCGGTGAGTTCTCCCGCGCCAACGTCCTGCGGCTGCGCTGGCCCTACGTCCGGCGCACCGTCGCCGCGGCGCTGAGCGAGCGCGGCTGGGGCGACCAGGAGACCGGGGACTTCCTGCGGGAGCTGGAAGTCCAGTACAAGGCGCCGTTCCCGGAGATCAACGAGGACACCCTCGCCGGCGGCCTGGCGAACACCATCGCCGGGCGCGTCTGCAACCACTTCGACTTCGCCGGCGGCGGCTACACCGTGGACGGCGCCTGCTCGTCGTCCCTGCTGTCGGTGGTCAGCGCGGCCAACGCGCTGGTGCAGGGCGACCTCGACGTCGCCGTCGCCGGCGGCGTGGACCTGTCGATCGACCCGTTCGAGGTGATCGGCTTCGCGAAGACCGGCGCGCTCGCCAAGCGGGACATGAAGGTCTACGACGCCGACTCCAACGGCTTCTGGCCCGGCGAGGGCTCGGGCATGCTCGTCCTGATGCGCGAGAGCGACGCGATCGAGCAGGGCAAGCGGATCTACGCCTCGGTAGCCGGCTGGGGCGTGTCCTCCGACGGCAAGGGCGGCATCACGCGGCCCGAGGCGGCGGGGCACCGGCTCGCGCTGAAGCGCGCTTACACCCGGGCCGGCTACGGCGTCGAAACCGTTTCCTACTTCGAAGGCCACGGCACCGGCACCGCGCTCGGCGACGCCACCGAGATCGAAGCCCTCTCCACCGCCCGCCGCGACGCGGACCCGCTGGCCAAGCCGGCGGCGCTGTCGACGATCAAGGGCAACATCGGGCACACCAAGGCCGCCGCCGGCGTCGCCGGGCTGATCAAGGCGACCCTGGCCGTCTACCACCAGGTGATCCCGCCGGCCACCGGCCACTTCGACCCGCACGAGTCGCTGGTCGGCGACTCCGCGCGGATGTACGTGCCGAGCGACGCCGGGCTGTGGCCGTCGGATCAGCCGGTGCGGGCCGGCGTGTCCGCCATGGGCTTCGGCGGCATCAACTCGCACATCACGGTGTCCGAGGCCCCCAACGCGGCCCGGCGGGCGGAGCTCGACGAGCGCTCCCGCAGCCTGGTCGCCGGCCGTCAGGACGCCGAGATCCTGCTGTTCGACGCCGACGACGTCGCCACCCTGCGCGGCCGCCTCGCGGCGCTGCTCGAAACGGTGCCGAAGCTGTCCTTCGCCGAGCTGACCGACCTGGCCGGCGCACTCGCCGGTGAGCTGTCGGGCAAGCCGGTGCGGGCCGCGGTCGTCGCGGCGAACCCGGAGCAGGCCGAGCGCAAGCTGACCAGGCTGCTCGAGCTGCTCGAAGAAGACGACTCGGTGTTCGAGGGCGTCGACGGGATCTTCTGCAGCTCGCGTCCCACCGAGCCGAAGATCGGGTTCCTGTTCCCCGGCCAGGGTTCGGGCCGTGGTGGCGACAGCGCGCTGCGCCGCCGGTTCACCGTGGCCTCCGAGATCCACGACGCGGCGGGGCTGCCGGCGGTCGGCGACCAGGTCGCCACCGACGTCGCCCAGCCGCGGATCGTCACCGGGTCGCTCGCCGGGCTGCGCGTGCTGCGCTCCTTCGGCGTCGAAGCGAGCACGGCGACCGGGCACAGCCTCGGCGAGCTGACCGCCCTGCACTGGGCCGGCGCGGTCGGCGAGCGCGAGGTGCTGAAGCTCGCCAAGATCCGCGGCCGCGTGATGGCCACCGAGGTCGGCCCCGGCACGGGCGCGATGGCGAGCATCGTCGCCTCGCCCGGCCGGACCGAGGAGCTCGGCCTGGGCACCGACGTCGTCATCGCGGGGTACAACGCACCCCAGCAGACCGTGATCTCCGGGCCGGTCGCCGCGGTCGACCGCGTGGTCGCCCAGGCGAAGGCCCAGGGGGTCGGCGCGGCGCGGATCAAGGTGTCGCACGCGTTCCACTCGCCGGAGGTCGAGCCGGCCGCGACCGCGATGATCGAGCGGCTCGGCGAGTTCGACTTCGCGCGGCTCGAGCGCCCGGTGGTCTCCACGGTGACCGGCGACGTCCTGCACGCCGCGGAGAACCTGCCGGAGCTGCTGCGCGAGCAGATCGTGCTGCCCGTCCGCTTCCGCGAGGCGGCGGCGAAGGTCGCCGAGCGCAGTGACCTCGTGATCGAGGTCGGCCCCGGCCGGGTGCTCACCGGCCTGTTCGAGGAGATCGCCCCGGCCACGCCGGTGCTCGCGCTCGACACGGACAACGGCTCCCTCGCCGGCGTCCTGCGGGTGCTCGGCGCGGCGTTCGCGCTGGGCGCACCGGTCGGCCTGGAGCAGCTGTTCGCCGGCCGCGTCGTCCGGGACCTGCCGGCCGACGGGAACTTCCGGTTCCTGGCCAGCCCGTGTGAAGCGGCACCGGCGATCGACGCCGAGCTCGCCGCGGAGGTGGCGGCCGAGCGGGCCGAGGCCGACGCGTCCGAGACGGCCGACACCGGCAGCAGCACGCTCGACCTGCTGCGCAAGCTCGCGGCCGAACGGGTCGAGCTGCCGCTGGAGGCGGTCACCGCCGACACGCACCCGCTCGACGACCTGCACCTGTCCTCCATCACGGTCGGGCAGCTGGTCAACGACGTCACCCGGGCACTGGGGCGTCCCGCGCTGGAGGGGATGCCGAACTTCGCGACGGTCTGCCTCGGCGAGCTCGCCGAGATGATCGACGAGCTGGCGCAGACGGCCAAGCCGGCGGACGCCGCCGGCAAGGGCGAGGCGCCCGGCATCGGGCCGTGGGTCCGGCCGTTCGCGGTCGAGTACCTGCCGGCGGCCCGGCCGGTGGCGGACATCGCCACGGGTGAGGCGGCCACGCAGTGGCAGGTCTTCGCCACGCCGGGGCACCCGCTGGCCGAGCCGCTGCGGAGCGCGCTCGCCCGCAGTGGCGCCGGTGACGGCGTGCTGCTGTGCCTGCCCGCCGACTGCGACGAGAGCCACGTCGGGTTGTTCCTCGACGCGGGCCGGGCGCTCATGTCCGCGCCCAACGGCACGCGGTTCGTCGTGGTGCACCACGGTTACGGCGCGTCCGGCCTGGCGAAGACGCTGAGGCTGGAGGACCCGTCGGCGAAGACCACGATCGTCGACCTGGCCGACCCGTCCCCGGCCGAGCCGGAGGCGATCGCGGCCGCGGTGACGACGGTCGTCGCCGAGGTCGCCGCGACGACGGACTTCATCGAAGCCCGTTACGACGCCGAAGGTGCCCGCACGGTGCCGCGGCTGGTCGGGATCCCGGCGGCGCCGGCCGAGCCGAGGGCCAACACCCTCGACAACACCGACGTCCTGCTGGTCACCGGTGGCGGCAAGGGCATCACGGCGGAAAGCGCGCTGGCGATGGCGAAGGACTCCGGTGCGAAGCTGGCGCTCCTCGGGCGCAGTGACCCGGAAGAGGACGCCGAGCTGGCGGAGAACCTCGACCGCATGGAGGCGGCGGGCATCCGCCACCGCTACGAGCGGGCCGACGTCACCGACGCCACGGCGATCGCCGAAGCCGTCGCCCGGATCCAGGCCGACCTCGGCCCGGTCACCGCGGTGCTGCACGGCGCCGGCCGCAACGAGCCGGCCGCGGTGTTCAGCCTGACCGAGGACGCCTTCCGCAAGACGCTGGCGCCGAAGATCGACGGCCTGAACACCGTGCTCGACGCGATCGACAAGGACCGCGTCAAGCTGCTGATCACCTTCGGCAGCATCATCGGCCGCGCCGGCCTGCGCGGTGAGGCGCACTACTCCACGGCGAACGACTGGATGACCGAGGCGACCCTGCGCTTCGGCCAGGAGCACCCGCAGGCGCGGGTGTTCGCCCTGGAGTGGTCGGTCTGGTCGGGCACGGGCATGGGCGAGAAGCTCGGTGTGGTCAGCGCGCTGATGCGCGACGGCATCACGCCGATCCCGCTCGACGACGGCATCGCCATCCTGCGCCGCCTGCTCGCCGACCCGGCCGCGCCGCCGGTGCTCGTCGTCTGCGGCCGGATGAACGGCCTGCCCACGCTGCCGATCCAGCGGCGCGAGCTGCCGCTGACCCGGTTCATCGACCGGACGGTCGTGCACTACCCCGGGGTCGAGCTGATCACCGAGGCGGAGCTGTCCGCGGGCAGCGACCCGTACCTGACCGACCACCTGCTCGACGGCCAGCTGCTCTTCCCGGCCGTGCTGGGCATGGAGGCGATGACCCAGGTCGCGACGGCGACCCTCGGGCGCGGCGGCACGCCGGTGCTCGAGGACGTCGAGTTCCTCCGGCCGATCATCGTCTCGCCGGGCAAGTCGACCACGATCCGGCTGGCCGCGCTCGCCCGCGACGGCGAGACGGTGGACGTCGTGGTCCGCAGTGAGGAAACCGGCTTCAGCGCGGACCACTTCCGGGCCCGGCTGAACTTCGCCCGCCCGGAGGTGCTCGGGGAACCGGCGCCGCGGACCGTCGCCCTGCCGGCCGTGCCGGTGGACCCGATCCACGAGCTCTACGGCTCGGTCCTGTTCCAGGGCAAGCGGTTCCAGCGGGTCGTCGGCTACCGCCGGGCCAGTGCCCGGCACGCCGTCGCCGAGATCGCGACCACCGCGAACGTCTCGTGGTTCGCGCCCTTCCTGCCGCAGGACCGGCTCCTGGCCGACCCGGGCACCCGGGACGCGATGATGCACGCGATCCAGTGCTGCGTGCCGGACGCGACCCTGCTGCCGCAGAGCATCGAGAAGCTCTACCTGGCCGCGCCGGGCGAGCAGCACGACGAGTACGTCCTGCTCGACGCCCGTGAGCGGTCCCAGGACGGCGACAGCTACCTCTACGACCTCGACGTCCGCAACCCGGACGGCACCCTGGTCGAGCGGTGGGAGGGCCTGCAGCTGCGGGCGGTGCGCAAGCGCGACGGCGCGGGCCCGTGGGTCCCGTCGATGCTCGGGTCCTACCTGGAGCGTGCGTGCGAGCGGCTGCTCGGCGGCACCCGGGCCGTGGTCGTCGAGCCGGATCCGGCGGACCGCGCGGTGGAGGGCATCGCCGAGCGGCGGGCCCAGACCGCGCTGGCCGCGGGCCGCAGCCTCGACCGCCCGGTCGAGATCCGCTACCGCCCGGACGGCAAGCCGGAGCTCGACGGCTTCGAGGTGACCGCATCGCACACCTCGCAGCTGACGCTGGCCATCACCGGCAGCGAGCAGCTCACGTGCGACGTCGAGACCGCCGTCGAACGGACCGAAGAGGACTGGGCCGGGCTGCTGGGCGAAGAGCTCGTCGCCGTCGGCAAGCTCCTCGCCGCGGACACCGGCGAAGCGGTCACGGTGGCCAACACCCGGGTCTGGAGCGCGCTGGAGTGCGTGCGCAAGACCGGCGAGATGACCCAGGCACTCACCGTGCGCCGGGTCGAGGCCGACGGGTGGGCCCTGCTCGCCTGCGGCGACGCCATGATCGCCACCTGGTCGACCACCATCGACGACCGACCGGACCCGGTGGTCTTCGCCGTCCTCCACGCAGAGGGGAACCGAGCATGACCGGCTACTACGAGATCCGCCACACGGTCGGCTTCGAAGAGACCAACATGGTGGGCAACGTCTACTACGTCAACTACGTGCGGTGGCAGGGGCGCTGCCGGGAGATGTTCCTCGTGGAGCGGGCTCCGGCGGTCCTGGAGGACATCCGCGGCGACCTGAAGCTCTACACGCTCCGGGTCGAGTGCGAATTCTTCGCGGAGATCACCGGGTTCGACGAGCTGTCCATCCGGATGCGCCTGGAGGAGCTGACCCAGACGCAGCTGCAGTTCACGTTCGACTACGTGCACCTGCACCCGGACGGCGAGCGGCTGGTGGCGCGCGGGCGGCAGCGGATCGCGTGCATGCGCGGGCCCAACTCCGCGACCGTGCCGGTGCGGGTGCCCGAGGCGCTGCTGGAGGCGCTGGCGCCCTACACGACGGCTTCGGCACGCAACGGCAAGGGAGCGTGACCAGTGGGCTCTCCAGGAGCGAACCCCGTCGAGCACCGTCCGCTGCAACGGCTCGCGAAGTCGAAGACACACCGCGCGCTTTCGCCGCAGCCGGCCCTGCGCCAGGTGATGGGGCAGTTCGCGACGGGCGTCACGGTCCTCACCGCCGGCGGTGACGACGCGCACGGGATGACCGCGAACGCGTTCTCGTCGGTGTCACTGGACCCGCCGCTCGTGCTGTGCTGCGTGTCCAAGGCGGCCCGGATGCACGCCTCGATCGTCACCGCCGGCTCGTTCGCGGTGAACTTCCTGGCGGCGGACCAGCAGCGGCTGTCCGAGTACTTCGCCGACTGGCGGCGGCCGGACGGCATGGCCCAGTTCGAGTCCGTGGGCTACACCCCGGGCGCGAAGACCGGCGCGCCACTGCTCACCGGCGTGCTGGCGTGGGTCGAATGCGAGCTCAACCAGGTGATCGAAGGCGGTGACCACTCGATCTTCCTGGGCCGCGTGGTCACCACCGGACGCGGTACGGCCGAGCACGCCCTCGTGTTCTACGGCGGCGGCTACCACCACGTGGACGGCCAGGCCCGAGCGGCGTGAACGGACCAGGTCCCGGCGGAACCGGGGCCGCATCGACAAGAGGAGGCTGAGCCATGACCGCCAGCGACGCAGGTCGTCCGGACGCCCGTTCACCCATGGAGACCCCGGTGCCGCCCGCGCCGGTCGACGCGACCGTGCGCCCGCTGCCCCGGCTCGGCCGGGGCGTGGTCTGGTCGGACATCGTCGCCGAGATCGAGCACGACCTGCAGGAGCGGATGAGGGATGCCGCGTGAGCGGTTCCCTCGACGGCGGCGCACGCCGCGCCGACGAGGCGGACGTCGTGCCCGTGCCGTCCGAGAGCCGCACCGGGCGTCGCCGTCTTCCCCGGACCGGGGAGGGCGGCGACGCCCAGGTGATCGCCCTCACCCCGGCCCCCGCCCCGGCGGCCGACCGGGGGCCCGGCATGCAGTCGCTGCGGCAACGGCGTCGCGAGCTGCAGGAGCACATCGCCGAGGGCAAGCTCGACGCGGTGCGGCGCCAGCATTCGCTGGGCAAGCTCACCGCCCGTGAACGACTCGCGCTCCTGCTCGACGAAGACTCCTTCGTCGAGCTCGAGCCGTACCGGCGGCACCGCTCCTCGGGGCCGGGGCTGGCCGGGAACCGGCCGTACACCGACGGCGTCGTCACCGGCTCCGGCACGGTCGACGGCCGCCGGGTCTTCGTCTACGCCCAGGACTTCACGCTCTTCGGCGGCTCGCTGGGGGAGGCGCACGCGGCGAAGATCCACAAGATCCTCGACCTCGCGATCGCGAACGGCGCCCCGGTGATCGGCCTGAACGACAGCGGCGGCGCGCGCATCCAGGAGGGTGTGCTCGCGCTGAACGGCTACGGCGGGATCTTCCGCCGCCAGGTCGATGCCTCCGGCGTCATCCCGCAGATCAGCGTGATCCTCGGGCCGTGCGCCGGCGGCGCCGCCTATTCGCCCGCGCTGGCCGACTTCACCTTCATGGTGCGCGACACCGCGCGGATGTACCTGACCGGTCCCGACGTCGTCGAGGCCGTCACCGGACGGCGCGTCAGCCACGAGGAGCTCGGCGGGGCCGACGTGCACGGCACGCATTCGGGCGTCGCCACCGTGGTGCACGACGACGAGGAGGACTGCCTCGCCGACGTCCGCTACCTGATTTCCCTGCTGCCGTCGAACTACCTCGAGCCGGCGCCCGCGACCGCCCGGACCGGCGCGGCGGACGACTACCGGCCCCGGCTGGCGGAGATCGTCCCGCCGGCGCCGAACCAGCCCTACGACATGCGCGAGGTGTTCGCCGAGGTCGCCGACGACGGCGAGTTCTTCGAGGTGCACGCCGGCTGGGCGCGCAACGTCCTGTGCGCCCTCGCGCGCATCGACGGCCGCGTGGTCGGGCTCGTCGGCAACCAGCCGGTGGTGCTCGCCGGCGTGCTCGACGGGCCGGCCGCGCAGAAGGCCGCGCGGTTCGTGCGGTTCTGCGACGCCTTCGGCATCCCCCTGGTCAGCCTGGTCGACGTCCCGGGTTTCCTGCCCGGCGTGGAGCAGGAGCGGAGCGGGATCATCCGCCAGGGCGCGCAGCTGCTGCACGCCTACTGCGAGGCGACCGTGCCGCGGATCCAGGTGATCCTGCGCAAGGCCTACGGGGGCGCGTACATCGTGATGGACTCGCGGTCCATCGGGTGCGACCTGTCCCTGGCGTGGCCGACGAACGAGATCGCGGTGATGGGCGCCGAGGGCGCGGTCAACGTGCTGTACCGCCGGGACCTCGCGGCCGCGGCGGACCCGGCCGCGCTGCGCGCCCGGCTCGTCGCGGAGTACACCGAGGAGTACCTCAACCCGCAGTACTCGGCCGAGCGCGGCCTGGTCGACGACATCATCGACCCGGCCGACACCCGCGCCGCGATCGCCCGCGGGCTGGCGATGCTCCAGGACAAGCGCAAGCCCGGACCCTCCCGCAAGCACGGCAACCTGCCGATCTGACGGAGTTGTGATGTCCACTGTGGACGAACTGGTGCTGGTCGTACGCGGCGCACCGGACGACGCGAGCCTGGCGGCCCTGGTGGCCGTCCTCGTCCGGTGCGCCGGGGCGGCGGCGGCCGGACCGCCGCCGCCCCGGCGTTCGCCGTGGGCCGGCGAGACCTGGCGCCCCGGCCCCGGCGCCTGGCGCCGCTCCGCCCTCCCGCACTGACCCCTTCCCCCGGGCCCGGCTTTCGCCGCCCGGCCCCGGCCGCGTGTCGACCCTCCCATCACGCGTGTCGGCTCCGCAATCACACGTGTCGGCTCCGCAATCACGAGTCGGCTCTCCCCTCACGTGGTCGACTCGCGTGTTCGGAGGGTCGACACGTGTGATTCCGGGGTCGACACGTGTGCTTGGGAGGTCGACACGCGTGATGGGAGGGTCGACTCGCGTGATTGGGAGGTCGACACGTGTGCTTGGGAGGTCGACACGTGATGGGAGGGTCGACACGCGTGATTGCGGGGTCGACACGGGGATTCCGGGAGTCGGCTCGCGGGTTCGGGGTGGGACCCGTGTGATGCGGCGGGACGTGGGAAGCCGGCCCGGCGCGTCAGCGCCGGGCCGGCTTCGGGGGAGGGCGGGGGTCAGGCCGGGGTCGCCACCCAGGTGCTGATCCGGCGGGCCGCGGCCATGCTCGCCCACGCCGCCAGCTCGATCAGCGTGTCGTCGCCGGGGGCGGTGGTGCGGAAGGCGGCCACCAGGGCGTCGTCGACCTGGTAGGACGCCAGCGCGATGGCCAGCGCCAGCCGGCCCGCGGGGCGGTCGGCCTCGTCGAGACCGGTGACGGCCTCCTCGAGCCAGGAGCGGCTGAGCCCCGGCGGCTGACCGTCCCAAGTGGACAGCCGCTCGCGCAGCAGCGTGCGCACCGCGGGCGGCACCGAGCGGTCTCCCGCCGCCTCCGCCGCCGCGTAGGCGCGGGCGAACGCGTCGGCCACGAGCGCGTTCGGGCGCGCCCAGTCCAGGTCCTCCGGCACCGGCGCGGCCGGCAGCAGGTCCAGCGACTCGCCCGGCCGGGGGGCCTTGTCCGACGGCCGCAGCACGCCGCCCAGGACCTTCCGCGCCTGCGGCTTGGCCGACTCCGGGACGTGCGACGGGAACGGCGAGTCACGCAGGAACACGTTGACCACGCGGTTGTAGTACTGGAACGCCACCGCGACGCCGATCAGCTCGGGCGCCTGCTCCGCCGGGAACGGCGGGACGCCCGCCGGCCCGGTCGCCGACACCCGGGCCCACTTCTCGAGGGCCTCCCGGTCGGACTCGCCTGCCGGGATCGCGGCGAGCGTCATGCCGTGGACGTCGACGCAGTACGGGCAGCTGTTGGCTTCGGACACGCCGGTGGCCACGGCTTCCTTGCCCGCCCGGTCGGCCCGGCCCGGCGCCAGCAGGGTCTCCCGCAGGATCGCCCACGCCGCCGCCATCGCCTCCGGGGCCGCCGAGTGCAGCGCCACCGGCGGCGCGAGCATGCTGAAGTCCCGTTCCACCTGCCGGTACACCGCGGCGACCAGGCCGCGGGCCCGGCTCCGCCGCACGACCTCGACGTACCGGGTGTCGCGGAGCGACCTGCGCACCGCGAACCGGACCAATCCTGCGACCATCAAAGGGCTCCTTATCGGGCGGTGTTCGCGCGGGCGATGACGGCACCCACCACGAAGTCCGGGTACTCCTCGGCGATCGCGTCGACGTCGGGCAGGATCGTGACGTCGGCCAGCCCGGCCGCCTCGAACGTGGCGCGCCAGGCCGCCGGGGTGAGGAAGCCGTGCGTCGGCCGCTTCACCGGGTCGGTGATGACGTCGGTGAAGCTGTCGAGGAAGTCGAAGATGATCTCGGCGTGGATCGGCCGCGCGAGCTTCGTCGGGCGCACGCACTCGGACACGACGACCGCCCCGCCCGGCTTCAGCGCCTTCGCCGCCTCGGCGACGACGAAGTCGAGGTCGGGCGCCACGTGGAAGCAGTTCACCGCGTATACCGCGTCGAACGTGCCCGGCTCGACCCCCTGCGACTCCCACGGCAGCGTCATGTCGATGCGGGCCGACTCGACCGTCGTCGACGGCGACGCGGCCGCGTTGGCCGCCCGCTCGCCGTGGCGGGCGAAGGTTTCCGCGACCTCGGTGAAGCGGTAGCGCGTGACGTCGGAGCCGAGCGTGCGGAGCACCTCCTCGGCGCCGCTGCCGCAGCCGCCGCCGATCTCGAGGATCTCGAACGTGCCGCCGTCCGCCTCGGCCGCGAGGCGGGAAAGCGCTTCCGCGCCGACCTTGTTGTTGATGGAGTACAGCAGGTTGTCGTTGGAGAAGTACTTCAGCCACAGCGGGAGCTGCGCGGGCGCGAAGAGGATCTCGTCGCCGGTGGCTTCGCCGGCGAAGAACGTCTTCGCCTCGTCGATGAGCGTCCGCAGGATTTCGACGGCGACGGCGGCACCCGGTTCCCGCGCGGCGAGCTCGGCGGCGACGTCGTCGAACGACGGGACGGGCACCGTGCCGGGCACGTACCGGCCGCCTTCCCGGGCGAAGATCCCCGAGTCCGACAGCTTTTCGTACAGGAAGTGCAGGGGGATCGTCCGGCGCCACGGGATCGACAGCTCCTGCTTGGCCTGCGGGACCGAGGTGCCGGCGGCCGTCGGCAGGGCGCCGATCGCGGAGAGGATCCGGTGGGCGGTCGCGTCGACGAGACGGGCGAACGTCTCGTTGGCGGCCAGGAAGCGGAACGGGAAGTGCTCCCGGACGCCCTCGTCGGCGATGGCGGCTCGCAGCTTCGCGAACTCCGCCGCTTTCGGGTGGTCTTCGGGCCGGCCGTAGCCGTTCTCCGCCTGCTCAGTCATGTTCACTCACTTTCGCGATGTCCGACGGGGTCAGGCCGCGGCACGGCCGGCGTCCGGGAACGAGCGGACGGTCAGGGAGAGCCCGCCGCCGAGGCGCAGCGACATCATCGGTTCCGGCTTGACCGAGAAACCGGGCACCGGATCGAACCGCAGGTCGCGCATCAGGGAGGAGATGATGAAGGTGGCCTCCATCATGCCCAGGTGGTTCCCGACGCAGAACCGCGGACCGGCGCCGAACGGGATGTGCGCGTACCGCGGCCGGTCCGACGGCACGTCCGGGTCGAAGCGCTCCGGGTCGAACCGCTCCGGCTCCGGCCAGTACCGCGGGTGCCGGTGCAGGATGTACGGGCAGATGAGGACTTCCGAGCCGGCCGGCACGTGGTAGCCGCCGACCTCGTCGTCGGCGAGCGCGCGGCGCGGCAGGATCCACACCGGCGGGTTCAGCCGCATGGCCTCCTGCAGCACCATGTGCGTGTACCGCAGCTTGGTCAGGTCCTCGTAGGCCGGGCGCCGGTCGCCGTAGACGGCCACCGCCTCCTCGTGCAGCCGGTCCCGGACCTCCGGGTGCCTGCTCACGTGGTCCAGCGTCCAGCCGACCGTGCTGGCCGTCGTCTCGTGCCCGGCCAGCAGCAGCGTCACCAGCTCGTCGCGCATGCGGCGGTCGGCGACCCGCTTGTCGGTCTCCTTGGCGGTGGAGGCGATGAGCCGGGTCAGCACGTCGTCACCGGTCGCGGACGGCTCGGCCTTCCGCTTGGCCACGAGGAGCCCGACGACGTGCTGCAGGTGCTCACGGGCCGACCGGAAGGCGCGCTGCCCCTTCAGCGGCAGCCACCGCGGCACCATGCCCAGCGTCTCCATCTCGAACATGGCCTGGTCCTGCACGGCCTCGAAGGAGTGCTCGACCGCGTCGAACGCGCTGAGGTCGGTGTCCAGCAGGGTGCTGCCGAGCACGCCGAGGGTGAGCGCGGTGACCTCGGACAGCACGTCCGTGGGCCGGCCGCTGTCGCGGTGGACGGCGAGCCGCTCGACCAGGCCGAGGGCCTCGTCGATGATCACGTCGGCCTGCGCGGCGATCCGCTTGTGCTGGAACACCGGCTGGATGGTGCGCCGCTGTTCTTTCCACAGCGCGCCTTCCGACGTCAGCAGCCCGTCGCCCAGCGCCCGCTTGGCCTCGGTGTAGCCGATGCCCTTGTGGTAGTTCGCCGCGTTGTCGGCGAGCACGTGCTTGGCGTGGTCGGGGTGGTTGAAGATGTAGAGCGTCTTCGGGCCGATCGCCACCCGCACCGCGTCGCCGTACTCGCGGACCGCCTCGCTCATCAGGCCCAGCCGGTCCGCGCGGAGCTTGCGGAGGATCCCCGGAGCCGCCCGGCGCGGCGGTCCCGGCGGAACCCGGCGGGTGGCGCCGGTCATGCGCCGGGGTGGGGCAGGCCGGTCTTCGCGGTGCTGTTCTGGTAGGCGGCGAGCCGCCACTGGCCGTCGGTGCGCACGGCGAACCAGCCGGCCCGGATGGCCTGCTCGTCGGAGACCTCGGTCTCTCCCTCGGCCAGGACGCCGCCGGAAGAGAGCAGCAGCGCGGTGTCGGGACCGAAGAAGCGCAGGCTGATCGGCTTGCCGACGACCTGGGTACCGGCGTAGGTGGTTGCGAACGCCTCGGTGAAGTAGGCCTTGATGTCCTGGCGGCCCTGCCGGAAGATGCCCGGCAGGATCAGTGTGCCGTCGTCGGTGAACAGATCGGCGATCGCCGACGCGTCACCGTGGGCCCAGGCGGCGAGCATCTTCTGGGTCATCACTGCGACGGCTGCCTGGTCGGCGGCCGACGCCTCGTTCGTGGTCATAGTGCTTCCTTTCGGCGCGAGCGACGAGAACCGCGGGCGGGCACGGGGAAACGGGCCGAAAACGGGGACACCCGCGGTCGGCCGGTACGTCCAGGTTCGCACCGGCGGGCCCCGGAACACGTCTCCCGCTGTGCGGGAACCGGTGCCCTCACGCCGCCGCGTCGCGCTCCTGCGGCCGGATCGCGCGCAGCCGGGACTCGGCCTGCCGCTCCCGCGCGGCGGCGTGCGTGCTGTGGCCGCGATGTACGGCCACGTAACGGACTTCGCCGTCGACCAGCACCTCGAGCCCGGTCGGCTGCCCCGGCCGGAACCGCGCCCCGCACGCGGCGCAGGTGCGCTGGCGCTCGGCCGCGCTCTCCGGCGCGCGCCGGAGAGCCGGTGCGGACGGCGGCGGGCCGGTCCCGGTGGCGGCGAAGCCCTCGCGCGGGCTGAGCTGTTCGGTCATGGGGCACCTCGGATGCGGACGCCGGTGTCGTCACCGGGGGACGGGGGTATGCGGAACTCCTGACCTCCCAGTGCACACCCCACGGCTTCGGCGCGACCACTTGCGCACTGCGCACCTTGTCCGCTAGTGCACGGGCTTCCGGGTGCCGGAGCGCACGATCGGAGATGATCTCGGGCCCCTTCCCGGGTGACACTGGAGGCTGTTTGGGCCGGAGTGTCACCGGGCCCGGCGCGGGCCTGGCCCGCGTCCCCGTCCCGGGTACCTCGCGACGTTGGTTGGGAGGCCGGCGGATGGCAATGCGCCTCCAGCTCGTCGATGGACTCGAGTTGCTCGAGGAGTGGGCTGAATCGGCGTCACAAGCCGAGCGAAATGTTGTTTACGAGGCATTGTTCGCTATTGGCGACGGTTCCGCTTTCCTGATTTACGACATTTTCGGCGACCCGGACGACCGGAGCAATTTAATCGTCTCGGTGCGGCCGCAGCTGGTGCTCAAGGTGCTGGTGCGGCGTGCGGACTCGTCGTTCGAGATCCGCCACGTCGGCGCCCCCGACCACACGGACGGTGACGTCGCCCCAGCTCGCGAGGAGCCGAGCAGCCCGGAGGGTGCCTAGGCCGAACGGGTTACGGCGGCGCCCGCCCGGTGCGTGCGATTACGCGCGGTCGATCATGTATCCCTCACCTTGACAGCCTCTCGCGGCGTGTGAAAGCCTTTTCGTGTTCGCTGGTCAGCCCTTATTCCTGGGGTCCTTGTCATAAGGAGGCTGCACCATGTCGTCACCGGAATTGCCCGGACTCGACGTCCACGGCCGGGTCCGAGCTCGTGACATCCAGATGACCGGGGTGGCCGACCTCGGCCGCCGGGTCCTGATGATCACCGGCGCGATCGACACCACCGACCACGACGTCTCGATCAGCGTGTCCCTGCCCGAGGCGGGCCGCTGGCAGGTCATCAAGGCCGAGACGAACCTGACCGACCGGACCTGGGTGGCCATGCAGGCGGTGCTGGACGAGGACTCGACGTTCGTCGACGACCCCGGCGCCGCGGTGATGTCCCCGCAGTTCGCGAAGTCCTTCATGACGCCCGACCAGCGGCGCCTCACCTTCTACGACGGTGAGGTGCGCCCGGGCGAAGCGGTGCTGAAGATGTATTCGATGGAGACGAGCGGCCGCAAGCCGGGGTACTTCTACTCCCGCTACAGCCCGATCGCCACCGACAGCGCCGAACAGTCCCTGGAGACGCTCGAGCAGCTGGTCGCCAACGGGATGCAGCAGCGCCCGGTGGTCGAGCTGGCGGTGCCGATCACCGTCCTCGATTGAGCCCCGGTGCGGGCGCGGCGACCCTGGGGGACCCGTGATCAAGTTCGTGCCGGAGCCGCACCTGCTGGACTCGCCCCGCGGGCGTGACTGGCCGCGCCTGAGCGTGGCCGGGGCACCAGGCCGCCCCGGCGCGCCGGGGAACAGCGCCGACGTCGTCATCGTCGGCGCCGGCCCGGCCGGGCTCGCGGTCGCGTCCGCGCTGTGGCACCACGGCGTGCGCGACGTCGTGCTCCTCGACCGCGAAGGCCGGCCGTGCGGCCGGTTCTTCGACCGGATAGACCGGCTGGGCCAGCGGGTGCTGCGTTCGCCCTACGAGCACCACCCCGGCGTCGAGGGCTACCGCGACTGCGAGCTGCTGGACTTCGCGCGGCTGCACTGGTCGCGGCTCACCGAGGTCGAGCGGCGCGAGATCCGGATGGCGCAGGCCGGCCACCGCTCGGTCGTGCCGGTCGACGTCTTCGAGGCCTACTGCGACCACCTGGTGACGAGCCACCACGTCGGCGAACGGACGTGGCAGGCGTCGGTGCGCGAGGTGCTGCCCACCGCCGAAGCGGTGACCGTGCGCGCGAACCGGTTCACCGTCACCGCCCCCCACGTCGTGCTCTGCCTCGGCGAGGAACGGCGTTCGGCGCCCGAAGCCTGGTGGGGCGGCGGCACCCCGCCGCGCGGAGTGTCCTATTGGGATGAACCGGTGCCCGCCGGCGGGCACCGCCGGATCGTGGTCGGCGCCGGGCTCACCGCGGCGCACCTGCTCACCGCCTCGCTCGAGGCGGGCCACGAGGTCCACTGGGTCGTGCGGGAGACCGAAGAGCGCTACCAGTGCGCCGACGTCAACTCGTCCTTCTTCCGCCCCGAAGGCCGCGCGCGCTTCGACGGGGTGGACCGGGCCGGGCGGCTGGAGCTGATGGGCCGCCACCGGCGCGCGTCCATCATGTTCGAGTTCCGCCCCCGGCTGCAGCAGGCCGAGGCCGAGGGGCGGCTGGTCGTGCACCGCGGCGAGTCGGTCAAGGAGGTCGGCGACGGCAGCGGCGGGGTGGTGTGCCGGCTGGAGAGCGGCCGCCTGATCGAGGCGGACCGGGCCGTGCTGGCCCTCGGGACGACGCCGTCGATCGGCGGCGGCCTGCTTCCCCCGGACGTCGTCGCCGAGCGCGACGGCTGGCCCGCCCTCGACGAGCGGACGCTCGGCTACACCCGCGCGCCCCGGGTTTCGGTGGTCGGCGCGGCGGCCGGGCTGGTGCTCGGCCCGGCCGCGCGCAACATCGACGGCCACCGGGTGGCGACCGCGCGGGTGGCCGCGTCGATCGCGCACGGCCTGCGCCACGGGCGGGTGCCGGCGGTGGCCCATGCCTGACACCCGGTTCACGCTGCCCCCGATCGACGACCCGCCCGCGACCGAGGTCGGCATCATCCTGCTCGGCCTCGACGCGCGGCGCCTGCTCGCCGGGCTCGGCTTCGCCCGGATCGCCGACGACCCGGCGCTGGTGACCCAGGCGGTCGACCTGGCCCGGCACGAGGTGGCCGGGCTCGGGTTCGCCGACCTGGTCGCGGCCGGGCGGGCCCGCTGGCGCGCCGTCCGGGACCTCGTCGAAAGCCGGGCCGAGACGTCGGCTTCGCCGCGCCGGGCGTGGGCCGAGGCCGCCGGGCGCGTCACCACCGCTGTCCCCGAGGCCGGTCCGGCCTCGGTCGCCTACTTGACGGCCTGTTCGCTGCGTCGCGGGGAAGTCGACCGGGTCGCCGACGGAGACGGAGAATCCGATGTCGTACCTGAAGTTCCTGCCGGCTGAGACGCGGCTGCTGGACGTCTTCAAGGCCCACCCGGGCCCCGCCCGCCCGCTGCTGGAGCTGCACGAGCAGGTGATGCGGGCCGACTCGCCCTTCACCGCGGGCGAACGCGAGCTGATCGCGGCGTACGTCTCGGGTGTGAACAGCTGCGACTACTGCCACGGCATCCACACGATCACCGCGGAGGCCTTCGGCGTCCCGGAGGGCACGCTCGCCGCGGCGGTGCGGGACCTCGAATCCGCGCCGGTGGACGAGAAGCTCAAGCCCGTGCTCGCCTACGTCGGCAAGCTGACCCGCACGCCGTCGCGGATCACCGAGGCCGACGCCGAAGCCGTGTACGCCGCCGGCTGGAGCGAGGACGCCCTGCACGACGCCGTCCTGGTCTGCGCGCTGTTCAACTTCATGAACCGCATGGTGGAGGGCGTGGGCCTGCGCGCCGACGAGGCCTACGCGACCGAGTCCGGCCAGCGGCTGCACGACGGCGGGTACACGGGCCTGGCCAAGTTCCTCACCGACGAGGGCTGACCCTCCGGCCCTGCGCAACCGCGAGGACGCAGGGGCTCGCCGCGCTGCCGGATGCTCGGTACCGAGGGCCGCCGACGGTGGCGGCCGCAGCCGGGGAGAAGGTGCCGAACTCATGGTCATCGTCATGGCGACCGATGCCGCGGCCGGAGACGTCGATGCCGTCGTCGACCGGGTGACGGCGGCGGGCGGGGAGGCCTTCGTCAGCCGCGGGGTGAGCCGGGTGATCATCGGGCTGGTCGGCGACGTCGACGGGTTCGAGGCGCTCAACCTCAGCGCGCTGCCGGGGGTGCACAGCGTCACCCGCATCTCCGCCAAGTACAAGCTGGTGAGCCTGGAGCACCACAAGGAACGCTCCACGGTGCACGTCCGCGGCGTGCCGATCGGCCCGGACACCATCACCCTGATCGCCGGGCCGTGCGCGGTGGAGACGCCGGAGCAGACCCTGGAGGCCGCGCGGATGGCGCAGGCCGCGGGCGCGACCCTGCTGCGCGGGGGCGCGTTCAAGCCCCGCACCTCGCCCTACGCCTTCCAGGGCCTCGGCGAGCTCGGCCTGCGGATCCTCGCGGATGTGCGGGCCGAAACCGGCCTGCCGGTGGTGACCGAGGTGGTCGCGGCGCACGACGTCGAAATGGTCGCCCAGTACGCGGACATGCTCCAGATCGGCACCCGGAACATGCAGAACTTCGCGCTGCTGCAGGCGGCGGGCGAGGCCGGCAAGCCGGTGCTGCTCAAGCGCGGGATGAACTCGACCATCGAAGAGTGGCTGATGGCCGCCGAGTACATCGCCCAGCGCGGCAACCTCGACATCGTGCTGTGCGAGCGGGGGATCCGCACGTTCGAGACGGCCACCCGCAACACGCTCGACATCTCCGCGGTGCCGGTCGTCCAGCGGCTTTCGCACCTGCCGGTGATGATCGACCCGTCGCACTCCGGCGGACGGCGCGACCTCGTGCTGCCGCTTTCGCGCGCGGCGGTCGCGGTCGGCGCGGACGGCGTGCTCGTCGACGTCCACCCCCATCCCGAACAGGCGCTGTGCGACGGCCCGCAGGCGTTGCTCGCCGACGACCTGCGCGTGCTGCAGCAGTCCATCGAGGAGCTCGCCGAGGTGCTCGGCCGCCGTCCGCCGACGTGGTGGAACCGCCGGCTCCTGGCCGGCTGAATTCCGCACCCGTGCGCCGGATCGCGGGTGCGCACGCTCGAATGTTCCGCCGTGGCAGGGGTTCTGGCTACCGTGCGGTGACGGTTCCCCTCAACTCCGTGGAGATGTCGTGATTCTCAAGCCGAAGCACACGATGTACCAGACGACCGTGCTGGACGCCGATCCGGACGCGGTCTGGTCCGAGGTCCGCGACGTCCTGAAGCTGGTGAAGATCCTCTTCGGGGACACCGTCGGCGGCGTGGAGTGGGTCGAGGGCGGCTCGCCGGAGCGGGTGCCGTCGCGCTACGAGTTCACCATGCTGGCCAACCAGGGGCTGGTGCAGCAGGAGGTCGCCGGGCGCAACGACGTGGCCCGCTCGCTCACCTACCGGACGCTCGCGCCCGTGCTGTGCCTCTACGACTACGTCGCCACCTACCGCGTCTTCCCGGTGACCAACGACCCCGGCCGCAGCTTCCTGGAGTACTCGCGGGAGTTCATGGTCACCGACGACGCCGAGCCGGGCATCGTCGAGGCGCTCATGACCATGATGGACAACCAGATCAGCGTCGTGCGCGACTACTTCGCCCCGCCGGCCCAGTAGCCACAATGGACCGCACGGACGTCGCCTTCCTGGACGTCACCGCGCCCGGGTTCGGTTTCGGGACCCCGGAAGTGGCCGAGGCGCAGGCGAAGAACTGGTACGCGGACAGCCCGGTCGGCCTCCTCGTGCTGCGCTACGCCGAGGCGCGCGCGTTGCTGCGCGACCAGCGGCTCGACCACAACGGCAAGCGCTTCATGGAGATGAACGGCGTCTTCGGCGGGCCGATCCACGACTGGTTCGTCCCGATGATCATGAACCACGACGGCGCGCACCACCGCCGCCTGCGCGGCCTGGTCGGCAAGGCCTTCACCCCGCGGATGATCGACGGGCTGCGGCCGTTCGTCCGGGAGCGGGCGCGGCGGCTGGCCGAACACGTGGCGTCGGCGGCGGAGTGCGACTTCATCGAGGAGTTCGCCAACCCGCTGCCGCTGGCCGTGATGAGCGAGATGCTCGGCGTGCCGCCCGAGGACCACGAGCTCTTCCACACCTGGACGACGGACATCGGCCTGGTGTTCAGCATCGCGCTCGGCGGTGACGTCGTGACCCGCGTCGAGACCGCGCTCGTCGGGCTCAACAAGTACATCGACGAGCTGGTCGAGGCCAAGAAGGCCGCGCCGGGTGACGATCTCGTCTCCGCGCTCGTCGCCGCCCAGCGGGAGGATCCGCTGATCAGCGCGGCGGAGCTGCGCAACCTGATCGTCACCACGGTGTTCGCGGCGCACGACACGACCCGCCACCAGCTCGCCAACGCGATGGTCGCCTTCGCCGGGCACCCGGACCAGTGGCGGCTGCTGGGCCGCCGTCCCGAGCTCGCCGGCCAGGCGGTCGACGAGGTCATGCGCTGGCTGCCGTCCTCCCCGACGATCTACCGGTTCGCCGCGCAGGACTTCGACTTCGAGGGCCTGCACATCGCCGAGGGCACCTTCCTCACCATGGTGGTGACCGCCGCCCAGCGCGACCCCCGCGTCTTCCGCGACGGCGCGGGGTTCGACATCACGACCACCTGCGACGCACCGCTGCTCCAGTTCGGCGCGGGACCGCACCACTGCCTCGGCATCGCCCTGGCCAAGCTGGAGCTGGGCGAGGCGCTGCCGGCGCTGGCGGCCCGGCTGGGGGCGCCGGAGTTCGCGGGTCCGTTCACCTGGCGGCCGCCGATCGGCATCCACGGGCCGAACAGTCTCCCCCTGCGCTTCGGCGATCGCTGACACCGGACGCGTCGTCGCAGGCCCGGGCCGTGGCCACCGTACAATGAGGACCGAGATCCGTACGGTGGACTGGGGGCACGGTGAGCGGTATCAGGGTTCTGGTGGCGGGGGCGAGCATCGCGGGGCCGGCGCTGGCCCACTGGCTGGTCCGGCGGGGGGCCGAGGTGACCGTGGTCGAGCGGGCGCCCGGCCTGCGTCCCGGCGGGCAGGCGGTGGACGCGCGCGGGGTGACCAAGGACGTCATCGTGCGGATGGGGCTGGACGCGCCGGTGCGCGCGGCCCGCACCGAGACCGCCGGCGCGCACACCGTGGACGCGGACGGCGCCGTGCTGGAGACCTTCAGCGCGGAGGACGACGGCGGCGACGGGTACATCTCGGAGATCGAGATCCTGCGCGGCGACCTGTCCCAGGTGCTCCACGACGACACCCGCGACGACGCCGAGTACGTCTTCGGCGACCGGATCGCCGAGCTCACCCAGGACGCCGACGGCGTCGACGTGACCTTCGCGGGCGGCGACCGGCGGCGCTTCGACCTGGTGATCGGGGCGGACGGGCTGCACTCGTCGCTGCGGGGGATGGTCTTCGGGCCGCGCGAGCGGTTCGTCCGCCACCTCGGGCTCGTGCTCGCCTTCTACAGCGTGCCCAACGAGTTCGGCCTGGACCGCTGGCTGCTCGACCACCAGGACAAGGCGTCCGGGCGCTCGGTGAGCCTGCGGCCCATCCGGGACGCCACCCGGGCGATGGCGATGTTCTCGTTCCCCGCGGCCGACTTCGACGTCGACTACCGCGACATCGAGGCCCAGAAAACCCTGCTGCGCGAGCGGACGGCCGGCCTGGGCTGGCTGACCCCGAAAATCCTCGCGCACCTGGACGACACCCCGGACTTCTACCTCGACCAGGTCGCCCAGGTGGTGCTCGACCGCTGGTCGAGCGGCCGGGTGGGGCTGCTCGGGGACGCGGCGTTCTGCGCGTCGCCGATGTCCGGGCAGGGCACCGGCCTCGCCCTGGTCGGCGCCTACCTGCTGGCCGGGGAGCTGGCCGCCGCCGGCTGGGACCCGGCGGCCGGGTTCGCCGCCTACGAGGCGCGGATGCGCTCGTTCGTCGAGGCCAACCAGGAGATCGGCCGGCTGCACGTGGACAGTCTCGCCGCGGCGGAGCCTGGCGCCGAGCCGGCCCCGGAGCCCGACATGGAGGCACTCACCGCGCTGGTGGAGCGCGCGCTCAACGGCGTCGAGCTGCCCGATTACGCCGGGGTGCCGGACTCCCGGGCCGCCACCACGTGACGGCCCGGTAGCCGGTCAGGCCGGGTACGGGCCGACCGTGACGGGCACGCCGTTGAAGACCGCGTTGCCGGACGGGACGTCCACGACCAGCTCGTCGGTCAGCGTGTTCGCGTTGACCCCGGGGTGCTGCGCGGCGACGCGCTGCGAGCTGCCCGCGTGCCCCCAGCCGTGCGGGAGGCTCACCACGCCCGGCATGATCGAGTCGGTCGGCTCGACCTCGACGACCAGCTCGCCGGCCGACGACCGCACGACCGCCCGCTCGCCCAGGCCGTACCGGGTGACGTCGGCCGGGTTGACGTGCAGCGTGCACCGGTTGCTGCCGCCGACGAGCGACGGGACGTTGTGCAGCCAGCTGTTGTTGGACCGCAGCTGACGGCGTCCGATCAGCAGCACCTCCGGCGCCGGCTCGGCCAGCCGGGCGCGCAGCCGCGCGAAGTCGGCGACGATCGGCTCCGGCGTCAGCTCGACCTTGCCCGACGGGTTGCACACCAGCTCCTTCAGCCGCGGCTCGAGCGGGCCGAGGTCGATGCCGTGCGGCTTCTCCTTGAGCTTGGCCAGGGAAAGACCGTACGGGCCGAACTTCAGCAGGGTGTCCAGGATCTGCTCCGGGCCGTCGTCGCCCTCGATCGTGGCGCGCAGCACCTCGACGTCCATGCCCTCCACCGGGGAGCCGGGCATCTGCGTCGCCCCGGTGAGCAGCTGGCCGATGAAGCCCTCGTCGACGGCGCCCGCCGGCACCTGCAGCGGGGCACCGCCCGCGATCAGCGTCAGCCGCGCCAGGATCTCCGCCTCCGACCGCTGGTCGTCGTCGAGCGGCAGGGCCGCGGGGGAGTAGCGGGTGTAGTTGCGCACCATCACGATCTGCATCAGGAAGTCGTAGTGCGCCATCTGCAGGATGCGCGGCGGCGGCAGGATCACGTGCGCGCGCTTGGTGGTCTCGGTGAGGTACGGGTCGACGCAGACCATGAAGTCCAGCTCGTCGAACGCCCGCCCGAACCGCGGCCCGTTGGGGGCCGCGACCACCTGGTTGGCCGCGATGTTGATCAGCGCCCGGACCTGACCCTCGCCGGGTGTCTCGATCTCGTCGGGCAGCGTCGCGGTCGGCAGCTCGCCGAGCACCTCGGGGAAACCCTTCACGCGGCTGCGCCAGCGGTCCCACTCGAACGGCTGGCCGGTGCGGAACACCTCGAGCGCGGCGGTCCGGGTGAACATCGTCCCGCCGGGGTTGTCGAGGTTGCCGGTCAGGATGTTGATCACGTCGACGAGCCACTGCGTGATCGTCCCGAACTCGACGACCGACCCGCCCATGCGCGAGTACACCGCCGCCGACGGCGCCGCGGCCAGCTCGCGGGCGAGCCGCGCGATGTCCTCGGCCGGCACGCCGCAGACCAGCTCGGCCACCGCCGGCGAGAACTCCTCGGTCAGCGCCTTGAGCTCGTCGAGCCCGGCGACGTCGAGGGTGACCGTGGCGAGGTTCTCCTGCAGCAGCGTGTGGACGATGCCCAGCAGCAGCACCGAATCCGTGCCCGGCCGGACGAAGAAGTGCTCGTCGCAGGCCTTCGCGGTGCGGGTGCGGCGGGGGTCGACCACGACCAGCTTGCCGCCGCGCTTGCGCAGCGCCCGCAGCCGCGCCGGCATGTCCGGGGCGCAGAACAGGGAACCGTGCGACTCCATCGGGTTCGCGCCGAGCACGAGCAGGTAGTCGGTCCGGTCGATGTCCGGCACGGCGATGGCGAACGGGTCGCCGTAGAGGTGGGCGCAGGCCACGTGCTTGGGCATGTGGTCGATCGTGCCGGAGGAGTAGACGTTCTTCGTCGCCAGCGACTGGATCAGCGGGATGCGGTACAGGAACCCGGCCATCGTGTGGTAGGTCGGGTTGCCGAAGTAGACGGCGACCGCGTCCCGGCCGTACTTCTCGATGACACCGGTGATCCCGCGCTCGACGGCCGCGAACGCCTCGTCCCACGAGGCCTCCCGCCACTCGTCGCCTTCGCGGATCATGGGGTGGCGCAAGCGGTCCGGGTCCTCGTCGAGGTTGCCGAGGCTCGCGCCCTTCGGGCAGATGTAGCCCTTGGTGAACGGATCCTGCTCGTCACCGCGCACCTTCGTGACGCGGCCGGCGGGGTCGAGGTCGATCTTCAGTCCGCAGACGGCGTCGCAGATGGGACAGGTCCGGTGCGCGGTGGTCATCGGCACTCCAGTGGTCGGATCGCCCCTACGGGCACGGCCACGGGAGTCCCGGCGGGACTCCCGTGGCCGATGTGAACGGTCGGTGCGGTCATGCCGCCTTCGGCAGCTCGGCTGCCTCGCCGCCGAACGCCGGTTCGACGCCTTCGGCGACCGGGAACTCGAACTGCACCCGGCTTTCCTTCGACGGGCCGAACAGCGACTTCCACAGCACCTTGAGCGCGAAGCCCGGGCGCATCAGGGCCTCCGGCTTCTGGACGAGGCCGGCGGTCTTGAAATACTCGGCGGTGATGGCGCCGTCGTGGGTCGCGGCGATCTGCACCCGGCGCAGGAACCAGTTGCCCATCTTCACCTTGAAGGTGCGCTCGCCCTCGACGCCCGGCAGGCTCAGGTCGATCTGGTTGGTCATCTCCCACGCCTGGTCGATGGCGTCGGTGGCCAGGTCCCGGAAGTAGTCCTGCGGCACCGGCGCGGCCCCGCTGTGCAGGTGCTGGCGCAGCACCAGCGCGCAGAGCGCGGCGACGCTCATGCCCTGGGCGTACACCGGGTTGAACGTGGTGACGGCGTCGCCGGTGACGAGCAAGCCCTCGGGGAAGCGGCGCAGCTTCTGGTAGTGGCGGCGCAGCGTCGTCGGGAACTTGAACGGCATCGCCTTGTCGACCGGGTCCGCGTACCGCAGGGTGTTGTAGACGTCCTTGACGGGCAACGCCTTCAGCCACCCCATGAGCGCGTTGTACTCGGTGGGCGGGTGGTCGCCGAGGATGCCGTAGGTGGTCAGCTCGACCTTGCCGTCCTCCACCAGGAAGAAGACGTTGCCGCGGGGCGCGACGTCGTGCGCGATCTGGTTGATCGCGACGTCGTTGACGAACCCGTTGGCGCCCTCGCGCAGGCGGAAGTGCTGGGTCACGTAGCCGAGGTCGATCTTCTTGCGCTCCTCGAACGGCTTTTCGTAACCGAGCTGCTCCAGCCAGACCGGGGTCCGCGAGCCGCGGCCGGTGGCGTCGACCACCAGGTCGGCGTCGATGACCTCGTCGGTGTCGGTGCCGCGCTTCTGCACCCGGGCGCCGGTGACCTGGCTCTTGTCCGCCGACGTGGTGAGGCCGAGGATGTCGTGCTCTTCGATGAACTTCACGTTGGGGATCTGCTGCACGCGCTCGCGGATGAAGTACTCGAACATCGGCCGCACCACCCCGAGGGTGGTCAGGCCCGCGTGCTGCTGCTTGAGGCGGTTGCCCCGGGCGTACCACCGGCAGCTGCCGGACAGGTCGCCGGTCGGCACGCCGTTGTCGATCATCTCCTGCGTGAGCCCCGGGAAGAGCTCTTCCATCACCTGCACGCCGCGGGCGAGCAGGCCGTTGGCCTGGTGGCTCTGCGGGCAGAACCGCCGGACGCCCTTGACGCCGACGAGCTTGTCCCGGTCGACGATCTGGACCTCGTCGTAGGCGTCCGCGAGCACCTTGGCTGCGAACAGGCCGGCAATGCTGCCTCCGAGCACCACCGCGCGGGTCCCAGCTTCCTGGCCCATCGCGGTCACCTCCCTGATTTCGTGATTGACATATCTGAGGGGCCCTCACATCGTGTCGCCGGCGGATTCGGCCGTCCTGCAAGCATCACACCGCCCGCGGTGCCAGGCTTCTCTGCCGTTGCGGGGTCGAGGCCGGGCTTCACCGCGGCCCTGGCCGGGCACCACCCGGAAGCGGGAACCACGCAATGAAGAAGACGCCGTGTGCCTGCCGCCGGTGTGAACTTGTCGCATGTCCGAATTCGCAGGAAAGACGGTTCTCATTACCGGCGGTGGGAGCGGCATCGGTCTTGCCACCGCGAAGCAACTGGTCGAGGCGGGGGCGAACGCAGTGATCGCCGGGCGCCGCATCGAGCGTCTCGAAGTCGCGGCGAAAGAGCTGGATCCCACTGGTGATCGGGTTCTCGCCGTGGCCACGGACGTGGCCCGCACCGACGAGCTCGACGAGCTGGTCAGCCGGATCAAGAATCGTTTCGGCCGGCTGGACGGTGTTTTCGCCAACGCCGGGCTGGCTTACGGCGGCCCGGCCGCGGTGGTCACCGAGGCCGATTTCGACCAGGTCTCCACCGTCAATTTCAAGGGTACTTTCTTCACGATCCAGAAGGCGGTGACGCTGTTCGACGACGGCGGCGCCGTCGTGATCAACGGTACCTTCCTCGCGCACCGCGGCGTGGGTCCCGCCTCGTTGTACGCCGCGACGAAGGCCGCCGCGACCAACCTGGCCCGCTCGCTCGCCTCCGACCTGGCCGGCCGGGGAATCCGGGTCAACGCGGTCAGCCCTGGTTACATCGATACGGAGATGCTCGACGGCCTCGCTCCGAACGAACAGGCGCGCACCGCGTTCCGCACGCAGATCCCGCTCGGCCGGTTCGGCCGGGCCGAGGACATCGCCGAAGCGGTGACCTTCCTGCTGTCGCCGCGGGCGGCTTTCATCACCGGCCAGGACCTCGGGGTGGACGGCGGGCTGGCGAACTCGGTTCCGCTCGAGGCGCCCAGGTGAAAGCGGCCGGGTGACGGTGCGGAACGGATCGCGCACGGAAAGACAGAATGGGCTCGGCCACGCGGCCGGGCCCATTCTCTTTGCGTGATTGACCGGTATCACCCCCGGTGCCGGGTCCGTCACTGCTCGGGTGACGGTGCGGAACGGCTCGTGCACGGAAAGGCAGAATGGCCGCGGCTGTCCGCCCGCGGCCATTCGTTGTGCATTGCGTGTCGGCTTCGTTGGCTTCTACCGCATCCATAGAGATGCCCGCGCCCGGCGGACCGCAGAGGATCGCGGTGGGGAGCGCACTGGAATGCGGTGCCAAGAAGAAACAATGAGCTCCGAGGAGCGGACAATGTTGAACCGAAGAAAACTTCTGGGGTGGATGACGGCGGGTGGCGTCGTGGGGGGCGTGGCCCTGATGCCTTCGGCCATGAGCGCGGGGGCGGCCACGGGCGCACCGGACCACACCGGGCACGAGGCGGCGGCCGGCGGCCCGCCGGCGGCGGCCGGTACCCGCGTGGCCGCACAGTTCTCGCAGTGCATGCCGGTGCCGCAGCAGCTGTCGCCCACGCGCCGCGGCGGCACCGACGTCTACCAGATTCCCATCAAGACGGCGCAGTTCGCGTTCACGCCCGGCAAGCCGACGCCGGTGCGGACCTTCGGCGGCCAGTTCATCGGGCCGACCATCCGCGCCAAGACGGGCACCCCGGTGGAGGTCACGTTCACCAACCAGCTGAACGTGACGTCCAACGTGCACCTGCACGGCGGCCACAACGCCTCGGCCGACGACGGCTACCCGATGGACCTGATCGCGCCGGGTGCGAGCCGCACGTACCACTACCCGAACAAGCAGCAGGGCGCGACGCTCTGGTACCACGACCACTCGCACGGTGCCGAAGCGGAGAACGTCTACAAGGGGCTGCACGGCTTCTACATCATCGACGACCCCGCGGAAGCCGCGCTGAACCTGCCCAGCGGGCAGTACGACGTGCCGATCATGATCCGCGACGCCCAGATCGACGCCAACGGCACCCTGGTCTGGCCGAGCTCCGTGCCGGACCGCACCACGGTGCTCGTCAACGGCGTGGCGGCGCCGTACTTCCAGGTGGCCGCGCGCAAGTACCGGTTCCGCCTGCTCAACACGGGCAACGAGCGCGGGTTCCGGCTCACCCTCGGTGGTCTCCCGATGGTGCAGATCGGCTCCGACGGCGGTCTGCTGCCGGCGCCGGTGACGCGGACGGACATCACGTTCACCTCCGGGGAACGCGTGGACATCGTGGTCGACTTCTCCGGTCAGCCGATCGGGTCCAAGTTCGTGCTCTCCGACGTGTCGGGACCGGTGCTCCGGTTCGACGTGACGCGCACCGCGGCCGACACCAGCCGGGTGCCCGCCACGCTGCGGGCGCTGCCCGCGCTGGGCACCCCGACCGTCGAGCGGAACGTCACGATGCGGTTCGACGACTCGGGCAACGTCGGCCTCGTCAACGACCTGCCCTACGACCCGAACCGGGTGGACTTCCAGGTCAAGCGCGGCGCGACGGAGATCTGGAACGTCACCAACACCGACACGGTGTGGGGTGCCCCGCACACGTTCCACCTGCACCTCGAGCAGTTCCGGGTGCTCTCCCGCGACGGCGCGGCGCCGACACCGGACGACGTGGGCCGCAAGGACACGGTGCTGGTCATGCCCGGTGAGACGGTCCGGGTCCAGGCGACGTTCACCGACTACCTGGGCAAGTACCCGTTCCACTGCCACTTCCTGGACCATTCCTCGATCGGGATGATGGCGCAGATGGAGATCGTGCCGTAGCGAAGGTCCACATCGGACAGGCGGGTCCGCCCGCCTGTCCGATGTCCCCGGAGGCTCGGGGAAGAGGAAGCGATGAGCGGCGGAGTACCGCCGGGTGTGGTCGCCCTCAGGCCGAGCCGCGCTCGGCGAGCAGGTACAGGCCGTAGGCGGCGACCGTCGAGTTGTCCTTGATCTCGCCGTCGCGGATCATGCGCTCGAACTCGCGCCGGGTGACCCAGCGGTGCCGCATGTCCTGTTCGGACGGTTCGCGGTCGGGCGGGCCCGGGGTCAGGTCCGTGGCCACGAAGACGTCGCAGGCCTGCGGGCTCGCGCCGTGCCAGGCGAGCATGTGGCCCAGGTGGCGCAGCGCGCCGGCGCGCAGGCCCGTCTCCTCGGCGAGCTCGGCGCGGGCCAGCTCCTCCTGCGTCCCGACGCCCCAGTCCGGGAAGCACCCCTGCGGGAACTCCCAGTAGCGCCCGCGCACCGGGTAGCGGTACTGGTCGACCAGGTGGAACCCGTCGTTCTCGGTCGCCATGACCAGGGCGAAGTCGGGCCGCTCGATGACGGAGTAGATCCCCTCGGAGCCGTCCTGGCGTTCGATGCGGTCCTCGTGCACCGCGAGCCATTCGTTGCGGTACACCAGGCGCGTCGACAGCCGGCGGATCGGCGGATCGTCGACTTCGCTCACGACGCCCGCCTACGCGGCCTGGTCGAGGGTCCGTGCCGTGACGCACTCGCGCACGGCGTCGACGACGCGGCGCACGTCGTCGTCGCTCAGACCCTGGTGCATGGGCAGCAGCAGGGTGCCGGCCGCGGCCGCCTCGGTGTTCGGCAGCGGGGTCGTCCAGCCGTAGGAGGGCACCTCGTGCAGCGGCGGGTACCGGAACGTCGTGTAGACGCCGCGGGCGTAGAGGTCGCGGGCGACGACGTCGCGCAGTTCCGGGTCGAGCTGCACCCAGTACATGTAGTGGGACGTCCGGTGCCCCGCGGGCAGCGTGGGCGGGCGGCGCAGCCCGGCCAGGCCGGCGAAGCCCTCGTCGTAGCTCGCCGCGACCTCGGCCCGGCGGGCGATGAACTCGGGCAGCCGCTCGAGCTGGACGATGCCGATCGCGCTGAGCACGTCGTTGGTGGTCGAGCGGCGGGAGAACGACGTGACGTCGAAGTCCCACCAGCGGGTGCTGGCGCGCATGGCCTGGTCGAAGCCGCTGCGCTGCTCCATGCCCAGGTAGGCCACCTTGGGCGCGCGCGCCGCCAGCTCGGGGTCGCGGACGTAGAGCATGCCGCCGTCGACGGTCACCACGATCTTGCCGTGGTCGAAGCTCCACATGGCGATGTCGCCGAACGTGCCGCACGCCTGGCCGTCGACCTGCGAGTCGACGGCGATGGCGGCGTCCTCGATGAGCTTGACGCCCCGGTCGCGGCACAGCGCGGCGATCGCGACGACGTCACCGGGGTGGCCGCCGTAGTGCAGGACGATGACCGCCTTGGTGCGCGGGGTCAGCGCGGCCTCGATGTCGGCCACCCGCGGGTTGAGCGTGTGCGCGTCCACGTCGCAGAACACCGGCCGCGCGCCGCGCGAGGCGATCGCGTTGGCGGCGCCGACGAAGCTGATGGAGGGCAGGACGACCTCGTCGCCGGGGCCGACGCCGAGAAGGTCCATCGCGATGAATGTGGCCTCGGTGCACGAGTTGACCGACACGACGTGGTCCCGGCCGACACCGATGTGCTCGGCGAAGCGCGCCTCGAACTCGGCGGTGCGCTTGCCGCGGCCGATCCAGTTGCTCTCGAAGACTTCCCGCACCGCGGCGAGTTCGCGTTCGCCGAGACAGGGTTGCATCACGTTGATGAGGTCGTTCATGGGCTCCCCTACCGACCGGACACTGGTCTTCGACACTCCCACCGCGCCCGCCCGGATGGCCTCTTCTCCAGTGCGGGTGTGGGCGCCCCCCTCCCGGCGTGCTCTGTTCCGCTCGGGGCAAGGGAGAAGTGGTCCGCCGCCGTGGCCGTCGGTGACCCTGGGACACAGGCGGCCGGCGGCGCCGACCGCGACATCGATTGGAGACGCGGATGCGATTCCTGTCCGAGAACGAGCCGATCACGGTGGCCGTGATCGGCTTCGGCTACGTCGGCTCGTGCGTTGCCGCGACGCTCGCGGACCGCGGGTTCGACGTCGTCGCGATCGACAGCGACCCCCAGCTGATCGAGGAACTCTCCTGGGGCTACTTCCGGATCGAGGAAGCGGGCCTGCCCGACATGGTCTTCCGCACCATGGAGGCGGGGAAGCTGCGGGTCACCACCGACTTCGCCGAGACCGCCGCGGCGGACGTGATCCTGATCTGCGTCGGCACGCCGGTCCGCGACGACGGCTCGCTGTCCTCGGAGCAGCTGATCGGCGCCTGCCGTGAGCTGCGCAAGCACCTGCGGCGCGGGCAGCTCGTTGTCCTCAAGAGCACCGTCCCGCCCGGCACGACGCGGGAGGTCGTGCTCCCCGAGCTGGAGAAGAGCGGCCTGCGCGGCGGCGCCGACTTCAGCCTCGCGTTCACCCCGGAGCGGCTGGCCGAGGGCACCGCGCTCGCCGAGCTGCGCGCGTTCCCGATCGTCGCGGGCGGCTACAGCGAGGCCTGCGTGCGCGACGCCGTCGAGTTCTGGCGGCGCGGGCTGGGCGTCGAGGTGATCCGGCGCGACTCGCTGGAGGCGGCGGAGATCATCAAGCTGGCGAGCAACTGGTGGATCGACCTGAACATCGCGCTGGCCAACGAGCTCGCCAAGTTCTGCGCGATCTACGGCGTCGACGTCCTCGACGTCGTGTCCGCGGCCAACACCATCCCCAAGGGCACCGGGAACGTCAACATCCTGCTGCCGAGCGTCGGGGTCGGCGGCTCGTGCCTGACCAAGGACCCGTGGATGGTGTGGAAGTCCGCCCAGGAGCACGGGGTCGACATCCGGACCGCGGCCACCGGCCGTGAGGTCAACGCCGGGATGCCGGAGTACACCGCCCAGCTGGCGATCGACGAGCTGGTCCGCCAGGGCAAGGACCCGGCGCGCTCCGTCGTCGGCGTGCTCGGCCTGGCGTTCAAGAACAACACCGGCGACCTGCGGGCGACCCCGACGGCGGCGACGGTGAAGGCGCTGCGGAAGGCGGGCGCGACCGTGCGCGTGTACGACCCGCTCGTCGAGGCGAAGCAGGTCGAGCCGATCTTCGGGATCGCCCCGTCGGCGACGGTCGAGGAGACCGTCCGCGACGCGGACTGCATCGCGGTGCTCGCCCTGCACCGCGACTTCGAGAGCATCGACTTCGCGGCCCTGCCGGTGGCGAAGCCGTGCGTGCTGCTCGACGGGCGCGCCTACTACTCGAAGGAGCGGATCGCCGAGCTGACCGCCGCCGGCTACGCCTACCGGGGCGTCGGCCGCGGCAGTGCGCTGCGGAAACCCGAAGGTGGCGTCGAGTGGGCGGAGGCGAGCTGATGGCGGGTCGTGTGTCGCGACGGGTCCTGGTCACCGGCGGTGCCGGGTTCATCGGCCACCACCTCGTCGAGCGCCTGCTGGACCGCGGTGACGAGGTCACCGTCTTCGACGCGGTCGCGCCGCGCGAGGCGGCCGGTGACCGGGTCCGGGTCGTCGAAGGCGACCTCCGGGACGTCACCGCGCTCGGCCGGGCCGCGGCCGGCGCCGACGTCGTGTTCCACCTCGCCGCCGTGGTGGGGGTGGACCAGTACCTCTCGCGTCCCCTCGACGTCGTCGACATCAACTTCACCGGCACCCGCAACGTGCTCGAGGTCGCCGACCGCGCCGGCGCCAAGGTCGTGCTCAGCTCGACGAGCGAGGTGTTCGGCAAGAACCCGGCGGTGCCGTGGCCCGAGGACGGCGACCGGGTGCTCGGCTCGACCGCGTCCGACCGGTGGTCCTACTCCTCGAGCAAGGCCCTGGCCGAGCACCTGACGTTCGCCTTCGCGCGCCAGCACGGGCTCGAAGCGACGATCGTGCGCTACTTCAACGTCTACGGCCCCCGCCAGCGCCCGGCCTACGTCGTCAGCCGGTCGGTCCACCGCGCGCTGAACGGGAAGCCGCTCGTGGTCTACGACAAGGGCCTCCAGACCCGCTGCTTCACCTTCATCGACGACGCGGTGGAAGGCACGCTGCGCGCCGCGGAGCACCCGGGCGCGGTCGGCGAGGCGTTCAACATCGGCAGCATGGTCGAGACCACCGTGGGCGAGGTCGTGCGGCTCATCGGCGAGCTGACCGGCGTTCAGTCCATTGTGGACGTCGACACCGCGGAGAAGCTCGGGGCGTCCTACGAGGACCTGCTGCGGCGCGTGCCGGACAACGCCAAGGCGGGCCGGATCCTCGACTGGCGGCCGGAAACGTCGTTGCGGGACGGATTGATCAAGACCATCGAGTGGGCACGGGCGAGCGACTGGTGGCTCAACCTGTCCGACAACGGAGCCGTGTGACGGCCGCCGGGCGGTCGCGACAGGACAGTGAGGGAGTTATGGAAACTACCACTTGCCGGGTGTGCGACGGCGCGGTGAGCGAATTCGTCGACCTGGGCGACCAGCCGACGGCCAACGGCTTCCTGCTGCCCGAGGAGGTGTCCGCGGAGTTCCGGTTCCGGCTCGCGGTCGGCGCCTGCGAGGGCTGCGGCCTGGTGCAGCTGGTCACCGTGGTGCCGCAGGAGTTCCGCTACCACGCGGGCTACCGCTACCACGCGTCCGGCTCGGTGAGCCACCGCGAGCACTTCGCGGCCGACGCGCGGCACTTCCTCGAGGCGGAGCTGACCGGCCCGGACCCGTTCATCGTCGAGATCGGCTGCAACGACGGCGTCATGCTCGGCACCATCGCCGCCGCCGGTGTCCGCCACCTCGGCGTGGAGCCGTCCGGCAACGTCGCGGACATCGCGCGGGAGAAGGGCATCCAGGTGCTGTCCGCCTTCTTCGACGAGGACTGCGCGGCCCGGGTGCACGCCGAGCACGGCCCGGCCGACGTCGTCTTCGGCGCCAACACGATCTGCCACATCGCGCACATCGACTCGGTGTTCCGCGGCCTGGAGACGCTGCTCACCCCGGGCGGGGTGTTCGTGTTCGAGGAGCCCTACCTCGCCACGATCGTCAACGGCATGGCGTTCGACCAGATCTACGACGAGCACGTCTACTACTTCAGCGCCGCCTCGGTGCAGGCGATGGCGAAGACGTTCGGGTTCGAGCTGGTCGACGCGGAGCGCATCGCCATGCACGGCGGCGAAGTGCGCTACACGATCGCCCGCCCGGGTGCGCGGGTGCCGTCCGCGCGGCTGGCGGAGCTGCTGGCCGAGGAGGAGTCGAGCAAGCTCAACGAGCCGGCCACCCTCGCGGAGTTCGGCCGCAACGTCGCGCGCATCCGCGACGACCTGGTCACGCTGCTGCGGCAGCTGCGCGCGGACGGCAAGACGATCGTCGGCTACGGCGCCCCCGGCAAGAGCTCGACGGTCACCACCTACTGCGGGATCGGCACCGACCTGGTGCCGTTTGTCTGCGACTCGACACCCGGCAAGCAGGGCCGCCTGCTGCCCGGCTCGCACCTGCCGGTCCGGCCGCCCGCCGACTTCGCCGGCCCGTACCCGGACTACGCGCTGCTGTTCGCCTGGAACCACGCCGAGGAGATCATGGCGAAGGAGCAGGCGTTCCGCGACGGCGGCGGGAAGTGGATCCGCTACGTGCCCGAGGTCGAGGTGATCTGAGGCACGAAAGCACGCGGGGCCGTCACCGGAGGAATCCGGTGGCGGCCCTTTTTTGCGGCCAGGTCAGGCCGCTGACCAGGCATTTTGTCCCGCTGGGCGGATCTTTCGAGGTTTCCGGGGCGATCACCGATGATTTTTTCCCATCCCGGCCGTCGTACTGGGTAGAGGCTGGCGAACACGCCGGACGACGGAGACGAGGAGACCACGATGACCGAACAGAAGCTCGCCACGCGCCGGGCCCCGGCCGAGACGGCCCAGCGTCCGGGCAAGGTGTGGAACATCGTGCTGTGGGTGCTGCAGATCGCCGTGGCGGCGGAGTTCGTCCTGGCCGGCATCGCCAAGGTCACCGGCAACCCGCAGATGGTCGACATGTTCGCCGAGATCGGCGCCGGCCAGTGGTTCCGGGTGGTGACCGGCCTGCTGGAGCTGGCGGGCGCGGTGGGCCTGCTGATCCCGGCGCTGAGCGGCCTGGCCGGGCTCGGCCTGGCGGCGCTGTCGATCGGCGCGACGATCACGAACGTCTTCGTCCTGCACACCGACACCACGATCACCGTCGTGCTGTTCGTGGTCGCGGCCGTGATCGCCTGGGGCCGCCGCGGGCGCACCGCGGACCTGGTGAACCGGTTCAAGCGCTGAGGGCACCGGGGCGGTCGTCCCGTCGCCGCCGCCGTCGGCGGGACGACCGCCCGGAGGCCGGTTCTCCGAACGTGCTCAGTCGGCGCGGAAACCGCTCCGCACGGGGGATGACGGCCGAATTGCGGTCCCGGGCGCCGTATCGTCGTGCAGGCGCCGCCCAAGTCGTTCACCTGGTTCGAGCACGGAGGATTTCATGAGCACACCGGGAACTCGGCTGGACGAGGAGGACCACACCCTGGTCGCCGCCGCCCTGGCGGGCGACCGTGAGGCCTTCGGCGGGTTCGTCGAACGCTACCGGGCGGCCCTGCAGGTGCACTGCTACCGGATGCTCGGCTCGTTCGACGACGCCGAGGACATGGTGCAGGAGACGTTCCTCCGGGCGTGGAACAAGCGGACCACGTTCGAGCGCCGCTCGGCGTTCCGCTCCTGGCTGTACCGCATCGCGACCAACGCGTGCCTCGACCACCTCGACCGGCGCGCGCGCCAGCCGGTGCCGCACGACCTCGGTCCCGGCGCCGAGGCGGCGACGTCGCCGAGCGAGCTGCCGTGGCTCCAGCCGGTGCCCGACCGGCTGCTGGACGCGGTGAGCTCGAGCGAGGGCGACCCGCAGGCGGCCGTGGTCGACAAGGAGACGATCGAGCTCGCGTTCCTCACCGCCATCCAGTACCTGCCGCCGCGGCAGCGCGCCGTGCTGGTGATGCGCGACGTGCTGGGCTGGCCGGCCAAGGACACGGCCGAGCTGCTGGGGATGTCCGTCCCGTCGGCCAACAGCGGGCTGCAGCGGGCCCGCGCCGCGCTCAAGGAGCACCTGCCGGCGCGGCGCATGGAGTGGGCGCCGGACACCGACCCGACCGAGGCGGAACGCGCGCTGCTGCAGCAGTACATGGCCGCCCACGAAAAGGTCGACCTGGACGCGATCACCGAGCTGCTCTGCGCCGACGCGCGGCTGACGATGCCGCCGCTCCCGGTGCTCTACGACGGCCGGGAGACCATCGTGGCCTTCGCCGGTGAGACGCTCGGCGAAGGCCGGTACGGCGCGTTCCGGCTGGTGCCGACCCGGGCCAACCGGCAGCCCGCGTGCGCGAAGTACGTGTGCCGGCCCGGGGACGACGAGTTCCGCGCGCACTCGCTCGACGTGCTGGGCGTCGCGGACGGGAGGGTCGCGGAGATCACCACGTTCCAGCCGGACGTGTTCCCCGCCTTCGGCCTGCCGCCGTTGTTGTCAGTGGGCGCAAGAGATGCCGGACGATGAGCACGGCCCGCTTCCCCTGCTCGACGGGGCGCTGTCGGCGAGCTTCCACCGCGAGGAGGTCGTCGTCCCGCCGGACCCGCCGCGCGTCCTCGACGGTGCGGAGTGGCCCGGCGGGCTGATCGTGGTCGAGCGCGGGGTCATCGAGGTGACGGCCCCGGACGGCGCCACCGCCCGGTTCGGCCCGGGTTCGGTGCTGGCCTTCGCCCGGACGGGGGCGGCGGCGATCCGCGGCTGCGACGGGGAAGCGGCGGTGCTGGTGGTGGTGACCCGGTGGTGGCCGGTGCAGCGGGTCACCGACGTCCCCTGACCGTCCGAAGTGGACACGCCGGACTGGGCTCACGAGGAGATGCGGCGCGCGGCGCCCGCCGGGGACACTCGTGGGGACCACCGGATCATCCACGATGGGGGCGACGGTTGAGTGCGACGTGTGACCGGTTGCGCGTGCCGGGCGCGAGCCTGTACTTCGAGGTGCGCGGCACCGGCCCGGCGCTGCTGCTGATCCCGACCGGCAACGGTGACGGCGGCCCGTACACCCCGCTGGCGGAGGCCCTGGCCGACCGGCACACCGTGATCACCTACGACAAGCGGGCCTATTCGCGCAGCCCGCTCGACGCCCCCGACGACGGCACGGACCGGGTGGGGGCCGACGTCGAGGACGCGCGTGCGCTCATCGAGCACGCGGCGGGCGGCCGGGCGGACGTGCTGGGCGGCAGCTCGGGCGCGATCGTGGCCCTGGAGCTGCTCGCGCGGCACCCCCGGTGCGTCGCCACGTCGGTCGTGCACGAGCCGCCGCTGGCCTCGGTGCTGCCGGACGCCGAGGAGTGGCTGGCGTTCTACGCGAACCTCTACGCGACCTACCAGGACGCCGGCCCGGTGGTCGCGATGGGGATCTTCCGCGAGCGGATGGGCATGCGGGGCACGACGAAACCCCCGGACGACGCGCAGCTCCCGCCGGACGAGCTGGCCGACATGCTGGCGCGCATCCGTTCGAACCACACGCAGTGGTTCGAACGGGAGGTGCGCGACTACCCGGCGGTCGTCCCGGACGTCGAGGCGCTGCGGGCGGTCGCCGGCCAGCTCGTCCTGGGCGGCGGCGACACCTCCCGCGACGACTTCCCGTACCAGCCGAACCGGGTGCTCTCGGCCCGCATCGGTGTCCCGATCACCCACTTCCCCGGCGGGCACGTCGGGTTCGTGACCCAGCCGGGGGAGTTCGCCGATGCCCTGTCCGCCCTGCTCACCGTCCGCCGTTGAAGTGAACCCGCACTAGCGGAGATGCGTCGCGTCGCGGGCGGGCGCTGAGATGGAGCCTGCCCCCGGCGAGCCGGGCAAACCCGCCACCAGAAGGAGATTCCCATGCGCGTCCTGTTTGCCTGCTACCCGGCGCACGCGCACCTGTTACCGCTCGTCACCACCGCGTGGGGGCTGCAGAGCGCGGGTCACGACGTGCGCGTCGCGTCCTTCCACGGCCTCTCGAGCACGATCTCGGCCGCCGGCCTGATCCCGGTGCCGCTCGGTGACCCGGACGCGATCGAGGCCCGCTTCCTGCCGGACGCCGGGCTGCCGAGCGGCACCGACGAGATCGACCGCTACGCGAAGGCGCTCGCCATCGAGCCGCACGAGCGGGACGCGTGGGACGTGTTCTTCCAGTACATGCTGCTGCCGTGCGGCGACTACCTGCGCGACGACCGGCCGGAGGCCGCCCACCTCGTGGAGTTCGCCCGCACGTGGCAGCCGGACCTGGTGATCTACGACCCGACGTTCCCGATCGCCGCCATCGCGGCGAAGGCGTGCGGCGCGGCGCAGGCCCGGTTCCTGCTCGGCCCGGACATCTACGCGTGGAGCCTCGACCGGCTCGCCGCCTACCGGCAGCAGGTGCTCGACGCCGGCCTCGAGGAGAACCCGCTCGGGGCGATGATCGCGCCGGTGGCCGAGCGCCTGGGCGTCGAGATGGGCGACGACCTGCTGTACGGGCACTTCTCGCTGGACGCGGTGTCACCCGGCCTGCGGATGCCGACGAGCGCCAAGACGGTCCCGGTCCGCTACGTGCCCTTCGCCGGCTCGGCCGAGCTGCCCGCCTGGGCCTACACCGCGCCGGAGCGGCCCCGGGTCGCGGTCTCGCTCGGGGTGTCCACCCGGCAGGCGTTCACCGGCTCGCACGTGCGGGACGAGGCCGATCGGCTCGAGAACGCGCTCACCTTCGACATGAACCCCGAGGTGAGCCGGCTGACCATGCTGATGGAGGCGGTGGCGGACCTGGACATCGAGGTGGTCGCGACGCTGAGCGAAGGCCAGCTGGCCGGCCTCCCGCCGCTGCCCGCCAACGTGCGTGCGGTGCACTACATCGCGTTGCCGCAGCTGCTGGCGACCTGCTCCGCGGTGATCCACCACGGCGGTGTCGGCACCCTCGCCGCGGCGACCGGGGCCGAGGTGCCGCAGCTGATCTTCGACACCGGTGAGGCGGCCCGCGTCGTGGTCACCGTCGGGGAAGACGGCAGTGTCGAGTACGCGATGCCGGACAAGAAGGTCGAGGCCACCTGGGTGTCCTCGTTCGTCATCGACCGGGGCGCGGGAGAGCGGCTGAACCACAAGACCCAGACGGTCGAGGAGATCCGCAAGCTGGTACAGCAGGTCGTGGAGAACCCGTCCTACCGCGAGGGCGCCCGAGCCCTGCACGACGAGTGGCTGGCCACCCCGGGCCCGAACGACATCGTCCCGACGCTGGAGGTCCTCGCGGCCCACCACCGCACCCGCTGACGTCCGAACCCACCGCGGCGCACCGGCTTCGGCCGGGGCGCCGCTGTCGTTGCGCGGCGTTGTCCGTGAAGGCCACCTTGAGGGACTCAGAGTCCCTCAAGGTGGCCTTCACGGAGGTGGGGCACGGAAGCCTGCTCGCCGTGCCGCACCACGAAAACGGGCCCGGCGCTGCAGCGCCGGGCCCGTATCTCCCTGCTCTCACACCATTGTGCGCAGGACCTTCTTGTCCGCCTTGCCGACCGCCGTGTGCGGGAAGGCGTCCAGCACCACCAAGCGCTCCGGTAGCTTGAACGCCGCCAAGCCGCGGGCGGTGAGCGTGGCGCACAGTTCCTCGAGAGTCAGCGTGTGGCCCGCGTGCAGGCGGGCGAACAGGCAGACCCGCTCGCCCAGCGCCGGGTCGGGCATGGCCACCGCGGCGGCCTCCGCCACCGCGGGCAGCTCCTGGGCCAGGGTTTCGACCTCGGCGGCGGAGATCTTCTCGCCGCCGCGGTTGATCAGGTCCTTCACGCGGCCGCACACGACCACGTTGCCCGCCGGCGTGAGGCGCACCAGGTCGCCCGTGCGGAACCAGCCGTCCGGGGTGAACGACTGCCGGTTGACCTCCGGCACGCCGAAGTAGCCGCGCGGGGTGTACGGGCCGCGGGTGAGCAGTTCGCCCACCTCGCCGGGGGCCACCGGCTCGCCGTCCGGGTCGACCAGGAGCAGCTCGTCGAACGGGCTGATCGGCCGGCCCTGCGTGCCGTGCGCCTCCTCGTCGGCGGCGTCCGGGGCGGTGTAGCAGACCAGGCCCTCCGCCATCCCGTACACCTGCTGCACCCGGCAGCCCAGCGCCGGCCCGATGCGGGCGGCGACCTCCGGCGCGAGCACCGACCCGCCGACGTGCACGTGCCGCAGGCTGCCGAGGTCCCGGGTGCTCGCCGCCGCCGCTTCCATCCACTTGAGCACGACCGCCGGGACGGCCGACGTCACGGTGACGCCCTCCGCCTCGATCGCCTCGAACACCGGCTCCGGGCGCGGGGACGGCAGCAGGACGGCCCGGCCGCCGGCGTGCAGCGCGCCCAGGATGCCCGGGTTGGCGAGCGGGAAGTTGTGCCCGGCCGGGAGCACCGTCAGGTACACGGTGTCCGGGTCGAACCCGCACGCGGACGCGCACCGGCGGATGTTGTACTCGTAGTCGTCGTGGGTGCGGCCGATCACCTTGGGCACGCCCGTCGTCCCGCCGGAGAGCAGGAACACCGCGACGTCGGAGGCGGCCGGCGCGTGCTCGTCCAGCCACTGCCGGCGTGCCTCCGGATCGCCGGACTGCTTGATCAGGCCCCGGACGTCGACGTTGCCCGCCCGCACCTCGTCGCCGACCACCAGCACCCGCGCCGGCCCGGGCAGCGTCGCCGCGACCCGCTCCGCGAGGTCCTGGTGGTCGTAGCCCTTCAGGGTGTCCGGCACGATCAGGGCCTTCGCCCGCACGTGCGCGCCGATGGAGGCCAGCTCGTGCTCGCGGTGCGGCGGCAGCATCATCACCGGCGCCACCCCCAGCCGGAAGCAGGCGAGCGTGACGACCACGAACTCCCACTGGTTCGGCAGCTGCACGAGGACCGTGTCGCCGCGGCCCAGCCCGCTTTCCGCGAGCCCGGCGGCCAGGCCGTCGGCCCGCTCGGCCAGTTCGCGGTAGGTGAGCCGGACCGCACCGTCCACAATGGCCACCCGGTCCGGACGGCGCCGCGCCCAGTCCCAAAGGTACGACCCGAGCGGGCGGCCGCGCCAGCAGCCGGCCGCGCGGTAGGCGTACCCCAGGTCCGCGGGCCACGGCACCACCCGCTCGAGGATGTCGTCGCCGGATCCGCTCACGCCGCCTGCTCCAGTTCCGCCGGGGTGAGCCGCTCGGCGAGCAGCTCGACCACCGCCTCGACGGTCGGCCGGTCCCAGAAGAGGGTCGACGGGAGCTGCAGGCCGAACCGCCGCTCGAGGCCGCGCCGGATCCGCACGGTCATCACCGAGTCCAGGCCCATCTCGACCAGCGGACGGCGCGGGTCGACCTCGGCGGCCGGCAGCTGCGTCTCCGCCGAAACCTGGGCGCGGATCTCGCCGGTCAGCACGGCCACCAGCTCCGGACCGGTCAGCCCGGCCCACGGCTCGTCCTGCTCCGGCTCGCCGCCGGAGTCCGGCGTCGTGTCCTCGGGCAGCGCCGAGAGCACGGGCAGCCGGAGGTCACCCGGCCCCAGCGGGACCGTGCGCAGCACGGCCGCGTACCCGAGGTCGTGCTGCTCGACCACCTCCCACGCGGCGAACGCGTCGGCGAGGGCGATGTCCGCGGTGCCGCGGGCGGCCAGCTCGACGTCGATGATCGCCGACGAGGTGGACATGCCGAGGCCACGCCACGACGTCCAGCCGAAGCTGGTCGCCCCGCGGTCACCGGCGGCGCGCCGGTGCGCGGCGAGCGCGTCGAGGAACGCGTTGGCCGCCGCGTAGCTGGCCTGGCCCGGCAGCCCGAGCAGGTAGCCGCTGGAGGAGAACAGCGCGAAGAAGTCCACGCTGCCCGGCGGGAACAGCTTGTGCAGGGTCAGCCCGCCGTCCACCTTGGGACGCAGCACCGTGCGCAGCGACTCCTCGTCGAGGGTGCGCAGCGCGCGGTTGTCCAGCACCCCGGCCGCGTGCACGACACCGCGGAACGGCGGCAGCCCGAGCGCGGCCGGCGAGAGCAGGCGCGCGGCCTCGTCGTGGTCGGCGATGTCCACCGCGACCGCGACGACGGTGACCCCGAGCCGCTCCAGCGAGCGCACGGCCTCGAGCCGCGCCACCGTCTCCGGGTCGGTCTCGGTGTCCCAGGTGTCCCGCGGCGGCAGCCCGTGGCGGCCGGCGAGCACGATGCGCCGCGCTCCCCGGTCGGCCAGCCACTGCGCGACCCGCAGGCCGAGCACGCCGAGCCCGCCGGTGACCAGGTAGGTGCCGTCCGGCTGGCAGCCGCGCAGGCGTCCCGACGGCTCGCCGTCGAGGGCCAGCAGGCGGGGGACCAGCGGCTCGCCGTCGTGGATCGCGACGACGTCCTCGCCGCGGACGGTCCGCAGCACGTCGAGTAGCGCCGGGACGTCCTCGGGCGAGTCGCCGACGTCGACGACGCCGCCCCAGATCTCGGGGTGCTCGCCGCCGATGATCCGCCCGACGCCCCACGCGGAGGCGTGCGCCAGCGCGGCTTCGTCCACGCCGTGCCGCACGCCCTGCGTGACGCACCACAACCGGGACTGGCCCGAGGCCAGCCGCTGGGCGGTGGCGGCGAGCAGCCACGACGTCCCGGTGGCCGCCGCACCCGCCGTCCCCGGCCGGGCCCGGCCGGGCACGACGAGGACGTCGTGCCCGCCGGACAGTTCGTCTTCGGTCAGCTCGTCCGGGTCGGCGACGACCCGGAACGGCACCGCCGCGCCGGCGAGCCGCTCGGTGAGCCGGCCGATCAGCGCGCTGTCCGGCCCGACCAGCACGGCCGCCCGGCGTTCCGCCGGTTCGGTCCGGTCCGCGGGCTGCCAGCCGAGCGGGTGGACCAGCTCGCGCGGGTTGACGCCGGTGCCCGAGTCGGCGGACGGCGCGCCGTCCAGCACGCCGTAGCGCAGCCCGGCCAGCCGGCCGGCCAGGACGCCGTCCGGGCCGGTGATCTCGACGTCGACGGTGAGGTCGCCGGTCTGCCGCACGGTGATCGTGGCCCGCGCGGGCGGGGTGTCGCCGAGCGAGACCCGCTGGATGTGCGCGGGCATGCGCAGGATCGGCGGCCCGGTGAACACGACCGACGCGGTCGAGAGGGCCGCGTCGAGCACCGAGGCCCAGGTGTTGCGCAGGGTCCCGGGTTCGGGCTCGGCCTGGACGGTGGCCACGAGCGTGCCCTCGCCGCGGTGGATCTCTTCGACGACCCACGGGAAGCCCATGGCGGCGACGCCGAGGGAGGCCAGCCGGTCGATGACGAACCCGGCCGGGAGCCGTTCGGCGGCCTCCGCGGGTGCCTCGGCGGCCGAGTCGGTGCGCGGCTCGATCGTGGCCGTGGTGTGGGTGGCCCAGCCGCTGTCGGCACCGCCGGCGCTCTCCTCCGCGGACGCGCCCTTGCGGGTCAGCCTGCTGGACAGCCGGATCGCCCCGTCCTGCAGCACCACCTGCAGGTCACGCGAGCTGGAGACACTCACCGGGACGCGCAGGGACACCTCGGCCAGGTCCGACCACGGGCCGACGGAGGCCGCCGCCGTGGCGAAGGTGTTCAGCAGGACGGCCGCGGGGATGATCTCCACGTTCCGCACCGGGTGGCTGCCGGGGTAGGGCCGCGAATCGCGGTCGAGCCGGGTCGCCCAGACGTGCGCGGGGGTCGTGCCGCGCACGACGGTCCGCCCGCCGAGCAGCGTGTGACCGGCGACGTCGTGGTGCTCGGACACCGACGTCGGCGCCTCGGGCTCCTCGGCCCAGTGCGGCTTGTGCTGCCACGCGTACGTCGGCAGGTCGGCGACGCCGCCGCCGGGCCACAGGGCCCGCCAGTCGACCTCCGCGCCGTTGCCGTAGAGCTGGCCGAGGTTGGTCAGCATCGTTTCGCGTTCCGGCTTGGCCCGCCGCAGGGTGTGGGTGACGAACCCGTCGGTGATGCCGAGCCCGTCGAACGTCTCGTTGATCGAGTGCTCGACCACCGGGTGCGGCGACACCTCGAGGAACAGCCGGTAGCCGTCCTGCAGCGCGGCGGTCAGCGCCTGGACGAACCGCACCTGGTTGCGCAGGTTGGCGGCCCAGTACGCGCCGTCGCGCGTGGTCTCCGCACGCGGGTCGGTCAGCGCGGTGCTGTAGAGCGGGAGCACGGCCGGCCGGGGTTCGAGGTCGCCCGCGGCCGCGGCCAGCTCGTCGAGCAGCGGGTCCATGTGCGCGCTGTGGAAGGCGACGTCCGAGTCGACCAGCCGCCCGCCCGTGCCTTCGGCCCGCAGCTGGTCGGCGAACTCCTGGATCGCCGTGACGTCACCGGAAACCACGGTCGACGTCGTCGCCGCGGCGACCGCGACGGCGAGGTCGGTGCGCCCGGCGAGCCGGGTTTCGGCGTCCTCGGGCGGCAGCGCCACCATGACCATGCCGCCCTGGCCCGCGACCCGGCGCAGCAGCACCGAGCGGCGGCAGGCCAGCCTGGCACCGTCCTCCAGCGAGAACACGCCGGCGGTGACCGCGGCGGCGATCTCGCCGACCGAGTGCCCGATCACCGCGGCCGGGCGCAGGCCCCGCGCGCGCCAGGTCTCGGCCAGGGCCACCTGCATCGCGAAGATCATCGGCTGGATCACGTCGACCGGCTGCCGCGCGTCGGAGCGCACGGTGGCCCGCGGGGACACGCCCAGCTCGTCCACGAAGATCGGTTCCAGCCGGTCGAACACCTCGGTGAAGACGGGATCGGTGTCCAGCAGCTCCCGGCCCATCCCGATCCACTGCGAGCCGTGGCCGGAGAACACCCAGACGACACCGGCGGCCGCGGCCGGGCCGGCGACCGAGTCCGGACCCGAGACGGCGACCTCGCCGAGCCGGTTGACCAGGTCGGTGCGGTCCGCGGCGAACACCGTGGCCCGGTGCGGCAGGTGCGGCCGGCGCACGGCGAGGGTGTGCCCGACGTCGGTCAGGTCGACGTCGCGGTGCCCGGTCAGCCAGCCGACGAGCCGGCCCGCGTTCTTCCGCAGCGCTTCGGGACTGGCGCCGGACAACGGGAACAGGGCGGGCCCGCAGTCCTCTGTGGACGGCAGAGCGTCCTGGGTGCCCGCCTCCTCCAGGATGACGTGCGCGATCGTGCCGCCGTAGCCGTACCCGGACACTCCGGCCCGGCGCGGTCCGGCCGACTCCGGGAACGGGGTCTTGCCGGTCACGACGCGCAGGCGCGCTTCTTCCCAGGGGATGGCCGGGTTGGGCTCGGTGCAGTTCAGGCTGGGCGGGATCTCGGCGTGCTGCAGGGCCAGCACGGCCTTGATGACGCCGGCGACACCGGCCCCCGCCTCGAGGTGGCCGATGTTGGGCTTGACCGAGCCGATCAGGCAGGGCTCGTCGACGGGACGGCCCTTGCCGAACACCGACGCCATCGCCGCGGCCTCGAGCGGGTCGCCCGCGCGGGTCCCGGTGCCGTGCGCCTCGACGTAGCCGACGGTCGCCGGGTCGATCCCCGCGGCCTCGTACGCGCGGCGCATCAGGTGCGCCTGCGCGTCACCGCTCGGGGCCATGATGCCGTTCGTCCGGCCGTCCTGGTGCACGGCGCTGCCGCGCAGCACCGCGAGCACCTGGTCACCGTCGCGCTCGGCGTCGGAAAGCCGCTTGAGCACGACGATGCCGCCGCCCTCGCCGCGGCCGTACCCGTCGGCGGTGGCGTCGAACGACTTGCAGCGCCCGTCGGGGGAGGTGGCCCCGGCCGCGTCCAGGACGAGCGAGAGTCCGGGCGCGGCCATGATCAGCACGCCGCCGGCCAGCGCCACCGGGCACTCCCCGGCGCGCAGGGCCTGGGCCGCCAGGTGGATCGACACCAGCGAAGACGAGCACGCCGTGTCCACCACGGCACTCGGCCCGCGCAGGTCCAGCGCGTAGGAGACCCGGTTGGCCACCGCGCAGAACGAGCTGCCGATGCCGGTCCACGCCTCGATCCGCGGCAGGTCCTCCAGGAGCCGGCGGCCGTAGTCGTCGGCGCCGACGCCCATGAAGACACCGGTGTCGGTGCCGGCGAGCGAGCGCGGCGGGATGCCCGCGTGCTCCAGCGCCTCCCAGGCCAGTTCCAGCACGATGCGCTGCTGCGGGTCCATCAGCGCGGCTTCACGCGGGGTCAGGTCGAAGAAGTCCGCGTCGAAACCCTTGATGTCGTCCAGGAAGGCGCCGGACTTGGTGACGTCGCGCAGAGCGGCCGCGTGCCCGCCGCTCTGCCGCGCGTACCACGCCCAGCGCTCTTCCGGGACCTCGCCGATCGCGTCCCGGCCGTCGCGGAGCAGGCGCCAGAACTTCTCCGGAGAGTCGACGCCGCCGGCGAAGCGGCAGGCCATCCCGACGATGGCGATCGGCTCCGGGGTGTCCCGGGACTGCTCGAGCCGCTCGGTCATCGACCCACCTGGCCTGGCGCGTCCTTGTGGGCGACGACGAGCGCGTGGCTGAAGCCCATGTCCTGGTGCAGGTCGACGCGGGAGAAACCGGCGTCGAGCGCGGCGCGCTCCATGTCACCGGGGGTGTAGGTCATGCCCTCGCCGGAGGCGAGCGTGAGGAAGTAGGGCGAGACCAGCCCGGCGGCCATCGACCCGGTGCCCTCCTCGTTGCTGACCCAGTTGTAGACCAGGCACGTCCCGCCCTCGGGCAGCGCGTCGTAGCACCGGCGCAGCAGCGCGGTGTTGCGCTCCAGGGACCAGATTTCGAAGATGTGGAACACGAAGATCGCGTCCGCGCCCTCGGGGTAGCGGTCGTGGAGGATGTCGCCCGGGTGGAAGTGCACGCGCTTGCGGACGTCCGGGTCCTCGATCCGGTCGGCGGCCAGGCGCGTCACGCTCTCCTGGTCCATCACCGTCACCTCGAGCTCGGGGTAGCGCTTGGCCAGCTCCACGGAGTTGGCGCCGTCGCCGCCGGCGATGTCGATGGCGTGGCGGATGTGGGAGAAGTCGTACTTCTCGAGGATCTGCTCGAACGCCCGCCGCGAGGCGTCACCCATGTTGTCGTAGAACACCTTCTGCAGGTCCGGGGTCGCGGTGAGACGCTCGTAGAGCGTGTCGCCCGGGCCCTCGAGCCGGCGCAGGCCGACGTTCGTGTTCTGCCGCAGGGCTTCCGCGAAGTCGACCATCGTGGCGTTGATGATCTTCGCCTGGATGTCGACGAGCGGGCCGAGGAACCGCTCGCCCTCGCGCAGGAGCTTGCGCTCGACCATCTTGCTGTTGACGTACTTGTCACCGCTCTTCTCGAGCAGCAGCAACGAGGCGAGCCCGAGCAGGAGGATCCGCGCCGGCTGCCGCTCGATGCCGAGTGCCGCCGCCGTCTCGTCCACGTCCAGGCCACCCGCGGTGTCGAGCTTCTCGAACAGCTCGAACTCCAGCGCGGTGCGCAGCAACTCGAACGCGGTGGTGCCGTGGACCAGGATCCGCAAGTAGTCGGCTTCAGAGATCGTGACCTTGCGACTGTCCGCCATGATTCCTCCGCTGGGTTCACCGAAGTCGCATCCGGATGCGACACACCTGCCGTCCATCGTGTACCGCCGGCATGTGCCCGCTCGCCTCCTTTCATGCGATCCACCGACGGGAAAGCGCTTCCGGCAAGGCGGAAAACGAGCCCGGCGACGAGCCGGAAACGACGAGTGGCCCCACCGAACGGTGGGGCCACTCGTCGTTGTGCGGTGGTGCCGGGATCAGACCGCGGGGCTCGACACCTGGTCGCCCTGCTCGCCCGCGGGCACCTCTTCCGGCGGCGCCTCGCCGCCGCCGTGCCCGCCCAGCGGCGCGATCGACCGCAGCGTGGCGTACGTCAGCACGGCCAGTGCGAGGAACGCGACCGCGCAGACCGTCGCCGTCAGCGAGACCGACGAGTTGAACACGTCCCGGGCGCTGGTCAGCAGGGTGTTCGCCACATCGCCGGGAACCTTCGCGGACGCGACGAACGCGCCCGCGATGCTCTCGTGCGCCTGGCCTGCCACATCCGCCGGGACGTTCGCCGGCACGGTGACCTTGGACTGGTACACGGCCGCGGCGAGGCTGCCGAGCGTCGCGATGCCCAGTGCCACACCGAGCTCACCGCCGGTGGAGGCCAGCGAGGCCGCCGAGCCCGCCCGCTCCGGCGGTGACGCCCGCATCACCAGCTGGCTGATCAGCGGGCCGGCCGGGCTCACCCCGAAGAACACGATGCTCAGCCCGATGATCAGGGTGCCGATCCCGCCGACGCTGAGCTGCGTGAGCACCACCATGCCGATGGCGGCGATGATCGTGCCACCCATCAGGATGAAGGCCGGCCGGATCTTCGCCGACAGGTTCGTCACGATCTGGATGCCGACCACCAGCGCGAACGACGGCACCAGCATCCACAACCCGGCCGCCAGCGGGGACAGGCTGTCGACCAGCTGCATGTGCTGGGTGAGCAGGAAGGCCGAGCCGCCCTGGACCGACGAGACCAGCAGGCTCAGGATCAGCGCGCCGCTCACCGCGGGGATCGCGAACAGCCGGATGTCGAGCAGCGGGCTGGCGAGCCCGCGCTGGCGCAGGACGAACACGACGCCGAAGACCACGCCGGCGACCACCGCGACGACCGGCCAGACGCCGAAGCCGGACCGGGCCAGCTCCTTCAGGCCGTAGATGAACGGCAGGATCGCCGCCAGCGACAGCGCGACGCTGAAGAGGTCCACGCGTCCCGCGTGCGGGTTCTTGGATTCCGGCAGCAGCCCCGGACCGGCCACCAGCAACAGGATCATGACCGGCACGCCGATCAGGAACACCGAGCCCCACCAGAAGGAGTTGAGCAGGGCGCCACCGATCACCGGGCCCAGCGCCAGGCCGGCCATCATCGAGGTGGACCACACCCCGATCGCCGCCATCATCTGCTTGGGGTTCGGGAACATGTTCATGATCAGCGCCAGTGTCGATGGCATGATCGTCGCTCCCGCGACGCCCATCAGAGCCCGGGCGATGATGAGCATCTCGGTGTTCTGCGAGTAGGCCGCGACGATGGACAGGATCCCGAACGCCGCGGCACCGATGAGCAGCAACCGGCGCCTGCCGATCCGGTCACCCAGTGTCCCCATGGTGACGAGGAAGCCCGCGATCAGGAAGCCGTAGATGTCCGTGATCCACAGCTGTTCCATACCGCTCGCGTGGAGGTCTTCGCTCAGCTTGGGTACGGCCAGGTACAGCACACCATTGTCGAGCATCGTCAACATGGTGGGCAGCGCGAGCACCGCAAGCCCAATCCATTCCCGCCGTCCAGCCAGCGGCGGAGCCTGTGCGCCAGTCACGTTTCTTGTCCTCTCGTCAACGACCACTGCGTTGGTTCAGTGCTCTGCCGGATGCCCGCTTCGGATGCCGCTTGTGCGACGGAGCGCGTCCATTCTCGTGGAGAGCTCCGGTTCGCGCCATCTTCTGGAATGCGCTGTTCGGCCGATCGGAAGGATCGGGTGCGCGGCTTCGAAGATGTCCGCGGCAGGCGGCGCGCCGGCATTCACGCCGGAATTCGCGTCGTGCGGGCGTCGGTCACCATGTCCTCCTGTCAAGAGGGGGTTTCCTGCACGTCACCCGACCATCCCGCCGCGGCGGGACGGCCGCATCTCCGGCGTTGCGAGAACGCAGCAGCCGCGGAGAGGTGCCGGCACGCGGCCGGACGCTAGGGTCCGACGCGGGACAATGGCTTCGTGCCGGCACCGGACGGGGGAGACACGGATGCGGATACTGTTCACGTCGGTGGCCCTGTGCGGGCATTTCTACCCGCTCGTCCCGCTGGCGTGGACCTTCCGCGGGCTCGGCCACGAGGTGCTGGTGGCGGTCGCGGACGACTTCGTCCCCGAGGTGCTGCGCGCCGGGCTCCCGTCCGTCTCATGTGGACCCGCGGCGGACTTCGCGGGGTTCGCGGCCGAGGGCGCGACGGAGGAACTGGCGGCGCGGCGGTACGGCAACGGACGGGTGTTCGGCCGCAACGCGGCACGCAACCTGCCCGGCCTGCTGTCCATCGTGGAGTCGTGGCGGCCGGACCTGGTGCTCAGCGAGCGGGCGGAGGCGGCCGGTCCGGTGGCCGCCTCGGTGTCCGGGGTGCCTTCGGTCGAGCTGCAGTGGGGGATTCCGCTGCTGGGTGAGTACCGCGCCGCGGCGGAGGACGAGCTCGGGCCGCACCTCGCCCGGCTCGGCATGCCGGCGGTGCCGCGGCCCGCCACGGTGCTCAATCCGTGGCCGCCCAGCATGCGCCAGGCACACGCCGTCACCCAGCGCAGGATGCGCAACGTGCCCTACGACGGCCAGGCCCGGGTGCCCGGCTGGGTGTGGCAGCCGAGGAGCCGGCCGCGGATCTGCCTCACGCTCGGCACCGTGCTGCCCCGGCTCGGCCTCGACGGGATGTCGGAGATCGTCATCCCGATGCTGCACGCGCTCGCCCGGCTCGACGTGGACGTGGTGGTGGCGGTCGAGGACGCGGTCGCCGCCGGCTGGCCCCCGTTGCCTGCCGTGGCCACCCACGTCGGCCGGATGCCCCTTTCGCACGTGCTCCGCGCCTGCGACGTCGCCATCCACCACGGTGGCCAGGGCACCGCGCTGACGGCACTCGGTGCGGGAAAGCCGCAGCTGGTGCTGCCGGTGTTCGACGACCAGCTGGACAACGCCGCGGCGGTGGTGGCGGCGGGTGCCGGCCTGCGCCTGCCACCGGGTGAGGTCGACCCGGGTACGGTGGCGGACCGGTGCGCGGAACTGCTCGGGCAGCAGGCGTTCCGGCAGGCCGCGGCGGGAATCGCCGCCGAGATCGAAACCCAGCCGTCCCTGGCCGACGTGGCCGGCGACCTGACGGCACTGGCCGAGGCCGCCCGCAGGCCGAACGCCGCTTGAGCGGCCGCCGGAATACGGTTGTTTTCCTTCGGAACGGCATCCTCGAAGGTGTGGCGTGCCGGTTTCCCATTACCCTCTGAGCGAACGCGATCAGTGCGGTATTCGATGCGAAAGGACGCGGAGTCTTGGGAGACGTTGTTGTCGATATCACGGTGTCCTTGGACGGTTTCATCGCCACGCCGGATGATGATGTGACGCGCCTTCACCGGTGGGCGCTCGCGGACGAGAGCTCCGAGGACGGGTACACCGACGAGGCACGGGAACTGTTCAAAGCCGACGAGTTCGGCGCGGTCGTCGCCGGCCGGCGCACGTTCGACCTGTCGAAGGGATGGGATGGAAATCCGCCGATCCCGGCTCCTTACGTCATCCTTTCGCACGACGTTCCGGAAAAGGTCGAGACCGGCGAGTGGTCGAGGTTCGTGTTCGTTTCCGAGGGCATCGAAGCCGCGATGGCCAAGGCGCAGGAGATCGCCGACGGCCGCGCGGTGGCGGTGATGGGTGGCGCCGACGTCATCCAGCAGAGTCTCAAGGCGGGTCTGGTCGACGTCGTGTCGTTGCACGTCGTGCCGGTCCTGCTCGGCTCGGGAATCCGGTTGTTCGACCACCTCGACGGCCAGCAGGAGCTCGAGCTCGTCAGCACGTCGAAGGGCCCTGAGACCTTCCGGATGCACTACCGGGTCGCGAAGTAGCCGTAGCCGGCGGGTGGCGGCGCCTCAGGCGTTCTCGGTGACGAGCCGGGCCAGCCGCCGCACGCCTTCCGCGATCTGCTCCGCTTCGAGGTAGCTGCAGGACAGCCGGATCGCGCGGTGGCCGCCATCGGAGTAGAAGAAGCTCATCGGGGTCCACAGGACCCCGAACTGCTCCGCCGAGAGTTCGAGCAGCTTCTCGTCGGCCTGGAACGGCACGTCCACGACCGCGAAGAAACCACCGCTCGGCACGTTCCACCGGATGCCCCGCGCGTCGCGGTCCGGCTGCGGGAAGTGCGTCTCCAGCGCGGAAAGCAGGGTGCGCAGGTTGTTCCGGTAGAACTCGATCTTGTCACGGTTCGCGGTGCGCAGGCTGCAGTCCGACTCGACGAGCACACCGCCGATGACGGCCTGCGAGATCGGCGAGGTGTTCACCGTCAGCATGCTCTTGACCGCCGACATCTCGTCGGCGAGCAGGGTGCGCCGGCCTTCCTCGTCGACCACGGTCTGGTCGGCGACGAGGAAGCCGACGCGGGCGCCGGGGAAGCACGACTTCGCGAACGAGCCGAGGTAGATCACGCGGCCTTCGGTGTCCAGCGACTTCAGCGTCGGGCGCGGCTCGTCGTCCAGGCCGAACAGGCCGTACGGGTCGTCCTCGAGCAGCAGCAGGTCCTGCTCGGCCGCGACCTCGAGCAGCCGGTGACGCGTCGCCAGCGGCAGCGAAACACCCGACGGGTTCGAGAAGTTCGGCACGACGTAGAGCGCGCGCGGCCGCTTGCCCGCCGCCCGGACCCGCCGCGCGACCTCGGCGACGGTCTCCGGGTCGACCCCGCCGGCCGCCTCGGGCACGGGCACCGCCTCCACACCGAGGATCCGGGCCGCGCCGGTCAGCCCCACGTAGCAGGGCTCGACGGTGAGGACGACGTCGTCCGGACCCGGGCACAGCGCGCGCAGGGTGATGACCATGGCCTCCTGGCAGCCCGAGGTGACCATCACCGCGTCCGCCGGCACGGTGATGCCCTCGTCGACCTCGAGCATCCGGGCGATGAGTTCGCCGAGCTGGCCGTTGGTGCGCCCGTACTGCAGCAGCAGCCCGCGTACCTGCTCCTCGCCCAGCCCGCGGCTGCGCAGGTGGTCCACATAGGACTGCTGGTACCGGCCGACGTCGCCGGCCGAGTAGAAGCCGTCGTAGGGCCTGCCCGCGGCCAGCGAGATCGCGCCGGGGTAGCGGCCGGCGACCTCGTTGAGGAAGTTCATCGACGTCGCCACCGGGTCGGAGACCGAGACGTGCAGGTCGGCGCGGGGCAGTTCAAGCATGGTTCTCCGATCCGGTGGCGGCCAGCGTGGTCAGCTCGACGAGGCGGCTGCCGACGTCGAAGACGGGCAGGTCGCAGGCGGCGGTGACGAACGGCAGGACGGTCGTGAAGTGCGTGCAGGCGAGGACGACGGCGTCGAGCCCGAGTCGTTCGGCGAGGCGCAGCGTGGTCGGCAGGTGTGAGGCGGCGAAGGCCGCTTCGGGGTCACCGGCCTCGATCCCGCGCACCAGCGCGGGATCCGACACACCGAGCATCCGGTGACCGGGCGCGGTCCGCCACGCGGTGCGCTCGACCCCGAGGACGGCCTGCGCGTTCCCGGTGACGACCAGCGACGAGCCCAGCTTCGGCAGCAGCTCGCGGTACACGGTGACCGGCGAGATCACCGGCAGGGCCGCGTCGTCGTGGTCGACCACCGCGGACAGCGAGTTGCAGAACAGCATCGCCAGGTCGGTGCCGCCGGCGCGCAGCTCGGCCAGGCACCGGTGGAACGCGGCCGCCAGCCCGGCGGGATCCTGGTACTGCAACGCGTCCTGCTCGTCCGGCGACACCGCCATGGCGTGCGGCCGCGCGGGCAGCCCCGCCCCGCGCAACAGCTCGGCGCCGAGCCCGGAGTCGTACGGCGTCCCGGCGATGACGGCCACCGCGGGACTTCGGCCATCCACCAGCATCGCGTCTCCGTCCGCGTGAGCGTTCTCGCTCCCGATGCTCCCAAGCGCGGCGGGCGGCGCCGTCTCCTCGTGTGCGGTCAGTCCGGCGCGATCACCTTGCCGGGGTTGAGGATCCCGGCCGGGTCGAGCGCGGTCTTGAGCGCCCGGTGCACCCGCAGGCCGACCGGGCCGAGCTCGCGGGCCAGCCAGTCCCGCTTGAGCAGGCCGACGCCGTGCTCGCCGGTGCAGGTGCCGCCGAGGTCCAGGCCCAGCCGCATGATCTCGTCGAACACCAGCCGCCCACGCTCCACACTGGACGGATCGGCGCGGTCCACCACGATGACCGGGTGGAGGTTGCCGTCACCGGCGTGCCCGACCACGCCGACGAGGACGCCGTGGCGGGCGGCGATCTCCTCGACGCCGGTCACGAGGTCGACGATCCGCGACCGCGGCACCGCGACGTCGTCCACGATGAGACTGCCGCGCCCCTCCGGGAACGCCTGCACCGCAAGCTGTTCCATCGCCGGGTGGGCGAGCCGGCGGGCGGCGGTCAGTGCCTCGGCCTCGACCGCGTCGCCCGCGACGTACAGCTCGCTCGCGCCGGCCTCGCGGCAGCACTCGGCGATCCGGTCGAGGTCGGCGCCGGCGCGATCGCCGGTGTCGGTGGCGATCAGCAGCATCGCCGCGGCCCCGGTGTCCAGGCCCATCGGCCGGTACGCCTCGATCGCCCGCAAGTGCGTGCGGTCGAGCAGCTCCAGCATGCTCGGCACGTGGCCGGCGGCCGTCACCGAGGACACGGCCTGCCCGGCGGCCGCCACCGTCGGGTACACCGCCACCAGGGTCCGGGTCTCGTGGGGCGCGGGCCGGAGCCGGACGGTGATCTCGGTGATGATCCCGAGGGTGCCCTCCGCGCCGACGAACAGCCGCGTCAGGTCGTAGCCGGCGACGCCCTTCACGGTCCGCCGGCCGCAGCGCAGGATCTCGCCGTCGGCGAGCACGACCTCCATGCCGAGCACGTACTCGCCGGTGACGCCGTACTTGACGCAGCACATCCCGCCCGCGTCGGTCGAGACGTTGCCGCCGATCGTCGAGGTCTCCCAGGAGCCCGGGTCCGGCGGGTAGGCGAGGCCCTCCTTGGCGGCGGCCCGGCGCAGCTCGGCGTTGACCACGCCCGGCTGCACGACGGCGATCCGCTCCGCCGGGTCGATCTCGAGGATGCGGTTCAACCCGGTCAGCGACACGACCAGGGCACCGTCGACCGCGTTGGCCGCGCCGGCGAGCCCGGTCCGCGCCCCCTGGGGGACGACGGGCACCCCGTGCGCGGCGGCCACCCGGACGGCGGCGGCGACCTCCGCGGTGTCCCGCGGGCGCAGCACGGCGAGCGGCGTGCCGGCGTCGCAGAGGTCGGCCTCGTCACGGCGGTGGGCGGTGAGCAGGTCCGGGTCGGTGAGCACCCGGTCGGCGGGCAGAACCGCCCGCAGGTCGTCGACTGGTGATCCCATGGGTCAACGCTAACGAACGACCTCGGCGCGCCTCCACCTCTCGGCGCAACTCCGCAGGGAACGTGCCGCCGGGAACAGCGACGGCCGGGTGCGCGGAACGCACCCGGCCATGTCGGAGAAGTCCTTGGTGCGCAAGGGGTTGTCGCGCATCTCGTTGCCATCCGCCGTGCTCGCGCGGGGTACTACTTCTTCCTGGCGCAGAGGATCAGGTAGCTCACGTCCTCCGGGCCCAGGTGGAACCCGTTCTGCATGCCCTGCCGGATGTCGGCGGTCAGCTCCGCGCCGAACTCCTCGCTGAGGCGGCCGCTCATCTCGTCGTGGTGCTCGAGGTAACGCCTGCCGCTGTTCACGTAGACGCGGCGGCCGCACTGGACCTGCTCCTCGACCACGAAACCCGCGGTCTCGAACTCCTGCACCCAGGCCTCGGCCGTCATGGGCTCGCGGGCCTGGGGGAACGGCTTCTTCGCCTGGGAGGCCGTCGACGTCTTGATCATCTCGGAGAAGGCGACGCACCCGCCGGGCCGGAGCACGCGGTGGAACTCCAGCAGCGCCTTCCCGAGGTCGAAGGCGTTGAAGAGCGACTCGATCGCGACGATGGCGTCGAAGTGGTTCTCCGGGTGGGACAGGCCGTGGTAGTCGCCGACCTCGAACCGCACCAGGTCGGACACGCCGCTCTCGTCGGCCCGCGCCTGGGCGCGAGCGGCTTCGACCGGGCTGATCGTGATGCCGGTGACCCGGGCGCCGTACTCGCCCGCGATGTGGATCGCCGGTGCGCCGAGGCCGCACCCGGCGTCGAGCAGGTGCTCGCCGCGACGCAGGCCGAGGGTGTCGACGATCTTGCGGGTGAGGCGCTGGGAGGCCTCTTCAAGCGTGGCTTCGTCGCGGTCGTCGTACCAGTAGCCCAGGTGCTGATAGCCGGAGTAGTACTTGTCGGCCATCGGGCTCGAGCCGTCGTAGAACTCGGCGACCTCGGGCGGTGTCCAGCTCAATTCGCTCACGGAATTCTCCCGTCAGGCATTGGGGTCTGCCACAGCATTTCAGCGTGCCGTGGACGCCGCGTCTTCTTCGGTGCTCGCTACTCGGCAATCGGCAAGATGTGCGTGCGTGCGCCGGATGTCAACGTCAGTGGGGAGTGTCGTAGGTCAATGTCGGTGGCAGCGCCTGGAGGTTGGATGATGATAGCGCGAGCGCAGGTATCCGAAAACATGACCGTTGATTATGTCGAGTTCTATGTTGCGGACATCGAGACAAGCGTCAAGTGGCTTGTGGACGGTTACGGCTGCGCGGTGCGTGCGACCTCCGGGGACGCGCCGGGCCAGGTTCGGTCGGTCGTGGTCGGGCAGGGGGACGTCGATCTGGTGCTGACCGAGCCGGTCGAGCAGGATCACCCGGTGGCCGCGTACGTCGAGCGGCACGGTGACGGGGTCGCCAACATCGGCCTGCGGGTGCCGGACGCCGCCGGCGCGTTCGAAAAGGCGGTGCGCGGTGGGGCGCGCCCGGTCGCGGCGCCCGCCGAGCGGAACGGCGTGGTGACCGCGTCGATCATCGGGTTCGGCGACGTGACGCACACGTTCGTGCAGCGGCCTGCCGGCTCGGCCGCGTACGAGTCGCACGACCTGGTCGCGGCACCCGGGCCGGGCGCCGGTGCCGGCACCGGACTGCTCAACGTCGATCACTTCGCGGTCGTCGTCGAGGCCGGCCAGATCGACGACACCGTCCGGTTCTACCAGCAGGCCCTCGACTTCGATCTCACGCTCGCCGAGCGCATCGTGACCGGTGACCAGGCCATGTTCATCAAGGTCGTGCAGAGCAAGTCGCGGGCGGTCACGCTGACCCTGATCGAGGCCGACGCCTCGATGGAGGCCGGTCAGGTGGACGGCTTCCGGAAGGACCACGGCGGCCCGGGCGTGCAGCACATGGCGCTGCGCACCGACGACATCCTCGCCACGGTGGGGCAGCTCGGGGAGCGCGGCATCGAGCTGCTGTCCACTCCGGACGCCTACTACACCCGGCTGGCCGAGCGCGTGCAGCCGGACCGGCACAGCGTCGAGGACCTTCGCGCGCAGAACATCCTGCTCGACGAGGACCACGACGGTCAGCTCTACCAGATCTTCGCGAAGTCGGTGCACCCGCGGAACACGATCTTCCTGGAGATCATCGAGCGGGCGGGCGCGAGCACGTTCGGCAGTTCGAACATCAGGTCGTTGTACGAGGCGGTCGAGACCCAGCGGCACCGTGACGGAAATTGAGCCTGCGCCCGCGAAAGACCGACTTCGCCCGGATGCCGTCCGGGGTGCCGGAAACGCCGGCGGGATAGGGATGGGGACCACGGAAATGGAATCATTCGTCATCTCCGAGCGGTTCGCCGGGCAGGTCGCGCGGACACCGGACGCGATCGCGGTGTCCGCCGGCGCGACCGCGCTGACCTACCGGGAGCTGGACGAGCGGGCCAACCGGCTCGCGCACCGGCTCATCGGGCTCGGCGTCCGCCAGGACGACCGGGTGGCGGTGCTGCTGGAGCGGTCGATCGACCTGGTGGTGGCGATCCTCGCGACCGTCAAGGCCGGCGGCGTCTACGTGCCGGTGCACGAGGACTACCCGGCCGACCGGCGGCAGTGGGTCGTCGACCACGCGGACGTGACGGTGCTGCTGGCCGACACGGCGATGCGCGGGGGTGGCCTGCCGACCGGCGTGCCGGTGCTGGTCGTCGACGACGACCCGGCCACCGCGGAGCAGCCGGCCACCGACCCCTCGGTGCCGATCCACCCGGACCAGCTGGCCTACGTGATCCACACGTCCGGTTCCACCGGCCACCCCAAGGGTGTCGCGGTGACGCAGCGGGACGTGGTCCGGCTCATCTTCAACCCCCAGTGGACGGTGGAGCGGCACGCGCGGGTCCTGATGGTGGCGCCGTACGCGTTCAACGTGTCCACCTACGAGACCTGGATGCCCCTGCTGCACGGCGGCCGGATCGTCATCGCCCCGCCCGGGCGCCTGGAGCCCGCCACGCTGCGCGAGCTGATCACGCGGGAGCGGATCACCGGGATCCACCTGACCGCCGGCCTGTTCCGGGTGCTCGCGGAGGAGTCCCTCGACACGTTCACCGGCCTTGCCGAGATCCTCACCGGCGGCGACGTGATCGCGCCGAACGCGGTGCGCCGGGTGCTGGACGCCTGCCCGGACATCGTGATCCGGGCGATGTACGGCGTCACGGAGTGTTCCCTGTTCTCCGCGCACAACCCGCTGACCGCGTCCTTCCGGCCCGGCAAGCTGGTGCCGCTCGGGAACGCGTTCGACGACGTCACGATCCACCTCCTCGACGACCGTCTTGCGCCGGTGCCCGACGGCGTCGAGGGGGAGATCTACATCGCCGGCCGCGGTGTCTCCCGTGGTTACTTCGGCCGCACGGACCTGACCGCGGAGGTGTTCGTCGCGGACCCGTTCGGCGAGCCGGGCACCCGGATGTACCGCACCGGCGACCTGGCCCGCCGCAACGACGACGGGCTGATCGAGCTGGTCGGCCGGGCGAGCACCCAGGTGAAGATCCTCGGCTTCCGGGTCGAGCTGGCCGAGGTGGAGGCGGCACTGGCCGGCTACCCCGGTCTCGCGCAGGTCGTCGTCGTGGTGCGCGAGCTCGAGTCGGGGGAGAAGCGGCTGGTCGGCTACGTCGTGCCGGAGGCGGGCGACGTCGACCTGGGGGCACTGCGCGCGCACGTCAGGGAGTTGCTGCCCGACTACATGATCCCGGCCGCGTTCGTCCAGCTGGCGTCGCTCCCGTTGACACCCAACGGAAAGCTGGACCGCAAGGCGATGCCGGAGCCCGACTTCGAGGCCGCCTCGGCCTACCGGGCTCCGGAGACGCCGCTGCAGGAAACGCTGTGCGCGATCTTCGGCGCGGTGCTCGAGGTGCCCAAGGTCGGCATCGACGACAGTTTCTTCGACCTCGGCGGCCAGTCGCTGCAGGCGATGCGGCTGCTCAACCGGGTGAAGGCCGACCTCGGCGTCGACCTGCTGATCAACGTGCTGTTCGACAAACCGACCGTGGCCGAGCTGGCCGAACACATCGAGGGCGCCGCTGCCGCGGCGGCCTGACGCGGAGGAGTGGAACGGATGGCGAACCCATTCGAGGACCAGGACGCCACCTACACCGTCCTGCGCAACGACGAGGACCAGCACTCGCTGTGGCCGGCGTTCGCGCCCGTGCCGGCCGGATGGACGGCCGTGCACGGGCCGGACGGCCGCGCGGAGTGCCTGGCCTACATCGGGGAGCACTGGGTCGACCTGCGCCCGCGGCGCGTCGCCGAGTTCGTCGCGACGCACTCCGCCACGAGCTGACGCGGGCGGCGCACCCACGACGTTCCCCGTAATCCCGTTCGCATTTGGAGGGTGTTGTGTCGAACGCTGCCGACCCGGCCGACTCGACAACGATCGACGTCTGGCTCACCGACCATCCCATCCCGGACTTCAACGCCCCGGTCAAGGCCGCCGCGGAGACGTTCAGCCGGGCGCACCCGGGATTCCGGATCCGGATTCGCGAGATCAACTACAGCGACCTGCCGCGAGCGGTCGCCGAGGCGGCGGCGCAGGGGACCACGCCGGACATCGCCGAGTACTACTTTTCGGCGACCCAGGTGGCGCTCGACACGCGCGGGGCCGGCGGCGGCCCGCTGTTCGTGCCGATCCAGCGCCTGCTCGGGGACCGCACCAAGATCCTCGGGGAGCCGGTGGTCGTCGACGACATCCTGCCGGTCGTGCGCGACTACTACAGCAGGGGCGGCGAGCTGGTCTCCATGCCGACGATGGTGTCGACCGCCATCCTGTTCGCCAACCAGGACATCCTGAGGCGGGCCGGGGTCGACCGGCTGCCGGCGACGTGGCGGGAGCTCACGGCCGCGTGCGCCGCGGTCGCCGGCCTGCCCGGCGGACCGGCGCACGGCATCGCCTGGCCCAACCACGGCTGGCTCATCCAGATGGAGCTCGCCGCGCAGGGCCGGTTGCTGAGCGACCGGGACAACGGGCGGAGCGGCCGGTCCACCCGCGTCACCCTCGACTCGCCCGAGATGCTCGCCTACGCGCGGTGGTGGCAGGACCTGCACCGGCGCGGCGACTACCGGTACACCGGCGAGCCGGGTGACTACTTCGGGGCCATGGAGGCGTTCACGAGCCAGGACACCGCGTTCGTGATCACGTCGTCGGCGACCTCCCAGTACCTGACGCACCTGGCCGCCGAGGCCGGGTTCGAGCTCGCGATGGGCGAGGTGCCGCACAACGAGGAGGCGCCGTACGCCGGCCGGAGCCTCGGCGGCCAGTCGATGTTCGTGGCGGCGGGCCTGCCGAAGGAGAAGGAAGACGCGGCGCTCGCCTTCACCCAGCACCTGCTCAACCCGGACCACGCGGTCCGGCGCCTGCACGCCGGTTCGCTCCCGGTGATGCGGCCGGCGTACGAGCAGGTCGTCGCGGACGGCTGGGCGGATCGGGAGCCCGGCTTCCGCGTCGCGGCGGAGCAGGTCCTCTCGTCGGACCGGACGCCGGCGGCGACCGGCGCGCTGCTCGGCGACCTCAACGGGATCAACGACGAGCTGACCTCGGCGATGCACGACGTCCTGGTCTCGGGTGCGGAGCCGGCCGCCCGGTTCCGGGTGGCGACCGAGCAGGCGCAGGCACGGCTCGACCGGTACAACGACGCCTGCCTCGCCTACCCGCCGGTGACGCCGGAGGCGCTCGAGGCGGGCTGATCCCGGACCCGCGCAAAAAAGGATCCCGCCCGGCGAATTCGCCGGGCGGGATCCTTTGTCTTCGGGTCACTGCGTGGCGAGCACGGTCTCGAGGGGCGCGTCGACGTTGGCGAGGGCGATGCGCAGCAGCCGGGCGTACTCGGTGGCCAGGCCCTCCAGCGTTGCCGCGTCGAAGTCGTTGCTGTTGAAGCGGATGCTGCCGATGATCTCGCCGTCGGGGTGGACGTCGAGGGCCCACAGCACGCCGTCGGGGATGTCGGCGGTGTCCGCCTCGGGCAGCAGCCGGCGGCGCATGTCCGAAACCTTGATGTCACCGACGGGGTTGCCGTCGGCGCCGACCGGGAACTGGAAGATCTCGAACGCCTGCACCGCGCAGGTCGGGTCGGCGAACGGGGCGATGACCGACGGCGCCACGCCGACGATCTCGCCGAACGGGATCTCCTGGGAGTACATCCCGAGGCAGGTGTTGCGCGTGCTCGTGAGCAGGTCGCGGAACGTCCGGCAGGCCGAAAGGTCCGTGCGCAGCGGCAGGAAGTTGAAGAACGCGCCGACCGTCTCGTTGAAGGCGGGGTTGTTGCGGCCCGAGGTGATGGTCGGCAGCGTCAGGTCGGTCGCCCCGGTGATCTTGTGCGTCAGCAGGGTGAACACGGCGAAGCAGACCATGAACGGCGAGCTGCGCAGCTGCTTCGCGACCTGGTGCGCCGCCGACGTCACCTCGCGGTCGATCAGGAACCGGTGCACCGAGTACACGCCGGTGGCGTCGGTGCGCGTCCGGTCGGTCGGGAGGGCCGCGAACGAGCTGTCGCCGATGTTGTTCGCCCAGTACTCACGAGCCGACGCGACGGTGTCGCCGGCCAGGTACTCCTCCTGCCACGTCGCGTATTCGCCGTACTGCGCCAATTCCGGCAGCTCCGGCTCGCCGAAGCCGCGGCGCGCCGCGTAGAACTGCAGCAGGTCGCGGATGATGATCTGCATCGACCAGCCGTCGCTCACCGTGTGGTGGGTGTTCACGACCAGCACGGAGTCCTGGTCGTCGAACCGGCCGAGCGCGGCCCGGATCAGGGGCTGCTCGGTGGCGGGGCACCGGCCGGCCTCGATCCGGTTGAGGAAGTCGTGCGCGACGGTGTCGCGGGCGCCCGGGCCGGGGTCGGTGAGCTCGTACTCCTCGAGCACCGGCGTCTCGGGCGGGTGCACCAGCTGGTACGGCGCTTCGGCGTCCCGGCCGATCGTCGTGCGCAGCACCTCGTGCCGGACGACGAGGTCGTGCAGCGCCCCGCGCAGGGCCTCGGTGTCGACGGTGCCCTCGATCCGCCAGCCGCAGGCGACGATGTGCCGGGGACCGAACACGCCCTGGTCCGGCCCCTTGTCGAACATCAGGAGGAACTGCTGGTTGGTCGTCAGTGGGGCGCCGCGGGGGGTTGTCTCCGAGCCACTCATTGTCGCCATTCCTTCCAAGCTCGCCCGTTTGGTGGTCGTTCGTGTTCAGCTGAGGAGATCGCGGCCCATCGCGCCGAGCTGCCCGAACGAAGCGAGGTCGGGCACCTTCCAGCCGTCCAGGTCGTATTCGGCGAGGCAGCGGTCGACGAGTTCCTTGTGGCTGTCGAGCTGCCCGTCGCCCATCTGCCCGAACAGCAGCTCCAGCCGGGTGTTCTCGTGGTTGCCGCCGTAGTTGCGCTCGTAGAGGTCGTGCCGGCCGCCGAACTCGGTGCCGACCGCGTCCCACAGGAGCTTCATGACCTTCACCCGCTCGACGGAGTCGACGCCGTGTGAACCGCGCAGGTACTTGTCGAGGTAGGGCCGGACGTCCGGGTTCTGGAAGTCCTTCGCGCTGGAGTTCAGGTAGATCAGCCCGCTCGCGACGTCCTGCATGACGATCTCGCGCATCCGCGCGTAGCCGAGCTGGGAGAACCAGCGGTAGGCCATGCCGTAGTTCGGGTTGGGCAGCACCGAGCCGTTGCGCCAGGGCACCGGGTTGCGCGCCGCCGCGTCGGACAGGCCCCAGAACAGGTTGCGCCAGGCGAGCACCTCGCCCAGCCGGGACTGCACCCCGCGGAAGTCGCCGACCCCGGTGATGTCCAGCGCCTTGGCCAGCAGGCCGGCGAGGAACTCGAACTTCACCGCGAGCCGGGTGCAGCCGTGGAAGGTGAACCGCTCGACGAACCCGGAGTGCCCGGTGAACATGCCGACCTTGGCCACGTCACCGTAGATGAACACGTTCTCCCACGGGATGAGCACCTTGTCGAGCACGAGGATCGTGTCGTTCTCGTCGAGGCGGGAGGAGAGCGGGTAGTCGAACGGGCTGCCGGTCAGCGCGGACGCGGCCGTGTAGGACTGGCGGCAGATCAGCTTCATCCCGCGCGCGTCCATCGGCACGGTGGCGACCAGGGCGAACTTGCGGTCCTTGATCGGCAGCCCGTAGTGGGCGATGAAGTTGTAGTGCGTCAGCGCGGACCCGGTCGCCACGACCTTGGCACCGGACACGATCAGCCCGTTGTCGGTCTCGCGCTCGACGTGGACGAACACGTCGGAGACCTCGTCCGGCGGCCGGTCGCGGTCCACCGGCGGGTGCACGATCGCGTGGTTCCAGTACAGGACCTTCTCCTGCGACTCCTTGTACCAGCGCCGCGCGTTGGCCGCGAACGGGCTGTAGAAGTCGGCGTTCGCGCCGAGCGTGCCGAGGAACGACGCCTTGTAGTCCGGGCTGCGTCCCATCCAGCCGTAGCTCATCCGCGCCCACGCGGCGATCGCCTGCTGGTCGGCGACGAGGTCCTCCGCGCTGTGCGGGGTGGTGTAGAAGCGGTGGGTGTACCCGCCGGGCCCGCCGGCGTCGGTCGCCGTGGTGAGCACGTCGCGCTGCTCGGGGTCGTGCAGCGCGTCGTAGAGCCGCGCGGTCATCCGCACCGGGTTGCGGAACGCCGGGTGCTCGGTGACGTCCTTGACGCGCTCGCCGTAGAGGTAGATTTCCCGGTCGTCGCGCAGGCTTTCGATGTATTCGGCCCCGGTCAGCGGCCGTGTGGTCTCACCCGTCGGCTCGCTCATGGGTGCGCCACGCCCAAGACGTGGGCGGCCAGCTCGCGGCCGGCGAGCTTGGCCAGGAAGACGCTCACCCCGCCGTGACTGTGCAAAGTGGACATGTCGCGCCAGATCCGCTCGATGCGCTCACCGCTGCGCACCGCGCTCGACCCGGCGGTCGGGAACAGGTGGTCGGCCACGGCGCTCCAGGCCAGCCGGAGGGCCTCGCTGCTGATCAACGACAGCTTCAGGTCGACCTCACGGGTGAAGGCCGCCGAGCCGCGGTCGGCCGTCTCGTGCCACTGCCGCACGGCGTCCGTCAAAGCGGCGCGCGCGGTGGCGATGCGCCCGGCGGCTTCGCCGTAGTGGAGCTGGAAGTCCGGGTCCTCGGCGCGCGGGACGATCGGCGGGTAGATCGTCGTGCGGTCGTGCATCAGCCGGCCGTAGGCCTCGAGCGCGCCGGTGGCCATGCCGACCGCCAGCGCACCGACCTGGAACTGGATCATGCTGAGCACGCCGCCGCCGTAGAGCGTGTTGCCGTGCAGCTCGAACCCGGGCGTGCCCTCGACGACGGACGTCACGCCCATGTGCGTGCCCGGCAGAGCGAGGTGGGCGGGGACGTGCGCCCTGTCGATCTTGACGCTGTGCGAGCCACTGCCCTTCAGGCCGAGTTGCCCACCCCAGTCGTCGAGCCGTTCCCACTGCTCACGCGGCACGGCGAACAGCATCGGCGCGGGCGGTTCGCCTTCCGCGCCGGCCACGAGGGTGTGGCCGATGAAGTGGGTGGCGTACGGCGAGCCGGAGCTGTACCGGTGGACGCCGTCGACGATCCAGCCGCCGTCCTCGGCCGGCTCGGCGAACCCGACCGGCCCGACCGTGGCCGGGCAGATGAAGTCACCCCCGGCGAACAGCTCGTCCTGCGCGGCCTCGCCGAACAGCGTGGCGGCCGTGTGGGCGTGCGAGGCGCCGAAGGTGTACATCCACGCGGTGGACGGACATCCGGCGGCGAGCGCGGTCACGACCCGCAGGTAGGTGTCGAGGCCGAACTCGTAACCGCCGTACCGCCGCGGCACGAGCAGCCGGTAGAGGCCCGCGTTGAGGAGCTCGTTGTGCGTCTCCAGGCCGTAGTACCCGCGCTCTTCGGTTTCCTGTTGCCGGTCGACGAGCCCGGCGGCGATGCGCTCCGCGCGGGCCACGACCTCGTCCGCCGTCAACCCGGGTTCGGGCGGGGACGGGTGGCCGTCTGCTGGCAGACTCCTGGCGGCAGTCATGTCCTGTCATCCCTTCGGCGACGTGGCTCGACCTCGAGGATCACACCGGCGCCCGAGCGCTGACATCCTTGGGAATGCTGAGTGCCGATCGCAAGCCAGGAGACGCGATGTCCGGCCGGCCGGGGCATTCTCGAACCGGAATATCCGTGGACGCCGGCCCAGCCTTGCGCGACTAGGTGTTCGTTTTTCGCCCCTTCTCTTTGGAGGATATCTTGGCCACCACGATCCCGACGCGCGAAGAACTCGTGCGCAAGGCGACGGACCTGATCCCGCTGCTGCGCAAGCACGCGCCGTGGGCCGCGCAGAACCGCAGGCTGCACGACGAGGCGATCGAGGCCCTGACCGACGCCGGCGTGTTCAAGTTGCGGCGCCCCAAGCACTTCGGCGGGTACGAGGCGGACACCCGCACGCTCACCGAGGTCGGCGCGGCGCTGGGCCAGGGCTGTGGCTCCACCTCCTGGGTCGCGTCCGTGTACTGGATCCCGACCTGGATGGCGTGCCAGTTCCCGGACGAGGTGCAGGAAGAGGTCTTCGCCACCCCGGACACGCGGATCTGCGGCACGCTGAGCCCGTCCGCGATGGCCACCCCGGTCGACGGCGGCATCGTCGTGAACGGCAAGTGGGGCTTCATCAGCGGCGCGCTCCACGCGCAGTGGCAGGAGATCATCGCGATCCTGATCCCGCCGGACGGCGAGCCGTACCCGGTGATGGCCCTGGTGCCGTTGTCGGACCTGCTCGTCATCGACGACTGGGACACCACGGGCCTGCGCGGCACCGGCAGCGTCAGCACCGTGGCGAAGGAGCTGTTCATCCCGCAGGAGCGCGTGCTGCCCCTGCCGGTGGTGCTGTCGGGCCAGACCGCGTCCAAGCGCAACGCGAACTCCGCGATCTACCGCGCGCCGCTGCTGCCGGTCGCCGCCGCGTCGTCGACGGGCACCATCGTGGGCATGGCCAAGGGCGCCAAGGACGTCTTCCTGGACCGCCTCCCCGGCCGCAAGATCACCTACACGAACTACGAAAGCCAGCGCGAAGCGCCGATCACCCACTTCCAGGTGGCCGAGGCCGCGATGAAGATCGACGAAGCCGAGTTCCACGCCTGGCGCGCGTCGAACCTGGTGGACCGCAAGTGCGAAGAGGGCACCGAGTGGAAGCTCGAGGAGCGCGCCCAGACCCGCGCCGACGTCGGCTCCGTCATCCGGCTCGCCAAGGACGCGATCGACATCCTCGCCTCCGCCAGCGGCGGCACCTCGATCTACAACGGGATCCCGATCCAGCGCATCAACCGGGACATCCAGGCGGTCAACCAGCACGCGCTGATGCACCCGAACACGAACTTCGAGCTCTACGGCCGTGTCCTGTGCGGCCTCGAGCCCAACACGCTCTACATCTAGTCCCGCAACACGTCGCGCTACGACCAGAAAGCCGTCCGAGACGGCCTGACCCGTGAGCGGAGACGAGGGGGCCGTTGTCCGTGCCACGGGCAGCGGCCCCTTTCCCGTACCTGGAGGATCGATGTTGGTCAGTGTCACCGGTGGCACCGGGTTCGTCGGCGCGCACTCGGTCGCCGCCGTGCTCCGGGCCGGCCACCGCGTCCGGCTGCTCGTCCGCGACGAGTCCACTGTGGAGCGTGCACTCGCGCCGCTGGGTGTCGACACCGGCGCGGTGGACGTCGTCACGGGCAACGTGCTCGACCGGTTCAGCGTCGACCGCCTGGTGCGCGGCGCCGACGCGATCCTGCACGCGGCCTCGGTCTACTCCTTCGACAGCCGCGCCCACCGCGAGATGGCCCGCACGAACGTCGCCGGCACCGCCCGGGTGCTGGACGCCGCACGCCGGACCGGCACCGGGCGGGTCGTGTACGTGTCCAGCTTCGGCGCGTTGCTGCCCGCCCCGGGCCGGGCGCTCGGCCCGGGCTCGCCGGTCGGCCGCCCCCGCGAGACGTACCTCGCGGCGAAGGCCGAAGCCGAGACCCTCGCCCGCTCCCACCAGGCCGCGGGGATGCCCGTGACGATCACCTACCCGCCCGCCCTCCTCGGCCCGCACGACCCCAAGATGGGCGACCAGGTCACGCGCCTGCGCAACACGTTGCGCGGCCTGATGCCGGTGTGGCCCTCGGGCGGTCTCCCGATCGGCGACGTCCGCGACACCGCGGCCCTGCACGCGACCCTGATCGGCGGCGCGGGCCCGGCGGGCAACCGCCACTTCGGCCCCGGCCACCACCTGAGCACCCGCGAGTTCGTGGCGACGCTGCGCGAGGTCACCGGCCGCGCCCTGCCGGCGCTCTACCTGCCCGCGCGGGCGATGCTGCCGCTCGGCGCGGTCATGGGCCTGGTGCAGCGGGCCTGGCCGTGGCACATCCCGGCCGAGTACGGCGCGATCTACACGTGCGCGTGCGAGGCGCGGGTGGACGAGAAGGCGAGCGGGCGCCCGAGCCGTCCGGTGGCGGAGACGTTCGCCGACACGGTTCGCTGGTTGCACGACAAGGGACTCCTCTCGGATCGGGCGGTGGGGACCGCGACGGACGCCGGCCTGCGCGCGGCCTGACCCGACGGTCCATCGTGGAGCGTCGCGTCACCCGGCGGTGTTTCGTCCATTGAGGAACGCCGGTCACGCGGCCTCCGGCTCTTCGGCCTCCGGCGGACCGCCCGGCGACCGGAGCGCGTCGCCGGGCCACCTCCGCGACTGCGCGGCGAGGTGGTGCAGCTTCAGCAGGTGCCGCTGCACCAGTCCGGCCGCGCGAGCCTCGTCCAGGGCGGCGCGCACCGCGCTGTTGCTCCGCCGGCGCCGGTGCCGCGGTGCGGGTTCGTGGTGTTCCATCGTGATGTCCTTCACGGTGCATCGCCGGATCGGGTCGGCGTGTCGGCGGGCGGGCGGCCTCGGACGTCGCTCGACGTGATCGAGCGATCGCAGGCGCGACAAGATAACGAGCTTGTCTCAAGGGGAACTCGGAATCACCGGTTGGGCCGGTCGGCCGCTGCCCCCAGCCGCCGTCCGGACTCTTCGCCGGTTTTCGGGAACGGGCACCCGGAGTCCACAGTGGGCGCGCGGGAGCGGCGACGAGCAGTTGGCCAGGGTGGCGCCGTGCGCAGCCCGCGCACGGCGTCGTCCCTGGTGGCGCCCCCGGCAGGACTCGAACCTGCGACCTAGAGAGTCGCGGGAAACCCTCGGGAACAGTCCGGAACAGTCGCCTGACCAGGCGCGACGGGGACAAACCGTGGGATCTAAACCGGTACGATCCGATACGTTTGTGGTCCATAAGTGGACCATCGTTCCGATCATGGCTCGCCCAACAGCGACTCCAACGCCGCCGCTGTCTTCGGGTTCGTCGCCCGCGGCCGCCGGTAGTGCCGCTGCACCACCTGCGGCGTGTTCCCCAGCTGATCCGCCGCGTCCTCGTTCGTCCCACCCTCATCGACGATGTGCGTCCCGACCGTGTGACGCAGCATCCGCGCCGCCACCCACTCGTACCCGATCTCGTCGCACGCCTCCCGCAACCGCTTCTGCACGTTGCTCGGATCCGTCCACTGCCCGTTCCACGTCGGGAACAACGGACCCTCGCCCGCCGCCAGCTTCAGACGGGCGAACATCGGCGCCGCCCACGACGGATACATCGGGTTGATCCCCGCCTTCCCGCCCTTCCGTCGATGCTTCCGGACCAACCCCTGCCCCTCGATCCGCACCAGGTGGTGATCGAGTAGCACCGTCCGCGCCGGCGGCTCGACTCCGGGACCGATCGCCGCGAGGATCTCCCCCGGCCGTGACCCGGTGGCCAACATCGCCTCGACGATGTCCGGCAGGTCCCGCCACGCCTGGACCCGCACACCGCCCCGCTTGCTCGACTCCGCCTTCGCGGTGCACCACGCCTGCAGCTTCGTCAGGAAGTCACGGCGCTCGTCCGGCTCCAGGGCGCGGACGTCCTGCTTGTCGCCGCCCTGCTCGATCGCCTCGGCAGACTTCGCCGGGTTGACCTTCATCGCTCCGTGGCGGACGGCGTACCCGCAGATCCCCGTCAGTACCGTCTTCGCGCGCTTCGCGGCCGCGTACCCGCCGCCGCGCTTCGAGCGGTTGCTCTTCGCCGCGGCGTCCCGGATCGCCTTCAGCGTCTCGTCGCAGAGCCCCGCGTTCTCCGCCTCGCCGCACGTCAGCTCGCCCATGTGCTTGCGGATCTGCTCGGCGCTGTCCTCGTAGTCGTACAGCGACTTGTGGGCCCGTTCTCCGCGCTCGACCTTGGTCTTGAAGTCGGCGATCCATAGGTCGATGACGTGCCCGAACCGAGTGTCGCCGTTGACCTTCTTCCCGGAGACCTCATCGGCCATCCTCGCCATGGCCTGCTTCAGCGCCCGCGTCGCGGCAGTTACGCTGGACGCGCGGCGCTTGACGGGCTTCAGTCGGCCGTTGCGGAGCCGGAACCGGGCTCGGGCTTCATGGACCCCAGGGCGGACCTCGGTGACGTTGATGTTCCCGTAGGTGCCGATGTCTGTGCGTGGTCTAGCCATGGACACTCCTTCAGGCGGTCAGCGGGGCCGCCCGGGGGTCACTCGGCTTCGCGGTCCCGGATGGCGTCCGCTACTCGGTCAACGGCGCGGAGGCGCCGGTCGGCTTGCAGCACGGCGGAGATCCCCAGGAGCAGCGTCACGCCGAGGTGCAGGTTGAACAGGTGGGTGGGCCAGTGGTGCGTGAACCCGAGCACCGCGTGGATGAGCAGCAGTGCGGTGGCCCCGGTCGCGTATCTCGCCAGCTTGGTTCTGGTGGCGGCGACGGTCGCGGTGTGCGCGGCTTCCTGGATGATCACGGTTATCCCCTCCGATGGCCCCTTTGATGAAGGATGTTAGGCCGTTTGGCAGGGGTATCTTCGTGCATCCGTGGCTGACCGTTATCGAACATCAGGTCGGTCCACGCGGAAGTACTAAGATCAACCTACTGATTAGGTAAATTCTGTGGTCTGACGTGTTGCGTCAAGGTGTCACTCCACTACGATCCCGCGCTGTCGTTCGACGTGTTCGCGTCGGATCCGTAGAGCGTCCTCGGCGTAACTGATCGCAGCCTGCGGGCTGGCCTCCGCGATGTCCACAATCCGCTCCGCCAGTTCACGCTCCGACATCGCGATGATCTTCTGGTGAGCTTCGGAGATCTCCGCCGAGTCGCCGCCGGCGACGGCCCCCGGAAGTGCGGGCTGGCGCCCCTCGATGTAGTCCATGATCGAGTTGTGAGGCCACCCAAGCCCGCCTTCGATCGCCTGGTATACGGCCTCGCCGACTCTGCTGCTGCCAGTCTCGGCGTTCGCGACGCTGGTCTCATGGACGCCGACGTGGTCGGCGAGAGCCTTCTGGCTGCGCATCTTCTTGGTGCGTCGGGTCGCCTTGATGAGCTGGCCAACCTCTTTGCGCCGGTTCTCCACGGAACCAGAATATCCAAGAGATGTGCAGGGAACTAGCCGCCTACCAGGTGGCCCTTGACGCAGCGTCAGCGTGTGCATGCAAGAAGATTACAGATATTGCCAGACTTTGCGATCGGCCAACCAGGTAACAACTGGGAATCTCTGGTTGTAACTCGCCGTAAAGTCTGGCAATGTCTGGCTTATGCCAGCCACGAACCACCAGTTCCTCCGCAGCCGACGAGACGAGCTTGACCTGTCCAACGGGGAGCTCGCGGCGCGCATCGGACGTTCCACCAAGTACCTCTCGAACATCATCAGCGGCGTGGACGAACCGTCCATGCGAGTCATCCACCGCATCGCGGTCGCTCTCGACGTCGACGTCAGCGATGTCCTCGCCAAGCCGAAGGGCGACCCCTCGGAACCGCCGAAGCAGCCGGGCCGACCTTCTGGTCCAGGGAAGCGGCAGACGAAGGAGCCGACCAGAGGCCCGCGCCGGGCAACCGAGGACGCGGCGTGACCGTCCTCGCCGCCATCGAGCGGCTCACCGACCGCATCACCCGCCTGGAGAAGGCCGTCAAGGCGCCGCCGCGGAAGTCGTGGAAGCCCCGCGAGATCGCCGCGATGACCGGCCTCGGCTACGACACCGTCCTCGAACTCATCCACGACGGCACACTGCGCGCCAAGAAGGTTGGCCAGCTGTACGTCGTCGCCGACGAAGAGATCGACCGCTTCCTCGGAACCAAGGAGGCGGCGTGATGAACGACCTCGTTCCCTTCGATTTCCGCGGCACCGCGGTCCGCGTGGTCCCCGTCGACGGCGAACCGTGGTTCGTCGCTGGCGACGTCTGCTACATCCTCGGCTACAGCAACAGCCGCGACGCCACGTCGAAGCACGTCCGCGACCACCAGAAGAGGGTGTCGCGAATCGCGACACCCTCCGGTGAGCAGTCCGCGACGGTGGTCTCCGAGGGCGGCTTGTACCGACTCCTCATGCGGGCTCGGACCGTCTTGGCCGACGAGTTCCAAGACTGGGTCACCGACGAGGTCCTGCCCGCGATCCGGAAGACGGGCCGCTACGAGGTCGACGTACCCAAGTCGTTCGCTGACGCTCTCGAGCTCGCCGCGCGGCAGGCCCGGGAGATCGAGGCGAAGGACGAACTGATCGGCGAGCTAGAGCCTGCCGCGGCGTCGTGGTCTCAGCTCGCTGAAGCCGTAGGGGACTACTCGCTGCGTGAGACCGCGCAGATCTTGGACCGCGACCCTGCCATCTCCACCGGACAGAACCGACTGTCGAAGTACCTGAAGGAGATCGGCTGGACCGACCGGGTCGGGTTGCCGTATCAGCGGCAGGTCGATGCGGGGCGGTTGTCGGTTCGGACGCGGGACTTCTTCAACGAGGGCGTCGGTGAGCAGCAGGTGTCGAAGCAGCTGCGGATCACCGTGAAGGGCCTGCATGAGTTGCATCGCCGGCTGGGCGGCGGGGGTCCACTGCTGTTGTCGGCCTGATTCTTCCGGTGGTCTGGCTGGTTTCCCTCCACCTCACCCCTGCTGGTCAGACCACCGGGACCACACCTGAAATCCACTGAGACTGGAGATTCGCATGGACCGCCGTAGTAGTCGTCAGGAGAACCGGTACTGGGCTGGGGGAGTCGTCGCGGTCGTGTGCTTCTTCGCTCTGCTGTACCTCGCGGCTCAGCTGTACAGGAGCCTCTGATGGTCCCAGACGAACCGACAGTCAAGGACGCAGCAGAGACGCTTCGGCTGTGGCTGCCCACGCTCCACAAGGCCAATGAGTCCGAGTACGACCACGGCTACCGCTCCGCCTACGAGCGGATCGCGGACTGGCTGGAGCACGAGTTCCCGGCCACCTGGGCCGCTGGCAACGCGCCGCAGCAGCAGCGCTTGAACCCGCCCGCCGGTCCCTGATCTTTCCATCCACATGAGAGCGGCCCCCGCTGCACACGGGGGCCGCCTGACCAAGAGGAGAACGCCCTCATGGACGAACAGATCGTACCGAAGAGCCTCGCCGCCCGCGTCCGCGCCGGTGTCGAGTTTCTGGACGAGAAGACGCCTGGCTGGTCGGACTGCGTCCAGGTAATCGACCTGGACATGAGGTCCACGTGCCGGTGCGTGCTCGGCCAGGTCTACGGGAACTTCGACCGAGCCGACTTGTACTTCTTCGGTGCCGACGAGCACTCGGCGATCGCCCTCGGCTTCGATGCCAACTACAACGCCGGACGTGCCGAGTATCCGACCTTGCAGCGTCTGTGGTCGTTCGTGATCCGTCAGCGTCAGGTGGTGTCCCAGTGACCGCCCAGGAAGATCCGCGCGGCGCTGAGCACATTGTGCGCCGCGCCGAACACATCGCCCGCCTCGCCGAGTACGGCAGCAACTACGCGCTCGGCTACCTCAACGCGCTGGTGCAGAGCTACCTCGACGGAGAGACCGACAAGGCGTTCCTGCGTAAGGCGCACGCCGAACTGATGGCCGACATGAAGGCGGCGGAGCAGTGACCGCGCCGGCCCGTCACCGCTTGGCTGAGGTTGAGCCGTACGTGGGGAAGCACCGCGCCCCGGACTGGGACGACACGGACTTCATCCCGTCTCCGGTGCCGCGTCTTCAGGGGTGCGCCCCGGCGTGGCCGGAGGGTGACGTGGACGCGGAGGCGCCGACGGTGGAGTTCCGTCCGGTCTCGCGGTGGTCGCGGTTCAAGGCGCGGATGTCGTGGCAGCGTCAGGTTGCGGGGGGCATGTCCGGTCTGGTGCTGCTGGCCACCCCTGCTCGGGTGGGTGAACCAGTGAGCGAGGAGCTGCAAAACGGAGAACGCGTCAGCGCTCACCGCTTGGACCGCATGGGAACGGTTGTCGTCGGAGAGCTGATGCCCTACGACGACAACCAAGGCGAGCGCGTCCGTGACGACAACGGCGCGGTCTGGTGTGTCGTCGCAGACTCGGTCCGCGTGTGCTCAGGCGGTGTGTCGTGAGTGCCCGCCAGACCTTCACCTTCCCGCCCGTGCACCCCGAGTACGTCCGCCCCGAGATCGAAACATCCGCGTCGATGCGCGCCGAGTACGCCGCAGCGATGCCGCACCTGGACCCATGCCTGGAGTGCAGCCAGGAAGGCCACGTCGTGTCGTGGCGGATACACCCCCGTCCGGGTCCGTTTCCGCCGGCGGGGATTCGTACGGAGTTGGTGTCGTGCTGTACGTGCTGTGCCTGGTCGTGCGGAGACGGGTCGTTTGTGGCTCGTTTGGAGCGGGAGAAGTTCGACGATCACGACGTGCAGATTGAGCAGTTGGTTGGTGGCCGGTGGGTCACGTTCGGGAAGCGATTCGAGGGAGCGGCGTAATGGCTCAGTTGCCGAGTGAACAGTTCCTGATGCAGCAGATCGGTCCGGATGTGGTGCTGTTCGACCGCTACACGGAAGACGAGATCGTCCGCTACCCGGTCGCGGATCAGGATGCCACGGCGAAGGCGCAGCACAAGATCGCGACGTCCTCGCTGGGCGAGGAAGACCGGTGCTTTGCCCACTTCTGGGCTGGCTACTTCTGGGCTCACGGGGGCGTGGCATGAGCAAGTGGAGCAAGGCCAAGGACAAGGTCGACCAGATCATCAAGGAAGAGATCACCGACAAGCGCAAGTCCGGGAAGGACGGCAAGAACTGATGACCGACACCAAGGCGGAGACGGCGGCTGCATTCGGTGCGCCGAGCGTCGGCCAGCAGTTCCACGAGATGTACTCGTTCTGGGTCGTCGTGGTGGCCGTCGAAGATTCGAAGATCACTGTCCTCGAAGGCGGGATGCACCCGACCGACCTGCCGGAGCACGGCAAGCTCCGCACGTTCACCAGCCCTGACCGGTTCCGGGCTGCGTACCAGTACACGACGAACGCGGGCTACTGGGTCAGGTACGGCGGTACGCGCGACGTGAGCGGCTGGGAGATCCCGTGGCCGAAGAAGGAAACGACGGTGCTGTGGTGAAGCGCTTCCAGGGATGGGTTCTGTTTCAGGGTGTTCGGGTGTTCACGGTGGGGTCCGCCCTGTACGGAAGGTACACACGATGAGCGGCTCCGAGAAGCGCAAGAAGGACCAGCTGATCTGCATCCGCTGCACCGTCTGGGAGAAGCAGCTGATCGAGAAGGTCGCCGCGATCTCGCGTGTCAGCGTCGCCGAGTTCGTTCGGGGCGCCGCACTGAAGCGAGCGCAGGACGTTGTCGACGCGGTCGCGGATCGCGCAGCCAACGGCGGTGACGCGGCATGAGTGACCTCTCCGAAGAGCGGCTCCGCGACGACCTCGCCAGCGCCTGCAACGACATCTCCGAAGCCCGCGCCGAGTACTACGGACGTGGCCGTGCGCACCTCGGGTCGGACTACGTCAAGGGCGTCGCGATGGGCTACACCCTCGCCCTCAACATCATCTGGCTGCGGACCCGAAACCAGTTCGGCGAGTCCGCCGCCATCGCTCTCGGAGGCACGTCGTGACCGCCCGCAGCATCGTCCTCTCAGCCGACACCCTCACCATCCCCCGCGTCGGAACTATCCTCGCCGGGTACGGCATCCAACTCGGACCAGTCCTTGAACAGACAGGTGCACTGCGGTGCTTCGCCATCGACGGCGAACCCCGCCTGCCGATCCCCATCGGAGGGCTTTCAGATCGGGACCGCGCGATCCTTCGAGGCTTCGCTGACGGACTCGGCTACCGCGAGGTAGCGGAACTGATCGACCTTGCCGAGAACTCGACAAAGACGTACTGCACACGGCATCTGTTCCGCCGGCTCGGCGCACGCGATCGGGCGTCCGCGGTAGCGATGGCGTACCGCATGGGCGTTCTGGACCAGTGGGAGGTGGCAGCATGAGCGACGACAACCTGCTCCGCCTCGCCACCCTCGCCGTGGTCTCTGGCGCCACCAAAGAGCTGTACGACGACGCCCGCAAGAACACCGCCCTCGAAGCCGGTGCCCGCGTCTCCGTTCGGTCCCCGCTCGACGGGGAGAAGATCGGGACAGTGTCCATGTCGGACCCCGACCCGAAGCCCCGCATCTCCGACGAACGCGCCTTCGCCGACTGGGCAGAGAAAACCTACCCCGACGACGTCGAATGGGACTTCGCGATCCTCGGCTCTCACGAGCAGGTCGCCGCGGTCCTCTACGAGCACGCCCCTGAACTGGTGAAGCGGATCGCGAAGGTCTCCCCGCATTTCCGGGCGCGGGTCCTGGAGGACTCCACGGACGCGGGGATGCCGGTCGGTCCGGGCGGGGAGGCGGATGTGCCGGGGGTGTCGATGTCGTCTGGTGTGCCGTCGCTGCGGGTGGTCCCGGCGAAGGGCGCGCTGCCGGTGGTGATCGAGTTGATGCGGGAGCGGATGCCGCTGGAGCTGCTCGCCGGCGGGGATGATGCCGCGTGAACGACGAGACGCTCGTGAAGCTCCGCGCACCGTTCACCGGGGACCAGGTCGGGCACTTGCCGAAGGTGGTGTGCAAGCCCTGCTCGGACCGGTCCTGTGCCGAGCACAAGCGGAAGACGTGCGGTGTCTGCAAGGCCTACCTCGGCAAGCACATCCACATCGACTACGTGGGCCACGCACACGTCACTGAACGTCTCCTGTTGGTCGACCCGACGTGGAACTGGGAGCCGCTCGCCCTCGATGGGCAAGGCCTGCCTGCGCGGGATGAGAACGGCGGGATGTGGATCCGGCTGGAGATCGGCGGGGTCCAGCGTCTGGGCTACGGCCATGCGGGGGCGAAGCGCGGCGGCGACGCCATCAAGGAAGTCATCGGTGACGCCATCCGCAACGCTGCGATGCGGTTCGGGGTGGCACTGGACCTGTGGAAGAAGGAACCCGCCGGGCCCGCCGCGGAGGCTGCGGACGCGCCGGTGCTGACCCCGGACCAGCGTGCGATCGAGATGCGGAACGTGATCATGGCGGAGGCGAAGCGCCCTCCGCGTCGGTGGGGGATTGCGGCGATCGACGGGGACTTCCACACGTGGTCGCGTGGGGAGAAGGAGTTCCGGACCGCTGACGTGGAGACGCTGGAGCAGTACCGGGCGTACCTCAAGGCCGGAGCGCAGTCGTGAACCCGCATCAGTGGCGGCAGAAGAGCAAGACGGTGGTGGAGTGCGCTACGTGCGAGCGGACCATCACTGAACGGCAGTGCCGCGACACCACGTTCGCCCGCGCTGACGGGGCCTGCGAGGTCCGCGTGGAGGGCTGGTGTCAGGACCGGGCACGGGAGTGGCAGCACCGCCTTCCCTCCGGGCGTGGCGGCCTGTACGTCCCGTCCAACGGGCTCGCGGTGTGCGGGCATGGGAATGCGGACGGGTGTCACGGGTTCATCCACCGGAACCCGAACGTGGCGGTGGAGAACGGCTGGACCATCCCGACCGGACTGGACCCGGCTGAGACTCCGGCGCTGGTGTGGATGTGGGGCAGCTACCAGGCCCGCGCAGTGCTCGACGATGACGGGGCCTTTCACCTCGCGGAGCGGTCGGAGGTGATCCCCGATGACGCAGCCTGAACCCATTCCGCTGCACGTGGTCCGCTGGCGCTGCACCTTCTGCCCCCGGAGCCGGTCCAGCAAGACGGCCACGGTCAAGCACATCGGACGGTGCTGGCTCAACCCAGCTGTGCGTGGCTGCAAGACGTGCGTGCACTACTCGCTGCCGTCCGGCTGCCCCGGCGGCTACGACTGCAACTGCCCGCCGGAGACCGAGGACTGCGCCGCCGGGCTCGACCTCACCGAGGGGCTGCGGACCAGCTGCCCGAAGTGGGAGGCGGCTTGATGGCGATCTCTCACGCCGACTGGGTTCGGTGGGGTGATGTGGCTGAGTCCGTCAAGGACTGGGCCTACACCGCACTCGCGATCATCGGCTTGTTGGTGGTCCTCGCCCCGCTCTGTGTCATCACCCTCCTCCTACTCCTCTCCAAGATCGGAAACCTATGACCACCACATGCACCGCGCAGACCGGATGGGTAGCCATCGCTGGCCAGGTCGTCGGCACGCCTGCGGACTGGAAGATGAGCTACTCCTGGGACGGTGAACTCTGCGGTACCCGCGCGGCCGCAATCGCTCACGGCATGAACTGGGTGGGCAGCGACGACTTCAACGTCGCCCACGTCGAGCACGGCGTTCTCACTTGGTTCGGCTGGATGGACGAGGTTCACCCCCAACAGGACTGGGCTGAGCCCGCCGCGGCCTTCGACTGGGCCGTCCCAGCTTCGTGTGCCCTTGCGGCTGCCCAGGCGGCACAGGCGGAGGTGTCTCAGTGACTTCCCGAACCGAAGAAGACGACCGCGTGGCCGACCTGACACGCCTGTCGGAGGCCATGGCCAGCGCCCTGGAGAAGGCCGCCTCGCGGATTCGCATGGAGGCCAAGAGCTTCGTGAAGGACGGCCTGCGAAGCGGAGCTGTTGGGGTCGCAGCTGACGTCATCCAGGAGTTCGTCAACGCCCCTCGGTCGGCCTCGGTCTACCTCTGGGACCTCGCAACGGAGGCGGCCAAGCTCGACGCTCACCGCCGCGACCTGAAGGCGGAGGTGTCGGCGTGACTTCCCGAAGCGCTGTCGAGAAAGCCATCGACACCCACTACACCCCCGGACTCCACGCCTGGGGCCGCGCCACCCAAGGCCACATCGGCGCCGTCATCCAAAACGCATTGGGTGCCGTCGAATACTGGTGCACCCCCAACAACGGCGACCACGGCGAACTCATCATCCACGCCCCCCAACCCGTCACCGGATGGGCCGACAACCCCATCTTCCACTGCCCCATCGCCGGCGGCTTGTGCTTCGAAGGCCACTCCGCCACCGCCTACACCGAACTCGTGTTCCCGCTGCTGCTGGCCGGCGACGGCAGGGGTGTGCTGCGGCTGCTCCGCGACACCCACGATCACTATTTCCGGGTGGCGTCATGAGGGACGTCATCGTCGACGGGTACGCCTGCGCCGGCGGGGCCGCCCGCGGCTACTGGGACGCCGGCTACGACGTCATCGGAGTCGAGCTCCACCCTCGAGACAACTACCCGTACCCCTGCTACCGCGGCGACGCCCTCGAGACCATCCCCTGGCTCGTCACGAAGCTCACTCGTGGAGGGCGCCGTGTCGCCGCGGTGCACACGTCCCCGCCGTGCCAGGACGCCATCGCGATCACCGCCGGCAACCGCTGCCGGGACGGCTGGGAAGACAACCACGTCGACCTCATTCCCGACACCCGGGAGATGCTCGCTCGAGTCCGCGCCGAACACGGTGTCCCGACAATCATCGAGAACGGCGTGTCGAAGCGGCTTCGCAAGGACCTGATGCTGTGCGGTCTGATGTTCCGACTGCCTACGTTCCGGCACCGCTACTTCGAGCTCGACGGCTTCACCGTCTCTCCGCCTCGAGCGCACGAAGGACTGCACAAGGGGCACCGGACCATCGGGTGGCGTCACGGCCATATCGCCACGCCTGAGCCAAGCGCCTGCCCAGGGTGTGGGGAGTGGCACCGCGGGACCGTCTACGGCGTCTACGGCGACGGCGGAGGCAAGCCCTCCATCCTCGAGTCCCAGCTGGCGTTGGGGCTGCACCACACCGACGACCGGCTCGAACTCAACGAGGCGATCCCACCGGCCTACACGCGCCACATCGGGCTGAGCCTCAGGGATCTCGAGCAGAGGGCCGCAGCGTGACGCCGGCTGCGGCCCGGGACCGCCGAGACCAGTCCCAGGCGTATCCCGTCATCACCTACCCGGAAGGACAGAACAGATGAGCGAAGCAGCAGTGAAGATCTGGCCGGACTCGGCGTTCCCCGAGCAGATCATCGCCGACACGACCGTGCGGGCCGGCCTCCGCACCGTCCAGCTCGGCGAGGAAGGCGAGACCTGGGTGTTCCTAGGTCATGCCTACCGCCGCGACGTGCTCGCCGCGATCGAGACGATCAACCGCGAGGACAAGATCGGCCTCGGGGTGGACGAACTGCCCGTCGCCGACCAGCTGCGGTACACCTACGCGCGAGTGTTCACCGCCTGCCCTGACCACGGAGAAAGCCGTGACGACGAGTGCGGCTACTGCGACCAGTTCCACAGCCTGGAGCCGATCAGCTCTTGGCTCGAATGGTCCGGCGGCGGGACGGACGGCAAGGCGAACCGCGGCAAGCCGGGCTACTTCCCAGTCGTCCTGTGGGATGTCGAGGGCTGATGACCGGCCCCGAGCACTTCGAAGAGGCGGAGCGGCTGCTCCAGTCCTGTCAGGCGCCGGGCCACCGGCAGCCGGGTGAGGCTGAGGAGTACCCCGCGCTGGAAGACGGCGTCAACTCGATCGGCAATGCGCTCGCTGCGGCTCAGGTACACGCCACGTTGGCGGTCGCCCACGCGATCGCGTGGGCGCTGGTGGCCAAGTCCTGATCTTTCCTGTTCCTACTTCTCTACCCCGACAAGGGAGGTGCCCCGATGCCCGACACGCATCGCGAACGGCTCGACAACATCGCCGCCTGCCCCACTCTCCAAGGCGACGCCGGCCGCCGCTCCTATCAGGGCAACCTCGACGCCCTCAGCATCGCCGTCGACGTCCGCGAACTCGACCCCCACGAAGTGTGGGGCCGCATCAACCGCTGGGGCCACAACGACCCCCAACGCCTGCTGGCCGCGCTCATCTCGCTCGCCGCGATGGTCGACCCCGACGAACAGCAACTCCACCAAGGGCCCGCGTGGTGCGAGCCGATCGGCGGTGTTGCCGCGTTGCACCCGGACCACGGGAAGCTCAGTCACAACCAGCAGCGCAGCCTCGAGGCACACAAGCACGACGACGCGATCATCAAACTCGCCGAGTTCGGGAACCTCACTGACCGAGAGATCGCGATGCGGCTGGGGATCTCCACCCACCGGGTGTTCCAGACCCGCATCGCTCACGGCCTACGCCGCAACGTTGTCGACGCCCAGTCCCGGATCGAACGTGACCAGAAGATCGCTGAACTCGAGGCTCAGGGAGCCGACGACGAGGCGATCGCGCGGACGCTGGGGTGCTCGGTCCGGACTGTGGAGCGGTCCCGCCGGCGCGCACAAGAGGGAGCTGCCTGATGGTGATCCGGTTCCAGGTCGACCCTGACTTCTACGACCACCCCAAGACCACGGGGATGTCCGACGCCGCGTTCTCCCTATGGGTGCGGGCTGGTTCGTTCTCCGCGGCGAAGCTGCAAGACGGCTTCATCTCCGAGGACGTACTCGTTCACACCTTGCGGTCGAGCGTTGAGGTGGCGGAAGAACTCGTGGTTCGCGGGCTGTGGAGGCGGAGAAGGGGCGGCTTTCAGTTCCACCAGTACGCCGATCGGAACCTCACAAAGGAACGTGTGGAGTCCGACCGTGCGACGGATCGGGATCGGAAGCGAAAGACCCGCGGATCGGTGAAACCGCAGGAAGAGACACTGTTTGTCCGTCCGGAATCCGAGCGGAATCCAGACGGAAACCAGGCGGAGTCCGAGGGGATTCCGGAGCGTTCTGTGTCTGTGTCTTTGTCTGTGTCGGAGTCTGTGTCGGAGTCGGGACGACCGGTCGACCGATGCACACGCCACACCAACGATCCGTCCCCGCCTCCGTGCCGAGGCTGCGCCTCCGCCCGCGAAGCCCAAGAGAAGTGGGACCACGAGACGAGCACTCGCCGTCAAAACGCGATCCGCGTCTGCCGCCTCTGTGACGCGGATGGCCGACGGTGGGATCCGGCCGGCAAGCACCGCGGCACCGTCGGTCCCTGCAATCACCGGCCTTTGGTGGCGGTGTCATGACTGATTGGGTGCGGAGGCTTCACCTGGAGGACGCGGAGTGGCGGATGGAACGGGACCTCGCTGAGACGGTCCGCTGCCGGGAGCCGCGGTGTGAGGCGGGGGTGGGGGTGACGTGCCGGAACTTGTCTTCCGGTGAAGTTTTGGAGAAGCAGCCGGCGCATGCGCGTCGGATTCGGGATGCGCGAGACGCAGCTGACGCAGGGAGAGAGCAATGACCAACGAACAGACCACGCGCCGAGACGACTCGCTGTACCACGAGATGCGGGCCGCGATCTGCCAGTCGATGGCGCACTACGCGCCCGGCATTCCGGTCGACGAGACCACGGCGATCGACCGCGCCGCCGAGGTGGCCGCTAGCGAGGTCGAGAAGCTGAAGCGGCACCTGCTGCAGCTGCGGGCCTACTCGCTCGGGTTCGTCTTCACGGACGACGAGGCGAAGGCGAAGGCCATGCCGACCAGTCAGCGGTTCGCGGCGATCGGGGGCCTCCTGTCCCGACTTGCCACGACTGGCGTGCTGAACGACGCCGAGCTGCGGGAGGTGTCGGAGTGATCGACGAACAGGCGGGGCAGTCAACACCCGCACCGAACCCGCGCGTGTTCCTCGGATGGACCGTGCCCGAGCACGTGAACTTCGAGCCCGTCGACTCGGGAGTCCAGGAGTTCGCCTGCGGCCGGGACAAGCGATGGATCGAGATCTACGGCGAGTCGGAACGGGCGCGGGAGTCGTTGGGGGTGTGGCTTCAGCGGCACTCGCACGGGGCCTCTTTGTCTCTCTCAGGGGGGAACATCACCCCAGTGGGATCAGAGGGTCAAGACGACAGTTCAACGGCTCAGGGAGCCTCTGAGGGCTGGGAGCTGAGCGACCCGAAGGTCGAGCTGACGAAGGCGATCGCGGAGACCGCGGCGATCCCGCAGTGGCGGGCCGCGCTGGCTGCGACGTTCCTGCTCGACGAGGAGGGCTGGCGGTCGCCGCTGCCCGCGCACGACCCGAAGAAGCCGCTGAACACCGATCCTGGGGCTGTCACCCGATTGACGGTCAACATCGGCCCCCGCACCGCTGAGGCCCTGAACGCGGTCATCGCCGAGCGCAGCGTGACGTTGACGGAGGCGCTGCGAGTGCTCGTCGCAACGGGCTACGCCGCCGCTCAGCGCTCCTCTCCGCTGCCCGACAGCGAGACCGAATGGCGGTGTGTCCGGTGCGGCGCGGACCGGTGGGTCGGCTGGCGCGCGGGACCCGAGCACGAAGGCTTCCCACGCCGCGCGCAGTGCGTCCCGTGCGGACACGTGCAGGACCTGGGGGTGACCTCGTGACCGAGGACAACCGCATCCCCGAAATCCGCGCCGTGCTCGACGAGTTGCCCGGCATCGAGCCGCACGAGCAGGACGCGACGTGGCGGATCGCCGACAGTCGATCGAAGGCTCTCCAGCGCATCCGGGCGATCCTCGACAGTGCCCCGCCCGCTCCCCGGGTGTTCTTCCCGGGCGACACCGTGCCCGCCGGAGTGGAAGGCCGTGCGCGGGACGGCGACATTTACCGCTGGCGTGACGACCGAGTCTTGCCGCCGTACTTCAGTCCACTCGTAGAAGTGCCGCAGATGACGGACCAGGAATGGCAGCACGCCGTTGACAGTTCCGGAAGAACGGAGTCAGCGTGACCGAGATCATCGCACCTGATCGGATGACCGAGCGCGACGTCCTAGATCTGCTCAACCTCCGCTACGGGAAGCTCGCCGGAAACGGTGCCCGCTACGTGGGTGCGGAGCACGTCCGCTCCGCCGCCGGGTTTGACGCGCTCCGCACCGCCGACTACATCGCAATGGACCTCTGGCCTTCCAAAGGGCTGGCGCTTCACGGCCACGAGGTCAAGGTGTCGCGGTCGGACTGGCTGGCTGAGCTGAAGCAGCCGGAGAAATCCGCCGAGTTCACCCCGTACATGACGTTTTGGTGGCTGGTCGTCAGCGACCGATCCGTCGTCCGCGACGGTGAGCTGCCCGATGGTTGGGGACTGTTGGAGCCGGGCTATCCGGACCTCCGGATCGTCAAGCCCGCGCGGAAGAACCCTGCACCGGAGCCGCTGCCGAGGACGATGCTCGCCGCGCTGCTTCGCGCGACCGCGAGAACCGCCCGGGCCTCTGAGGGGCGCGCCATCCCCGAACCCACCGAAGGGCAGAACCCGTGAGCGAGATCCACTTGAGCCCAGCCGAAGAACGCGCAGTGCGCGTGGCCCTGACCGACCTGCCGAAGGTGTGCCGCTTCCACGGAGCCGACCTCGAACGCTCCGGTATGCGCAACGGCCAGCCGCGCTGTGAGTCCTGCAAGGTCCCGTGGCGCGCGAGGCAGGCCTGGGCCGCGTTCACCACCGCCGCCGACCGTCGAGACCGGGCCGACAACTGGCGTCGCGCCGAACTCGACGCGCTGGAGGCCGAGCACGGCAGCGTGGTGCATGCCTGCCCGCCCGGCGACGAGTCAGACACGCCGTGCTGCCGCCGCCTCATACTGGAGCTGCCGCGCTTCCACCGCTTGACCGAGGACGCCTCGCTGGTGACCTGCAAGGGCCGCGAGGTGTCCGATGGCGAGTGAGCCGGCAGAGCCAACCACCCGACAGGCCTTGATCGAGAAGACGGCGAGCGTGCTCTATGACGTGACCGGGCTGCGTGGTGCTGCCTGGGCCACCGTCTCCGATGTGGTCGACGAACACGCGCTGGCCCGTGCACTGGCTGAGGCGGGTTTGCTCGCCGACCCCGAGCAGCACACCGAACTGGAGAGGGCCCGCGCGCAGCGCAACGAAGCGATGGAGACGGCTGGGCAGCTCCGAGACGAGGTCCACCAGCACCAGGTCGCGGCTGCGAACCTCTACGGCCGCGTCTTCGTCGCCTTGGGACTGTCCATCACGACCCCGTGGGCTGGCCTCGCTGATGCTGCCGCGAAGGTCCGTGCCGAGCGGGATGAGGCGGTCGTGGCGTTCCACAACCTCCGCTCCCGAGTCCGAGAGCTGAAGTCCGAGCGGGACGAGGCGGTCGCCTTGTGCGCGAACCTCCAGACCGCGCTCCTGGGCCGACTCGCTGACCTGACCGATGCGGCTGGGAAGGAACGCTCGACGGAGTGGCTGCGCACCTGCGCGACCCTGCCAGTCGAGGAGTGGCCGCCGGCCCCGGCGTACAAGGGCCCGATGGTGCCCGCCACTGAGCGGGATGAGCGGCAGGCCCGCATCGAGGCGGCGCTCGCCGAGTGCAACCGCGAGTACCCGCTCGGGCGTGTCCCGATCGCCGAACTGCCGTCGCCTGCGCAGATCTGCGACCGCATCCGTGCCGCCCTGGCGGGTGACCAGCCGCCCGCCGAGGAGCCGAAGCGATCCGAGGCCACGCAGATGGTCACCGATTTCCATCGCGCGTTCAGTGTCGCGATCGCCGAGCGGCCCTCGGTGCCGCTGAAGCTGCTCCGGGCCGCCCTGATCGGCGAAGAAGCGCAGGAGGCGTCGACGTCCCTTGTGGACGGCAGCAGCCTGGAGGCGATCGCGAAGGAGCTCGCCGACCTGGTCTACGTCGCCCACGGCACCGCCGTGTCGCTCGGGATCGACCTCGACGAAGCACTCCGCCGGGTGCACGCCTCGAACATGTCCAAGCGGAACCCGGATGGCACCGTCTCGACGAGGTCAGACGGGAAGATCCTCAAGCCGGCCACCTATCGCGCACCCGACCTGTCCGGTGTTGCTCTTCGTGATGTCGAGGAAGCCCCCAAGGGCCCGAAGCACTCGCATGGCCGCGACTGCTGCTGGGAATGCTTCCACGGGCCTGACTCGCACCCGAAGGAGCCGAACGACGCCGCTTGCGAGTACGAGAACTGTCCGCCTGCGCAGGCCTTGATCGAGGAAGCCGACGACGCCTCCGAACCCACCTCCGAGGAGGACCAGTGACCACCCCTGAACCAGCCCACATCCATGTCCTTCCCCGGTTGGGTCGTGGCGTCTGCTGGGCCGACATCACCGCAGAGATCGCCGAAGACGAAGCGAAACGCGTGGACATCCCCAACCCCTGGACCCCGACCGACCCGAAGGAGGCAGCGTGAAGCACCGGATCCTCGGCGAGAACCGAGACTGGCGGCCTGGAGATGGTCTCAACTGCGGTCATGCCGCGAAGGCCCCCGCTGAACTGCCCTGCGGGCGCCCGGTTAAGGCAAACGTCCGCGAGCAGTCCAGCCGCCCCGGCGGTCCGAAACGCACGGTGGTGACGCCGCTGTGCCAGAACCACGCCATGGAAGGCATCACCCCCTCTGCCCTGCTGATCAAGGCTCGCCGTGAGGCGTTCGAGGAGCTAGCCGCAGCGCACTGGGACGAGTTCCAGAAGTACCTGAAGGCCGCGATCGAGCGTCTCGCCGAGGAGTCGACATGAGGCGCCATACGCGACGGCAGCGCCTGGGGATGGCCCTCTTCGCCGCCGGGTTCCTCGCCACCCAGGTCTACTTCGTGGTCGTCAGCGGCTGGGTTACGACCGTGCTGTCCCTCGCTGTCGTAACGGCCCTCGTCGGCGGCTACCACCTGATGGGAGGCAAGTCGTGACCATCGACAACGAGCATGAGCGAGGCAGAGCCTCCACCCGCCAACGAACCAGCACCACCCCGGAACGCCGGCGGGCTGCCCTCTACGTCGCCTCCCGAGCCAACGGCGTTGAGGACGCTAGGGAGCTCCTTCTCGCTTTGGGCCTGTTGGAGCCTGGGTTCACGTGGGCTTCCCGGCCTCACGGACCCCGACGAAAGGTGGAGGGATGACGTGCATCGTCGGCGTTCAGACGCCCACTGGAGTGGTCATCGGCGGTGACAGCGGCGGCCTCTCCGGGTACGTGCTGATGCACCGCGCGGACCCGAAGGTCTTCATCAACGGCGACTACCTGATCGGGTTCACGTCGTCGTTCCGGATGGGGCAGCTGCTGCGGTTCGCGGACTTGCCGAAGGTCCTCGACCGGACAGGTGAGGACCTGGACCGGTTCATGACGACGGAGTTCGTCGACGCCGTCCGGAAGGTCCTCAAGGACGGCGGGTTCGCGAAGAAGGAGTCCGAGCAGGAGGCGGGCGGGGTGTTCCTGATCGGCGTGTCGGGGCGCCTGTTCCGGCTGGAGTCGGACTACCAGATCGGTTGGACTACCGACGGGTATGACGCGTGCGGGTCCGGCCAGGAGGTCGCGTTCGGCGTGCTCCACGCGACCCGGCGCCTCAACCCGGCGCGGCGGGTGCGTCGGGCGCTAGAGGCGGCCGAGCACCACAACGCGGGTGTCCACGCCCCGTTCACCATCCTGGAGGCCAAGTGAGCACCTGCACTACCCCTGGGCATGAGGACCGTCACCGACCGGAGCACCAGTTCATCTGCGGCGGATGCGTCAACACCCTGAAATCCGACCTCGACGACGCCACGACCTTGTGGGACGAGCTGACGATCACCCTCACCCGGCAGGACGTCATCGGCGGGGACGGTGGCCGCCGGTCCGCGGAGACGAGTCTCGCGTTCAAGGCGAACGCTTCGGAGGCGATGTGGGTGTTGGCGTCGTCGTTCGGGAACGTCGCGGGGGACCTCGCCGATGTGCTTGGGATGCAGTTCCCGCTTCACCCCGTCCGGTGGCTGGGAGCCAACCTCGACAAGCTCGCGGGGACGGCGGAGGCAGGCCGGCTGGTGGACGAGATCCGGTCGGCGGTGAGGTTGGCGTGGGCGACGATCGACCGTCCTCCGGAGTTGCTGTTCGCTGGGCCGTGTCGTGTTGAGGGGTGTGAGGCGACGATGAAGGCGAAGCCGGGTGATGTGCTTGTGGAGTGCCCGGAGTGTGGTGCTGGGTATGAGGTGGCGGAGCGGCGGCAGTGGATGATTGATGCGGCTGCGGTGCGGCGGGTGACGAAGCGGCAGGCCCTGTCGTGGGTCAGCCTGTTGATGGATCGGTCGATTCCGGATGGGACGTGGCGGCAGTGGAGGTCTCGGGGGAGGCTTCGTGTGCATGCGTTGTCGGCGGAGGGGTCGGAGTTGTTCCGGTTTGGTGATGTGAGGGATTTGGCGATCAACTGGATGTCCCGAAAGAAGGCGGCGTGAGCGCGCCGCGTTGAGTTCCGACTGTTTCGGAAGTCGTTGTGAGACAATGAACTGAGCAATCCGATCAGAACATCTGGAGTGACGATGGCCGCATTCGAGCGGAAGAACCCAGCGGGTGAGGTCGAAGTGATCGTCCGCGAGAACCTGATCAAGTTGCGCAAGGCGGCTGGGTGGACGCTGGCTGAACTCGCTGACCGTTCTGGTCTCCCGGTCGTGTCGGTCAGTCGGATCGAGGCCGGAAATCGCCGGATCACGGTAGACGATCTGGTTGTCATGGCCAGCCTGTTCGAGATCGATCCGGCGAACCTCCTTGTCCCGCTCAAGATCGAGCACAAGATCCATGTCGAAGTGGACAGGACATTCCTGTCCGCGGCGGAGTCGATAGACCGCATGGTCACGAAACTTGACCGGCTGGACTCAAGCGGCAAGGGGGCATGATGGCCACCTTGGCAATGACGCTGTACCTCATGGAATGCGATGGGTGTCAGAAGACACTGGGACTACCGAATGGCTACTCCAGCGCGACGGAAGCCCGCCTCGCCGCCTACACCGATGGTTGGCGGTACCCGCCGCAGCCAACGAAGTCGGGAAGACCGGGGAGAAGGACCTTCGACGTGTGCCCGTCGTGCATCTCAACGTGGAAGCCAGAGGAACGCGAGGGAAACCGCACCCGGGCGATCCTCATGTCCGACGTCGAGTCCTTGCGGAAGGCGGCCCGATGACGCTCCCTGATCGGAAAGCTCTCGAAAAGGCGCGCGCGTATCGCATCACCGCCGCTCTGCTCGAAGGGAAGTATGTCGAGTCTGGGGAGCCTGACTACGCCGCCCAGTTGGCCGAAGTGGGTACAGGGTTCGCCGCGTGCACCACCTCAGGGATAGTTGATGACTGGGATTGGCAGCGGGTCATCGCCCTTCCCAATGTGGATGGAACATGGCTGATCGAGACGTACCAGCCGACAGGCGCTGTGCTGGCAGCGGGCTACTACGGTCCACCCTGCTACTGGGGAGAGTCTCTGGCCACTCGTCATGTCCAGGACAATCCGCCCGCATGGTGGCGGGACTAGCGATGCCTCCTGATCGTGACCCGTTCAACCCTGACCTCTCCCGAGCCCTCCTCGCCTCGGAAACACTCCATGTCCAAGCCCAAGACGGCCTGACCCACTACCTGGACAACCGGGCCGGCCGAACGGTGGCCCGCTGCGGCGCTCTCAACGGGACTCGGTTGTCGTTGAGGTGGGAGTTGGTGTCGTGTGCTGCTTGCCGTACCCCGGAGGTGTTGAAGCCGTCTGGGGGTTTGTATCCGGTGGGGTACAGGTTCAGGTCGGGTGGGAGGACGCACACGGTGACCGGGCATCGTGAGGTGGGGTTTGGGCAGGTGGGGCATGAGGTGGATTGTGAGGGTGTGTCGTGTTGGCAGGCGTTCGAGTACATCCGGGACTGCGGACAGGCCGTGCAGTAGGCGGGTTCTGTCGGTGTTGCGTGAGAGAATGGGAAGACCCCCGCGAACGCTGCGAACGTCCCGGGGGCATGGCCGACCAAACAGGAGATCGACATGGCTGATGGTAACGAACAGACCGACAAGGTGTATGTGGTTCTCGCCGACTACGGGCTGAACGGCAGCGGCGTCCTGGGCGTCTACTACGAGCCGCCGACTACGGATCTGCTTCGGCAGCTTGAGTCCACTCCGCCTTCGGGGCTTCCGTACCACGCCCCGAATCGAGTGACCGGGTTCAACGGTCTGGAGGTTGTCGAACAGCTGGTGTCCCGTGGATGACCTGATCACCTTCCTGCGAGCCCGACTCGACGAGCGGGAAGCGCTGGCTAAGGCCACCACCCCGGTTCCCGTCCCTGGCAGGTGGATCGCCACGCGGGACAAGCATGCCGCGGACGATGCGCCGCTCGCGCTCGTGCAAGGGCGAGACGAGCTAGCGACCGACACCATTTTCGAGGGCGACTACGTCTCGGGCAGTGAGGTCATTGTCTTCAGCGCCGAATGGCAGGACGAGGCCGAGGCGAACTTGCGCTTCATCGCCGACAACGACCCGGCGTTCGTGCTGGCCGACGTCGCCGCCAAGCGGCAGCTCGTCGAAGAGCACTCGGGGCGCGAGGTGGCCAGCCTGGACCGGGATACCTGGGGCCGCCCGTTCGTCGTGTGCCGCCGCTGCACCGAGGGCACGGTCCGTCAGGTGGTCGCGCCCTGCCCAACACTGAAGCTGCTAGCCCTGCCCTATGTGGACCACCCCGAGTACCGCGAGGAGTGGCGGCCATGACCCAAGATCCACCGGGTGAGCCGATCATCGGTCAGTCTCCTCGCCGTAAGGTCGGTGACCACTGGTACGTGACCGTCCCCGGCCCCATCCCGATGATCCGAGCCGCAAGATCAATAAAGCGCACCCGCACGCCCTGCGTCGAAACGCCAGAAAGTGGCCCTGACGTGCGATAATAGACCTCGAATCGGAGGTGTCGCGTGGCTACTTTGGTGACCAAGGAGCAGGCATCGGCTGCGGTCGAGCTGTGCTTCGGCGAGCCACTTCCGGACGGGACCTTCAGGCAGTGGAAGAGCCGCGGTCGGATCCATCCAGCGACCCCGGGTGGCAGCCTGTACTTCCTCTCGGACGTGCTGGCGCTGGCGGCAGTGCGAGCCCGGCACAAGCTGGAGGTGGCCTCGAAGCCCAAGCCGCCACCGAAGCCGCGAGCCAGCCCGTCCAGACCGCCCAAGGGCGCGGATAACGCGCACTGGAAGGGCGACGAGGCCGGCTACCACGCGGTCCACTACAGGCTTCGCCGGATGATCGGTCGTCCGAACGAGTGCAGTTGCTGTGGGACGCGCGATGAGGGCTCACGGTACGACTGGGCCTTGAACTGGGAAGGCAATCCGACCGTCCAGGACGGACCCCACGGGCAGTACTCGACCAACCTCGACGACTACGTCCGGATGTGCAGACCCTGCCACCGGCAGATGGATGCCCGACACGCCCGTGACATCGAGTTTGGTCGATGCGGTTGACTTCCAGTCGACGATGGAACACGATTCCGATCAGACTGACTACTCGTGTCGGAACTGGTCAGTTCCCCTAGGGGCGAAACAGGCGCCTAACGTCCACGCCCCGGACGCCACCTCGGGTCGCGCCACCCTCGCGTACACGCTCCCTATTCATCCCGGCGGTCGGTCATATGCAGGACAGGCCGCCCCTCAGTCGTGACGGCGCGCGGTCGTCACTTGCCCGGCCTGGCCCCTGCCCAATGCGGCTGGGTCAGCGCGGTCGGCCGGGCACCAATCTCCCAGCTCTGGAGTGCACTCCACCTGGAAGCGACCCGATAGCGCCGCTGGAAGCTCGGGCTACGTAATGGCAGCGGAACTCAGTGCAGGACGCGTGGGCCTGCTCTAACGGCGTGCAGGCTGGCTTCGGCTAGCCTGCACGCCGCTCCACCCCTCCGCACGATCGGGGTGCGTCATGGACGGACTGACACCACTCGAAGATCTCGAAGCCGAACTCGCCGCCGACGAACGCCAAGTCAACCGCGACCTCTCCATCCGCCGGCTCCGCGCCCGCATCGACCGCGCCTTGGACGTCGGCAACGAGGCCCAGTTCGTTGAGCTGTGTGGGCTGTTGGAGCACTACGTGGGCTCTAGGGCGCCGGATACGCCCTGAGGCTGCCGACAGAGCCGGTAGAGCCCCGCGGTCACAGCCCGTCCACAGGCACGACGCGGCGGGGCACTAGACGATCATCTGAATCGAACACATGCTGCGCATCTGCGGCACCTAGGGGATGACATGGCCAACGGACTGCGCGACTCGATCCGCAAGGTCGAGACTTACGTGCCCATCTCGTCGGCGTTGCTCGCCATGTACACGACCACACCGGACCCTGCCGACGTCGCCCGAAGGCGCGCCGAGCGTGAAGCCAAAGAAGCCCACGAGGACGCCCGGCACGCTGAGCTGCTCGCCGCTGGCGGCCTCGCGCAGGCAGTAGCTGAGCTTCACTCACCTGACGATCGCCGCGAGTGTGGCGGCTGCGACTTCGACGGCTACGAGGCGGAGCGTCCCGAGTGGCCTTGTCGCACGTGGACGCTGCTCGACGAGCAGGCCGACCGGTGAGCGACTACGCCAGCGACTGGCAGCACCCGGCCTACGACGAGGGTGGCATCCTGCCGCTCGGGTACACCCTGGTCCGGAACACGACCAGCGCCATCGAACCGATCATGCTTGACCCGTGCCAGGTGGACACCGTCCTCGACGACAAGGGCCACATCATCGGCTATCGCTACCACCCTCAGCGTGGCGACGAGTGTCCCGACAGCCCGGCCAGCCCGGACGCGTAGGCGCTCGTTGGCGGGCAGCCCAGAAGCCCGTCTTCGACCAGGAAACCCACTGCTGGCTCTGCGGCGGCTACGTCGACACCCGCCTTCACCCGCGTCACCCGCGGGCCCGCAGCGTCGACCACCTCATCCAGCTCCAGCACGGCGGCGACCCGTACTCCCGAGCGAACACCCGCCTCGCCTGCATCGGCTGCAACTCCGCACGCTCCAACCGCCTGCGGAACCTCCCGAAGGAAGCCTGCGCCTGCTCCATGGGCCGCCCGTGTGAACCCCTCATCCCGTCGCAGCCGAGGGGCTACGTCGAACTCGACCCCAGCGAGGTGTGACCCCGTGACCAAGAAGCCGCTCGCACCGATCCCCGACAAGCCAGAGAGCGCGTGGCCCTGCCACTGCTGCTCCTGCCACATGCCCGTCGAAGAGTTCGACCCCAAGTGCCACGTCCACGGAGAAGGCCACGGCCGCCGAGGCTGCATCAAGCACGGCGTGAAACCCCAACGCTGCACCCAAGCATCCTGCGGTTGCGTCACCGACCAGGACGTCGAGAACGCCCGCCACTCGGAGATGGAAGCCCGCGGCCAACGCCACCTCCGGCAGCGGGAACACGACCAGGCCGTCGTCGAGATCAACACCGAAGACGACCCCGAGGAACTCGCCGCGTTCCACGCAGCCAAGCGACAGCTGGCTCTCGAACTCCAGGAGAGCCAGCAGCGGCAGTTCCGGGACGCTGTCGACGCCGCTGTCCAACGAGCCCTGAAGGCCAACGATGTGTGACTGCAACAAGTCAGGCGAGGTACTCGGCGAGAAGGACGAGACGTCTCCGCCGACCAAGAGCGGACCGGTCGACTGATGGACGCCCTGCTGGTTACCTGCCTGCTCTCAGCCTGCATCGTCGCCCTCGGAGCGGCCATGCTCATCGGCCACCCGCTGACCGCCCGCATCCTCACCATCGCAGCCACCATCACCGCCGGCGCCGTCCTCCTCTTCACCCTGCTGGCCTGACCGTGAGCCACGTCCACCCCAGCGGCCGCGTCTGCTACCTCTACGGCTGCACCGAGGGTGAGACGGTCCCGATCGTCTGCCCGTGCTGCGTGGAGGTCATTGGGCAAGCCCCGAAGGGCGGCATGGCTCAGGCATCCGCCACCGCGGACCGGACCGCTGCCCACCTACCGCACTGTCCTGGGCCGACCTGATGGGTGTCCACGAGGCTGGCTCCGACGGCATGCGACGCGAACCGCCAGCCGACACCAGCTGGGTCGAGATGGAGTCCATCGGCACCTCACCGTGGACAGTCCTCGGGTTCGCTGCTGCCGCGCTGGTTCTGGTGGCTGCCATCGTGGGCCTGGGTGTCGTAGCCGTACTGGTAGCCAGCTAGCCATGCACGTCGTGGTACTGGCTGGCCCACCCTGCTCGGGAAAGACCACCCTCGCCCACCACCTAGCCCAACCCGACGACGTGGTCCTCGACTACGACCACGTGGCACGCAGCATGGGCTCACCTGTCCAGTGGCTACACCCCGAGCCCTACCGCACAGGCGCAGAGCAAGAGCTCCAAGCCCAGCTAGCCAGAGCCCACGCTCACCCCTCAGACGCCACCTGCTGGCTCCTCCGAACAGCACCACACCCCACCACCCGCATGGCTCTAGCCCAGGCATGGCAGGCCCAGGTGTACGTCCTCAGCCCAGGTGAGCGGGAGTGCAGACGCAGAGCCAAGGCGGATGGCCGGCCACCAGGTACAGGCCAACGGATCGGTGAGTGGTACCACCGGTATAGGTGGTGGATGGGTGACCTTGATGCATCGGTGCTGGTCAGAGGCATGATCGACTGAGGTTCAAGATCGATCTGAAAGTGGATCACCTAAGATCCAAATGATCTACGTTGGTTGATCACCAACCAGATGTTGGAGATCAACAACGGAGGGTGAAGATGATCTTTTAAGATCGACTTAGGTGACCCGCTCCCACGGCTCCGCTCTTTTCTACATCGGACGGCGATTTAAGCCCCTGACCTGCGGATACGCCGACACCAAGATCACCGTGTGATCATCATGTCGCGAATAACCGCAGGTAGGTCGCGAAAAACGCCGCACCGAGAAAGGCGCCCGGCACTTAACCAGGGGGTGGCTTGGCGTGAAAAAGGTCTGCGAAACCCCTGGTTGCGGCGAGGTCATCCCACCCCAGCAGGGGTCGGCCCGTCCCCGGAAGTATTGCACCACCTGCCGGCCCCCGCGGGATCGGAAGAACCCGCGGGTCGTCGAGATGCCGAAGCAGGGCGACGAACGGTCAACTGCCCCTCAGGGTCCGGTGCCGGCGCTGGTGGAGTCTTACCGGAAGCAGCTCGAGGAAGCGGAGCGACTGGACACCCCTGAGGGTGCGTTGGTGCTACATCTGGCGACGTTGTTCACCTCCGACGGCCACACGGCCTCCGGTGCGGCGGCGCTCTCGAGGGAACTGCGAGCAGCGATGGAAGTCGCGCTCAAGGGCGCAGCGAAGCAGGGCGACTCGATCGACGAGCTCACCGCGCGCCGGCGCGCCAAGGCCGCGTCAGCGTGATCGACCCGGCGTACCTGTCGATCCCCCCTCGAGTGGGCTCGTATGGGGACGAAGCGATCGACCTTGCGGAGCGCGCCGGCCGGGTGCTGGACGAGGAGCAGCAGCTCGGTGTTGACGCGTTGCTGTCCTACGGGCCAGGGGGCCGGTGGGCAGCGATGGAGTCGGCGATCATCGAGTCCCGCCAGAACGGCAAGACCGCGGGCATCCTGCTGCCAGTGACACTGTTCGACCTGTTCTTGATGCCGCCGGACCGGATCGTGTGGACCGCGCACCTGTTCAAGACCTCGAGGGACGCGTTCGAGGACTTCGAGGCGTGCATCGCGACTTCTCCGGATCTGTCGCGCCGGGTGAAGCAGGTCCACCACGGGCGCGGCGAGGAAGCGATCGAACTCCACAACGGAGCGAAGCTCGAGTTCCTCGCCCGCTCGAAGGGCGGTGGCCGTGGTCTGGGCGGTAAGCGGGTCGTGATGGACGAGGCCCTGTTCCTTGCGTCGTCCGCGATGGGTGCACTGATGCCTACCCTGTCCGCCCGACCCGACCCGCAGATCAACTACGGGTCGTCGGGGGCACTGGACACCTCCGACCATCTCCACCGGTTGAAGGACCGAGGTCGGACGGGCAAGGATCCGTCGCTGATCTGGGTCGAGTGGTGTGCTCCTGGGGGTTGGGAGGATCCGCCGTGTGAGGCGGGGAAGAAGTGTTCCCACATGCCCGGCACGCCAGGGTGTGCGCTGGACGACGAGGCGCAGTGGGCGAAGGCCAACCACACCCTAGGTAAGCGGATCACCGTCTCCTACGTGCGTGCGGAGCGGCTGGCGCTGCCGGCGCTCGAGTTCGGCCGGGAACGACTCGGCTGGCACCAGCCACCGGCAGCTGGTGGCGCGGCGATCGACCTCGGTCAGTGGGCGAAGCTCCTGGATTCGGAGTCGCAGCGTCAGGGTGATGTGGCGATCGCGGTGGACATCTCCCCGACCCGGGACTACGCGGCGATCGCGTTGTGGGGCCGACGTGAGGATGGGTTGGGTCACGGGGTGATCGTGGCGTACAAGCCGGGTACGGACTGGGTGATCCCGGAGCTCGAGCGGTGGCGGGACGCGCTGAACCCCGTGGGGATCGGCGCCGGCCGGCAAGTCGCGGCGTCGCTCGAGGGTGAGACGTTCGACGCCACGGGGATTCGCATCCCTGACCGTGCTGACGAGCCGATGTACGGGGACTTGGTGGTCCTGAACTCAACGGACATGACGGCAGCGACCAGTCAGTTCCTGGACGCCGTGAAGCAAGGCACGTTCAAGCACACCGGGCAACGCGAGCTCGATGCCTCCGTGGCGGGGGCGAAGACGAAAGTCACCGAATTCGCGGAGATCTGGACCCGAAAAAGTCTGGAATCCGACACGTCACCCCTGGTCGCTCTGACCTTCGCGCGATGGGTGTTCGAGTCCCGTGCCCACCTGGTCGGCAAGACCGACCGGGAACTAGTGATGAACGTCTGGTGAGAGGAGGCGGCGGTGGCTAACTGGTTCACCAAGATGTTCAAGAACGAGAAGCGGTCGATCTCCTATCAGGACTTCTGGGGCTCCGGCGGCGATGTGGCGGATATCCACTCGGAATCCATCGGAACTGCTCTCCGACTGGCCCCGGTGTATGCCGCGACCCGTCTCCTGGCGGACACGATCGGCTCGCTGCCGTTGCAGGCCTACCAGCGTGCCGGCGGGGCGAAGCAGAAGATCACGACGCCGGGCGTGTTCGCTGACCCGACGACGTTCGGCACCGAGGTCGAGTGGGTCCAGCGGATCATGACGTCGCTGACGCTCCGCGGAAACGCATGGGGTTACGTCACCGAGTTCGACGACATGGGGTATCCAGCTCGGATTGAGTGGTTGCACCCCGACGACGTGTCGTTGTACGGCCAGAATCGGTCTCTTGAGCGCCCCCGGTGGTACTGGCTGGGGCGGCCGCTCGAGCCGGAGCGTGTCATCCACATTCCCGGCTACGTGCTGCCTGGCGAGATCCTTGGGGTGTCGCCGATCACGGCGTACGCGCTGACGACGGAGACGGGGATCCTGTCGCAGGAGTTCGGGCGGGACTGGTTCCGCAACGGCTCGGTTCCCTCGGCGGTCCTGGAAAGTGACCAGGCAGTCACCCAGGACAGCGCGCAAATCATCAAATCACGGTTCATGGCCGCTGCGAGCGGCCGTGAACCGGTGGTTCTGGGTGCCGGCACGAAGTACAAGCCGATCGCGGTCAACCCCGCAGAGTCGCAGTACCTCGAGACCATCAAGGCAACCGCCAACCAGATCGCAGCCATCTACGGTGTCCCTCCCGAGCGGATCGGCGGCGTCCCGGGTGGGACGCTGACGTACGCGACGCGGGAGCAAAGCGCGATCGATCTGGTCACTTACTCGCTGCGGCCGTACATGGTGAAGCTCGAGGCGACGTTCAACCGCCTCACGCCGCCAGATCAGTACGTCAAGTTCAACGTGGACGCACTCACTCGAGCGGACCTGCAGGCCCGCTACCAAGCTCACCATCTCGCCCTCACCGACGGGTGGATGAGCAAAGACGAGGTTCGCGAGATCGAGGATCTGCCGCCGCTCCCGAACGGCTTGGGTGCCGGCTATGCGCCGCTGCTCGGTGGTGAAACCCCCCAAATCGGGGGCGATCAGCCACCGAAACGGGTCCCGTCGCAGCGTTTACGCGCTGTCGGCGACGAGGACGACTGAAACCAGGGCGCTGGGGACTGTCCCAGTGCAATTCAACATCACGCACAGGGCGTGGAGTACCAGTCCCTGGCATCCAGAAGGAGGACTGCCGTGACCGAGCTGGAGCGGCGTTACACGCGCGTCACCGTCGAGGTTCGCGCGAAGGACGGCGAGCGGCGCAGCATCGGAGGCTACGCGGCCGTTTTCAACAGCCTGTCGAGGAATCTCGGCGGTTTTGTCGAGATCGTCGACCCCGGAGCGTTCAACAAGTCCCGTGGGGACGGCTGGCCGGACGTGATCGCCCGCTACAACCACGACGACAACATGCTCCTCGGCACCACCGCCGCGGGGACGCTGCGATGCCAGATCGACAACTACGGCCTCGCCTACGACGTGGACCCGCCGAACTCTCGGCAGGACATCTACGAACTCGTGGAGCGCGGCGACGTCACCAAGTCGTCGTTCGCGTTCCGGGTCATGCCTGAAGGCGACGAGTGGGGCCTCACCGATCAGGGTTTCCCGCAGCGTCGTCTGCTGCACGTCCAGCTCGCAGACGTGGCGCCCGTGAATCAGCCGGCCTACCCGGATGCGTCCGTGGGCCTCCGGTCCCTCGCGGAGCACGTCCACGCCCCGCTCGAGGAGGTGCGGAAGCTCGCGGAGGAGAACGAGCTGAAGCGGTTCTTCGTCCGCACCGACAAGGGTGGCAAGCCCTCGTCGCCGAAGACGTACGGCCCGGCCGCGCGCATGGCCATCCTCGGCAAGCAGCGCGACCCCTGGGCGTAAGCCCGCAACCTCAACCATCCACGCGGGGCAGAGCGCCACTCACCCCCCTGATCCCTGCGAAAACCCCCGAACCTCGGGGGTTTTCGCATGTGTACGGCCTTTTGCGGGGCAGAGCGCCACTCACCTCGCGCATCCACCGAAGTACTTCCGCTTTCACTGAAAGGACACCTCATGAGTGAGGTCGTGAAGCGGCTGCGCGAGCGCCGGGCGAATGTCTGGGAGCAGGCCAAGGGCCTTGCCGATCGTGCCGCCGAAGAGAACCGTCAGTTCACCGGCGAAGAGGAAGGCCAGTGGACGGCTCTCAACGCCGAACTGGACGCCCTCGACGTGCGCATCAAGAACGTCATCGACGGTGAGCAGCGCGCCAAGGACACCGAAGACGCGTTCGCGAAGCTCGAAGGTAAGCCGCAGGAGCGCAAGAGCGGCCAGCCGGAGGGGCAGGACACCGAGCTGCGAAAGTTCCTGCGCGGCCAGGGGCCTCGCTCCTACGAGGTCCAGCCGACGCCGAACCTCGACTTCCGGTCGCTGACCAAGGGCACCGCCACTGCCGGCGGCAACACGGTCCCGACGTCGTTCTACGACCGGCTGATCGCACACCTCATCGAGACCGCGGCGATCATGCAGGCCGGCGTGACCGTCCTCAACACCGCCTCGGGTGAGACGATCCAGGTCCCGAAGACCACCGCGCACTCGAGCGCGGCGATCGTCACGGAAGGTTCTGCGATCAGTGCGTCGGACCCGACGTTCGGTCAGGTCCCGCTGGGTGCCTACAAGTACGGCACCCTGATCCAGGTCTCGCGTGAACTGCTCAACGACACCGGTGTCGACCTCGAGGGCTACCTCGCGATGCAGGCCGGCCGCGCCCTCGGCAACGCGTTCGGCGCCCACGCCATCACCGGGACCGGCACGAGCCAGCCTCGAGGTGTCGTCACCGACGCCACGGTTGGCGTCACCGGCGGTACGGGTGTTGTCGGTGCGTTCACCGCGGACAACCTGATCGACCTGCACTACTCGGTGATCGCGCCGTACCGCCAGTCGAGTTCCTGCTACTGGCTGATGCGTGACGCCACCGTCGGTGCTGCGCGGAAGCTGAAGGACACCACGGGCCAGTACCTGTGGCAGCCGTCGCTGCAGGCGGGTGCGCCGGACATGTTCCTCGGCAAGCCGGTCCTGACCGACCCGAACGTTGCTGCCACGGCCGTGTCGGCGAAGTCGGTGCTGTTCGGTGACTTCAGCCAGTACTTCGTGCGCCTCGCGGGCGGGGTTCGGTTCGAGCGGTCCGACGACTTCGCGTTCAACACCGACCTGGTGACGTTCCGGGCGCTGCTGCGCGCGGACGCTTCCCTGGTCGACCTCACTGGCGCGGTCAAGTACTTCGCCGGCGCAGCCACCTGATTCACCTTCTGGTGGGGCTGGGGTGACCCCAGCCCCACCAGAGCACGACCTGAAAGGGCTCAGGCATGCCTGGACCGAACCAGATGGACGAGGACACGTTCGCGCAGACCTACAGCGCCGCGATCGCGAACGTGGCAGGCACCGCGGGGGCGTCGTACACCTCTGCGGAGCAGGCGATCATCAACAACCTGGTGACCGCCGTGAACGCCTTGAACGCGGCACTGAAGCAGGCCGGGATCACCCAGCAGGACTGAAGGAGCTCTCTCCCATGCGCGTCACCATGAAGGCCTCCGTGTCCGGCTCCCGAGATGGGCAGTCGTGGCCGGCGATCGGCGAAACCGTGGACCTGCCCGACGAGGAAGCCGTGCACCTGTGCGGGGCGGGGATCGCAGCGCCGGCCGGGGACGAGGACGAGGCCGCTGTCGTCGAGGACGACACCGAGAAGGCCACGACGCAGAAGAAGCCGCAGGGCCGCCCGGCGACCCCGCCGAAGCAGCAAACCAAGGACTGATCTCTACGGTTCGGGGGAATCATGCAGGTCTTGGCGTGTTCGTTCGACGAGTCCGGCGACACCGTTCTCGACATGACCGGGAACGGAAACAACTTCCCGCTCACGTCCGACGCGACGAGGGTTGCGGGGAAGACGAACGGCGGGATCCGGCCGGCCACGACAACGGCTGTTCCGCTCCCTGATGTCGGGCAGTCGGATGACCGCACGGTCTGCATGTGGATCAAAGGCGCTATTCCGGATGGGTGGCCGGTCCAGTGGTTCGACCCGCTCGCTGATTCAGGTGCGGGTGCCGGCGTGTGGGGGATCCTCTTCGTCGGCGGAGATCCGATCATCCGGGCACGGAACACGGTGGACGCGTTCACGGATGCGACGGCTGCGTGGCCGGACACCACCGACTGGCACCACGTGGCTGGGGTGTTCGGCGGGGGTTCGGTGAAGCTGTACCTCGACGGGGTGCTGGCGGATCAGCAGTCCCTGTTGGGGCCGATCCGCCAGTCGGATCCGCCGACGTTGTTCGGTGGGTGGTCGGGGTCGGGGAGCTTCGATGACCTGCGGGTGTACGACTCCGCGTTGGGGTTGTCGTCTGTGGTGGCGGCGATGTCTCCGGTGGCGTCGGCCGACCTGGCGTCGGCGGCTGCTCTGGCGGTGGATGAGGCGTTTCTGGCGCGGGTGACTGCTGCGGTGCAGCAGTACGCCGTGGCGCTGGCGAAGTCCATCCGGTTGAACGTGGATCAGTCCCGTAAGGACGAGTACGTGTTCGCGCAGAAGTGCCTTGCCTCTCCGGAGATGTACGGGGCGCAGTTCGGGTGGGCGCTGGGGTCTGATCTGACGGTGGATCCGACGATCGACGACGACACGATCCGTTCCCTGGTGCAGGCCGCGTGGCCGGTGCTGGCCAAGTCCCTGTAGCCCGATGCCTCATAAGGCAAAGCTCCACGTCCACATCCCCGGCCCGATGATGCACGACGACCACATGTGCCTACACGTGCTGTGCGCGATCTGCCAAACACCCGGCCTGCTGATCAACGGGCTGTGGGCCGACCTCACTTCGATCTTGAACACGCAGAAGGAGTCCTGATGGCCCAGTGGTACCGGCAGGCTGTTTCGAAGGGCCTGAACAAGGAGTGGGACTGGGACTCGGACACCATCGTCCTGAGCCTGCACAACTCGACGTACACCCCGAACCTGGACACGCACGCCTACGTGTCGGACCTGACGAACGAACTCTCCACGGCGTCGGGTTACACCGCGGGTGGGTTGACGCTCACCTCGTGCACCCGCACGTACACGGCGGCGAACTCGTGGGCGACGCAGCGCGCGAACTCCACCGCCTACGTCGTCGGCGACGTGATCCGCCCCGCCTCCGGCAACGGCTTCCTGTACCTGTGCGTCGTCGCAGGGACCTCCGCGGGAACCACAACCACGCTCGGGACCGTGGTGGGCCGGGAAACCACGGACGGGACCGCGGTGTTCGAGAACATCGGCGCCGGCATCACCACCCTGTCCGCCGCGACCGCGACCTGGAGCTCGTTCTCCGCCGGTCCGTTCCGGTACGGCGTGATCTCCGACCGCACCCCCGGCACCGCCGCGACGCAACCGCTCCTGGGATTGATCGACTTCGGGTCGAACCAGACCGGCGGCGGCGCGAGCTACAACGTGGCCTTCACCAACAACGGCCCCTTGCACGTCTTCGCGAAGTAGATGTCCAACCGGTTCGACGCGGCCAACGACCGCGTCACGAGAACCGGTGGCGCACCGGACCCACAGTCGGGGTTCACGGTGTGTGGCTGGTTCTACCTGTCGGTCAACCGGTCCGACTTCTCCACCCTGACGCGCCTCCACGCGTCCTCCGGATCCACGACCCGCCTGACTCTGGCCACTGACACGGGCGGACTCCGACCCTCCGTGTTCACCCCCGGAAACACTGGTGGCGTGGCCGGAGTGGACGCTTTCACGGTCGGGAACTGGCTGTGGGTCGCGGTCACCCAGACGGGCACGACCGCGACGATCTACACCTGCACCTCCGCCGGCGGGACCCTGCACTCCGCTTCGGGGACCTCGTCCGGTGGTTCAGCGCCTGATGGGTACACGATCGGTGGCCGGTCCGCTTCGGACGCGTCGGAGTGGTTCAACGGCCGCGCCGCCTACGTCCGTTACTGGTCGGTCGTCCTGAACTCGACCGAGCTTGGCGCGGAGCGGGACTCGGCGACGCCGGTGAAGACGGCGTCCCTGTACGCGGACTACCCGCTGACGGTGTTCACCGACCTCACCGACCACTCGGGTAACAGCCGGAACCTCACTGCTGGATCCTCCGCGACCACAACGGAGGCAGACCCGCCGCTCGGGACGTTCGTCACGGACGCCCCGGGTGCGGTGAGGCTCGGAAACCCCGCGGACTCGGCGACGATCGGGTACAGCGTCACCGACGTACCGGGAGCAGCCAGACTTAGCGCGCCGACGCAGACGGTCACGGTCGGCGGCGCGTTCATAGATCTGCCGGGCGCTGTGCGTCTCGGTGCGCCGACGGACAACGTCACGTCCGGCGTGGGCGTCTCCGACACCCCCGGAGCTGTCCGGCTGGGATCTCCGCGAGAGACAGTGACGTTCGGGGTATCCGTCGTCGACGGTCCCACGGGCGTACGTCTCGGATCCCCGCAAGACGTGGCCTCCAGCGGCGCGACATTCCAGGATGCTCCCGGGAATGTCCGACTGGGAGCGCCCGCCGAAACCGTCACGGTTGGGCTCACGGTCACCGACTCGCCGGGAGGTGCCCGAGCCGGCGGGCCGGTCGAGACGCCCACGTTCGGGGTTGCCGTCGTGGACGGTCCGGGCGGCGTGCGGACGGGAAGCCCGACGGAGTCGGCGTCGTCGGGGCTCACAGTTTTCGACGTGGTGCACGGTGTGCGCCTCGGCTCCCCACGAGAACTCGTCACTTACTCCACCTCGGTCGCTGACCCTCCCGGGTCGCTCCGGCTGGGGTTCCCGGCGGATCTGGCGAGCATCAGCCTCTCCGTGTCCGACGTCGCGGGCGGACTCCGCCTAGGGCAGCCGCGGGACGTCGGGTCCGCGGGAGTCGGTGTCGCCGACCAGCCCGGGGCGCTCCGTGCCGGCGGCCCCAGGGAGACGGTCACCTACGCGGTGCTCGTACTCGAGCCACCAGCTGCCGTGCGGCTCGGACGACCCGCAGACGTGGGGATGCAGGTGATCCCCACCGTGCGGGGCCACATGACCTCTGTGGACCGACCGACCACCGAGATGACCCCCGCTGACCGGAAGACCGCGTCGATGACGCCTACGGCCCGCGCAACGGCCACGATGACAGGGGGATAGATGGCGTTCGACTTGGGCGACCCAGTTCCCCTCACCGTCACCATCACCGACGCAGACGACCAGCCCACCAACGCCACCTCGGTCACGCTGACGATCACACTGCCCGACGGCACCACAGACACCCCCACCCCGACCAACCCGAGCACGGGCGTGTACGCAGTCGACTACCTGCCCACGCAAGTCGGCCTACACCAGGTGAAGTGGGTATCCGAAGGGCCGGGGTCGGCGTTCTCGGACGTGTTCGATGTCCGGGCCGGCGGGATGACGATCGTGTCGCTCGCGGATGTGAAGCGGCAACTGTCGTTCACTGGGAGCGTCCGGGACGACGAAGCCCGCTGGTACGCGGAAGCCGTCACCGGTGTCATCGAACGCCATCTGGGACAAGCCGTTGTTCGGCGGACCAGGGTCGAGGAGCACTGCGTCCGCAGTGGACTGGTCCTGAACTGGACCCCAGTCGTGTCCTTGACGTCCATGGCTCTTGTGGACGGCACGTACACGTGGGATGTGGGTTCGCTGCACTGCTCCCCCGCGGGGGTGGTGACGTCTCCTCTGGGGGTGGCGCCGTACGGGACCCTGCGGGTCACATACCTGGCGGGAATGGCGTCGATCCCCGCGGAGTACGGGTTGGCGGCGGAGATCATCGTCCAGCACCTGTGGCAGACGAAACGCCCCGAAAAGGGCGCCGGCAACCGCGGCGCGCTCGCTGACTCGATGGGCTACCAGCAGGCAGGGTTCGCGATCCCCAACCGCGCCGTCGAACTGCTTGGCTCCGGCCTTCCTGGGATCGCCTGATGGTCTCCACCGAGTACTACAACGTCGTCGACGCACTCGTCGCGTTGCTGCTCGACGGCAGCGACACGGGCACGGTCACGCTCGCCGAACTCGACGGTGACGGCAATCCGATCGAGTACGCGGTGTACGACGGGGTTCCGGTCAGCGAGAAGTACCCGCTGTACGCGGTGTTCGTCGGATGGGACGCCAGCCCGGACGGCGAGTTTCAGTCCGCCGACATTCAGCAGCAGTGGGCCGGGTCGCTGGGTGCTAAGCGTCGCGACGAGACCATCGACGTCGTCTGCGCTCTCGTCGCCGGGTACGGCAACGGCGACCGGTGGAAGCCCGCTCGGGACCTCGGTTTGGCTATCCAGCGGGACGTCGAGACGAAGCTCCGGCAGAACGTCAGCCTCGGCCTCGAACCCACCCCGACCCGCCAGTACCTGAACGCGGAGTTCAAGCCGGCAGGCGCGTTCCAGGAGCCCTACTCCGAGACGGGGTTCTGGTTCCGGCTTTCCTTCACCGTCTCCGTCCAGACCCGCACCTAAGGAGCAAATCGATGCCCAAGTTTCGACTCGACGGGGTCGAGGCTCCGCGTGACGGAGTCACGATCCTCGGCAAGGTCGGCAGCCCCGACGCGTTCGACGTCGCCCACGACAGCGTCATCGAAGTCGCCGGCGAGGTCGACACGAAGGACGCCCCCGAGGACGCGGTGATCGTCGTCAACGGTGACACCCGGGCGGCATGGCCGACGGCGATCTGGTCGCTGGTCGAGGAAAAGCCAGCCAAGACTCCCGTGGCTGACAAGTCCGTGAAGGAGAACTGACATGCCCTTCGGCACGGGCTTGGACGCCCAGATCATGTTCGGCCAGGAGACGACCTACGGCACCGCGGTCACCCCGACCCGGTCGCTGGAGTTCAACTCCGAGGGCCTGACGCAGGACATCACGTACCTCGACTCCAGTGGCATCCGGAAGGGCAACGCGTTCAAGCGGACCTCCCGGACCATCCAGTCACGGTTCTCCGTGGACGGTGACGTGGAGATGGAGATCGGCACCCTCGGTATGGGGCTTCTGGTCAAGCACATGCTCGGATCCACCGTCACCACCACCACCCAGATCGCCGCGACCACCGCGTACAAGCAGATCCACGTTCCCGGCGGCTCTCAGGGCCTCGCGCTGACCACGCAGGTCGGCAAGCCGGAACCCGGCACCGGAACCGTGGTCCCGTTCACCTACGCGGGATGCAAGGTCTCCAAGTGGGAGATCAGCCTCAAGGACAACGCGATCCCGACGCTGAAGCTCACCCTGACGGGTCGAGCGGAGACCACCGCGACCGCGCTCGCCACCACGGCGTTCCTGACGGGCACGAAGGTCTTCAGCTTCAAGGACGCGACGCTGAAGCTTGGCGGCACCGCGGCGACGGCGTCCGGTGAGACCACCATCACCAGCGGCACCGCGGTCGCGGCGTTGGTGAAGGGCATCACCATCTCCGGCGACAACTCCCTGGCCACGGACCGGTTCGGCATCGGCAACGCGGGCCTGAAGAAGGAGCCGCTGCAGAACAACATGAACACCATCACGGGCTCCCTCGACGCGGAGTTCGCGAAGACCGAGCTGTACGACGTGTACACCGCGGGCACGCCGACGCCCCTGCAGTTCGACATGACCGGGTCGCTGATCGCGAGCGGCAACAACTTCCTGTTCTCGATCATCCTCCCGTCGACGATCTTCAAGAAGGCCGCGCCGAACGTGAACGGCCCGGACATCGTCCAGATGAAGACCGACTTCGAGGCGGAGTGGGACGAGGTCAACCCGCCGATCCAGATCAAGATCGTGTCCACGGAGAGCACCAACATCTGATGCCGGACCTGCTGCGCATCGCGACGAACGTGCAACAGGTCCAGCAGTTCCGCGACCTCTCCAAGCGGCTCAAGGACAAGGGCCGCGGGGATCTACGGAAGCAACTGAACAAGGCGATCAAGGACGCTGGCCAGCCGATCGTTCAGGACGTGCGGAACGCAGTGCAGGGACTGCGTACCACCTCGTCCCACGGTGGTGGCGCGAAGCAGCGTCAGCGGTACTCCGCGGCCCGTGCGCGGAGCGAACGTGCCGCGGCGAATGCGATGCGTCGGTCGGGGAGTCTCCGCCGGCGGGTCGCGGGCGCGACAGCGCTGGAGGCGACCCAGCGGGGTGTGCGGTTCGTGGTCCGGTCCGCGCAACTCCCGGAGGATCAGCGTTCGCTGCCGCGGCACATGAACTCCGAGAAAGGCTGGCGTCACCCGACGTTCGGCAACACGGAGAAATGGGTCTCGCAGAAGGCCACACCCGCCGGGTATTTCAGCAAAACCATCTCGCAGAAATCTCACGACTTCCGCCGGTACATCGGCACGCAGATGGAAAAGGTCAAGAAGGAAATCGAACAGTAGGGGATGACAGTGGCACCGAAACTCAGGTTCAAGTTCGACGGCGAAGAGTACGACTTCATGACCTCGCTGAAGGTCAAGGACGCGATCTTCCTGAAGGAGAAAAGCGGCGCAACCACCGCGACGGTGGTGTCCTACCTGGACCGCCGCGACCCCGAGACCATCATCGCGGTCGCGTTCCTCCACCGAAGGGCCGCCGGCAAAGCGGAGCGGTACGAAGACCTCCTGGAGAAGGACGTCATGTCCTTCGACTGGCTCGCCTCGAACATCGAGACCTGCAGCCACTGCGGCGGCCGCGGCATCACCTTCACCGACACCGGTGACACGACGGAGGAAAAGGCCGGGGACCCTACGCAGCCTGGGAAGACCCGGAAGGGCGGTACCTCCAAAACCGCATGACGCTGACCATGCGGTGGTCCTGGACACCGGACCAGATCCTCGAGCTTTCCCTCGCTGACTTCGACGTCTACGTGACTCTCGCCGAGAAGATCTCCGAAGCGGAAAGGGGGGATTCGTGAGCGACCTCTCGTTCAACGTCATAGCCCTGGACAGGGCATCGAAGACGTTCCTGTCTGCGGCGGAGTCGATAGACCGGATGGTCGCGAAGCTCGACAAGCTCGACGGGAAGACCGCCACCGCCACGGTCAACATCAAGACCGACGAGTCGCAGAAGGCCCTCGACTCGTTCACCAACCGGTTCGCCCTGATGACCGCGGGAATCGCCGCGGCTTCCCCGATCGCGGGCGCGGCGATCGTCGGCGGCATCGGCGCAGGATTCATCGGCCTCACCGTCCTGGCACAGAAGTCGAACGAGCAGGTCCAGCAGACCTACAAGACCCTGTGGTCCAATGTGGTCAGCCAAACCCAGGCGGCCACCAGCCAGCTCGTTCCGCAGCTGGTGGCGTCCGGGAACCAGATCGGGCACACGTTCGAGTCGCTCGAACCGCAGATGCGGAGAGCCTTCTCCGCTGCCGGCCCAGACCTGCAGGCTCTGACGAACGGCGTGACACAGTTCGCGACAAACGCCATGCCCGGCGTGACCTCGGCGATGACGAACAGCCTCCCGATCTTCGAAGGCATCGAGCACGCCGCGTCGGATCTGGGTACGTCGTTCGGGACGTCGGTCGCGAGCATCGGCCAGAACTCGTCTGCCTACGGCGCGACGATTCAGTCCTTCGGGCAGATCACCGGGACCGTCCTCGGTCTCGCGGTGACGTTGGTCAACGACCTTGCGCAGGTGTGGGCCGCCAGTGGGCAAGACATCACGGCAGCGATTTCCGGCGTGGCCCAGGTGGCGGCGGGGCTGGCCGGCGGGGCGTTACCGATCCTCACTGCCGGGCTCACCGCTGCAGCTCAGATCCTCACTGTGGTCGCGAACGTTCTCGACCCGTTGTCGCCGTTGCTCGGCACGGTTGGCGTGGCCGCATTGGCGACGTGGGCTGCGTTCAAGCTCGCTTCCGCGGTTTCTGTTGGGGTGAAGGCGCTCGCTACGTCGGTTCTTGACCTCGGCGTGAAGATGGAGACGGGGACGGCCCGCGCCGCCGCGGCCGGGATCGCGATCCAGGGGGTTGGCGCGCGGGCAGCCACGACCGCGGTGGGGACTGCGGCGATGGCGGAGTCGCTGGCCGGTCCGGTCGGGATCGCGCTCGCTGTCGCCACCGTCGGATTCGGGTTGCTGTCGGGCGTCATGAGCAACTCCTCGACGTCGGCAGAAGACCTCGCCGGGTCAATGGGTGGCGTCACGGCCGCCCTGCAGGCATCCAACGGCGAGATCAACACCTCCGTCGTCAACTCGATCCAGTCCGGCGAAGAGTTCAAGAAGGCCGCGGACGCTGCGAAGCAGTTCGGGATCAGCCAAAGTGCTCTCGTTCCTGCGATCACGGGGCAGGGGAACGCTTACGAGAACCTGGTCAAGCAACTGCAGGGTGTCGTTGACGCGAACCATGAGGTTGAGTCGTCGGAATCCGGCGACACCCGTATCTCTTCCGACAAGCTGAACGCCACCGGCACTCAGGCGCAGATGCTGATCGACCGCCTGAAGACCCTTTCGGGGGACTTCAAGGACAGTGCGGCATCCGCGAACCAGCAGAACGTCGCCCTGCAGAACAACGCCTCCACCCTCACTCGCTCCGCCGCAGGCATGGCCGCGGCCTCGAACTTCGCTCAGTCGTTCGGCACGAACGTCTACGACGGTGTCGAGGCTCTGCGGGCGATGGCCCTCGCGTCGGGGGACTCCGCCGCCACGGTCGATCAGCTGACCCGTGCGATGGGCCGGGCGCAGTTGTCCACGGCGAACGCCGGCGCCGCCATCACGACGGCCTTCTCGCAGGCCGACGCTCAGGTGACGCAAGCTCGCCAGTCCGTAGCCCAGGCTGCGCACGGAGTGGAGCAGGCTTCCCGGTCTGTCGCGGACGCGCAGCACGGCGAGGCCACGGCCGCCCGCGGACTCGCCGAGGCGCAGCGCGGCGTGGTGGACGCCCAGCGAGGTGTGGTGACCGCTCAGCGCGCGGTGACAGACGCTCAACGACAGGAGCGGGACGCGCAGGTTTCGTTGAACGAAGCCCGCCAGCAGGCCGTCCGTGACCTCAAGGCCATGCACCAGCAGCTGGACGACCAGTTCACCTCCGAGGCTTCGGCGCGGGTGCGGCTGTTCGACGCGCAGGCCGCCGGCCTGAACGCCGGAGTGGACTCCTCGAACGCCCGCCAGATCGCTTCCGGTCCGGTGACGGCGGAGAACGAGGACAAGGTCAAGGCAGCGATCGACCTTCTGTCGGCGCAGAACGCCCTCAACTCCGCGACCCAGAACGGTGTCTACCTGAAGCAGGACGTCGCCGCTGCGGATGCCCGCGGGGTGGAGGGTTCGAAGGGTGTTGTGTCGGCGCAGCAGCAAGTGGCGTCGGCGCAGCAGCAGGTGCAGGACGCCTCGTATGGGGTGGAGCAGGCCCAGAGGGCTGTTCAGCGTGCCCAGCAGGGCGTGGCGGACGCGGCGTACGCGCAGCAACGTGCCCACCAGGCTGTCAGGGATGCGCAGTACCAGCAGAAGCAGGCTTCTGACCAGCTCACCACCGCGAACCAGGTTCTTGCTGGCGCGGTGGACGCGACGTCGCGTTCGTTCGACTGGAACACCGACGCTGGCAGGCGGAACATCGGGCTGTTGCAGACGTTGTCGGACGCGATCATCAAGGAGTACGGGCCCACTGCGGCGGGGTACAACAAGCTGATCCAGGAGACCGCGGACAAGTTCGGCATCACCACCGGCGCCGCGCAGGACCTCTTGGGCAAGCTAGGGGAGATCCCGAAGGACTTCAAGTTCGGGATGACCGCTGTGGCTGGCGTCGATACGGCCGCTCTGAGCGCGGTGTTCAAGGGTACCTCGGCGGGTGGGTACTTCAACGACTCGATGAACCAGCGCAAAACCATCGGCGGTACGGGGCTGGCGAGCGGCGGGCAGGTCTTCGGGCCCGGCGGCCCGAAGGACGACTTGGTGAACGCTCGGCTCTCGCCGGGTGAGTTCGTGCACCAGGCGGAGGCTGTCGACTACTACGGCGTCGGGTTCATGAAGGCCCTTAACGAACGGCGCGTGCCGAAGTTCGCCGACGGCGGCCTGATGGACGTGATCCAAGCCAACGCTTTCGGCGCCGGGGCTGGATCGTCCTACGCCACGAACATCAACGCGTTCGAGACGATGGGCTTCAAGCACCCGGCGCAGCTCCCGAAGTACGTCCCGCCGGCATACGGCGAGTACACCGGCGGCGGGATCCCCAACTACAAGCCTGGATCAGGCGTCGCACGGTGGTCCGGCGAGGCTATGGCAGCCATGGGCGAGCTCAGCATCCCAGCAAGCTTCCTGCCGGCGGTGCTTCGGCGCATGGCGCAGGAGTCTGGCGGCAACCCGACCATCGTCAACGACTGGGACTCCAACTGGCAGAAGGGCACCCCCAGCGTCGGCCTGATGCAGGTGATCGGCCCGACGTTCCGCGCCAACGCCGGGCCGCATGTCGGGACCTCTCCGTTCATCTACGGCGTCTCCGTGGATCCGGTGTCGAACATCTACGCCGGCCTGAACTACGCCGGCCGCCGGTACTCCGCAGGACATGGCGGCTACCTCGGTGGCGTCCTGTACGCGATGAACAAGCCAGGCGGGTACGCCGCCGGCGGGTTGGTCATGCCGCGGCCTCGTGCGTACGACAACGGCGGCGCGCTCCCGCCGGGGATGAGCACGGTGTGGAACGGCACCGGGAAACCAGAGAACGTCCGCACCTCCAGTCAAGAGGATGCGATCGTCCAATCCCTGAGGGACCTCCGCGCCGCAGTAGACCGAGCATTCACCCGGCCCATGGAAGGCACCCTCCGCACCGAACGAGGGGCATTGCTGGGCGAGTTCGAGGCCGCGTTCCGTCAGCTTGAGCATGAGGGTGGGATGAGGTGACCGCGGAGATCTCCACGTGGGTTGACCCCGCAGGGACACCCACCGTCCTAGACGTGGACTGGGACGCTTCGGGCCGGTTCATGCCGGAACCGAGGTACGCCTCCACCGGCGTGCCGGGCGAGTCAGGTGAGCGGTTCCGGGAGGTCACCCATGCGCTCCGGGACTTCACTGTCCGGCTGGTGATCACTGCCGCCAACGAAGGGGCGTTGCGGACTGCTCTGCGGAACCTGACGACCGCTATGAACCCGCTCCGCGGCGAGGGGACGTTCCGCGTCCAATCCCCGCTGGGGGATGTCCGGGAGATCCCGTGCCGATACCTGACCGGCTTGGGGTTCGCGGAGAAACCCGGCGAGTCGGGGCCGACGATGCAGATGGCGGACGTGACGTTCCGGGCGTTCGATCCTTATTGGAGGGACGCCAACGACAACTCCGTGTCGTACGGGATCGGGCTCACCCCCACGTTCTTCCCGATCTTCCCCCTGAGGCTGACATCCAGCCAGATCGCAGTGGATGCCACCATCACCAACGATGGGGACGTCGAGGTGTGGCCCGTCATCCAGATCACCGGACCGGGCACGTCGATCACCCTGCGGAACCTGACCACCGGCAAGTACATGCAGTTCACCTTCCTCGCCTTGGGCTCAGGGGAGTCGGTCACGATCGATACCCGTCCCGGCTACAAGACCATCATCAAGTCCGACGGCACGTCGATCTTCTTCGACCTCACAGCCACGTCCTCGATGTGGTCCCTTCCTGTTGGGGGGAACGCGATCCGATTGGAGATGGGCGGCGCTCTCGCGGGGGCCTCTTCGATGCAGGTCTCCTATCGCAGGAAGTTCCTGACGCCGTGACCTTCGAATGGAAGGTCTACGCCCGCGACCCGAACTACCAACGCCAGGGCGAGATCGACGACTACAGCGACCTCGAGTGCACCCCCACCTACAACGGCGTCGGGACCTGGAAACTCACTCTGGACAGCCGTGCCCCCACGGCTCGCTTCATGACCAAACCCGGCTGGGGGATCATTCTCACCCGCAACGACTCGACGATCTTCTCCGGAATCCGGACCGACACCCGCCGAACCCGTGATGCCAGAGGCGACCAGATCGAGATCAGCGGCTTCTCCGACGACATCTGGCTGCAGGACCGGTTGGTGTCTCCGTCGCCGACGGAAAGCTCCCCCCCGTACGCACTGCAGGCTTCAGACGTCCGGGCCGGCCTGGCGTCCACGGTGATCGTCGGGTACGTCAACGCCAACCTCGGACCCGGGGCCGTAGCGACACGCAGGAAAGCGAACTTCACCCTGGCCGCCGATCCCGCCATCGGATACGGGGTGAGAGGTGAGGCGCGCTGGGACGCCGACCTGCTGGCCTTTATCCAGCCTCTTGCTCAGACCGGAGCCGTGGGATTCCGTGTGGTTCAAGTCGGGGCAGGGTTGGAGTTTCAGGTGTACGCCCCAACTGACCGAAGCGCGACAGTGAAGTTCTCCGTCGAGATCGGGAACCTCGCCGGATTCGAGTACGCCAGCTCCCGCCCGAAAGCCAACTACGTGTACGTCGGGGCGTCGGGGACAGGGACATCCCGGATTGTGAAGGAGTTCTCCGACGGGGACGCGATCGCATCGTGGGAACGCATCGAAGGAACCCTGGTGAATCAGTCCGCCACGTCGGACTCAACCCAGATCGCTCAGGCCGGCGCGGACGCTTTGGCACAGAACAGCGAGCAGACTTCGCTGTCGTTCACGCCGATCGAGCGAAACGACTTGATGTTCGGGGTGCACTACAACGTCGGTGACTACGTGACGGTTCAGCTGGAACCCACAGTGCCCACCCCGTACGCGAACCAAGGGCAAGTAGTGGACCTCGTTCGCCAAGCGACAATCAACCTGGTTAAGGACGGCCCCCAGACGGTGGTCCCCACGATGGGCACCCCAGCGCGCGGAACGGTAGCGAAACTCATTCGCGCGTTCCAGGATCACGCGCTGCGCCTCAACATGATCGAGAGGCAGTGACATGGCCACCGCTTTGGACTCCTACATGCCCTACGACGCGGGCCCCGGGTCGAACGTCACCGAAGACGGGTGGAGGCAGTTCGCCAGGCACTTCCGCGGCGACGGCGTGATCCGCGGCGTCGGCTCGGAACTCCGTCCCCTGGGTGACAGCACCGGCATGCAGGTGAAAGTCCCCGCTGGGGAGTGCTGGGTACGCGGCCAGTGGGGGGCGAGTACCGCCACGAAAACCCTTCCGATCGCGGCCGCGCACGCCACGCTGCAGCGCCTGGACCTGGTGATCCTCCGCAACGACTTTCTCACCAACCGCATCGAAATCGACGTCCTCACCAACGCCACCCCCGGATCCGGTTCCTATCCGACGCTGACGCAGAACTCCGTGAAGTGGGAGATCCAGCTCGCGCAGGTCACCGTGCCGGCAGCGGCGGTGACGGTGACCTCGGGGAACGTCCGGGCGATCCCGGACTACACCGACGGCTCCTGCTCGTACACGGTGGACAGTTCGTTCCAGAGTGTCGCCAGCGGTGGTTCTGGGAGCCGTATCGACTTCGACGTGGAACAGTTCCCCAGCAGCGTCGTCGGGCGGCCGTCCATCCGCGAGTGGCAGTTCAACCGGGCGGGGTTTTGGCAGATCGTTTTCAACCTCTACTGGAACAACTCCAGCGTCGCCGGTACCAGAACGGCGTGGATTCAGCGCAGCAACGGGGGCAGCGTCAACCCGTCCAGGCTTGCCTTCGACAACCGTCCTGCCGTGTCGGACGCTGGGACCGGACTGAACCTCGTTGGGGAGGATCGCTTCGCGGCAGGGGAGATCGTGGAGTGCTGGGGGTTCCAGACGTCAGGGTCGAGCTTGACGATCCTCGGCACCAGCTCGTTCAACGAGGGCACCCGGGTGGCCCTGAACTGGCTGGGCCCATGACATCGCGTGGAGCACATCCAATGACGGGAGGGGAATGAGCGTGTACATCCGTCGGGGGAAACATCCACACGAAGTCGTCCTGCTCGCAGCTGCCTTCCTGCTCGGGCTGAGCGGCAGCCTCGCATTCAACGCCACGGCAACCTCCACCGCCCGAACCCTGCCCTTCCCGTTCGGGCATCTCCTGTACGCAGGGATGGCGTTCGGCGCCGCGATCGCACTCGTCGGCGTGTTCTGGCCCGGCATCACCGGAGCCCTCATCGAACGCGCCGGCCTGATTCTCGTATCCACGTGGAGCCTCGTCTACGGAGTCGTGGTGCTGTTCAACTCCGGGGCCCGCGGGATCATGTTCGGCGGGTTCATGGCCGCGTTCGCCGCCGCGTCTCTGTGGCGGGTGTGGCAGATCGCGAAGGAGGCCCGGGAGGTGGCCGCTGCACGCGCTTACCTCAAGAGGGCAGGTGGTGAACCGTGAACCCGATCGCGAACGTCCTCGTCGCCGTGTTCGGTGCCCTAGGTGGCTTGGCTGGTCTCGGTGCGCTGCTCACGGTCCGGGGGCAGCGGCGGAAGTTGCTGTCCGAGTCCCACAACATCGACGCTGACGCCGCGACGAAGCTGTCGGCGGCGTCGCTGACGCTCCTGAGGCCCGCGCAGGAGGAGATCGACCGGTTGAGCCGGAAGCTTTCTGACGCGGTGTCGCAGATCGACGCGCTCCAGGCTGAGGTCAACAGTCTGCGAGGTCAGGTGTCGACCATGACCAAGGACCTCGCAGACTCGCACGACGAGATCCGACGACTCACAGGGGATGACTGATGGCTTCTGGCCTTGGGGTGGACGTCCACCCCTACTACCAGCGCGGCGCCCGGTTCGACGGCGTCGAGTACGCGTGGCTGAAGATGACCGACGGCGCCGCTGTCTACGCGAAGAAGGTCGACGGCGTCTGGTACACCACCGACGAGCACGCCCGGTTGTTGCGCCTGCAGCGCACCCCGTTCGGTGGCTACGTGTACGCGCAGCCCGGCGACGGCGCTGCGGAAGCCCGCGTGCTGTGGGGCGAATGCCAGCGTCTCGGCGGAACCGGCGTCGCACCGGCATGCGACATCGAGAGCAACAAGGACATCCACGTCTGGTCGCCGGGTGAGGCCGCCGACCACGGCCGGGCGTTCTGCTCGTGGTTCCGGGCCCGCGGGATCCGGCCGGCGATCTACATGGGTGCCGCGTTCGCGAACACGGTGCGCCCGGACCTCTGGCCGGAGAACCCCGTGGTCTGGATTGCCCGCTACGGCGCGAAGCCCGAAGCCGCGGGGGCGGGACACTACGGCGGCCGCTACGACGTCCACCAGTACAGCTCGAGCGGCACCCTGCCCGGTTCCGCGGGGGCAGTCGACTGGAACCAGTCCTACAACAACAACCACCTCACCAGCCCTACTGGAGGGTTCATGTCCGGATTCAACGGTGATGACTTCGCGTCCCTGATGTGGGGCAACGTCTTCGACGCCACTGGCAGCCGCAACTTCGCCCAGTTCGTCAAGGACATGGACGCGAAACTCACCGGCCTCGGCACGTCTCTGGGTGCGGTGACGAAGCTCCTCACCGACAGCGCCGCGCACCCCGTCGACGCGCAGCAGCTCGCGGACGCGCTCGAGGGGAAGCTCGTCGCCGACCTCGTCCCCGCGGTCACTCAGGCCGTGGCGCAGGCCGCCGGCGAGGAAGCCGCCGACGAAGTCCGCAAGATGCTCGTCGCCAAGCTGGGAGGCTGACCATGAACTACCTCAAGGACCTCGCCGAGCGAGTCGGCTCCACCTTCATCGCTGGGTTCCTGGCTGCGCTGGTCGCGAACTGGACGGGTGTCATCCCGTCCGACTGGAAGGCGTGGCTGCTCACCGGCGCTGTCGCCGGGGTGGCGTCGGTAGTGAAGGGTCTCGTCGCGAAGGGCGTCGGGAACCCGGACAGCGCGAGCCTCACCAAGCGGTAACTCCCATCTGCTCCAAGTTCCTCCAAGACTTGGAGCAGACCGAAGTCGGCCGTCCAACCTCATCCCCTGGACGGTCAGCGGCCCCACACTCCCCCTGCGGAGTGTGGGGCCGTTTTCGTCGTTCCTGGACTACGGCTGCCGCGGCGGACCAGACCGCAACACCATCACCCCGTCGGTCACGCGGACCTTCGCCTGCGTACCGACCTGCACCCAGACTGGCTCATCTGGACTCGACACCGAGAACGCGAACTGGCAGGCCGTCCCGCTCTGACCCTCGAGAACGAGCTTCGAGCTCGCCAGCGGATGTCCCGGCTCGTCGAACACCCACACAGGGGCGCCGTCGTAGACGTCCGCGTAGTCACCCGCTCCGACGCAGTACCCGCCGGTCGCGTAGCCCGCGTCCAGGTCGTACGTCCCGTTCACCGTCTTGCTGGCCGAGGGGCTCGAGAGCGTCACGATGAGGATGAGGGCCACCGCTAGCGCGGCCGCGGCTCCCGCTATGTAGACGATCGGTTTCCGGGCGACTGTGGCTGCGGACATGGCGCGGCCCTCCTCTGGTCCGCTGCTATGTCGTCTGGATCTAGATGGGCGTTGCCTGTGTGACCGGACTGTGACCTTAGGGTTCGATGCCGTGTGCGCGGGCGACGCGGCGAACGTGCTCTCGTGTGCGGCCGATGTCGGTGGCGATGTCTCCTTGCTTCACGCCGGCGGCGAGCGCGTCGAGGATCGCTTTTGGCTCGGCTTCGGTGAGTTGGTCTCGTTCGCGGGCGATCTTGCGGAGTTGGGTGCGGGCTTCGTCTGGGGTCACTGCCAAAGTATGCCACACAGTGTGGCCAACTGGGGTTGCTATGCCAACTGATGTGGCCTACAGTTGTGGCATACCGCAGGCCGCCACGGAGGACCAGATGACCGACCAGCCCTACGCCCCCCAGATCGCCGACAAAGCCACCCTCGCCATCAGTGCCGTCCGCGCCCACATCACCGTCGCCCTCCGCAACGTCGCCGACCGCGGTACCGCCGTCACTCTCCCCGACAACAACAACGGCCCCATCACCGTCACCGCCTACGGCCGCACCATCCAGATCACCACCCAGGACATCACCGACCAGCAGTAGCCACCGCTGAGCCGAAACGCCCTTCGGGCGTCCCCGGAATTGAGACCGGGCTGACGAGGCTCCTCGCTCAGAAACAGCCGACGGCCGTCGCTGCTGAACCATGCCCATCTACAGGAAGCAGAGCACTGCCGTGACCATTCAGGACGACGCCGAACGCTTGCGCGCCCTCGCCTCCTCCGACACGCTCCCGATCGGGATCATGTCCCAGGCGGAAAACCAGCTGCTGGACCTCAACGCGCAGGTGATGGCCATCCTCAACCCGAACACCCAGCACGCGACGAACATCCTCGGGCTGGCCAACGCTGCCGCCGAATCCATCTCCGCCGCGAGGGCGGCGCTGCAGGCGGTCGAGTCCGCGATCCACGACGCCGCCGACCACTACAGCAGCTGATCCAAGACGGTGGTCCCTCCCAGCTCTCGACTGGGAGGGACCACCAGTCGGAGACGATACGCAGACCGGGGCCCCGAGGTGTCTCGGGGCCCGGTTCCTTGCCGGCCCCGTAAGCGAGTCGGCAGGGTGTGAAGTCCGCCCGCCACGGTCGGGGGTACGTGGCGGGCGGACGTTGGGGCCCGGTCGACGCGGCGCGGTGTTCTGATACGTCGCGGCGACCGGGGGATCAGGGGTTGCGATCCGGCGGGAGCGGCTCGGGTTGAGGTGAGCGACTGGGGTCGAGGGCCAGCAGTTGCTCGTCGGTCAGGTCCGACAGGCGTGTCCCTGCAGGGGTGAAGCGGAACTGGTCCTCGTAGTAGCGCGCTACGGTTCGCTCGGTCATCAGAGGCCCTCGTGGAAGTGCTCGCATACGCTCGCTGCGCCCGCGTTGGCATAGACGGTGCCGCAGTGCTGGCAGGTCCGAATGAGGCGGTCGTGCTCGGGCCAGTTGGACCACACGTCTGGCGCTACGCGGAGCTTCGCACGTCCAGGAGCGGGGGTGGCGTGCGTCTTCAGTGCGGTCATCGTCCGCGCCTCTCGTACCACTCCTGGAGCATCTTGCGGATGGCTGCGAGGAGGTCTCCGCCGACGGCTTCGAGGGGGATGAGGGCGATGGGGCCGTCGTCGATGCGGATGGCTGGTTCGCTGTTGAGCATTCCGACGTAGATGTTGATCGGTTTGCCGTCGGCGTTGGTGGTGGGGATGGCTTTGACCATCCACCAGCCGTCGTCTGTCATATCTCGCCCCGGTTACGTTCTGTCACACGTCAGTACGTCTTGGACGACGGTACGCCTGGGATCACAACTGGTCAAGACAAGCTGACCAGTGCGACAATGGTGACATGGTGGATCGCAGAAACGGCATCCCGGCGTTCCGGCAGGTCGCAGCCGATATCCGGCAGAAGATTGCCGCTGGCGACTACGCCGCGGGAGAGCAGCTTCCGAGTGAACGGGAGCTGGTCGAGACCTACGAGGTGTCCCGGCCGACGGTGCGGGACGCGATCACCATGCTCCGCACCGAGGGTCTGGTGACGTCCGAGCATGGCCGTGGCGTGTTCGTGCGCCCGCCGGCGAGCATCCACCGGATCGCGCGGTCTCGGCTGTCGCGGGAGGCGCGGTCACGGAACCGTGGTGCGTTCCTCGCGGACGCTGCGGCGCGCGGGTTCACGCCGTCGACGAGCGTGAAGATCCGGTTTGAGGAAGCTGATGTGCGAGCTGCCGCTCATCTCGATGTGCCAGTGGGCACGGAGTTGACGGTGAGGGACCGGGTGATGCGGGCCGATGGGCTGGTGGTTCAACTCGCGGTGTCCCGGCTCCCGAGGGAGTTGACTCGGGGCACCGCGATCGAGGAGGTCAACACCGGGCCGGGTGGTGCCTATGCACGGCTGGAGGAGGCGGGGCACACGCTCGGCTCGTACGTGGAGCACGTGGGTGCGCGGATGCCGCGGCCGGATGAGGCGACGCTGCTTCAGTTGGCGGACGGGGTCCCGATCATCACGGTGACGCGGGTGGCGTTCACGACTGACGGGCGCCCGGTGGAGATGAACGACATGGTGTTGGCGGCGGATCGGTACGAGCTGTCCTACGAGTGGCCTGCGGACTGATCATGAGCGCAAGATGCCCCCGGCCTAGTGGCCGGGGGCATCGTCATGTCAGGGGGCAGAGGGGATGCTCTCGAAGAGGCACTGAGAGTCGTAGACGTCGGTGAAGGTGATGTTCACGGCGAGGTCGCGGAGCACTCTGTCGTTGCTTGCACGGGTGTCGTCGATCTCGACGCCGTTGACCCTGCTCGCCCGGATCGGGTTGTGGTTGGTCTCGATGTCGTAGACCTCGACGTCCTCGACGATCAGCGGCAGCAGCCGGGTGCGCACGAGGTGGCGGAGGATCGCATGCCAGTTCGCCGGGTGCGGGAGGCTCTGCTCGTCGAGCCAGTCGAGGTAGGCGTCCGGCTCGTCGCCGTCGCCGAAGCCCCACTTCGATAGCAGCCCGTCAGCGTGCAGGATCACGCCGCTCGCGGGGCAGAGGTCATCCACGGGGCACCTCCAGTTGGGCTTCCTGCCAGGCCAGCTGCTCCTCAGCGGCAGCGTCGTCCTCGTGCTCCCGGATGTGGGCGCGGTAGCAGTCGCGGCACATCACGCGAGGGCTGCACGCCATGCACGAGTCCATGTCGTTGAGCTCGAACCAACCACCGCACTTCACGCAGTCGGCGGGCATCTCCGGCATCAGGCCGCTCAGGTCATCCACGGGACACCTCCTTGTCATCGACGATTGAGACGCCGTCCCAGCCGTCGACAGGCGGGTAACACCCCGGCCCCGGGGAGGGCGATGCCCCATCCAGGATGGCGCACGCGCGACGCATGGCACCCTTGTCCGTCAGTCCAGCGTTGCGCCACTCGCTCGCGATGGCGCGGATCTTCTCCAGTTGATCGGTTAGCACCGTGTTCGCCGCGCACGCCTGCACGTACAAACGGTCGCCCTCGGCCCCCTTGCCGGGGTCCAACCAACCAGCTATCCGCAGGGCCTGCGCCACATCCGCGACCTTGACGCGTGGCTCCCAGCCACATCGGTCTTCGTGCACATCCGGGTCGCATTCCAGTCCGCAGGTGCAGCGCTCTACTCGCTCGGACAGCCACTCGCCGTCGATGACGTATTCTGCGGCGATCGACTCGCGGCCCTGCGTGGTGGGCGCCTGTTGCTGGGTAGGATCACTCACGTCGACTTCTCCTCTGGGTTGTCGGCCATGCCCCGGGGGTGTTCGCGCACTCGCCGGGGTCCTGACTGTCCAGTGTGACACGACCCACCGACAGAAACTGGCGAGCTCAGCTCTCCAAACGACGCGCGCCGATCTTCTCGTTGCAGTCGGGGCAGAGGATGCCACCCGGGCCGGCGGGCTGCTGGTCGCACTTGGAGCACATCTTCTCGTCCATGCCGCTGATCAAACCACCCCGCTCCGTCGATGAGCGAGCGGAGTCGAATGTGGTCCGTAAATGGACCATCGCCCGTCGTGGAGTTCGACGGGCGATGGTCAACATGTGCCTTGAGCAGGCATTAGGCGCCCCCGGCAGGACTCGAACCTGCGACCTAGAGATTAGAAGGCTCTTGCTCTATCCAGCTGAGCTACGAGGGCCCGCGCCGACGGCTGCTGCCGGTCGATGCCGGTCTCCCGGCACCGGCAGCTTAGTCGTCGCCATCCTCTCGATCGTTCGACACCGGCGAATCGTTTCAGGTCTCGTTCGACGGAATTCCGAAGCCAGGTCACGAAGCCGTTGCGCCCAGGTGCGGCGCGGGTGGGTGAACCCGCGCGGGTGAGGTGGTGCAGACCTTTCGGTGCTGTGGGTGGTCACTCGGGCGCTATCCGTGGTGCCTTCGCGGTGGGTGAACGGCTCCGGCTGGGCATGCGCGGGGTCCTTTCGGTGCGGTGATTGGGCGGATCGTTGCTGATCAAGGTCCGTCGACCGGGTGGTTTCGCGGCCCGGCGTGCCTGAGGCGGTGACGTTCCGCGGACGGGTGCTTGATGCCGCTGGCGATGGCATGCCCGTGGCGCGAGGTCCGTGAACGGCGTCAGGCGGGTGCCTGGGCCGCCGAACGACGGGCTTTCCGCGCCACCAGGCCAACGAGGGGCGCCGGCGTGGCTACGGTGCCGTAGCCACTGCCTGCGCCGCTCGTGGTGGCCCCGTGGGCGCGCCACGCCGCAGAGGCGCGCCCACGGGGTGGGGCCGCTTCGGGGGTGAGCGGCCCCGGTCGGGCCCGGCTGCCGCCGTGCGAGCCGGCTCGTTCCTGGGAGCAGGCGGCCGGCCGGGCCCGGATCAGGGGGTCACTCCCAGATCTGGATCGCGCGGACCACGAACGGGCCCTTCGGCACGAAGGTGCCACCACCCGGGTAGGTGATGAAATCTCCCTCGGTCGCGCATTCCTCACTCTGGTAGACCGTGACGTCGCGGCTCATCAGATTCGCGAACGACGATCCGTCGAATCCTTCGGGCAGCGGAATGCACTCCCCGGGATTCGAGTTCCGCAGGTCGAAGTGCTGGGTTTCGCCGCCGTAGTCGTCCGCCGACCACAGGCAGAATTCGCCCTTCTGGCAGGCCGGATCCGCCTGCGCGGGTGCGGCCTGGGCGACTCCGGCGCTGGTCAGCAGGCCGAACACGGCCAGGACGAGCAGGTGCGGCAGACGGGCACGGATACGGCGTGCGGACATGGTGATTTCCCCTCCGGAAGTCGCGGCTTTCGCGGGCCGCGGTGAATGTGTGATTCCAGATTGGCGGGTGGCGAGGGAGTTGTCAGCCCGCAATTTCGATTCTGTGGACAACTGCCGGGGCGGGGAATGGTTGTCCACAGATCCGCGAACGGCCTTGTCCGCGGGGCGTGGTGGTGCTAGGCGCGGGCGGTGCCGGCGCGCACCACCAGCTCCACCGGCACCTCGCCGGGCGAGGCCGGGGAAGGTCGCGAGGCTTCGCGCGCCCGGGTGGCCCGGTTCCTTCGCTCGCCCGCAGCACCTGTTCCGACAGCAGGGCGGCCACCTGGTCGGGCCGGTGGCAGGCGTTCGGCACCGTGGCCCGGGAGACCCCGACGGCCAGGCGCGGTCCGGCCGGAATCCGGTGGGCTTTCCGGAGCGCTTGAGTCAGGCTGGGAGCCATGCGGGATCGGGTCGCGGTGTTCACCGTGTTCGCGCTCAACGGGCTGGCCCTGGGCTCCTGGGCGTCGCGCACGCCCGCGCTGTCCGCCCACGTGCACGCCTCACCAGGGGTTTTCGGGCTCGCGTTGCTCGGCGCCAGCGTCGGCATGCTCGCCGCCGCGTCGGTCGCCGGCCGGCTCATCGAACGGGCCGGTGCCCGGGCTGTCGTCGCCGGGAGCACCACCCTCGCGGCCGTCTCCCTGGTGCTGATCGGGTTCGCGCCGAACGTGCCGTTGCTGGCCGGCGCGCTGTTCGTGATCGGGGTCAGCGTCGGGTTGCTCGACGTCGCGATGAACGTCGCCGCGGTCGCCGTCGAACGCCGCGTGGGCCAGCCGATCATGCCGGTGTTCCACGCCGGGTTCAGTTTCGGCGCGCTCGCCGGTTCGCTGGCCGCGGGCCTCGCCGCGGGTCATGACTGGTCCCCGGCGCGCCACCTGACGGTGGCCGCGGTCGTCGCCGTCCTCGTGCTGCTGGCCGTGGTCCGCGCGGTTCCCGGCAGCCGTCCCGAGCACGTCACCGAAGCGGTACCGGCCCGGGCGCCGATCCGCCGCCCGGTGCTGTGGCTGCTGGCCGCGGTCGCGTTGTGCTCGGCCATCGCCGAGGGCGCGTCGTCCGACTGGTCCGCGTTGCTGATGACGGCCGAACGCGGGGTCGGCCCGGGTGCCGCGGCGCTGGCGTTCGCCGGGTTCCAGCTGGTCATGGCCCTGTCCCGGCTCGCGGGGACGTGGGCGCAACGCCGGTTCGGCCCGACGCGCTGCCTCGTCGCGGGCTCCTCGCTCGCCGCGGCCGGCCTGCTCGCGACGGCCGTCGTCCCGGTCGCCGCCGTCGGTTACCTCGGGTTCGCGCTCGCCGGGGCCGGTCTCGCCGCGTCGTTCCCGCTCGCGCTGAGCCTGGCCGGGGACGCCGGGAAGCGCGATGACGGCACCGGCGGCGAGCGTGAGATCGGCTTCGTCACGGCCATCGCCTACACCGGGTTCCTCGGCGGCCCGCCGGTCATCGGCGGCATCGCGCAGGTGAGCGACTACGGCGTGGCCTTCGTTTTCGTCGCGCTCGTCGCGGCGCTGGTCCTGCCCGCCGCGCTGGCCGCCCGCCGGTCGCGACGGCGGGAGGACGCTGCCGCGATGGTCGGCCGGTAGCCGTCCCCGGCACGAAATCCGTACCGCCGACCGGGTTTCCGCCACGGCCGGGGCGTTGACAGGCTCGTCGCGGGAGGGGAAGCTGGGCCCGTCGTTAAACTGAGATGAATACGGCGACGTTTTCATTTCAGGTCGGCTGATCGGGGTGGGGCCTCGGTCGCGGGGAGGACGTCGTGAGGGTTGTACTGCTCGGCGGCGCGGGGGCGCTCGCCGGCGGAAGCGGGCGGTTCGCGCCCGGCCTTTCGCTGGTCCAGGGCGCCGTGCCGCGGCTCGTGCTGGTCCCGGTCGTGTTCCGGCTGGCGCTGTTCCTGCAGGCGCTGTGGGCCGCGGACACGGTCGCCACGCCGGTGCTGTGGTTCGGCCTGGTGGTCTACGTGCTGCCGAACCTCCTCGAGCTCGCCTGGGTCTTCCGCCGCACCACCGGCATCCGGCGGGTGCTGGCCGCCGACACCACGTACACGCTCGTCACGAGCCTGGCCGCGGCGCTGTTCGCGGCGCACCCGGCCTTCGCCGACCTGCTGGCGCTGACCTGGCCGAACATCATGGGCACGGTCATGATCTGGACGCTGCTGCGCGGCGCGCTCGCCGGTGGGGCGGCGGTCGCCGGGGCGGTGCTCCTGCGGTACGTGATGGCCGCGGTGTCGGGCACGTCGGCGCCCGCGACCTGGATCCTGCTCGCGCTGGTCGCCGCCGCGGGGACGTCGCTGGCCATCGTGGTGCTGGTCGCCGGGTCGATGCGGTTCGCGCTCGGGCTGGGCGAGCAGCGCGGCCGGGCCGCCGAACGCGAACGGCACCGCCGCGACGTCCACGACACCGTGCTGCAGGTGATGGAGGCGCTCGCCCTGCCCTCGCCCGGCGACCTGCGCGATCCGGGCGCCAGCCTCGACCAGGTCCGCCGCGCCGCCCGCGCGCACGCCCTGCGCCTGCGGCTGAGCCTCGAAGGTGACGCGCCGGCCGAGCCGGGCGGCCTGGAACACCGGCTCGGCGCGCTGACGGTCGAGATGATGGCGGAGGGGCTGCGGGTCGACCTCGTGGTGCTCACGAAGGTCACCGAAGTCCCCGAAGGCGTCGTCAACGCACTTCACGACGCCGCACGCGAAGCTCTGCGAAACACCTTGAAGCACGCGAAGACGCCTCGCGCGGTTCTGTGCCTCGAAGAGACCGAAGGCGTCCTCACGGTGTCGGTGCGCGACCACGGGACCGGCTTCGACCTCGGCGCCCGCCGCGCCGGGTTCGGCATCGAGAACTCGATCCACGCCCGGCTGGCGGAGATCGGCGGTGGCGCCCGCATCGATTCGGCGCCCGGCCAGGGCACCCGTGTGGTGCTGAGCGCCCCGCTAGAGCTGCGTTTCCCCGTCGGGTGAGTCCCGCCACTGGTGGAACGGCCGGTCCAGCGTCCACTTGCCGTCGTGCTCCTCGAGCACGCGGTATTCGCAGGTCCCCGGATTGGACAGCGATTCGAAGAGTTCGACGCTCCAGCCGAACAGCCGGCGGCACAGCAGCCGCAGCGTGAGCCCGTGGGAGACGATCAGCACCGTCTCCGGGTGATGTTCGTCGCGCCGTTTCAGGTCCGAGAGGAAACCGGCGACGCGGTCGTCGACGTCGGCACCGGACTCGCCGAAGGGCAGCCGGTAGAAGAAGTGCCCGAACTCGTTGCGCCGCGCCTTCTGGATCTCCTGGTCGGCCGGGTCCTGGAGGTTGCCCCAGTCCTGCTCGCGCAGCCGCGGCTCCTGCAGCAGCCGTTCGCACGAGGCCCGGATGTCCAGCAGCCGCAACGTCTCCCGGGTGCGCAGGTACGGACTGACGTACACGGCGGGACGCGCGCCGTCGAGCAGCCGGACGATCTCCGGCGCGACCGCGACGGCCTGCTTCCGGCCCGCGTCGGTCAGCGGCAGGGCGTGGTCGGGGATCCGTGTGTAGGCGAGCTCGTCGACGTTGCCGAGGGACTCGGCGTGCCGCAGCAGGATCATCTTCACGCCTCCATCCTGCCCGTCACGCGGGTGTTACCGCGGCTGGGCATACCCTCTGGGACGTGTCCAGCGAGCCCGTGACGAAATCCGGCGCGCCCGCGCGGCGCCGGGCCAGTGTGCTGCCCCTGCTCGCCGTCGGCGTGCTGCTGGCGGCGGTCGTCGCCGTCGGGCTGATCGCGCTGACCGGCGGCGCCGGCTACGTCATCGCGGGCCTGCCGGACCCCGGCCTGGTCACCAAGTACGGCATCACCGTCATGCGCGTGCTGTCCGAGGCCGCGTCCGTGATCTGCGTCGGCTCGCTGCTGCTGGCCGCGTTCCTGGTGCCGCCGCAGAAGTCCGGCACGCTCGGCCCCGAGGGCTACGGCGCGCTGCGTGCCGCCGGGATCGCCGCCTGGGTGTGGTTCGCCGCGGCGCTGCTCTCGGTCGCCTTCACCGCGGCGGACACCGCGGGCAAGCCGTTCGGCGACGTCCTGGACCCGCAGACGCTGCTCGACCTCGTCGGTGCCATCGAGCAGCCCAAGGCCTGGCTGTGGACGGCGCTGATCGCCGTACTGGTCGCGCTCGGCTGCCGGCTCGCGCTGTCCTGGGGCTGGACGGCGGTGCTGTTCTTCCTGGCCGTCGGCGGGCTGGTCCCGGTCGCCGTCACCGGCCACTCCGCCAGCGGCGGCTCGCACGACGTCGCCACCAACAGCCTGCTGTTCCACCTGGTCGCCGCGTCGCTGTGGGTCGGCGGCCTGATCGCGCTGCTGGCGCTGGGGTACCGGCGCGGGGCGCACCTGAGCCTGGCCGCGCAGCGGTTCTCGCGGCTGGCGCTGGTCTGCTGGATCGTGATGGCGATCTCCGGCGTGATCAACGCGCTGGTCCGGATCAGCCTGAACGACCTGTTCACCACCGACTACGGCCTCCTGGTCGTCGCCAAGACGGTCGCCCTGCTGCTGCTCGGCGTCTTCGGCCACCAGCAGCGCCGCAAGGGCGTCGCGGACCTCGTCGACGGCCGGGGCGGCGGGCAGCTGATGCGCCTGGCCGCGGTCGAGATCCTGATCATGTTCGTCACGATCGGCATCGCCAGCGGGCTCGCCAGGACACCGCCGCCGGCCGACGCGATCACCCAGCCGTCCACGACCGAGCTCCTGATCGGCTACAACCTCGACGGCGAGCCGACGGTGTGGCGGCTGCTCTTCGACACCCGCTTCGACCTGGTCTACGGCACCGTGGCGCTCGTCTTCGGTGTGCTGTACCTGGCCGGTGTCCGGCGGTTGCTGCGCCGCGGCGACACCTGGCCGGTCGGCCGCACCGTCGCCTGGATCGCCGGCTGCGTCGTGCTGCTGATCGCGACGTCCTCGGGCATCGGCCGCTATTCGCCGGCCATGTTCAGCGTCCACATGGGCAGCCACATGCTGCTGTCGATGGTGACGCCGGTGCTGTTCGTGCTCGGGGGCCCGGTCACGCTCGCGCTGCGCGCGCTGCCCGCCGCGGGCAAGGACGACCCGCCCGGGCCGCGCGAGTGGATCCTCGCGTTCGTGCACTCCCCGGTGTCGCGGTTCCTGACCCACCCGGTCGTCGCGCTGCTGCTGTTCGTCGGCTCGTTCTACGCGCTGTACTTCTCCGGGCTGTTCGACAACGCGCTGAACTACCACTGGGCGCACCTGGTGATGAACGCGCACTTCCTGCTCGCCGGCTACGTCTTCTACTGGCCGGTGATCGGCGTCGACCCGGCGCCGCGGCGGATCCCGTACCTCGCCCGGCTCGGGATGATGTTCGCCGCCATGCCGTTCCACGCGTTCTTCGGCGTGATCCTGATGAGCAGGCAGACCGTGATCGGGCAGGCGTTCTACAGCCAGCTGCACCTGCCGTGGGTCACCGACCTGCTGACCGACCAGCGGCTCGGCGGCGGCATCGCGTGGGCGGCCGGCGAGATCCCGGTGCTGCTGGTGCTGATCGCGCTGCTGGTGCAGTGGGCGCGCCAGGACGAGCGGGAGGCGAAGCGGCGTGACCGGCGCGAAGACCGCACCGGTGACGAGGAGCTGAACGCGTACAACGCGATGCTGAAGAACATGGCCGACGGGAAGCGCGCCGAATAGTCTCGACTTCGGGTTGAGCTTGAGACTGGGTCCGACCTCCGGCAAAACGGCCGTTCCGGTGATCCGCGGCTGACTTTCGGTAGCCCGACGGTGACCGGCGTCAGGTCGCGATCACGTGCGCTCTACGATCGTGCGTATGGCCGAGTTCATCTACACCATGAAGAAGGTGCGCAAGACCGTCGGGGACAAGGTCATCCTCGACGACGTCAGCACCGCGTTCTACCCCGGCGCCAAGATCGGCGTGGTGGGTCCGAACGGTGCCGGTAAGTCCACCGTTCTCAAGATCATGGCGGGGATCGAGACGGCCAGCAACGGCGAGGCGTTCATCCAGCCGGGGGCGACCGTCGGCATCCTGATGCAGGAGCCGGAGCTCAACGAGGAGAAGACGGTCCGGGGGAACGTCGAAGAGGGCCTCGGCGAAATCAAGGTCAAGCTCGACCGCTACAACGAGATCGCCGAGCTGATGGCGACCGACTACAGCGACGAGCTGATGGAGGAGATGGGCTCGCTCCAGGAGGAGCTGGACCACGCCGACGCCTGGGAGCTCGACTCGACCGTCGAGCAGGCCATGGACGCGCTGCGCTGCCCGCCGCCCGAGGAGGGCGTCACGCACCTCTCCGGTGGTGAGCGCCGCCGCGTCGCGCTGTGCAAGCTGCTGCTGTCGGCGCCGGACCTGCTGCTGCTCGACGAGCCCACCAACCACCTGGACGCCGAGAGTGTCCTGTGGCTGGAGCAGTTCCTGTCGCGCTACGCCGGTGCCGTCCTCGCCGTCACCCACGACCGGTACTTCCTGGACAACGTGGCCCAGTGGATCATGGAGCTCGACCGCGGCCGCGTCGTCGGCTACGAGGGCAACTACTCCACGTACCTGGAGAAAAAGGGCGAGCGCCTCGCGATCCAGGGCAAGAAGGACGCGAAGCTCGCGAAGCGCCTGAAGACCGAGCTCGAGTGGGTGCGGTCCAACGCCAAGGCGCGCCAGACCAAGTCCCGGTCGCGGCTCGACCGCTACGAGGAGATGGCGGCGGAGGCGGACAAGCACCGCAAGCTCGACTTCGAAGAGATCCAGATCCCGCCGGGCCCGCGCCTGGGCAGTGTCGTGGTCGAGGTCGACAAGCTCAAGAAGGGCTTCGACGACCGCGTCCTCATCGACGGCCTGTCGTTCGACCTGCCGCGCAACGGCATCGTCGGCGTGATCGGCCCGAACGGCGTCGGCAAGACCACGCTGTTCAAGACGATCGTCGGGCTCGAGGAGCCGGACGACGGCATCGTCAAGATCGGCGAGACGGTCAAACTGTCCTATGTGGACCAGAACCGCGGCGGGATCGACCCGAAGAAGACCGTCTGGCAGGTCGTCTCCGACGAGCTGGACTACATCCACGTCGGCCAGACCGAAATGCCGTCGCGGGCCTACGTCTCGGCGTTCGGCTTCAAGGGCCCGGACCAGCAGAAGCCGGCGGGCGTGCTCTCCGGTGGTGAGCGCAACCGGCTCAACCTGGCGCTGACGCTCAAGCTGGGCGGGAACCTGATCCTGCTCGACGAGCCGACGAACGACCTGGACGTCGAGACCCTCGGCTCGCTGGAGAACGCGCTGGAGCAGTTCCCGGGCTGCGCCGTCGTGATCTCCCACGACCGGTGGTTCCTCGACCGGGTCGCGACGCACATCCTGGCCTGGGAAGGCACCGAAGAGAACCCCTCGCAGTGGTTCTGGTTCGAGGGCAACTTCGAAGGGTACGAGAAGAACAAGGTGGAGCGGATGGGCGCCGAGGCGGCCCGCCCGCACCGTGTCACCCACCGCAAGCTGACCCGCGACTGAGGGGGCGGGTTTCCCCGTGGAAGCCAGCAAGCAGCACCGGACGGGCCCACCCTCGGGCACCGAGGGCGGGCGCTCCGCCAATGCCGGGGGAACCCTCTCCGCCGTCGGGCGGCTCATCGAGCGGGCGGACGCGCTGTACCTGCGCGCGCCCGAACTCGCCCTGGTTCTCGGCGAGCGCGCGGCCGCGCTGTCCGAGGCCGCCGGCGCCGACGAGCAGTGGATCCGGGCCGAGAGCCTGGTCGTGTCCGCGCGGGTCCGGCTCGGCGACCGGCCGGCCACCGTCGGCCGCGCGGTCGCGGCCCTGCGCGCGGCCGAGCACGCCGGCTACGGCGACATCGCCGCCCGGCTGCGCATCGACCTCGCCGTCTGCGCCCGCAGCCTGGGCGTGCCGCTGACCGGGCTCGCCGCGCTGCGCCCGGTGCTCACCGACCCCGTCGTCTCACCGGTGCACCGCGCTTCGGCGCTGACGCACCTGGTCGGCTGCCTCGCGCAGATCGGGCGCAAGTCCGAGCTGGACCGGGTGCTCGTCGAGGCCGACAAGCTCGTGCTGGGCGACGACTCGCTGGGCGCCGACACCCAGCTGCTGGTGCGGGCGCTGCTGCGGGTCGGCACGGCCGCGCACCGGCGCCGCCACGGCGACCTGACCGCGGCGGCCGACGCCGCCCGCACCGGGCTGGGCTTCCTGGAGAAGCTCGACAACCCGGCCGACGACGGCGGCCTCGTCCGGATCCGCCTGGTCCTGCTGCTGGTGAGCACGCTGCTGGACCGTGGCGACAGTGACATGGCCTACGAGATCGCCGAGCCGATGCTGGCCGAACCGGTCCGCGCGGCGGGCGTCGCGCCCGCGAGCTGGCTGCGGCTGGCCGTCGCGACCCGGATCCACCTCCCGTCGGGCTCCGGCGAAGCGGCCATCGAGATGGTCCGCGAAGCCGTGGCGAGCACCGACCGGCACGGCCTGTCCGCGGTCACCGCGCGGCTGTGGCTGGAGCTGGCGCAGCTGCACGAACGCTTCGGCCAGGCCGAGGAAGCCATCGCCTGCCTGTACCGCTCGCGCGCGGCCGAGCAGCTGCACGCGCGGGCCCGGCGGCAGGCGTGCAACGTGCTGGCCGGCGAGTTCGGCACCGGCGAGCCGGCCTCGATCGACCTCGACGAGGTGCTCAAGGCGGTGCCGTCACGGCCGGTCCCGGTCGTCGCGGCCGAGCCCGCCGCGCCCGTCGCCCCGCAGCCCGAACCTCCCCGTGCCGCCGCGCCGGCGTGGTCGTTCGGGAACCGTGAAGAGCAGGCGCCGGCGCCCGCGTGGTCGTTCGAGCAGCCCCGCGTGACCGCCGACGCCGCCGAGACCTCGCTGATGCCGGCGGTGCGCGACGAACCCGCGCCGCCCCCGGCCCGGCGGCCGGATCCCCGGGTGCGCCCGGAGCCGGTGGCCGTCGAACGGCGCCCCGAGCCGGCCCCGGCCCGCCCGGAGCCGATCGAGGTGCGGTCCGACCGGCCTGCGGAGTCCGGGTACCGTCCGGAACCCGTCGAAGTGCGGGCCGCGGATCCCGGGTATCGCTCCGAGCCCGTCGAGGCGCGGTCCGAACGGCCCGCCGAGTCCGGATACCGTTCCGAGCCCGCCGTGGGTCGTTCTGAGCGGCCCGCGGAGCGCGGCTACCGCTCGGAGCCGGTTGAGGTGCGGTCCGAGCGGCCTGCGGAGCCTGCCTACCGCCCCGAGTCCATCGAAGCGATGTCCGAGCGGCTCCCGGCGCCCGGACATCGCCAGGTGCCCGCGGAGCCTGCCGCGGCGCGGTCCGAGCAACCCGGCCACCGTTCCGAGCCCGTCGAAGTGCGGCCGCAGCCGCCGGCCGAGGCCCGTCCCGGACGGCGGGCCGCGCCGGAGCCGCGTCTGGACCCCATCGAGGTCCGGTCGACGCCGGAACGGCGGCCCGACCCTGCCGATCCGCCGTGGCGGCGGACCGGTCTCGAACCCCGGCCCGAGCCGATCGAGATCCGCGCCGAACGCCGTTCCGAGCCCGACTTCCGGCCGGAGCCGGACGAGGTCCCGGCCGAGCGGCGTGCCGAGCCCGACGGAAACGGGAAGGCCAAGTTCTCCTGGGCCGCCGTCGCGGAGGCCCGGCTGCGGGAGACCGCCGCCGAGCGCGAGTCGGCGCCCACCCGCATCACCCCGGCGCTGCCGCTCGCCCCCGAGCCGGCGGCCGAGCGGGAACCCGTGCGCCGCGAACCCCAGCCGTCGACGCGGCACGACTCCGAACACGGTTCCCAGTCGGTGCTGGACCGGCTCGGGATCTCCGCGTCGGGCGGTGGTGGCGGTGGTCGTGGCCGTCGCCGGGCCGAGGACGCCGACAGCCCGCGCGAGGAACCGCCCCCCGCACGGCCCCAGGAGGAGCTCGCGCCGGCGCCGCGTCCCGAGGACTACAGCGACGACGCCGAGCCGTGGCTGCCACGGCTGCGGATGCCACCGTCGCTGGAGCCGATGGAGGACTTCGGGAACTGGACGCCCGCGACGGCGCCGTTCCCGGAGAGCTACGCGCGCGCCATCTCCGAGGACGAGCCGCCGCCGGACGCCGGTCTCGCCGACCTGCTGGCCCGCGCACTCGCCGAGCACCAGGCGGGGACGGCCAGCGCCGCCGCGCTCGTCAAGCAGCTGGGGTCGCAGGACAACGGCAGCCGCCGCAACGGGCACGGCCGCAACGGCCACGGCGCCGAGGTCGCGGACTCCCGCCGCCACGGCTCACCGGACTGACCCACCGTTCCGGCTGTCGCGAAATCGATGCACCGCCGGCGCCGAAGAGCCGAGGCGCCGGCACGCGGCGAGCCGGGCGGATCCGGCAAATCGGTTACGCGGTACGCCGTTCAGTCGGTGAGACGCCCGGTTTTGTCGCCCATCTGCCACGCCGCCCGGGAAGTGGGATGCGTCGCACTTCGCTGTCGGTGACCGGCCGTCACCGCTCGCCGAACGGCTCGGTGCCCGCCCCCGACCGGGTCAGCTGAACCGATCATGTAGCCGCTGCCTCGGGTGACGGCCACCGCGTTGGGCTGGTCAGCGCCACACGCGGGCGCGGAACACAACCCGCCGGTAGCTTTACCGATCACGCGAATCCGCAGGCCCATAAGGGTTTTCCCGCGCTCGGGAAGCTCCGGGTCTTCGTGTGCGCTCCCGTCCCGGCGGATTAGTGTGGGGTGGCCGGAGTTCAACGCCGAACCGGCGCGGTGTCACCCCACGCATCTTGGAGAGTTGCCTCGAATGAGCTCGACCGGAGTCTCGTCCCCACCCGGAACCGGAGCCGCCACCGAACCCGAGTTCGGTACCCCGCGCTCCACCGCCAGCCCGGAACAGATCAGGGACGACCTGATCGACACCGCTGCCGGGCTGGCCCCGGAGATCGGCGAGCTCATCCGGCTCTTCTACCGGCACATCCCGGCCGAGGAGATCGTCGGCGACGAGCCGGTCAACCTGGTCGGCGCGGTCCGCTCGCAGCTGCAGCTGGCCAAGTCCCGGATGCCCGGCCGCCCCGCCGTGCGGCTGCTCAACCCCACCGTCGCCGAAGACGGCTGGGCCCGTGAGGCCACCGTCGTGCAGGTCGTCACCGACGACATGCCCTACCTGGTCGACTCGATCGCCGCGGAGTTCGCCCGCGACGGCGTGCAGGTGCAGCGGATCGTCCACCCGATCGTCGTGGTCACCCGCGACCTGACCGGTGAGCTGCAGGAGGTGCACCCGGACGCCGACCCGGGCGAGCCGCCCGCGAACTCGGCCGCCGAGTCGTGGATGTACATCGAGATCGACTTCGTCACCGACCCGAACCGCGCCCGCGAGCTCGACAACCGGCTCGCCAGCGTGCTGGGCGACGTCCGCGAGGTCGTCGAGGACGCCGACAAGATGGCCCAGACCGCCTGCCAGCTCGCGAGCGAGCTGGAGACGGACCCGCCGCGGCTGCCGGCCCACGAGATCGCCGAGGGTGCGCGGCTGCTGCGCTGGCTGGCCGACGGGCACTTCACCTTCCTCGGCTACCGCCGCTACGAGCTGATCGAGAACCCGCACCCGGACTCGGACGAACCCGCCCTGCGCGCGGTGCTGGCGTCCGGCCTCGGCGTGCTGCGCCAGGACAGCCTGGCCGCGCGCGGCCTCACCGCGGGCCCGGACACCGCGACGTCCGCGCTCGCGCCGTCGCTGCTCGTGCTGACCCAGGCGAGCGCGCCCTCGACCGTGCACCGGCCGGTCTACCCGTACTACGTCGGTGTGAAGACCTTCGACGCCGAGGGCACCGTCACCGGTGAACACCGGTTCCTCGGCATGTTCACCACCACCGCGCTGCACGAGAACGTGCTCGACATCCCGGTGGTCTGCGACCGCGTCCGCGAGGTCATCCACCGCGCCGGGTTCCCCATGGAGTCCTTCTCCGGCCAGCGGATGCTCGAGGTGCTGCAGAACTGGCCGCGCGCGGACCTGTTCTCCGCCGACACCGACTCGCTCTACTCGACGACGACCGGCGCGATCACGCTGTCCGACCGCCGCCGGCTCCGGCTGTTCCTGCGCCGCGACCCGTACGGCCGCTTCTACTCCTGCCTCGTCTACCTCCCGCAGGACCGCTACACGACGCGCTCGCGGCTGGCGATGCAGGAGGTCCTGCTCGAGGAGCTCGAAGGCACCCAGCTCGAATACAGCGCGCGCATCGGGGAAACCGTGCTGGCGCAGGTGCACTTCATGGTGCACACCGACCCCGCGCGCCGCCTGGAGCCGGACACCCCGCGGATCCAGGACCGGCTCAACGACGCCGTCCGCAGCTGGGACGACCGGATGGTCGAGGCCGTGCTCGACGAACGCCGTGAGCGCTCCGACGGCGGCGTCGCGGTCGGTGTCCTCGGCGAGGAGTCGGCGACCGAGCAGGGCCAGCGCTACGCGAGCATCTTCCCCGAGGGCTACAAGGAGGACTTCTCCGCCGGCGAGGCGCTGGCCGACCTCCGCGCGCTCGACTCGCTCAACGACGAGGGCGACCTCGCGCTGTCGTTCTACCTGCCGGCCGACGCCGAGCCCGGCGAGCGGCGGTTCAAGCTCTACCTGCGCGGCGAAGGCGTGACGCTGTCGAAGGTGCTGCCGGTGCTGCAGGCGATGGGCGTCGAGGTCGTCGACGAGCGGCCCTACGAGCTGCACCGCGAGGACGGCGGCCCGTGCTGGATCTACGACTTCGGCCTCCGCATCAGCCAGAAGATGCTCGGCAAGCAGGCCGACGACGCCGCCGTGACCGAGCTGCGCGACCGGTTCCAGGACGCCTTCCAGGCCGCCTGGCGCGGTGACGCCGAGGTCGACGGCCTCAACGGCCTCGTCCTGCGCGCCGGGCTCACCTGGCGCCAGGCCGCCGTGCTGCGCGCGTACTCGCGGTACCTGCGCCAGGCCGGCAGCGCGTTCTCCCAGGACTACATCCAGAACACGCTGCTGAACCACACCGACGTCGCCACGAAGCTGCTGCGGCTGTTCGAAGCCCGGTTCGACCTGCACCTGTCCGACGTCGACCGCGACGCCGCGACCGAGGGCCTGGCGGCCGAGCTGAACGAGATGATCGACGAGGTCACCAGCCTCGACGAGGACCGGATCCTGCGCCGCCTGACCGCCGTCATCCGCGCCACCCTGCGGACGAACTACCACGTCACCGACGCCGACGGCGCGCCACGGCCGTACCTGGCGATCAAGCTGGACCCGAGCGGCGTGCCCGACCTGCCCGAGCCGCGCCCGCGGTTCGAGATCTTCGTGTACTCGCCGCGCGTCGAAGGCGTGCACCTGCGCTTCGGCGAGGTCGCGCGCGGCGGCCTGCGCTGGTCGGACCGGCGGGAGGACTTCCGCACCGAGATCCTCGGCCTGGTCAAGGCCCAGGCGGTCAAGAACGCCGTCATCGTGCCGGTCGGCGCGAAGGGCGGCTTCGTCGTGAAGCGCCCGCCGGTCCCGAGCGGCGACTCGAGCTACGACCGCGACGCCCAGCTGACCGAGGGCATCGCCTGCTACCGCATGTTCATCGCCGGCCTGCTCGACCTGACCGACAACCGCGTCGAGGGCAAGACCGTGCCCGCGCCGGGTGTCGTCCGGCACGACGCCGACGACTCCTACCTGGTCGTCGCGGCCGACAAGGGCACCGCGAAGTTCTCCGACATCGCCAACGAGATGTCGGCGCAGTACGGCTTCTGGCTCGGTGACGCCTTCGCCTCCGGCGGTTCGGTCGGCTACGACCACAAGGCCATGGGCATCACCGCGAAGGGGGCCTGGGAGAGCGTCAAGCGGCACTTCCGCGAGCTGGGCAAGGACACCCAGGCCGAGGACTTCACCGTCGTCGGCATCGGCGACATGATGGGTGACGTCTTCGGCAACGGCATGCTGCTGTCCGAGCACATCCGGCTGGTCGCGGCGTTCAACCACATGCACGTCTTCCTCGACCCGAACCCGGACGCGGCCTCGACGTTCGCCGAGCGCCGCCGGCTGTTCGACCTGCCGCGCAGCTCCTGGGACGACTACGACCGCTCGCTGATCAGCGAGGGCGGTGGCATCTACCCCCGCTCGGCCAAGTCGATCCCGGTCAGCCCGCAGGTGCGCGAGGCCCTCGGCCTCGGCGCGGACGTCACCGCACTGGCGCCGATGGACCTGATCCAGTCGATCCTGCTGGCGCCGGTGGAACTGCTCTGGAACGGCGGCATCGGCACCTACGTCAAGGCGGAGAACGAGACCCACGCCCACGCCGGCGACAAGGCCAACGACGCCATCCGCGTCGACGGCAAGCAGCTGCGCGTCAAGGTCTTCGGCGAGGGCGGCAACCTGGGCCTGACCCAGCTCGGCCGGATCGAGTTCGCCCGCGAGGGCGGCCCGGAGCACGACGGCGGCAAGATCAACACCGACGCACTGGACAACTCCGCCGGCGTCGACTGCTCCGACCACGAGGTCAACATCAAGATCCTGCTCGACCACCTGGTGCAGACCGGGAAGCTCGAGCAGGCCCAGCGCAACGAGCTGCTGGAGGAGATGACCGACGAGGTCGGCGCGCTGGTGCTGGCCGACAACTACCGGCAGAACGCGGTGCTCGGCGTCAGCCGGGCGCACGCCGGGCCGATGGTCTCGGTGCACGCGCGGCAGGTGCAGGCGCTGGTCGCCGCGGGCGCCTTCGACCGCAAGCTCGAGGCGCTGCCGAGCAACTCGGAGTTCCGCGAGCTGGAGAAGGCGGACAAGGGCCTCACCTCGCCGGAGCTGGCGACGCTGCTGGCGCACGTCAAGCTGGAACTGAAGGACGAGCTGCTGGCCAGCGACCTGCCCGACTCGCAGGTCTTCGCGGGCCGGCTGCCGGAGTACTTCCCGCAGCCGCTGCGCGAACGGTTCGCGCCGGCGATCGGCGAGCACCCGCTGCGCCGCCAGATCATCACCACGCTGATCGCCAACGAGGTCGTCGACGGCGGCGGCATCTCGTTCGTCTACCGGCTGATGGAGGAGATGAACGCGACGGCGACCGACGCGGTGCGCGCGTACGCCGTCGTCACGCGCGTGTTCGACCTCCCGGCGCTGCGCGACGAGATCGACGCGCTGGACAACGTCGTGCACACCGACCTCGCCGACGAGATGGTGCTGGAGACACGGCGGCTGCTCGACCGGGCCGCGCGCTGGTTCCTCACCAACCGGCCGCAGCCGCTCGCGCCGCTGGCGGAGATCAACCGCTTCGGGCGGGTCCTCAACGACCTCGTGCCGAAGATCGGCGACCTGCTGCGCGGCCGGGAAGCGGAGTCCGTGCAGGCGAAGGCCGACGAGCTGATCGCCGGCAACGTCCCGGCCGGGCTCGCCCGCCGGATCGCCCTGCTGCTGCACACGTTCGGCCTGCTCGACGTCACCGAGGTGGCGGAGCTGGCCGAGCAGCAGATCGGCGTGGACGCGACGCACAGCCCGGCCGAGACGGCGGAGTTGTACTACGCCCTTTCGGCGCACCTGGACGTAGACAAGATGCTCACCGAGATCAGCGCGCTCGAACGCGGCAACCGCTGGCACGCCCTCGCCCGGCTTTCGCTGCGCGACGACGTCTACGGCTCGCTGCGGGCGATCACGCTGGACGCGTTGCGCCACAGCGATCCCGGGTCGTCCGCCGACGACAAGATCGCGCAGTGGGAGAAGACCAACTCGTCCCGGCTGCAGCGGGCGCGCGTCGCGCTCGACGAGATCACCAAGTCCGGCCGGCTCGACCTGGCGACCCTTTCGGTGGCGGCCCGCCAGATCCGGAGCACGGTGCGGTGACCTACGTTTCGCTGGTCCGCCCGCGCTGGACGGACATGGACGTCTACGGGCACGTCAACCACGCCAAGATGGTGACGCTGCTCGAAGAGGCCCGCATCCCGCTGCTGTTCGAAGGGGCCGTCAGGGCCGGGGTGGAGCAGCTGCCCAAGGGCATCGTCGTGGTCAAGCTCGCGGTGGCCTACCGCAGGCCGATCGTCGTGTCCGGGCAGGACCTCCGCGTCGACATCGACCTGACCGAGCTGAAGGCGGCGAGCTTCACGCTGTCCTACCGCGTGCACGGCGGGCCGGCGGAGTCCGACCCGGTCGCGGTCACCGCGGAGACGGTGCTGGCGCCGTACGACACCGTCGCGTTGCGGCCGCGTAGGCTCACTCCGCCCGAGTCGGAGTTTCTGAAGCAGGGGTTCGCGGATGCCTGAGTTGTTGGTGCCGGACGCGGCGGACCGGGAGACCCTCGGTGCGTTCGTCGCCCGCGCGGTCCGGCTGGACGGCCAGACGGCCGTCCGGCTGCGCCAGCGCGGTGACGGCGTGGTCGAGGCCTGGACGGTGACGCCGTTCGAGTGCCTGGCGACCCGCGCGGTGGCCGGCGACGTCACCCCCGGCGACGTCACGGTGTCCGGCAACGAGCTGCTCGCCGCCCTGACGATCGCGGGCGGCCCGCGGATGGACCCGGGCCCGGCCCGTGACCTGCTGTGGCACGGCGAGCTGCCGCCGACCGGCCGCTGGCAGCTGGTCGACGAGCTCCCGGCGCATGTCGTGGCGGAGCTGGCCGACCGCGGTGTCACGCTGGCCCGCGACAACGCGGGCCCGCACGGCAACCCGCCGGCGTCGCTGATGGACCAGGCGGTGCTCACCGTCAGCGGCGGCTCGCTGGAGGTCAAGGTCCAGATGCGCTGCCTGTTCGCGTTGTCCGGCATGGGTTTCGTGGACTCGGGCGTCGAGGGCGACGTCGTCCGCGTGACGGCGACGGACTCGTGGCTGCGCCTGGACGCCCGGTACGGCGCGATCCTGCGCCGCCGCCACGCCCTGCTGCCACTGCTGTTCTGACAGAGTTCTTACGGCTCCCGCCGGTCCGCGCGATCGGTGGCAGTCTGGAGGCATGACCCCGGACGAAGGCGACCCGACGGCGGACTTCCTCGACGAAGTCCGCACGGACGAGACGCCGTGGCGGCGTGACCGCCGGCCGGGGGAGCAGGCGCCGGAGCGCGCCGAGCGACCTGAGAGGTGGGGCCGCACGCGTGCGGCGGGCCGGGCGGCCGCCCAGGCGGCGCCCTACCTCCAGGCCGCTGCGCTGGTGGCCTGGCTGGCGAGCGGCGCTTTTGACGACGGCTCGGGTTCGGGAGACCAGTCCGCCTAGCGTGCTGCTGCTGGCGGGGGTATTTGCCGATGGTTCGGGTCAGGGTGACCAGTCCGCCTAGCGCGGCGCTCACCTGGCGCGGCTTGGCTGGCGGGTGGGTCTTTCCCGATGATTCGGATTCAGGCGACCGGTCCGGCTAGCGCGGCGTGGCTGCTGGGTGGGTCCTTGCCGGTGGTTCGCGTTCGAATGACCGGTCCGGCTAGCGCGCCGCTGCTGGTGGGTGGTGTTGGCGACCGTTCGGGTCCGGGTGACTAGTCCGCCCAGCGCGCGGCTGCTGGTGGGTCTTTGCTGATGGCTTGGCTCCTGGTGACCAGTCCGCCCAGCGCGCGGCTGCTGGTAGGTCTTTGCTGATGGCTTGGCTCCCGGTGACTAGTCCGCCCGATGCGCGGTTGCTGGTGGGTCATTTGCCGATGGCTCGGCTCCGGGTGACCAGTCCGCCTGGCGCGCTGTTGCTGGCGAGTGGTGTTGGCGACAGCTCGGTTCCGGGCGCCCAGCCCGCCCAACGCGAGGCCGGCGGCGGCCACCAAATGACGTCTTCGGTCCGGGCCGCCCAGCCCGGTCATCGCGGCGCCGCCCACACGGCGCCCGCCCTCCCCAAGGGGGCCGGTCCCAGCTCCAGCGTATCGGCCCCCACCGACGGAACCCCGGGACAAGGCGATTCCTCGCGGAGTTGTCCACAACCACGACCACCTGTGGAAACGTCAAAGGCGAGCCGTCCAGAGCGGCAGAACCCGGCCGCGGAGCAAGTCGCAAAGCCGAGCGTCAGACCAGCCAAGCCGCCGAATCGGCGGGCAGCTTCCCGTCCACCAGCGGGCTGCTCGACAGCAGCACCTCTCCCGGCGGCAGCGCGATCGGGCTCGCCGACGTGTTCAGCGCGCACACCAGTCCGCCGCCCCGGCGCCGGAACGCGAAACAGCCCGCGGGCGCGCCGTACCACTCCAGTTCCTCGCCGCTGAACGCCGAGTGCGTCTTCCGCAGCTCGATCGCCGCTCGGTAGAGCGAGAGCGTCGAATCGGCGTCTTCTATCTGCTTCTCGACCGTCAGCTCGGCCCACTCGCCCGGCATCGGCAGCCAGGTGCGCGGGTTGCGGGAGAACCCGAACGGCGGCAGGTCGCCCTCCCACGGCAGCGGCACCCGGGAGACGTCGCGGCCGAACTCCGCGCCGCTCGTCTTCGCGCGCGGGTCGGCCATCTCGTCCAAGGACAGGTCGACGTTGGCCAGGCCCAGCTCTTCACCGTTGTACAGGTAGACCGCGCCGGGCAGCGCCAGCTCCACCAGCGCCATCGCCCGGGCGCGGCGCACGCCCTGGGCGCCGCCGCCGTAGCGGCTGACCTGGCGCCAGACGTCGTGGTTGCTTAGCGTCCAGGTCGCCGGGGCGCCGACCTTCGCCGGGACCGTCAAGGACCGCTGGATCGCCGTGCGCATCGCGTCGGCGTCGAAGTGGGTGAGCACCAGGCGGAAGTTGAACGCCAGGTGCAGCTCGTCGGGCCGCAGGTAGCGCGAGAGGCGCTCCTCGTCGGTCACCCAGATCTCGCCGACCGCCATGGTCTCCGGGAACTCGTCGAGCACCTTGCGGATCATCTGGTGGATCTCGTGGACGCCGTCGTAGTCCCAGCGCGGGTCGTAGTAGAGCGTCGGGGTGAACCCGCCGGCCCGCGGGTCCATGTCCGGCAGGCCCGGCGGCTTGGCCATGCCGTGCGCGACGTCGATGCGGAAGCCGTCGACACCGCGTTCGAGCCAGAAGCGCAGGGTGCGCTCCAGGTCGGCGGCGACCTCGGGGTTGGCCCAGTTCAGGTCCGGCTGCTGCGGCGCGAACAGGTGCAGGTACCACTGGCCGTCCGGCACCCGGGTCCAGGCCGGGCCGCCGAACGCGCTGACCCAGTTGTTCGGCGGGTCCTCGCCGCGCGGGCCGACGCCGTCGCGGAAGACGTAGCGCTCGCGCTCCGGGCTGCCCGGCGCCGCCGCCATCGCCGACTTGAACCACGCGTGCTGGTTGCTGGTGTGGTTGGGCACGATGTCGACGGTGACCTTGATCTTGCGCTTGTGCGCCTCGGTCAGCAGGACGTCGAAGTCGCCGAGGGTGCCGAACATCGGGTCGACGTCACGCGGGTCGGCGATGTCGTACCCGTGGTCGGCCATGGGGGAGCGGTAGAAGGGCGTCAGCCACAGCGCGTCGACGCCCAGCAGCTCCAGGTAACCGAGCCGGGACCGGATGCCCTCCAGGTCGCCGACGCCGTCGCCGTCCGAATCGGCGAACGAGCGCACGTAGACCTGGTAGAAGACGGCGTCCTGCCACCAGGCGGCGTCCGCCGGCTCGGGTCTCATCAGACGAAGCTGTTCATCATGCTGTGCGCGGCCATCTCCAGGTAGGCCCACAGCTGCTGCCGGTAGGGCTCGTCGAGGTTCTCCTCGTCCACCGCGATCCGGATGCAGCGCAGCCACGCGTCCCGCTCGATCGGCCCGATCTTGAACGGCGCGTGCCGCATCCGCAGCCGCGGGTGCCCGCGCTGGTCGGAGTAGGTGTGCGGGCCGCCCCAGTACTGCATCAGGAACAGCCGGAAGCGTTCCTCGGCCGGGCCGAGGTCCTCCTCCGGGTAGAGGGGGCGCAGGATCTCGTCCCGCGCGACTTCCTCGTAGAACCGCCCGACGATCCGGCGGAACGTGGGTTCGCCGCCCACCGCTTCGTACAGGTTCGCCGGTTCGCTCACTGGTGACACGCCTCCCATTTTGCCCTTACGCCAAAGGTTCCCGACGCCCGGTACCGCTCGTTCCGAACCGTCGCAAAACCGTTTCCCAGCGTAACGGCGGCGGCCGGGAAGGCCGGGCCGCCGCCGTCCGCGGCTACTTCTCGATGACCGGGGACGCCGCCGGGAACAGCCGGCCGAGCGGAGGCTCGAAGCCGGCCTCCTCCAGGGCCGCGAGCAGCTGACCGCGCAGGGCGCGCTGCACCAGCCACTGCTTGCCCGGGCGGACCTTCACGGTCAGGCGAATCTGGATGCCTTCCGGGGTGACGCTCTCGACGCCCAGCATCTCCGGCGGCTCGAGGACGTTCGCCTGCAGCGCTTCGCTCTCCGTCGCCGTCGAAGCGGCCTGCATGAGCACGGCGGACGCGCGTTCGACGTCGGCCGAGTACCCCAGCGGGACGTCGACCACCGCGACCGCGAAGCCCTGGCTGGAGTTGCCGACGCGCAGGACCTCGCCGTTGCGGACGTACCAGACCGTGCCCTTGAGGTCGCGCAGCGTGGTGATCCGCAGGCCGACGGCCTCGACGGTGCCGGTCGCCTCGCCGATGTCGACGACGTCGCCGACGCCGTACTGGTCCTCGATCATCATGAAGATGCCGGACAGGAAGTCCCGCACGAGGTTCTGGGCGCCGAACCCGATGGCGACGCCGATGATGCCGGCCGACGCGATGATCGGCCCCAGGTTGATGCCCAGTTCACCCAGCACGAGGATGAACGCGAGGCCGTAGATCAGGAACGTGGCCATCGACTTCAGCACCGAGCCGATGGTCGTCGCGCGCTGGCGGCGCCGTTCGATGACGGCGGAGCCGAGCACCTCCGGGGCGCGTTCGCGCAGGGGGCGCAGCAGCGACGGGAGCTTGCCGCCCGTCTTGGGCAGCGTCGTGACGCGGTTGATGAGCCGCTTGAGCAGCAGGCGCACCAGGAACGCGATCACGATGATCATCAGGATCTTCAGCGGCTTGGTGAGCAGCCAGTTCGTCGAGCCGGCCAGCCACACGTTGTTAGTCGCCTTGTACACCTGGTAACAGAAGGTGGAGGCGTCGGTGATGCACGGTGTCTGGTCGACGGTGAGCGAGGGGGACACGGGAGTTCGATCATCCTTCCGATCAGGTCGGTTTCCCCAACTTCGAGTGGATGTTGGGTCGCGCGGATGTGACACGTCTTGTAACACACGTGCGCTGGGGGCCTGTTCTGTGGTCGACTATGCCTACGCCCCTGGAGGTGGTCGAGTGCCAGACCGACAACCCAGCCCCCGCGGTGTCTCCGGCCAAGCCATGGCCGATGAGACGCCAGAGGTGGTCCTGCGCGCCTATCCGGGGGGTTCCGCATCCGGCGGATCCGTCCCGGCCGGGCCGGGGAACCGCCCAGGGGGAGTTACCCGCCCGCCCGGACAGCGTAGTAGAGGCCGGGATCCGGCGGCTCCGGCCTGGGGCCGGCGCCGGGTGCTCCTGCTCAACGCCACCTTCGAGCCGCTGACCGCGCTGCCCCTGCGCCGCGCGGTCGTGCTGGTCATGTGCGGCAAGGCCGAAGTGGTGCACGGCGACCCCGGTGGCATCGAGCTGCACGCCGCGACGGTGTCGCTGCCGCTGCCCTCGGTGATCCGGCTCAGCACGTACGTGCGGGTGCCCTACCGGGCCCAGGTACCGCTGACCCGGGCCGGGCTGATGCACCGCGACCGGTACCGCTGCGCCTACTGCGGAGGGCGGGCCGAGACGATCGACCACGTCATCCCGCGCAGCCGTGGCGGACCCCACGCCTGGACCAACTGCGTCGCCTGTTGCGCCAAGTGCAACCACCGCAAAGCGGACCGGCTGCTCTCGGAGATCAACTGGCGGCTGCGCGTCGTCCCGCGGGCCCCGCACGGCCCGCACTGGCGGCTGCTCGCCCACTCCAAGGAGGCCGACCCGCTCTGGCGGCCTTATCTCGGGTCCGCGGCCTAGCTCCCCGTACGCACCGGGCCCGAACATGCCGGCGCCCCGGCTGCCTTGCGGCGGCCGGGGCGAGCCGGGTGCTTGCGCATGTCCTCAGGTGGTGCGAGCGGCCCTGGTGAACAGGTGAGGCTCAGGCGGCCAGCGCGTACTCGCTCTGGCAGGTGACGCGGGTCCCCATGGTGACGCGCGTGCCCCGGGTGACCCTGGTGCCGCGCGTGACGCGGGTGCCACAGGTGACGCGCGTGCCGGCCGTCACCCGCGTGCCCATCGTCACGCGGGTGCCCCGGGTGACCCGCGTCCCGCGCGTGACCCTCGTGCCCGCCGTCACCCGCGTGCCCATGGTGACGCGGGTTCCCGCCGTGACGCGAGTACCGCGCGTGACGCGTGTACCCCGGGTAACCCTTGTGCCCGCCGTCACACGGGTTCCGGGCACGAATTCGATCTCGCTGGGTGACGACGTGGTCTCGGTGATCGCCTGTGCGGGGGTGTGGACGCTGTTCATGGCAAGGCCTCCTGGGACCGGTGCGTTACCTGCTGGGGCTGGGGAGCGGGGCGCAAGGCCCGTACAGGTGAAAAAGCTACGAGGATTTCAAGGCAACGACAAGACGACAGCGGCGGGTGCGGCCGCCTGTACGTTGAGTTGCAACCTTTCGGCCCGACGGTCTTCGCCCCAACGTTCCAGTGCCCGCGCGCCAAGCGGCGGACGGCGGTTGGCTTACGACGAACGGTCGAGCGCGGCGGGCGCGGTGCTCGCGGAGGTCATCCGATACGCTCAGCGCCGTGAACATCGTCGAGACGATCCTGGTCTTCGCCGTGATCCCGCTGGCCATCTACGGCTTCGCCGGCCTCCTGACGCTGCGGCGCAGGTCCGGTGGCGCCCCGCGGTACCGGAACGGCCAGGCCTGGGAGTATCCGGCCATGTGGTGGAGCGCCAACCCCGAAGGGGTCGGCGAGGGGCACCGGCACGCCGGTGCCGGAGGCAGCACGGTGTCCACGGGCACCTCGACCGCGGCGGGAGGCGCTCGTGGCAACTGGTGAGCTGACGAAGCGCGTCGACGAGTCCGAGCTGGGCTACGGCGAAGCGCTGACGTCCAGCGGCCGCGTGTCGGCCGCGAAGATGTACGAGCCCGCCGCTCCGGCCGGGCCGTTCACCACCCGCCAGCTGGCCCGCCTGGACGAGGCGCTGACGTTCGCGAGCCGGGAGACCGGCCTCGACTTCAGCCTGTACCTCGGCGAGCTGGGCGGCCAGGACAGCCGCGCGGCGGCGGAGAAGCTGCACGCGACGACGCCGGACCCGGCCAACGCGGTCCTGATCGCGGTCTCGCCCGGCGAGCGGCTGATCGAGATCGTCACGGGCAAGACGGCCTACAGCCGCCTGCCCGACCGCGGCTGCAAGCTGGCGATCGCGAGCATGGTGGCGTCGTTCAAGGAGGGTGACCTGGTCCGCGGCCTGGTCAACGGCCTCGCGAACGCGCTGCGCATGCTGTCCGACCAGGCGGGCCCCGCGCCTCGCTGACCCCAGACAGACGAAAAGGGCCCCGCACCTCGGTGCGGGGCCCTTTTGCGTACGGTGGCGTTCGGGTCAGGCCTGGGCGTCGAAGTCGCGGGCCGCCAGGGCCCGGACGATGCCCGCCCGGCCTTCGGAGACCAGCCGGCGCAGGGCCTGGGCGTGGTCACCCTTCAGCCACTCGTCGGACGCCGCCACCGTCGCGGGCTCCACGGCCCACGACGGGTACAGCCCGATCGCCATCGGCTGCGCGCGCTCGCTGGAACGCCGCTGCCACACCTCGTCGATCACCTCGAAGTACTTCGCGACGTACGAACCCAGCAGCGCCTTCTGGCCCGGGTGCGAGAAGCCGGAGATGAGCGAGTCGCTGACCGCGTTCGGCAGCTCGTCGTCGTGGACCGCGCGCTGCCACGCGTCGGCCTTGGCCTCCGCCGTCGGGCGCAGGGCACGGGCGCGTTCGGCCTGGCGGCGGCCGGTGGCCGTGTTGTCGCGGGCCAGCTCGGCCTCGATCTCCGCCGAGTCCGCCTTGCCGTGCGAGACCAGCGCGTGCAGCAGCCGCCAGCGCAGGTCGGTGTCGACGGACAGGCCCTCCAGCGGGGCCGAGCCGTCGAGCCAGCCGGCGACCACCGCGAGCGTGCCGTCGTCCAGCACCGAGCCGGTCAGCGAGTTCACGAACGCCAGCTGGTGGTCCGAGCCCGCCTCGGCGCCGCGGACCAGCTCCAGCAGCCGCCCGGTGAACGCCGGCCAGCCGGTCGAGGCCGCCCAGCCCTGCTCGGCGTAGGAGTTCAGCGCGGTCTGCGCCTGCAGCAGCAGCCGCTGGACGACGCCGACCTCGGTCTCGGTGTGGATGCCGCGCTGCACCAGGGTGACGAAGTCGCGGGCCTTCAGCTCGGCCTCGCGGGTCATCTCCCACGCCGCCGACCAGCACAGCGTCCGCGGCAGCGACTCGGTGATGTCGGCCACGCGGTCGATCAGCGTGGTCAGCGACGCCGGGTCCAGCCGCATCGTGCAGTAGGTCAGGTCGTCGTCGTTGACCAGCACGAGCTTGCCCGCGGCCCGGCCGATCAGGTCCGGCACCTCGGTGCGCTCGCCGTCGACGTCCAGCTCGACGCGGTGGGTCCGGACGATCTTGCCGGTGCCGTCCTCGTCGTAGATGCCCACGGCGACGCGGTGCGTGCGCAGCTCGCCGGCGCCGGGCTTGGCGCCGGACTGCACGACGGCGAACGAGCTGAACTTGCCGTCCGAGCCGACTTCATAGCGCGGGCTCAGCGAGTTCAGGCCGGTCGTCTCCAGCCACTGCGCGCTCCACCACGACAGGTCGCGCCCGGACGCCTCTTCCAGCGCGCCCAGCAGGTCGGCCAGTGTCGCGTTGCCCCAGGCGTGCTTGCCGAAGTAGACCTTCAGCCCGTCCAGGAAGTGCTCGAGGCCGACGTAGGCGACGAGCTGCTTGAGCACGCTCGCGCCCTTGGCGTAGGTGATGCCGTCGAAGTTCACCTCGACCGCGTGCAGGTCGACGATGTCCGCGGCGATCGGGTGCGTCGAGGGCAGCTGGTCCTGGCGGTAGGCCCACGACTTCTCGATGTTCGCGAAGCTGGTCCACGCGTTCTTGTACTCGGTGGCCTCGGCCTGGGCGAGCACGCTGGCGAAGGTCGCGAACGACTCGTTCAGCCACAGGTCGTCCCACCAGCGCATGGTGACCAGGTCGCCGAACCACATGTGCGCCATCTCGTGCAGCAGCGTCTCGGCGCGCCGCTCGTAGGCGTAGCGGGTGACGCGGCTGCGGAAGACGTAGTCCTCGAGGAACGTGACCGCGCCGGCGTTCTCCATCGCGCCCGCGTTGAACTCCGGCACGAACAGCTGGTCGTACTTGGAGAACGGGTACGGGGTGCCGAACTTCTCGTGGTAGAAGCCGAAACCCTGCTTGGTCTCGGTGAACAGCCGGTCGGCGTCCATGTGGTCGGACAGCGACGCGCGGCAGTAGATGCCCAGCGGGATCGTCTTGTGCTCGTCGGTGTACTCGTCGTGCCACTCGGCGTACGGCCCGGCGATCAGCGCGACCAGGTAGGTCGAGAGCCGCTCGGACTCCTTGAAGACCGTCCGGACGGCGCCCTCGGGCGTCTCCTCGGCGGATTCGGCGAGGGTGTTCGAGACGACCTTCCAGTCCTTCGGCGCGATCACCGTGAGCCGGTAGACCGACTTGAGGTCGGGCTGGTCGAAGCAGGCGAACATGCGCTTGGCGTCGGCCGTCTCGAACTGGGTGTACAGGTAGACACCGTCGTCGACCGGGTCGACGAACCGGTGCAGGCCCTCACCGGTGTTCATGTAGCGGCAGTCGGCGGTGACCGTGAGCTCGTTCGTCTCGGCCAGGTCCGCCAGCGCGATGCCCTTGTCCTCGACGTAGGCGCTCACGTCGACGTCCGCACCGTTGAGCGTGGCGGCGTGCACGCGGTCGGCGACGAGGTCGACCCAGGTCCGTTCGCCTGCCTTGGCGCTGGCGAACCGGACGGTCGTCTTCGACGCGAAGGTCTTCTCCCCGGGACCGCCGTGGCCGTCGGTCAGATCGAGCTCGATGTCGTAGCCGGTGACTTCGAGCAGATCCGCGCGCAGCTTGGCAAGGTCGCGGGTCAGGTTGGGGGCGGGCACAGGCACCTCTGGTCGTGGGATCGGTTTCAGGCTCCCCGCATCCAATCATGGGTACGGGGTGGCGGGCGATAAGGGAACAAGCGTGCGCTCCCTGGTGTTGGCCCGCAGTGTGGGCTCTGCCCGCACGCCGACGTCGACTTATGCGCACAGGAGTACTCGATGACCGCTGCCGAGCAGCCTACGAAGGTCGATTTCTACTTCGACCCGATCTGCCCGTTCGCCTGGATCACCTCGCGCTGGATCCTCGAGGTCGAGAAGCACCGCGACCTGGACCTGAACTTCCGGGTGATGAGCCTCTCGTACCTGAACTCGGGCCGCGACGAGCTGCCGGAGAAGTACAAGGAGCTGCTGGCGCAGGGCTGGGGCCCGGTGCGCGTCGCGGTGGCGTTGTCGCAGCTCAAGGGCGAAGAGGTGCTGCGGGACTACTACACCGAGTTCGGCACCCGCTTCCACAACCAGGGCAACAAGGACCGCGACGCGGTCATCAAGGAGGCCCTGGCCGCGATCGGCGCGCCGGCCGAGCTGTTCGACGCCGCGAACTCCGAGGAGTACGACGAGGCGCTGAAGAAGAGCCACCACGAGGGCATGGACCCGGTCGGCATGGACGTCGGCACCCCGACGATCCACATCGACGGCGTGGCGTTCTTCGGCCCGGTCCTCAGCTCGATCCCGCGCGGCGAAGACGCTCTGAAGGTGTTCGACGGCGCGGTCGCGCTGTCGAGCTACCCGGACTTCTTCGAGCTCAAGCGCACCCGAACGGGCGAGCTGAACTTCGACTGACCCCTGCTTCCGGGGGCGGCGCGGTCGCCGCCCCCGGAAGTGTCAGGCGCAGTGCCAGATGGCGCCTTGGCCGCCGAACGGCCCCGTGGTGGTACCGCCGACCGTGCCGTCCCCGGCCACGGCGTTCAGCTGGACCTGACCGCCGCTCACGAAGACCCGTTCGACGACCCCGTTCCGCAGGACCCCGCCCACGCCGTGGGTGCCCTGGTCGAGGACCGTGACGAGCCCGTTCGGGCCGCTCGCGGTCGGCCACCACGTGCTGGTCCCGGCGAGGTCGGTGCGGACTCCGCCGGCGGTCAGAGTGAACATCGTCGCGGTGTCGTACGAGCCGGTCTCGTCCTTGCCGACCGCGACTCCGCCGGCGATGTCCGCGAGCCGCTGGGCGCGGTAGGGGCTCGTGCTCGAGCCCACCCGTGACACCAGCGCGCCGGACGGGCTCCAGAGCACGCCGTCGGTGGAGTAGTCGGCGTTGCGCAGGCCGCCGACGACGTTGCCGGCCTCGTCGATGCCCGCCGCCACCGTCTCGTTGCCCGCCGGCGTTTCGAGGAACCGGACCGCGTCGCGCGCGCCGGATGGCCACACGACGGCTCGACCACCCTGGTGGTCGGGCTTCCAGACGGTCCCCGCGATGTCTCCGTGCTCGTTGATCGCACGGGCGCCGGCCTGGCTGAAGCCGGCCGGCACGGGCAGCACGTGCCAGGCGCCGTTCTCGTGGACCGACGCCTGTCCCTGCACCGAGCCGTAGTCGCTGGTGTTGGCCACCACCACGCCGTCGCTGGTGACGTCGAGGCCGAACTGGGTGACGGGGGCGTAACCCCCGCTGGCCGGCGGCGTGCCGAGGTCGGTTTCGCGGCCGGCCCGCCAGACGCTGACACGGTCCTGGAGCCCCGGTTCGACGCCCACGTAGCCGTTCGTGCTGTCGGCGCCGACGACGACGCTGTTCGCGAGACCGACCGACTCCGGTTGCCAGGTGCAGCCCGACGCGGCGACGGCCGGGCCGGCGGCGGTCAGCATTGCTGTCGCGGTCGACGCGGCCAGGAAAAGGGCAGCACGACGCACATGTTCAGATGACAAGGATCCCCCTCGGATTCCGGTGCGGCGCGCCTGGGCGCGCCGTCACCCTCGAACCTAGGGCCGGCCGGTGAAGCTGATCAACGGCCGTTCGCAGGAATCCCCGGCTTCAGAGCGTCTTGAGGGCGGCCGAGGTGACGTCGGCGGGGTAGCGGGAAGCTGCGACCGCCGCCGCCTCGGTCGACTCGCCGCGCCCGACCGCCGCCTTGAGCGCGATCAGCTCGTGCAGGCCGTGGCGGTGGTAGCGGACGAAGTCGGCGTCGACCGGGTCGCCGTGGCCGGGGACGACCACGCGCGGCTCCAGCGCCAGCAGCGTGTCGAGGGTGTCCGGCCAGGCGGTCAGGTCCGAGTCGGGGCTGAACGAGAACGCGCTGAAGCCGTGTTCGGCGTTCTCGACGATGTCGCCGGCGAAGACGACGTCGGCGTCCGGCACGTGCACGATGACGTCGTGGTCGGTGTGGGCGCGGCCGGGGTGCAGCAGCACCGCCGTCCGGCCGCCGAGGTCGAGCTCGGTCCGGTCGCTGAACAGGTGGTCGGGGACCACGAACGTGGTGCGCGCGATGGCGTTGGCGATCGCCGGCTTGCCTTCCTCGCGGTAGTACGCCATCCACTTCTCCCGCGCGCCCTCGGCGTATTCGGTCAGCTCGGCGCGGCAGCCCTCGTGCGCCCAGACCGCGCACGGCAGGAACCGCTCGGTGCCCCAGGTGTGGTCGAAGTGCGCGTGCGTGAACGCGACGGCCCACGGCAAGGACGTCAGCTCGCGCACCGCCGCCGCCAGCTCGGCGCCCTGGTCCAGGTCGCCGCGCGTGTCGATGACCAGGCAGCGGTCGGCCCCGACGACCAGCCCGACGGTCAGGTCCAGCTCCTCGTACCGCCGCGCGTGCACGCCGTCGGCGACCTCGACCCAGTGACCGGTCATCGCAGGACTCCTTCGTGCAGGACGGGAGCGGTTCCACTCACGTCGATCTGTGCGGCCAGCGCGACGTCGCCGCCGTGCCCCGCCTCGGTCAGCTCGCGCCCGGACACGCAGTCCGCGATCGACGCGACGTCCACCGCGCGCGCCGCCAGCGCGGCTTCGGGCGACAGTGTGCACCCCAGCCGGGCCAGCGCGGCGGCGATCGCGCCCGCGCCGACCTGGTCTTCGACACACGGGCGCAGCGGCCCGAACGTGTCACCGTCGCCGGACATGTTCACACCCCAGCGTTCCCCGGCCGCGATGACCCCGATCGGGCCGCCCAGCTCGTGCGCCCTGGCGGCCACGGCGGACGCGTTGCGCAGGCAGCCGGCCAGCACGTGGGCGCCGGTCGCCGCGGCGGCGTCGCACAGGGTGGCGCCGTTCGGGGAGGGGAGCGCGAGGAGCGTGCCGGGCGGGATGTCCGTCACGGACGACGGCCGCAGGGTGAACGTGCCCTCACCGGCGATGACGGCACCGGCGGCCCGCGCTTGGGCGACACCGCGTTCGTCGCGCCACCGCACCGGCAGCACCCGCCCGCCGCGGCCGACCACGAGATCCGTGGTGGTGCTGAAGGAAAGGACGTCGACGACGATCAGCACGGCACATTCGCGGCCGAGCGCGGTCACGCCTTCACCGCCCCAGTCGAGCCGGACGTCGTGCCCCGTCTGCTCCCAGATCCCCACCCCCGGAGCATGCCGGAAACCGGCCGTGATGGCAGACTTCCAGCCGTGCGTGTCTACTTGGGATCCGACCATGCCGGCTTCGAGCTGAAGAACCACCTGGTGGCTCACCTGGAGAAGCAGGGCCACGAGGTCACCGACATCGGCCCGCGGGTCTACGACGCGGCCGACGACTACCCGGCCTACTGCGTCGAGACGGCGCTGCGCGTCGTGGCCGACGAGGGCAGCCGCGGCATCGTCGTCGGCGGCTCCGGCAACGGCGAGCAGATCGCCGCGAACAAGGTGCCCGGCGCGCGGGCCGGCCTGGCCTGGAGCGTCGAGACCGCCCAGCTGTGCCGGGAGCACAACCACGCGCAGCTGATCGGCGTCGGCGCCCGGATGCACACCGCCGAGCAGGCCACCGAGATCGTCGAAGCGTTCCTCGCGACGGAGGTTTCGCCGGAGGAGCGGCACGCCCGCCGCGTGCAGCAGCTGCTCGACTACGAGCGCACCGGGACCCCGCCGGCCCTGCCGGAGGCCTGATGCCCGAGGGGCACACGCTCCACCGGCTGGCGCGGCTGCACAAGCGCCGTTACGCCGGTGCCCCGGTCGCGGTGAGCAGCCCGCAGGGCCGCTTCGCCGCCGAGGCGTCCCGTTTGGACGGTCAGGTGCTCGTCGGTGCCGAGGCGCACGGCAAGCACCTGTTCCACGACTACGGCCCGCACGGGATCGTGCACATCCACCTCGGCCTGATCGGCATCTTCGGCGAGGGCAAGCTGCCCGTGCCGCCGCCGGTCGGCCAGGTCCGGATGCGGCTGGTCGGCCGGACGCAGTGGACGGACCTGCGCGGCCCCAACACGTGCGAGCTGCTGGACCCGGCCCAGGCCGACGCGATCAAGGCGCGCCTCGGCCCCGACCCGCTGCGCCGGGACGCGAAGCCGGAGAAGGCGTGGGCGCGGATCTCGAAGTCCAAGGTCTCGGTCGCCGCACTGCTGATGGACCAGGCCGTGCTGGCCGGCGTCGGCAACGTCTACCGCGCCGAAGTCCTGTTCCGCCACGGCGTCGCGCCGATGACGCCGGGGCGCGCGCTGGACCGCGCGCTGTGGGACGACATGTGGGCCGACCTGGTGACGCTGATGCGTGACGGCGTCCGCGTCGGCCGCATCGACACGGTCCGCCCGGAGCACCTGCCGGAGGCGATGGGCCGCGCGGCACGCGTCGACCGCCACGGCGGCGAGGTGTACGTCTACCGCCGCGCCGGCGAGCCCTGCCTGGTCTGCGGGACGCCGGTGGAGACGTCGTCGCTGGTGGGGCGGAACCTCTACTGGTGCCCGACCTGCCAGCCCGCCTGACTCAAAGCCGGGTCGCAAACGCTTTCGCGAACGTGTGCACGTCGCCCGGCCAGCGGGCCGACACGTAGTTGCCGTCCTCGACGACGAACGCCGGCCGCTCGTCGTCGAGCCGGTCGCGGGCCCGGCCGCTCGCCTGGACGCGGTCGGTCGTGTCGCGGAAGTCCTCCGGACGCGCCAGCGCGCGGGTGACCTCCTGCTGCACCGACATGTACCCCTCGGGCTGGCCCGGTTCCTCGAGGTAGGTGCGGTAGTAGCCCGGGTCCCAGAACCGCGTCCGCCGCGCGAGCCGCCACGCCGTGCGCTCCAGCCGCCAGGTCAGCGCCGTCGTCGTGCGGCCGTGCAGCACCGAGCGCCCGGTGTCCGGGTCGACGCTGCGCGCGGCGAGCAGCACGCCGTGGCAGATCGCGCCGACCGGCAGGTCGCGGCGGAAGGCGCCGACGACGATGTCCCGCAGCAGCGGGCTTTCGAGGTACTCGCGCATGCCGCGGGCCCGGTGCCCACCGGGCAGCAGCACGCCGTCGTAGTCGTCGAGCTTGATGGCGTCCCAGCGGATCGGGGTACGCCACGCGGGATCCGCGAGCAGCGCGCGGTGGGCTTCACGCGCGGCTGCGTCGGCCCGCAGCACCCGGCCGAGTGCGGTGAGTTTCTTCAAGCCCGGCACTCGGCCCCAGAGGTCGAGGCCTTCGCCGGTGACCATCAGCTCGTCACAGGCGGCCTGCTCGCCGCCGGGGGTCGCGAAGACGACCGTATGGTCCCGGCTCAGCACCGCCCAGCTGACGGCCACTTCGGACGGGTCCGAGTCCCGGGCCGGGACGGGGATCAGGACTGTCGCCACGGCATCCTCCCGAACGTCGTCCAGGAGGATGCCAGCCGGTGCTCAGAAGTCGAAACCGCCCCCGTCGAAGCCACCGCCGTCAAAGCCACCGCCGTCAAAGCCGCCGCCGTCGAAACCGCCGCCGCCCCAGTCGCCGCCGCCGTCACCACCGCCGAAGTCGCCGCCGCCGTCACCGCCACCATCACCGCCGTCACCGCCACCCGCGTCACCGGAGTCGAGCGCGTCCTGCTGGCCGGCGTCGTAGCCCGACTCCCAGGCCCCGGCGCTGGCGATGCCGCCCATGCCGGAGAACATCGCGCTGAACAGGAACATCGACCCGAGACCCCAGGCACCGGCGATCAGCGCCGGCTTCCACCACGGCTCGCTGTACCAGCCCTGCGGCACCGGACGCCCGGCGACGCGGCCGCCGGGGTAGTAGTACGGCGTGTCCTGGCCGGCGTCGGGGGACGCGGCGTAGTGCTGGCCCTCGACGTCCACGTCGCGGCGCTCGGTCACCTTGCCGGCGCGCTCGCGCTCGGCCTCCTCCGGCAGCTGCGGGCCCGGGTCCATGCCCATCGCGACCCGCGCGGCGCGGACGTAGTAGAGGCCTTCGACGGCGGTGTCCTTGACCAGCCGGGCCTGCTCGATGGTCTGGGCCTGCTCCATCTGCGACCCGGCCGCGTTGTAGCGCTCGCTCGCGTCGGCCATCGCCTGCTGTGACGCGGTGTCGGTGCCGTTGATGTTGAGGACCTGGCCGCCGAGCCGTTCGACGAGCCGGCGCGCGTCGGCCTTGGCGTCGTCGAGCTCCCGCTGCCGGGCCGCGGCGCGCTGCCGCGAGAAATAGAGGCCGCCACCGACGATCACGACGACGAGCACGATCAGGAAGATCGCGGTGCCCATGGACCACTCCCAGAAGCTCGGTGCCCGGTGACCGGAAGTCACCTTTGATCCGGACAACGCGGACGTTACGCGGAGGGTTCCCCGGGAGTGATCCGGCACACCCTCAGGCCTGGCCGAAGAAACTAGAACACGTTATAGTTCCGTGCTATGAAGTTCACCCTGTCGATCGCGATGAACCCGCTTGATCAGCTGGGCGAGCTCGCCCGGGCCGCGGAAGAGGCCGGCTTCGCCTCCATCGCCCTGCCGGACTCGCTCTTCTACGCGGAGACGGTTTCCACAGACTATCCCTACACCCCCGACGGCAGCCGGTTCTGGACCGCCGACACACCCTGGGTCGACCCGCTGGTCGCGACCGCCGCCATGGGCGCGGTCACCAGCCGCATCGAGTTCTACACGTCGGTGCTGAAGCTCGGGTCGCGCAACCCGGTGCTGCTCGCGCGCCAGGTCGGCTCGGCGTCGGTGCTCACCGGCGGCCGGTTCGGGCTCGGCCTCGGCGTCGGCTGGCTGCCGCAGGAGTTCGAGTACTGCGGCGTCCCGTTCGAGCGGCGCGGCAAGCGGGTCGACGAGGCCATCGACGTGCTCCGCCTGATTCTCGACGGCGGCATGGTCGAGTACCACGGCGAGTTCTACGACTTCGACAAGCTGCAGATGAGCCCGGCGCCGCCCAAGCGTGTGCCGTTCTACATCGGCGGCCACACCGACGTCGCGCTGCGGCGCGCGGCCCGCGTCGCCGACGGCTGGTCGTCGGCGATGATGAAGCTCGAGGAGCTGCGCGAGACGATCGCCCGGCTGAAGGAGCTGCTGGCCGAGCGCGGCCGCGCCGACGACCCGTTCGAGTACCAGGCCGTCTGCATCGACAAGTTCGGCCTCGACGGTTACCACGAGCAGGCCGAGGCCGGCGTCACCGACATCATCACCATGCCGTGGGTGTTCGACGGCGTCGGGTTCGACGCCCCGGTCGAACCGAAGCTGGAGTCGATCCACAAGTTCGGGGCCGAGATCATCGACAAGTTCGGGGAGTGACGGCGATGGGCGTGCAGGTCAGCTGGGACACGGAGAAGGAGCAGCCGCCGGCGCGGCGCGCGGCGCTGGCCTCGATGACGGCGGTGACGGCGGGGGACAAGGACGCGTGGCTCGCGCTGTTCGCGGCCGACGGCGTCGTCGAGGACCCGGTCGGCCCGTCGATGTTCGACGAGGCGGGCAAGGGTCACCACGGTCACGACGGCATCAGTGCCTTCTGGGACAAGACGATCGGCAACGTCGAGCGCTTCGAGTTCGTCATCCGCGACTCCCATGCGGCGGGTGACGAGGTGGCGAACGTCGGCACGATCACGACGTACCTGCCGGGCGGCTACCGCGTCGACACGGACGGCGTGTTCGTCTACCGGGTGGGCGAGGACGGCCTGATCACGTCGATGCGCGCGTTCTGGGAGACCGAACGCGCGATGGCGACGGCCCGGAAGGTCACGGAGTAGTTTTCCGGGACTCGCGCCGGCTCGGTGTGGGTCCCGGACCTCCCGCACCTCAGTGGCGGGACCGGTTGTCGTAGGCCTCCCGGGCCGCTTCGACCCGGTCGAGGTTGCCGGACCACTCGGAAAGGCTCGCGAACAGCGGCCCGAGGCTGCGGCCCAGCTCGCTGATCTCGTACTCCACGCGCGGCGGCACCTCGGCGTGGTAGGTCCGCACGACGAGACCGTCCCGCTCCAGCTGGCGCAGCCGCTGGGTGAGCACCTTCGGCGTGATCGTGCCGATGCGACGTTCCAGCTCCACGAACCGCTGCCGCCCGTATTCCTTGAGCGACCACAGGATCGGCGTCGTCCAGCGACTGAAGACGATGTCGACGACGGGTGCGATCGGGCAGGCCAGCTCGGGTGTGGTCTCAGTCACTTTCGGCGCCTCCAGCCATTACTTTCCTCTAGGTACCTACTATACGTCGGAATGTAGCGTCGCTCGCATGATCACAGTCATGGGAGCAACAGGAAACGTCGGAAGGCCACTGGTCCAGGCCCTGGCCGAGGCCGGCGAACAGGTAACGGCGATATCCCGCCAGAAGACGGCGGACGTGCCCGCCGGCGTCCGCGTGGCACGCGACGCAGAGTCCGCTTTGGACGGTGCCAAAGCGCTGTTCCTGATGGTCCCCGGCGGTTTCGCGCCACTGGACGACCTGCTCGCCGCAGCCCGATCGTCCGGCGTCGGCCGAGTAGTACTGCTGTCGTCGCAAGGAGTGGCAACGGGCCGTCACCCTGCGGTACTGGAGGACTCCGTACGAGCGTCAGGTCTGAAGTGGACGATCCTGCGCCCGGGCGCCTTCGCGTCAAACGCCTTCCAGTGGACAGAAAGCGTCCGAACGGCCAGAAGGGTGGTAGCCCCCTTCGGCGACGTGGCCCTGCCGGTGATCGACCCGGAGGACATCGTCGCAGTGGCAGCATCAGCGTTGCTATCGGACCGCTCCGGCGACGTCCACGAGCTGACCGGCCCAGCCGCAATAACACCCCGCCACCAGGCAGCGGCAATCAGCGAAGCACTAGGAGAGCAGGTGACCTTCGTCCCCCAGACGCGCGAGGAAGCCCAAGCAGCGATGATGGCCTTCATGCCCCCGGAGGTAGCCAACGTGACCCTGAACATCCTGGGCGCGCCAACCCCGCGAGAGCAGCAGGTGAGCCCGGACGTCGCACAGATTCTGGGCCGCCCACCGCGCCCCTTCACCGCCTGGGCCACCCGCAACGCAGGAGCGTTCAAGTGACGACACTGTCCTATCAGGACACCGGAACCGGAGCGCCCGTGGTGTTCCTGCACGGCAACCCGACATCGTCACACTTGTGGCGCAACGTAATACCGCCCCTGCCAGGCCGCCGCCTGGCCCCGGACCTGATCGGCATGGGCGCCTCACCGCGCCCGGACATCGCCTACACGTTCGACGACCACGCCCACTACCTGGACAGCTGGTTCGACGACCTGGCCCTGGACGAGGTAGTCCTGATAGGCCACGACTGGGGCGGCACCCTGGCCGCGGACTGGGCAGCAAGGCACCCGGAGCGTGTCCGCGGCCTGGCGTTCACCGAGGCAATCCTGAAACCGATGACAACAGAGGAGTTCCCGCCGGCAGGCGCAGAGGTCTTCCGCAAGATCAAGACCTCAACGGACCTCTCACCCTTCTTCAGCGGCCTCCCACCGGAGTACCGCACGCAGCACAAGGCCCCACTACTGACCTGGGCCCGCTCACTACCCCTGGACGGCGAACCAGCACCGGTAGTCGCACGCATCAAGCAGTTCACCCCCTGGCTGGCAACGAGCCCAGAGGTCCCGAAGCTCCTGATGACGTTCGACCCGGCCCCCGACACCATGCTGACCCCACCGATGATCACCTGGTTCCAGGAGAACTTCGCAGCCTTGGAGGTGGTCCACCACCCAGTGACAGCAGGCCACCACACCCCAGAAGACCAGCCAGAGCAAATAGCAAAAACCCTGACAACATGGCTGACCCACCTAGAGAGGTGACTTGCCGGAAGGCAGCCACGCTGTCAGGCCGCACCAGAGGCACCGTGGGGGGTCCGGGGGGCTCGGCCCCCGGGGCAGCACGACGAGGATCCCGCCAAGGTCCGCGCCCCCCGCGGACACGCGGAACCACGGAATCGAGTCGGGATGACAGGATTTGAACCTGCGACCCTTCGCTCCCAAAGCGAATGCGCTACCAAGCTGCGCCACATCCCGGTCCCACCCCCAGGGGGGTGTGTGGTCAGCCTAGCGGGTCACGCTAAGCTGACCTTGCACCCGGGTACCTCGGGGGCACGCGGGTGTAGCTCAATGGTAGAGCCCTAGTCTTCCAAACTAGCTACGCGGGTTCGATTCCCGTCACCCGCTCCACCATCGAAAGGGTCGGGGACCTCGAAACCGTCCCTGGCGGAGGCCGCGTCGGCTTCCAGCTTGGCGGCTATCACGTCCAGCAGTTTGTCCGTGTCCACCGGCTTGGTGATGTAGTCGTCCGCGCCGCTGGCCAGGGTCCTGGCCCGGTCTTCCGCTGTCGCTTTGGCGGTCACGGCGATCACCGGGAGGTCCGCGTTGGCCGCCTCCGCGCGGATGGCCGCGATCGTGGCGTTGCCGTCTAGTTCCGGCATCATGACGTCCATCAGGACCAGTGCCGTGTCCTCGTTGCGCTCCAGGGCGCGGATGCCGTCGACGCCCGTCTCGGCGTAGACGACCTCCAGGCCGGCCTGCTCGAGGACCGCGGCCAGGGCGAACACGTTCCGCAGGTCGTCGTCGACGATCAGGACCTTTTCGCCCTGGAAGCGCTTCGGGGCGATGTCCGGGGCGGCCACCAGGACCGTGCTCGGGACCGGCGGCAGCCGTGGGGACGACAGGGCCGTCACCGCCGGGTCCACCAGGTTGGACGCCGCGACCGGCAGATACAGCGTGAACGTCGAGCCCTTGCCCGGCTCGCTGACCACGCGCAGCTCGCCGCCCAGGAGCTCGGTGAGCTGCTGGCTGATGTTCAGGCCCAGGCCGGTGCCGCCGTACTTGCGGCTCGTGGTGCCGTCGGCCTGGCGGAACGCCTCGAAGATGACCGCCAGCTTCTCCTCGGGGATGCCGATGCCGGTGTCCTCGACGGCGAACGCGATGATGCCCGGCGCGTTCCGGAGGGCCTCCTGCTCGACCTCGGCCGGGTCGGCCGCGCGGATGTGCAGGCGGACGCCGCCCTCGTCGGTGAACTTCGCCGCGTTCGAGAGCAGGTTGCGCAGGATCTGCTGGAGGCGGTGCTCGTCGGTGTGGACACTGCCCGGCACCGGCGGGTCGATGTGGACCGCGAACTCCAGGCCCTTGTCGGCCGTGAGCGGCCGGCACAGCGACTCGACGTAGTCCACCAGCTCCGGCAGCGTGATGTCGGACATCTGCATGTCGAGCCGGCCGGCTTCGACCTTCGCCAGGTCCAGTATGTCGTTGATCAGCTGCTGCAGGTCGGAGCCCGCCGCGTAGATCGTGCGGGCGAACTGGATCTGCTTCTCGGTGAGGTTGCCCTCGGGGTTCTCCGACAGCAGCTTCGCCAGGATCAACGCGCTGTTCAGCGGCGTCCGCAGCTCGTGCGACATGTTCGCCATGAACTCGGTCTTGTACTGCGACGCGACCGTCAGCTGCCCGGCCCGCTCCTCCAGCTCCTGGCGGGCCTGCTCGATCTCGCTGTTCTTGACCTCGATGTCGCGGTTCTGCTGGGCGAGCAGCGCGGCCTTCTCGGCCAGCTCGGTGTTGGACCGCCGCAGCTCGCCCTGCTGGGCCTGCAGCTGCTCGGACCGCGCGCGCAGCTCCTGCGCCAGCCGCTGCGACTCGGTCAGCAGCGCCTCGGTGCGGGAGTTCGACAGGATCGTGTTGACGTTGACGCCGATCGTGTGGCGCAGCTGTTCGAGCAGGTCCTGGTGGACGGTGCTGAACTCGTTGACCGAGGCCAGCTCCAGCACCCCGAGCACCTCGCCCTGGAACAGCACCGGCAGCACGATCAGGTTGACCGGTGACGCCGAGCCGAGCCCGGACGACACCATCGCGTACTCCGGCGGCGCGTTGTGGACCAGGATCGTGCGGTGGTCGACGGCGGCCTGGCCGATCAGCGACTCGCCGATCGCGAACCGCAGGCCGGCGCGGGACTGGGCGAGGCCGTAGGCGGCGATGCACTCCAGCACCGTGCCGTCGCGGTCGTCGTCGCGGGCCAGGAAGAACGCGCCCTGCTGGGCGCGCACCAGCGGCGCCAGCTCGGACAGGATCAGCGCGCCGACCGACGCGAGGTCGCGGTGCCCCTGCATCCGGCCGGACAGCTGGGCGAGGTTCGTCTTCAGCCAGTCCTGCTCGGTGTTGGTCCTCGTCGTCTCCTTGAGGTTCGCGATCATCTGGTTGATGTTGTCCTTGAGGTCCGAGACCTCACCGGACGCGTCGACCGTGATGTGCCGGGTCAGGTCGCCCGCGGTGACCGCGGTGGCGACCTGCGCGATCGCGCGGACCTGCGTGGTCAGGTTCCCGGCCAGCTGGTTCACGCTCTCGGTGAGCCGCTGCCAGGTGCCGGACACGCCGTCGACCTCGGCCTGGCCGCCGAGCTTGCCCTCGGTGCCGACCTCGCGCGCCACGCGTGTGACCTCGGAGGCGAACGCCGAGAGCTGGTCGACCATCGTGTTCATGGTCGTCTTGAGCTCGAGGATCTCGCCGCGGGCGTCGACGTCGATCTTCTTCGTCAGGTCGCCCCGCGCGACGGCCGTGGTGACCTGGGAGATGTTCCGGACCTGGCTGGTCAGGTTGTGGGCCATGAAGTTGACGTTCTCGGTCAGGTCCTTCCAGGTCCCGGCCACGCCGGGGACGCGCGCCTGGCCGCCGAGGATGCCTTCGGTGCCGACCTCGCGCGAGACGCGCGTGACCTCGTCGGCGAACGCGCGCAGCGTCTCGACCATGCCGTCGAGCGTCTCGGCGAGCGCCGCGACCTCGCCCTGGGCGACGATCGAGATCTTCTTCGACAGGTCGCCGTTGGCCACGCCGGTCGCCACCGTGGCGATGCTGCGCACCTGGTCGGTCAGGTTGGTGGCCATGACGTTGACGTTGTCGGTGAGGTCCTTCCACGTGCCCGCGACACCGCGGACGGTGGCCTGGCCGCCGAGCTTGCCTTCGGTGCCGACTTCGCGGGCGACACGCGTGACCTCGTCGGCGAACGCGGAGAGCTGGTCGACCATCGTGTTGAGCGTGGTCTTGAGTTCCAGGATCTCGCCGCGCGCGTCGACCGAGATCTTCTGGGTCAGGTCGCCCTTCGCGACCGCCGACGTCACCGTCGCGATGTTCCGGACCTGGTCGGTCAGGTTGTTCGCCATGAAGTTGACGTTGTCGGTCAGGTCCTTCCAGGTCCCGGCGACACCGGGCACGGTGGCCTGGCCGCCGAGCTTGCCTTCGGTGCCGACTTCGCGGGCGACGCGGGTGACCTCGTCGGCGAACGCGGAGAGCTGGTCGACCATCGTGTTGAGCGTGGTCTTGAGCTCGAGGATCTCGCCCCGGGCGTCCACCGCGATCTTCTGCGTCAGGTCACCGCGCGCGACGGCCGTCGCGACCTGGGCGATGTTGCGGACCTGGGTGGTCAGGTTGTTCGCCATGAAGTTCACCGAGCCGGTGAGGTCGCGCCAGGTGCCGGCGACGCCGGGGACCTGCGCCTGCCCGCCCAGCTGACCCTCGGTGCCCACCTCGCGGGCCACTCGGGTGACTTCGTCGGCGAACGCCGAGAGCTGGTCCACCATGGTGTTCATGGTCGTCTTGAGCTCGAGGATCTCGCCGCGGGCGTCGACGGTGATCTTCTGCGTCAGGTCGCCCCGCGCCACGGCCGTGGTCACGTGGGAGATGTTGCGGACCTGGTCGGTCAGGTTGTCGGCCATCCCGTTGACCGAGTCGGTGAGGCTGCGCCACGTCCCGGCCGCGCCGGCCACCTCGGCCTGCCCGCCGAGCTTGCCCTCGCTGCCGACCTCGCGCGCGACGCGGGTGACCTCGCCGGCGAACGCCGAGAGCTGGTCGACCATCGTGTTGAGCGTGTTCTTCAGCTGCAGGATCTCGCCGCGGGCGTCGACGTCGATCTTCTTCGTCAGGTCGCCGGTGGCCACCGCGGTCGCCACCTGCGAGATCCCGCGGACCTGGTCGGTCAGGTTGTCGGCCATCAGGTTGACCGAGTCGGTCAGGTCGCGCCACGTGCCGGCGACGCCCGGCACCTGGGCCTGGCCGCCGAGCTTGCCGTCGGAGCCGACCTCGCGGGAGACGCGGGTGACCTCGTCGGCGAACGACGAAAGCTGGTCCACCATGGTGTTGATGGTGTTCTTGAGCTCGAGGATCTCGCCGCGGGCGTCGACGTTGATCTTCTGGGTCAGGTCGCCGCGCGCGACGGCCGTGGTGACCTGCGCGATGTTGCGGACCTGCTCGGTGAGGTTGTCGGCCATGAAGTTGACGGAGTCGGTCAGGTCGCGCCAGGTCCCGGACACGCCCGGGACGACGGCCTGGCCGCCGAGACGTCCCTCACCCGCGATCTCGCGGGAGAGCCGCGTCACTTCGGCGGCGAAGCGCGAGAGCTGCGCGATGAGGCCGTTGACCGTCTTCGCCAGCGTGGCGTACGCGCCCTGCAGCGGGCGGCCGTCGAGGGTGAGGGTCATCGGCTGGGACAGGTCGCCGTCGGCGACCCCGCCGAGCACGCGCTCCAGCTCGATGGCCGGGCGGGTGAGGTCGTCGACGAGGCCGTTGACGGCGTCGACGGCGGTGGCCCAGCCGCCGGGGCCGACCTCGGTCTCCAGCCGTTCGAGCAGTCGGCCTTCCTGGCCGACCGCCGTGCGCGCCCGCAGCAGTTCGCTCACGAGCCGCTGGTTGCGCTCGGCGATGTCGTTGAACGCGACGGCGAGCTGCGCCGAAACGCCGTCGCCGTGCGGCACGAGCCGCCGCCGGAAGTTGCCGTCCCCGAGATCCCGCACCGCCACGAGCAGCCGCTCCAGCGCCGCCGCCTCGCCCTGGGATTCCGTTGTCATGTGTGCCGACCCTCTCCACCACGCATGCGCCAGCCATGGTCGTCGACCCAGCGTGCCATGATTCGCCCTACACTTCGAGCCAGTCCGCCCGCTCACGCGGTAGCCGTGCGATAGCAGTCCGGAGGCAGGAGGTCCGTGCATGGTGTCACGTCCGGCTCCGGCGTCGGCAGCCCTGCCGCCGATGGCCGCCGGTGACGCGCCGCCGGGCTTCGACGCCTTCGGACGGGCGGTGCTGGAGGACGTCCGGGACGCGGTGTTCCTGCAGGACGCCGAGGGTGTGCTGCGCTGGGCGAACCCCGCCGGGCGGACGCTGACCGGCGACACCGAGCCGAAGCTGCACCCCGTCGCCGAGACGTCCGGCCACGTCGAAGTGACCGGCCACCGCCACCCCGCCCGCGTCCGGGCCCTGCCCGGTGGCTGGCATTCCTGGACGGTCCCCAGCCTCGCCGAGAGCAGTACCGCCCGGCCGCACGTGGGCGACTTCCTGGCCGAGGCCGGGCCCCGGCTGGCCTCGGCGCGCGGCCGCCACGGCACCGCCCGGGTGATCGCCGAGCTGGCCGCGTCCGCGCTCGCCGAGACCGTGTTCGTGCTGCTGCCCACCACCCGCGGCCGGTGGGAGTGGTGGAGCTGCGAGCGCCCGTCCTCCCACGGCCACGGCCGGATCCGGCGGGTGCCCGCCCAGGTCGCGCCGGTGCTGGCGGCGACGTTCGGCGTCACCGGGACGCCGCGGCCGTCGCCGGTGCCCGCGGCCGAGGTCGCCACGCTGCCCTCGATCGTCGCCGACCGGTTCGCCGGGCACGCCGACGTCACGGTCGTCTCGCTGGGCCCGAGCGCGAGCGCCGGGGTCACCGGAGCGCTGCTGCTGGGCCGCCGCACGGACCCGGAGTTCGGTGCCGAGCAGGCCCGCGCGGTGGTCGAGTTCGCGAAGGCGTCGGGCACGGCGCTGGCCAACGCGCAGCGCTACGCCCGGCAGGAGGAGGCGACGCGCGGCCTCGAGACCACGCTGCGCCCGGTCGACCCGCCCGAGCTGGACGGCGCCCGGTTCGAGACCTGGTACGAGCCGGCCGCCGGGGTGCTCACGGTCGGCGGCGACTTCTACGACGTCCTGCCGCACGACGACGGCAGCGCGTTCCTGGTGCTCGGCGACATCTGCGGCAAGGGCGCCGAGGCCGCGGCCCTGACCGGCCGGGTCCGGCACGCGCTCACCGCGCTCGCGATGGTCGAACGCGACGGCCGGACGCTGTTGCGGCTGCTCAACGAGCTGCTCATCGCCGGCGGCAGCAGCCGGTTCGCCACCCTGGTGCTCGGCACGGCCACGCCGACGGAGGAGGGCGTCGACCTCACGCTGGCCTCCGGCGGGCACCCGGCGCCGCTGATCGTGCGCCACGCTGGCGGTGTCGAAGAGGTCACCGTGCCGGGCACGCTGGTCGGCATCTCGCCTCAGGCCCGGTTCGCCGAGGCGAAGGTGCGGCTGGGGCCCGGCGACCTGTGCCTGCTCTACACCGACGGCATCACCGAGGCCCGCAACCGGCACGACCCGTCGGAGCTGTTCGGCGACGACCGGCTGCGCGCGGTGCTGACGGCCGCGGCCGGGCAGCCGGCCCGCGAGGTCGTCCGCCGGCTGCGCCAGGCCGTGCGCGACTGGCTCGGCAACTCCGCCCACGACGACATCGCCGTGCTGGCCGTGGAGTGCGCCGACTGATCGACCTTGCGTTTGCCGGCCGTCCGAGCGGGTAATTCGGATTCCATGGCGAATGCACTGGAAGGCCGCCGGGTCGCGATCCTGGCCGCGGACGGCGTCGAGCAGGTCGAGCTGGAGCAGCCGCGGCAGGCCGTGCTGGACGAGGGCGCGACCGTCGAGCTCGTGTCGCTGGACACCGGTGAGATCCAGGCGATGAACGGCGACATCGACAAGGGCGACACGTTCGCCGTCGACCGCAAGGTTTCCGACGTGGCGATCGGCGATTTCGACGCGCTGCTGCTGCCCGGCGGGACGATGAACCCGGACAATCTGCGGGTGAACCCCGAGGCGGTGCAGTTCGTGGGCGACTTCGTGCGGGCCGGCAAGCCGGTCGGCGTGATCTGCCACGGTCCGTGGACGCTCGTCGAGGCGGATGTCGTGCGTGGCCGCACGCTGACGTCGTACCCGAGCATCCGGACCGATCTGCGTAACGCCGGGGCCACGGTCGTCGACGAAGAAGTAGTCGTGGACGACGGCCTGGTCTCCAGCCGCAACCCGGACGACCTGCCGGCGTTCTGCGCCGCGGTCGTGCGGGAGTTCGCGGGCTGAAGCCGTCCTCTGTGGACATTCACCCGGCTGTGTCCTTAAGTCCCGCTTAAATATGTTGGCTTTCGGTGTTCCGGCGGAGGACGCTGAGGGTGTGACCAGGATCGCCCGGGAGGAGGTGGACGCAATGACAGTGAACGCCAGGCGCTACGGCCGTTGGTGCCGTGAACACTTCGACGTGGTCGCCGCCGAGGACGTTCCGGCACCCCGGGGCGCCGACCCCGCCGAGACCCGGCCGCAGCCGGCTCCGGCGCCGATCGAGACCGTCGCCGAACAGCCGCAGCAGAGCTGATAGCCCAGACACCGAAAGGGCCCCCGGATCACGATCCGGGGGCCCTTTCCGCGTCGTCGGCCGGTCAGCGGTAGCTGCGACGGCGGTACCAGACCCGCCTCGGGCCGGGCGCGCCGATGCGCGTGATGACGTCGGTCAGCACGGCGCCGATGACGAGCCAGATGACCGCGGCCAGGCCGTCGTTGCAGAAGACCCGGAACTTCTCGGAGTCCGGCGTGAAGAGGTCGCGCAGGCCGAGCGAGACGCCACCCGACCACTCGGAGATGAGGTGCGCGAACCCGTTCGCCGCGTTCGCCTCGCCGAAGACCAGCACGATGTGCACGGCGAGGACGAGGGCGAACACCGCGCACACGAGGTGGATGAGCGCGTTGACCGTGCGCACGATCCGGATGCGCGGATGGGTCCGCTCCACGACTTCTTCGGTCGCGGCGGGCTCGTACCGCGGATCGTAGGGCTGCTCGGGGGGAGGGGGATACGGCATCGTCGGCGCCGTCCTTTCGACAGTCCTCTGTGGACGGATCTGGGGCGTGCGGTGCCAGGGGGAAGTACCCGGTGCCGGGGGCGGCAAACCAGGTATTCCGTAAACTTCCGCATCATGCGGTGTGATAGGGTAGTTTGAGGAACAGGGAGGGTCATGGCGCAGGAGGTCTACTCTGTCGAACAGGTCGCGACGCAGCTCGGCCTGCACGTGCGGACGGTCCGGAACTACGTGCGGGACGGGCGGCTGAAGGCGGTCCGGATCGGCAAGCAGTACCGGATCACCGCGGCCGACCTGGCCGCTTTCACCGGGCTCCCGGCCACCGCGGCACCGGCCAAGCGGGCGGACCTGTCGAGTGTGGTCGAGATCGACGACGTCGACCGCGCGACGGCCGACCGGATCGCCACCACGATCCACGCGTCGCTGCTCGGACCGCGGGACGGCGGTGAGTCCCTGCGCGCCGAGACGATCTACGACCGGGAGCGCGCCGTCATGAAGATCATCGTCCTGGGCGACCTCGCCGCGGGCGCCGACCTGCTGCGGATGGTCGCGGGGTTCGTCGAAGGCTTGAGCTGAAAGGGAAAAGATCATGATCGACGTCCGCCACGAGGTCACCGTGTGGCTCGTCCCCGGCGACGGGCCCGAGCTGGTCACCGAGCAGGACGCCGTCGACCTGATCGGGGCGACGTTCGGGTCCGGCGCGAGTGTGCTCGTCGTGCCGGTGGAGCGGTTCCCCGAGCGGTTCTTCGACATGCACACCAAGCTGATCGGGCACTTCTTCTCGAAGGTCGTCCAGTACGGCTTCCGGCTGGTCCTGCTCGGCGACGTCAGCGCGCACGTCGCGGCGAGCACCGCGTTCCGCGACGTCGTGCGGGAGTCGAACCGCGGCAAGGACGTCTGGTTCGTGGCCGATCTCGGCGAGCTGGACACTCGCCTGGCCGCGCGGGGCTGAGCCGGGCGGCTGAACCCCGGCCGGGGCGGGCAACCCGGGCGTCCACGGCACGTCCAGGTGATCATGAGCATCCTCCGGCGTGCGGCACTGACGCTGTCCGTCCTCACCGCCCTGGCCGTCCCCGCCTCGCCCGCCTCCGCGGGAACCTCGGAAACCGTTGTCCCGAAAGGCTTCCAGCCGGCCTCGACGAGCTGGACCGGCCCGGACACCGGGTACGTCCTCGGCTACTCGCCCTGCGCGGAGTCGTGGTGCCCGGCGCTGCTGGCCACCACGGACGGCGGGCACCACTGGCGGCGGCTGGGCGCGCCGTCGCTGGCCCTGCCGGACAACCACAACCACGTCGCCTTGACGTTCGTCACCGAGCGCGTCGCGTACGTCAGCGACGGCGTGCACGTGCGGACGACGCGCGACGGCGGCGCGACCTGGCACCCGGTCGGGCTGGCCGGCGCGCAGGAGCCGTTCTACGTCTCGAAGATCACCGAAACCGCCGGCCGGGTGTTCGCCGTGCTCAGCACGTACGGCGAAGGCCGTGGCTCGACGCGGCTGTACTCGGCGGCCGCGGGTTCGCCGGTGCTGGTCCCGGTGCCGGGCTTCGCGGTCACCGGCGACATCACCTACGGCGACCTCGCGGTCGGCGGCGGCCTGCAGGTCGCGCTCGGCGCGAACTACGGCGACGAGAAGTACTGGACCTCGCGCGACGGCATCGCCTTCACCCCGGCCGCGCCGCCGTGCCCGACGGGGACGGTCGCGTCGCTCGCCGGAGTCCGGGACCGGCAGGTCGTGGCGTTGTGCAGCAGCAGTCCCGGCTCGCCGCAGCCGGGTTCGACCGAGCGGAGCGTGCGGCACGCGCCGCGGCTCGGTGGCACGTTCAGCGGCACCGACGCGGCGCCGGTCGTCGGCATCACGCAGGGCTTCGGGGCGGCCTCACCGGCGTCCGCGACGATCGCGGCCGAGGGCGGCGGCGTGGGGTTCCTGCACAGCACGGCCGACGGCGGCCGCACCTGGACGACGACCGTCCTCTCGGAACGCGGCCTCAGCCTGACCGATCTGGACTTCCCGGGCCGCGGCACCGGCGTGGTCGTCGACGGCCAGCCCGACGCGGCCGGCGGCTCCGCTCTGTACCGGTCCACGGATGGTGGAAAGAGCTGGCACGAACTCCTGTTCGGCTGATTACCGCTGGCAGGCAAGGCCCTTGTGCGCGGTTCTCTTGATGAACGCCATGTCGTAGTCTGAGCACTGTCCGTTGCCGGACACGGTGGGCGGGGCCCGGGGCAGGGGCTCGTCCGCCGCTCGACGAGGGAGAGTCGATGACGCCTGGGGACCTGCGGTCCGGGGCCGAGGGAGGCGCAGCTTCCCTCGATTTCAGCAAGGCGAGTTTGGCCCGGCTGTCCGACGCGCTGCTCGGCGGGCACGATCACTACGAAGTCGACCGCGAAGCGATGCGGCGGCTGCTGGCGATCGCGCCCGGCGCGCGCACGATGGCGAAGGAACACCGCGACTGGCTGGTCCGCGCGGTGCGGTTCCTCGCCGGAAAGCGTGGCATCAGCCAGTTCCTGGACCTGGGCTCGGGCATGCCGACCGCGGAGAACACCCATCAGGTGGCGCAGAGATACAACCCCGACGCCCAGGTGGTGTACGTCGACAACGACCCGGTCGTGCAGGTGCACGGGCGGGCGCTGCTGGAGGAGAACTACCTCACCCACGTCACCGGCGCGGACCTCACGAAACCGGCGGAGACCCTCGCCGACCCGGTCGTGCGCGAACACCTGGACTTCGCGGAGCCGGTGGGGCTGATCCTGACCTCGATCGTCCACCACATCGACGACTACGACCGGGCGAAGAAGATCGTCTCGGAGTACGCCGCCGCGCTCGCTCCCGGGTCGTACCTGCTGCTCACGCACAACTTCGACCCCGAAGAGGACTCGCCGCGCCAGGAGCTGGCGCGGTTGCTCGAGACCAGTTTCCAGGGCACCGGGCTGGGCAGCGTCCACCGGTCGCGGGAACAGATCACGTCGTTCTTCGAGGGCCTCGAACTGCTCCGGCCGGGGCTGGTCTACCTGCACGAATGGTGGCCGGACGGACCGCGGATCCACCCGTTGAGCGAGCTGAACTTCCTGACGCTGGGCGGGGTCGCCCGCAAGGTGTGACCGAGCCCCGGCACTTTCACGTGAAAGTGCCGGGGCTCGGCGCCCAAAAGATCAGGCGGCGTTGAACGTGTCCGGGTCCGGACCGGTGCGCTCGCCGCGGTTCAGCGGCGTCAGCGACTCCAGTTCCTCCTCCGTGAGGGTGAACCCGAACAGGTCGAAGTTCTCCTGGATCCGCGACGGCGTCACGGACTTCGGGATCACCACGTTGCCCAGCTGCAGGTGCCAGCGCAGCACGATCTGCGCGGGCGTGCGGGCGTGCTTCACCGCGAGCTCCGCCACGATCGGGTCGCCCAGCAGCGAGCCGCCCTTGGCCAGCGGGCTCCACGCCTCGGTCGCGATGCCGTTCTTCGCGCCGAACTCGCGGACCTCGTGCTGCTGCAGGTACGGGTGCAGCTCGACCTGGTTGAGCGCCGGGGGCACCTCGGCCGCGTCGAGCAGGCGCTCGAGGTGCGCGGGCTGGAAGTTGGACACGCCGATCGCGCGGACCCGGCCGTCCGCGTAGAGCTTCTCGAACGCCTTCCAGGTGTCGAGGTACTTGTCGCGCTCGGGCGTGGGCCAGTGGATCAGGTACAGGTCCAGCTGCTCCAGGCCCAGCTTCGCCAGGCTCTCGTCGAACGCCTTCAGCGTCGCGTCGTAACCCTGGGCGGAGTTCCACAGCTTGGTGGTGATGAACAGTTCGTCGCGGGCGACGCCGGACTCGGCGAGCGCCTGGCCGACGCCGGCCTCGTTGCCGTAGACGGCGGCGGTGTCGATGCTGCGGTAGCCGGCTTCGAGAGCGGCCTTCACCGCGGCCTTGGTCTCGGCGTCCGGGACCTGGAAGACGCCGAAGCCGAGCTGCGGCATCCGCACGCCGTTGTTGAGTTCGATCTCGGGCACGCTGGTCACAAAGGGTCCTTTCGGTGGGTGGTTCATCGGGCGAGTACCCGATCCCCGGCGGCCAAACTCGCCGGGGACCTGCGGTCGAGCAGACCGGAGACGAGCGCCACGGCCAGGCCGGCCGCGGCGAGCACGGCGCCGATCCAGTTGGGGGCGGTGTAACCGAGGCCGGCGCCGATCGCCTGGCCGCCGAGCCACGCGCCGCCCGCGTTGCCGAGGTTGAACGCGGCGATGTTCGCCGCCGAGGCCAGCGCCGGGGCGCCCTCGGCCTTGGCCATCACCCGGGCTTGCAGCGGCGGGACGGTCGCGAAGCCGGCCGCGCCGAACAGCACGATGGTGATCGCGGCCGGCACCTTCGCGTGCGCGGTGAAGACGAACACGACGAGCACCAGCGCGAGCGCCGCGAGGATGACGTACAGGCTGGGCATCAGCCTGCGGTCCGCGGCCCGGCCGCCGAGCAGGTTGCCGGCGAACAGCCCGGCGCCGAAGAGCACGAGCAGCCACGTGACGGCGCCGCTGGAGAAGCCGGCGACCTCGGTCATCATCGGCGCGATGTAGGTGAAGGACGCGAAGACCCCGGCGAACCCGAGCGCTGTCATCGCGAGCGCGAGCCACACCTGCGGGCGGCGGAACACGGCCAGCTCGCCGCGCAGGCCCGCGCCCGGGTCGGGCTTCTGGTGCGGTACGAGGGCGAGGATGCCGATCGCGCCGGCCACGCCCAGGGCGCTGACCACCCAGAACGTCGAGCGCCAGCCGAAGGCCTGGCCGAGCGCGGTGCCGGCCGGCACGCCGAGGACGTTCGCCACGGTCAGCCCGGTGAACATCATCGCGATGGCAGTGGCCTGCTTCGCCGGCGCGACGAGCGACGCCGCCACGACCGAGCCGACGCCGAAGAACGCGCCGTGCGAGAGGGCGGCGACCACCCGGCCGGTCATCAGCAGGCCGTAGCTCGGGGCCAGCGCCGAGAGCACGTTGCCCGCGATGAACAGGCCCATCAGCGAGACGAGCACGGTCTTGCGCGGCACGCGCGAGGCGAGCGCGGTGAGCACGGGCGCGCCGACGACGACGCCGAGCGCGTAACCCGAGATGAGCAGGCCTGCGGACGGGATCGAGACACCGAAGTCGCCCGCGACCTCGGGCAGCAGGCCCATGATCACGAACTCGGTGGTGCCGATCCCGAAAGCGCTGATCGCCAGTGCGAGCAGAGCGGCGGGCATGGACTTCCTTCTTCCGGAGTAGACTTGGGGGCGTGAGCAACTACCGGCGTCCGAGATAGTTGCACACGCCGTATATTGCACAGGCTTGATAGTGCAGCGTGCAACGGTGTGCGTGCAAGCCGAGGAGGGGTGAACCGTGTCACTGGACGACGACGCCGTCGAAACGCGAGCGCAGGGCTGGCGCACGCTGGCCGCGCTGCACGCGCGGATCGAGGACAAGCTGCAGCGCGCGCTCGAACGCGACCACGAGCTTTCGGTCAGCGAGTACAGCGTGCTCGACGCGCTGGCCCGCCAGGACGGCTTCCACCTCCGGATGAACCAGCTCGCCAACGCCGTGGTGCTCAGCCAGTCGGCGACAACGCGCCTGGTCACGCGGCTGGAGGGCCGCGGCCTGCTGGCCCGCTACCTCTGCGCGGACGACCGTCGCGGCATCTACACGGAGGTGACGCCGGCGGGCCAGGCCCTCCTGACGTCAGCCCGCCCGACCCACGACACCGCCCTCGCCGAAGCCCTGGCCGACGCCGAGTCCCTCCCCGAACTCGCCCCCTTGGTCGGCGCCCTGGGCACCCTCACCTTCCCCGGAGCCCGCACCTCCTGACGCCGTTGTCCGTGAAGGCCACCTTGAGGGACTCAGAGTCCCTCAAGGTGGCCTTCACGGACTTGCGGAAAGTTTCGTTGGGCCGACCGACAATTGCGTGACGTGCGGGCGAAAGCGCTTGCGTCGCCGTGGGTTCCGGCTTGGGCGTCCCACTCAGCGGGGCATCGCGCAGGGCTCTCGTTCGGCGGGGGGATTACGGCGGCCGCGCACCTTAACCCCTGCTCCATCCGTGGGACCCTTTTGCTGCCCGAGTCCGATAGTTTCGCTGGTCAGCTCGGTGTTTGCCGGTTTCGTCCCGCGTCGGCGCTTGGTTACCTCGTTGACCAGTTCGTTCCGCCGGACCTAATTTGTTGTCCCACCAGACGAACTGGGCGGTGTCGGCGTGGACTCCTCCTTTTCCCTCAAACCGGTGCGCCCGGCCGACCAGGCCGCGGTCCGCCGGACGAACCTCGCGTTGGTGCTGCGGCACCTGCGTGACGGGGGACCCCGGTCGCGGGCGGGCATCGCCGCGGACACCGGCCTGAACAAGGCGACCGTGTCGAGCCTGATCTCCGAACTGGTCGACCGCGGGCTGGCCCGCGAGGGCGAACGCGAGCGGGCCGGCTCAGTCGGCCGTCCCGGCACGATCGTCGAGCTCGACGGCCGCGGGGTCGGCGGGATCGGCGTCGAGATCAACGTCGACTACCTCAACGCCATGGCGCTCGACCTCACCGGCACCGTGCTGTTCGAGCAACGCGTCGCGCTCGACGTGCAAGCGCTTCCCGTCGAGAAGGTGCTGGACGCCGGGGCCGAGCTGACCGCGCGGGCGTTGCGGGAGTGCCGCCGCCTCGGGGTCGTGCCGGCCGGGGTCACGGTCGGGATCCCGGCCCTCGTCGACGTCACGAGCGGGACCGTCGCCTTCGCGCCGAACCTGCACTGGACCGACGTCCCGGTCGTCCGCGGCATCACCGAACGGCTCACGCGACGGCTCGGCCCGCCGGCGTTCCCGATCCGCACGGCCAACGACGCGAACCTGGGCGCGCTCGGCGAATACGCGATGGGCAGCGTCGCCGGGACCGCGGACCTCGTCTACCTGACCGGCGAGATCGGCGTCGGCGGCGGCGTGATCTCCGGGGGCAGGCTGCTCGGTGGCGCCGAAGGGTTTTCCGGCGAGATCGGGCACATCCAGCTCGACCCGGCCGGCCGGATCTGCGGCTGCGGGCGCCGCGGCTGCTGGGAGACGCTCGTCGGGCTGGCCGGGATGCTCCGGCTGGCCGCGTCGCCGAGCGACCCGGTGCACGACCCGTCGCTCGACCTCGAGCAGCGCCTCGACATGATCCGCCGCCGCGCCCAGCTCAAGGACAAGCGCACGCTCGACGCGCTCGCGCAGGTCGGCATCGGCCTGGGCGTCGGCGCGGCCGTGCTGATCAACGTCTTCAACCCGCGGGTCGTGCTGCTGGGCGGCTACTTCGCCCAGCTGGGCCCGTACCTGCTGGGCCCGATGATGACCGAGCTCGAAACCCGGGTGATCGCGCCGCGCATCGGCGGCTGCCGCGTCGAGCTGTCCTGGCTCGGCTTCTCCGCGGCTTCGCGCGGTGGCGCACACGTCGCGCTGCAGGCGGTGTTCGACGACCCGGCCCTGGTGTCGGCCGGAGCGGAAAGGGACAGCGGATGAGACCGAGAGGACACGAACCAGCGTCGGGCTGAGCCAGCGAACAGGGAGGGAAAACCATGGGGAAGATCGGTGTCTGGCTGATCGGGGCCCGCGGATCGGTGGCCACCACGGCCGTCGCCGGGGCCGCCGCGATGCGTGCGGGGCTGACCGCGCGCACGGGGTGCGTGACCGAGCTGCCGGACTTCGCCGGGGCCGAGCTGCCCGGCCTGGGAGATCTGGTCTTCGGGGGCCACGACGTCGTCGACACGCCGCTGGTCAAGCGGGCCGAGCACCTGGTGGCGGCAGGCGTGCTGCCCCCGACGCTGCCCGGCCCGGTCGCGGCCGACCTGGAGGCGGCCGAGGCCCGGCTGCGCCCGGCGCCGTCCGGGAACGGACGTGCGGCCGCCGACCGGATCATCGCCGACCTGACGGAGTTCCGGGAGGGTCTGGACCACGTCGTCGTGCTCAACGTCTCCTCCACCGAACCGCCCTGCGCGCCGCACCCGGCGCACGCATCCCTGGCTGCCTTGGAAGACGCGCTGGAGGTGCTGCCGCCCAGCGCGCTGTACGCCTACGCCGCGTTCCGCGCGGGTTGTGGCTTTGTCGACTTCACGCCGTCCACCGGTGCCCGGCTGCCGGCGCTGGACGAACTGGCGCGCACGGCCGGCCTGCCGTACGCGGGCCGCGACGGCAAGACCGGCGAGACGCTGCTGCGGTCCGTGCTCGCGCCGATGTTCGCCCAGCGCGCGCTGAACGTGCTGTCGTGGTCGGGCACCAACCTGCTCGGCGGCGGGGACGGCGCCACGCTCGCCGACCCGGGGGCGGCGTCGAGCAAGAACGCGTCCAAGCAGCAGGTGCTCTCGCAGAACCTCGGCCGTGACGTCGACGGCGAGGTGCACATCGACTACGTCCCGGCGCTCGGCGACTGGAAGACCGCCTGGGACCACGTGCTGTTCGAAGGGTTCCTCGGCGCCCGCATGACGCTGCAGCTCACCTGGCAGGGCTGCGACTCCGCGCTCGCCGCGCCGCTGGTGCTCGACCTCGCCCGGCTCACCGCCAAGGCGTGCCGCGACGGGGTCGCCGGGCCGGTGGCCGAGTTCGGGTTCTTCTTCAAGGATCCCGCCGGTGACGGCCCGCACGACCTCGCGTCGCAGTACGCGGCCCTGCGTGAGTGGGCGCACCGGTGAAGGCGTTCGTCGAGCTCGTCCGCGCGCCCGCGGCGCTGACCGTGCCCGGGGACGCCGTCGCCGGGGCCGCCGCCTCGGGCTGGCCGTTCGGCCGCCGGACCCTGGCGCTGACCGGCGCGTCCGTCTGCATCTACTGGGCGGGCATGGCGCTCAACGACTACGCCGACCGCGACCTCGACGCGGTGGAGCGGCCCGAACGGCCGATCCCGTCGGGCCGCATCTCGCCGGGCACGGCCCTGGGGGTCGCCACCGGGCTGACCGCGGGCGGGCTCGGCATCGCCGCGGTGGCCGGGGGCAAGCGCGCGTTGCGGGTTGCGTTGCCGCTGGCCGTGACCGTGTGGGCGTACGACTTCGTGCTCAAGTCGACCCCGCTCGGGCCGGTCGCGATGGCCGCGGCGCGCACCCTGGACGTCCTGCTCGGCGCCGGTGGGGCTCGGGCGGCGTTGCCCGCCGCGCTGACGGTCGGGGCCCACACGATGGCGGTGACAACGCTGTCGCGGTCCGAAGTGGACGGTGCCACGCCCGCGCTGCCGGCCGCGACCCTGGCCGCGACGGCCGGGGTGCGCCTCGCCGCCGGCCGGGTCGGCCCGCTGGCCTCGGCGCTGCTCGGGACCTACGCGGTGACGACCGGGCGGGCGCAGTACGACGCCGTCCGCGACCCGAAGGCGCCGACGATCCGGCGCGCGGTCGGTGCCGGGATCCACGGGATGATCCCGCTGCAGGCCGGGCTGATCGCGCGGACCGGTGCGTGGCGGTCCGCGCTGGCCGTGGCCGCCGCGTTCCCGATCGCGCGGGCCCTGAGCCGGAAGGTGTCGCCGACATGAGGTTCGGGTACGGCACCAACGGGTTCGCCAACCACCGCCTCGGTGACGCGCTGCGTGTCCTGGCCGACCTCGGGTACGACGGTGTCGCGCTGACGCTCGACCACCAGCACCTCGACCCGTTCGGCCCGGATCTCGCCCACCGCGTCGCCTCGCTGGCCGCCGAGCTGGACCGGCTCGGGCTGGCCGTCGTCATCGAGACGGGTGCGCGGTTCCTGCTGGACCCGTGGCGCAAGCACTCGCCGACGTTCCTCGACCCGGACCGGGCCGGGCGGATCGACTTCCTGACCCGCGCCGTCGAGATCGCCGCGGACCTCGGGGCGGAGGCCGTCTCGTTCTGGAGCGGGAACAAGCCCGCTGAACTGTCCACAGGGGACGCTTGGGAGCACCTGGTCGAGGGCTGCGCGGACGTCCTGAAGGCCGCCGACGACCACGACGTCAAGCTGGGCTTCGAACCGGAGCCGGGGATGCTCGTCGAGGACCTCGACGGGTACTTCGAGCTGGCCCGGCGGCTCGGTGACCCGGAACGGTTCGGGCTGACGCTGGACATCGGGCACTGCCGGTGCAACGAGTCCGCGTCCGTGCCCGACTGCGTGCGGCGCGCCCTGCCGCGGCTGGTGAACGTCCAGATCGACGACATGCGCCGGGGCACGCACGAGCACCTCGAGTTCGGCCGGGGGGAGATCGACTTCCCGCCTGTGCTGGACGCGCTGTCGCCGTACCCCGGGCTGGTCGCCGTCGAACTGCCGCGCGACAGCCACGCGGCCCCCCGGATCGCCCGCGAGTCCCTGGAGTTCCTGCGGAAGGCGGTGGCGGCGTGAACGCCTGGCTCGACGAAGCTCTCAGCAAGGTCGCCACCGATGCGTCGGCGTTGCGCACGCTGTTCCCCGGTGTCGGCCGCCGGGTCGGGCGGGGCCCCTCGGACGTCCCGGGGTGGACGGTCGACGACGTGGCTCGGGTCCGGCTGCTCGAAGCCGCACCCGGCGCCGCCGCCGAGATGCCGGACCTCTACCGCTACGGCGACGCCGCCGAGAAGCGGGCGGTCCTGCGTGGACTGTCCGTAGTGGACATCGGGGACGCCGGCCTGGCGCTGGTCGCGGACGCGCTGCGCACCAACGACACCCGGCTCGTCACCGCCGCGATGGGGGAGTACGGCGCCGCGCACCTGGACGACTCCGCCTACCGCCACGGCGTGCTCAAGTGCGTCTTCATGGGGATCCCGCTGGCCGGCATCGCCGGACTGGACCGGCGGACCGACGAGGAGCTGCTGCGCATGATGCGGTCGTTCGCCGCCGAGCGCACCGCCGCGGGCCGCGACGTGCCCGCCGACCTCGTCCCGCTGCTGACCGAACAGGAGGCCTGATGCGCATCTTCGACCCGCACATCCACATGAGCTCCCGGACCACCGGCGACTACGCGGCGATGCACGAGGCCGGCGTCCGCGCGCTCGTCGAGCCGGCGTTCTGGCTGGGCCAGCCCCGCACGAACGTCGGCAGCTTCACCGACTACTTCGACGCGCTGGTCGGCTGGGAGCCGTTCCGCGCGAGCCAGTACGGCATCGCCCACCACTGCACGATCGCGCTGAACCCCAAGGAGGCCAACGATCCCCGCTGCGCGCCCGTGCTCGACCTGCTGCCGCGGTACCTGGAGAAGGACGGTGTGGTCGCGGTCGGCGAGATCGGCTACGACTCGATGACCGCCGAGGAGGACAAGGCGTTCGCCGCGCAGCTGGCCCTGGCGATCGACCACGACCTGCCCGCGCTGGTGCACACCCCGCACCGGGACAAGGCGGCCGGGACCGGGCGCAGCATCGCCGTCGTCCGCGAGTCGGGCATTGCGCCGGGGCGGGTCGTGCTCGACCACCTCAACGAGATGACCGTCGCGATGGTCAAGGACTCCGGCTGCTGGCTCGGGTTTTCGATCTACCCGGACACCAAGATGGACGAAGAGCGGATGGTCGCGATCCTCCAGGAGTACGGCACGGAACGCGTGCTGGTGAACTCCGCGGCCGACTGGGGCAAGAGCGACCCGCTCAAGACCCGCAAGACCGGTGACGCGATGCTGGCCGCCGGGTTCACCGAGGACGACGTCGACCTCGTGCTGTGGCGCAACCCGGTCGAGTTCTACGGCCAGAGCGGGCGGCTCGACCTGGAAAGCGAGACCCCGGAAGCCGAGTTCGCGGGCAACTCGATCCTGCGAGGGGCGCGCAAGTGAGGTTCCGGCACCCCGACGGCACGCTCGTCCACCTCGCCTACTGCACCAACGTGCACCAGGCCGAGGACCTCGACGGTGTGCTCGCCCAGCTGGCCCGCTTCGGCGAGCCGGTGCGGGAACGCCTGGGCGTGGACCGGCTGGGGCTCGGCCTGTGGCTGGCCCGGCCGGTGGCGACCGAGCTGACCGGGAACCCGGCGGCGGTCGCCCGGTTGCGCACTGAGCTGGCCGCGCGCGGCCTGGAGGTCGTGACCCTCAACGGGTTCCCGTACCAGGGCTTCCACGACCCGGTCGTCAAGCACAAGGTCTACCGGCCCGACTGGTCGACGCCCGAGCGGACGCAGTACACGCTCGACCTCGCGCGGCTACTGGCCGAGCTGCTCCCCGAGGACGCCGTGCGCGGCAGCGTCTCGACGTTGCCGCTCGGCTGGCGCACCGAATGGCGGGACGACGGCGGGCAGCTCGAACTGCTGGCCAAGGGGCTCGCGAAGCAGGACCGCCCGGTGCGCGTGGCGTTCGAGCCGGAGCCCGGCTGCGTCATCGAGACCACCGCGCAGGCGGCGTCGCTGCTGTCCGAAGTGGACAAGGAGTGGCTGGGAGTCTGCCTCGACACGTGCCACCTCGCGGTCGGGTTCGAGGACCCGGCGGCCGCGCTCGGCCGCCTCGCCGCAGCCGGGCTGGACGTCGTCAAGCTCCAGGCGTCGGCCGCGCTGGAGGCCGCGAACCCGGCCGATCCGGCGACCCGGAAGGCGCTGGAGTCCTTTGTGGAACCACGGTTCCTGCACCAGAGCAACGAAGGCGCCCCACCCGGTGCCGACGACCTCGATCTCGCTTTGGCCGGGGAGCTTCCGGGCGAGGCGCCGTGGCGGGTGCACTTCCACGTGCCGCTGCACGCCGACCCGGCGCCGCCGCTGACGTCCACCCGGCCGGTGCTGGCGGCGACCCTGGCCGAGCTGTTCGGCGGCCCGGCCGCGCGCACCGACCACGTCGAGGTCGAGACCTACACCTGGCAGGTGCTCCCGGACGCACCGGCCGACGACGCCGGGCTCGTCGCGGGCATCAGCGCCGAGCTGGACTGGACCCGGCAAGAACTGATCACCCTAGGCTTGGAAGAGGTCTCTCGATGAGCTTGCTGGTTCTCGACGTCGTGGGGCTGACGCCGCGGCTGCTCCCGCACATGCCGAACCTGCGCAAGATGGCCGAACCCGGCTTCACCGCGCAGCTCGACACCGTGTTCCCGGCGGTGACCTGCTCGGTGCAGTCCACGTTCCTCACCGGCCTGCAGCCGGCCGGGCACGGCATCGTCGGCAACGGCTGGTACTTCCGCGACCTCGGCGAGATCTTCCTCTGGCGCCAGCACAACAAGCTCGTGCAGGGTGACAAGTTCTGGGACGCCGCCCGCCGCGCGCAGGCCGGGCACCAGGTCGCCAACGTGTGCTGGTGGTACGCGATGGGCATGGACGTCGACCTGACGGTCACGCCCCGGCCGATCTACCACGCCGACGGCAAGAAGTCCCCGGACGCCTACACCCACCCGCCGCAGCTGCACGACCGTCTGGTCGGCGCGCTCGGCGAGTTCCCGCTGTTCACCTACTGGGGCCCGACGGCGGCGATCACGTCGTCGAAGTGGATCATCGCGGCCGCGCAGAAGATCATGGCCGAGGACCAGCCCGACACCACGCTGGTCTACGTCCCGCACCTGGACTACGACCTCCAGCGCTTCGGCCCCGACGCGCCCCAAGCCGCGGCCGCCGCCCGCGAGATCGACACGGCACTGAAGCCCCTGCTGGACTTCGCGGCCGCGGGCGGGCACACCGTCGTCGCGTTGTCGGAGTACGGCATCACGAACGCGAACCGGCCCGTCGACATCAACCGCGCGCTACGCCGTGAAGGCCTGCTCAACGTGTACGTCCAGGCGGGCATGGAGTACCTCGACCCGTGGACGTCGCGGGCGTTCGCGGTGGCCGACCACCAGGCCGCGCACGTCTACGTCGCCGACCCGGCGGACCTCCCGCGGGTGCGCGACATCGTCGCCGGACTGTCCGGAGTGGACGTCGTCCTCGACCGTGCGGAGCAGGCGAGCATCGGGATCGACCACGAGCGGGCGGGTGAGCTGGTCGCGATCGCCGAGCCGGACGCCTGGTTCACGTACTACTACTGGCTCAGTGACGACCGCGCGCCGGACTTCGCGAAGACCGTCGAGATCCACCGCAAGCCCGGTTACGACCCGGCCGAGCTGTTCTTCGACCCGGACGACCCGAGGGTGAAGCTCAAAGCCGCGTCCGCGCTGGCCCGCAAGAAGCTCGGCCTGCGGTACTCGATGCAGGTCGTCCCGCTCGACCCCGCGCCGGTTCGCGGGAGCCACGGCCGGCTGCCCGACTCGCCCGAGGACGGGCCGGTGCTGCTGTGCTCGGACCCCGTGCTGGCGCGCGAAAAGGTCCACGCCACCGAAGTCAAGGAGCTGCTGCTCGCGGCGGCTGTCCGTACCGCATAACAGAACTCAGGAGGCCAGGACATGGCACGACCGTTGACCCTGTTCACCGGGCAGTGGGCCGATCTTCCGTTCGAGGAGGTGTGCGAGCTGGCGAGCGGCTGGGGCTACGAAGGGCTCGAGATCGCCTGCTGGGGCGACCACTTCGAGGTGGACCGGGCCGTCGCCGAGGAAGGCTACGTCCAGTCCAAACTGGACACGCTGGCCAAGTACGACCTCAAGGTGTGGGCGATCTCGAACCACCTGCTCGGCCAGGCCGTCTGCGACCACCCGATCGACGAGCGGCACGAGGCCATCCTGCCGGCCCGGATCTGGGGTGACGGCGAGGCCGAGGGCGTCCGGCAGCGGGCGGCGGAGGAGATGAAGACCACCGCCCGCGCCGCGGCGAAGCTCGGGGTGTCCACTGTGGTCGGTTTCACCGGCTCCTCGATCTGGCACACGGTGGCGATGTTCCCGCCGGTGCCGCCGTCGATGATCGAGCGCGGGTACGCCGACTTCGCCGACCGCTGGAACCCGATCCTGGACGTCTTCGACGAGGTCGGCGTGCGGTTCGCCCACGAAGTGCACCCGAGCGAGATCGCCTACGACTACTGGAGCACCGTCCGGACCTTGGAGGCGATCGGTCACCGCGAAGCCTTCGGGCTGAACTTCGACCCGTCCCACTTCGTCTGGCAGGACCTCGACCCGGCCGGGTTCCTGTGGGACTTCAAGGACCGCATCTACCACGTCGACTGCAAGGAGGCCCGCAAGCAGCTCAACGGCCGCAACGGCCGGCTCGGCTCCCACCTCCCGTGGGCCGACCCCCGCCGCGGCTGGGACTTCGTCTCCACCGGCCACGGCGACGTCCCGTGGGAGGACGTCTTCCGCATGCTCAACGCCATCGGCTACGACGGCCCCATCTCGATCGAGTGGGAGGACGCCGGCATGGACCGCCTGACCGGCGCGCCCGAGGCCCTGGAGTTCGTCCGCAAGCTCAACTTCACCCCGCCCACGGCGGCGTTCGACGCCGCGTTCTCCTCGAAGAAGTAACCCGCAGCTTCTGCGTTAACGGGTGGCCGCCAGCCCCGTCGGAAGGTGATCGAAAGCGGCTTCGCGCCGACCCGGGGCGAAGCACGCTCAAATTCAGGAAGGATCCGCATGTCTCCGTCCCCACCGAAGTGGGCGAGGCTGTTCGGCACCGCGCTCCTGGGCGCCGGCCTCCTGCTCACCATCGACGCTCCCGCCAGAGCCGACATCCCGGCCGCCGACTACCAGCAGGTCGCCCTCGCCACCGGCGCGGCCGAGCTCGGCGAGGCGATGTCGCTCGCGGTGCTCCCGGACCGCTCGGTCGTGCACACCTCCCGTGACGGCACCGTCCGCGTCACCACCGCGGTCGGCGCGACCTCCGTCGCGGCCAAGCTGAACGTCTACACCCACGACGAGGAAGGCCTCCAGGGTGTCGCCGCCGACCCCGGCTTCGCCACGAACCGCTACGTCTGGCTGTACTACTCGCCGAGACTGTCCACACCGGACGGTGACGCGCCGACCGACGGCACCGCCGCCGACTTCGCGCCGTTCAAGGGCGAGCTGCACCTGTCGAGGTTCGTCCTCAAGACGGACAACACCCTCGACCTGGCCAGCGAAAAGGTCGTCATGGCCGTGCAGAACGACCGCGGCCAGTGCTGTCACGTCGGGGGTGACATCGACTTCGACGCCGCCGGCAACCTCTACCTGACCACCGGCGACGACACGAACCCGTTCTCCTCCGACAGCTACTCGCCGATCGACGAGCGGACCACGCGCAACCCGCAGTTCGACGCGCAGCGCTCGTCCGGCAACACGAACGACCTGCGCGGCAAGCTGCTGCGGATCCACCCGCAGGCCGACGGGACGTACACGATCCCGTCGGGCAACCTGTTCGCGCCGGGCACCGCGAGCACCCGCCCGGAGATCTACGCGATGGGCTTCCGCAACCCGTTCCGGATGAGTGTCGACAAGGCGACCGGTGTCGTCTACCTCGGCGACTACGGCCCGGACGCCGGTGTCACCGACGCCAACCGCGGGCCGCAGGGCCAGGTCGAGTTCGACCGGATCACGAGCGCGGGCAACTTCGGCTGGCCGTACTGCACCGGCTCGAACACGACGACCGAGTCGTACAACCACTTCACCTTCCCGAGCGGCCCGTCCGGGGCGAAGTACGACTGCGCCGGCGGCCCGACGAACTCGTCGTTCCGCAACACCGGGCTCGCCAAGCTGCCGGTGCCGAAGGCCGCGTGGATCAAGTACGCGGGTGACGAGGGCTCGCCGCCGGAGTTCGGCAGCGGTTCGGAGTCGCCGATGGGCGGGCCGGTCTACCGCTACGACGCCGCTTCGACGTCCACGGTCAAGTTCCCGCAGTCCCTCGACGGCAAGTTCTTCGCGGGGGAGTACGGGCGCAAGTGGATCAAAGCCGTCACCGTCAACGCCGACGGCAGCCGCGGCACGATCGACAACTTCCCGTGGACCGGCACGCAGGTCATGGACATGGCGTTCGGCCCCGACGGCGCGCTCTACGTCCTCGACTACGGCACCGGCAGCGACAACCAGGCACTCTACCGGGTCGAGTACCTGGCGGGCACGAACCGCAACCCGGTCGCGAAGGCCGCGGCCGACAAGACGTCCGGGTCGAACCCGCTGACCGTGAACTTCTCGTCCGCGGGCAGCAGCGACCCCGAAGGCGGGGCCCTGACCTACCGCTGGACCTTCGGCGACGGCCAGACGTCGACCGCCGCCAACCCGGCGCACACCTACACGACCAACGGGACGTACTCACCGAGTCTCACGGTGACCGATCCGGCCGGCCTGACCGGCACCGCGAGCCTGGTCGTCACGGTCGGGAACACCGCGCCGACGGTGAACCTGACCACGCCGGCCGACGGCCAGCTGTTCTCCTTCGGCGACACCGTGCCGTTCCAGGTGACCGGCAGCGACCCGGAGGACGGGGCGCTGGACTGCTCGAAGGTCAAGGTCACGTACCTCCTCGGCCACGACAGCCACCAGCACCAGATCACGCAGGCGACCGGGTGCAGTGGCTCGATCGCCGTCCCGGTGGACGGTGAGCACGACGCCGCGGCGAACATCTTCGGCGTCTTCGACGCGCAGTACACCGACAACGGCGGCCTGGTCTCGCACAGCGTGCGCAAGCTGCAGCCGCGGCACCGCCAGGGTGAGCACTTCTCGGCGCAGTCCGGGATCCAGCTCGCCGACCACGGTTCGGCGGAGGGCGGTCGCACGGTCGGGTACACCGACAACGGCGACTGGATCTCGTTCACGCCGTACGCGCTGGGCAACGCCGCGTCGATCAGCGCACGGGTGTCCTCGGGTGGTCCCGGTGGCACGCTGGAGGTGCGCGCGGGCTCGCCGACCGGCACCCTGCTCGGCACGGCGACCGTGGCGAACACGGGTGGCTGGGAAACGTTCCAGGACGTGACGGCGAACCTCACGAACCGGCCTTCGGGGTCGACGACGCTGTACCTGGTGTTCAAGGGCGTCACCGGGCAGGGCAACCTGTTCGACCTCGACGCGTTCACCTTCACCACCGCGGCCCAGTCGGGTGCGGTCGAAGGCGAGTCGTTCACGTCCGGGTCCGGTGTCCAGATCGCCCCGCACGCGGCGGCGAGCGGTGGCAACACCCTGGGCTACATCGAGAACGGCGACTGGGCCGGGTACGCCTCGGTGAGCACGTCGGGCGCGCGGACGTTCACCGCGCGGGTGTCCTCGGCCGGTGCCGGCGGCACGATCGAGGTGCGCGCGGGCTCGGCGACGGGGACGCTGCTGGGCACGGTTTCGGTGCCGTCGACCGGCGACTGGGAGGTCTTCCAGAACGTCACGACGTCGGTGTCAAGTGGCTCCGGGCCGTTGTTCCTGGTGTTCCACGGTGGTTCCGGTTCCCTGTTCGACGTGGATTCGTTTAGCCTGGGCAGCATGCCGACCCAGGTGGATCCCGCGTACAACGTGCTGGTGTTCTCCAAGACGGCCGGGTTCCGGCACGACTCGATCCCGGCGGGGATCCAGGCGATCAAGGAACTGGGCACGGCCAACGGATTCGGCGTCACGGCGACCGAAGACGCGTCGGTGTTCACGGCTTCGTCGCTGGCCGCGTACAAGGCGGTCGTGTTCCTGTCGACCACCGGTGACGTCCTGGACGCTACGCAGCAGGCGGCGTTCGAGTCCTATGTGAACGGTGGCGGCGGGTACCTCGGCATCCACGCCGCGGCCGACACCGAGTACGACTGGCCGTGGTACGGGCAGCTCGTCGGCGCGTGGTTCAAGAGCCACCCGGCGATCCAGGCGGCTCGGTTCGTTACGGAGGACAACACTCATCCGGCGACGGCGCACCTGCCGGCCGCCTGGACCCGCACGGACGAGCTGTACAACTACCGCACGAACCCGCGCGGTCAGGTGCACGTCCTGCAGACGCTGGACGAGTCCAGCTACACCGGCGGCGAGATGGGCGCCGACCACCCGATCACGTGGTGCCACCCGCAGGGCAGCGGCCGGGCGTTCTACACCGGTCTCGGCCACACGATCGAGTCCTATTCGGACAACGCCTTCCGCACGGAGCTGGTCGGCGGGATCCGGTACGCCGCGGGGGTCGTCACCGCGGACTGCGGCGTTTCGGCAGGATCCACAGTGGAGGGTGAGTCGTTCACGTCGGGTTCGGGCGTGCAGGCCGCGGCCCACGCTCCGGCGAGCGGCGGCCAGACGCTGGGCTACATCGAGAACGGCGACTGGGCCGGGTACGCGTCGGTGAGCACGGCGGGGATCTCGCGGTTCAGCGCGGTCGTCTCGTCCGCGGGAGCGGGCGGCACGATCGAGATCCGCGCGGGCTCGGCGACCGGCACCCTGCTGGGTACGGTCACGGTACCGAACACGGGCAGCTGGGAGACGTTCCAGACGGTCTCCACGACTGTCTCGTCCGGCACCGGCCCGCTCCACCTGGTCTTCCGGGGCGGCGCGGGTTCCCTGTTCGACATCGACACCCTGACCGTGTCGTAGAAGTCCGTGAAGGCCACATTGGGGGACTCAGAGTCCCTCAATGTGGCCTTCACGGCATTTCACGGGAGCCAGCCGCCGGTGAAGCCGAAGAACTGGCCCGTCACCCGGGTGGACTTGCCGGAGGCGAGGAACGCGATCAAGGCACCCATCTCCTCCTGCTGGCCCAGGCGCTGGAGCGGGACCTCCTTGGCGACGGTCGCGCGCAGGTCGGCGTCGGATTCCCAGAGCCCGGGCGGGAAGTAGGTCGGGTTCTCGAACCAGTTGGGGCCGATGGCGTTGAGCTGGATGTTGTGCTCGCCCAATGCTTTGGCCGCTGCGGTCGTCATCGTGGTGGCCGCGGCGCGCGCCGCGCTGTAGAGGACGGCGGCGGCGAGTGGCCGGACGGCGGCCGCCGACGTCACCAGGATGATCCGGCCGGTCCGGGCCTCCTTCATCGCCGGGGTCGCGGCCTGGATCAGCTCGAACGGCCGGTAGACCAGCTCACGCATCAGGAACTCGAGGTCGCTCAGCGGTGCGCCGTCGAAGGGCTTCTGGACGGCGGCGGGCGGCACGAAGTCGTTGCTCAGCACGACGTCGACCCGGCCGTGCTCCCGCGCGGCGGCGAGCATCGCCTCGGGCTCCTGCTCGGCGATCGGCGTCAGGTCCGGGTTGTCGGCGGCGAACTTGCCGCGCACGTCGGCGTCGGTGAACGTCCGGTCGTGGCAGGCCACGGTGAACCCGTCGGCGGCGAGCGCCGTCGCGTCGGCGGGACCCGCGTACTGCGTCACGTTGGTGACCAAGGCGACTGTCATGCGGAAACCCTAGTGAGCCCACCGGCCTCCCGGGCCCGCCGAACGGACGCGCGTGAGGGGCACCCTCAGGGACTCCAGGTCCCTGAGGGTGCCCCTCACGGCTTTCAGCGGACGCCGAGGAGGTGCTCCAGGGCCAGCTGGTTGAGGTGCGTGAAGTGGTAACCACGCGCCGCGGCCGCGTCCAGGTCGAAGTCGTCCTTCTGCAGGTCGTCCAGCGTCTCGCCCGGGGACAGCGTCGGCGTGGACAGCTCCGGGACGCGGGACGCCGCCAGGGCCTCCACGACCTCCGGGTCGGCGCGGAACTTGCGGGACTTCTCCTTGAGGATCAGGTACGTCCGCATGTTCGCGGCCGCCGAGACCCAGACGTCCGCGGGGTCCTCGGTGCGCAGCGGCTTGTAGTCGAAGTGGCGCGGGCCCTCGTAGCCGCCGTTCTCCAGCAGGTCGACCAGGAAGAACGCGCTCTTCACGTCGCCGTGGCCGAAGATCAGGTCCTGGTCGAACTTCGGGCCGTGCTGGCCGTTGAGGTCGATGTGGAACAGCTTGCCCTGCCACAGCGCCTGCGAGATGCCGTGCACGAAGTTCAGCCCGGCCATCTGCTCGTGGCCGACCTCCGGGTTGAGCCCGAACAGCTCCGGCCGCGCGAGCTGCGAGATGAAGCCCAGGGCGTGCCCGATCGTCGGCAGCAGGATGTCGCCGCGCGGCTCGTTCGGCTTCGGCTCGAGCGCGAACCGCAGCGAGTAGCCCTTCTCGACGACGTACTCCGCGAGCGCGTCGAGGCCCTCCTTGTACCGGTCCAGCGCCGCGCGGACGTCCTTCGCGCCGTCGGACTCGGCGCCCTCGCGGCCACCCCAGACGACGTAGGTCTCCGCGCCCAGCTCGGCCGCCAGGTCGATGTTGCGCCGCACCTTGCGCAGGGCGTACCGGCGGACGTCACGGTCGTTGCTGGTCAGGCCGCCGTCCTTGAACACCGGGTGGGTGAACAGGTTCGTCGTCGCCATCGGCACCTTGAGCCCGGTCTCGGCGAGCGCCTTGCGGAACCGCTCGATCGCCTTGTCGCGGTCGGGTTCGGTGGCCAGCAGGTCGTCGTCGTGGAACGTCACCCCGTAGGCACCCAGCTCCGCCAGCCGGTGCACGCTCTCCACCGGGTCCAGCGCCGGCCGCGTCGCGACCCCGAACGGGTCGTTCGCCGGCCAGCCCACGGTCCAGAGGCCGAAGGTGAACTTGTCGGCCGCCTGGGGGGCGTAGTCGTCCATGACTGTCCCTTCATTTAGTTCACGTTGTAGACTAAATAGTGCGCCGCGGGGTCCCGGGCGTCAAGAGCCCGGATAGAGTGCTCGGCAGGAGGGACACGATGACCCAGGCCGTGCGGCACGACTCGATGCGGGCCCGCAACCTCGAGGTCGTGCTGGGCGAGGTCAGCCGCAACGGCCCGCTGACCAGGGCGGCGCTGGCCGAGCTGACCGGGCTGACCAAGTCCACTGTCTCCAAGCTCGTCGGCGATCTCGTGGACGCCGGGCTATTGGCCGAGACCGGGCCAGCCCGTGCGGGTGAGCGGGGACGGCCGGGCGTGGACGTCGTGCTCAGCGGCGCCCGGATCGCCTCCCTCGGTCTCGAGATCAACGTCGACTACCTCGCCGTCCGGGTGCTCGATCTCACCGGCGCGGTCCGGTTCGCCGCCCGCCGCGACCGCGACAACCGCGGCTCCCGGCCGAAGAAGGTCCTGGCCGAGCTGCAGGCCCTCGCCGAGGAGGCGATCACCGAAGGGCGCCGCCTGGGGCTGGACCTCGCGGGCGCGGTGCTCGCGGTGTCCGGCCCGGTCGGCGACGGCGTCCTGTTCAGCGCCCCCAACCTGGGCTGGCAAGACGTCCGCGCGGCCGACCTGCTGCGCCTGCCCGTCCCGGTCGAGCTGGACAACGAAGCGAACCTCGCCGCGCTCGGCGAGCTCTGGTACGGCGGTGGCGAGCGTGACTTCCTGTACGTCTCCGGCGAAGTCGGCATCGGCGCGGGCCTGGTCGTCAACGGCGAGCTGTTCGCCGGGCCCCGGGGGCTGGCCGGCGAGCTGGGCCACGTCGTCGTGGCGCCGGACGGCCCCGCGTGCCGCTGCGGCGGGAGCGGCTGCCTGGAGACCTACGCCGGCCAGGAAGCGTTGCTGGCGGCCGGAAGGACGTCGACGGTGGCCGAGCTGCTGGCCGGCCTCGAGCGTGGTGACCAGGTGGCGCTGGACGCCTGCGCCGCGGCCGGCCGCGCCCTCGGCGTCGCCCTGACGTCGGCGGTGAACCTGCTCGACCTCGACCGCATCGTGCTCGGCGGCGTGTTCACCCCGCTGTACCCGTGGCTGGCCGAGCCGGTGGCCGGCGTCCTGACCGCCCGCCTCGGCGGCCTCCGGGCCGCGCCGCCGGTGCTCACGGCGTCACGCCTGGGCGGTGACGCCGCGACGCTCGGCGCGGCGGGCCGGGTGGTGCACCGCGTGCTGGCCGATCCGGCGCCGTTCCTGGTGCGGGTTCAGGAGGCGTAGGCCTCCACTTCGGCCGGCTGGTGCTTGCCGGGCTGTTCCCGGTCGGCGGCGGTTCCGGCTGTCGCCGTGGCGGGCTGGTCGTGCACCGCGTGCTGGCCGATCCGGCGCCGTTCCTGGTGCGGGTTCAGGAGGCGTAGGCCTCCACTTCGGACACCTGCCCCGCGGGCCAGCCCGTGTTGCCGGTGAAGGTGAGCTTCAGGTACCGCTGGGACGTCGGCGGAACCGTGATCGTCACCGAGTCCCCGCCCGCCGGATCGAAGACGTACCCGGCGGAGGCGCCGCCGTTCACCGAGATCGTCTGGGTCCGGGTACCCCACGACGGCGGCAGTTTGAGCACCACCCGGCCCACGGTCACGGCCGAACCCAGATCCACGGTCAGCGTCTGCGGGAACGCGTTGTTCGTGCTTTCCCAGTAACTGCCCGCGTTTCCGTCCACCGCGTTGCCCGGTGGGAACCCGCCCTGCGAGCCGCTCGCGGAGACGGCCTTGCCGAAAGCGAGGTTGACCGAAGCCGGTGGGGGACCGCCGAGCTGCGAGGCCCAGTAGCGCGTCCGGTCCAGGTAGGCGGTTTCCGACGCCGTACCGGAAGTCCCGTAGGCACCGGCGAAAGTCTCGTACGCCGACGACGGCGGGGACGAGCGGGCCGGCTCGATGATCGAGCCCTCGTGCCACTCGTTGAACGACGTCACCGAAACCCAGTCGGCGTTCGAGGAAAGCGCGTTCTGCCATTCGCGGTCGTAGGTGGCGCCGTTGTCGCGGCCGAGGGTCGGGGTCGTGTTGCCCGGCACCGCGCGGTCGTCGTTGTACCCGGGACCGACCGACGGGGCCCACACCAGGCCGTTCGCGTCGCAGTAGGCGCTCGCGTCGCGCCAGCCCGGTGCGGTCGCGCCGGCGATCGCGTCGTAGGTGTACATCCCGCCGAAGTGCGCGACCTTGCTCGTGTCCGTCGTCTGCGCCAGCACGATCGCCGACGAGCGCACCTGGTCCAGTGCCGTCCAGTCGGTGATGCGCAGGCTTTCGAAGACGTAGAACGCGCCGCGGCCGCCCTCGCGGTAGAAGGCGGGGCTTGAACCGTAACGGCTGGTCAGGTAGCCGATGTCGGCCACTGTGGACGAAGCCGTCCGCCCGCTGTAGGGCTCGAGGTGCCAGGCGACCTTGATCCCGTGCCGTGCCGCGGCTTCGAGCACGCCGGCGGCCAGACCGTCCTCATAGGACCCCTGACCCCACCAGCTGTAGACGATCACCCCGGCGCCGGACTGCTCGATCCACCGCATGTGCTGCTCGACCGCACCCGAGAAGTCGCCCGAGTCGTACGGGCCGAGCGACGGGTAGAAGTTCGCGCCGATGTCGGCGGGCGGTGTGTGGCCGCCCTGGTCCCAGTGGCGGTACGCGCCGCCACTGTTGCCGTACCAGGGGTAGTAGAACAGGTGGGTCCGGGTCGAGAGCGCCGCGGCGTGCGCGACTCCCGGCAAAGTGGCCGCCAGCAGGAGGAGCGCGGCGAAGAACGTCGAAATCCGTCGCATGGGGACCCTCTCGGGGGATTCGGGGTGTTCCAGACCATACGGACGCCACGCGAAATCCCGCAACACTTCCACCGACATACGCAAACTTGCGTCGGAAACCCACCCGGAACCACCAGGAAAGCCGCCCGGAACGCGAAAACCGCCCCGGGCGAACCCGGGGCGGTTTCCGTTCAGCGGGACGGAACTAGCTCACGGCGTTGATCTGCACCAGCGAGCTGCCGACCGTGACACCGGTGTCGGTCTGCACGGTCAGCTGACCGCGCAGGACACGCCCGGCCGCCGGGGGCGCGGTGACGGTGACCGTCGCCGGCACCGTCCACGAGCTGCCCGAGGCGTGTGCCGCGACCGGGTCGGTCAGGGCGACCGAACCGAACGCCGGGTTGGTGAACACGTCGACGTAGTCGTACTGCGTGGTGCCCGACGGCACCGCGTACCCGTCGACCAGTGCGACCCAGACACCGGCCGCCGGGTTGGCGACCGTCACCGACTCCTCCGAGTCACCGTCGGCACTCACGGCCGCCTGCACGCAGGTGCCCGTGGTGCAGTTGTAGAGCACCAGGTCGAGGTCGGCGCCGACGTCGGACGTCTTGCCGATCGTGGCCGTCAGGGACGTCGAGCCCGGCGTCACCGAGATCTGGTACTGCTGCTGCGCGCCTTCGGCGATCGTCGGCCGCGCGACCTTCGCGCTGCCCAGCGTGGTGCCGAGCAGGTGCCCGGTGAACGCGCCGAGGGTGTTCGTCACGGTGTAGGACCGCGCGATCGGCGTGTTCAGCGTGGCGGACGCGATCGTGTCCGGGTTCGGCGTGATCGTCGTGCCGAGCACCGAGGCGCTCAGCTTGTACGCCGCACTGTCCACATCGGACGTCCGGCGCGCCTCGACGACGATCTCCCAGACACCCGGCTGCGGGTTGGCGAACGTCCGGCTGGTCGGCGTGCCGCCGGGGCAGCCCGCACCCGCGTCGGGCAGGTAGCAGTACGTCGTGGACGTGCTCGCCTCGGCCGGCACGCCGGTCGGGTCGTAGCGCAGGAACCGGACCTGGCCCTTGCCCTTGGCGCCGCCGCCGGCGTCCAGGTCCACCTTCAGCGCGCTGGCGCCCTGCGGCACCTTCACGAAGTAGCTGGTCGCCTGGTTGCGGGCGATCTTGCCGGACACGTCGACCTGGTAACCCTTGGCGGCGGTGAACTCCTGCGGCGCGAAGACCGTGTTGAGGGTCTGCACGTCGATGCCGATGGTCAGCGGGTTGTCCAGGTACAGCAGCGCCGAGTGCGCGCCGGCGTTCTTCGGGTTCACCTTGACCTGGAAGGTCACCGGCTTGTTCAGCGGCACCGCGACGGTGCCCGCCGAGGAGAACGTGCCGTCGTTGCCGACCCACCGCGCGAAGTAGAGCGCCGGGTTCGCCGAGCCCGACGTCCGCGTGATCGTGTACGTCCGGGTGTAGGCCTTGCCCGTGGTCACGCCCTCGCGGTCGTGGATGCCGACGCCGGTGTTCGGCGTCGCCAGCAGGTTCGACTGCACCGTGTGGACCTCGACCGACGTCGAGACGGCGTCCGGCTTCGGGTTGAGCGACAGCGCGACGAACGCGGCGGGGACGTTGAACAGGCCCGCGCCCTGGGCGTAGGCGTCGATGCCCGGCACGAACCGCGCGGTCGACTTGATCGCCGAGCGCAGCTGCGCGACCGGCGGCCGCTGGCCGTTGTGCGTCGCCTTGTACGCGCTCACCAGCAGCGCGGCCGCACCGGTCGCCTGGGGCGAGGCCATCGACGTGCCCTGCAGCATCGCGTAGCCGGCCGGCAGGCTGTACGTGCCGGCGACCGGGCCCGGCGCCTCCCAGCGCGGGGTGGTCGAGATCGCCGCGCCGGGCGCGATGATGTCCGGCTTGAAGCCACCGTCTTCACGCGGGCCGCGCGAGGAGAACGGGTGCATCGACTCGGGCGCCTGGGTCTTGGAGCCGTAGTCCGCGAGCCAGGTCTCCTTGGTGATGTAGGAGCCCACCGAGATCGCGTCCGTGGCCACCGACGGGTCGCCGACGGTGTTCGCCCCGGCGCCGCTGTTGCCGGCCGAGATGAAGATCTGGACGTTGTACTCGGCGATCGTGCGGTTGTAGAGCTCCGCGCGGGCGTTGTTGCCGTCGTTGAGCGAAGGCAGGCCGCCGATCGAGATGTTGATGACGTCCGCGCCGTGGCTGGCCGCGTAGACGACGCCGTCGAGCAGGCCGCTCGAGGTGCAGGCCGCGCCGGTGAGGCAGACCTTGACGGCCAGGACCTTCGCGCCCGGGGCCGCGCCGTCCATCTTGCCGCCGAACAGGTCGTTGCCGGTGGCGATGCCCGCGACGTGCGAGCCGTGCTCGGCGCCGGCGATGCCGATGCCGACGAAGCCCGGCTTGTCGGTCTGGACGACGAAGGCCATCCGCTCGGCGATGTCGGTCGCCGGGTTGTCGGTGCCGAAGAAGCCGACGTCGTAGTTGGTCTTGTAGTCGGTCATCGGCTTCTCGTCGGTGAAGTCACCGTTGCCGTTGAGGTCGACGCGGACCTGCTTGGTCGCCGGGTCGAGCAGCACGCCCCAGGAGTCGGCGCGGTCGCCGTCGCGGTTGATGTCACCGCCGGTCTCGCTGTCGGCGGCACCGAGGTCGCCCGCGGTCTCGCTGAACGAGCCGAACGTGTACGGGCCGCCGGTGGCCGGCGCCGTCCAGGTCTTGCCGTTCGCGGTGAACGTGCCGGTGTAGGTCTGGGTCGACTGCGCGACCCAGGTGCCGTCACCGGAGTTGGTGGCGTTGGCGTTGTACCAGTCGACGATCTTGCGCTCGCCGTGGCTGGTCTTCGCCAGCGCGGGGGTGTCGAGGTCGACCCCGGAGTCCAGCACCGCGACCGTGGTGTCCTTGCCGTCCCAGTTGGGCAGGACCTGGCCGAACTGGGCCGCGTAGGTGTCGCCGGTCGGCAGGTAGGGGTTCACGCGCGGGGTGTTCTTGCCCGGCGCGGGCTGCGGGGCCGGGTCCTGCGCGCCGTCGGGCTTCGGGTCGTCGCGCACGATGAGACCGTCGACGTCGACGGCGTTCACCGACTTGAGCTTGGCGGCCTTGCCGGCGTTGCCGGTCGGGATGCTCACCTTGACGTAGTCGAGCTTGGTGTCGGTCGACTGGACGACCCCGCCGAGCGCCTTGAGCTCGTTCACGGCGGCGCCGGTCTGGCCCTTCTCGGCCGCGACCAGCAGGGTCACGTCGGGCTTGCCGGCCTTCTCGGCCTCGGCGACGAGCGTGCGGTCGTGCGCGTCGAGGGCCTTGCTGTCGTCGGCGGTCCCGGCGGTGAGCGGGGCCTGCTGGGCGGACGCCACCGGAACGGCGATGCCGAGGACGGAGGCGCCGAGAGCGGTGGCGAGGACGGTGATCCCGGCCCGCCGTCTCCAGCTGGATCTGAGCTGTGTCACTGCGTGAGCCCTTCGTGAAGTGATGCTTGCGAGCAGTACACATCGCGGGATGATCCGCAGCAATAAGACACTTAGCCCATCACCCGCAATTGGTTGCGGGCCGAATGGCCTAACGCGATCACCGGTTAGGCGGCAACGGGATGTTCCGCTCAGGGGTCATTCGTCCACCCTTGCTATATGCGCGTATAGCGCGCTACATTCACGTATAGGAGTTCGAAGGAGGGGAAGCCGTTGAGCAGGGGGATCTCGTCCGGCTGACGGAGTTGCCCGGCGTCGACGACGGCGCCGGCGGCGTCCGGCCCCGGCCGCGCCACGCCGTCGACGGGGCGTACGACGGCCGGGCGGCGAGCCGCGTGCGTACATAACGATCTGCCCGCTCGACCCCTGCGCATCCGGGAGTTGCCCATGACCGACCGTCCGCCGCCCGAAGACCTCACCGCGCGGGCCCGGATCCGCGACGCCGCCATCGGCCTGTTCACCGAACGCGGCGTGGAGAAGACGTCGATCCTGGACATCGCGCAGGCCGCCGGCGTCTCCGGCGGCCTGATCCGGCACCACTTCGGCTCCAAGGACGGCCTGCGCAAGGCGTGCGACGCCCACGTCTTCGACGAGCTGATGCGCTTCAAGGAGGAGATGCTGGAGAAGGGGCACGCGAACCCCGGGTTCATCCCGACCTTCGACGCCCGCCAGCTGCTGTTCCGGCGGTACATGGGCCGCGGCATGATCGACGGCTCGGACGCCGCCGCCGAGCAGTTCCGCGAGATCGTCGACGGCACCGAGCAGTACTTCCGCGAGCACGGGCTCGACCTGCCCGACCCGCGGGCCGCCGCCGCCGCGCTCGCCGGCATGACCGGCGGGCTGATGATCCTGCAGGACCACATCGCGCGGGCGCTCGGCGAGGAGCCGGGCACCCACGAGGCGATGCTCCGCATGATGGCCGCCGCCGGGCACATCTTCACCAGCCCGCTCGCCACCCCCGAAGTTCTCGAAAAGGCCCGCGCAGCGCTGGCCCAGTACCCCAGGAAGGAATGACTGAGCATGGCCGAAGCGATCACCGCCGACGGCCTCACCAAGGCGTTCGGCCGGACACGGGCCCTCGACGGGCTCGACCTGACCGTCCACACCGGCGAGGTGCACGGGTTCCTCGGACCCAACGGCGCCGGCAAGACCACCACGATCCGCGTCCTGCTGGGGCTGATGCGGGCCGACGGCGGCCGCGCCACCCTGCTCGGCGGGAACCCCTGGACCGACGCGACCGAGCTGCACAAGCGCCTCGCGTACGTGCCCGGCGACGTCACGCTCTGGCCCAACCTCACCGGCGGCGAGGTGATCGACCTGCTCGGCCGGCTGCGCGGCGGGCTCGACGCCGGGCGCCGGGACGCGCTGATCGAGCGGTTCGACCTCGACCCGCGCAAGAAGGGCCGGACGTACTCCAAGGGCAACCGGCAGAAGGTCGCGCTGGTCGCCGCGCTGGCGTCCGATGTGGAGCTGCTGGTGCTCGACGAGCCGACGTCCGGGCTCGACCCGCTGATGGAAGAGGTCTTCCGCCAGGTGATCGAGGAGGAACGCGAACGCGGCGACCGGACCGTGCTGCTGTCCTCGCACATCCTGTCCGAGGTCGAGGCGCTGTGCGACCGCGTCACGATCATCCGCGCCGGCCGGACCGTCGAGTCCGGCACGCTCGACGAGCTGCGGCACCTGGGCCGCGTCACCATCGACGCCTCACTCGAGCGGGTGCCGGCGGATCTGGCGTCCCTGCCCGGGATCCACGACCTGAGCACGTACGGCTCGCACGTCCACCTCTCGGTCGACCAGTCCGCTTTGGACGGTGTGATGCGGCACCTGGCCGACGCGGGGCTGCGCAACCTGGTGAGCCGCCCGCCGACGCTCGAGGAGCTGTTCCTGCGTCACTACCAGCACGACGAGCCGGTCGGAGCGGCGCGATGACCGGCACCTGGTCGCTGCTGCGGCTGGTGCTGCGCCGCGACCGGCTGCTCATGCCGCTGTGGATCGTCTGCCTGGCGGTCGCGCCGATGGGCTACCTGTCGTCGATCAAGGCGGCTTACCCGGATGCCGCGGCGCGGCAGCACTTCTACGACCTCAACGCCACCAGCGCGACGTTCGTGGTCCGCAACGGCCCGCTGTACGGCTCGTCCGCCGGTGAGCTGCTGACCTGGCAGTGCGGGTTCGTCCCGGTCGTCGTCGGGCTGATCGCGCTGCTCACGGTCGTCCGGCACACCCGGACCGAGGAGGAGGCGGGCCGCCGGGAGCTGACCGGCGCGACCGTCGTCGGACGGCACGCCGGGCTCCTCGCCGCGGTGCTCGCCGCGTGCGCCGCGTGCCTGGTCTACGGCCTGCTGGTCGCCCTCGGCGTGGCGGCACAAGGGGTTCCGGTGGCCGGGGCGCTGGCGCTGGGCATCGGGTTCACCCTGACGGGCTGGGTCTTCGCCGGGGTCGGCGCGGTCGCCGCGCAGCTCACCTGGGGCGCGAGCGGCGCGCGGGGCATCGGGATCGGCGTGCTGGTGCTGGCGTTCCTGTTGCGCGCGGCCGGCGACAGCAGCACGACGACCGGCGGCTCGGCGGGCTGGCTCGCGTGGCTGTCGCCGATCGGCTGGGCGCACCGGCTGCGCCCGTTCGCGGGGGAGCGGTGGTGGGTGCTGGCCCTCGGCGTCGTCGGCACGGGCCTGCTCGTCGTGGGCGCGGTGTTCCTGTCGGCCCGGCGTGACCTCGGTGCGGCCCTGCTGCCCGCGCGTCTCGGCCGTCCGGCGGCGAAGGCGTCCCTGCGCTCGCCGCTGGCGCTGGCCTGGCGGCTGCAGCGGGGGACGCTGCTGGTCTGGACCGTGTGCCTGGCGCTGGTCGGGCTGCTGATGGGCGGGGTCGCGCAGAACGTCGCGGACATGGTGCGGGACAACAAGGCCGTCGCCGACGTCTTCGCACGGCTCGGCGGCGGTGGCGCGGTGATGGACGCGTACCTGGCCGGGACGATGACGTTGTTCGGCCTCGCCGCGGCGGGTTACGCGGTGCAGGCGACGCTGAAGCTGCGCGCCGAAGAGGCGGCCGGACGGGCGGAACCGGTGCTGGCCACGGCGGTCGGCCGGATCGGCTGGGCGGCGGCGCACCTGGTGTTCGCGCTGCTGGGCTCGGCGTTCGTCCTGGCGGTGACGGGCCTGGCGACCGGCGTGGCCTACGGCGACGGCGCGCGCCTGATCCCCGCGGCACTGGCCCAGCTGCCCGCGGTCTGGGTCCTGGCGGGCCTGGCCGCGGCGCTGATCGGCTTCCTGCCCCGCTTCGCGGCGGCGGCCTGGGGCCTGCTGGGCGCGTTCCTGCTGCTGTCCCTGGTCGGCACCGCCCTGCAGTGGAACGACGTGGTGCTCGGCATCTCGCCGTTCCAGCACCTGCCCCGCCTGCCGGGCGGCACCTTCTCGGCGATCCCGCTGCTCTGGCTGATCCTCATCGCCGCCGCGGCAGCCGTGGGCGGCCTGGCCGCCCTACGCCGCCGCGACATGCCAGTGGGCTAAAGCCGTGAATGGCCCATTGAGGGACTCTAAGTCTCTCAATGGGCCATTCACGGACTTCGGCGGCAACCGAGGGAGTCGAACCCTGCGCGGCTTGTGAAGGCGGCGCCCATGGACCGGCCCTGACCCTTCGGCGGGCGACGGCTGCCAGTGCTTCCAACGGTAGGTGATACCCAGATATTTCCCATCTCACGCTGTGCTTCACCCGACCGTGACCCGCCTGGCAAAGTAGGGCCATGGACGATCTTCTGCTGCGCCGCGTGCGGCCGGGCCTGGGCGGCGAGCTCGCGGACGTGCGCGTCACGGACGGCCGTGTCACCTCGATCACGGCTCCCGGGTCGGACGGGTTCGCGGCGCGGATCGTCGACGGCCACGGCGGCACGCTGCTGCCCGGCCTGGTCGACGCGCACGTCCACCTCGTGCAGTGGGCGACGTTCCGGCGCCGGATCCCGCTGGACGCCGCGCGGTCGGCGGGAGAAGCCGTCGAGCTGCTGCTGGCGCACCTGCTGGCGACGCCGTCGCAGCCGGAGGAACTAGTCGTGGGCGCGGGTTTCCGTGACGCGCTCTGGCCGGACAAGCCGCACAAGGACCTGCTGCAGCGCGCGCTGCCCGGGCGCGCGGTGGCGTTGTTCAGCGCGGACCTGCACACGCTGTGGCTGAGCCCGGCGGCGCTGAAACTGATCGGGCGGGAGCACCCGACGGGCGTGCTGCTGGAGAACGACTGCATGAGCGCGACGGCCCAGCTGCCGAGCGCCGCCGTCGACGTCCAGGACCAGTGGGTCGCCGAAGCCGTGCGCGCGGCGGCGGTGCGCGGGGTGACCCGGATCGTCGACTACGAGTACGCCGACACGGTCACGGACTGGACGCGACGGCTTTCGCACGGGACGCCGTCGGCCCGGATCTCGTGCGTCATCGCGCGGTACCTGCTGGACCAGGCCGTCGAACGCGGCCACCGCACCGGCGACGTCCTCCCGGATTCCGGCGGGCTGCTGACGGTCGGCCCGTTCAAGCTCTTCGTCGACGGCTCCCTGAACACGCGCACGGCGTACTGCCACGACCCGTACCCGGAGGGGGATTCCCTGGGGCTGCTGGAACTCCCGCCGGGCGAGCTGGTCTCGTTGCTGCGCCGGGCGTCGTCGCACGGGCTGGTCCCGGCCGTCCACGCGATCGGCGACCAGGCCAACACGATCGCCCTGGACGCGTTCGAGGAGGCCGGCTGCGCGGGCCGCATCGAGCACGCCCAGCTGCTCTCGCCCGCGGACGTCGCGCGGTTCGCCGCCCTCGGTGTCGTCGCCGCGGTCCAGCCCGCCCACCAGCCGGACGACCGCGACGTCGCGGACCGCCACTGGCCCGGCCGGACGTCGCGCGCGTTCCCGTACCGGTCGCTGCTGGATTCGGGTGCCCGCCTGGAACTGGGCTCGGACGCCCCGGTCGCGCCGCTGGACCCGTGGGACGGCATCGCCTCGGCGGTCTCCCGCACCGACGACGACCGCCCGCCGTGGCACCCGGAGCAGTCGATCCCGTTCGCCGACGCCCTGGCCGCGGCCTCGGGCGGCCGCCGCGGCGTCGCGGTGGGGGACGTCGCGGACCTGATGGTGACGGCGGCGGACCCGGCATCCCTGTCCCCGTCCGACCTCCGGCGGCTCCCGGTGACGGCGACGATCCTGGACGGCCACGTGACCCACCAGGTCTGACGTGCAACCGATGGGTTGCGTCCCGAGTGGTTGATGTGCAACTATCGAGTTGCACGTCAACCCCTTCGAAAGGTGCCTGGCCATGGACACGACCGCGCTGCGCAGTGCCTACGACAAGTTGTTCGAAGCGGCGGCGACGCCGGGCCTCGGTGCCGCCACCGACGGCGGGTGGAACGCCGACCAGGTCCTCGCGCACGTCCTCAGCGTCGACGCCGCCGTCTCCGCGGTCGCGCTGGGCGTGGTCTCGGGATCGCGTCCGGCGTTCGACAACCGCGTCGCGCTCGACCCGGCGAACCTCGGCCGGATCATCGCCGGGCACGCCGGCCGGGCCGACCTCGCCGAGCACGTACGGAGGCAGGCCGCCATCCTCTGCGACATCGCCGATTCCCTCGACGAGCAGGCGGTTTCGGTGCAGGTGCCGGCGTTCCTGATGTCCGGCGACGCGCTCGTGCTGGACCAGCCGGTCCCGCTGGCGGCGCTCATCGACGGCCTCGCCGAGGACCACGTCCCGGTCCACACCCGGCAGATCCTCGCCCTGAAGGGGTGAGCCGGCAAATCCTCGTTCGTGGGTCTTGACCTGTCCGGTGGACAACGTCAAGGATTCACCCACAGTCTGACAACGTTGTCACAGGAGGAACCGGATGAGAGCGCGCAAGCGCGTCCTGGCCGTCACGCTCGCCGGGGTGACCGCCGTCGCCCTCGCGGCACCCGCGCAGGCGGCGCACCAGCCCAGCTTCGCCGACGACCCGACCACGCTCGTCGACACCTCGATCGGCAACAACGGGGACGGCACCACCTTCCCGGGCGCCACCACGCCGTTCGGCATGGTGCAGCTCAGCCCGGACACCCAGCTCAAGAAGTACGCGTCCTACGACTACGCGCAGGACACCACCCTCGGCTTCAGCCACACCCACCTCTCCGGGGTCGGCTGCCAGACCATGGGCAACTTCCGGTTCATGCCGACCACCGGCGCCGTCACCAGCAGCGACCCCGCGCAGTACGGCGCGAAGTTCAGTCACGCCAACGAAACCCGCCAACCCGGCTACTACGGCGTGAAGCTCGACAACGGCATCAACGCCGAGCTGTCCGCGACCCAGCGCACCGGCCAGCACCGTTACACCTACCCGGCCGGCGCCACCAGCGAAAACGTCCTCATCGAGGTCGGCGAGAGCAACGGCTACACCTACGCCGGTGACGTCCACGTCGTCGGCGACGACACCGTCGAGGGCTGGCTTCAGGGCGGCAACTTCTGCGGGGAGACGCAGAAGGAGCGCTACAAGGTCTTCTTCAGCGCCAAGTTCGACCGCGAGTTCACGAGTTTCGGTACGTGGACGGACAACAAGCTCACGCCCAACCAGCGTGACGCGAGCCTCGGCAGCCAGCGTGCTGGCGCGTGGCTGAGCTTCGGCGCCGACAAAAACCAGGTCGGCGCGTCCGTCGGCCTGTCCTACACCTCGGTCGACGGCGCCCGGCTCAACCGGAGGACCGAGCAGCCGAAGTCGTTCGACAAAGCGCGCAAGACCGCGCACGACACCTGGGAAGACGAGCTGAACCGGCTGCGTGTCGCCGGCGGGACCACCGCCGACCAGCGCACCTACTACAGCGCGCTCTACCGGTCGCTGCTGCACCCGTCCGTCGGGTCCGATGTGGACGGTTCCTACCGCGGGTTCGACGACGCCGTGCACCGCAGCCGCGACACCTACTACCAGATGTTCTCGCTGTGGGACACCTACCGCTCGCAGAACCAGCTCGTCGCGCTGCTGCACCCGGACAAGGCCGCGGACATGACCAAGTCCGTCCTCAAGATCTACCAGGACGGCGGCTGGGTGCCGCGCTGGGCGCTCGCCGGCGGCGAGACGAACGTGATGAGCGGCGACCCCGTGACGCCGTGGGTGGTCGACAACTACCGCCGCGGCCTGCTCGACGACCGCACCGCGAGGCAGCTGTTCGACGCGTTGTGGCGCAACGCCACCGAAGTCCCGGCGGACCAGTCGATCTTCCGCGGCCGCGACGGCAACCCGACCTACGTCAAGAACGGCTGGATCGGCTACCAGGACGTTCCCGGGTACACCTTCGGTGACACCCGCCAGGCCGGTTCGGCGACGCTCGAATACGCCCTCGCCGACTGCGCACTGTCCACAATGGCCTCCGGGCTGGGTTACCGCGACAAGGCCAAGACGCTCCAGGCTCGCTGCGGCAACTTCTCGAAGCTGTGGGACACCAGCGTCGAATCCCACGGCTTCACCGGCTTCCCTCGCACGAAGGCGGCGGACGGCACCGGCGTCGGCGATCCCGACCCGGCCCAGTCGACCGGGTTCCACGAGGGCACGCCGTGGCAGTACCAGTGGCTCGCCCAGCAGGACCCGGTGAAGCTGTTCGGCCTGATGGGCGGCGCGGACCAGGCGCAGCAGCGGCTCGACACGTTCTTCGACATGCCGCTGCTGCTCACCGACCCGGCGAAGGCCGCCAAGGACTCCTGGGTCCACGGCGCGTACGACTACCACAACAACTTCGCCTTCAACCCGAACAACGAGCCCGACCTGCACGCGCCCTGGATGTACAGCTGGACGGGCGCGCCCTGGAAGACGTCGGCCGTCCTGCGCGCGGCACGGACGCTCTTCACCGACACGCCCTACGGTATGCCGGGAAATGACGACCTCGGCACCATCTCGTCGTGGCTCGTCTTCGGCATGGCGGGGATCTTCGAGGCCCAGCCCGGTTCCGGGACGTACCTGCTCAGCACGCCGATGTTCGAGAAGGTCGAGATCCACCCGGACCACGGCCGGAAGATCGAGATCGAGGCGCCCGGCGCGAGCGCGTCGAAGCTGCAGTACACGAAGGACGTCCGGATCGGACAGCGCGGGTACGACCGCAGCTGGATTTCGCACGAGGACCTGTTGCGTGCGGGCAAGATCCGCTTCTCCCTGAGCGACACCCCGACGGCGTGGGGCACGAAGTCGGCTCCGCCGGCACTGTGATCGGCCCCTGGCGGCGGATACGCTCGGCGCATGCCGACGCCCGCCGCCAGGGACCGCATTCTCGACACCGCCAGCCGGCTGTTCGACCGGTACGGCGTGCGCGCGGTCGGGATGCAGCAGATCATCGACGACTGCGGGTGCGGCAAGAACACGCTCTACAGCCACTTCGCGAGCAAGGACGACCTGGTCGTGGCCTACCTGAGGCGCTGCGGTGACGACTGGCAGCTTCTCTTCGACGAGGCGACGGCGACCGCTTCGGACCCGCTGGTCGAGCTGGTCCGCGCGGTGGGCGCTCGGGCCGTCGCACCCGGGTCGCGAGGGTGTCCACTGCGGACGACCCTCGCCGAGTTCGCGGACTCCGCACATCCCGTCCACCGCGTTGCCGAAGCCCATTTCGTCCGGGTTCGTGCGCAGTTGCGTGAATTGGCGGCGGCGACCGGGGCGGCGGACCCGGCCGAGCTGGCCGACCGTCTCATGCTGATCCTCGACGGCCTGTACGCGAACGGCCCGGCCTTCGGTGAAGCAGGCGCCCGGACGGCGGTCGCGTTCGCCGAGGACGTTCTCCGGGCCGCGCGGCCCCTGCACGTGCGCTGACCCGCCGTTCGTGCTGAGGTGGGGGTATGCCCGACACCAAGCCGACGGCGACCGAGCGGTTCTTCCGGATCGCGATCGCGATCAAGGGGCTCGACGGCGCCCTGCAGGTCGTCGGGGCGCTGATCCTCGCGTTCATCCCGGCCTCGACCGTCAGCGGGTTCACCCACGCGGTGATCACCCGCGACCTGCTCGGCGACCCGTCGGGCACGCTCGCGCGGCACCTCGAATCGGCGACCGAGAACTTCCTGCACGGTGACACGAAGACGTTCGCCGTCGCCTACCTGCTGGCCCACGGCCTGATCAAGCTCGGGCTGGTGTGGGCGCTGGCGCGCAAGATCGTCCCCGCGTACCCGATCGCCGCCGTGATCCTCGCCGCGTTCGTCGTCTACGAGGTCTGGCGCGCGATCCACACCCACTCGATCGCGCTGCCGTTCTTCGCCGCGCTTGACGTGATCATCATCATCCTCGTGCTGCGTGAATACCGGCAGCTGAAGCGTGAACGCGCCTCATGACCCGCACTTCGGCGACGTGTCCAGCGGGCGGCCCAGCGACCACACCAGGTCGATCGGGGCGGTCGACCCGTCGGCCCGGATCCGCAGGATCGGCAGCACCTTGTTGATCTGGTTGCCGTCGCTCTGGCGGAAGGCGATGAAGCCCGTCGCGCCGGGCACGGCGGAGTTGCAGTCGAAGTTCACGACGAAGTTCGCCACCGACTGGGGCGTGTCGGCCGGGTCGTCCTCGGCCGCCCGCACCGCGGTGGTCACCGCGTCGTGCTCGATCATGGCCGCGCCGTCGGACAGGTCCTCGCGCGCGAACCCGTGCGTCGTCACGAAGGCGTTGAAGAAGTCCGTGTAGTTCTGCTGGTAGGTCAGCGCGGCCTGGTCGCCGGTGAACATCTTCCACTGGTCCGGGTAGGCGAGCGCGGTGTACAGCGGCTGGACGTCGATGTCGCCGTCCAGGGGGAGCTTCGAGCCGACGAGGGTCGCGCTGTCGTCACCCGAGATCACCGTGACCGAGGGGAGCTGCTCGCACGCGCCGTCGTTGGACAGCGCGGTGATGAACGAGCGCAGGTCGACCCCGCGCCCGGCGAAGTAGATGACGTCCGGCTGGGCCGTGCAGATGTCGGAGTGCATGCCGCGGAACAGCTTCTGGAGGTACTGGTCGCGGCTGGCCCCGGTGAGCTGGCCCTCCAGCGAGTCGTACTTCTTCGAGAACTGCACCTGCTGCTGTTCCTGGAACCCCTTGGCCAGCGTGGCGGCGTAGGTGTCGGCCTCGTTGACGTCGGCGACCAGCATCGTGCGCCGGGCCCCGAGCTTGGCGATGTAGTTGACGGCGGCGTGGGCTTCGTCGCTGTTGGTCGGGCCGACCCGGAAGAAGTTCTTGATCCGCTGGTGGTCGGCGTCGACGTTCATGTCGTCGGCGGTGACTGTCGCGCCGATGGTGACGATGCCGTGGCGCGACAGCTCGGCCACCGCGTTCCGGGTCGTCTCGAGGCTGACGCCGACCCCGGTCACCGCGGCGATGTGCTCGGCCGGTGCGGACGCGACGATCTGCGCCACCACCTCGGGCCAGTGCTCGGCGTTCCCGCCGAAGCTCGCCAGCAGCAGCTTGACGCCGGTGGACTCGGGGCGGGGCCAGGCCGCGGTGATGGCGCCCTGGACCTCGTGCCGGATGAACTCGATCGGCGTGCTGTCGGTGTCCGGGTCCGGCGTCAGGTTCTCCAGCACCACCACGGTCTTGAAGGTGCTCCCGGCCTGGCTGTTGCGCTCGGCGATGCGGGCCTCGAGGTCGGCGAGCGGGTCGTCGTCCCGGAACGGCCCGGACGCCAGGTTCAGCCCGACGCAGACCTTGCCCGCGGCCTTCAGGCCGTCGCCGCACTGCTCCCACGGCCGCTGCCACGCGAGCAGGCCGGCGAGCAGCAGGACGGCCACGAGCGAGAGGACGAGCCAGTGCCGGTGGGCCCAGCCACGCGGGCGGACCGGCGGGCCGGCCGGACGGGCTCCCGGGGAAAGCCTGGTGAGCAGTGCGGTGCGAGGCATCGGGTTCCGTTCCGCTGTCAGGGCCAGAGGCCGCGGTGGGCGAGTTCGGCGGCGTCGTCCAGGGCGCTGGTGTCGGATCGCCGGGACGCCGCCGACAGCGCGTTCAGGGCCTTCGCGATGTCACGGTTCTGGTGCGTGCCGCGCACCGCGAACGGGTTCGTGGCGAGCCAGCTCGTGGCGAGCAGCCGGGCGAGGTTGTTGCGGATCTCGGTGCGGTCGCCGGGCCGGTGCTCGACGTCGGCGTCCACGAGCCGGGCGTAGAGGTCTTCGTAGCCCTCGTCGAGCGGCTGGTCGTCCGGGGCGCGCGCGACGACGGCGAGCCGGTCGAGCCACTTGCGGTGCGGCTGGTGCGGGAAGTCCCGCTCGAACAGGTCGACGACGGCGGGGAAGTCGCCGAGCGCCAGCAGGCAGTAGGCGAGCCGGACGTCGTCGCCGCCCGCGGCGGCCCGCAACGCCGTGAACTGCGCGGTGTAGCTGGGCCCGCCCCCGTTGCGCCGGGCCAGCGCCGAGACCAGGTTGCCCTCGAGCCACGGGTGCAGGGTGACGTCGGGGGTGCCGCCGTCGCGGGCCGCGTTCACCCAGAGCGACGCGCGCAGCTCGGTGAGGATCGGGCCGACGTGCGGCTGGTCCACGAGGCCGTCCGCGGGCAGCGGCACCAGCCACGGCGCGGTGGCGAACGGCGCCGCGGTCACCAGTTCGTCGATGTCCACTGTGGACAATCTCAGTTCGGAAAGCCAGGTGCGCCAGGGATCCGGGCCTTCGGTGCCCAGGACGTCGCGGGCGCCCGGCCGCAGGCCGCTGCGGCGCAGGGTGCGCGCGAGGTGCTGCGCGGCGCCGGGCAGCCCGCCGGTCGCCTGGTGCGCGAACGTCACCTGCGCGGCGGGGACGTCCCGGCCCAGGATCGCGGCGATCTCGCCGATCGCCAGCGGCTCGAGCAGCACCGGGTAGTACGCCGTGGACCGCGTGTTCGGCGGCTGGTCGGCCCAGTGGGTGTAGGAGGCGTCACGGCAGTCCGGCACGATCCGGGCGGCCGGACCGGCCGGCTGCCACGGCGGCCGCCACGTCCGGCCGAGCTCGCTGGCCCACTCGCCCTGCCACTTCCCGCTGGTCGCGACGACCAGGAGCGGGTCGCCGGTGCCGCGCTCGCCGTGACGGCTGTGGTAGTTCTCCCGCGCGGTCGTCAGAGCCTGGAGGAAGGCCAGGCCGCCGGGGTGGTCGACGTCGTCGAGCAGCACGACCCAGTTGTGCAGGTGGGTCTGCTTCCCGGGGTTGTCGCAGTCGCACGGGCTGCGGCGTTCCGGCCCCGACATGCGCCGGTGGTTCTCCCGGACGTCGGCGAGGAAGGCCTCGGTCAGCCAGGTCGTGACGCCCCGCGGGTCCGGCGTCCGGCCGTGGGCCATCCAGTTGAGGTCGACCAGGGCGTCGAGGCCGTCACCGCCCTGGAACAGCTCGACGTCGGCGATCGAGCGCAGGGCCTGGCCCAGCCGCGGCAGGATCGTCTGGATGAGCTTGGGGAACTCGGCGGCGAAGGCCTCGCCGAGCGGCGCGGGCACGAGCCGGGTGGCGGTGGCCGTCTTGACGACCACGTTCACCAGCGGATCGAGCCGGCCCGGCCAGCGGCCGCGCTTGAACTCGTCGAGCAGCCGGAGCAGCTGCTGCCGGTCGGCCTGGCGGTCGGTGGTGGTGAGCTTGGCGCCGATGGCGATCAGCGCGACGGTGAACCGCAGGAACCGGGCCTGCTTCCGGTGGCGCCACTTGCGAGAGAAGTCGTACGCGAGCCGGACCAGGACGTCGATCGGGGACGGGTCGTCGTCGGCGAAGTCGAACCGGGCGTGCACGACACCCCAGTCGAGGTCCTCGGAGATCCGGCTCAGCGAGTGGGACTTCCCGGCTCCGACGGGCCCCAGCAGGACCAGCACCGGAAGCCGCCTGGGTGGTTCGCCGACCGCGCCGTTCCAGAGCATCCGCCGCGTGAGCAGGACAGGACCGGACCGATCCGCTTCGACCATCGGTGTGCTCCCCCAGTGGACCTCGTGCACCACGAGTCACCAGAATAAACGCACGGTGATCTGTTTGCCAGCGGATTTCCCCGAATGGCCGAGAATTGTCATTCAACTCCGGGTTCACGCGGCGACGGGAAATCGCACCGTCTTGCTGTCCACCTCCACGGCTTCGGCGTAAAGGGCGGTCGCGTTGTCCGATCCGCCGCGGGCGATCGCGGCTTCGACCAGGTCAGCGGGCCCTTGACCGGGATTGGTGAGTATCGCGCGGATCGTGTTCGCGGTCAGCGGCTTGTGCACGCCGTCACTGGTCAGCAGAAGTCCGCCCGGCGGCATTTCGGCCGTCCCGATCTCGTGCGGTTTCGTGGTGCGGACGCTGGTGGTGACGACGTGTTCCATCCGCGGCGTCACCGGCTGGTGGTGGGCGCGGAAGTACTCGGCGAGCGTGTGGTCGGTGGTCAGGCGGCGCAGCGTGGCGCCGTCCCAGGCGTACGCGCGGGCGTCGCCGACCCAGGCGATGCGGTAGCCGCCGTCGAACGGCATGGCGACCACGAGCACGGCGTCACCGTAGCTGCGCTCGCGGACGGCCTGCTGCGCGGCGAGCACGGCCTCGACGGGTCCTTTGTGGACAGGCGTGCGGGCGGCGGCCGCGGCGGCGACCCGGGCGGCCTGCGCGGCGGCGGAATCGTCACCGACGCCGTCGGCGAGGGCGAAGACGACGCCCGGCCCGCCGGCCGCGGCGTAGGCGCCGACGGCGTCGGCGTTGTGCGAACGGGGGCCCTGCGCACTCGCGGTGTGCCAGCGCGGGTAGCCCGGACGGGTGGTGATCATCGCGGCCTCCTCATCCCTCTGACCTCCATGATCCGCGCCGTTCCTGTGGCCCGTCTGAGACTTTCCTGTGCCGGTGGTGTCAGTCCCGGTACCGTGGGAAGGGGGTGGGGGAATGGAGTTCCGGATCCTGGGGCCGCTGGCGGTGTGCCGCGCCGACGGCCGCCCGGCCGTGCTCGGCGGCCGCAAGCCGCGGACGCTGCTGGCGGCGTTGCTGCTGGCCCGCGGCCGGGTGGTGCCCGACGAGCGGCTGATTTCGCTGCTGTGGGACGGTGTCCGGCCGTCGACGGTCGACGCGCAGCTGTGCACGTACGCGTCCCGCCTGCGGCGGGCGTTACCGGCCCGGCTCGTCCGCGCGGGCGGCGGTTACCTGCTGGAGCCGGGCGGCACGGTCGACGCCGAGGAGTTCGAACGGCTCACGTCGGCCGGTGACGCCGCTTTCCGGGCAGGCTCGGCCTTCCGTGCGGCCGGGCTGTTCCGCGCCGCGCTGGACCTGTGGCGCGGTCCGGTGCTCGCCGACGTCGCCGAATCGCTCCGCGCGGGTGAAGCGGCGCGCTTCGAGGAGCTCCGGCTGGCGGCGCTGGAAGGCCGGATCGAGGCGGACGTCGCGCTGGGCGACCACCTGCGGGCGGTGCCGGACGCGGTGGGACTGGTCCACGAGCACCCGCTGCGCGAGCGTGCGCGGGCGCTGCTGATGGCCGCGCTGTGCGCGAGCGGGCGCCCGGCGGACGCGGTCGCGGTGTACCACCGGGGCCGGCGGATCCTCGACGAGAAGCTGGGGATCGCGCCGGGCCCGGTGCTGCGGACGGCCTACGAAAAGGTGCTTCAGCCCAACCCGGAAGGATAAGGAGACGACTGGAAGTCGTGGTCGAGCTGCGCGGGCTCACGCGGCAGCCAGTACCGGGCGAAGGCGCGGACCTGCCCGGCGGGCAGCCCGGGGTTGACGTGCCGGTGGTCCGGCTTCGCGACGGACTGCAGCGCCCAGGCGAAGCCGAGCAGGGGATCGATCCGCGTCCACCGGTGCCGGTCGATGCCGAGCAGCATCTGCGCGCGCTGGACCGCGTGCCAGAAGTGGTAGCTGCTGGGCGGGTTCCCGTCCATGGTGTGCACTTCGGACTCGACGGGTGCACGTCGCGGATCGAACAGAACCCCCTGCCCGAAGTAGGCGAAGGCCTTGGTGAGGCCGGCTTCGTCCCCCCGGTAGAAGCGGTCGAAGTTGCCGAGCTGGAGTTTCGACAGCGTCCGCAGCGGTGCCTCGACGGGCTTGACGAACTCGAGGTAGTTGTTCGGGTAAGTGGGTTCTTTGCTGAAGGCGAGCCACCTGCTGGCGATGCTTTCCTGGCCGAGGTAGCCGAACAGCGCGGTGTAGGCGTCCCGCGTTTCCTGCGACGGGTTGTACAGCGCGATTTCGTCGAGCTGGTACCAGACTTCGTTGGCCCGCCGGTCCCCGAGCATCCCCGGCACGGGCGGCAGGCTGTACGTTTCGGCGTCCGCCGTCCCACTGAGCAGTACGGACCCAGCCGTGGCGACGGCGGCCCCGGCGGTGATTTTGAGCAGGCTCCTGCGATCCATGATTACCCCCTGTGGGCGACCCCCGCCGCCCTCGCTGTCACCGTACGGAGGCTTTCTATACTTTTTCTGTACGATCATCGGGTGGACGACTGGCGTGCGATCGAGAACTTGATCTATACGTACGCTTCGCTGGTGGACGCGGGAGACTTCGCCGCTGTCGGCTCGCTGTTCGCCTCGGGCTCGTTCGCCGGCAGCGGCGGCGTAGTACGCGGGTCTACCGGCGTCACGCGAATGCTGCAGTCGACAGTGATCCTGTACGACGACGGGACACCACGCACGAAGCACGTGACAACGAACGTGTCGATCTCGGTGACCGGGAACACGGCGGTGTCGCAGGCTTACTTCACGGTGCTACAGGCGGTCCCCGGCTTCCCCCTGCAAACAATCGCTGCGGGCTGCTACCGGGACACCTTCACCCGCTCCTCGGGTGGCTGGCAGTTCACGGAACGCGCCGTGACGGTCGACCTGGTCGGCGACATCAGCCACCACCTGCGGCCGCGACCCTGAGGCCCAAGTTCCGTCCGGAACTGTTCGTGTTCGTCATTGCTCCGTTCGGACGTTTTTCTTGTCCCGGCCCCTCATTTCGAAGATCTATTCGTAACTGTATGTCGCTGGTCGTGAGTTTCGGAGAAAGATCCCGCCGAAGTGTATTGTTGTCGCCCTCAGTGTCGACCGAGTGGGCGAGAGGTGGCGGCGCATGGTGCTGGCTGACGGAAGTCTCGACGGCCCAGGCATCGGCACGTTTTCCGGTATGGCGGTCATTCTGCTGGCTGGCGTTGTCGGTGGGGTGGTGGTTTGGGGAGCGACAAAAATGAGCAGGCGCCTCAGGTTGCTCCCGAGCCACAGGTTCTGGAAGACGATGGGCAATCGCGTGCCGTTCATCGTCTTGGGTGCCCCCGATTGGGCGCCGGCCGTCAGTTGGGAGAAGTCGGGAATGGTGGGGATGGGGGACATCCAGGCGCTCGTCGAGATCGAGTCGCAGCTCCGCCGGCTCGGGTTCTCGGGAACCATCGTCGAGTCGAAGGAGTTGACCCCGCAGGAGTTGAAGCGGGACCTCGTCCTGATCGGTGGCCCTGACGGAAATTCTGTGACCGCCACGATGATGGGCAGGATGAATGGGGCATCGTCCTACGCTTTCGCCATGGATTTGGGGCCTGACGCCGGCGCCGTGTACGACAAAAGGTCAAGCAGGGAGATTACGCCGAAGTACGACGACCTCGGTAATCCGATGAACGACTTCGGACTGATCATCCGCGCGGCGAATCCGCTGGCACCGGACACGGCGGAGATCGTCATCCTGGCCGGATGCTGGGGGTTCGGGACCGCGGCTGCGGCCGAGAAGCTCGGGGATCAGAAGTTTCTCCGCCAGTTGAAGAAGTCCCGGCACTTCGAGGTGCTCGTGGAAACCACCGTCGAGCACGGTGCCCACTACAACACGAAGGTCCGGGACACGCGGACGATCACACCTGTCCCGGCGGAATGACGCCCGGGCCTCCGAAGAAGCCCAGGCGTCACCCGACTCACTTCTGCAGGTCGTAAACCGTGGATCCGTCCACCGTCGTGGCCGTGAAGTTCGCCGTCACCCAGTCGGTGATCTCGCTCGATCCGCCGCCGGGGCCGCCGCCGCGCCCACCGTCGATGAAGTACTTCACCTCGCCCGCTGCCACGTACGCCTTGAACTCGTCCAGCGTCGGGGCCGGGTCCGAGCCGCTCCAGCCGCCGATGCCGATCACCGCCTTGCCGCTCGCCAGCTCCAGCGACGCCGCGCTCTGCGAACCAGTCGTCGCGGCCGCCCACTCCGTGGTGGTCGAAGCCAGCAGCTGACCGACGGCGCTGGAAGCGGACTCATCGCCGCCGCCGAAGCCGCCCATCGCGCTCGACGTCGGGCCCGATGTCGGGATCGAACCGCTGTGGGCCACCGATGCCGTCTCGACGCCGTAAGCGGCCGAAGAAACGCCGAGCGTCAGCACCACCGCGGCGGCGAGCACCGCCATCACGCGGCGGACCGGCGGTACGCCCATCACCAGCACCGTGCCGGTCAGGACGCCGAGCACCGCGATGATCCAGCGCAGCGCCGGGAACCAGTCCGGCGTGCGGTCGAGCAGGATGAACGACCACACCGCGGTCGCCACGACCATCCCGGCCAGCACCGCCCGTGGCGCCAGGTTCGCGCGGCCCTGCCACAGCGCGCGGCCCGAGATCGCGACCATCGCGGCGATCGCCGGGGCGAGCGCGACCGAGTAGTACGGGTGGACGATGCCGCTCATGTAGCTGAACACCAGCGCCGTCACGACCATCCAGCCGCCCCACAGCACCAGCGCCAGGCGCGTCCGGTCGGTGCGCGGCGCGCGCCGCGTGAACCACAGGCCGGCCACCAAACCGATCAACGCCGCCGGCAGCAGCCACGAGATCTCCACGCCGAAGCTGGAGCCGAACATCCGGAACAGTCCGGAAGCGCCGCCGAAGCCGGTGTTGCCACCCATGCCGCCGCCACCGCCCGGCCCGCCGCCTTCGCCGCCGCCGAAGATGCGCGACAAACCGTTGTAGCCCAACGCGAGTTCGAGCAGACTGTCCCCTTCGGACCCGCCGATGTACGGCCGGGACGCCGTCGGCCACAGGTCGACCAGCGCGATGAACCAGCCCGCCGAGACGACCAGCGCCACCACCGCGCCGCCGAGGTGCAGCAGCCGCTTGCCCAGCGACGTCGGCGCCGCGATCAGGTACACGAGGCCGAACGCGGGCAGCACCAGGAACGCCTGCATCATCTTCGTCAGGAAGCCGAACCCGATCGCCACACCCGCCAGTGCCAGCCAGCCGGGGCTGGCCTTTTCCGTGGCCCGCACGACGAAGTAGGCGCCGGCGACCATCAGCAGCACGAGCAGCGCGTCCGGGTTGTTGAACTTGAACATCAGCGCCGCCACCGGCGTCACGGCGAGCAGCGCGCCCGCCATGAGCCCGGCGACCGGGCCGGACGTGCGTTTCACCGCCAGGTAAAGGATGCCGACGGACGCGACGCCCATCAGTGCCTGCGGCGCCAGCACCGTGAAGCTGGAGAAGCCGAAGATCCGCGCGAACGCCGTCCCGACCCACAGGGCGGCGGGCGGCTTGTCGACGGTCAGGACGTTGCCGGAGTCGAGCGACCCGAACAGCCACGCCTTCCAGCTCTGCGTCCCGGACTGCACGGCGGCGGCGTAGAACGAGTTGCCGAAGCCGGACGCGGTCAGGTTCCAGAAGTACAGCACCGCGGTCGCGGCCAGCAGCCCGAACACCGACGGGCGGACCCAGCGCGGGGGTGCGTGCGCCGCGGAATCCTTGCGGTGGCGCGGTTCCTGCGTCACGGGGTCGGACAGGACGGCGGTCATCAGTACTCCTTCTGAGTGGCGGCCTGGCGGCGCGGGTTGAACACCCAGCCGCGCAGGAGCAGGAACCGGAGGACCGTGGCGGCGAGGTTCGCCAGCACGAGCACGGTGATCTCCAGGACCAGGCCGGGGGTGGTGGATCCGTTGAGCAGGGCGAGCGCGCCGCTGGTCAGCGCCAGGCCGAGCCCGAACACGATCAGCCCTTCGAACTGGTGACGCCCGGCTCCGGAGCGACCCCGGATGCCGAACGTGAGACGGCGGTTGAGCGCGGTGTTCGCGATCGCCGTCACCAGCAGCGCGGCGAAGTTCGCGGGCTGCGCGCCGACGGCCGTGCGCAGCAGCAGGAACAACACGAGATACGCGAGCGTGCTGCTGACGCCGATCGCGGCGAACCGCACGAGCTGCGTGACCAGCCGCGGCGGCACTCCGGGCGCTTCGACGCCGATCGGCTGCCGGCCGAGCTGCTCGCGCAGCCGGCTGATCGGGATCTCGCCGGTGAACGTCGCCTTGGTGACCCGGGCGATACCTTTGAGGTCCGCGGTCGCCGTCTTCACGATGTTGACGGACGAGTCGGGATCGTCGACCCAGTCGACGGGCACCTCGTGGATCCGCAGCCCGGCGCGTTGCGCGAGGACGAGCAGCTCGGTGTCGAAGAACCAGCCGGTGTCCTCGACGTGGGGGAGCAGCTCGCGGGCGACGTCCGCGCGGATGGCCTTGAAGCCGCACTGGGCGTCGCTGAACTTCGCCGCGAGCGTGGACTTGAGGATCAGGTTGTAACAGCGGGAAATGAACTCGCGCTTCGGCCCCCGCACCACTCGCGCTCCCCGGGCGAGCCTGCTGCCGATGGCGAGGTCGGAATGCCCGGACAGCAGCGGCGCGACGAGCGGCGCCAGCGCGGCCAGGTCGGTGGAGAGATCAACGTCCATGTAGGCGAGGACGGCGGCGTCGGAGGCCAGCCAGACGGCGTTGAGCGCGCGGCCGCGGCCCTTCTCGTCGAGGTGGTGGACTGCGACCTCGGGGAACTCCCGGGCCAGCCGCTCCGCGACCTGCAGGGTCGTGTCGGTGCTCGCGTTGTCGGCGACGGTGATCCGGTACGGGTAGGAGACGTGTTCGGCCAGGTGCGCGTGCAGCCGGCGGATGCACGGTTCGAGGTCGGTCTCTTCGTTGTAGACCGGGATGACGACGTCGAGAACCGGCCGCGGGCCGGCCAGATCGACCGGGACGGTCCCGGGCCGCGAAGCGGAGGCGGTGGCTGTCATGCCACCTACGGTCGCGGGTTCCGCTTTGGTGACCGTGTGATCGCCCTGTGCGGTTGCTGTGCGCGTGCCCGGCTCCCACCAGGTGGGCGCCGGGCACGGAGGGGGTCAGCTGTGGACCCGCAGGGGCACCACGTTGCTCGGCAGCGCCGCGCGTCCCGGTTCGCGGTAAGCCGCCAGCGGGCTGATCGTCAGCGTCACCAGGCTCGCGAACCTCGGGTGCCGGTCCACGTAGACCTCCGGTACCGAGCACGCGGCCGCGAGGACCGAGCGGTGGCGGTGGAGGTGCTCGAAGGCCTCACGGCCGTACAGCGAGACCACGATGTCGCCGCCGCGGGGGCGCGTCCAGAGGATCGCCGGGTGGCGGCCGCCGGGCAGGCGCAGCGACGGGAACGCCGCACGCAGGCGGTGCTGCACCAGTACCGCCTGGAGGCGGGTCCGCACCTGGCGGCGTCGCAGCACGGCCAGGAGCAGGACGGCGGCCAGGGTCGCCGACGACCACGCCGGGCCTGCCCAGACCGCGAACATCACCAGGCCGAAGGGGAGCAGCGTCACGGCGAGCAGCTCCCACCGCCAGTGGTACACCCGCATCGGGAACGGCGAGGGTACCTGCCGAGTCGTCATTTCCTTGCTCCTTCCGGAAAAGCGGCGGCGCAGGAGGCCGCCGAGGTGGCGTGAGAGTCGTCCGGCCGCGATGCCCAGCACGAGGGCCGAGACGATCGCGAACGCGGAGGTCATGTCGGAATCCGGGTTTTCGGGGCCGGCTGCCGGTCCTTGTCCCGGCCGAGCCGCCAGGTCCAGCGCCAGCCCACCCAGATCGCGGCGACGGAGCCCAGCAGGACCAGCACCAGGGCCTGCCCCACCAGGCCGTCGAGGGGCGCGAGCCGCAACAGCACCAGCAGCGCCCACAGCTGGGACGCGGTGAAGGGGATGACGAGACCGGCCGCGTAGACGCCCCGGCGCCAGCGGCTGCTGCGTGGAGCGGTGATGTACGGGTCCATGAAAGCCCTCCTCTGCCGTGGATCCAGGAAACCTCCGGCTCGCTCTTCCTTGTGTGTCAGCTGACACACAAGGAAGAATTCAGCTCGCCAGTCGTCGAAGTTCGCCCAGGCGGTGGATCGTCACCTGGCGCCTGCCCGTGCTGATCACGCCCTGCCGCCGCAGATCCCGCGTCGCGCGTGCCCACGATTCGCGGGAGATCGCCGCGGTCATCGCCAGCTCCGCCTGCGTGGCCGGAACGGTGATTTCGATGTCCTCGCCGCGCCGCACCCCGTGCTGGACGGCCAGCTGCATCAGCTGCGCCGCGACCCGCCGGGACGCGGCCCCGCTGCCGAGGTCCAGCCACTGCCTGCCGACCGAACGCAGGCGCGAGCTGAGGACGAGCAGCAGCGCCCAGGAGATCCGGGACTGCGTCCGGCACAGTGAGACGAACCGGTCGCCGGGGATCTCCAGCACTTCCAGGTCTTCCAACGCCTCGATGGTCGCCGAGCGGGGCAGGGCGTCGAGCGCCGCGAGCTCCCCGACGACGTCACCCGGGCCGCGGATCCCGACGACCACGTCGCGGCCGTCGGGCGTGCCGTTGACGATCCGGACGTGCCCGGCCAGCACCAGCAGCACCCCGGTGGAGAGGTCGCCTTCGCGGCAGACCGTGTCCCCGCGCCGGAAGCTCCGCCGGCGCGCGGACTTGGCGAGCACCTCTTGGTCGGCGGTATCCAGCTCGTCCCAGAAGCCACTTGTTCCCATGTCCCCACCTCCTCTGGTCGTCCGGCGTCTAAGCGGTGAGACCCTCCTCGGGCCGGCCGGCTTCGGGTGTGTAGAGCCAGCCTCTGAGCTTTTCTTCGCCCAACTTGATCTGGACGGCCTGGGTGAAGGCGCCGCCGTCGATCCCGGGGTAGCCGTGCCGCACGACCGCGCGGTGGATCTCCTGCGACACGGCAAGCGCGAGTGGTTCGGCGGTGTCGCGCAGCCGCCGCTTCAGTTCGGGCGCGTCGACGAGCCGGCACGCGATGTCGACGTCTTCGCCGTACGGCCCGCGCTTGTCCCGGTGCACTTCGCCCGAGTGCACCGCGACGCGGAGCCGGAAGGCGAGGTCGGGCAGGTTCCGGGCGTGCTTCTCGAGCAGATCGGCCAGCGCGGGGACGACCGTCGCGAGCAGCAGGGTCTTGGGCACCTGGTCGAAGGGCCGGACGAGGCACAGTGCGCCGTCGCCTCGGTCGACGAACGGCTCCCGGTGCTTCCGGCCGACCCCGCCGGTGGTGAAGGCCTCGTCGAGCAGCTGGAAGAGGACGTTCCGGAGCAGGGCACGCACCGAGTTCGTCCGGCTGGTCGACCCCTCGATGTCGACCGCCACGATGGCCCGGTGCCGGGGTATGTCCGTGGGTGTTCTCATGGCGCCTGCTCCTGCCTTCAGGTGTCAACTGAAGTTCAGTCAAGTTGACTGTAGGCCCTGGAGTACCCTGGAACAACTGAGATGAATCGCCGTTATCTGTTTGGTGTGAGGAAGTTCCGCGTCGCGTAACGTTTCAGTCCTCGCTTCGGCGGGTCGACGACCGAGCCTCCAGGGCTCGGGAGTACGATCTACCCACTCGCTCGCAGTACTGAAATTTACTGAAGGGTGGCGGGAGTCGTGTCCCCTGTTGCGCCGCGACCTGCCCTCGCCCGCCGCCTGCGGGCGTTGCGGGAGACGCACTGGCCCGATGCGGGCATCACCCAGCTTCAGCTCGCCGAAGCTCTCGGGGGGACCAAGCCGCTGAGCATCTCCCTGATCTCGTCGTGGGAGAACACCGAACGGCCGGTCCGGCCACCGGTCCGGCGCCTTGAGGCGTACGCGACGCTGTTCGCGACGCGCCGGTCCGAGAACGGCGGAACGCTGCGGGTCCTCCCACTCGAAGAACTGACGGACGAAGAACGGGCCGCTCGCGACGAGCTGCTGGACGAGCTGCTGTGGCTGCGCGACGGGCGCGAGCGGGCCGCGACCGAGCCCGCGGACGACGCCTGGCGGTTCCCGGAGAACGAGGACATCACCATCGTCTGCGCGCTGCTTCCGCTCGAACTGCGCCAGCATCTGTCCTATGCGGACCCCGAAAGCGCGGACTTCACGTCTCTGTACACTTACGCCGATCCGGACGCCTTGATCGAATTGTTCGGCTACATCAGATCCGTAAACCCGCGGAACCAGGTCGCCTTCCACACCACGGAAGAGCTGACCCCCGACGACTACACGACCCACCTCGTCCTGCTCGGGGGCGTCGACTGGAACACCGTCACCCGCGATGTCATCGAACGGGTCGAGCTGCCGGTGCACCAGGTCGCACGCAACGCCGAGGCGCCGACCAGCGAACCTGGCGGCTTCCGCGTGGAGCGGGAGGGCGGGTCGGAGCTCATTCCCCCGCAGCTGGACAGCAAAGGTCACCTCTTGGAAGACGTGGCGCACTTTTACAGAGGGGTCAGTCCGTTCAACCGAAAGCGCACGGTGACCGTGTGCAATGGTATGTACGGACGTGGCACCCTCGGCGCGGTTCGCGCCCTCACTGACATCCGGTTCCGTGATCGGAACCGGATGCACCTGCAGCAGCGCTTCGGCGACGCGGAGTCGTTCAGCATCATCAGCCGGGTGCCCGTGGTGGCAGGGAAGGGCCTGACACCGGACTGGACGCTGCCGGAGAACCGCCTGCACGAGTGGCCGGAAACGGCATGACCGGCCGGCAACACCCGTCGCACCAGAAGCTGCTGACCCATGTCGCGGCCGCTGACGCGCCACAGGCGAAGCTGGACGCGATCGTCGTGCCCAGCGGGCGTCCCGCGGCCTACTTGAAGCATGCAGTCAAGGCGGCGAAACATCTGGACGTGCCGCTGCTGCTGCTGTGCAGCCTGCGGGCCGTGGCCTCGAATGCGGCTTTGGCGGCCAAGAGGGCGGGTGTGCAGGTGACGGCGATCGACCTGGACATGCTGCCCGTCGATCTCGTGCCTGGGTTCGCCACCGACGAGCTGCTCCGCTCGACTCAGTTCCACCGAAACGTCGACACCAGCTTCAAACGGAATCTCGGCCTGCTCGTTGCCGTCGTTGCCGGGTGGAAGCGGATTCTCTTCCTCGACGACGATATCGTTCTGCCTGACCCTGCGGACCTCGGCGCTGCGGCCGGATTGCTCTGCGGCGATCGCGCGGTCGTCGGGCTCCGGAACGCGGGTATGCCGGACAACTCCGTCTTGTGTCATGCGCTGCGTGACATCGGTGTCGAGCAAGACACGTTCATCGGCGGTGGCGCGCTTGCGGTCGGCGAAGACGCGTTCAGCTCTTTCTTTCCCAACATCTACAACGAGGACTGGTTCTTCCTGCTGGACGACGTGCGGCTCCGGCCGGCGGCGGTCACCGGCACGGCGGTTCAGCGCCCGTACGACCCGTACCGCGACGCCCGGCGCGCTCGTGGCGAGGAACTCGGAGACACGCTTGCCGAGGGCGTGTTCGGCTTGCTGGACAACGGCGGCAGCCTTGCGGACGCCGATGAGAGGTACTGGCGCGCATTTTTGCCGGACCGACGGGAGATCATCCGCACCACCATTTCGCAGGTGCAGGAGTCAACGATCGAGCTAGCCCAGAAGGCCAGGATGGTCACATCGCTTAAAGCCTCTATCGGGCGCAGTCACTTGATCACGCCCGAGTTGTGCGTGGGATACCTAGCTGCTTGGCAGGCGGACACTGTCAGCTGGCGTCAGTATGTCGTCAAACTGGGTGAGCGTCGCCGGAGCGGCAGCGGTATCGGATATGCCCTTGCCGCGTTGGGAATCGTTCAGCGCTGATTCCGGTGCCGGCGACCCCTTAGCGGGGGTGAGCTGTTTGACCATCACGAGGCACTTCTCCTCCTCGTCGACGACCTTGCCGGATGGGAGCATTGTCTTCGCAACGCAGACGACTTCGCCGAACTCCCAGTGCTCGTAGTTGAGTCGTTCGTATAGCCGGGTGGCGTCGGGGTTGTCGGTGCGGACCGCAAGCGCTACCTGGTCGCTGCCCAGCTTGACCAGATGCTTCTCCACCTTTGCGATGAGCTTCGTGCCAATGCCGCGGTTGCGCAGATCCGGATGAACCATCAGATGGTTGAGCAGTGCGACACCCGCAAGATGCTTTTTGATCAGATCTTCCTCGGCCTTTTCGAGCCAGAGGTACACCGCGCCGGCGGGGCGGCGCCACAGCCGCCACGCTACGAACAGGACACCGCGACCGTTCAGTTGCCGTTCGAGCCGATCAGTGAAGAACTCTCGGTCCCCGAGTGTCTCGACGAGCTTTTCGAGGTGTTTCTCACGCGCTCGTGCCACGAGGAGGGGGAACACCATCGAGAGGACTCCTGTTCGCCTGGGTTCAGTCGTGTACCGGAACGAATCCTGGCGAAATCGTGAGTCCGGCGTAACTGTACGTAGTCATACGTGAAGAGAGAGTTATTTTTGCATACGCATCGTGACCTCCCCCACTTGGACCATTGTGACACCTGTCACTCGGATCTGGGACTCGGGCGAGTGGGGTCGCGGACGAGCCTTCTCCATGCGGCGGCAGCCACCAGCGTCTGCTTCAGCCGTTAGTCAATCGACGTCAAGTCATACACCGTTACGCCGTCCACCGTTGACGCCGAGTAGGTCGAGGCCACCCAGTCCGCGATCTGCTGGGCCGCGTCCGAGCCGCTGCTGCCTCGCATCGTCATTCCTTCGCCCAGGAAGTAGTGGATGCGGCCGCTCGCGACGTACTGCTGGAACTGCTCCAGCGTCGGGTACGGGTCCGTTCCGTTGAAGCCGCCCACCGCCATCACCGGGGCGTCGCTCGCCAGCTGGTAGCCCGCCGCCGCGTTCGATAGCACTGTGGCTGCCGTCCAGGTGTACTTCGACGCGTCCTGCTTCAGCAACGCTGTGAGCTGGGCGCCCGGCAAAGTGGTCGTCAGCAGGGAACCCGGGCCGCCGCCACGACCACCGCCGCCGAAGCCGCCGGGGCCGCCGGGGCCGAAGCCGCGACCGCCGAAGCCCGAGGACGGGCCGGCCGACGGGATCGCGCCGCTGTGGGTTGTTGCCGCGGTGGCCAGCGTGTACGCGCCGGAGCCCGCCAGCAGCACCACCAACGCGAACGCCGCGACCGACGATGCCGCCCAGCGGGTCAGGTGGGCGGCGAAGAACAGGGCCACCGCTGCCAGCAGGCCGCCGATGAGCACACAAGGGGCCAGCCACGGCTGCCACGACGAGCCCGACAGCAGCAGATAGGCCGTGACGGCCGTCAGCGCGACGCCGCCGCTGAGCAGGCCGGATGCCGACGGGCGCGACCGCAGGCGCCACAGCTGGACCGCCGCCGTGCCGACCAGTGCGGCGATCGCCGGGGCCAGGGCCACGGTGTAGTACGGGTGGATGATGCCGCCCATGTAGCTGAACACCAGGGCCGTCACCAGGAACCAGCCGCCCCAGACGATCAGGGCCGCGCGGGAGCGGTCGGTGCGCGGGGCGCGGCGGGTGAACCACAGGCCCGCGCCCAGCGCGAGCAGCGCCGCCGGGATCAGCCACGCGATGCCGCCGGCCATCTCGCTGCCGAACAGCCGGGTCAGGCCGGTCGAGCCCCAGCTGCCGCCGCCACCCCCGCCGCCGCCGACACTGCCCACCTCGTCGCCGGTGATGCGGCCGAAACCGTTGTAGCCGAAGACCAGCTCCCACAGGGAGTTCGTCTGCGAGCCGCCGATGAACGGCCGGTCGGCGGCCGGCCACAGCGCGACGACGACCAGGTACCAGCCGGCGGCCACGACCGTCGCGCCCAGGGCGCCGAGCAGGTGCAGCAACCGCTTGCCGACCGAGACCGGCGCGGCCACCAGGTAGGCGATCGCGAACGCGGGCAGCACCAGGAACGCCTGCAGCATCTTCGCCAGGAACCCGAAACCGACCGCGACGCCGGCCAGCGCCAGCCAGCCCGGGCCCGCCTTCTCGAGCGCGCGGACGACGCAGTAGGCGGCCGCGACCAGAAGCAGCACCAGCAGCGCGTCCGGGTTGTTGAAGCGGAACATCAGCGCCGCCGCCGGGGTCAGCGCCAGCACGAGCCCGGCGACCAGGCCCGCGGCCGGGCCGGACGTCCGGCGAACCGTCGCGTACAGCAGCCAGACCGAGCCGACGCCCATCAGCGCCTGCGGCACCAGGACGCTCCACGTGTTGACGCCGAACACCCGCGTCGAAAGCCCCAGCACCCACAGCGCCGCCGGGGTCTTGTCGACGGTGATCGCGTTCGCCGCGTCGCTCGACCCGAAGAACAGCGCCTTCCAGCTCTGCGAACCCGCCTGCGCCGCCGCGGAGTAGAAGGCGTTGGCCCAGCCGGACGCGCCGAGACCCCAGAAGTAGAGCACCGCGGTCCCCACGAGCAGCGCGGTGAGCGCGGGACGGTGCCAGGTCCGGCGAGCGGGTGGCGACGGAGTCGGGGCCTCGGTGGTTACTGGTGACGCGAGTGCGGTCATGTGATCAGCTTCCGGTGCCCAGCTGGGGCCGGGTTGTGCCGACGCTGTGCACGCGCTGTGCGGGGACGGCCACGGGCAGGCGCACCGCGAACTCCGTCCGGCCGGGGCGGCTGTGCACCTCGATCGAGCCGTGGTGGGCGACGACGACGGCGGAGGCGATCGCCAGCCCGAGCCCGGTGCTGCCCGCGGTGCGCGAGCGTGACGTGTCGCCGCGGGCGAACCGTTCGAAGACGTCCGGCAGGAGATCCGGGTTGATGCCGGGGCCGTCGTCGGTGACCGTCAGCACGGCGCTGCCGTCTGCCGAGCGGGCGAGCGCGGCCGTCACCGTGGTGCCGGGCGGGGTGTGCGTGCGCGCGTTGGCCAGCAGGTTGGCCAGCACCTGGTGCAGGCGCTGGACGTCACCGAGCACGAGCACCGGGTCGGGCGGCAACGCGAGCTGCCAGCGGTGGTCGCGCCCGGCGACCCGCGCGTCGCCGACGGCGTCCGCCAGCAGCCGGGTGAGGTCGACCTCGCGCACGTCCAGCGGCCGGCCCGCGTCGAGCCGGGCGAGCAGCAGCAGGTCCTCGACGAGGGTGGACATCCGGACGGCCTCGGACTGGATCCGGGTCATCGAGTGGGCGACGTCCGGCGGCACCAGGGAGCTGCCGCGGGCGGCCAGCTCGGCGTACCCGCGGATCGCGGCCAGCGGCGTGCGCAGCTCGTGGCTGGCGTCCGCGACGAACTGCCGGACGCGCAGCTCGCTGTCGTGCCGCGCTTCGAGGGCCTGGGCGACGTGCCCGAGCATCAGGTTCAGCGCCGAGCCGACCTGGCCGACCTCGGTCCGCGGGTCCGTGTCGGACTCCGGGACGCGGATGGACAGCGCCACCTGGCCGCGGTCGAGCGGCAGCTCGGTGACGCGCCCGGCGGTGGCGGCGACGCGCTCGAGCGGCCGCAAGGTGCGGCGCACCGCGAACGCGCCGAGGAACGCCGCGCCCAGGACACCCGCCGCGGCGACGCCGAAGAGGATCAGCCCGACGGTGACCAGCGTGTCGGTGACCGGCTTCGTCGGCAGGCCGGTGACGACGACCTGGGACGACCCGGGGACCGGCAGCGCCATCAGCCGGTACTCGCCGAGGTCGGCGAAGGACACGGTGTGCGGCTTGCCGTCCGCGGGCACCGACAGCATCACGGCCTGCTGGGCCGCGGACAGGTGCAGCCGGTCGCCGTGCTCGGAGATGCTGTCGTCGTGCACCAGCTGCGTCCCGGCGAAGGTGCCGCTGACCGTGCCGACGTTCTGCCCGAGCGGGTGCTCGCCCGTACCTTGGGGCGGCTGCTGCCCCGGCGGGCCGTTCTGCCGTCCGGCGTTGCCCGCGAAGACCTGCGAGCGGGTGGCCGCGGCCGACAGCTGCTGGTCGACCTGGCGGGTGAGGAAGACGTCGAGGGCGAACTCGCTGACGACCCCGACGATCAGGCACACCACGGTGAGCAGCACGACCATCGAGCCGGTCAGCTTCGCGCGCAGCGAAAGGCGCCCCGGCCGGGTGGACCGGTGGGGGCGGGGCGTGAGGGTGCGCGCGGCCATGGCTTCAGCGTCCGCCGGTGCCGTGTGCGCGAGTTGTGTGCTGCCTGTGAGGCGGCTGTGCGGTGATCGACGGGGCGCGTTGTGTCCGGTTCCTCCGGTCACAGGAACGGCTGACGGCCAGCACAGTCCGCACACAGCGACGGGCCGGAACGTGGACCACGCCCAGCACATCCCGTGAAGGAGTAACACAATGACCACACCTCAGGCCCCGCAGCAGACACCGTCCACTTCGGACCCGGCGTGGGGTGCCGCGCCGGAGCAGGGCTGGGGCGGCACGCCCGCGCCGGCCCCCGGGAAGCCGGGCTGGTCGACCGGCAAGAAGGTCGCCGCCGGTGCCGCCGCGGCGGTGATCGTGGCCGGCGGGGGAGCGGCGATCTGGGCCACCTCGTCGTCGTCCGCGACGACGGACACCGCGGCGGGCCCGGGCGGCACCGCGGGCGGGATGCGGGGCGGTCCCGGCGGCGCCGGGGCGCTCGGTTCGGCGCTGCACGGCGAGTACGTCTCCTCCGACGGAAACGGCGGCTACGTCACGAAGATCATGCAGACCGGCAAGGTGACGGCGCTGAGCGCGACGTCCCTGACCGCGCAGAGCGACGACGGCTTTTCGAAGACCTACACGATCACCTCGGCCCAGGCGACGGGCGTGGCGTCCGGCGACACGGTCACCGTGGTGGCCACGGAGTCGGGTGAGGCGGCTACGGCGACGTCGGTGACCGAAGGCACGACCGGCGCCGGACCGGGCCAGGGCCAGCAAGGGCAGCCGCCCGCCGGCGCCCCCGCCCAGACCGGCTGACCCGGGTCAGCGGTCGTAGTCGACCGCGACCTCCGGGGTCGTCGCGCGGGCGCGGCAGGTCAGGATCCGCCCCGCGGCGGCGTCGTCTTCGGTGAGGGCGTAGCGGACGTCCATCTCGACCTGGCCGTGCAGGAGCGTCGCCCGGCAGGTGCCGCACGCGCCGCCCGTGCACGAGTACGGCACCTCGAACCCGGCCCGCAACGCCGCGTCCAGCACCGTTTCGCCGGCCTTGGCGGGCACGTCGGTCGTCGTCCCGCCCACCGTCACCGCCACGTTCGCCGGGAACCCGGCCGGGTCGCGCAGGGGTGCCGCGCCGCGGAACAGTTCGAAGTGGACGTTCTCCTCCGGGACGTCCGCGTCGGCGAGCGTCCGCCGCGCGAGGTCGGTCAGGCCGCGCGGTCCGCAGAGGAACCACTCGTCGACCTTCGCCGGGTGCAGGCGGTTCTGCAGCAGCGCCCGCAGCCGCGTGCCGTCGAGGCGGCCGCGCTGGTACCGCTCGTGCGAGATGGCCAGCGCTTCGCCGACCGTGTCGAAGGTCCGGGCCGGGCGGTGCGTGTGCAGGTCCGGGTCGCGCTCGTCGGTGCGGTAGTGCACGACGTGCAGCCGCCCGCCGAACCCCTGCGCGAGCGCCGTCAGCTCCGCCGCGAAGAGCGTCGTCGCGCCGGAAGTGTTGACGTACAACAGGGTCGCGCGGCTGTGCGGCTCCGCGCGCAGTGCACTGACCAGGATGGACAGCACCGGTGTGATGCCACTGCCCGCGGCGAGGGCGACGTAGTGCGCCGTCCGCGCCGGGTCGGGGACGAGCGTGAAGCCGCCCGAGGGCGGGAGCACGTCGAGGTAGTCGCCCGCCGCCAGCTTCGTGGCCGCGAAGCCGGAGAACGCGCCGCCCGCGCGTCTCTTGACCGCGATCCGCAGCTCACCCGAGTCCGCCGGCGCGCAGATCGAGTACGTCCGCCGCACCGGCCGCCCGTCGAGCACCGCGCGGACCGCGACGTGCTGGCCCGGCGTGAAGCGGAACTCGTGCGTCAGCTGCGGCGGCACCGCCAGGGTCACCGCGACGGCGTCCGCGGTCAGCGGCCGCACACCCGAGACGCGCAGCCGGTGGAACCGGCTCGGCCCGAGCGGCGACGGCGGCTCGGGCTCGGGTTCGGGCGCGGCGTCGTCCGGGACGTCGTCGAGGCCCGCCATCGCCCGGTACCCGGCCACGGTCAGCTCCTGTCCCCACACGGTGCTGATCGGGACGTCGCGGGCCAGGTAGGCCTCGCGGTTGTCGAGCCAGACCCGGCGGTAACGGTGGAACGGGACGGCCGGGTGCAGGTGGTGCACCAGGTGCAGGTTCTGGGCCAGCAGCACCGGGGTCACCAGCCGGTCGAGGCCGACGCGGACGCGGGTGGTGCCGAACCGCCCGAGCGGCCCGGCGGCGGGCAGCCCGTGGTGCGGCAGCCAGCCGAACGCCCAGGCGAGCAGCCCCACGCCGAACCGTTGCGGCAGCAGGTACACCAGCAGCAGTTCGGCGCCGTGGCCGGACACGGCCAGCGCCACGCCGGCGGACACGGCCACCGACAGCACCACCAGCGTCTCGGCCAGCTCGTGCGGCGGGCGGGCCCGCAGCCGCGAGAAGTAGCAGCGCGCGTAGGAGAAGTCGAGGGTCAGCCAGCGCAGCGGCAGCTGCCAGCGCGGGCCGCGCTGGACCCAGGCGTCCGGGTCGGCGCGGACCGGCCCGTTCGTGTGGCGGTGGTGTTCACCGTGGACGTACCGCAGCGACGGGAACGACGCGTACGCCGCGACGAACAGGACGGCCAGCCGGCCGAGCGTTTCGTTGACCCAGGTGAGCTTCCCGGCCGAGTGGTGCGCGGATTCGTGCACCACGGTGTACATCGCGAAGGTGGCGGCGGTGTTCAGCACCACGGTCACGGCCGCCGGCACGAGCCCGGCGAGCAGCAGCCAGGTCGACCCGGCCCAGACCACGAGGGCGCCGGCGAACAAAAGCACGGTCGGCAGCGAGACCGCGGGCAGCGGCAGCCGCGGCGCGGGGACCGCGCGGGGGAACGGGAGTCCGGGCGCGGACTCCGAAGACTCCACAGACTCCAGAGTGCCGCGCGCCGGGGTGTCGACGACGGGCATCGAGCGGTCTCCTCGGTCGAGAAGCTCCTGGCCAAGCGGGAGTCACCGTAGACAACCCGACGTCGTTTGTAAACGTTGTGGCACGCTTCGAAAAAAGGTGCCGGCCTGCAGAACACCGTCCAAGGCTAAGATCGGCCTGTGAACGCCGTCACCCACTCCGGTCCGGCCGGCACCCGGGAGCGGCTGCTGGCCGCGGCGGCCGAGCTGACCCGGGTGGACGGCTGGGCGGGCGTCACCATGGGCAAGCTGGCCGCGGAGGCCGGCGTCAGCAGGCAGACCGTCTACAACGAACTGGGCTCCAAGGCCGAGCTCGCCGAGCTGCTGATCCTGCGCGAGACCGACCGGTTCGTGGCGCACGTGGGCGAGGTCGTCGCCGCGCACCCCGGCCGGGCCGTCGACGGCGTCACCGCCGCCTTCCGGGAGACGCTCGAAACCGCCCGCGGCAACCCGCTGGCCGCCATCGCGCTCGGCGGCGCGCAGGGCGGCCGCGACGACTTCCTCCCGCTGCTCACCTCCCGGCCCGAGCTGGTGCTCGGCCGGGCCGTCGAGACCGTCGCGGCGCTGTTCTCGCGCGCCTACCCCGAGGTCCCGCTGACCGCGTCGGAGTGGACCGTCGCGGTCGAGGCCTTCGTGCGGCTGCTGCTGTCCCACCTGGTGCAGCCCAGCGGCTCGGCCGAGCACGCGAGCGGCCAGACGCGCTGGGTGATCGGCCGGATGCTCGGCGCCTGACGCCGCAGGTGGCCCCCGCCCGGGCGGCGCGGGCCACTGGCCTAGACTCGGACGTCCCGGTCTGCACGTGACCGGGGCCATTTCCGCAGGATTGTCCAACCACAATCGTTACCGCTCGAGGAGAAGACCTTGAAGAGCACCGTCGAGCAGCTGAGCCCGACGCGAGTCAAGATCAATGTCGAGGTGCCGTTCGCGGAGCTCAAGCCGAACTTCGACCGCGCCTACCGCAAGATCGCCCAGCAGGTGCGCATCCCGGGCTTCCGGCCCGGCAAGGCGCCCGCTCGCGTCCTGGAAAGCCGGATCGGGCGTGGCCCGGTGCTCGACGAGGTCGTCAACGAGGCCATCCCGGCCAAGTACATGGAGGCGGTCCGCGAGAACGAGGTCCGCACGCTCGGGAACCCGGAGTTCGACGTCACGAAGCTCGAGGACCGCGACGTCCTGGAGTTCACCGCCGAGGTGGACGTGCGCCCGGAGATCGAGCTGCCCGACCTCGAGGGCTTCACCGTCACCGTGGACGACGTCGAGCTGACCGACGCGGAGGTCGACGAGCAGCTCGACGAGCTGCGCGCCCGCTTCGGCACGCTGACCGGCGTGGAGCGCCCGGCCGAGACCGGCGACTTCGTCTCGATCGATCTGGCCGCGACCGTCGACGGCGAGGCCGTCGAGGAGGCCGCCACCTCGGGGCTGTCCTACGAGATCGGCTCCGGCCAGCTCGTGGACGGCATCGACGAGGCGATCGTCGGCGCGAACGCCGGCGAGACCAAGACGTTCACCACCCAGCTCGTCGCCGGCGACCACGCCGGCAAGGACGCCGAGGTGACCGTGACCGTCCAGTCGGTCAAGCAGCGCGAGCTGCCGGAGGCCGACGACGAGTTCGCCCAGATGGCCAGCGAGTTCGACACGATCGACGAGCTGAAGAGCGACCTTCGCGAGCGGCTCGCCCGCGTCAAGAAGATGCAGCAGGGCGTCCAGGCGCGCGACAAGGTGCTCGAAGAGCTCCTCGAGCGCACCGAGGTGCCGATCCCGGAGAAGGTCCTCGACGCCGAGATCGAGAACCGCAAGCACGACGCGATCCACCCGTTCGACCACGACGAGGCCCAGTTCGCCCAGGCCCTCGAGGCCGAAGGCCGCACGCTGGAGGAGTTCGACGCGGAGACCCGCACCGAGTCGGAGAAGGCCGTCCGCACTCAGCTGCTGCTGGACACCATCGCCGACAAGGAGCAGGTCTCGGTCAACGACGGCGAGCTCACCGAGCGGATCATCTACCAGGCCCAGCGCTTCGGGATCAGCCCGGACGAGTACGTCCAGCGGGCCCAGCAGTCCGGCCAGCTGACCGCGATCTACGCCGACGTCCGCCGCGGCAAGGCGCTCGCCTCCGTGGTCCGCAAGGCCGCCGTCACCGACGGTTCGGGTGCCGAGGTCGACCTTTCCGAGCTGTTCGGCGCCGAGGAACCGGCCGCCGACGCCGCATCCGAGGAGACGACGGCCACCGAAGAGGCGGCGAAGACTCCCGCGGAGTGAAGCTGTGAGCGAACTTGGGCGGTGTCAGGCATTCTGCGCCGCCCAAGTTCGTTAGGGTCGATTGCAAGATCTCAAGCACTTGAAACGACAGCGGCGGTCGCCGGTACGGGACCGCCGTCGGCGAAAAGGCAGGCAGACGTGACGCAGCACACGCCCGAGGCGCGGACCGGAACCGCAGGGCTCACCCTCACCGACTCGGTGTTCGAGCGGTTGCTCCAGGAGCGCATCGTCGTCCTCGGTTCCGAGGTGAACGACGAGATCGCCAACCGGATCACCGCGCAGCTGTTGCTGCTCGACGCGGACGACGCCGAGTCCGACATCCGCTTCTACATCAACTCGCCGGGTGGCTCGGTCACGGCCGGGTTCGCCATCTACGACACCATGCAGCTCATCCGCCCGGACGTCGCGACCTACGCGATGGGCATGGCGGCCTCGATGGGGCAGTTCCTGCTCTCCTCGGGCACGCCCGGCAAGCGCTACTCGCTGCCGCACGCGCGGATCCTGATGCACCAGCCGTCGGCGGGTGTCGGCGGTACCGCGTCGGACATCGCGATCCAGGCGGACCTGTTCAACAAGTGGAAGCGCGAGCTGGCCCAGATCACCGCGGACCAGACCGGGCAGACGGTCGAGCAGATCATCGCGGACGGCGACCGCGACCGCTGGTTCACCGCGCAGGAGGCGAAGGACTACGGGTTCGTCGACCACGTCCTCACCCGCGACATCGCCCGTCCGGCCTCGAACTGAGCGCGAAGTACACACAGGAGAGTCGATCATGAGCAACTTCAGGCTCCCGGGTGACTTCCGGGCACCGTCCGTTCCCCAGTCGCGGTACATCCTCCCGTCGTACGTCGAGCGCACCAGCTACGGCGTCAAGGAGTCGAACCCGTACAACAAGCTGTACGAGGAGCGCGTCATCTTCCTCGGCGTGCAGGTGGACGACGCGTCGGCCAACGACGTGATGGCCCAGCTGCTGCACCTCGAGCACGAGGACCCGGACCGCGACATCCTGATCTACATCAACTCGCCGGGTGGCTCGTTCACCTCGCTGATGGCGATCTACGACACCATGCAGTTCGTCCGCCCGGACATCCAGACGTACTGCCTCGGCCAGGCCGCCTCCGCGGCCGCCGTGCTGCTGGCGGCCGGCACCCCGGGCAAGCGCTACGCGCTGCCCAACTCGCGGGTGCTGATCCACCAGCCGGCCACCGAGGGCACCTACGGCCAGGTCTCCGACCTGGAGATCCAGGCGAACGAGATCCAGCGGGTGCGGCGCCAGATGGAGGTCATCCTGGCCAAGCACACCGGCAAGGACGCCGACCAGATCCGCAAGGACATCGAGCGGGACAAGATCCTGACGGCCGACGAGGCCAAGTCGTACGGCATCATCGACGAGGTGCTGCCGTACCGTAAGGCGTCGGCTCTCTAGATCCGCCAGGCCGGTGTGTGTCGAGAAGACGACATACACCGGCACTCTGGTTTAGGGTCGTCCTTCTGACGTGCTCCCGGTGCCCGTGGGTGTTCCCGCCCACGGCATCGGACGGGTACCGTCAGTGGCAATGCGTGAGGCTCCGCCCGGTCGTCCGTGATCGGGGCCGCACCGTCGCAACACACGTCAGGCGCGGACAACCGCGCCGGAGGGGACGAGGTCACAGGCCATGGCACGGATCGGTGACGGCGGAGACCTGCTGAAGTGTTCTTTCTGCGGGAAGAGCCAGAAGCAGGTGAAGAAGCTCATTGCCGGCCCCGGGGTCTACATCTGCGATGAGTGCATCGACCTCTGCAATGAGATCATCGAGGAGGAGCTGGCCGAGGCCGGCGACGTCAAGCTCGACGAGCTGCCCAAGCCCGCCGACATCCACGAGTTCCTCGAGCAGTACATCATCGGCCAGAACGACGCCAAGCGGACTCTCGCGGTAGCGGTCTACAACCACTACAAGCGGATCCAGGCGGACGACAAGGCCGGGCCGAAGGACTCCAAGGAGGAGTCGGTCGAACTCGCCAAGTCGAACATCCTGATGCTCGGCCCCACCGGGTGCGGCAAGACCTACCTCGCGCAGACCCTGGCGAAGCTGCTGAACGTGCCGTTCGCGATCGCGGACGCCACGGCGCTCACCGAAGCCGGGTACGTCGGCGAGGACGTCGAGAACATCCTGCTCAAGCTCATCCAGGCGGCGGACTACGACGTCAAGCGGGCCGAGACCGGGATCATCTACATCGACGAGGTCGACAAGATCGCCCGCAAGTCGGAGAACCCGTCGATCACGCGCGACGTCTCCGGCGAGGGCGTGCAGCAGGCCCTGCTGAAGATCCTCGAGGGCACCACCGCCTCGGTCCCGCCGCAGGGCGGCCGCAAGCACCCGCACCAGGAGTTCATCCAGATCGACACGACGAACGTGCTGTTCATCGTGGCCGGCGCGTTCGCCGGGCTGGAGAAGATCATCAACGAGCGGGTCGGCAAGCGCGGCCTCGGCTTCGGTGCGGAGATCCGCACCAAGTCCGAGATCGAGGAGAGCGACGTCTTCTCCGACACCATGCCCGAGGACCTGATCAAGTTCGGGCTGATCCCCGAGTTCATCGGCCGGCTCCCGGTCGTGGCGACGGTCAGTCACCTGGACAAGGAATCGCTGGTCAGCATCCTCACCCAGCCGCGCAACGCCCTGGTGAAGCAGTACAAGAAGCTCTTCGAGATGGACAACGTCGAGCTCGAGTTCACCAAGACCGCGCTCGAGGCCATCGCCGACCAGGCGGTGCTGCGCGGGACCGGTGCCCGCGGGCTGCGCGCCATCATGGAAGAAGTGCTCCAGCCGGTGATGTACGACATCCCGAGCCGCGACGACGTGGCGAAGGTCGTCATCACCGAGCAGACCGTCCGGGAGAACGTGAACCCGACGATCGTCGCCCGGCAGCCGACGCGGCGTGCGCGCAGCGAGCGCGGCGAGAAGTCGGCCTGACCCCGGGCGTCTCCGGGCCGCCCGGCCCGGAGCCCGACAGGAAAGCTGAATGACTGCTGACTCTTTCCCGGGTACCGGGGCCACGGCCACCGGCGGCGGCGTGCAGGCACCGCCTCCGCCGGAGCCGTCCCCGGTGCCCGCCGGGGACGCCCCGGCCGGGACGCTGCTCGGGTTCCGCGAACTGAGCGAGCGCGTGATCGCGTCCGCCTTCGAGCGGTACCGGTGGCTGAACCGCGTCCTGATGGGCGTGCTGGCCGTGTGCACCGGCACCTGCGTGGTGGCGGTGGTGTCGCGGCTGTCGCCGTTGCCGCTCATCCCGGTGCCGCTGTTCCTTGTCGCGGGTTACGGCCTCTGGCAGGCCCGTGGCGTCGAAGAGCGCCGGCAGCTGTTCAACTGGGTGCTCCTGTTCGCCCTCGCCACGCTGGTGGGGTTCTGGCTGATCTCCGTCGTCGGCCGCTGGGTGGAGTGACCGGCTTCCGCCGTCCGGTCCGTTTGAAGTCCACGGGTGCTGGGTAGGACCCACCCGTGGTAGATGCCCTCAGACCCTTTCGGCATCCGGCACTGTTCTACCGCGGTGACACTGAGTACCTGGACGGCGTCGTTCCGTTCCTGCTCGAAGGGCTCGACCGAGGCGAACCGGTCGCCGTCGCCGTCCCCGGCCGCAACCTCCTGCTCGTGGAGAAGGCCCTCGGCCCCCGCTCGGGCGAGGTCCGGCTGATCGACCTGCACCAGGCGGGCCGCAACCCCGGAGCAATCCTGCCGACGGTCCTGCTGGCCTTCGCGGGCGAGCACGAGGGCCCGGTGCGGATCGCCGTCGAGCCGGTCTGGCCCGGCCGCTCCGCCGCCGAATACCCCGCGTGCGTGCTGCACGAAGCGCTCATCAACACGGCCTTCGCGGGCCGGCCGGTCGCGGTGCTCTGCCCGTACGACACGGCGGCCCTGTCGCCCGAGATCCTGGCCGACGCCGGGCGCACCCACCCGGAGCTGTGGGAGCCCGCGGGCCGCTCGGCCAGCGCGCACTACGACCCCGACCGGGTCCGCGCCGACCTCACCCGGCCCCTCGAGCCCCCAGCGGGGGCGGTCGAGCGCACGTTCGACGTCGCCCAGCTGGCCACGCTGCGTGGCTTCACGGAGATCTGGGCCGCCCGCCACGGCCTGCGCCGCCCGCGTCGTGACGACTTCGCGCTGGCCGTCGCCGAGCTGACCACGAACAGCGTGCTCTACGGCGGCGGCACGGGCGTGCTGCGGCTGTGGGCGGAGGACGAGCACGTCGTCGCCGAGGTGACCGACGACGGCACGATCACCGAGCCGCTGGCCGGGCGCGTCCCGCCGCCGGCGGCGAGCCTGGGCGGCCGCGGACTCCTGCTGGTCAACCGCCTGGCCGACCTGGTGCGCACGTACTGGGTCCCGGGCCGCACGACGACCCGGGTCCACTTCCGCCGCTGAAGGCTCCCGACCCTCTGGTTAGGTGGCTCAGACGCTGGTGCGGGGGACGTGCTTGCCGAGGAAGCTGACCAGGCTGGGCACCACGGTCTTGTTGAACGTGTCCCCGTGCTTGCCGTGGGCCGTGTGCGCCACCGCCGGGTGAGCCGCGTCGATGTAGCGGCGGACGCCCGTGATGAACGAGTCCTCCGTGCCGCACCAGATGGCGTTCGGGACGCTCGCGGTCTCGTCGATGTGACGCAGCGGGTCGAGGGACACCCAGTCCTCCATGCCCGTGAAGATGTGGCGCTTGGCCATCTCCGGCCAGTTCGTGATCAGGGCCGGCGCCAGCGTGGCGACCGCCGCGGGCGGCTGGCGGCGCTCCACCCGGCGCCGGGTGTACAGCAGCGCGCCGAAGCCGCCCATCGAGACGCCCGTGCAGGCGAACGGCTGGCCGGTGTCACCTGCGAAGCCGCGGGCCCGGAGCCACTGGGGGACCTCCTCCAGCAGCATCGCCATCGGGTCGTCGTTCGGGTGGACCTGGTGCCAGTAGTTGTCGCCGCCGTCGACGGCCACGAAGCCGTACGCCGGGACGGCCTTGCGGGCGACGTCGCTGGAGAGCTGCTTGAGCGTGCCGGTCGGGGCCGCGCTGCGGGCGTTGCCGTGCAGGCCGTGCAGCATCAGCGACATCGGGAGCCCGCGCGGCGGGGTCTTCGACGGCAGCAGGAACACCAGGTCGACCATCCGGCCGCGGGCCGCGGAGTAGACGCGCTCGACGCGCGTGCTGCCCAGCTGGGTCGTCGGGTTCGAGGACGCGACGCCCACGGCCCGCTGCAGGGCCTGGCTGAAGGGCAGCTTGCCGGTGGCGGTGCCCACGGCGAGGCCGGTCACGGCCACCCCGGACGCGCCAGCGATCAGCACCGAGCGGCGGCTCAGCCACCGCCGGGCGTCGCGGACCGCCGCGGCGCCGGCCGTCTCCGGGGCCTCGTCCCGGGACCCGGCCTCACCCAGGGTCGCCGGAGGGTGGACCCGGTCCTCGGACCGCTCCACCTCGCCCGCCGCAGCCGGGGTCTCGCCCCGGTCGCCGTCTTTCTCGTTCACCTGTCTCCGTCCCCCGCCTGCCACACCTGGGACGCCGCGCACCCGCTCCGCGTTCCCCCGCGTCCTGCCTCCGCCGGGTTAGTCGTTCCCACCTTGCCCGGCGTTTCCGTTCCGCGCGCGCCAAGCCGAGATAGCTGCCCCGGCTGAGCGACCGGCCCGGTCCACAGTGTCCCCGAGACCCACCGCCAAGGTCACGCCCAGGGGTATCAAAATGTGGTCGATGCCCTGCTCACCGGGCCCGAAGTGGCCGGACGCCTCCAGGGTGACGAAGCCGTGCAGCGCGCTCCACAGCTGCGCCGCCGCCTGGTACTTGTCGGCCGGCCGGAACCGCCCGGCCTCGATGGCCCGCTCGGTCGCCCGGACGATGTGCTCGAACGCCACCAGCCCCTCCTGGGCGGCTTCGCGGCCTTCCTCGGTGGTGAGGTCGGAGAGCGTCGCCCGTTTGCCGCCGGGCGCGGACTGCCCGAACGTCACCGCGAACAGCTGCGGCTGCTCGGCGACGGCCTGCCGGTAGGTGCGGGCCAGGCTGAAGACGTCCGCCACCGGGTCGTCGGTCTCCTCGACCTCGGCCAGCCACGCGGACAAGCGCAGGAACCCGGCGCGCGCCACCTCGTCGACCAGCGCCGCCATGCCCCCGAAGTGCGTGTAGACGGCCATCGTCGAGACGCCGACCTCCGCCGCCAGCTTGCGAGCCTGCAGCGCTTCGGGGCCGTCGTCGTCGAGCAGGCGGATGGCGGCTTCGACGAGCCGCGCCTTGACGTCGGTCGCGCGGGGTTTCGGGCTCATGCTTGCCAGTATCTCATAACCCTGTTATAAATGGATCTATAACCGAGTTATGGCACGTACGGATACTTTTGCAACTCTGAGGGGTCAGCCATGGGCAACAAGTTCCTCGAGGGCAACTTCGCCCCGGTCAGCCGCGAGCACACGATCACCGAACTGGCCGTCACGGGGCGGATCCCGGACTTCCTCGACGGCCGCTACCTGCGCAACGGCCCCAACCCGCTGTCCGAAGTGGACCCGGCGGCCTACCACTGGTTCATGGGCGACGGCATGGTCCACGGCGTCCGCCTGCGCGACGGGAAGGCCGAGTGGTACCGCAACCGCTGGGTCCGCAACCCGGCCGTCGCGGCGGTGCTGGAGGGGGAGGACGCGAGCCGGTTCTGCGGGCTGGACGCGCTCGGCGCCAACACCAACGTCATCGGCCACGCGGGCAAGACGCTCGCCCTGGTCGAGGCGGGCGCGCCGATCTACGAGCTGACCGACGAGCTCGACACCACCGGCGTCTGCGACTTCGACGGAACGCTCCGGGGCGGCTACACCGCCCACCCGAAGCGCGACCCGCGCACCGGCGAGCTGCACGCCGTCTCGTACTTCTTCGGCATGGGCAACAAGGTCCAGTACTCGGTGATCGACACCCAGGGCCGCGCCCGCCGCACGGTCGACATCGAGGTCACCGGTTCGCCGATGATGCACGACTTCTCGCTGACCGAGCGGCACGTGATCTTCTACGACCTGCCGGTGACGTTCAACGCCGAGATGGCGGTCGCGGCCGGCGTGCCCAGCGCGCTGCGCACGCCCGCGAAGCTGGTGCTCTCGGCGATGGTCGGCAAGGTGCGCGTGCCGGACCCGATGACCGCGATGATGGCACGCAAGATCGGCGCGAACGGCGGCCTGCCCTACCGCTGGGACCCGAAGTACCCGGCGCGGATCGGCGTGATGCCGCGGGAGGGCGGCAACGGCGACGTCCGCTGGTTCGACGTCGAGCCCTGCTACGTCTTCCACCCGCTCAACGCCTACGACGACGGCGACAGCGTCGTGCTCGACGTCGTCCGCCACCAGCGGATGTTCGACCGCGAGCTGCACGGCCCGGGCGAGGACAACCCGACGCTGGACCGCTGGACCGTCGACCTGCTCGCCGGGAAGGTCCTGGAGGAGCGGCTCGACGACCGCGGCCAGGAGTTCCCGCGCGTCGACGAGCGGCTCGTCGGCCGCCGCCACCGCTTCGGGTACACGATGTCCGCCGACGGCGGCGCGAACCCGGGCGGCTCGCTGTTCAAGCACGACTTCCACACCGGGTCGCGCCAGGAGCGCGCGTTCGGCGCGGGCCGCCAGCCCGGCGAGTTCGTGTTCGTGCCGTGCCACGACGACGCGGCCGAGGACGACGGCGTCCTGGTCGGCTTCGTCTTCGACCCGGCGACGCAGCGCAGCGACCTGACGCTGCTCGACGCGGGCACGATGGAGACGGTCGCCGCGATCCACCTGCCGGACCGGGTCCCCAACGGCTTCCACGGCAACTGGGTGCCGACTACGCCTTGAGGATGACGCCGCGGCGCACATGCGTCCCGCGGCCGACGCGGCCCGCCGTCGCGCGCCCCTAACGTCGGTGCCTCACCAGCACCGAGCAAGGGGGACGACATGCGATTCACGGCGGTTCTGGCCGTGCTGACGGGACTTCTGGCCCTGCCCGCACCGGCGTCGGCGAGCGGGACGCCGTACCTGCCGCGGCCGACCGGGAGCCACCCGGTCGGCCTGACCACCCTCGACCTGACCGACACCTCGCGCCCGGATCCGTGGGTCCCGAGCGTGCGAGCACGCGAGCTGATGGTGTCCGTGTGGTACCCGGCGGCCGCGCCGGGACGGCACCGGGCCCGGTACATGACCCCCGAAGAGTCCCGGCTCCTGCTGGCCGACGGCGGGATCACCACGCTGCCGGCGGACATCCTGAGCACGACCCGTACCAACGCCTTCACCGACGCCCGGCCGGAAGGTCGCGCGCACAGCCTGCCGCTCGTCGTGCTCTCGCCCGGGTTCAAGCACGGGCGCGGCACGCTGACCGGGCTGGCCGAGGACCTGGCGAGCCACGGGTACGTGGTGGCCGCGGTCGACCACACCTACGAGAGTGTCGGCACGAGCTTCCCCGGCGGCCGGGTCACCACCTGCGCCGCCTGCGACGTCCCGGTGCACGACGAGCCCTTCTGGCAGAAGGTGGACGCCGTGCGCGCGAAGGACGTCTCCTTCGTGCTCGACGAACTGACCGGGCCCCGGCCGAAGTGGGCGGGCGCGGGCCTGATCGACCGGTCGCGGATCGCGCTGGCCGGGCACTCGGCGGGCGGCGCGGCCGCCGTCCCCGCGATGCTGGCGGACTCCCGGATCAAGGCCGGGATCGACTTCGACGGCACCACGAACCCGCCGCAGGGTGCGCTGTCCCGACCGTTCCTGCTCCTGGGCCGGGCGGGGCAGTACACCCCGGGAACCGGGCAGCCAGCCGTCTCCTGGGCCCGGACCTGGGCGCAGCTGACCGGCTGGAAACGCTGGGTCCTGGTCGACGGCGCGGTGCACCAGTCGTTCAGCGACCTCGCCCTGCTGACCGACGAGTTCGCTCTGCCCAACGGCGCCACCACGTCCGGCGCGCGAAGCCTGCAGATCACGCGCGACTACACCCGGGCGTTCCTCGACCTGCACCTGCGGCACCGGCCGCAGTCCGTGCTGGACGGGCCGTCGGCCGCCTATCCCGAAGTCTCGTTCTGCGACCCGGGCGGCTGTTCCTAGGTGAGCACCCGGTGGTCGCCGGTGTAGAGGTTCATCGACTCGCCGCGCAGGAAGCCGATGAGCGTCATGCCGTTCTCCTCGGCCAGCTCGACGGCCAGTGACGACGGCGCGGACACCGCGGCCAGCAGCCCGATCCCGGCCATGGCGGCCTTCTGGACCAGCTCGAACGAGGCGCGCCCGGACACCAGCAGGCCGTGTCCGGGCGCGGGGATCCGGTCGGCCATGACGGCCCAGCCGAGCACCTTGTCCACGGCGTTGTGCCGCCCGACGTCCTCACGGACGACGTCGATCCCGCCGTCCGGGGTGAACAGCGCCGCCGCGTGCAGGCCACCGGTGCTGGCGAAGACCTTCTGCTTCGCGCGCAACGCCTCCGGCAGCGCGGCGAGCGTCTCGCTCTTCACCGCGAACGGCGCGCCGGCGGGGGAGAAGCGGGTCTTGAGCTTGACCGCGTCGAGCGCGGCCTTGCCGCAGACCCCGCACGAGGACGTCGTGTAGAAGTTGCGCTCGACCCCGACGTCCGGCGGCGGCACACCGGGCGCGAGCGCGATGTCGAGGACGTTGTAGGTGTTGCGGCCCTGGTCGTCGACACCGTCGCAGTACCGGGCGACGGCGATGTCCTCGCGGCCGCCGATCACGCCTTCGGACAGCAGGAAACCGTGGGCCAGTTCGACGTCGTGGCCCGGCGTGCGCATGGTCACCGCCAGGGCGCGGCCGCCGACCCGCAGCTCCAGCGGCTCTTCGGCGGCCAGCGCGTCCGGGCGGCGCCGGTCCCCGGTCGCGGAGATCCGCCGCACCGGACGGCGCACGGTCACCCTGCCCATCGCCCACACCCTTCTCCGCCGGAAAGTTTGACACTCGCATGGTGCAACACCGGGTATTTAGTAATACATTCCCTCCATCATCCCCACTCTACGGAGGGATCCGATGGCTCTCGGCTTCCTGGACCGTTCCCGGATCGTCGCACCCCCAGGCTGGACACGCTGGCTGGTGCCCCCGGCGGCCCTCTCGGTGCACCTGTCGATCGGGCAGGCCTACGCGTGGAGCGTCTTCAAGACCCCGCTCGAAAAGACGATGCACCTCACCGGCACGCAGAGTTCGCTGCCGTTCCAGCTCGGCATCGTGATGCTCGGGCTGTCCGCGGCGTTCGGTGGCACGCTCGTCGAGAAGAACGGCCCGCGCTGGGCGATGTTCGTCTCGATGTGCTGCTTCGCCACCGGATTCCTCGTCTCGGCACTGGGTGTCGCGACCGGGCAGTTCTGGCTCGTCGTCGTCGGATACGGCGCGATCGGCGGTGTCGGCCTCGGAATCGGCTACATTTCCCCGGTTTCGACGCTGATCAAGTGGTTCCCGGACCGCCCGGGCATGGCCACCGGCATCGCGATCATGGGCTTCGGCGGCGGCGCGCTGATCGCGTCGCCGTGGTCTTCGTCGATGATCGGCACCACGCCGACGACCGGCAGCATCGCGACGGCGTTCCTGATCCACGGTGTCGTCTACGCGGTGTTCATGTCGCTCGGCTGGCTGATCGTGCGGGTCCCGGCCGAAGGCTGGAAGCCGGCGGGCTGGGAGCCGAAGACCGACCACGGCCGGGCCATGATCTCCGTCGCGAACGTCTCGGCGGCCAACGCCATCAAGACGCCGCAGTTCTGGCTGCTGTGGGTCGTCCTGTGCTTCAACGTCACCGCGGGCATCGGGATCCTGGAGAAGGCGTCCCCGATGATCGTGGACTTCTTCAAGAACACCTCGACCCCGGTCGGCGCGGCCGCGGCGGCCGGGTTCGTCGCGCTGCTGTCGCTGTGCAACATGCTCGGCCGGTTCGTCTGGTCGTCCACATCGGACCTCATCGGGCGCAAGAACATCTACCGCACCTACCTCGGTGTCGGTGCGGTGCTGTACCTGGTGATCGCACTGACGTCGAATTCGTCGAAGCTCGTGTTCATCCTGTGCGCCATGGTGATCCTGTCGTTCTACGGCGGCGGGTTCGCGACGATCCCGGCGTACCTCAAGGACCTCTTCGGCACCTACCAGGTCGGCGCGATCCACGGCCGGCTGCTCACGGCGTGGTCGGTGGCCGGCGTGCTCGGCCCGCTGATCGTCAACGCCATCGCGGACAGCGAGAAGTCGGCGGGCAAGTCCGGCCCGGACCTCTACGCGACGTCGTTCTACATCATGATCGGCCTGCTCGTGGTCGGCTTCGTGGCCAACGAGCTGGTGCGCCCGGTCAAGGAGAAGTTCCACGAGCCCGCCGTGGCGGCCGAGACCGCGAGGAGCGAAGCGTGACGAACGAACCGGAAGCGAGGCCCAACCGGGTCCCGCTGATCGTGCTGGCCTGGGCGTGGGTCGTGCTGCCCTTCGCCTACGGCATCTACGAGCTGTTCCTGAAACTGGTGCAGCTCTTCGGCTGACCGGGCGCGCCCGGGGCGGTCACGACCGTCCCGGGCCCGCGTCGGTCACACTGGGCGTATGGACTACGTCGGGCGGGTGCCCGCTCCGCCGCTCGACCGGTACGTCGACGACGTCTACTGCCTGACCGGGGTGCCGGACCACCGCCGGGTGACCGTCCCGCCGATGCCCTCGGCCCACCTGTTCGTCAACCTCGGCGCGCCCGTCCGGCTGTGGGACTCCGACCTCTCGGTGCCGTCGGCGGTGTTCACCGGCGGGTGGTTCATGGGCGTGTGGACCCGGCGGTTCCACTTCGAGTACCCCGCCCGGGTGCGGCTGGTGGGGGTGCACTTCAAGCCGTGGGGCATCTCGCCGTTCGTCGACCTCCCGGCGACCGGGCTGCGGGACCGCTGGGTGCCGGTCGACGCGGCCTGGCAGCGGTCCCTGGACCGGATCTGCGACGAGGCCGGCGACCTCGAGTCGCCCGGCGAGACGCTGCGGGTGCTCGAGGAAGAGCTGCAGTCTCGGCTGGCCCGGGCGCCTTCGCGCGGCCTCGACCTGGTCCAGCACGCCGGCGGGCAGCTGGCGACCTCCCACGGCGCGGTCCCGGTCGGGGCGCTGACCGACGCGGCCGGGGTGAGCGGCAACCACCTGGCCGCGCAGTTCAAGTCCCACGTCGGGGTGACCCCTAAACGAGTGGCGCGAATCTACCGCTTCGCGCGCCTGATCCTGGCCGTGGACGCCCCGGGCCCGGTCGACTGGGCCGAGCTCGCGCACACCGCCGGCTACTTCGACCAGGCGCATCTCAGCAAGGAGTTCAAGGACTTCACCGGCCTCACCCCGACGGAGTACCTTGCCCTGCGGCGCCGGTTCCCCGCCGACCAGGCGTTCCCGCCGATGCCCGCCGAGTGATTTCTTACAAGCACGGTCGCGCCCGGGACGGCAGGATCGTGGTGAACGCGCGAGAATCTCGAGGAGAACCTGTGGGCTCAGTCATCATGCACAGTGCGATGTCGGTGGACGGCTTCATCGCCGACGAGAAGGACGATGTCGGGCCGCTCCACGACTGGTACTCCACCGGGGACACCCCGATCGACGGGGCCAGCGGCTTCAGCGTCTCCCGGGCCTCGGCGGAGTACATCAACGAAATGTGGGCTTCGATCGGCGCGCTCGTGATCGGCCGCCGGCTCTTCGACCTGATGAACGGCTGGGACGGGCACCCGCCCGTCGGCGAGCACGTGGTCGTGGTGTCCCACCGGCCGAAGCCCGAAGGCTGGCACCCCGAGGCGTCGTACCACTTCGTCGACGGCGTGACGGCGGCGATCGAGAAGGCCCAGGAGTTCGCCGGGGACCGCGTCATCTCGCTGAACGCCGGCGAGGTGGCCGGCGAGGTCCTCGCGGCCGGTCTCGTGGACGAGGTGGCGATGGACCTGGTGCCCGTGGTCTTCGGCTCGGGCCGGCGCTACTTCGGCAAGGTCGACGGCCAGCACCTGCTGGAGGATCCCCACGTGGTCATCCAGGGTGAAGGGGTGCTGCACCTCGGGTTCAAGGTGCGCCGCTGAGACAGGGATGTCGCAATGTTGACATTGCGACATCGGGCCTCCAAGGTGGAACCACCCGACCCCTTGGAGGCCCGTTGTGACCCGTCCCGCCTTCCACCTGGCCATCCCCGTCGACGACCTGGGCCGCGCCCGCGCGTTCTACGGTGACGTGCTCGGCCTGAGCGAGGGCCGCTCCGCCGAGCAGTGGGTCGACTGGGACTTCCGCGGTCACCAGGTCGTCACCCACGTCGTCGCCGGGGCGCGCGCCGAGGCCGGCCGCAACCCCGTCGACGGCCACGACGTCCCGGTGCCGCACTTCGGGCTCGTGCTGACCGTCGAGGACTTCCACACCCTGGCCGGGCGGCTGCGCGACGCGGGCATCGAGTTCGTCATCGAGCCCTACCAGCGGTTCGCCGGCGAGCCCGGTGAGCAGTGGACGATGTTCCTGCACGACCCGGCCGGGAACGCGCTGGAGTTCAAGGCGTTCCGCGACGAGTCGCAGTTGTTCGCGCGATGACGGGCGTCCTCGTCACCGGCGCGTCCCGCGGGATCGGGCGTGCGGTGGCAAGCGCTTTCGCGGCGAACGGGTACCGGGTCGCCGTCCACTACGGAACCCGGGTGGCCGACGCCGAGGCGACGCTCGCCGCGCTGCCCGGTGACGGGCACCTGCTCGTCACCGGCGACCTCGCCGACCCGGAAGCCGTCCAGCGCATCGCCGACACGGCCGAAGCGGGCCTCGGCGGCGTCGACGTCCTGGTGAACAACGCGGGCGTCGCGCCGGCCCCGGAGACCCACCACCCGGTCGACGGGGTGTCCTACGCGGACTGGCAGCGGATCTGGCGGGACACGATCGACGTCAACCTGCTGGGCGCGGCCAACCTCAGCTACTGCGTCGCCCGGCACCTGATCGCGCGCGGCACCCCGGGCAAGATCGTCAACGTCGGCTCGCGCGGTGCGTTCCGCGGTGAGCCGGACAACCCGGCCTACGGCGCGAGCAAGGCGGCGCTGCACGCGCTCGGCCAGTCCCTCGCGGTTTCCCTGGCGCCGCACGGGATCGCGGTGACGTCCGTGGCGCCCGGCTTCACCGCCACCGAGCGCCAGCTGGACCGGATCGACGACGCGTTGCGCGCGCAGAGCCCGTTCGGCCGGGTCGGCACGCCGGAGGAGGTCGCGGCGGCCGTGCTGTACCTGGCTTCCGACGGCGCGACCTGGGCGTCCGGCGCGATCCTCGACCTCAACGGAGCGTCCCACCTGCGCATGTGACCTGGCTCACCCGTGCAGCAGATCCGGCGGTGGCGGCGTCAGGAGGGCGTGCATCCACTGGGGAAGGTCGTCGTCGCCGGGGTCGCCCTGGTCGTCTTCTGCGGCACGGCCTACGGCTACGCGAACCTGCGCTCGCTCGACGAGGTCACCCGCGACGACGTGATCGGCGTCGCGGCGAAACCGGGCGAACAGCCGGCTGACGGCTCACTGGACATCCTGCTGGTCGGCCGCGACTCGCGGACCGACCTGCAGGGCAACCCGCTGCCGGCGGACGTGCTGCGCGAGCTGCGCGTGGGCCCGAACGGCGACGACCTGACCGACACCCTCATCGTGCTGCGGATCCCGAACGGCACCCAGGAGGTCAAGGCGTTCTCGATCCCGCGGGACAGCTACGTCTCGATGCCGGGCGGCAAGGGGAAGATCAACGCCGCGTTCGGGCGCGCCAAGGTCGCGGAGGCGAAGACCCGCCGCGCCGCGGGGGAGACGGACAAGGCGAAGATCGACCAGGAGGCGCTGACCGCGGCCCGCCGCGCGACGCGGCAGGCGGTCGAGGACCTCACCGGCGTCACGATCGACCACTTCGCCGAGGTCAACCTGCTGAGCTTCTCCGAGATCAGCAAGGCGGTCGGCGGCGTCGACGTCTGCCTGAAGGCGGACACGAAGGACAAGAACTCCGGCGCCGACTTCAAAGCGGGTCCCCAGCGGATCTCGGGCGCGGACGCGCTGGCCTTCGTGCGCCAGCGCGACTACGTCAAGGGCGGCGACCTGGGCCGCGCCCGGCGGCAGCAGGTCTTCCTGGCGGGGCTGGCGAAGCAGGTGCTGTCGTCGGGGACGCTGAGCGACCCGGGCAAGCTGTCGGACCTCATCGACGCGGTGAAGCGCTCGGTCGTCCTCGACGGCTCGTGGAACCTGCTGGACTTCGTCGGGCAGATGCGCGGCATTTCGGGCGGTGGCATCGAGTTCACGACGATCCCGACGGTCAACGTGGACTACCGCTACGACCCCGACAATCCGAAGGCCACCGCGGTACAGGTGGATCCGGCTCAGGTGAAGGCGTTCGTGGCGAGCCTGATCGGCGCGCCCGTGCCCGCCGCCCCCGCACCGGTGGTCGACGTGTCCAACGCGAGCGCGCACGCGGGCCTGGCCGCCCGGGTCGCGGACGTCCTGCGGGACAAGGGATTCGCCCCGGGAACGACGGGCAACACCGGCTCCCGCCGGACGTCCCTGGTCCGTTTCGGCCCGGACCTGGCGGACCGCGGCGCGGAGGTGGCCAAGCTCCTGGGCGGCTTGACGACCCAGCAGACGTCCTCGGTCCCGGCCGGGCACATAGAGGTCTTGCTGGGCTCGGTCTATTCCGGCCCCGGAATAGCGGGCGGCGGCGGTGCGCCCGGCGGCGACGAACCGATCACCTCGGGCGGGGTCGTCTGCGTGGACTGAGTCCGCGCGGTGAAACGCCGACGGCCGCGGTCGCGACTCCCGGACCATGGGCAAAGAGAACCGGCAGGCCGATGTCCGGCGAGCCGTCCGGTATCGGGCCGCGCAGCCGACCAAAACGCGGAGCCGCGCCGATCATTTTCCGGGAATAGCGCGAAGACGTTTTCTCCTGTCGGGGACCGGACCACGGTGGACCACTTTCCAGAGTGGTCCTTGACCTTGCCGCACTGGTGAGGCAGTGTTCTCCAAACCGTGAAACCCCGGGTGCCGAACGATTTCGTGCGCCGCTCCACCAGTGGATGATCACCGAACCGGTGGTCATCGGGAAAACCGATTTCCGTCGCTTTCGTCCCAGGAAAACCGAATGCGCAGAAGCTCCGCCCGCCAATGGGGGTGGGCACTTCCGTTACTCGCTTCCGCCGTTCTGTGCGCCGGCTGCCAGTCGTCGTCCACGTCGGTGCACTACCCCGACCCCGTGGACGCCTGCAAGCTGCCCGGCCCGAACGCTCCCGCCCAGCTCGCGCCCGGGACCGTCGAGATCCCGTCGAACTCGATCAAGACCGCCGACGCGAAGGTCGTGCCCGAAGACCGATCCGAGGTCGACAACGAGCTGACCAGCTGCAAGCGGCTCTTCGCCCGCGACCTCGGCGGCGGCAAACCCAACCTGCAGGACTACCGGCTCGTGACGATCGCCGTCGTGCGGTTCACCGGCTCGGACGACGCCGAGGCCGCCGCCAAGGCGACCCAGCTGATGACCGACGCGCTCGGCGACCACTCGGGTGTCCGCCTCGCCACCGGTGTCGGGGACGAGGCCGGGTTCTCCGAGCAGTGGGCGGCCGTGCGCACCGGCAACGTCGTGCTCGGCGTGACCATCGCCGACGGCGGCACCGAAGCGGCGCTGATCCCGGCGGCCACGCTCGACGACGTCCAGGCCATGGTCACCGACATGATGGGCACGCTGCGGCGCGATTATCAGGGCTGAGGCTCTAGCCGCACCACGATCGCCTTCGACACCGGCGTGTTCGACTTGTCGGCCACCGAACCGAGCGGCACGAGCGCGTTCGCCTCGGGGAAGTACGCCGCCGCGCAGCCGCGGGCCGTCGGGTAGGACACCACGCGGAACGCCGGGGCCCGGCGGTCGCCGTCGCGCCACTCCGACACGAGGTCGACCATCGCGCCGTCGGCGAGACCCAGCGAAGCCAGGTCGTCCGGGTTGACGAGCACCACGCGACGGGCGTTCTCGATGCCGCGGTAGCGGTCGGACAGGCCGTAGATCGTGGTGTTGTACTGGTCGTGGCTGCGCATCGTCTGCAGCAGCAGCCGGCCCTCGGGCACCTTCGGGTACTCCAGTTCGGACACCGTGAAGTTGCCCTTGCCGTTGGCCGTGCCGGTGAACTCGCGGGAGTCGCGCGGCGCGTTCGGCAGCACGAAGCCGTCCGGCTCGCGGACGCGCCGGTTGTAGTCGTCGCAGCCGGTGACGACCCGCGCGATCCGGTCGCGGATCAGGTCGTAGTCGCCCTCGAACGTCCGCCACGGCACCGCGTGGTCCGCGCCGAGCAGCTTCTCCGCCAGCCGGCAGATGATCGCGACCTCGGACAGCAGGTGCTCGCTCGCCGGCTTCAGACGGCCGTGCGACGCGTGCACCTGCGACATCGAGTCCTCGACGGTGACGAACTGCTCGCCCGCGGCCTGGACGTCGCGCTCGGTGCGGCCGAGCGTCGGCAGGACCAGCGCGGTGCGGCCGTGCACGACGTGCGAGCGGTTCAGCTTCGTCGAGACGTGCACGGTCAGCGAGCACGACCGGAGCGCCTTCTCGGTGGTCTCCGTGTCCGGTGTGGCGGACGCGAAGTTGCCGCCGACGGCGAAGAACACCTTGCCGCGGCCGTCGCGCATCGCGCGGATCGAGTCGACGGTGTCGAGGCCGTGCTCGCGCGGGACGTCGATGCCGAACTCGCCGGACAGCGCGTCCATGAAGGACTGCGGCATCTTCTCCCAGATGCCCATCGTCCGGTCGCCCTGGACGTTCGAGTGCCCGCGCACCGGGCACAGGCCCGCGCCGGGCTTGCCGATCATCCCGCGCATCAGCGCCAGGTTCGCGATCTCCGAGATCGTCGGGACGGCGTGCTTGTGCTGCGTCAGGCCCATCGCCCAGCAGTAGATCGTCCGCTCCGACGACGCGATCATCCGCGCGACGCGCTCGATCTGCTCCCGCGGCAGCCCGGTCGCCCGTTCGACCTCGGGCCAGTCGATCTCGTGCAGGTGCTTGGCGTAGTCGTCGAAGTACTCGGTCGAGCGCTGGACGAACTCCCAGTCGACGATCGAGCCCGGCGCCTGCTCGTCCCAGGTCAGCAGCAGGTGCCCGACGGCCTGGAACAGCGCCAGGTCGCCACCGAGACGGATCTGGGCGAACTCGTCGGCCAGCGGCGTGCCCTTGCCGACGACACCGCGGACGTTCTGCGGGTTCTTGAACCGCATCAGCCCGGCCTCGGGCAGCGGGTTGACCGCGATGATCCGCGCGCCCTTGCCCTTGGCCTCCTCCAGCGCCGAGAGCATCCGCGGGTGGTTGGTGCCCGGGTTCTGCCCGACGACGACGATCAGGTCGGCCTTGTGGATGTCGGCCAGGCTCACCGAGCCCTTGCCGATGCCGGTGGTCGCCTGCAGGGCCGCGCCCGAGGACTCGTGGCACATGTTCGAGCAGTCCGGCAGGTTGTTGGTGCCGTAGGAACGCACCATCAGCTGGTACAGGAACGCGGCTTCGTTGCTGGTCCGGCCCGAGGTGTAGAAGAACGCCTCGTTCGGGTCGGTCAGGGCCTTCAGCTCGCCGGCGACCAGCTCGAAGGCGTCGTCCCAGGAGATCGGCTCGTAGTGCGACGCGCCTTCGCGCAGCACGAACGGCTCGGTGATCCGGCCCTGCTGGCCCAGCCAGTAGTCGGTCTTCCCGCGCAGGTCGGCGATCGGGTGCGCGGCGAAGAACTCCCGGCCCACCCGCCGTTTCGTGGACTCTTCGGCGACCGCCTTCGCGCCGTTCTCGCAGAACTCGGCGAGCTTGCGGTGTTCGCCGTCGACCTCACGGGGTTCCGGCCACGCGCAGCCGGGGCAGTCGAAGCCCTGGCGCTGGTTCAGCAGCCGCAACGCCTTGACGGTCCGGCCGGTGCCCATCTGCTCGACACTGCGCAGCAGTGAGACGGCCACCCCCGGTATCCCGGCCGCCCAGCCCTTCGGCTTGCCCACTTCGAGCTGGGCCTCGTCCACGTCCTGCGCCGGCGCTTCACGGGTCATGTGTTCATGGTGCGCCCCGATGACCATTCCCGCGAGCAGGGGGTACGTCACACCCGTGCGGCGCGCAGTCCCCGGTCGGCGACCGTGACCACGAGCAGCACGGCGCTGATGACGATCAGCGCGATCGCCAGCCGGTGCAGGCCCGCCGAGTCCGCGTGCGGGCCGTAACAAAGCGCGATGAGCGTCGACGCCACGATGGCGCCGAGGTACTGGGCGGTCCGGAACAGCCCGCTCGCGGTGCCCATCTGCTCGGCGGGCGCCTCGCGGTAGAGCGTCGTCTGGTTCGCGACGCTGGTCAGGCCCTGCGCCAGGCCGAACAGCGCGGTCAGCGCCAGCAGCGCGCCGATCCACGTGCCGTCGTGCACGAACAGCAGCAGCACCGAGCCGCCGACGAGGGCGACGGCGACCGTCACCAGCCGGGCCTTGATCCCCGTGCCGCGCCCGGAGAAGGCGGCGGCGCACACCGCCGTGCCGGACATCGGGAGCAGCATCAGCCCGGCGGCCTCCTCGCTCAGCTGCCGCGCGGTCTCGAGCCACTGGACGTAGCCGAACATGATCGCGTAGATGGCCATGAAGCTCAGCGCCTGCCGCAGGTAGGTGTGCAGGATCGCGCGGTTGGCCGCCAGCATCCGCAGGTCGAGGAACGGCGTGCCGCGACGCAGTTCGACGAGCGTGAACGCGGTCCCGAGCGCGGCGACGACGGCGAGCAGCCACACGTCGGCGCCCGGGTTCATCAGGAAGAACAGCAACGCCAGCAGGGTCGCGGAGAACAGGGCGATGCCCAGGACGTCGATCGGCTGCGCGGTGCGTTCACCGCGGTCGTCCTTCGGGACCCACAGCAGCGCCAGTACCAGCGACAACCCGGCGAGCGGGATGTTCACCGCGAAGATCGCGGGCCAGCCGAACAGGCCGATGAGCAGCCCGCCCAGCGTCGGGCCGATGACCATCACCGTCTGCGCGGACATCGACAGCAGCGACAGCACCCGCGCGGGCACGCCCTGGCCGCTCGCCTCGGCGTGGTGGCGCAGTACGGCCATCGCGGCCGGGAACCCGGCGCAGGTACCCAGGCCCAGCACCACCCGCACGCCGGTCAGCCAGCCGATCGAGATCGGGATCAGGCCCGCGATCCCGGCCACGATCACCAGCACCGCCCCGCCGAGCAGGACGCGGCGGGCGCCGTAGCGGTCCACCAGCAGCCCGACCACCGGCTGCCCGACCGCGGTGGCCAGGTAGAGCGCCGAGATCAGCCAGGCCGTCTGGCCCGGCCCGGCGCCGAAGCTGTGCCCGATGGGTACGAGCGCGACGGCGATGAGCGTCGAGTTGATCGGGTTGAGCACCGCCCCGGCCACCAGCGGGGTGACCAGGCGGGCGCCGAACTTGGCGGGTGCGGTGACGGTGGTCGTGAGGACTCCTTCGGGTTCAGTGCTCGGCGACGCGCTGCAGCAGCGGCAGGGCGCGGGTGACGGCCTCGAGCTCGGCGGGGGTCAGCTCGTCCGCCAGCGCCTGGGCGAGCCACTCGTCGCGGTGCTGGAAGACGCCGCTGACGGTGGACATGCCGGCCTCGGACAGGCTGATCACGACGCGGCGCCGGTCGGCCGGATCGGGGGTGCGGGCGAGGTAACCCAGCTCGTCGAGGACGCCGAGGGTGGCGGCCATCGACTGCTGCCGCACGTGCTCGGCGGCGGCCAGCTCACCCTGCGTGGCGGGGCCTTCGCGGTGGAGCCGGTTGAGCACGGCGGACTGCGACGGCGTCAGGATGCCGGCGTTGTCGACCTGGCGCAGCCGCCGGTGCAGCTGCCCGACGACCCCGCGGATCCAGCCGGCGCTCTCGGCCACGTGTGCCGGTACTTCGCCCATACACACAGTCTAACTGTTCAGTCCAGACTGTGCATCTGGGTGTGACGCACTCCCCGGCGGGAGTGCAGGACGGTCAGTGGCAGCCGTCGAGGGTCGGCACCGGGTACTTCGGGTCGTAGTAGCCGGGCGCGTCCCGGTGTTCGCCGCTGTCCGGCAAGGCCGGCGGGTTGGCGTAGCCGGGGGCCAGGTAGCCCTCCTTCGCGGCGGCGCAGCCGACGGAGGAGTACGCGCTGGAGCCGCCGAAGGGCCACAGGCCGTCGCCGTGGGGGAAGCCGGTGCCGCTACGGATCACGTAGCTTTCGTCGGCCCGCAGGAAGCTGACGATTTCGGCCGGGCTGATCAGCTTCTCCGGCTGCGCGGCGTCGAAGGCGTAGGCGATGGAGAACTTCGCGTCGACGATCAGCTCACCGGGCCGTTCGCCCGCCCGCGCGGTGAGGACGCCGAACGAGCGCGGGCCCTGGTCGAGCAGGTGGTGGCCGTCGGCGATCTCGGTGAGGTAGGTCGACACGTCCGCCTGGCCCTGCTGCGACGGCTTCCGCTCGAGGGCGGTGCTGATGGCCCCGCGGGCGTCCATGGCGAAGAGGGCCAGGTAGGCCTTCGGATCGTGCTGGTAGAGCACGGCGGGGTCCAGCCTCGACGTCGCGATGACCCGCCGGACCTGCGCGTAGGCGTCCGCGACCGCGTCGGCCTTGAAGGCGCCGACGGTGGCCGCGGCGGGCGACGTGATGCCGTCGAGGCCCTTCGGCCAGGTGTCGGCGGGGGTGTTCGCGTAGGGCCGGGCGAGGTCGACCCGGGCGTACTGCGGGACCTGCGTGGGGTTCGGCGCGGCGGCCGGTGCCGGGGCCCGGCGGCCGACCAGCACGATCGCGACGGTGGTCACGCCGAGGATCGCCACGAACGCGGCGAACACCCACCACCGGCGGTGGGGCCGTCGCGGCCGGGTGCGCCGTTGCTGCTTGCGGAACTTCTTCCGGTCCTTCTTGGCGCCCAGCCAGGCGTCGGTCTGGGCGTGCTTGCGCCACTCCGGGTCCATCAGGTCCGGGTGCGATTCGAGCAGATCGTCCTCGTCCACGTGCTTTCCCCCACAGTCGATGCCTGATCATCGACAGCGGAGGGAGTTCGTTACGCGGAAACGCCGAAGAACATGAACGGGTCTTCGTTGACGCCGACCCCCTGGACCTGGTTCACGACGACGGCCGCCGCGACCAGCACGACGACGAGGAGCAGGGCGAGCAGCCCCGGCCACCGGCTGCTGCCGGGCCGCTGGGTGCCGCCGGTCCGGCGGTCGCGCTTGCGGCGTTTCCTCAGGTCCTTCTTGGCGCCCAGCCAGGCGTCCCGCTCGGCGTACTTCTGCCAGTCGGGGTTCATCAGGTCCGGGTGCGTCTCGAGGCGCCGGTCGTCCGGATCCTGCGGTTGCTGAGGCTGTGCCATCCCGAGTGCCTTCCCCCTGGGTGACCCGCCGTGACGGGTTCGTAGACTTGTCCATTGTGACCGAGAACGCTCCGCAGCAGACCACCGACCTTCCGGGTGCCTGGGACCCGGCCGCCGAGGAAGCACCGATGTACGACCGCTGGGTAGCGGCCGGGTACTTCACGGCCGACGCCTCGTCGGAGAAGCCGCCGTTCTCGATCGTACTGCCGCCGCCGAACGTGACCGGTTCCCTGCACATGGGCCACGCGCTCAACCACACCCTGATGGACGCGATGAGCCGCCGCCGTCGCATGCAGGGCTACGAGGTGCTGTGGCTGCCGGGCATGGACCACGCCGGCATCGCGACGCAGAACGTCGTCGAGCGCCAGCTCGCCGGTGAGGGCCTTTCGCGCCACGACCTGGGCCGCGAGAAGTTCGTCGAGCGCGTCTGGGAGTGGAAGGCCGAGTACGGCGGCCGGATCCTCGGCCAGATGAAGCGCCTCGGCGACGGCGTCGACTGGTCGCGCGAGCGCTTCACGATGGACGAGAACCTGTCCAAGGCCGTCCAGACGGTGTTCAAGAACTTCTTCGACGAGGGCCTGATCTACCGCGCCGAGCGGATCATCAACTGGTGCCCGCGCTGCCAGACCGCGCTGTCGGACATCGAGGTCGACCACAACGACGACGACGGCGAGCTCGTGTCGATCCGCTACGGCGACGGCGAAGACGCGATCGTGGTGGCCACCACCCGCGCCGAGACGATGCTGGGCGATACCGCGGTCGCCGTCCACCCGGACGACGAGCGCTACGCGCACCTGGTCGGCACCACGGTCGAGCTGCCGCTCACCGGCCGCCGCATCCCGATCGTGGCCGACAAGCACGTCGACCCGGAGTTCGGCACCGGCGCGGTCAAGGTGACCCCGGCGCACGACCCGAACGACTTCGAGATCGGCCGCCGCCACGACCTGCCGATGCTCACGGTGATGAACGAGCGCGCCGAGATCACGGTGAAGGGCCCGTTCGAGGGCCTGGACCGGTTCGAGGCGCGGCCCGCGGTGGTCGCGGCGCTGCGCGAGCTCGGCCGGATCGTCGCCGAGAAACGGCCGTACGTGCACGCCGTCGGGCACTGCTCGCGCTGCGACACGGTCGTCGAGCCGCGCCTGTCGCTGCAGTGGTGGGTCAAGGTCGAGGAGCTGGCCAAGCTGGCCGGCGACGCGGTCCGCGACGGCCGCACGAAGATCCACCCGCCGGAGCTGGGCAAGCGGTACTTCGACTGGGTCGACAACATGCACGACTGGACGATCTCGCGCCAGCTGTGGTGGGGCCACCGCATCCCGGTCTTCTACGGCCCGGACGGCGAAGTCGTCTGCGTCGGCCCGGACGAGCAGCCGCCGTCGGGTGAGGGCTGGACGCAGGACCCGGACGTCCTGGACACCTGGTTCTCCTCGGGCCTGTGGCCGATGTCGACACTGGGCTGGCCTTCTACGTCGGACGACCTGGCCAAGTTCTATCCGACCAGCGTCCTGTCCACCGGTTACGACATCCTGTTCTTCTGGGTCGTCCGGATGATGATGTTCGGCGTGCAGCAGATGGACGGCAAGCAGCCGTTCGACCATGTGTACCTGCACGGGCTCATCCGTGACGCGCAGGGCAAGAAGATGTCCAAGTCGCGCGGCAACGTGATCGACCCGCTGGAGTGGATGGACGCCTACGGCGCCGACGCCACCCGGTTCACCCTGGCCCGCGGCGCCAACCCGGGCGCGGACATGGCGCTGGCCGACGAGTGGGCCGCGGGCTCCCGCAACTTCTGCACGAAGCTGTGGAACGCCACCAAGTTCGCCATGATGAACGGCGCTTCGGTGTCTTCGGCTCTTCCGGCTGCTTCGGAGCTGACGGAGTCGGACCGCTGGATCCTCGGCCGCCTCGGCGCGCTGGTGTCCGAAGTGGACGGCCTGTTCGAGGACTTCCAGTTCGCCAAGGTGGCGGGCGCGCTCTACCAGTTCACCTGGAACGAGCTGTGCGACTGGTACCTCGAGCTGGCGAAGGTCCAGCTGTACCAAGGCGACGACGCCCGGGTCGCGGCCACCCGTTCGGTGCTGGGCCACGTGCTGGACACGGTGCTGCGCTTGCTGCACCCGTTCATCCCGTTCATCACCGAGAAGCTGTGGACGGCCCTGACCGGCGGCGAGTCCCTGGTGATCGCCTCGTGGCCTACTGCCTTTGAGGGCTACGCGGACCCGGTCGCCGACGCGCACATCGCCGACGTCCAGAAGCTGGTGACGGAGATCCGCCGCTTTCGCGCCGACCAGGGTCTCAAGCCGGGCCAGAAGGTCGCGGCCCGCCTGGCCGGTTACGCGGGCGGTCACGAAGAGGCGATCCGCTCGCTGGTGCGCCTGACCGCACCCTCGGAGGAGTTCGCGGCGAGCGCGTCCCTCGAGGTGGCCCTGGCGGACGGCGTGGTCACGGTGGAGCTGGACCTCTCGGGCACGGTCGACGTCGAGGCCGAGCGCAAGCGCCTGCAGAAGGACCTCGCGGCGGCCCAGAAGGAGCTGACCCAGACGGAGGCCAAGCTGGGCAACGAGGCGTTCATCGCGAAGGCCCCGGCCCCGGTGATCGACAAGATCAAGGTCCGCAAGGAAACAGCGGTCGCGGACATCGACCGCATCACGGCTCGCCTGGCGGCCCTGCCCACCGCCTGACCACTGCCCCTGGTCACCTGAGAATGCCCCGATGTGGCGTTGGGTGCGTCCAACGCCACATTGGGTGCATCGCGTGTCGGCACGGCAACCTCGGGAGCCCCGGCTGCCACATCGAGTCGGGAGCGGCTCGCGACCGGCGGACTCAGGTCTCACGCACCGAAGGCCGCCTTCGGTGCGTGAGACGCAACCAAGGCCGCCTTGGGGCGCACCACCGCAGGACCGTCGTCCACGAAACCTCGGCTGCGCGACACCGGACGCCGTCATGGTGGCCGGCCGAGACTGTCGTACCCCCTCGGTAGCGTGGAAAACGGGGGCTGCTCAGCGCGATTCGGTCTCCCGCGCGGCTTCGATCAGCGCCACCAGCTCCGGCGTCACCCGCCGGTCCGCCGGGGTCGCGAGGTACGTCGGCATCACCGGTGAAGGATCCCGCAGCGGCCGGAACACCACCCCCGGCACCGGGAGCAGGTTTGCGTGTGCCCGGTAGAAGACCGTCCAGTGTGGACGGCCGTAGCCGAGCGTGCCCAGGGTGTCCTGAGCTGTCGTGAAGTCCTTGCCCAGCACCGGTTCGAAGCCCGCCTCGCGGCAGCACGACACCACCAGGTCGTACAGCGGCTGATTCCGCGAAGGCGGGCTCAGGCGAGCCGGCAGCGAAGCCAGCGAGGCGAAAGAAACCACGTCACAAGCAGCCAGCGGGTGGGACGCGGGCAGGGCGACCATCACCTCGTCCGTCCACAGGGGAGTGAAGTCGAGGCCCGCGCCCGGCCAGGAGCCGCGGACGATCGTGGCGTCCAGGGAGCCGTCGCGGACGCGTTGCAGTCGCTGGGTTGTCGGCGCGTGGAGCAGCTCCAAGGCCGCCGAAGGCGCGAGACGGGCGAACGCGCTCAGCAAGAGATCCAGCCGGTCGCCGAGGCCCTCGCTCGTGCCCAGGCGGACCAGCGTGCCCGGGACGCGAAACTCCGCCACCGAATCCGCGGCCCGGTCGGCGGCCGCGAGTACCGCCCGCGCGTGCGGCAGGAACCGCTGGCCCGCCTCGGTCAGGGTGACGCTGCGGGTGGTTCGGCTCAGCAAGGAGACCCCCAGCTCCCGCTCCAGCCGCCGCACCTGCTGGCTCACCGCGGGCTGGACGATGTGCAGCCGCTCCGCCGCCCGCCCGAAGTGCAGCTCCTCGGCGACCGCGAGGAAGTACCGCACCTGCCGTAGCTCCACCGCGCCCCCATTCATCAGGTTTCGTGATCAGTGTAGGAGCGGAGTGCCCATCGGAAAAGCCGCACCCGAGCGGTTGGCTGGAAGGCGGAAGAAAGGACACCGGACATGCCCTACCTGCACGTTCGTGGCACCCGCCTGCACTACGAAGACGCCGGCCACGGCCCCGCACTGCTCCTCCTGCACGGCTGGGGGACCAGCGGCCTCGTCTGGCAGTCGTGCCTGCCGGACCTGGTGCGCGACCACCGCGTCGTCACCCTCGACTGGCGTGGGTGCGGCCGGTCGGACCACCCGCTCGAGGGCAACACGATCGACGGCCTGACCGCCGACGTCGCCGCCGTGATCGAAGCGCTGGACCTCCAGAAGGCCGTGGTCGTCGGCTCCTCGTTCGGCGCGGTCTTCGCCACCGAACTCGCCCTGGCGCGCCCCGAGCTCGTCGGCGGGGTCGTCGCGGTGGACGGCCCGGCCTACTGGCCGGCGGAGGCGATGCTCGAGAAGGTCCTCGACCTGCGCGAGCGGATGGCCGACGACCGCATCGGGACCCTGGCCGGGTGGGTGCCGAACTGGTTCGCGCCGGGTGTCTCGCCGGGGGTGGTCGACTGGACCGTGCGTCAGCTGGCGGACTCGAGCGTCTACAGCGACGACCTGTTCACCGAGGTGACGAAGTACGACCCGCGGCCGCGGCTGCCGGAGCTGACCGTCCCGATCACCTACCTGCACGGCGAGCTCGACACCGAGATCCCCCTGGAGGTTCCGCGCAGCTGCGCGGCCGCCACCCCGGGCGCCCGGGTGCACGTCATCGCCGGCTGCGGGCACATCCCGCACCAGGAGAACCCCCGCGCGTTCACCGCCGCGCTCCGGACCGTCCTCGCCTGAAGGAGAACACCATGCCCACGGTTCCCGTGACCCTGGCCGGCGGGGACGCCGCCGTGCACTACGACGTCGACGGCGCCGGCCCCGCGCTGCTCCTGCTCCACGGCACCGCCGCGTCCCGCGAGCAGTGGGGTCCGCTGACGGCGCTCGCCCGTGACCGGTTCACCGTGCTCGCCCCGGACTTCTCCGGCTCCGGGCTGACCACCGACCACGGCGGGCCCGTCGACATCGCCGACCTCGCCGCCGAAGCGCTGGCGGTGCTGGACGACGCCGGGGTCGCGGCGGCGCACGTCGTCGGGCATTCGCTCGGCGCCGTCGTCGCCGCGCACCTGGCCGGCACCCACCCGGACCGGGTGCGCTCCGCCGTGCTGCACGCGGCCTGGCCGGTCACCGACGTCCGCCAGGACGCCGAGTTCCGCTACTGGCTGGAGCTGCTGGCCGACGGCCCGGCGACGTTCGCCCGGATGCTGCCGCTGATGGCGTTCGGCCCGCGCTACTGGGCCACGGCGACCGCGGCGGGCAACGAACAGCTCGTCACGGACCTGGCGAAGATGATCCAGCCGGGCACGGACCGCCAGACGGAAGCCGACCGCCACGTCGACCTGCGGCCGGTGCTGGGGGCGATCACCGCGCCGACGCTGGTGCTCGGCAGCGCGCACGACCGGATCGTCGGTGCCGAGCAGCAGCGCGAGCTGGTCGCGGCGATCCCCGGCGCCCGCGCCGCCACGATCGACGCCGGCCACGGCGCCCCGGCCGAGCTGCCCGACGAGTTCGCCCGCCTGGTCCTGGAGTTCCTGTCCTGAAAGCCGTGAAGGCCAGGCGGATTCACGTGGTGATTGCAACACCTGGTGTCTGCTGATCCGAGAGTAACGCTGTGAGGGCCTCGGCTGGTGTATGCCAGCCGAGGGTCTCCCGCGGCCGCCCATTCAACTCAGCCGCAACCTCCGCCAGGTCCGCAGCAGAATGCCGGGACAGGTCGGTGCCTTTGGGGAAGTACTGACGCAGCAGACCGTTGGTGTTCTCGTTGCTGCCCCGCTGCCAAGGCGAATGCGGATCACAAAAGTAGATCTCCAACCCCGTGTCCACGGTGATCGTCCGATGCCGGGCCATCTCCTTGCCCTGATCCCAGGTCAACGACCTCACCAGCAACGGCGGCAACGTCTGGATCACCTCGGTCATCGCCGCCGCGACCGTGGCCGCGTCCCACCCGCCAGGCAGATGCAGCAACATCACAAACCGGGTCGAACGTTCCACCAGCGTCCCGATCGCGGACTTGTTGTCCTTGCCCAGGATCAGGTCGCCTTCCCAATGTCCCGGGACCGCACGGTCGGCGACTTCGGCGGGCCGTTCGCTGATGTTGACCATGTCCGCGATCCCGCCCGAGGGCCGGGAGCGGCGGGCCCGGGTGTGCCGTTGCGGCATCCGCAGGGCCCGCCCGGTCCGCAACGCCGCCGTCAGTTCGCGGCGTAACGCGCCCCGGCCTTGGACATACAGCGCCTGGTAGATCGTTTCGTGCGACACCCGCATCTCCGGCCGGTCGGGAAAGTCCAGGACCAGTCTCTCGGAGATCTGCCGGGGCGACCACTTGCGGTCCAGCCCGGCCTGCACGATCTCTCGCAGCACTGGGTCGGCGCGCAGCTTCGCGGTTTTGGGTCGTTTCGCGCGTTGCTCGGCGCGGTGCTGGGCGCTGCTGGCCCGGTAGGCGCCGGTCGGGCCGGTGTTGCGGGCCAGCTCCCGCGACACCGTCGAGGCCGGCCGGCCGATCGCTCTGCCGATGGCGCGGGGGCCGTGACCTGCAGCGGTGAGGCAGGCGATCTCGTCCCGGTCAGTGATGTTCAGCCGGAGCGGGCCAGGCCGATGGGGTGCGTTGCTGATCACTCCGCCAGCTTGGCGGAACAGCCGCACCCCTGTGGTGGGGGCGAAACCGGCCGCTTGCGCGGCCGGTTTCGCGGCCAGGCCTGCCCGGATCTGCTCCCAGAACAGCAGTTGCAGCGAGCGTGGGAGCCATCGGTGGGTTGGCACTCGTGTCATCGCAATCCCGTCCTTCAGCTGGGCGGTGTTGCAACGACCCCATGACTCCGAGCCACCTTGAGGGACTCAGAGTCCCTCAAGGTGGCCTTCACGGCAGTTTCGCGAGGCGTCAGCGGGCCTGCTTCAGCACCACCGCGGCCACACCGGCCATGCCCGCCTTCAGCGGGTGGTAGGCCGCCGCGACGAAGACGTTCTGGTCCTTGCCGTTGATCCACGCCGAGCCGCCCCGCGCGCAGGCGTCGTGCCCGCGCGACGGGCCGAACGTGTCGACGTACGCCGCGTTGCCGTCCGCGTCGACGGCGTTCTCGAGGGTCTGGTTCAGGTCCTGCTCCACCTCGTTCAGCCAGGCGTAGTCGCCGTCGGCGAACGGCAGGATGTCCGGGCAGTAGCCGCTCGCCGGCGCGATCCGCGGGTAACCGACGACCAGCACCCGCGCACCGGGCGAGCGCTGGTGGATGGTGGCCAGGACGGCCTGGACCCGCGGTTCGATGTTCCCGATCGCCGTCTTCACCGTGTCGACGCCGTTGGCCGTGAAGTGCTCCTGGCACGGGCTGCCCGTCGGGTCGCCCTTCCGCAGGCCCGGGCACGTCGAGATGATGCCGCCGAAGACGCCGAAGTCGTTGCCGCCGATGCCGAGGGTGACCAGGTCGGTGTCGAGCCGCAGCGCGCCCAGCTGGGGCGGGTTGGTGCCGTTGAACGGCACGGACTGCGGCCGGGTCATGTTCGTGGTGTCGGCCCCGGCGCAGCTGACGTCGTCGAAGTCGCCGACGCCGAGCGTGTCCGCCAGCACCGACGGGTAGTTCGCCGTCGACCGCCCGCAGCCGAGCGGGTCGGTCCGCTGGACCGGGATGAACGGCCCGGAGGTGTAGGAGTCGCCGAGCGCGACGTAGTGGTGGATCCGCGGTGCCGCCGACGCCGCGGTGGCGGACGCGGGAAGCAGGATGGCTGCCGAGACGACGGCGATGAGCAGCCGGGTGATGCGCATGAAGACCCCGTTCTGTTCCGGAAAACTCCCTCCACATCTAGCGAGCACGGGGTGGTGCGGGGGCGGACTTCACCCGCCCGTGGTGTCACAACGGGTGATCGTCCTCTGGCTCACGGTAAGTGATCAGCGTCCGCCAGAACAGCAGCGGCCGGACGGTGCTGCCGGGCAGCAGCCGGGCGGCGTCGCGCCGGACCTCGCCGATCGCCGGGAACCGGGACAGCGTGGGTGCCTGCGGGCCGTCGTCCCCGCCGCCGTTGAGCCGCTCGCCCGCGTAGACGACCAGCCGCGCGAGGGCGTTGGCCGGCACCGCCGCCACCTCCCGCAGCCAGTCGCGCGGGCCGCTCGGCCGGGCCGGGGTCAGCACCACCAGCACCCCGCCCGGCACCAGGGCGCGGTGCAGCTTGGTGACCGTCGCGAACGGCACGTGGTGCAGGGACGCCAGGCACGAGATGTAGTCGTAGTGCTGCTCCGGCAGGTCGTCGGTGGTGACGTCCGCCTGCCGGTAGACGATCTTGCCCGGGCCCGGTGATCCGAGGCCCGAGGCCGCCTCCACCATGGCCGCCGACACGTCGAGCGCCTCCACCGCCATCCCGGTCGCGGCCAGCCGCCGCGCGAACCGGCCCGTGCCGCAGCCGACGTCCAGCGCGATCCCCGGCCCCGGCGGCAGCTGGTCCAGCAGCAGCGGGTGGTAGTGGTCGTTGTGGTTGAACGGCATGCGTCGAGAGTGCCACCAATCACGCACGTAGACTCGGAAGGCAAGTGCGAAAACCCCAGGCCGGAGGAGATTCAGTGCCGCAGGATGAGACAGGTCGCAGGCCGGACCTGTCGGATCTGGACAGCTTCGCGGGCGTCGACGAACTGGACGCCCAGGGGTACGAGGACGACGACGACACCGACCCCGAACTGGACGCGCGGGACACCGCGTTCGACGCGGGCGGCGGCTCGCGCGGCGGGATCGGCGGGATCGGCCAGCTGGGCGACAACCTCGCCACCGGCCCGGTGCCCGACATGATCACCGCCGAGGACGCCGAGCTGCACGAGCTCGACGACCAGGGCGCACCCGAGGCGTACGGCCACCCGGACGGCCCGGAGGCACGCCGCGAGCTGATGGCCGTCGAGGCCGAGCTGAACCAGCGCTGGCCGGAGACGAAGATCGAGCCGTCGCTGACCCGCATCTCCGCGCTGGTGCAGCTGCTGGGCGAGCCGAACCGCGGGTACCCGGTACTGCACGTGGCCGGCACGAACGGCAAGGGCTCCACGGCCCGGATGATCGACTCGCTGCTGACCCGGATGGGCCTGCGCGTCGGCCGCTACACGAGCCCGCACCTGCAGCTGGTCACCGAGCGGATCGCGCTCGACGGCCACCCGATCCCGGCCGCGCGCTACGCCGAGCTGTGGCACGACCTCGCGCCGTACGTGGCCATGGTGGACGGCGCCGCCGCCGACGGCGTGGCGATGAGCAAGTTCGAGATCCTCACCGGGATGGCCTTCGCCGCCTTCGCCGACGCGCCCGTCGAGGCCGCCGTCATCGAGGCCGGCCTGGGCGGGGCGTGGGACGCCACGAACGTCGCGGACGCCGACGTCGCCGTCATCACGCCGATCGGCCTCGACCACATCGAGTACCTCGGCCCCGACATCCTCGGCGCCGCGAAGGAGAAGGCCGGAATCATCAAGGCCGGTTCCGTCGCGGTGATCGCCGAGCAGGACCCCGAGGTGCTGAAGGTGCTGCTGGACCGGGCCGTCGAGGTCGACGCCGCGGTGGCCCGCGCGGGCAGCGAGTTCGGCGTGCTCGAGCGCGAGATCGCCGTCGGCGGGCAGATGCTGAAGCTGCAGGGCCTCGGCGGGGTCTACGACGAGGTCTTCCTGCCGCTGCACGGCGCGCACCAGGCCGCGAACGCCGCGCTCGCGCTGGCCGCCGTCGAGGCGTTCTTCGGTGCGGGCAAGGACAAGCAGCTGGTCGTCGAGGCCGTGCGCGAAGCGTTCGCGGAGGTCGAGAACCCCGGACGGCTCGAGCGCGTCCGCGCGGCGCCGACTGTGCTGCTCGACGCCGCGCACAACCCGCACGGCGCCCGTGCGCTGGCGGCGACCGTGGCCGAGGAGTTCGCCTTCCGCCGCCTGGTCGGCGTCGTCGGCGTGATGGCCGAAAAGGACGCCCGCGGCATCCTCGACGCGCTCGAGCCGGTGCTGTCGGACGTCGTCGTCACCCGCAACTCGTCCCCGCGCTCGATGCCGCTGGAAGAGCTCAACGAGCTGGCGATCTCGATCTTCGGTGAGGACCGCGTCGTCGCCGAGACCGACCTGGAGACCGCGGTCGAGACGGCGATCGCGCTGGTGGAGACCAATGACGACCCCGAAGAGCCCCTCGCGGGCGGCGGCGTGCTGGTCACCGGCTCGGTCGTCACCGCGGGTGAGGCCCGCACGCTGTTCGGGAAGGAGCCGTCGTGAGCGAGGAAACCCCGGCCCCGCAGCCGAAGCCGAAGGACCCGATGAAGGGCTTCCGCGGCGTGATGTCGGGGATGCTGATCCTGGAGGGCATCACGGTGGCGCTGGCGCTGCCCGTGGTGAACAAGCTGGGCGGCGGCATCAGCACGGCGACCGGCTGGACGGTGCTGGCCGTAGCGCTCCTGCACGTCGTCCTGTGCGGGTTCGTCAAGCGCCCGTGGACGGTCCCGGTGCTCCTCGCGCTGCAGGTCGTGCTGATCGCGCTGGTGTTCTGGCTGCCCGCGATCGCCGTGCTGGGCGTGATCTTCCTGGCGGTCTGGCTGTGGCTGCTGTGGCTGCGCAAGGACGTCGCCCGCCGGATGGCGGCCGGCACCCTGGCGAGCCAGCAGCAACCCCAGGCCTAGAGGTAGTCGCCCCGCTCGAAGTCGTCCAGCAGGGCGGGGTGGCTCGGTGACCAGCCGAGCAGCTCCTGCGTGAGCGCGCTGGAGACGGAAGGCGTACGCCGTGGCCAGGAACGGGCTCGCGAAGTGCGTCGAGGCTTCCTCCGGGGTCAGCGCCACCACGCCGTCCAGGCCTGGCCCGACGACTCTTCGCGAGACCTGGACGAGCACCTGGACGAAACCTTCGCCGATCTCCGCGGCCTCACGGCGAAGGCGGGCGGCTGAGCACCCGCCTCCGCCGCGGCCGTCAGCGCAGCACGACCACCCGCAGCGCGGGGGAGTGCAGGATGTCGGCTTCGCAGAAGCGTTCCTTCACCCACTCGCCCCGGCTGAAGAGCTTCGTCTGGTCGCTGTAGTACGGCGAGTTCGGGTTCGCCGACTGCGAGTACGTCAGCACCGTCGAGGAGTCCGGGCACGCGCGCCCGCTGAACCCGACCACCTGGATGTAGCTGGACCCGTGCACGACCTCGGTGTTCCCGCGTGCCGGATCCCATTGCGGCGTCACGACGTCGAGCACGCCGAGGAAACCCTGCCCGCCGTGGATGGGGATGCGCTCGCCGTTCCGGGTGACGGCCTGGCCGTCCCGCAGCCGGGCGTCGGGCGCGAGGCCCGCGGTGCGCAGCTGGGCGATCGCGTCCCCGAACGCCCGCTGGATGTCCGCGTTCCCGGTGTTGAGCGTGTTCGGCGTGGTCACCGGCGCCTTCGGGTCGAACGGCACGGTGAAGCGGGGCAGGTTGCCGAGCCGGGCGGCGAACTGCTGGAACAGCAGCGATCCGCGACTGTCGAGCGAGTACGTGTGGTCCCAGCTCGCCAGGGCCGTGCAGGCGGGCCCGACCGGCACCGGGCCGGCCGACGACGGTGCCTGCCCACCGGGGAACGACGCGCACAGCTTCGCCAGGTCCGCCGCCGCCAGATCGGCGATCAGGCTGTGGTCGGCGAAGAGCGTCTTCTTCATCGAGTCCGTCGTGAACCCGCCCTTTTCCGCCGTGAGCAGCGCTTCCCGGGTCCGCGGGTTGCGCTCGGTGCCGATGTCGCCGACGATCCGCGGGTAGCCCGTGATCGGGGCTTTCGCGTTCGCGAGCCAGGCGCTGTCGTTGGTGTTCAGCTCGTAGTCACGGCGTTGCTGCTGCGGCAGCCGCGAGGGCGCGAAGATGCCCGGCTCGATCGCGCCGGGATCGGCACCCCAGTTGCAGGACGACTTCCCACCGTCCAAAATGGCCAGTCCGACCTCGTCGAACGTCTGCTGCCCCAAGGGGGTGCCGCACGTCTTCGCCAGTTCGTCGGTGACGTGCGGGACGACCTGGACGTCGGAGTACAGCGCGTTGCCCGCCCGGTCGGTGGCGATCGTGTTGACCCACGGCACGCCTTGGGTGCTGCTGAGCGCGCGCGAGACGTCGGCCGTGCTGCGGGCCTGGTCGAGCTCGAACCAGGTGTTGAGCCCGCGCAGGTTCGTGGCGTTGGCGTCGCGCGCCGTGTACGCCGACTTCGCCGTCCACGGCAGGGGAATGCCCTGGAAGTCGCCGATCACCGGCCCGTAGCGCGTCGAGAAGAACGTCTGGCGGACCGGCTCGATCGAGCCGTCGGCCTGGCGCACCTGGACCGTGACGTCGCGCGAAGTCATCTTCTCCGGCTTGCCGTCGACCAGGTAGGTCGTCGGGTCGCCGGCCTGCAGCGGCACTTCGAAGAAGCCGAACGTGACGGGGGTGGACACCGTGTGCGTCCACGCGGCGTCCGCGGTGTGCCCGATCTGGACGAACGGCATGCCGAGCAGGCTCGCGCCGGCCACGTCGAACCGGCCGGGGATGGTCAGCTGGCTCTGCCAGAACCGGCGCCCGGCCTGCCACGGGTAGTGCGGGTTGCCGAGCAGCACGCTGCCCCGGCCCGCGGCGGTGCTATCGGACCCGATCGCGATGCCGTTGCTGCCCAGGCCGCTCCCGCCGAGCGCCTGCCGGACACTCGCCGAGAGCTGGTCGGCCGTGCCCGGCGCCGGTGTCGCACCGGACGGCGGTGCGGTGAACAGGCTTTCGGTGAAGACACCCTGCCCGCCGGTGATCGCGATGGCGTAGTAGTGCCGGTAGAAGTCCTCTTCGGTGATCGGCCGGACCCAGTCGGCGCCGCGGCAGGCGGGATCCGAGATCCCGGACCGGCCGGTGCGGGCGAGGTAGGCGTTGAAGCCGCGGACATACCCGGAGACGATCTCGCGGACCTCGGGCCGCGGCCCCTGCGGCGCGGGCCGCGCGACCAGCTTGTCGACGACGTGGGAGTCGTTGAGCTGCTGGAAGAACAGGTCGCTGTGCAGGTTGCTGCCCGCTTCGGACAGCGACGGGTAGCCCTCGCCCTCCGGGCCGAAGTACTTCGAACGCTGCGCGTTCACCGTCAGGTAGATGTTCGCGAGTTCGCAGACGTTGTCGGTCGCCGCCGCGAAGCCGTACCCGTACCCGAGTCCGGAGAAGTCCTTCGCGACGATGTGCGGGATGCCGTGCTCGGTGTAGCGGAGGACGGCCTTGGCGCCGTCCTGTCCCGCGTCCGCGATCCCGGTACCCAGCGTGGTGATGGTGAGTGCCGCTGTCAGCACAGCCAGGGTTTTCCTGAATGGTCTCATCTGACCCCCTTGTCGTGATCGCCACGCTACCGACGGCGAGGACGTCCGCCATGGGGGAAATCCCCCGGATTCCGTTCACCCGCGCGCCATCCGGCGTTGGCCGGGGCGGGGTTGGATCCGGCCATGACCGAACCGACCCACCACTCTCGCCGCACGCTGTTCAAGGCCGGCCTGACCGGCGCCGCCGCCACGCTCGTGCTGCCGTCCACCGCCTTCGCCGCGACGCCGCTGGTGCGCCGCGACCGGCCCGTGCTCACCCACGGCGTCCAGTCCGGCGACGTCACGCCGGGCTCCGCCGTTGTCTGGTCGCGCGCGGACCGGCCGTCGCGGCTGGTCGTCGAGATCGCGCGGGACCCGTCGTTCCGGCACGCTCGCCGAGTCTCCGGCGCCGTCGTCGGCCCGGACAGCGACGGCACCGGCCGGGTGCGCGTCGCCGGGCTGCAGCCGGGCACCGGGTTCCACTACCGCGTCACGGCGGAGTCGCTGGACGGGCGCGCCACGAGCGAGCCGCTGACGGGCACGTTCGCCACGGCGCCGGTCGGCCGCAGCAGCGCCCGGATCCTGTGGTCGGGTGACGTCGTCGGCCAGAACTGGGGGATCAACCCGGACCTGGGCGGCATGAAGATCTTCTCCGCGATGGCCGCGCGGCGCCCGGACCTGTTCCTGCACAGCGGCGACACGGTGTACTCCGACGGCCCGCTGACCGAGACCGTCACGCTGCCCGGCGGCCGCACCTGGCGCAACGTCGTGACGACCGAGAAGGCGAAGGTCGCCGAGACGCTGGCGGAGTTCCGCGGCCAGCACGCGTACAACCGCCTCGACGAGCACTTCCGCCGCTTCGCCGCGCAGGTGCCGTCGTATGTCCAGTGGGACGACCACGAGGTCCTGAACAACTGGTACCCGGGCAAGATCCTCGACAACCCGGCGTACACCGAGAAGCGTGTCGACGTCCTCGCGCCGCGGGCGTACCAGGCGTTCCACGAGTGGCACCCGATCGACTCGCGCCAGGCGGTCGACGGCCGCGTCTACCGCAGCTTCAAGTACGGCACGCGCGCCGAGATCTTCGTGCTGGACATGCGGACCTACCGCAACGCCAACACCGCGGACCAGACGAAGCCGGGGTACATCCTCGGCGACCGCCAGGCCCGCTGGCTGGCCGACGCGCTCGGCCGCAGCACGGCGACGTGGAAGATCGTCCAGGCGGACATGCCGCTGGGCCTGGTCGTCCCGGACGGCACCGACATCGAGGCCGTGGCGAACAACCTGCCGGGCGCGCCCGGCGGCCGCGAGACGGAGCTGGCCTGGGTGCTGCGGGAGATCCAGCGCCGTCACGTCCGCAACGTCGTCTGGCTGACCGCGGACGTCCACTACACGGCGGCGCACCACTATTCGCCGGACCGCGCGGCCTTCCAGGACTTCGACCCGTTCTGGGAGTTCGTGTCCGGGCCGCTGAACGCGGGCGCGTTCGGCCCGAACACCCTCGACCCGACGTTCGGCCCGGAGGCGGTGTTCGTCCACGCCCCGCCGGTCGCGAACACGGCCCCGATCGACGGCTTCCAGCACTTCGGCGAGCTGAACATCGACGGTGCGAGCGGCGACCTGACGGTGGACCTGCGTGACGCCACGGGTGCGTCGCTGTGGTCCAAGAAGCTGCACCCGCAGGGACGCTGAAGCACGCGCGCGGGCCCGGCCGCCCGGTTTGTGACGTCGACTACGAAGGCCGTCGAGACCGTCGGCTAGGCTCGCGCGCACCGACACGCAACCGCAACAAGGAGAAACACCGTCGTGACTGAACGCACGCTGGTCCTGGTCAAGCCCGATGGCGTCGCGCGCGGCCTCGTCGGCGAGGTCGTCTCGCGGATCGAGCGCAAGGGCCTCAAGCTCGTCGCCCTCGAGCTGCGCACCGTGCCCCAGGCCCTGGCCGAGGAACACTACGCCGAGCACAAGGAGCGGTCGTTCTTCGGCGAGCTGCTGGAGTTCATCACCTCGGGCCCCCTGGTCGCGCTCGCCGTCGAGGGCCCGCGCGCCATCCCGGCGTTCCGCCAGCTGGCCGGCGGCACCGACCCGGTCGAGAAGGCCACCCCGGGCACCATCCGCGGCGACTTCGCCCTGGAGACCCAGTACAACCTGGTCCACGGCTCGGACTCGCCGGAGTCGGCCGAGCGCGAGCTGAAGCTCTGGTTCCCCGACCTGTGATCGACACCGGGGCCGCGCGCGAGCGTGGCCCCGGTTCCCTCCGGAGGACCCCGTGACGACGATGCCGTTCCCGGCCCGCGACTACCTGCCCGTGCTGCGGGAGCTGACCGGCGGGTTCACCGACGTCCTGCGCACCGCCGACCCCGCCGCGCCCGTGCCGGACTGCGCGGGCTGGACCGTCGCCGACCTCGCCACGCACCTGGGCAACGTGCACCGCTGGGCCACCTCCGTCGTCCTCTCCGGCGAATCACAACGGCAGAGCTTCGCGGACGGACCGGGCACCGACCTCGTGTCCTGGTACGCCGAAAGTGCCCGGCAGCTGGTGGACGCACTCGAAGCCGTCACCCCCGAGGACCGCTGCTGGCACTTCGCGGGCACCGGGAAGGTCAAGGCCTTCTGGTTCCGCCGCCAGGTCCACGAAACCGCCGTCCACCTGGCCGACGCGCACGCCGCGGCCGGCACCGAGGTCACGTTCGACCCGTCGGTCGCCGCGGACGGCGTCGACGAGGTCCTCACCGCCTGGCTCCCGCGCGTCACCCGCTGGCACGCCCCGCCGCCGCTGGCCGCGCCGCTCGCGCTGCGCACCACCGACACCGGCGACACCTGGACGCTGCACCCGGGCGAGCCGCCCGCACTCGGCCCGGCCACCGAACCCGCCGCGACCGCCGAGGCGACGGCGCAGGACCTCCTGCTGCACCTGTGGAAGCGCACCGGCCCCTCGCCGCGTCTCACCGGCGACACCGAGACCGGGGAGCAGTTCCTCCAGGCACCTTTCACGGCCTGATCCGGTAGCTGTTCTAGACCATTCAGGCGGCGTTCACCGGGAAGCCTTCCGGTGGCCGTGCCGCTGCGCTGTGCTGGTCCGGCTCACTCTCTCACTCGATACTGGGGTACCCGGTGAAGAAGTCACGCACGGTTCTCTCCGGCGCGCTCGTCGCGCTGTTCGCGTCGGGGATCGTCGTCCCCGCCCACGCCGACCCGCTGGCCGCGCCGCTGGGCACGCCGCCGATCGAGGCCGCGCCCGCCGCGTCGTCGGCCCACGAAGCCCCGGTGACCTTCGCCGCCGCGGACCCGGACGACGGCCTCGTCACCGGCAGCGCGACCACCGAGGTCGCGCCCGGCCTGGACCTCACCCAGTTCGACCGTTACGACCCGGCTGGCTGGATCCGCGGTGACACCCTCGCCGTCGACCTGCACAGCAAGGTGCTCAAGCCGACGTACTTGAGCCCGGGCACGGTTTCCGCGCGCACGCCGCTCTCGCAGCAGGTCGCGCGCGTCGGCGCGGTCGCCGGGGTGAACGGCGACTTCTTCGACATCAACGCCACCGGCGCGCCGATCGGCGTCGGCGTCGACCACGGGCAGCTGCAGACCGCACCCGCGGCCGGGCACAACCTCACGGCGTCGATCACCGACGAGGGCAAGGCGCGTCTCGCTTCGGTCTTCCTCGAAGCCACGGTCACGCTCCCCGGCGGCACCGCGGTGAAGGCCACGAACTTCAACAGCCCGGTCCTCGACCGGGACGCGATCGGCGTCTACACGCCGTTGTGGGGCGCTTCCGGCCGTGCGACGTCGGTGGCCGGCGCGTCCCGGGTGCTCGAGGTGGAGCTGCGCGACGGCGTCGTCACGCAGGTGCGCACCGCGCCCGCGGACGGCCCGATCGCGGCGGGCACGACCGTGCTCCTGGCCCGCGAAGCCGGCGCGGACGCGCTCGCCGCGCTGAAGCCGGGTGACGCGGTCGGCGTCGCGTACGCACCGCGCACGGACACCGGGAAGATCGCGGTCGCGGTGGGCGGCAACGAGGTCCTGCTGCGCGACGGCGTCGTGCAGCCCGTCGACAACGTCGCGCTGGCCCCGCGCACGGCGGTCGGGTTCTCCGCCGACGGCACGAAGCTGTGGCTGGCCACTGTGGACGGACGGCAGGCCGACAGCCGCGGCATGACCGAGCTGGAACTCGCGCGGCACATGAAGAGCCTCGGTGCCGACGACGCGATCAACCTCGACGGCGGCGGCTCGTCGACGCTCCTCGCGCGCAACGAAGGCGAGGCGGCGCCGAGCATCCGCAACTCACCCTCCGACGGCGGGGAACGCCTGGTGCCCAACGGGATCGGCTTCGGCACGGTCCCCGGCAGCGGGAAGCTGACCGCCTTCGCGCCCGCTCCCGCGGTGGCCACGGCCGACGCGACCCGCGTCCTGTCCGGCCTGACCCGGCACCTGGTCGCCGACGGCCACGACGAGACCGGCGCCGCGGTCGCCGCCGACCCGCGCTGGACGACGTCCGACCTCCGGCGGGCGACCGTGACGCACGGGGTCGTGACCGGCCACAGCCCGGGCGGTGTCGACGTCGTCGCCAAGGCGGGCCGCGCGTCCGGGAAGACGGCGCTTTCGGTGCTGGGCAAGCCGGTCCGGCTCGGCACGAGCACCGAGCAGGTGGCCCTGTCGGCGGCCGGCGCGACGAGCACGTTCAAGGTCTACGGCTACGACGCCGACGGGTACGGCACCTGGCTGGAGCCCGACGACGTCAAGCTCGACTACGACCACTCCGTGCTGCGCGTCACCCCGGCGGGCGACGGCTACTCGGTGACGGCGCTGACCGCGTCCGGCGCCTCCGCGATCACCGCGACGGCCGCGGGCCTGACCACCCACCTGGCCGCCTCGGTCGGCACGGTCCCGCAGCTCGCGGCGCCGCTCGACGGCCCGGCGGGCTGGTCGGCCACGGTGTATCCGGCGGTCGTCGGCGCGGCGCTGTCCGCGGCACCCGGCCGGGACGGCGGCCAGGGTCTGGCCCTCGACTACCGCCTCACCGGCACGACCGCGACCCGCGCCGCCTACGTGACGCCGTCCGCGGCTTTGCCGGTGCCGAAGGGCACCCAGAAGATCGGCCTGTGGGTGAACGGCGACGGCAAGGGCGCCTGGCTGCGGGCGGAACTGCGTGACGGCGCCAACGTCGCGTCCATTGTGGACCTTTCACTGAGCGTGGACTGGACGGGCTGGCGGTACGTCGCCGCGACGGTGCCCGCCGGGCTGCCCGACGGGCAGCGGCTGGCGCGGTTCTACGCCGTCGAAAACGTGCCGGACCAGCAGTACGAGGGCCGGCTGGTGTTCGACGACCTGACGTTCGAGGTGGCGCCGTCGGCGACCGTGCCCGCGGACCCGGCGCCGCACGACCCGGCGCTGGTCACCGACGGCACGCTGGCCGGTGGCCTGCGCGTCGCGGTCGTCAGCGACGCCCAGTTCACCGCGGACGACCCGGCGGGCCCGCTGGTCGCGCAGGCGCGGCGGGCGCTGCGCGAGGCCGTCGCGGCGAAGCCGGACCTGGTGCTGCTCAACGGCGACTTCGTCGACCGCGGCACCCCGCCCGACTTCACGCTGGCGCGGCAGGTGATTTCCGAGGAGCTGGACGGCAAGGCACCGTGGTACTACGTGCCGGGCAACCACGAGGCCGAGGGTGGCAACGGGCTGGCCAACTTCCAGGCCGTCTTCGGTGACACCCACCGCGTCGTCGACCTGCACGGGATCCGGCTGGTACTGCTCGACTCCTCGCGCGGCTCGCTGCGGGCCGGCGGGTTCGACCAGGTCCGGCTGCTGCGCTCGGCGCTCGACTCGGCGGCCGCCGACCGGAACGTGCGCGGGGTCGTCGTCGCGATGCACCACCCGGTGAAGGACCCGAGCCCGACCGGGAACTCCCAGCTCGCCGATCCGAAGGAAGCCGCGCTGCTGACCAGTTGGCTGACCGGCTTCGAGCAGGCGTCCGGCAAGCCCGCGGCGTCGATCGCCTCGCACGCCGGCGTGTTCTCACTGTCGCGTGTGGACGGTGTGCCGTACCTGGTCAACGGCAACTCGGGCAAGGCGCCCGCGGCCGCACCGGGTGACGGCGGGTTCGTCGGCTGGACGCTGCTGCGCGTCGACCCGGCCGACCGCGCGCAGCCGGTGCGGTTCGAGACCCGGCCGAACGTCGATGCGCTGAGCATCACCGGTCCCGCGGTGCTTTCCCGCGGCGCCCGCGCCGACGTGCGCGCGACGCTGCGCCAAGGCACCCGTGACGTCCCGGTGTCGTACCCGGTCAGCGCGGACTGGACGGGGGCGTGGGGCACGCACATCGCCTCGGGCGGCTGGCCGCCGGCGCCGTGGGACGTCGCGTCGTTCGACCCGTCGACCGGCGTGCTGACGGCGTTGCGCCCGGGTGTCGCGAAGTTGTCGGTAACGGTCAACGGGGTGACGAAAACGCTGGTTTCGACCGTTCGCGGCTAAACCGTTCGGTTTTTGTCGGTGGCGGGTCCTAGTGTTCGGGGCGTGGACCAAACGGAGGAGCGGGAGCCGGCACTGGTGCAGGCCAAGGCACTGGTGAAGCGGTTCGGCGAGTTCGAAGCCGTGCGCGGGATCGACGTCGAGGTGCGGCGCGGGGAGGCGTTCGGCTTCCTCGGCCCGAACGGCGCCGGGAAGTCGTCGACCATGCGGATGATCGCGTGCGTGTCGCCGAGGACCGACGGCGACCTGCGGGTGCTCGGCCTGGACCCGGACGCCGCCGGCCCGCGGATCCGCGCGCGCCTCGGTGTGGTGCCGCAGCTGGACAACCTGGACGTCGAGCTGACCGTCCGGGAGAACCTGATCGTCTACGCCCGGTACTTCGGGCTCTCGCGGGCTGTGGCAAAGCGCAAGGCGGCGGAGCTGCTGGAGTTCGCCCAGCTGACCGACCGCGCGGACGACAAGGTGGACCCGCTGTCGGGCGGCATGAAGCGGCGCCTCACGATCGCGCGCTCGCTGGTCAACGACCCGGAGCTGCTGCTGCTCGACGAGCCGACAACGGGGTTGGACCCGCAGGCCCGGCACCTGTTGTGGGACCGGCTGTTCCGGCTCAAGGCCCAGGGCACCACGCTGATCGTCACGACGCACTACATGGACGAAGCCGAGCAGCTGTGCGACAGGCTGGTGGTGATGGACCACGGCCGCATCGCCGCGGAGGGCTCGCCGGCCGAGCTGATCAGCCGCTACTCGACACGCGAAGTGGTCGAGCTGCGGTTCGCGTCGGGGGAGCAGGAGTCGGCGGCGGTGCAGGTGGAGGGCCTGGCCGAGCGGGTGGAAGTGCTGCCGGACCGGGTGCTGCTCTACAGCAACAACGGCGAGGCGGCGCTGGAAGGCACCCACGCCCGAGGCCTGCGGCCGCTGTCGAGCCTGGTGCGCCGCAGCTCCCTGGAGGACGTCTTCCTCAGGCTGACCGGCCGGACCCTGGTGGACTGATGACAACCCCCGAGACCGGTTCCCCGCCCCCCGCATCCTATGCAACGGCAACCACCGGCGCGGAGCAGCCCGGCACCCCCGCCGCCCCGCACCCCGACGACCCACGACCGCGACCGGCCCGGCAACCGAACACCGGCACACCCGGTCGGCGACGCCCGCGGCCACCCTCGCAACCCCACCCGTCGTCGACTCACGCGGACCGTGGCCGTGCGGCTCATCGACTCCGGTCGGGGCCGCTCCCGTGGCCGGGTTCGCCGGTCGCAGTCGGCAACTGCGGCTTCGTTCACCCGAGCCACCCAGCGCCGATTCGCGTGGACCGTAGAAGCGCGACTAGTCGGCCTCGGTCGGAGCCGCTCCCGCGGCCGGAGTTGCCGATCGCAGTCGGCAACTGCGCTCTCGTTCACCTGAGCCATCCAGGGCTGATTCGTGTGGATCGCAGGAGTGCGACTAGTCGGCCTTGGTTGGGGCTGCTCCCGTGGCCGGGTTCGCCGGTCGCCGTCGGCGACCGCGGCTTCGTTCACCTGAGCCATCCAGGGCTGATTCGTGTGGATCGCAGGAGTGCGACTAGTCGGCCTTGGTTGGGGCTGCTCCCGTGGCCGGGTTCGCCGG
>NZ_JBIUTB010000006.1:308975-478711 GCF_044741685.1 Amycolatopsis sp. NPDC088138
GGTCGCAGCCGGCGACCGCGGCTTCGTTCACCTGAGCCATCCAGGGCTGATTCGTGTGGATCGCAGGAGCGCGGCCAGTCGGCCTTGGTCGTGGCCGCTCCCGTGGCCGGGTTCGCCGGTCGCAGCCGGCAACCGCAGCCTCGCTCACCTGAGCCACCCAGCGCCGAACCCCCTACCTCGTCCCGCCCCGAACCTCCGGAACTGCGCAGGGAGGCGGCCATGACCACCGTCGAGTCCTCCGGCCGGGTGGTCGGCCGGTGGCACGGCGCCTGGCTGCGCGTCGAAGGGCACTGGACCTGGTACCGCCGGCACTGGCTGACGACCCTCTACTCCACCGGCCTGCAGCCGGTGCTGTTCCTCGCCGCCATGGGGCTGGGCTTCGGGTCGCAGGTGCGGCCCGGCGCGGTCACCGGCGGGCTCTCCTACCTGCAGTACATCGCGCCCGCGCTGCTCGCCGCCGGTGCCGCGCAGCAGGCGGTCGGCGAGTCGAGCTACCCGGTGCTGTCCGGGTTCAAGTGGCAGAAGGACTACCTGGCCGTCACCGCCACGCCGGTGTCACCCGGGCAGGTGCTCGGCGGCCACCTGATCTGGTCGGCGCTGCGGCTGACGCTGGCCGGCGCGATCTACGCGTTCGTCGCGGTGTTCTTCGGCGCCTGGACCGGGCCGGGCGTGCTGCTGGTGATCGTCGCCGGCACGGTCACCGGGCTCGCCTGCACCACGCCGATGACCGCGCTGGCGGCCCGCACGTCCGACGAGGGTCAGCGGTTCGGCCTGATCTTCCGCTTCGTCGTGATGCCGATGACGTTGTTCTCCGGCACGTTCTTCCCGATCTCCCAGCTGCCCGCGGCGATCCGCTGGCTGGCCTGGCTCTCCCCGCTGTGGCACGGCTCGCAGCTGGCCCGCGGCGTGAGCGTCGGCGGGGTCGGCGGCTGGGCGATGCTCGGCCACTTCGCCGTGCTCGCGGCGCTGTTCGCGGCCGGGTGGGCGCTGGCGCACCGGGCGTTCTACAAGAGGCTGGTGGTCTGATGGTGAGCGTCCAGGCCCCACCGCGGCGCGTCGGGCTGCTGCTGCGGATCCTCCCGCCCGGGCTGTACGCCGGCCGGGCGAGCGCGCTGATCGAGCGCGCGACCATGGTCTACCGCAACAGCTGGCTGATCTTCCTGTCCGGCGCGGCGGAGCCGTTCCTCTACCTGCTGGCGTTCCAGCTGGGGTTCGGCAGGCTCGTCAGCGAGGTCACCGGCCCCGACGGCCGCCCGATGAGCTACGTCGCGTTCGTCGCCCCGGCACTGCTGGCGACGTCGGCGATGAACGGCGCCGTGTTCGAATCGACGTTCAACCTGTTCTTCAAGCTGCGCTACGCGAAGCTGTACGACGCGATGCTGGCGACCCCGATCGGCCCGCTGGACGTCGCACTGGGCGAGATCGGCTGGGCCATCCTGCGCGGTGGCGTCTACGCGGTGGCGTTCCTCGGCATCGCGGCGGCGATGGGCCTGCTGGCGTCGTGGTGGGCGCTGCTGATGGTCCCGGCCGCCCTCCTGGTGGGGCTGGCGTTCTCGGCGATCGGCATGGCGCTGGTCACGTTCGTGAAGTCGACGGCCCAGTTCGACTACATCCAGCTGGTGCTGATGCCGATGTTCCTGTTCTCGACGACGTTCTTCCCGCTGACGGTGTACCCGGAGCCCCTGCAGTGGGTGGTCCGCTGCTTCCCGCTCTACCACGCGATCGAGCTGATGCACGGCCTGGCGACGGGCTTCCTCTCGCCGAGCATGCTGGGCAACCTCGCGTACCTGCTGGTCCTGGGCGGAGTGGGCCTCTGGGCCTCGACCCGCCGCATCGCGAAACTGCTGCTCACATGACGCCGTGTCGACCCTCCGATCACGAGAGTCGACCGCTCCCGTCCATGATCACGCGAGAACCGGGTGGTGACGTCAGCGAGCCGGGTCCGGCCGCCCGCTCCGCGGCGCCACCGCCGCCATCGCGTCCACCATCCCGTGCCCGTAGAAGCCGTTGAACCCCTCGTACCCCGCGCAGTACGCGTCCTGGGTGCCGTCCCCGGTCAGGTCGTAGTCGGCCGGGCACGGCATCGGCGTCGCCTGCCCGTCCAGGATCCGCCGCAGCTGCCGCGGGCCCGCGCCGGGATGCGACGACGCCAGCAGCGCGAGCACCCCGGCGACGTGCGGGGCCGCCATCGACGTCCCGCACAGCGGCGCGTACCCGCCCGGGATCGTCGAGAGCACGCACTGGCCGGTCTCGCCGCCGGGAGCGGTGACGTCGATCACGCCCAGCCCGTACGAGCTGTACCCCGCCTTCACCCGGTCCGCGCCGACGGCCGACACCGCGACGACGTCCCGCAGCCCGGCGGGCAGGGCCTCGCAGCCGGTGCCCGCGCCGGGGGTGCCCGAACGCGCGGAGGGCGTCAGGTCGACGGCCTCGTTGGTCGCCGCCGCGACGTTCAGCGTGCCCGCCGACGTGCTGTACTCCACCGCCCTGGCCAGCACTTCGTGCACCACCCCGCGGTCGTCGCCGCGGATGCACGACAGCGACCACGGGTTGACGAAGAAGCTGCTGTTCGTCAGCTGCATGTGCCGCGAAGCCGCCCACATGAGCCCGCACACGGCGGCCTCCGGGTCGGCGTAACCGCGGTCGTCGATCACCTTGACCGAGGCGACGCGCACACCGGGCGCCACACCCGTGACGCCGTGGCCGTCGTCGGCCGCCGCGATGATCCCGGCCACGTGCGTGCCGTGCACCGACGTCGTCGGTGCCCACGCGCCGCGGTCCTGGTCGGGGGCGCCGGTGAGGCAGCCGGCGGAGTCGTCGCGGTCCAGCGCCGCGGTCAGGTCCGGGTGGGCCGGGTCGATGCCCGAGTCGAGCACGCCGACGACGACGTCGCGGCTGCCGTCGGACACCTTGTGCGCCCAGCCCGCGTTGATCGCCTGCATGTCCCACTGCCGGTCGCTGAGGTCCGCATCGGGGACGCGAGCCGGGTCGGTCGCCGGCAGCGCGGCCCGCGCGGGCTGCGGCTTCACCGGGTCGGTCGCGTGCTGGGCGGCCAGCCGCTCGCCCTGGGCGCTGAACGTCCGGTCCAGCCCGATCCGCGACCCGAACCCCGGATCGCCGGAGGTGGCCACGGCGACGGCGATCTGCGGGTAGTACACGGTCGTGGCGCCACAGGCGCCGGAAATCTCCGAACGTGCGGCGGTCTCGGCCGTGCCGCGGTCGAAGGTGACGACGTAGCGGAGGGTCCGCCCGTGGGCGCAGGACGACTCGCCGGCCGCCGCCGGACCGGCGGTGACGCATCCCGAAAGCACCAGGACGGTGCACACGGCCGCCCGCAGCGGCCGCGCCAGCAGGGACACCTGACCTCCCACCGGATACCGGAACCGCGGGTGCCGGCGCGTGCGCGCCCGGCCACCCCGAGCCGCACGCTAGCCACCGCGCGCCCGGCGGACAAGCTCTTCGGCCAAGTTCGCCCGGCCGGTGCCCTCGCGGCGCGCCCGGGCGGCCTGCCGGAGGTACCGAGTACACCGGCGCAGTCACCGGGTGTGGGATACTGCGGGTGGCCGCTGGGCCGCGGGGCGCACGTGAGAGGTGCTGCCTGCGGAGTGGTGGCCCGGTGAAGTGCATGAATCAGCACCACGCGCGTCGCCGCCCGCGAGCCGGGTGGCTGGACGACGTGGCGGGCGGCCCGGGGGCCGTGAGGCCTGGGCACGCACGCCGCCGAGCAGACCTTTGACCGGGTTGCGCGCCATCGGGAGTCGATGGTGCGGCGCCCGGTCGTCGGGCAAGGATTCCCGCCGCTGGTGACCACCACGGCGGAACGAACAGAAAGGGGCCCCTGCGCGGCCGCGTCCCTGCCGGGTTGAACCGGCAGACGCGCCCGGGGGCGGAGGAGACACATGTCGAACGCGGAAACACCCGCCGAGCACACCGGCGGGAATCCCGCCACACCCACGACCGGGCCGCTGGCCGACCTGCCCGCCCGGATCCGGGTGCACGCACTGGCCAAGCTGCTCGAGTCGCACAGCCGGGACGTCCTCGCGAAGCTGGCCGAGCTGGGCGAAAGCGTCCGCAGCGCGCAGTCGAGCGTGACCAGGGAAGTGGCGCTCAAGGTCGCCGAGGCCTTCTCGGGCGGCGACGTCGAAGCGGCCCCGGCTTCCGGCGGTGACGTCGAGGTCGCGCCGGCTTCCGGTGGCGACGTCGAGGTGGCCCCGGCCGGGCGGACCAAGGCCGAGCCGCAGCGGTCCGCCGCCCCGGCCGTGCCCGAGGTGCCGGCCGCCGAGGCCGAGAGGCCGCGGCCGCGGCAGAAGACCCGCGCGCACCTGCCGGTGTTCGCCGCGCCGTCGCCGGTCTTCCTGCCGCCCGAGCCCGCCGCGACCAAGCCGGCCCGCAAGCCGGCCGACCCGTTCGCGGAGCCGCCGGCCCCGGTGAAGCAGAGGCACCCGCAGCCCGAGCCCGAGGTCGCCGAGGAAGAGGAGGCCGAGGACACCACGCCGGCCACCGACTCCGGTGACGACGACGGTGACGACGCCAACAGCCGCCGCCGTCGCCGCCGTGGCCGCCGCGGCCGCGGCCGCGGCAAGGGTGCCGACGGCAGTGACGAGAACGACGGCGACGACGCCCAGGCCGAGGAGGAGGAGCCGCAGCAGCAGCCCGCGCGCCGCCGCTCCCGCAACGGCAACGCGGACGAAAAGGCCGTCAAGGACGAGCCGGACACCGCGGAGGAGCCCGAAGACGACTCCGACAACGACAGCGACAACGACGGTGAAGGCGGCAGCAAGCGCCGTCGCCGCCGCCGTCGCCGCAAGGGCTCGGACGGCGACGACAGCGGGGACACCGGCACCGACGACCCGCCCAACACCGTCACCCACGTCCGCCAGGCCAAGGCCGAGCAGGCCGAACGCGCCGAGCGCGAGCGCCCGGCGCGCGACGAGGTCCGCAGCGTCCGCGGCTCGACGCGCCTGGAGGCCAAGCGCCAGCGCCGCCGTGACGGCCGCGAGGCCGGCCGCCGCCGTGCTCCGATCCTGTCCGAGGCCGAGTTCCTCGCCCGCCGCGAGGCGGTCGAGCGCACGATGGTCGTCCTCGAAAAGGGCGAGTCGACGCAGATCGGCGTGCTCGAGGACGGCGTGCTGGTCGAGCACTTCGTGACGCAGTCGGGCTCCGGCTCGATCGTCGGCAACGTCTACCTCGGCCGCGTCCAGAACGTGCTGCCGAGCATGGAGGCCGCGTTCATCGACATCGGCCGCGGCCGCAACGCCGTGCTCTACGCCGGTGAGGTCGACTGGGACGCCGCCGGCCTGGAGGGCAAGGCCCGCAAGATCGAGCAGGCGCTCTCCACCGGCGACTCCGTGCTGGTCCAGGTGACCAAGGACCCGGTCGGGCACAAGGGCGCCCGGCTGACCACGCAGATCTCGCTGCCCGGCCGCTTCCTGGTGTACGTCCCCGCGGGCGGCGCCACCGGCATCTCCCGCAAGCTGCCGGAGAACGAGCGCCGCCGGCTCAAGGACATCCTCAAGCGGATCGTCCCGGAGGACGCGGGTGTCATCATCCGCACCGCCTCCGAGGGCATCGGCGAGGAGGAGCTCGGCCGCGACGTCGACCGCCTGAAGGCCCAGTGGGACGTCATCAAGGAGAAGGCCGACGCCGGCTCCGGCCGCAAGGGCGGCGCGCCGACCATGCTCTACGAAGAGCCGGACCTGCTGGTCAAGGTCGTGCGTGACCTCTTCACCGAGGACTTCGCCAAGCTGGAGATCCAGGGCAACCGGTCGTGGGAGACCATCAACGACTACGTCCGGCACGTCGCGCCGGAGCTGGCCGAGCGGGTCAAGCGCTACACCGGCACCGGTGACGCGTTCGCCGACCACCGGATCGACGAGCAGATCACCAAGGCCCTCGACCGCAAGGTCTGGCTGCCCTCGGGCGGCTACCTGGTGATCGACCGCACCGAGGCGATGACGGTCATCGACGTCAACACCGGCAAGTTCACCGGCTCGGGCGGCAACCTCGAGGAGACGGTGACCCGCAACAACCTGGAGTCGGCGGAGGAGATCGTCCGCCAGCTGCGGCTGCGGGACATCGGCGGCATCATCGTGATCGACTTCATCGACATGGTGCTCGAGTCCAACCGCGAGCTGGTGCTGCGCCGCCTCACCGAGTGCCTCGGCCGCGACCGCACCCGCCACCAGGTCGCCGAGGTCACCTCGCTGGGCCTGGTCCAGATGACCCGCAAGAAGATCGGCACCGGGCTGCTCGAGGCGTTCTCGACGCCGTGCGAGCACTGCAAGGGCCGCGGCGTGGTCGTCTCGACCGAACCGCAGCGCACGGCCGGCAGCACGGGCCACTCCCACGGTGGCAACGGCGGCGGCAACGGTGGTGGCAACGGCGGCGGTGGCGGCGGGGAGAAGAGCTCCCGCCGGTCGCGCGGCCGTGGTGGCAAGGGCGAGGAAGCCGCGCCGCAGCCGGCCGAAGCGGTCAAGGACGAGGTGCACGTCGTTCCGCCGCCGGAGAAGCGCGAGTCGATCGCGTCCGCGGTGGCGGCCATGGCGAACGCGTCCAAGGCCGTCAAGGACCAGCCCCACGAGCACGGCGCCCTGAACGGCAACGGGCCCGTCCCCGAGGTGACCGACACGGCGGAAGCCTCCCAGGCCACCGAGACGCCGGACGAGGCCGTCGTGGCCCCGGAACCGGCTGTGGAGGTCGCGGACACCCCCGTGACCACCGAGGCGGACGAGACGCCGGCACCGCTGGAGGAGCCGGCCGTCGAGCGTTCGTCGGCACCCGAGCCGGCGGAAGAGCCCGTCACACAGTCTTCGGAGGCCGCTGAGGCGGTCGCCGAACCCGAGGTCAGCGTGCCCGAACCGGCTGGACGCGCCACCCGGCGCCGTCCGCGCCGGGCCGCGTCCCGCCCGGCCGGTCCGCCGGTCAAGGCCTCGGAGCAGAGCGCTAACTGAACACCAAGGGGACCCCGGTGGTAACGCACCGGGGCACCCCACGTAACCTGTAGTACGGCCTACCACCAGAGTAGGCCGCCTGCGTGAGAGCAGGACCGCCTTTCCGGAGGCGGGCCGATCGCGCGGGGCCCCCACCCATTGTCGAGTAATGCAGGAGACTTCCGTGTCGGCGTACGCGATCGTCAAGACCGGCGGCAAGCAGTACAAGGTTGCCGTCGGCGACGTGGTCGAGGTCGAGAAGCTCGAGGGCGAGCCGGGCACCGAGCACATTCTCCCCGCCGTTTTGTACGTCGACGGTGGCGATGTCACCACGGACGCCGACGCGCTGGCGAAGGTCTCGGTCACCGGCAAGGTCGTCGAGCAGACCAAGGGTCCGAAGATCCGGATCCACAAGTTCAAGAACAAGACGGGCTACCACAAGCGTCAGGGTCACCGGCAGAAGCTGACCCGCGTCGAGGTCACCGCCATCTCCCTGTAAGAACTTCTCCGGATCTGCTTTTTCAGAAAGAGGGCTGAGCCATGGCTCACAAGAAGGGTGCGTCCAGCTCCCGCAACGGTCGCGATTCGAACGCGCAGCGCCTCGGCGTCAAGCGCTTCGGCGGCCAGGAAGTCAACGCCGGCGAGATCCTGATCCGTCAGCGTGGCACCAAGTTCCACCCGGGCGTGAACGTCGGCCGTGGCGGCGACGACACGCTGTTCGCGCTGGCCGCCGGCGCGGTCCAGTTCGGCGAGAAGCGTGGTCGCAAGACCATCAACATCGTCGTGCCGGTCGAAGCCTGAGTTCCGGCTTCGACGAAGACCTTCTGACGAGGGGTGGAGCCGGAATATCCGGCGCCACCCCTCGTTTGTTTTGTGTATCCCCTGCTCGCGAATGAAAGAGGCAAGTCATGGCGTCCCGTTTCGTGGACCGCGCGGTGATCCACCTGACCGCCGGTGACGGGGGCAACGGCTGCGCCTCGGTGCACCGCGAGAAGTTCAAGCCCCTCGGCGGCCCGGACGGCGGCAACGGCGGCAACGGCGGCGACGTCCTGCTGGTCGTCGACCCGAACGTGCACACCCTGCTCGACTTCCACTTCCGCCCGCACGCCAAGGCGGGCAGCGGCAAGCTGGGCCAGGGTGGCGACCGCGCGGGCGCGGCGGGGGAGACCCTGGTGATGAAGGTGCCGTCCGGCACCGTCGTGTTCACCGAGGACGGCGAGATGGTCGCCGACCTGATCGGCCCGGGCACGACGTTCGTCGCGGCGCAGGGCGGCCGCGGCGGCCTCGGTAACCGTGCGCTGTCGTCGAAGGCCCGCAAGGCACCCGGGTTCGCGCTGCTGGGCGAGCCGGGTGAAGCCCGCAACCTCGTGCTGGAGCTGCGTTCGGTCGCCGACGTCGGGCTGCTCGGCTTCCCGTCCGCCGGCAAGTCGTCGCTGATCTCGGTGCTGTCCGCGGCGAAGCCGAAGATCGCCGACTACCCGTTCACCACGCTGGTGCCGAACCTCGGCGTGATCACCGGCGGCGACACCGTCTTCACGATGGCCGACGTCCCCGGGCTGATCCCCGGCGCGTCCGAAGGCAAGGGCCTCGGTCTCGACTTCCTGCGCCACATCGAGCGCTGCGCGGTGCTGGTGCACGTCGTCGACTGCGCGACGCTGGAGCCCGGCCGCGACCCGGTGTCCGATGTGGACGCGCTGGAGCTGGAACTCTCGAAGTACACCCCGGGCCTCGGCGGGAAGCTCGAAGAGCGCCCGCGCGTGGTCGTCCTCAACAAGATCGACGTCCCGGAAGCGGCCGAGCTCGCCGACTTCGTCCGGCCGGAGTTCGAGGCCCGTGGCCTCCAGGTGTTCGAGATCTCCACGGCGTCGCGCAAGGGCCTGCGCGAGCTGACCTTCGCGCTCGCCAAGGTGGTCGAGGAGTACCGCGAGATGCAGCCGGTGCTGGAGCCGGAGACGATCGTGCTGCGGCCCCTCGCCGTCAACGACGAAGGGTTCACCGTCGAAGTCGACCCCGAGGAAGAGGGCGCCTTCATCGTGCGCGGCACGCGCCCGGAGCGGTGGATCCGCCAGACGAGCTTCGGCAACGACGAAGCCGTCGGCTACCTCGCCGACCGCCTCAACCGCCTCGGCGTCGAGGACAAGCTGGCGAAGCTCGGCGCGCGCCCGGGCAGCCCGGTCACGATCGGCGACGTCCAGTTCGAGTGGGAGCCGTCGACGCCGAGCGTCGCGATGCACCTGTCCGGCCGCGGCACCGACGTCCGCCTCGAGAACCACGACCGGATCGGCGCGTCCGAACGCAAGGAAGCCCGCCGGATCCGCCGTGACGGCCCGGACGAGCCGGAAGGCGCCGACGGGGACCTGGACGCGTGAGCGGCACGCGGGAGGCCATCGCCGCCGCCCGGCGGCTGGTGGTCAAGGTCGGTTCCTCGGCGCTGACCACCGCGGGCAGCGGCCTCGACCCGGTCCGGCTCGGCGCGCTGGTCGACGCGATCGCTGCGCGGGTCGCGGCCGACACGCAGATCGTGCTGGTCTCTTCGGGCGCGATCGGCGCCGGCCTCGCTCCGCTGTCGCTGGGTAAGCGCCCGAAGGACCTCGCCACCCAGCAGGCGGCGGCGAGTGTCGGGCAGCTCGCGCTGGCGCACGCCTACGCCGAGTCGTTCGGGCGGTACTCGCTGACGGTCGGGCAGGTGCTGCTCACCTCCGACGACGTCGTGCGGCGGTCGCACTACCGCAACGCGCAGCGGACGTTCTCGCGGCTGCTGGCGCTCGGCGCCGTCCCGGTCGTCAACGAGAACGACACGGTGGCCACCGAGGAAATCCGCTTCGGCGACAACGACCGGCTGGCCGCCCTGGTGGCGCACCTGATCGGCGCCGACGCGCTGATCCTGCTGTCCGATGTGGATGGTCTCTACGACGGCGACCCGCGCGAGGGCGCCACCCGCAAGCTCACCGAGGTCCTGTCGGAGTCCGATGTGGACGGTATCTCGGTCGGGATCTCCAGCTCCGGCCTCGGCACCGGCGGCATGGTGTCCAAGCTGGCCGCCGCCCGCACCGCGGCCGGCGCCGGCATCCCGGTCCTGCTTGCGGCGGCTTCGGAGGCGTCGGCGGCCTTGACGACGGCGTCGCCGGGCACGGCCTTCGCCCCGGCCGACACCCGCCTGTCGGCCCGCCGGTTCTGGCTGGGCTACGCGGCGGACACCACCGGCAAGCTCCGCATCGACGACGGCGCGGTGGCGGCGGTGGTCCGCCGCCGCCGTTCGCTGCTGGCCGCCGGCATCACCGGCGTCGACGGCGACTTCCAGGCCGGCGACGTGGTCGACCTGGTGGACGCGAACGACCGCGCGGTGGCCCGCGGCGTGGTCGCCTTCGACGCCACGGAGCTGCCAGACCTGATCGGCCGCTCAACCCCCGAGCTACCGGCAGAGCAGCGACGCGAGGTAGTCCACGCCGACGACCTAGTCCCCCTACGCCGCTAACCACCGCCCCGCCCCCACCACGCAAGCCGACCCCCCAGACACGCAAGCTGCCCCCCCCAGACACGCAAGCCGCCCCTCCAGGCACGCGACCCGTCCACCTGGGCACGCGTGTCGTCCATCCAGGCACGCGAGCCGACCCCCAGACACGCAAGCCGACCCTCCAGGCACGCGAGTCGTCCATCTGGGTACGCGTGTCGTCCCTCAGGTACGCAGCCGACCTTCCGGGCACGTGAGCCGACCGCCAGGTACGTGAGCCGACCGCCCAGGTACGCGAGCCGACCTTCCAGGTACGCGTGTCGTCCGTCCGGGTACGCAAGCCGACACGTCCAGGTGCGCGTGTCGTCCGCCCAGGTATGCGTGTCAACCGTCCGGGTACGCGAGCCGACCGTCCAGGTGCGCGAGTCGACCGTCCGGGAACGTGAGCCGACCTTCCAGGTACGCGTGTCGTCCGTCCGGGTACGCGTGTCGTCCATCCCGGTACCCGTGTCGTCCGTCTGATCACGCGAGATGCCCCGCGGATCACGCGATCCGGCTCAGCCCACCGAAACCAGGTGCGCCCCGCCGTCGGCCTCCAGGACGGTGCCGCTCAGGTTGGCGTTGGTCGCCGCGAGCGCGACCACCTCGGCGACGTCGTCGGCGGTCGCGACCCGCCGCACCGGCACCTGCGCGGCCGTCTGGGCGAAGAACCCCGCCCGCATCTCGTCCGGGAACCCGCTCCACCACGCCGTGTCGACGACGCCGGGGGAGACCGCGTTGACCCGCCGCGGTGCGAGCTCGACCGCCAGGGGCCTGACCAGGGCTTCGACCGCCGCGTTGAGCGCGCCGATCCCGGCCGTGCCCGGCATCGAGGCCCGGGCGCTGATCGCACCGAGCAGCGTGATCGAACCGTCCGCGGCCAGGTGCGGCAGCACGGCCTGGATCGTCGTCAGGTGCGCCCAGAACTTCGCGTCGAAAGCCCGGCGCAGCATCGCCAGGTCCAGCTCGGCGATCGGCCCCATACCTTCGGCGCCGGACAAGCTCACCACCAGCACGTCGACCGTGCCGAGCGACTCGGCGAGCGCGGCCATCGCCGCCGCGTCCCCGCCGTCGGCCCGGTGTCCGGTCAGGTGCGGGTCGCTCGCGGCGACGTCGTCGAGGCGTTCCTTGCCGCGCCCGGTGATGTGGACGTCGTAGCCCCGGGTGTGCAGCCTCCGCGCGGTCGCCAGGCCGATGCCCGAGGTGCCGCCGGCAACAAGAGCGATACTCATGTTTCCCCATTTCGAACCGGTACGTCTCGTTTCGAAATCGACGGTACCATCGGATCCCATGACCGACCAGTCCCGTCCCGGGCGCAAGCGCAGTGAGCAGAGCAGGCTCGCGATCCTCACGGCGACGCTCGAACTGGCCGCCGAAGCGGGCTACGGCGCGCTGACCGTCGAGGGGATCGCGGCACGCTCCGGCGTCGGCAAGCAGACGATCTACCGCTGGTGGCCGTCGAAGGCCGACGTCCTGCTCGACGCGCTCGCGACGAAGGCGGACCTGCAGGTCCGCATCCCCGACGAGGGGTCGTTCCGCGCCGACCTCGCGCTCTTCCTCGACCGCACCTACGCGATGGGCACGAAGTCCCAGGTCGCGGACACCCTGCGGGCCCTGATGGCGCAGGCGCAGATCGACCCGGAGTTCGGCAAGCGGTTCCGCGAAGACTTCCTGTTCCGCCGCCGCGACGCACTCGGCGAGATCGTCGGACGCGCTCGCGAGCGCGCCGAACTCCCGGCCGGGGTCGGCCCCGGCACGGTGATCGACGTCGTGTTCGGCACGCTCTGGTACCGGCTCCTGGCGACCCGTGAGCCGATCGGCCCGGAGATGGCCGAAGAACTGGTAGCGCTGCTGGCGCCTATGTCGGGTTGATCCGGTCCGGCTTGATCGTCAGCAGCAGCCGCGTCTGGTCGCGCCCGCCCCACCACGGGTACGGGCCGCCGAGGTAGCGCTGCGCCAGCTTCTCGATGTGGTCGACGGCGCCGTCCTCGGTCATCTCGACGACCTGCCCGCGGAACGCGTAGTAGCGCGACGGCCGCTCGCGGTCGGCGACGTTGAGCGCCACCCGCGGGTCACGCTCGATGTTGCGCTGTTTCTGGTGGCCCAGCACGGTGTTCACCAGGATGTGCGTGCCGTCGGTGTCCACCCAGGTCTGGGTGAGCTGCGGCGAGCCGTCCGGCATCGAAGTCGCCAGGAAGCAGAGGCTGGGCTCGCGCAACAGGGCGAGCAGATCGCCGGGCAGTTCCACAGTGGTCTCCAAAGCGGTCTCTCACTACAGCTGGTCGGGCGCTGCGATACCGAGCAGGGAAAGCCCGAGCGCGAGCGTGTTCGCCGTCAGCGTAGTCAACCGCAGCCGGGACGCGCGCAGCTCGGGGGTCGGCGCCTTGAGGACCGGGCAATCGTCGTAGAACCGGGAAAAGGCGACCGCGGCCTCGTAAAGGTACGTACAGAGCTTGTGCGGTGCGTAAGCGTTCGTCGCGGCGTCGAGGGCCTCGCCGAACCGCAGCAGCTTCAGCGCGAGCGCGCGTTCCGCCGGCTCGTCCAGCAGGATCCGCGTGCCGTCGGGCTCGCCACCCGCCTTGCGCAGGATCGACCGCGTCCGCGCGTGCGCGTACTGGAGGTACACCGAGGTGTTGCCCTCCTTCGCGAGCATCCGGTCCCAGGCGAAGACGTAGTCGCGCTCGCGGTCGCCGGAGAGGTCGGCGTACTTGACCGCGCCGATGCCGACGGCCCGGGCGACCTCGGCCTGCCCCGCCGCGTCGAGCTCACTGCGTTCGGCGACGACCACGGTGGCCTGCGTCACGGCTTCGGTGAGCAGGTCGACCAGCTTGATCGTCTCGCCGGCCCGGGTCCGCATCGTCTTGCCGTCGGCGCCCAGCACGGTGCCGAAGCCGACGTGCTCGGCGTGCCCGGTCAGCCAGCCGGCCTTGCGGCAGGCCGAGAACACCATCGCGAAGTGCTGCGCCTGCGGCGATCCGACGACGTAGAGCAGGTCGGTCGCGCCACGCTCGGCCGTCCAATACCGGACGGTGGCCAGGTCCGTGGCAGCGTAGCCGTAGCCGCCGTCACGCTTGCGGACGATCAGCGGCAGCCGGTCGCCGTCCCGGTTGCGGAACCCTTCGGGGAACACGCAGACGGCGCCGTCGCTGACTTCGGTCAGCCCGGCCGCCTCCAGGTCGTCGACGACCGTGGCGAGGTACGGGTTGTAGAAGCTCTCGCCGTAGATGTCCTTGTCCGTCAAGGATATCCCGAGCAGGGCGTAGACCTCGTTGAAGTGCCGGGTCGACTCGTCGACGAGGGTCTGCCACACAGCGAGCGTCTCTTCGTCGCCGCTCTGCAGCAGCACGACGCGGGTGCGCGCCCGCGTCGCGAACGCCTCGTCGCTGTCGAACTTCCGGCGTGCTTCGCGGTAGAAGGCGTCGAGGTCGGCGATCGCGCGCTGGTCGGACGGGACGTCGAGCAGGTGCTCGATGAGCATGCCGAACGGCGTGCCCCAGTCGCCGAGGTGGTTGTGCGGCAACACTTCGTGGCCCGCGAAGCGCAGCAGGCGCGCGAGGGCGTCGCCGATCACGGACGAGCGCAGGTGCCCGACGTGCATCTCCTTCGCGACGTTCGGGCTGCTGTAGTCGAGTGCGATCGTGCGCGGCTCGGCCGTCCGCGGCACGCCGAGGCGTGCGTCGCCGAGCACCGATTCCACCCGGGTTTCCAGCCAGTCCTTGCGCAGCACGAAGTTGAGGAACCCGGGCCCGGCGACCTCGGGCGTCTCGGCGATCCCGTCCAGCTCCAGGGCTTCTGCGATGAGCGTGGCGACCTCGCGCGGTGGCCGGCCGAGCTTCTTGCCGAGGCTCATCGCGAGGTTGGCCTGGTAGTCGACGCCGTCACGCGGCGACGCCTGGATCAGCGCCTGCTCCGGCGTCAGTTCCACGTCCAGGGCCCGGCCGGCGGCGGCGACCACGCGGCGCGCCAGCTCCTCGGTAACGTCGGCGGTGTGCACGGTGTCCCTCCTTCGGGCTCGGTCAGCGGAGCCCGCAGCCTAGCGAGCGGCGCCGGCCGGCGACGAAGGGATTACCCCAGCTCGCTGCCCTTGGTCTCCGGCAGCGTCAGGATCACGGCGAACGCGATCGCGGCACCGGCGGCGACGTACCAGAAGTAGAGCGTCGGCGAGATCGCGCCGAACACGGTGATGAGCAGGGGAGCGGTCCCGCCGAAGATCGCGACGGTCAGGTTGTACCAGGCGCCGATCCCCAGCCCGCGCAGCTCGGTGGGGAACAGCTCGCTCATGATGGCCGGCGCGATCGACGTCATCGCCGTGTACAGCCCGAGCCCGACGCAGAACACGACGAGCAGGCCGCCGAGGTTCGGGCCGATCAAAGTGGACAGTGGCACGATGACGACCGCGGTGGCACCGGACCACACGAGCAGCTGCGGCTTCCGCCCGACGCGGTCCGCGAGCGCGCCCATCGGGTACTGCAGCGCGATGAACAAGGCCGTGCCGACCGAGAGCGCGAGGAACACGGCATCGGCGTCGGCGTGCCGGTTCTTCACTGCGAACGACGTGAGCGCGCTGAAGAACGTGTAGTAGCAAAGCGTCGAGAGCATGGAGAACCCGACGAGCCGGACGACGGCCTTCGGGTGGTGCGTCAACGTGGTCAGCAGCGGCCGCTCGAGTTTCCGCGCCTTGGTCTTCGTCTGCTCGAACAGCTCGGTCTCGGCGAGGCTGCGGCGCAGCCACAGCCCGACCAGGCCGAAGACGCCGCCCAGCAGGAACGGCAGCCGCCAGCCCCAGGACGCGAGCTGCGCCTTGTCCAGCGTCCGCGCGAGCACGAACCCGAGCACGGTCGCGACGAGCACCGCGGAACCGGTCGAGATGTAGAAGAACGCCGAGTACCGGCCCCGCCGCTCCGCCGGCGCGATTTCGCCCAGGTAGGCCGACGCGTTCGACACTTCGCCGCCGAGCGAGAGGCCCTGCGCGATCCGGGCGAGCAGCAGCAGGAGCGGCGCGAGCCAGCCGACCTGCGCGAACGTCGGCAGCACGCCGATCGCCACCGAACCGCCCGCCATGAGCAGGATGGTGAGGATCATGGCCGGCTTGCGGCCGCGGGTGTCGGCGAAGCGCCCGAGCAGGATGCCGCCGAGCGGGCGGAAGAAGAACGCGAGCGCATAGGTGGCGAACGTGTTGATCAGGGCGAGGGTGTCGTTGCCGGAGGGGAAGAACGCCCCGGCGAAGTAGATGCTGAACGTCGCGTAGATCGTCCAGTCGAACCACTCCAGCGCGTTGCCGGCACTCGCCGCGAACAGCTTGCGCACGGGCAGCCGGTGCTGAACCTGCACGGTCATGGCAGCCTCCACGTCCCCCGAAGGTGGACGCGACTTTGCCACATCCCACCCCAGTACGAAAGATCCCCACCATCCCTTTCCGCACCCCACCCCGCCATCCCCAGACACGCAAGCCGACCCTCTAGGTACGCGAGTCGTCCACCTGGGTACGCGTGTCGTCCGCCCAATCACACGTGATGCCCCTTCAATCACGCGAGATGCCCGCTCAATCACGAGTCGTGCCCGTCAAAGCACGCGAGATGCCCGCCCAATCACATGAGATCCGCCCCCGAGCACGCGAGTCCCGCCCTCGATCACGCGCGATCGACCTCCAGCCACGCACGTCGGCCCCGCCCGCCGACGCATCCTGGAGGCGGAACCCGCCGCGCGACCCGGATCAGGCCGTGCTGGCCAGCGCGAACGGGAGCACCGCCGGCGCCCCGGCCCGCCGGAGCAGCCGGGTTGCCAGCGTCATCGTCCAGCCGGTGTCGATGACGTCGTCGACCAGCAGGATCGGCCCCGCCGGCAACGTCGCGGCCAGGTCGGCCGGCATGCTCAGCCGCCGCCACAGGTCGGCCAGCCGTTGCGCGCTGTTCGCCTGCCGCGGTGGCGGGCCGTCCGCGTCGAGCGCGCCGAGGAAGTCCAGCTTGCCGATGTCCGCCAGCCGCGTCGCCAGGCTGTAGACGAGCTTCGGCCGCGTCGACGACGGCACGGCGACCACCGCCACCGGCCGCTCCGACCATTGCCACCCGGCCAGTACCTGGACACACGCCTTGAACACCGAGTCGGGCACGTCCGTGTCCTGTGCCGCCGGGCCGACGAGCTCCCGCAGCCGGTTGCCCCAGCCGACGTCCGTCAGCCGCCCGAGGACCTGGCCCGGCTCGGCCTGGTCGTCGGCGCCGATCCGGCCGGAGACCGGGACGTCCAAAGAGGACATCCCGGTGGGCCACTGCTTCCGCGGCGCGACCTCGACTCCGGGACGCTGCAAGCGTTCCCGCGTCGCGTCGACGACCTCGTCGGCCACCGACGTGTCCCAGTACTGGCCGGTGCAGTTGTCGCACCGCCCGCACGGGGTCGCCTCGGGATCATCGAGCTGGCGCCGCAGGTACTCCATCCGGCAGCCGTCGGCCGCCAGGTAACCGAGCATCGCCTCCTGCTCGCGGTCACGCGCTTCCGCGACCCGCTGGTAGCGGCTGCGGTCGTACTGCCAGTCTTCGCCCGTGCTCTCCCAGCCGCCCTTCACACGCCGGACCGCGCCGTCGACGTCCAGGACCTTCAGCACCATTTCCAGGCGGGAGCGGGAAAGCTCCACCGACGGCTCGAGCGCGGCCGTCGAAAGTGGACGGTCGGCGTAGGCGAGCGAGTTCAGCACCTGCGTCACCCGCAGCTCGTCGGGGAATGCCAGCGACCCGAAGTACGCCCAGATCGCCCGGTCCTCTTCCCCGGGCAGCAGCACGACTTCCGCGCGCTCCACACCACGCCCGGCACGGCCGACCTGCTGGTAGTACGCGATCGGCGACGACGGCGCGCCCAGGTGCACGACGAACCCGAGGTCCGGCTTGTCGAACCCCATGCCCAGCGCGGACGTCGCGACCAGCGCCTTGACCCGGTTGCCGAGCAGATCGTCCTCGGCCGCCTGCCGGTCGGCCGGGTCGGTCTTGCCGGTGTAGGCCGCCACCGGGTAGCCGCGATCCTTCAGCAGCGACGCGACGTCGTGCGCCGCCGCGACCGTCAGCGTGTAGATGATTCCCGACCCCGGCAGCTCCGCCAGGTGCTCGGCGAGCCACGCGAGCCGCGCCTGCGACGTCGGCAGCCGGCACACCGACAGCCGGAGGCTCTCCCGGTCGAGCGTGCCGCGCAGCACGAGCGTGTCGCCGCCGGTGCCCAGGCCCAGCTGCTCGGCGACGTCGGTGACGACCCGGTCGTTCGCCGTCGCGGTGGTCGCCAGCACCGGCACGCCGTCCGGCAGGTCGCCCAGCAGCGTGCGCAGGCGCCGGTAGTCCGGCCGGAAGTCGTGGCCCCAGTCCGAGATGCAGTGCGCCTCGTCGACCACCAGGAGCCCGGTGCTCGCGGTCAGCTTCGGCAGCACGTTGTCGCGGAAGTCCGGGTTGTTCAGCCGTTCGGGGCTGACCAGCAGCACGTCGATCTCGCCGGCCGCGACCGCCGCCTGGACCTGCTCCCACTCCTGCGGGTTCGCGGAGTTCATCGTCGCCGCGTGGATCCCGGCCTTCGCCGCCGCCGAGATCTGGTTGCGCATCAGCGCCAGCAGCGGCGAGACGATCACCGTCGGCCCGCTGCCCTGTTCCCGCAGCAGCGCGGTGGCCAGGAAGTACACCGCCGACTTGCCCCACCCGGTGCGTTGCACGACGAGCGCGCGACGCCGCTGCGCGACCAGGGCCTCGATGGCCGTCCATTGGTCTTCGCGCAGCTTCGCCGAATCGCCGGCCAGGGCCCGGAGGAGGGTCTCGGCGCGTTCGCGGAGTGCTGGGGTGGTGCTGGTCGTGTCCACGCCCCACGTCTACCCCATGGCACCGACGAACCGGGAATCGGCGGCGTCGCGAACGGACCGTTCGTGTCGAATACCGGCCGTAATGTGATCTGAATCACAAACTTCGCACGGTCGGGCGAGGTGTGCTGCTGGACCGGACGGCCCGCGGGTCCGGTGTATAGGCTCGGGTCCCATGTCACCACGGCGGATCGGGGTCATGGGCGGCACTTTCGACCCCGTGCACCACGGCCACCTTGTCGCGGCCAGCGAGGTCCAGTCCCGGTTCGGGCTCGACGAAGTGATCTTCGTTCCCACCGGCCAGCCCTGGCAGAAGACCGACCGCCAGGTCACCAAGGCCGAGGACCGCTACCTGATGACGGTCATCGCGACCGCGTCCAACCCGGTCTTCTCGGTCAGCCGCGTGGACATCGACCGCGCCGGCCAGACCTACACCGTCGACACCCTGCGCGACCTCCACGCCGAGTACCCCGACGACCAGCTCTACTTCATCACCGGCGCCGACGCCCTCGAGCAGATCCTCACCTGGCACAAGGCCGAAGAGCTGTTCGACTTCGCGCACTTCATCGGCGTCACGCGGCCCGGTTACCGGCTCAACTCGCACCACCTGCCCAGCGGGAAGGTGAGCCTCGTCGAGGTCACCGCGATGGCGATTTCGTCCACTGGCTGCCGCGACCGCGTCGAGCGCGGGGAGCCGGTCTGGTACCTCGTTCCCGACGGCGTCGTCCGCTACATCACCAAGAAGGATCTGTACCGGAAGAGCGACTGAAGCACCGCTGGTCGCGGCGGGTACTCTTCTCGGGCGAACCCGATCCGAAAAGGAGCACCGTGACAGCCACGTCCGAGGCACGAGAGCTGGCCGTAGCGGCCGCACACGCGGCGGCGGACAAGAAGGCCAGCGACGTCGTCGTGCTGGACGTGTCCGAGCAGCTCGTCATCACCGACGCCTTCGTCATCGCCTCCGCTTCCAACGAGCGCCTGGTCGGCGCGATCGTCGACAACGTCGAGGAGAAACTGCGGGAGAGCGGGCACAAGCCGGTCCGCCGCGAAGGCGCCCGCGAAGGCCGCTGGGTCCTGCTCGACTACGTCGACGTCGTCGTGCACGTCCAGCACGTCGAGGAGCGCACGTTCTACGGTCTTGAGCGGCTCTGGAAGGACTGCCCGCGGATCGAGGTGGCCGGCCTCGAGGAGCCGCCCGCCGATGAGGACGCGGACGCCCGGTGAGCCCGCGGCGGCTGGTGCTCTGGCGCCACGGCGAGACGGACTACAACGCCGCCGGGCGGATGCAGGGTCACCTCGACTCGGCGCTGACCCCGGTCGGCTGGAACCAGGCCCGCTTCGCCGTCCCGGCACTGGCCCGGTTCTCACCGGACCTGGTAATCGCCTCCGACCTGCGCCGTGCCACCGACACCGCCACCGTGCTCACCGACGCCATCGGCGTCCCGCTGCGCATCGACAAGCGCCTGCGCGAGACGCACCTGGGCGAGTGGCAGGGGAAGACCGGCGCCGAGGTCGACGCCGAGTACCCCGGTGAACGCGCCCGCTGGCGCACCGACGCGACCTGGGCGCCGCCGGGCGGCGAGAACCGCCTCGACGTCGCCGAGCGCGCCGGCGAGGTCGTCTCCGACCTGCAGCAGGCCAACTCCGACGTCGGCGACACCGTCCTGCTGGCCGCGCACGGCGGGCTGATCATCGCGCTCACGGCCGGTCTGCTGAGGCTGCCGGTCGAGATCTGGCCGTCCCTCGGCGGGATCGCCAACTGCCACTGGGTCGAGCTCGGCCTGCGCGACGGCAAGTGGCGGCTGCACGCCTACAACGCGGGGATGACCGGCTAGCCGATGGGGCCACGCCTGCTGGTGTTCGGCGATTCGCTGAGCTTTCACGGCCCCGAGGGGCCCTGCGCCGCGGACGAGCCACGCCTGTGGCCGAACGTCGCCGCCGCGGCCGTCGGCGGCACCGCGGAGCTGGTCGCGGGGATCGGCTGGACCGCCCGCGACGTGTGGTGGTCGCTGACCGGCGACCCGCGCGTCTGGGCCGACCTGCACCACGCGGACGCCATCGTGCTGGCGATCGGGAGCATGGACACGCTGCCTTCGCCGTTGCCGACCTACCTGCGCTCAGGACTGAAGTACCTGCGGCCCGATCCGGTGCGACGCGTGGTGCGCAAGGCTTATCTCGCCGCGCAGCCGCGGTTGTCGGTCGCGTTCCGCGGCCGTCCCAGGGTGCTGCCGGTGAAGCTCACCGTGCAGTACCTCGACAACGCCGTGGAAGCGTTGCGCGTCCTGCGTCCCGAGCTGCCGATCTTCGGGATGCTGCCGTCGGTGCACCGGGCCGCGGCCTACGGCGGGGTGCACACCGCGCGTCCGGCCGCCGAGGCCGCGATGCGGGCGTGGGGCGAGCGCGCCGGCGTTCCGTTGCTGGACTTGAAAGAGGTCGTCGGCGAGCACGTCCTCAGCGGCGCGGGCAACCCCGACGGCATGCACTGGGGCTGGGCGGGACACGCCGCGGTGGGCCAGGCCATGTCCGTGTTGCTGGCGCCGGTGGCGGCCCGCGGCCACGTAGGCTGACGGCGTGTCGGTCGCCGTAGTCACGGATTCCACCGCCCACCTGCCGGAGGGGTTCGCCGAACGGCACGAGGTCCGGGTGGTGCCGCTGCACGTCCTGGTCGACGGCGTGGTGTCGCTCGACGGCGTGGAGACCGGCCCGGCGGCGGTCGCCGAGGCGATGAGCCAGCGCAAGATCGTCACGACGTCCCGGCCGACCCCGGCCGAGTTCGCGAAGGAGTTCCGGGCGGCGTTCGCCGACGGCGCGGACGCGGTCGTCTCGGTCCACCTTTCCCGCGAGCTGTCGGGCACGTGGGAAGCGGCGGTGCTGGCGGCCCAGGAGGTCGGGCCGGACCGGGTGCGCGTGGTCGACTCGCGCACGACCGCGATGGGCCTCGGGTTCGCCGCGCTGCACGCCGCGGACGCCGCGGCAGCCGGAGCGGATCCGAAGGCGGTCGAGGCGGCGGCGATGACCGCGGCCAAGTGCTCGTCGACGTTGTTCGTCGTGGAAACCCTGGAGTACCTGCGCCGCGGCGGCCGGATCGGCCCGGCCGCGGCGCTGCTCGGGACGGCGCTGGCGGTGAAACCGGTGCTGCACATGTCCGACGGCCGGATCCTGCCGCTGGAGAAGGTCCGCACCATGAACCGGGCGATCGCGCGGCTGGTCGAGCTGGCGGCCCGGGCCGCGGACGACGACGACGTCGAGCTCGCCGTCCACCACCTGGCCTCGCCGGACCGGGCGGTCGAGCTGGCGAACCGGCTGGAGGAGGCGGTGCCCCGGTCGGGGGGCTGCGTGGTCTCCGAGCTGGGCGCGGTGATCGGCGCGCACACCGGGCCCGGGGTGCTGGGCGTGGTGGTGCAGCGCACGATCCCGGCCAGGCCGGACGCCTGACCCTCCAGCATCTCATCCGGGTACGACGAAAACGGCCGTACCCGGACCGGGCCGGCGGGATCCATCCACAACACCCCGGTTGTCCACAGGACGCGGCGGCGCCCCTGTCGACGCCTCCCCGCGACCCCTAACGTCGATCGTGTGTTCGAGCAGCCCGCCCGGGATCCGGGCCTCCCCGTCAACGACCGGCTCGCCTGGCTGGCCGACCAGCTCTCGCCCGACGCGAGCACGGTCGGGCCGGGTGGCCGGCTGGTCCGGCGCTGGCTGCCGGGCGGAGCGACCGGCGCGGGCCGTCGCCGCTGGGCGATAGGCGGCGTCTTCGCGGTCGTCGTGCTGCTCGTCCTCGGCTCGGTCGCGCTGCTGGGCGGCCGTCCGGCACCCGAGCCACCGCCTCCGCTGCCGAGCGCGAAACCCGCGGGTGAAGCGGCGCCGCCGCCGAAGGCCGGTCTCGTCGTCAGCGTGATCGGCCGCGTCCGGTCGCCCGGCCTGGTCACCGTGCCCCAGGGCTCGCGGGTCGCGGACGTCCTGCGGGCGGCCGGGGGAGCCGACCCCGGCGCGGACCTCAGCGCGGTGAACCTCGCCCGCAAGGTGACCGACGGCGAACAGCTCGCGGTCGGGATCCCGGCACCCGCCCCGCCACCCGGCGTCCCCGAAGGCGGCGGGAAGGTCGACCTCAACGCGGCGAGCCCGGACCAGCTGGACACGCTGCCCGGTGTCGGCGAGGTGATGGCCAAGCGGATCGTCCAGTGGCGCACGGAGCACGGCGGATTCACGAAGGTCGAGCAACTGCGCGACGTGGACGGCATCGGCGAAAGCAAATTTGAGAAGCTCCGGGGGCAGGTGACGGTCGGATGAACACGCTTCCCGCGACCGACGCCCGGCAGGACATGCGGCTGGTCCCGGCGGCCCTCGCGTGCTGGCTCGCCGCCCTGGCCGGGCTGCTGTTCGGCTGGTGGACGGCGGTCGCCGTCGGGCTCGCGTCGGCGGTCCTGGCCGGCTTGGTGCTCTGGCGGGCCCGTGGCCGGTCACGAGCGCTCGGCGCGGCAGCGGCGCTGCTGGTGCTGGGCCTGGTCGCCGCCGGCCCGGTCGCCTGGCGGATTCGCGACGCCGAGCAGGACGCCCTGCGCGCGGCCGCGGCCCAAGGGCTGCCCGCGACGCTCAGGGTGGTCGTCGCGGAACGGCCGAGGCCGGTGCGGAGCGCGGGCTACGCCGATCAGCAGGCAGGCGCCCGGTCCGTGGTGCTTTCCGCCGACGTGCGTACGGCGTCCGTCGACGGGCAGCCCGTCGGGTCGTCCGGGCGGGTCCTGCTGCTCACACCGGTCGCGGCGTGGGCGAGCATGTTGCCGGGCCAGGAGGTTTCAGTGGCGGGCCTGCTGATGCCGCCGCGTGGGCCGGACCTCACCGTGGCGGTGCTGTCCGTGCGCGGTCCGCCTGGCGAGCCGGGTCCGGCGCCGTGGTGGCAGGAGGTCGCGGCCGGGCTGCGAGCCGGCTTGCACGACCTGAGCCAGACCCTGCCGGAGGAGCCCGCGGGCCTGCTGCCGGGCCTGGTCCTGGGCGACACGAGCGCGTTGTCACCCCGGGTCGAGCAGGAGTTCGTCACGGCGGGCCTCGCTCACCTGACCGCGGTCAGTGGCGGAAACCTCGCCGTGGCGTGTGGTGCGGTCCTGCTCCTGCTGCGAGTGCTACGGCTGGGCCCTCGGTTGTCGGCCGTGGCGGCCGGGCTGTGCCTGGTGGGATTCCTGGTCCTGGTCGGCCCGGAACCGAGCGTGCTGCGTGCCGGGGTCATGGCGGCGGTCGCGTTGCTCGCCTTGGCACTGGGACGGCGGGGTTCGGCGCTGCCCGCGTTGGCCTTCGCGGTGTGCGTGCTGGTGGTGGCGGATCCGGCGATGGCCACGGACTTCGGGTTCGCGTTGTCGGTCTTCGCCACGGCCGGGCTCGTTCTGCTGGCCCCGCGCTGGGCCGGGGTGCTGGTCCGTCGTGGCGTCCCACCGGGTTTCGCCGAAGGGCTGGCGATACCGCTCGCCGCCTTCGTGGTGACGGCGCCCGTACTGGCGGGGATGGCCGGCACGGTGAGCCTGGTGTCGGTGGTGACCAACATCCTCGCCGCGCCCGTCGTCGCCCCGGCCACGGTCCTCGGGGTGCTGGCGACGGTCGCCGGGCCCTGGTGGCCGGGCGCAGGGACGTTCCTGGTGCACCTCGCCGGTCCGGAGGCCGAGTGGCTGATCTTCGTGGCGCGGCACGGCGCGAGGGCACCGGGCGCGGTCGTGGCCTGGCCCGGCGGCTGGACGGGTGCGCTGCTCGCGGCGGCGGTACTCGCGGTCCTCGTGTTCGCGGTGCGGTACCGGCGGATCCGGGTGTTCCTGGCGATCCTGGTCGTCGGTGCGCTGCTGGTGTTCGTGCCGGTGCGGGTGCTCGCACCAGCGTGGCCGCCGCGGAGCTGGGCAATGGTCGAGTGTGACGTCGGCCAGGGTGACGCGGTCGTGCTGGCGACGTCGGAGCCGGGGCGGGCGGTCGTGGTGGACACCGGGCCCGAGCCGGGGCCGGTGGACGAGTGCCTGCACCGGCTGTCGGTCGACCGGATCCCGTTGCTGATCCTGAGTCACCTGCACGCCGACCACATCGGCGGGCTCGCGTCGGTCTTCGACGGCCGGTCGGTCGGCGGCATCGCCGTCGGGCCGGGGCGTGCGCCGGACTGGGCGTGGCGGCAGGTCGCCGCGGAGGCGTCCCGTGAAGGGGTGCCGCTGGTGGAGCTGAGCCCGGGAGAGCGGGTCGACCTACCCGGTCTGGTGCTCGACGTGCTCGGGCCGCGCTACGTGCCGTCTCGCTCGGCTGTCCAGCAGGACGGCACGACGATCAACAACAGCTCGGTCGTCCTGCGGGCGGAGACGGCGGCCGGTCGCGTGCTCATGACGGGTGACGTCGAACTGGCGGCCCAAGCCGATCTCCTGGCCGATGTCGGCGACCTGAAAGCGGAGGTTCTCAAGGTGCCACACCACGGTTCGCGCTACTCGCTGCCGGCGTTCCTCGCCGCGGTGGCCCCTCGGACGGCGCTCATCAGCGTGGGCGCGGGCAACTCCTACGGCCACCCGAGCAAGTCCACAGTGGACACACTGACGGTGCTGGGAGCCCTGGTTACCCGGACCGACGTGGACGGTGACACAGCTGTGGTGCCGGACCCGTCAGGTCCGGCGATAGCCCGCCGGGGTGAGCCACGCGGCCCGCCTCACCGCTGACTTCCGTTGTCCCGCAACGCGTTCCCGCCGAGGCTGGCCCTGTGAGCGATTCAAGTGGCTGAGCGCCAGGTTCGCAGCCGCGGCTCTGGGCCCGCCGGCCAGGCGTGGTGAACGTGCGGTGCGCCCATCGCCGATCCCGGCGGGTCGTGGTGCTGAGACGAGTTCCCGCCTCGGCAAGCGGTGGCTCTCCGAGCGTGGGGTGCCAGTGGCTGAGCGCCAGGTTCGCAGCCGCGGCCAATATGACCCGCGACCGGGACCGTCAGGCCCGGCGACAGCCCGCCGGGGCAAGCCTGGCTCGCCCCGGCGGGGAGACTTCAGTAGCCGAGGGCCTCGTTCACGGCCGCGGCCGACGCCGGCACGGTCGCCTTCGGGCCCACGTGGTTCTCGATGGCGTCGAGGGTCTTGAGGCCGTCGCCGGTGATGAGGAGCACCGTCTCGGCGTCCGGGTCCAGCTTGCCCGTCTCGACCAGCTTCTTCGCCGTGGCGACGGTGACCCCGCCGGCCGTCTCGGTGAAGATGCCCTCGGTGCGGGCCAGCAGCCGGATGCCTTCGACGACCTCTTCGTCGGTGACGTCTTCGATCGAGCCGCCGGTGCGGTTGACGATGTCGAGCACGTACGGGCCGTCGGCCGGGTTGCCGATCGCCAGCGAGCGGGCGATGGTGTCCGGCTTCACCGGCTGGACGACGTCGTGGCCGGCGCGGAACGCGGCCGAAACCGGCGAGCAGCCGGTGGCCTGGGCGCCGAACACCTTGTACGGGCTGGCGTCCACGAGGCCGAGCTGGCCCAGCTCGCGGAAACCCTTGTCCACCTTGGTGAGCTGCGAACCGGAGGCGATCGGCACGACGATCTGCGGCGGGATCCGCCAGCCGAGCTGCTCGGCGACCTCGAAGGCGAGCGTCTTCGAGCCCTCGGAGTAGTACGGGCGGACGTTGACGTTCACGAAGGCCCAGCTCGGGTGCTCGCCGGCCAGTTGGGTGGCGAGGCGGTTGACGTCGTCGTAGTTGCCGTCGACGGCGATCAGGTCGCCGTCGTAGACCGCGGTGGTGAGGATCTTGGCGCGCTCGAGGGTCTTCGGGATCAGCACGACCGACTTCCAGCCCGCGCGGGCCGCGGCGGCGGCGACCGCGTTGGCCAGGTTGCCGGTCGAGGGACAGGCGAGCACCTCGAAGCCGAACTCGCGGGCCGCGGCCAGCGCGACGGCCACGACCCGGTCCTTGAACGAGTGCGTCGGGTTGCCGGTGTCGTCCTTGACCCACACGCGCTTGAGGCCGAGCGCCTTGGCCAGGCGGTCGGCGCGGATCAGCCGGGTGGCACCGGGCTCGGTGTTCGGGATCTCTTCGACGTTGGACGGAACCGGGAGGAGCTTCTTGTAGCGCCAGATGTTCTTGGGGCCGGCCTCGATGTCTTCGCGGCGGACGCGGCCGAAGTCGTAGGCGACTTCGAGCGGCGAGAAGTCTTCGGCCGAGACGAACTCGGGGGCGAGCGGCTGCCGGTGGCCCTCTTCCTTCGACACCAGTTCGACGGCCGGTCCGAGATCCGGGGTCTTGGTGGTGGAGGTCGTGCCGAGGGTTGCGGTCATCGCGAGGTTCCTTCCTCATCTGCCCCGCCGAAGCGGGCCGGAATTGGCACCGTGGTCGTCAGCTATCCCGCGATCGCGGGATGACAGGCTGTACGCCGGTTGCCGGGGCTTCGTCGGGCCGTTCCCTCTGCCCCTCTGGATGAGCGGTATTCAGTTGTCGGCGCGCACCGGAACGAGCGCTGCCTCGAAGACACCGTACGACATGGCACTCGAGCCGTGCCATGGTGCCCGCTCGACATCACCGGAGCGGGCGCACGATTGCGCAAGTGAGAGGATTCCGGGGTGACCGCGCAAGCCACCGCCCCGGCCCCGCTGCACCTGGTGCTGGGTGAGGAAGAACTGCTGATCGAGCGGGCCGTCCGCGACACGCTCGCCGCCGCCCGCGCGATGGACGCGACGGCCGAGCTGACGCGGGCGCGGGTGTCCGATCTCACAGCGCCTGAGCTGGCCGAACTGGTCAGCCCGTCGCTGTTCAGCGAGGGCCGGGTGATCGTCCTCGAGTCGGCGCAGGACATCTCGCAGGAGCTGTCCGACGCCGTTTCGTCGTACCTGAAGGACCCGGCGGACGGCGTCGTGCTCGTCGTCGTGCACACCGGCGGCGGGCGCAGCAAGGCGGGCAAGACCCTCCCGGCGGTGCTCAAGAAGGCCGGCGCCGAGGTGACGGAGTGCCCGAAGATGACCAAGCCCGCCGAGCGGGAGCAGTTCGTCCGCCACGAGGTGCGCCGGGCGGGCGGCAAGATCGACCCGGCCGGGGTCGCCGCACTCATCGACGCCGTGGGCTCCGACCTGCGGGAACTGTCTTCCGCGGCCACGCAGCTCGTGGCGGACGCGGGCGGCGTCGTGGACGCCGACGCGGTCCACCGCTACCACCGCGGCCGCGCCGACGTGACCGGGTTCGCGGTGGCCGAGAAGGCGGTGAGCGGTGATCGTTCGGCGGCGCTGGAGTCGCTGCGCTGGGCGATGCAGCTCGGTGTCCCGCACGTCCTGGTCGCCGACGCGCTGGCCGACGCGGTCCGCACGATCGCCCGCGTCTCCGGCGCGGGGCGCGGCAACCCGAACCAGCTGGCCGGTGAGCTGGGCATGCCGCCGTGGAAGGTCCGCAAGGCCCAGGGCCAGTCCCGCGGCTGGAACCAGGACGGCCTCGCCACGGCGATGCGGGTGGTCGCCCGGCTGAACGCCGAGGTCAAGGGCGTCGCGGCGGACCCGGGCTACGCGCTGGAGCGCGCGGTCCTGCAGGTGGCGGCGGCCAAGGGCGACCGCTGAGCATGAAGAAAGCCCCGGCCGAGGCCGGGGCTTCTCCAGAAATCAGTCGGTCAGCTCAGAGCGAGTTGACGCGCTTCGCGATCGCCGACTTCTTGTTGGCGGCCTGGTTGGCGTGGAGGACGCCCTTCGAGACGGCCTTGTCCAGCTTCTGGGCGGCGTCGCGCTGCAGCTCGACGGCCTTGGCCTTGTCACCGGAGTCAGCGGCTTCGCGGACCTTGCGGATCGCGGTCTTCACCGAGGACCGGATCGCCTGGTTGCGCTGACGCGCCTTCTCGTTCGTGGTGATGCGCTTGATCTGCGACTTGATGTTGGCCATGAGGCGCTCCTGCTTTCACTCGGTGAGATCCGCCGCCGCGCTCGAGTGGCCCCGCGAAAAGCGGGTTTCCTCCATGACGGAATGCCGCACGGCAACGAGCGTCAACCTTAACAGCCCAGCTCGGACCGCCCGCGACCGCGTCCGGCGAGGCGCGGATCACCGGGGGTACGGTGGACGGCGGTAGTGCCTAGGGTTCCGTCACCGGTCCGCCCCAGCCAGCAGGACAACCAGGAACCGGTGGGTCTGGTCCGAGCGGCACCATCGGCGGGTCCGGAAGGCCTGCCGTTCATCTGACGGGACAAAAGCCTGGAGGACCCGGGTTTTCGCGCGCGTGAAAACCCGTAAGGGGTCCTGTGAACACCACCGCTCTGTCCTTCGTCGTCGTCGCGGCCGTCGTGCACGCCGCGTGGAACCTCGCCGCCAAGCGGATCCAGTCCGGCGGCACCCAGTTCGTCTGGCTCTACTACACGGTTTCCGCCGTCGCCCTGCTGCCGGTGACGGCCGTGCTGCTGGTCGTCGAACCGCAGCGTCCACAGTGGAGCTGGCTGCTGGCCGCGGCGGGCACGTCGGTGCTGCACGTCGCGTACGGCATCGTGCTGCAGCGCGGCTACCGCGTCGGCGACCTCTCCGTCGTCTACCCCGTCGCGCGGGGCACCGGGCCGCTGCTGTCGGTGCTGGCCGCCGTCCTGGTGCTCGGCGAACGGCCCGGCTGGCTCGGCCTGCTGGGCGCGTTCCTGGTGATCACCGGGGTGCTCGTGATCAGCACCGGCCGCCGGGGCGCCGCCGCCCACGACCCGGCCGCCGCCAAGGCCCGGCGAGCCGGGATCTTCTACGGCGTCCTGACCGGGGCCGTCATCGCCGGCTACACGCTCTGGGACGCGCACTCGGTGACCGGTATCGGCATGCCGCCGATCGTCTACCTCGGCCTCGGCACGCTCATCCAGAGCGCTCTGCTGCTGCCGAGCGCGCGGTCCGGCCGTGCCGAGGTGACGCGGCTCTGGCGCGACCAGCGCCGCGAGGTGCTGATCGTCGGGCTGCTGTCGCCGATCGCCTACATCCTCGTGCTGTTCGCGCTGACGATGGCGCCGGTCAGCCTGGTCGCGCCCGCCCGGGAGCTGAGCATCGTGCTCGGCGGCCTCGCCGCGTGGCTGGTGCTGGGCGAGCGGGACGCCGTGCGGCGGCTGGCCGGGTCGGTCATCGTGCTGTCCGGCATCGCCGCGATTGCGGCGGCCTGAGCACCTCGGGTAGGGATGGTCGGATGGAAGTCCTGAAGAGCAGGCTGCTGATCCGCCCGCGGGACGTCGAGGCGACGACCGCGTTCTACCGCGACACCCTCGGCCTGGCCGTGGAGCGTGAGTTCCCCGGCGGCACCGTGTTCTTCCTCGGCCACGGCTCGGTGGAGGTCTCCGGCCGGGGCGAGGCGGGCGCGTCACCCGATCTGGTGCTCTGGCTGCAGGTGCGGGACCTGGCCGGCACGCTGGCCGAGCTGAAGGCGAGCGGCCTGACGCCGGTGCGGGACGCCCAGCGCGAACCCTGGGGCCTCGACGAGGCCTGGATCGCCGATCCGGACGGCACGCGCATCGTGCTGGTCGAGGTCCCGGAGGGGCACCCGATCCGCACGGACACCCGCTAAGCGGGCTTGACGGCGCGCAGCTGCGCGGCGAGCGCGGCGAAGCCGGGCGGTTCCCAGGTCCACGTCTGCAGGTCGGCGAAGCCCGCTTCGGCGGCTTCGTCGGCCAGGACGTGCCTGCTCACGGGCAGCCACTTCTCGTGGGCGGACAGCAGCAGCCGCCCGCCGGGGCGCAGGACGCGGAACAGCTCGGCGAAGCCGGCCGCGCGGTCGTCCCAGAGCATGACGTTGTTCACGGTCAGGACGACGTCCACGGACCCGTCGGGCTCGCCGGTGCCCGCCGCGGACCCCTCTCGCAGCTCGGCCCGGTCGCCGCAGCGCTCGTGGCACAGGGCCAGCATCTCGGGGGAGGGGTCGACGCCGATCGTGCGCCCGGCCAGCAGGGCGGCGGCGTGCAGGCCGACGCCGGGGCCGGGCCCGACGACCAGGACGGTCTCGTCCGGCTCGAGTTTCGCCAGGTCGACGACGCGGTGTTCGGTGGCGGAGTTGCCGCGGGCCATGACCCAGCCGCCGAGGCGGCCGAGCACGCCCGAAGGGTGACCGAAGGCACGGTCGAGGACACGGCTGAAACCGTCCGGATCCGGCTGGGGAGGTGGTGCCGGCTGGTGCGAAGTGCTCATACTTCGAGGGCACCACGGATCACGTGGGCTCGCATCGGGGATGACCCCCACCCGCACCCGGAGCGCCATGGGAGCATAGACGTGGCCATCCCCGACTTTCCGAGGACTCATTCGAGTGACAGCGCTCAACAAGTTCGCCGACACCACCTTCACGCCTCCGGAGCTCATCCGGAACTTCTGCATCATCGCGCACATCGACCACGGCAAGTCCACCCTGGCCGACCGCATGCTGCAGCTCACCGGCGTCGTGGAAGAGCGGGCCATGCGCGCGCAGTACCTCGACCGGATGGACATCGAGCGCGAGCGCGGGATCACGATCAAGGCCCAGAACGTCCGCCTGCCCTGGCAGGTCGACGGCAAGGACCACGTCCTGCACATGATCGACACCCCGGGCCACGTCGACTTCACCTACGAGGTCTCCCGGGCTCTTGAGGCGTGCGAAGGTGCGGTCCTGCTCGTCGACGCCGCGCAGGGGATCGAGGCCCAGACCCTGGCCAACCTCTACCTGGCGCTGGAGAACAACCTCCAGATCATCCCGGTGCTCAACAAGATCGACCTGCCCTCGGCCGACCCCGACAAGTACGCGGGTGAGCTGGCCCACATCATCGGCTGCGAGCCCGAGGACGTGCTGCGGGTCTCGGCCAAGACCGGCATGGGCGTCGGCGCGCTGCTCGACGAGGTCGTGAAGATGGTCCCGGCGCCGCAGGGCGACGCGGACGCGCCGGCCCGCGCGATGATCTTCGACTCGGTGTACGACACCTACCGCGGCGTCGTCACCTACATCCGGGTGGTCGACGGCAAGATCACCCCGCGCGAGCGCATCAAGATGATGTCCACCGGCGCCACCCACGAGCTGCTGGAAGTCGGCATCATCTCGCCGGAACCGAAGGCCAGCAAGGGACTCGGCGTCGGCGAGGTCGGCTACCTGATCACCGGCGTGAAGGACGTCCGCCAGTCCAAGGTCGGCGACACCGTGACGTCCGAACGCCACGGCGCCAAGGACGCGCTGGCCGGCTACCGCGAGCCGAAGCCGATGGTCTACTCCGGGCTGTATCCGGTGGACGGGTCCGACTACCCCGAGCTGCGCGAGGCGCTGGACAAGCTCCAGCTGAACGACGCCGCGCTCGACTACGAGCCGGAAACGTCGGTGGCGCTGGGCTTCGGCTTCCGCTGCGGCTTCCTCGGCCTGCTGCACCTGGAGATCACGCGCGACCGGCTCGAGCGCGAGTTCGGCCTCGACCTGATCTCCACGGCGCCGAACGTCGTCTACGACGTGGTGCTGGACGACGGCAAGGAAATCCACGTCACCAACCCGTCGGACTGGCCGACCGGCAGCAAGATCGACAAGGTGCTGGAGCCGCTCAGCAAGGTCAGCATCCTGGCGCCGTCGGAGTTCATCGGCACGATCATGGAGCTGTGCCAGAACAAGCGCGGCCAGCTGCTCGGCATGGACTACCTGTCCGAGGACCGGGTCGAGCTGCGGTACAACCTGCCCCTGGGCGAGATCATCTTCGATTTCTTCGACACGCTGAAGTCGCGTACGCGCGGTTACGCGTCGCTGGACTACGAAGAGGCCGGCACGCAGGCCGCGGATCTGGTCAAGGTGGACATCCTGCTGCAGGGCGAAGGTGTGGACGCGTTCTCCGCGATCGTGCACAAGGACGACGCCTACGCCTACGGCAACCGCATGGTGAACCGGCTGCGCGAACTGATCCCGCGGCAGAACTTCGAGGTGCCCATCCAGGCGGCCATCGGTGCCCGGATCATCGCGCGCGAAACGATTCGCGCGATCCGCAAGGACGTTCTGGCGAAGTGCTACGGCGGTGACATCTCGCGTAAGCGCAAGCTGCTGGAAAAGCAGAAGGAAGGCAAGAAGCGGATGAAGACCGTCGGCCGGGTCGAGGTCCCGCAAGAGGCTTTCGTCGCCGCACTGTCCACTGAGGACTCCGGCAAGAACAAGAAGTAAGTGTTCCGCTGATGTGACGCCGGCGCCGGTATTCACGCCTTCGAGTGAATACCGGCGTCGAACCCGCGTTCGACGCGGTTTCCGTCGGTGCTGTCTGGTTCGCTCTGGTGCGAAGAGTGAAAGGAGAGCACCATGACGGTCATGGCAGAAATCGAGCATCCCGCCGATTCGGGTCCCCTGACGGTGCAGGACCTCGAGGGGATGCCGGGTGACGGGCGAAGATACGAACTCATCGACGGGGTGCTCGTCGTGAGCCCCGCGCCGGGAAGACGACACCAGTCGATCGTCGCGAGACTGTGGAGGGTCCTCGAAGCCGAGTGTCCGCCTCGGTTCGACGTGGTTCTCGGCCCGTTCGCGGTGCACTCGGGCGACAAGATCGAACTGCAGCCGGACGTCCTGGTCGGCCGGGACGAGGACTTCACCGAGAAGGATCTCCCGGCGCCTCCGCTGCTGGCCGTCGAGGTGCTGTCGCCCAGCACGGCGATCTACGACTGGAACCTCAAGAAAGCGATCCACGAGCGGCTCGGCACGCACAGCTTCTGGGTGATCGACCCGGTCGAGCCGGCGCTGACGGTGTTCGAGCTGGACGTGGACGGGAACTACCAGCAGGTGGCCAAGGCCGCGGGTGACGAGGTCTTCGAAGCCGAGTGGCCGTTCCCGGTGCGGATCGTGCCGCGGGAGCTACTGGGCCGGCTCGGCTGAGCCCGGCTGCTCCTGGGCCTGGCGCACCGCGTCGCGCAGCTCTTCGACCACGCCGGCGAACTCGGCCGGTCCGAGCTTGAGCCAGCGGCGGGTGCTCACCCGCTCGCCCTGCGACGGGTGGTCATAGCGCACCACCTGGGTCTGGATCCGCTCGTCGGCGGCGGTGACGATCCAGAGCGCGGTGTACGACGTGTCGGCGCCGAGGTGCTGCGCGGGCGCGGTCGTGACGTCGGCGACTTCGGACCACGGCAGCTCACGGACGGTCAGGAGCCGCCGGAGGCGAAGCCCGGCCGGGCCTGCCTGGATCCCCGAGAGGGCGTTAAGTGCCATCACGACGCCGGCGACGGCGATGAAAACGAGGAGGAAGATGGCCTGAGGGACGTGACCCAGGGAGTAGGACACCCAGATCAGGGCGAGTCCGATGGCGCCGAGGACGACGGCGTTGCGCTTCGCGAGATGCCGGTGCGCCTCGGGAGGTGAGATGCGCTGCCATTCGCTCATGGCGGAAGTATGCCTGAGCGTCAGCGGCGCCGGAGGCGGGGTTCGCCGCGGGTGTCGGCGTGCAGCCTGCGGTGGCGCAGCTCGCGGCGGAGGCGGTCGATCACGGCGTCGAACAGGGCGGGATCGAGGATCGCGGTCTGCTCGAACTGCCGTCTTCGGGCCGGTGCCGGCTCGAGGCGCTTGCGCGGCGTGAAGCACTGCACCGAGCTCTCGACGCCCTCGCCGGTGACCAGGTCGAGCCAGATCGCGTCGCGCAGGTAGCCGTCGCCGAAGCGGGCCGAGCGGCGGGCGGTGACGTCGGCGATCTCCGCCCACGGCACGAGCCGGGTGCTCATCGTGCCCGCGGGCAGGCGGATGCCCTCGTCGCCGAGGGTGAGGTCGCGCAGCCCCTCGAAACCCCGCTTGAGCACGCGGGCCCGGGAGACCCGGTAGACGAGCACCGCGAGGAGCACCGTCGCCGCGTAGGCGCCGGCGGTCAGCCAGATGGACAGGCCGCGCACCAGTCCGAGGGCGAGAGCCGCACCGAAGCCCGCGTCGATGACGACGAGCAGGCCGATGAGGACCTTCGCCGGGATGGTGAGGCGGGGCGGGGACTCGGACAACGGGACGGCTCCTGCGCTGGACGGGGTTCAGCGGTTGCCGATTATCCGGTCCGCCGTCACGAACACGGCAACCCGCCGTTCGTCGGCCATCACGCGGTCGTACTCGTCCCAGTCGTCGTGGGTGCCGGTGGCGGCGATGAAGACGTCGCGAAGCAGCTTCGGCAGCCCGGCGGCGTCGAAGGCCGGGTCCGGGTCGTCCGGGCCGATCAGGTGGGTGGCGCCGGTGACGGAGTGCCAGTTCCAGCCGCGCCGGAACGTCACGGTGGCGTGCCCGGCCCGGCGCAGCAGCGCGAGCTTGTGCGCCTTGCCCATCGCGACGAAGGCGACGCCGGGTGCACCGGTCACCGGGTTCTCGAACACCCCGGCGTTGACCACGGAGGAGTGGACGGTGCCGTCCGCGCGCGTCGTGGAGATGGTGGCGAGGCCGTTTTCCTGCAAGGACAGCGTGCGAACCTGCTCGAGATCAACGCTCATGCCCCAAGCTAACCCGGTAGCCGCGTCCGGTGTTCCGGTTTCACCGGGTGGAGTGCGGCCTTGACTGTCCGCAGTGGCCGGGGAAACCTCGGTCCATGCGGCTCGGCATCGCGCACCACTTCGGGTGGGCAGTGGCAGTGACGGCGACGGCCGACCACCGGGTGGCGGACCGACGGCGGATCGAGCTGGTCGAGCCCGGGGTGGCGGCGGCCCCGATCCACCACGACGGCAAGGACCTCGACGACAACGCCGCGGCGGCCCTGGTGGCGAAGGTGCGCGCGTCGGCGGCCCGGGCGGCGTCGGCCGAGCTGGACCGGCTCGCCGCCGCGCTGCCCGAACCGATCGTGTCGATGTCGCTGAGGGCCTGGCCACCGGACTTCCCGGCCGACCTCGCCACCCAGCGCCGGGTGCCGTACGAGGCCCGCGCCGACTCGGTGATGTACCGCCAGGTCCTGGCCGAACTGGCCGAGGTCCGCGGCTGGGCGGTCCACCTGTACGAGGCCAAGGACGTGGAACACCAGGCGGCGGCCGTCCTGGGCTCGCGGGCCGACGAGGTCCTGTACGGCCCCCGGGCGGCGCTCGGTCCACCGTGGACCAAGGACCACCGGATCGCCTTGGCCGCGACGATCATGGCCGGGTGAGAAGCAAGGCCTCAGGCGCCCGCACAAGGCAGCCGGACCACACCGCGCGACGAGAATGGCTGGCTGGAGGGGGCTCAAGCGCCCTGCACAACGTGTCCGGGCCGTTGCGCGCCCCTCGCCGCGACGATCATGGCCGGCTGAAGTGCGTCCTCAGCCGGCCGCACAGCGCGGCCGGATCGCCGTGCGGTGCACCTGGCCAGTCGACGTCCAGCCAGCCACGCTCGGGCGGCGTGCCCCGGTGCCGGACGAACACGTGCTGGTGGAAGTGGACCTTGGCCGCCGCTCGCCCGGCGACGAAGGTGTGCACGGACTCCACATCGAGCTCGGCCCGCAGCGCCCGCGCGGCGACCCAGACCGTGCGAGCGATCGTGAGCGCCTCGCCCTCGGTGAGCTCGTCGAGACTCGCGACGTGCCGCCGAGGCTCGACGAAGAGATAACCGAGCAGATCACGTGCGGCCTGATGAGTGACGACGACCTGCTCGTCGGACCACACCTCCGGACACGCGAGCGGCCCCTCACCCCGGTGTTTGGCACAGATCGGACACGGCTCCGGCATGACCGCAGACTAGCTGCGCCCACCGGAATCGCCGCGATCCACAGGCAGAGCCGAATGTGGACAACTCCGCCCGCGGACCGCGCTCCGGCCGGTCCTGTCGGTGACCGCCGATAAACTGGACCTGGGGACGCCCCCCAGGGAAGGGCGGGGGGAGTTCGCGCTCGGGTGGGGTGGCTCAGCAGGGGCCGTTGTCGGTCCACACTCCCCACTGGCCGGTTGTTCCCGGCTCCTCGCCCTGGGTCCACCACTTGGCCGTCCACTTGTGGCCGTTGTGGGAGACCGCGGTGCTGCCTGTATACGCCTGCGACGCGGTCCACGCCGGGGCCGTGCACGTGCCCGGGTTGCCGGAGTCCGCGCTGTCCCACGCGACCTGCGACGAGCGGTAGAAGGTGATCGACTGGGCCACCCAGCGCGGTGCCTGGGCGCCCAGGCGGGTGCGGAACGCCGTCCAGTCGTGCGTTGACCACGGGGACCAGCCCAGCTCCGCGTGCGCCGCCAAGCGGGGGAACGCCAGGTAGTCGATGTCCGCCGGGGTGACCACCGTTTCCGCCCACAGCGGGGATTCCACGCCGCGGACCGCGGACTCGCCGACGCCCGACAGGTAGGCGCCCGGGTTCCAGTTGTACGCGTCCTGGACCTCGATGTAACCCGCCCACGACAGGCCGATCGGGGACGAGCTGTTGTACTTCATGTCCAGGTACGCCTTGTTCGCCGGCGACAGGATCACCTTGCTGCCACGGGAAACCGCCGCCGACACCCCCGCGTCCGACGTGGAGGTTCCCCAGAACTGCGGGGACGCCGACGCCGGCAACACCGCCTTCGCGATGTCGTGCCAGCCGATCGCCGTCTTGCCCGTGGCCGCCACCAGGGGGAGGACCTTGTTCACGAACGTCACGTAGTCCGCCGCCGACGTCGAGGACGCCTCGTCGCCGCCGATGTGCAGGTATGGGCCCGGGGTCAGGGCCGCCAGCTCGCGCAGGACGTCCGCGATGAACGTGTACGTGACGTCCTTCGAGATGCACAGCGAGCTGTAGCCGACCGCCGTGTCCGTCCGCAGCGCCGGCGCGACGCCGTTGCAGTTCAGCTCCGCGTACGACGCCTGCGCCGCGTTCACGTGCCCCGGCATGTCGATCTCCGGGATGACCGTGATGTGCCGCGAGAGCGCGTAGTTCACGATCTCCGTGTACTGCGCCTTCGTGTAGTAGCCGCCCGCGCCGCCGCCGACCTGCGTGCTGCCGCCGTACGTCGTCAGCCGCGGCCAGCTGTCGATCTGGATGCGCCAGCCCTGGTCGTCGGCCAGGTGCAGGTGCAGGTTGTTGATCTTGTACTGGGCCAGCTGGTCGATGTACCGCTTCACCGTCGACACGGGGTGGAAGTGCCGGGCGACGTCGAGCATCGCGCCGCGGTAGCCGAACCGCGGGTAGTCCACGATCGTCGCGCCCGGGACGCTCCACGGCCCTGGCTGCGCCGACGCGCTCTCGATGCTGCCCGGCAGCATCTGCCGCAACGTCTGGACGCCGGCGAAGAGCCCGTCCGCCGTTTGCGCCCGCACGGTGACCGATGACGCCGTCGACACCAGCTGGTAGCCCTGGGCCCCGACGCTGGACGGCGCGCCGTTGAGCAGCAGCGCGATGCTGCCGGCGGGCACGGACGCCGGGGCGTCGGACACCGGCAGCGCGTAGCCGGTCGACCGGCGCAGGACACCGCCCAGGTAGTCACCGACGTCCTTGGTCGGCGACGAGCCGGCTTCGGTGACGATCTTCGTCGTCGCGACCAGCGGGAAGGTGATCCCGGCCGCCGGGGTCACCGACACCGGCACAGGCACGATCGACTGCAGCGCGGGGGTGGCCGCCGTGGCGACCGGGGTGAGCTGGGCGGCCGTCGTGGTGGCCCCGACCAGGGCCAATACGGCGAGAGCGCGGCCGAGGCGCCGCGTACGGGATGTCTTCACCGGGTCCTCCTGGCGGGAAGGGCGCGACATCACCGTCGTGCCTGCCCGGATCGTCGCATTTCTGCCGACGATGGTCTAGACCAAAGTGGGTGGTTAAGCTCGCGCCGTGCCGCGGGACTTCGAGCCGGGATCGCCGTTCGCGCTGCTTTCCGGCGGCGAGACGGCCGTCTGGTACGCGTACATGAAGGTGCACCTCCGCCTGGAGTACGAGCTGAACCGGCAGCTGCGGGAGGACAGCGGCATCTCCCTTGCCGACTACCACGTGCTGGTCGCCCTGACGAGCGAGCCCGGCGGCCGGATGCGGGTCACCGACCTCGCGATCCGCATCGGCTGGGAGCGCAGCCGGCTTTCGCACCACCTGAAGCGGATGCGCGAGCGCGAGCTGGTGGAAACCGGCGCCAACCCGGACGATCGCCGGGCCGTCGACGTGGTGCTCTCCGAGGCCGGCTGGGAGACGCTGCGCCAGGCCACGCCGGACCACGTGGAGTTCGTGCGCGAGGCTTTCCTGGACGCACTCGAGCCCGGTGAGATGGCGCGGCTGGCGACCTCGCTCGAGCGGGTCTTCGACGCGCTCGTCGAGCGCGGCAGCCTGCCCCGGCCGGCGGACCACCCCTGATCCCGATTGCGTGATGTTTCACGTAATGTGGCGCTCGATCCGCTCGAGAAAAAGGGGTGCGCAATGGCGACGGTGGCCGAGCTGATGGAAGCCAACCTGCTGCAGGTGTTCAACGAACGTGACGACGAGCGGCGCGCCCAGGCGATCGCCGCGACCTACGCGGCCGACGTCACGTTCGCCGACCCCGAAGGGGTGGCGACCGGGCACGGCGAACTGGACGCCAAGGCCAAGGGCCTGCTGGACCAGTCGCCGGGGTTCGTGTTCGCCGTGGCCGGTCCGGTGCTGGTCAACCACGACCTGGGGCACCTGGCCTGGGCTTTCGGCCCGGAAGGCGCGCCGCCGGTGGTGCGGGGGATCGACGTCGCCCTCGTCGAGGACGGGCGCATCAAGAAGCTCTACACCATGCTGCTGCCGAACTGAGACACGACTGGGGCGATTAGGCTCGGAGGCATGTTCGACGAGCTGACGTTCCCGGTGATCGCCGCGCCGATGGCCGGTGGCCCGACCACTCCCGAGCTGGTCGCCGCGGTGACCGAGGCCGGCGCCTTCGGCTTCCTCTCGGCCGGCATGCTCACCCCCGCGGTCCTGGCGGCGCAGATCGACCGGACCGCCGAGCTGACCACCGGTGCCTTCGGTGTCAACCTCTTCGTCCCGCAGCCCGACACCGGCGCCGATCTGACGGCCTACCGCGAGCGAATGCTCGCCGTCGCCCGCGAATACGACGTCGAGCTCGGCGAAGCGAAGTGGGACGACGACGCGTACCCCGCGAAGCTGGACGTCGTGCTCGAGAAGCGCGTCCCCGTGGTGTCGTTCACCTTCGGGTCGCCTTCGCCGTCGGACGTCGTCCGGCTGCACGAGGCCGGCAGCAAGGTGCTCGTCACCGTCACCACGCCGGAAGCGGCCGCACGCGCGGCCGATCTCGGCGCTGACGCGCTCGTCCTGCAAGGTTTCGAGGCGGGTGGGCACCGGTCGCTGTTCACTGACGACGCCGGCCGGCCCGGCGGCGGCGCGGAGTACGGCGTCCTCGCGCTGCTGCGCCTGGTTGCCGCGCGCGTGGACGTGCCGCTGATCGCGGCCGGGGGCCTGGTCCACGGCGGCGACGTCGCGGCCGTGCTCGTCGCCGGCGCGGTGGCCGCCCAGCTGGGCACGGTCTTCCTGCGCGCGGACGAGGCGGGCACCTCCGAGGCGCACCGCAAGGCCCTGGTCCTCGCCGACCGCGAGACGGCGTTCACCCGCGCCTTCAGCGGACGCCCGGCGCGCGGGCTGGTCAACCGGTTCATGGACGAGCTGTCCGACGGCGCGCCCGCCGCGTACCCGCAGATCAACCGGATGGCCGGGCCGGTGCGCAAGGCGTCGGCCGAAGCCGGTGACCCGGAAGCGATCTCGCTCTGGGCCGGCCAGACCTACCCGCTCGCCTACGACGCTTCGGCCGCCGTGATCGTCGAACGGCTGAAGGCCGAGGCGCGCGAAGCCGCCGCACGCCTCGACCGGATCCGCTAGTCCCGCGGCGCGGAATCGCCGCGGTTCATCAGGGAATGCCGCTTGCTGTAGGCGAAGTAGATGATCATGCCGATGAGGAACCACACGGCGAACCGGATCCAGGTCGCCGGCTGCAGGAACGTGATCAGCCAGATCGAGAACACGACGCCGATCGCGGGGACCACCGGCATGCCGGGCGTCTTGAACGTGCGCTTGAGGTCCGGCCGCTTGTAGTGCAGCACGATCACCGCGACGCAGACCACGACGAACGCGAGCAGGATGCCGATGTTCGTCAGCTCGGCGGCCTCACCGATCGGCAGCACGCCGGCGATGACCGCGGACGCGCCGCCGAGGATCCAGGTCATCCGGCTCGGCACCTGGGTCTTCGGGTGCGTCTTGCCGAACCACGGCGGGAGCAGGCCGTCGCGGCTCATCGAGTAGCCGACACGGGTGGCGCCCATCAGGAACGTGAACAGCACCGTCAGGATGCCGATGATCGCGCCGATCGCGATCACCGTGGCCAGGCCGTCGAGGCCGACCGACTTGAACGCCGTGGAGAAGCCGCTCTTCGGGTCGATCTCGGTGTACTTCTGCATGCCGGTCAGCACCAGGCAGGCCAGCACGTAGAGCACCATCGAGATGGCCAGTGAGTAGATGATCGCCTTCGGCATGTGCCGCTGCGCGTCCTTCGACTCTTCCGCGGCGGTGCTCATGGCGTCATAACCGAACACGGCGAAGAACACCGTCGCGGCGCCGGTGACCGCGCCGCCGAAGCCGGCCGGGGCGAACGGCGTGTAGTTGCCGGTCTTGACGTAGAAGAAGCCCACCAGGATGACGACCAGCACGATCAGGACCTTGATCCCGACCATCACCGTCTCGAACCGGGCGGCGCTGCGGATGCCGCGGTTGAGCAGGTACGCGATCAGCAGGCACAGCAGCGCGGCGAACAGGTCGACCTTGTGGCCGGGCCCGGTGCCGGGCGCGCCCAGCATCCACGCCGGCAGGTCGAGCCCGAGCTGGCCGAGCAGGAAGCTGAAGTAGCCGGAGATGCCGATCGCCACCACCGACACGATCGCGGTGTACTCCAGCAGCAGGTCCCAGCCGATGAACCAGCCGACGACCTCACCGAGCACCGCGTAACCGTAGGTGTAGGCCGAGCCAGCCTTCGGGATCAGGCCGGCGAACTCGGCGTAGGAGAACGCCGCCGCGGCGCTGGCGACGCCGGCGATGAGGAACGAGATCAGCACGGCCGGGCCGACGCCGGGGATGCCCGCCGAGTCGTCGCCGTGCGCGACGCTGCCGGCGAGGGCGAAGATCCCCGCGCCGATGATGCCGCCGATGCCGATGGCGGTCAGCTGCCACAGGCCCAGGGTGCGTTTCAGGCCCGCGGCTTCGGAGGTGTCGGGGATCTGGTCGATCGGCTTGCGCCGGAAGATGCCGGAGCTGCTGCCCAGGCCTCCTGGAGCGGACATCATCGTCTCCCGAACGTCGGTGAACGGCCCGGATCACGGGCCCAACGGGGGAACCTACCGCCAACCCCGCCGGGCTACAGCGCGAGCGCTCAGCCCGCCGCGGTGTCCTCGGCCACGCCGTCGGCGGCGCTCGCCGCGGCGCGCTTCGCCTGCGTGGTCCGGACCGCGCTCGCGGCGAAGTAGGTGAGCAGCTCGGCGATCTCCTCGGGGTCGTCCAGCTGCGGGCAGTGCCCCCAGTCCTCGCGGACCAGCAGCCTGCTGTGCGGCACCAGCGTGTGCAGCTGCCGCCCCGACGCCGCGGTGACGAGCTTGTCCTTGCCGCACGCGACGACCAGCAGCGGCACCTTCACCGAGTCGAGCCGGTAGGCGTCGGCCAGTTCGGCGACGAGCTGCCGGGCCTGCTCCAGGCGGCTCTTGGTGGCGCGGTAGTCGGGGAAGAGCGCGGTGAAGCGCTGCACCTGGCTCGCGTCGGCCGAGGCCGCGTTGGCGTAGAGGAGCCGCGGGACGAGCTGCTCGGCGACCTTGCGCACCAGGAAACCCGGCACCGGGACCGGCAGCGACGAGTACAGCCGCAGCGGCAGCGGGTAGCGCGCCATCGTGCGGATCAGCCACGAGTCGACGAAGCCGGGCGCGGCGATCGAGACGACACCCGAGATCGGCAGTCGGCTGTTCTGGGCGGCACGCAGGCTCATGGTGCCGCCCAGGGAGTTCCCGGCCAGCACGACCGAGCCGAGCACGGCCTGCTCGCGCACGACGGCGGTGGTGAACGCGTCGAGCTGCGGCAGCATCGGGCCGGGCCGCAGTGGCTGGGCATCGCCGAATCCGGGGAGGTCGACGGCGATCGCCGGGATCCCGGCGGCCGCGAGCTGCTCCAGGGCGGGGCGCCAGGTGTCGGCGCTGTCGCAGTAACCGTGCAGCAGCACCAGTCTCGGCGCGGACGGCCGCACGTGCGGTGCGGCGGCCCGGCGGCGCAACGAGCGTCGCGAGGCGGACTGCTCCGGGTCCTGGACGGGATCGCCGACCTCGAGGACGCGGGTGCGGACTCCGGCGTAGCGCCGGAAGGAGACCCGGACGGGGTCCGAGTCGCTGCTGGGCCGGCCGCCCGGTACAGCCGGAGCGGGCCGCTTCGTCGCGGTCATGACTACAGATTAGCTGGCCACAGTGGAGTTCCGGTGGAACTTTGGTGCTAACGACCAGATCTCGATAAGAGTCCGTTGACAATTCACGAACTAGCCGGTACAAGCGGTGACCTGGGCGGGCTGCGGGCGCATCCGCCCAGGTCACGGCGGTCAGCGGGTGAAGACGATCTTCCCGGCGGTGTCTCCGTCGAGCATCGCCTGGAAGCCCTTGGCCGCCTCGGTGAACGGAAGTTCCGCGCCGATCTGCGGTCGTACGCCGGTCAGGTCGAGGTACGCGAGCAGATCGGCGAGCTCGTCACGGGTGCCCATGGTCGATCCGGAGACCCGCAGCTGCAGGAAGAAGACCCGCTGCAGCTCCGCGTTCGCGTCCGGGCCGCTGGTCGAGCCGGACACCACGATGATCCCGCCCGGCTTGAGCGACTTCACCGAGTGCGACCAGGTCGCCTTCCCGACGGTCTCGAACACCGCGTCGACCCGCTCGGGCAGCCGCGCGCCCGACTCGAACGCCTGGTGCGCGCCGAGACTCGTGGCCAGCGCACGCTTCTCCTCGCTCCGGCCGGTGACCCAGACGCGGAACCCGGCCGCGCGGCCGAGCTGCACCAGCGCCGTCGCGACGCCGCCGGAGGCACCCTGCACGAGCATCGTCTGCCCCGGCCGCAGCCCGGACTTCACGAACAGCATCCGGTAGGCGGTCAGCCAGGCCGTGCCCATCGTGGCCGCCTCGGCGAAGTTCAGCCCGGCCGGCTTCGGGACGACGTTGCGGGCCGGCACGACGACCTGGTCGGCGAAGGTGCCCTGGTGCTTCTCGGTGAGCAGCGTGCGCTTCGGGTCGAGGGTGTCGTCACCCTGCCAGCCCGGCGCGTTGATCACCGAGTGGACGACGACCTCGGAGCCGTCGTCGAGGGTGCCGGCGCCGTCGCAGCCGAGGATCATCGGGAACTGGTCTGGCTTGATCCCGACCCCCCGCAGGGTCCAGAGGTCGTGCATGTTGAGGCTCGCGGCCTTGACGTGGACGCGGACCCAGCCGTCCGGCACGTCGGGTTCGGGACGCTCGCCGACGACGAGCGAGTCCAAGGGGCTTTCGGCGTTGGGTTCCTGCGCGTAGACGGCGAACATGCCCAGAACGTACCGCCCCTGAGACGCGGGGGCAGCAGAGCGCGCGTAGGCTCACACCGTGTTCAACGGGCTTGCCGACTGGTGGGACGGGGTCGAGCTGTGGCTCGCCCAGGCGTGGTTCCCGGTCCAGTTCGTGCTGGTGATGGTGGTCGTCGTGCCGCTGTGCCTGGCCGCCGCCTGGGTCCTCGACAAGCTCGTCGGGCTCTTCGCCAAGCGGCTCACTCCGGGGCGTGACGACGACCGGTCCGACGGGTCGGCATAGGGTCGCGAACCATGTTCAACCGAAGGCGGATCACCGCCGCGCTGATCGGGCTCCTCGTGCTGGTGCTGGGGGGCTGGCTGGTCAAGGACAACCTCGGCGGCTCCTCGAACTCTTCGAACTCCTCGACCGCACCCACCACGAGCGCCGGGTCCGCCGCGCCCGCCAAGGGCGGCTCGGCCCTGCCGGGCACGGACTCCGGCCTGCCGGTCAAGGGACTGTTCACGCTGCCGCCGCAGGTGGCCGACACGTGGAAGCTGATCGAGGCGGGCGGCCCGTACCCCTACCCCCGCAACGACGACGTCGTGTTCGAGAACCGGGAGAAGCGCTTGCCCCGCAAGCAATCCGGCTACTACCACGAGTACACCGTGAAGACGCCGGGCAGCGCCGACCGCGGCGCGCGGCGGCTGATCTCCGGCCAGGCGCACGAGCTGTTCTACACTGGCGACCACTACGCGTCGTTCGTCGTCGTGGACCCGGTCCGATGACCGCCGGGGAGCAGGCGAAGGACGCCGCCGAAGAGGCTTTCGCCCGCGGCGCGTACCCGCACCTGGTGAACTCGCAGCCGACCGTGGACAAGGACGGCACGCTGAGCGCGTTCGCCGCGGCACTGTCCTTTCCGGACTACTTCGGCCACAACCTCGACGCGCTCTACGACTGCCTGACCGACCTGTCGTGGCTGCCGCCGGGCGAGCACGTGCTGATCTGGCCGGGCTCGGAGGCGCTGCGCAAGGCCGAACCCAAGACCTACCTGGCGATCCGCAGCGTGCTCTCGGACGCGCAGCGCGCGCTCGGGCCGAGCGGCCCGAGCGCCGGCTCGTGGCGGCTCACGGTCGTGCTGCCGGACGCCTGAGCGGCGTCCCGGCCCGTTTGACCGTCCGGATCACCGACGCGCTTTCGAGCGTCCGGACCCCGCGGATCCCCGCGACGCGATCGGTGAGGTAGCGGTACAGGTCGCGCCCGTCCCGGCAGTTCACCATCGCCGTGAGGTTCGTCGTGCCCGTGGTGGCGACGGCGAACGACGTCTCGGGGTGGCTCGCCAGCGTCTCGCCCGCCTCGGCCAGCCGCGCGGGCGAGACGGCCAGCCAGAGCCGCGTCTCCGACCGGAAGCCGAGGCGGGCCGGGGAGACGTCGAGCTGGTAGGTCAGCGTGCCGTGCCGCCGCAGCACCTCCATCCGGCGCCGGACGGTCGAGTCCGACCAGCCGGTGGCCGCGGCCAGCGCGGTGTAGCTCGCCCGGCCGTCGGCGGCGAGTGCGTCGAACAGCGCCTGGTCTTCCGGTTCCGGCCGGACGCCGGTGCCGTCCGGCGGCGGCGGTCGCAGCCGCGCGACCTGCTCGGGCGTCAGGCAGTGCAGCCCGCTCCAGCCGTCCGGCAGGGCGAAGGTGTGCAGCAGTTCGTGCGCGGAGACGGCGGTGACGCGGCTCGCCCGCGGCAGCTTGTGCAGCAGCAGGTCGTCGCGCCCGGCCGAGCCCGGGGCGTGCACCGTGCAGGAGATCTCCGTGCCGCCCGAGAGCAGGTGCACCCACGACACGTCGGCGCGATCGGCGAGCGCGTCCGCGACGGCTGCCCCGGCGTCCGGTGTCGTGCGCAGCCGCAGAGTCCACGTCGTGTAGCCGATTTCGCCACCCGTGACCGCGCCGGTGACGCGCAGGACGCCGGCCTCCCGCAGCCGCCGGTAGCGCCGGGCGACGGTGTTCTCCGACACCCCGAGCACCTCGCCGAGGGTGCGCATCGGCGCGCGGCCGTCGACCTGCAGGGCGTGGGCCAGCCCGCGGTCGACGTCGTCGAGCGTGACGGTTTCCATGCGTCGAGGCTAGTGCCTGACGGTATCCGGCGGATTTATCGACTTTCCTGGTGGTGATCGACGCCGCGACCGCACTCTTCGGGGCAACCGAAGGGAGTTTCGATGCGCAAGTGGCTGCCGTTGATCGCCGTCTGTGCGGGCTCGTTCCTGTTCCTGCTGGACACCACCGTCGTGACGGTCGCGCTGCCCCGGATCGGCGCCGATCTGTCGGCGTCGGTGGGGCAGCTGCAGTGGGTGCCGGACGTCTACACGCTGGTCCTGACCGTGCTCATGCTCGCGGCGGGCTCGCTGGCCGACCGCTGGGGCCCGCGGCGGACGTTCCTGGCCGGGCTGGTGGTGTTCGGGCTGGCCTCCTTGGCCTGCGGGTTCTCCCCGGACATCGGGATGCTGATCGCCGCCCGCGGGGTGCAGGCGATCGGCGGTGCGGCGCTGGCCGTGACCGGGTTCGCGCTGCTCGTCGCGCACTACGACGGCCGTGAGCGGGGGACCGCGATCAGCGTGTTCTTCGCGGTCAACGGGCTCGGTGCGGCCGTGGGCCCGCTGGCCGGCGGTGTGCTCACCGAGTACTTCGGCTGGTCGGCGATCTTCTTCGTCAACGTCCCGCTCGTGGTGCTGACGGCCGTGTTCACGGTCTTCGCGCTCGGGCGGGACACCCCGGCGCGGCGCGGACGGTTCGACCTCGCGGGCGCGGCGTGGTTCGCGCTCGGCGCGGCGAGCCTGGTGCACGGGCTGACGCTCGGCGGCGAGGGCCGGTGGACGTCGCCGGTCACGGTGGGGGCCCTGGTCGTCTCGGTGGTCGCGTTCGCCGCGTTCGGCTTCGTCGAGAGGCGCCCGGAACCGCTGCTGGACCTGCGGTTGTTCCGTGACGGCGGGTTCACGACGCTGGTGGCGTGCGCGGCGGCCTCGACGCTCACGTTCGCCGCGCTGGTCTACGTGTCCCTGTGGCTGCAGACCGGTCGTGCGCTCGGGCCGGTGGCCGCCGGGCTCGAACTGGCGCCGCTGGCCGTGGCGTCGTTCCTGACTTCGACGCTCGCCGGTCGCGTCCTGCACCGGTTCCCGCCACGGGTGCTGCTGGGCGCCGGCGTGCTGCTGGGGGCGGCGGGCTGCCTGCTCCAGCTGGGTCTCGCGGTGCCTGCCGGGCTCGCCGTGACGGGGATCGGCGTCGGGATCGCCGGGCCCGCGACGGGCGCGGCGATCGTGGCGGCCGCACCGCCGGGGCGGGCGGGGATGGCCGCCGGGATCCTGACGACGACCCGCCAGTTCGGCCAGACGCTCGGGGTCGCCGTACTCGGGATCGCTTACCAGGCCGGGGGATTGGCGCCGGTGTACGTCGTGGCCGCGGGGTGCGGCGGGGTGACGGGCCTGCTCGCGCTCGTGCCGCGCAAGCAGGCCCGCGTCACCACCTAGTCCTGCGGGACCCAGTTCGGCTTGCGCTTCTGGGCGAAGGCCAGGATGCCCTCCTGGCCTTCCTCGCTCGCGAAGAACTTGGCCGACAGGCCGAGCATGTCGTCGAAGCCGTCCGACGGCGTCGCCGGGCGGGGACGGCTCAGCAGCGCCTTCGTCGCGGCCAGCGCGTTCGGGCCGCCCTGGGCCAGTGCCTTGACGAACCGGGCGACCTCGCCGTCCAGTTCCTCGGCCGGGACGGCGGAGTTGAGCAGGCCGATCTCGACCGCGCGGCGTGCGTCGAACGTGTCGCCGGTGAGGAACAGCTCGTGCGCGGCGCGCGCGTTGAGGCGCGGCAGCACGGTCAGCGAGATGACCGCCGGGACGACGCCGATGCGCACCTCGGAGAAGGCGAACGTCGCCTCCGGCACCGCCACCGCGATGTCGCACGCGGCGACCATGCCGATGCCGCCGGCCCGCGCGGGCCCGGCCAGCCGCGCGACGACCGGTTTGGGGCTGCTCCACAGCTGCTCGAGGATCTTCGGGAACTCGTTGACGCCCTGGTCGCCCGCACCGGCGCCGCGGGCCTCCTTCAGGTCCATCCCCGCGCAGAACACCGGCCCGGTGTGGGTCAGCACGACCACGCGGACGGCGTCGTCGACGGCGGCCTTCACCAGGGATTCGGACAGTTCTCGGCGCAGTTGCGCCGAAAGCGCGTTGCGGTTGTGCGGGGAGTCCAAGGTGATCGTGGCGGTGCCGCCCACCACGTCGTAGTGCACCAGTTCGTCAGCCATGACCGACACCTTTACACACCCCGGGCCGCGCGGCCGCTGTGGCGCCGGGCACTTGCACGAAAATACGTGCACGAAAACTCGTGCAAGGCTACGGTGGCGGTATGCCCGAACCGCGGACCGCCGATCTCAAGGCGTTGAAGGCCCTCGCGAACCCGCTGCGCCAGCGGATCCTCGAACTGCTCACGGCCGGCGGCCCGGCGACGTCGACGACGCTCGCCCAGCAGCTCGGCGTCACCAGCGGCGGTACCAGCTACAACCTGCGCGTGCTCGCGGAAAACGGCTTCGTGGCGGAGATCCCGGAGCGCGCGCACGGCCGGGAACGCTGGTGGCGCGCGGTCGAGCACGACGTCCGCCTGCCCCCGGCCGGCGACCAGGACGACCCGGCGAAGGCCGCGATCGGCGAGCTGCACCGGCTCTGGCTCGCCGGGGACACCGAGCTGTACGAACGCTTCGAGCGGGAACGGCCGGAGCTGGGCGAATGGGCCGACGCCGTGCCGTACTCGCGCGGCGCCATCCGCGTCAACCTCGAGGAGCTCGCCGACTTCTTCGAGGCCTACCTCGCGCTCCTGAAGCGCTACCAGCGCCCGGACGGCGAAACCCCGCCGGACGCGCGCCGGGTCGAGACCCGGCTGCTCGCGTTCCCCGCGCCCGCCGCCGAGAAGGAGGCCGGCCTGGGCTGACGAGGAAGGCCCTGGGTGCCGAGCGGCCACTCGGCACCCAGGAAACGGAAAACCGCTCACGATCTCCCGAAGCTAGGAGAACACTTCATGCTGCCCTGGGGCAAATCGCGGCTCGCCGCCGCGATCCTCGTGCTGGGCGCGGTCACGCCGGGAACGGCGTCCGCCCAGCCACCGAACGACATCACCTTCACCGGCGCCGGCGGGATCCCGTTGCACGCCACGGTGTTCCGCCCGGCCGGCCCGCCGAAGTCCGCGATCGTCCTGCAGGGCGGGTCGGACTGGCAGGTGCGCGACGACCTGCGCGTGCAGGCCGAGATGTTCACCAGTCTCGGCGTCACCACCCTGGTCTACGACCGCCGCACGATCGGGTACTCGAAGACCAGCCGCGACTACGGGATGCTGGCCGACGACCTCGTCGCGGCCGTCGGCGCGCTGCGCACCCAGCCGGGGGTCGACCCGGCGGACGTCGGCGTCTGGGGCGTCAGTGAAGGCGGCTGGGTCGCCCCGCTGGCCGCCACGCGCTCGCCGGCCGTCTCCTACGTGATCACCGAGGGCTCGGCCGGCTTCGGCGGCGGCCGCCAGACGTCGTGGTACTGGGGCAATGTGCTGCGCCACCAAGGGATCTCGGGTTCGCTGCTGCGGACGTTGCCGGTGCAGGGCACCCGCTTCGCCGTCGGCGCCGGGCTGTTCCCCGAGGCGTACTACGACCCGGTGCCGGTGCTCGAACGGCTGAAGCAGCCGATGCTGGCGTTGTGGGGCGACCTCGACATCAGCCACGCGCCGGTGGAGAGCTCGCGGATCTTCGCCGACGCCCTGCGCGCTAACCCGGACCACACCATCCGGTTCGTCCCCGGCGGCGGGCCGGATCTCTACGCGACCACCGACGCCGGGTTCGACCGGCTGCCGCGCGTCGTGCCCGGCTACCCCGCGGCCGTCGCGGCGTGGCTGGCCGACCGGCGCGGCGTGCACGTCGAGACGCCGTCGTTCACCCAGCGGCCGTCCGAGCCGCTCGCGCCCCTGGCGTGGTGGGAGTCGGTGTGGGCACAGGGAATCGTGCTGCTGGTGCTGCTCGCCGGGTTCGTGGTCGCGCTGGTCCGGCGGGCTCGCTGGCTGGGCGGGCTCGGCCTGGTGACCGTCGCCGGGTTCCTCGGCCTGCTCGGCTGGGCGCAGGCGTCGGGGATGAAGGACTTCGGGCCGGTGCTGCTCGGCCGTCCGCTGCCGTGGCTGGCCTTGCAGGCCTTGGCCGTCGCGACGGTGGTGGTGTTCGGCTTCACGGTGGCGAAACCGGACGGCCGCCGGGTGCTCCCGGTGGCCGCCGGTCTCGTCTTCCTGCCGTGGGCCTTCTACTGGGGACTGCTGCTGCCCTGACTCAGGCCGGGCAGAGCCAGCCGGGGTCGCCTTCGCGGGCTTCGACGACGGCCGCGTCCGGGGCCGGGAAGTGCTGCTTCAGCGTGAAGACCTCGGGCGTCGGGCCGTGGACACGCAGGTGCCGGATCTTCTCCTCGGCGTCGGCGGGGGTCGGCCGGTAGCCGGCCGGCACCCACCACAGCGCGGTCATCACGTCCTTGACGTGGTGGAACCACTCGCGCCGGCGCTTCATGATCGCCAGGTGCCCGGGGGAGTAGACGAAGGCGGCCAGCGTGTCGACCGACGTCCAGACGGACATGTTGATGAGGATCCCGGACGTGCCGCGGACGTCCCATTCGAAAGCGTGGATCGAGGTCGCGTCGCCGTCCTCGGTCTGCAGGCGCCACACGAAACCCGGTGCGGCGTCGGCGAGGGCGTTGACGGGTTCGAGCCCGTCCACGAAGTCCTTGAAGGACGGGTCGTCGAGCGGTGTCTTCATCCGGCTGATGTTCACTTCTGCGAGTTCGTACCCCATGCGGCCACCCTACGGACGGTTCGCCGTCCGCAGGGTGGCCGTTTCACGCGGTGGTCAGCCGATGGTCGTTGTCGTGAAGACCGGGCTGGGGTTGGGGAAGCAGGAGGTGGGCGCGGTGATGTCGCCGATGATGGTGCCCGCCACCGCCTTGAAGGTCAGGCCGGGGTCGCTGTAGCTGGTGCCCGACAGCTTCGTCTCGATGGTGCCGGACGCGCCCGCGGTCAGGTGCGCGGTGATGGTCGGCAGCTCGAAGGTGGCGCCGCCGGCGATCGGGCCGGGGAAGCTCAGGGTCGCGACACCGCCGGAGACGGCGATCGTCGGCGCGGTGTCACCGAGGCCCGAGCCGCCGGCCAGGTCGGCGCTGACGTAGGTCGAGTTCGCCGGGATCGGGAACTTCAGCGCGAAGGTGTTGATGTTCTTGACGGTGTTCCCGCTGACCTCGCCGGGCACCTCGTTCGGCGCCGGGTCGATGACGACGTCGAAGGCGCCGCCGGGCGCGACGGTGGCGGGCGCGGTGACGTCGGCGTCCTGGTTGAGCGACACCTGCTGCGGCCCGATGATCGGGGCGTCGGCCTGGCAGTCGAAGGCGATGGTGGTGGTGGCCGCTTGGGCCGGGACGGCGAGAGCGAGCGGGAGGGCCGCGGCCGCGGTCAGAGCAGCCAGCCGGGAAAAGTGAAGCGCTTTCATCTGTATCCACCTACCTGCGGTTTTGGAGGGGAGGAAAGAGAGCTGCGCAGCGCTTAGATAGTTACCGGCAAGTTAACTAGACCGTCAAGGATTTACCATTCCCAGGCACGCTGGGTAACAGAAATGTGAATAAGACTCGCCTTTTGGCGGTGGTGATCTTCGCGGATGATCGTTCCGGACCACCGAGAGTGGCCTAGACGTGGGCTCCGGCGCGGAGCAGTTCGGTGACCGCGGTGGCGTACCGGCCGATCACGACGTCCGCGACGCGCGGGTCGTCCGCCAGGGGGGCGGCGATGAACGCGCTCGGGTCCGCTTCCCGGGCCAGCCGGGCGATCCGGTCCGGCAGCAGTCCCGGCGCCAGGAACCACGACGCCACGACCAGGTGCTTCACCCCGCGCTCCCGCAGGCGGGCGGCGGCCGCGGGGATGTCCGGCTGGGTCGCCGACGCGAACGCCTCGCTCACCGGCAGACCCAGCTGCGACTCCCAGCGCGCGGCCATACCGGCCACGACGGCGTTCGCCGAGGCGTTGGACGAGCCGACCGCGCTCAGCAGCACACCCGTGCCGCGACGTCGAGGGGCCGACGAAAGCCGGTCCAGGGCGACCGCCTCCAAAGCCGGGTCCGCGCCGAGCACGTCCGACACCCGGACGCGGAAACCGGGGCACTCGGCGGTCACCGCGGACACCAGCGCCGGCAGGTCGACCCGGGCGTGGAACGCGCTGCCCAGCAGCAACGGCACCACGACCGCCGTCCGGTGCCCGGCCGCGTACAACGAACGCAGCACGTCCGTCACCCGCGGCGCCGACAAGTCCAAAAAGGACTCGTGCACCGAAAGACCTGGCGCCCGGTCGCGGACGACGTCGACCAGCGCCCGCACGGTCGCGGCCGAGCGGGGGTCGCGGCTGCCGTGCGCGACGGCGACCAGGGGAGGTGTCACGAGAACCGCTCACCCACCAGTCCGGCGGCCAGGGTGTCGCCGTCCTTCGGGTCGATCACCAGGAACGCGCCGGTGCGCGGGCTGACGCCGTAGTCGTCGACGCTCAGCTCTTCGGCCAGCGTCAAGGTGACCAGCCCGATGTCGTTCAGCTCCAGCGAACCGGGCGCGGCGACACTGGCCAGCTTCTGCTCGTCGAACCGCGCGTGCAGCTCGCCGACGAGCGCCTGCACCGTGCGGGCACCGTGCTTGACCAGCACCCGCGCGCCCGGCTTGAGCGGCTTCGACGACAGCCAGCACAGCGTGCCGGTGATCTCGTCGGTCACCTCCGGCGGCGAGTCCGCGGCCGCGATCAGGTCGCCGCGGGAGATGTCGATGTCGTCGGCCAGCAGCAGCGTCACCGACGTGCCGGAGCCGGCCTCCTCGAGCGGGCCGTCGGCGGTGTCGATCCGCTCGACGCGGCTGCGGATCCCTTGCGGTAGAACGACGATCTCGTCACCGGGGCGCACGGTGCCCGCGGCGATCTGGCCCGCGTAACCGCGGTAGTCCGGGTACTCGGGCGTGCGCGGGCGGATGACGTACTGCACCGGGAACCGCAGCGCCGAGTCGTGCGGGTCGGGCGCGACCGGCACGTCTTCGAGGTGCTCCAGCAGGCTCGGGCCGGAGTACCACGGCGTCCGGTCGGAGCGCGTCGCGACGTTGTCGCCCTCCAGCGCCGACACCGGGACCGCGAGCACCGAACCCCGCGGGTAGCCCAGGGATTCGGCGTGCGCGGCGAATTCCTCGGCGATCACGGTGAACGTCGCTTCGTCGTAGGCGACGAGGTCGATCTTGTTCACCGCCAGCACGAGCTGCGGTACGCCGAGCAGCGCCAGCACGGCCGCGTGCCGCCGGGTCTGCTCGATGACGCCCTTGCGCGCGTCGACCAGCAGCACGGCCAGCTGCGCGGTGGAGGCGCCGGTCACCGTGTTGCGCGTGTACTGCACGTGCCCCGGCGTGTCGGCCAGCACGAACGACCGCTTGGGCGTCGCGAAGTAGCGGTAGGCGACGTCGATGGTGATGCCCTGCTCCCGCTCCGAGCGCAGGCCGTCGACGAGCAGGGACAGGTCCGGTGTGGACAGTCCCTTGTCGACGGACGCGCGCGTGACGGCGTCCAGCTGGTCGGCCAGCACGGACTTCGTGTCGTAGAGCAGGCGCCCGACGAGCGTGGACTTGCCGTCGTCGACGCTGCCCGCCGTCGCGAGCCGCAGTAGGCTGGACATCAGAAGTACCCCTCACGCTTGCGGTCTTCCATGGCCGCCTCGGACATCCGGTCGTCGGCGCGGGTCGCGCCGCGCTCGGTGAGCCGCGAGGCGGACACCTCGGCGATGACCTCGTCGACGGTGCTCGCGGTGGACTCGATCGCGCCGGTGCACGAGCCGTCGCCGACGGTCCGGTAGCGCACGGTCCGCTCGGTGACCTCTTCGCCCGGCCGCGGGCCGCCCCACGGGCCTTCGGCGAGCCACATGCCGTCGCGCAGGTACACCTCGCGCTGGTGCGCGTAGTAGATCGACGGCAGCTCGACCTTCTCGCGGGCGATGTAGTTCCAGACGTCCGCCTCGGTCCAGTTCGACAGCGGGAAGACGCGGACCTGCTCGCCCGGGCGGTGCCGTCCGTTGTAGAGGTTCCACAGCTCGGGACGCTGCCGACGCGGCTCCCACTGGCCGAAGGCGTTGCGGAGGCTGAAGATCCGCTCCTTGGCCCGGGCGCGCTCCTCGTCGCGGCGGCCGCCGCCGAACACCGCGTCGAACTTGTTCTCCGAGATCGTGTCGAGCAACGGCGTGGTCTGCAACGGGTTCCGCATGCCGTCGGCGCGTTCTTCCAGGCGCCCGTCGTCGATCCAGTCCTGGACCTTCGCGACGACCAGGCGCAGCCCGTGCTGCTCGACGACGCGGTCGCGGAACTCGATGACCTCGTCGAAGTTGTGCCCGGTGTCGACGTGCAGCAGCGGGAACGGCACCGGCGCCGGCCAGAACGCCTTGATCGCCAGGTGCAGCAGCAGCGTCGAGTCCTTGCCGCCGGAGAACAGGATCACCGGGCGGTCGAACTCGCCGGCCACCTCCCGGAAGATGTGGATCGCTTCGGATTCGAGCGCGGCCAGGTTGTCCTGCGCCGCGTCGGCCGCGGGTTCCAGTGTCGTCATGCGTCCCTCGTGATTGACATCAGCCGTGCAGTCCGCACTCGGTCTTGCTCTGCCCGGCCCAGCGGCCGCTGCGCGGGTCCTGGCCCGGCGCCACCCGGGCCGTGCAGGGCGCGCAGCCGATCGAGAGGTAACCGATCGAGACCAGCGGGTTCTCGAGGATCCCGTGCTCGTGGATGTAGCCGTTGAACTCGTCGTCGGTCCACGCCGCGATCGGGTTGATCTTCACCAGGCCGTTGCGGTCGTCCCAGGTGACGATCGGGGTGTTCGCGCGGGTCGGCGCGTCGACCCGGCGGACGCCGGTGACCCACGCCGAGTAGTTGCCCAGCGTCTTGCGCAGCGGCACGACCTTGCGCAGGTTGCAGCACAGCGTCGGGTCGCGGTCGTGCAGCTTCTCGCCGTACTCGGCGTCCTGCTCGGCGACGCTCTGCTCGGCCTGCGCGTTGACGATCTTCACGTTCGGGTAGACGGCCTGCACCGCGTCGCGCGTACCGATCGTCTCCGGGAAGTGGTAACCGGTCTCCAGGAACAAAACGTCCACATCGGACTTCGCCTTGGTGGCGAGGTCGATCAGCACGGCGTCCTGCATGTTGGACGCGACGATGAAGTCGTCGCCGAACGTGTCGACGGTCCAGCGGATCGCCTCGTCCGCGGTCGCGTCCGCGAGCTCCTGCGAAGCGCGTTCGGCGAGGGTCTTGTAGTCGGCTGTGGCGGTCATCGGGACACCTCCGGAAGGGACAGTCCGAGGAACTTCACCGAGAAGACCCGGCGACAGGCGGAACACAGCCAGCCGCCGTTCTCTTCCGGGCGCAGGTCCTCGTCGCCGCAGTACGGGCAGTAGAACGGCGTGGCGCGTTCGGTGCTCGTCACTGCAGGACGCTCTCGTCGGCGCGCGCGGCCCATTGCGGGAACCGTTCGCCGGGCTCACGTCCGGCGATGTAGGCGCGCACGACGCGTTCGACGTACGAGGTCAGCTCCGACGCGGTCACCTTGTGGCCGCGCAGCTTCCGCCCGAACCCGGCGTCGAGGCCGAGGCCTCCGCCGAGGTGCACCTGGAAGCCCTCGACCTGGTTGCCGTCGGCGTCGGTGACGATCTGGCCCTTGAGGCCGATGTCCGCGGTCTGGATCCGCGCGCAGGAGTTGGGGCAGCCGTTGAGGTGCACGCTGACCGGGGTGTCCAGCTGGGCCTGGATATCGGCGAGCGACTTCTCGAGGTCGGCGACCAGCTGCTGCGCCCGTGCCTTCGTCTCGACGATGGCGAGCTTGCAGAACTCCAGCCCGGTGCAGGCCATCACCCCGCGCCGCCACGGCGACGGCGTGGTGTCGAGGCCCAGTGTGGCCAGCTCCGCCTGCAGCGCCGGCACCTGCGCCTCGGGGACGTCGAGCACGACGAGCTTCTGCTGCGGCGTGAGCCGGACCCGCTGCGACCCGGCCCGCTCGGCGGCCTGGGCGACGGCGACGAGCGTGCCGCCAGAGACGCGCCCGGCGATCGGCGCCGCGCCGACGTAGAACTTGCCGTCGACCTGCGGGTGCACGCCGACGTGATCGATCGGCTGCGCGGGCGTCTCCGGCGCCGGGCCGTCGATCAGCTCGCGCTTGAGGTACTCGTCCTGCAGCACCTGGCGGAACTTCTCGGCGCCCCAGTCCTTGACCAGGAACTTGATCCGGGCGCGGGCGCGCAGCCGCCGGTAGCCGTAGTCGCGGAAGATCGAGATGACGCCTTCCCAGACGTCCGGGACCTCGTCGCGCGGGATCCAGGCGCCGAGGCGCTGGCCGATCATCGGGTTGGTGGACAGGCCGCCGCCGACCCAGAGGTCGAAGCCGGGGCCGTGCTCGGGGTGGTTCACGCCGACGAAGGCGATGTCGTGGATCTCGTGCGCGACGTCGGACTGGCCGGAGATGGCCGTCTTGAACTTGCGCGGCAGGTTCGAGTACGCCGGGTCGCCGATGTAGCGGCGCTTGATCTCGTCGATCGCCGGCGTGCCGTCGATCACCTCGTCGGCGGCGATGCCCGCGACCGGCGAGCCGAGGATGACGCGCGGGCTGTCGCCGCAGGCCTCCATCGTGGTCATGCCGGACTTCTCGAGCTTGTCCCAGATCGTCGGGACGTCCTCGATCTGGATCCAGTGGTACTGGATGTTCTGCCGGTCGGTGATGTCGGCGGTGTCCCGCGCGTGCGTCTGGGAGATCTCACCGAGCACGGTGAGCTGCTCGGTGGTCAGCGCGCCGCCGTCGAGCCGGACGCGCAGCATGAAGTAGCGGTCGTCCAGCTCTTCCGGCTCCAGCGTGGCGGTGCGGCCGCCGTCGATGCCGGGCTTGCGCTGGGTGTAGAGGCCGAACCAGCGGAACCGGCCGCGCAGGTCACCCGGGTCGATCGCGTCGAACCCGCGGTGGGCGTAGATGGTCTCGATCCGCGCCCGCACGTTCAGCGGGTTGTCGTCCTTCTTGGACCGCTCGTTCGGGTTCAGCGGCTCCCGGTAACCGAGCGCCCACTGCCCTTCGCCGCGCTTCTGCTTGACGCGCGCGGGGCGGGCGGGGGTGTCACGCGTGGGCGAGGCCATGGGGGCGTCCTCCGAGAGGCTTTTCGTGGCACCGGAGGACGCGAAGACCATCCCCTCCGGCGCCGCTGTCCAGAATTCGTGGCAGGTGGTGGCGACGCAGTCAGCGAACGGGCACGCAGAGGGCACTGGCGACCCGCAGGAGGTCGACGTGGCGGCGCGCCACGAGGAGAACACCGGCAGAAGTCACGCGCTCAGCGTGCCACGCGTCCACAATGTGGTCCAGCGGTGCCCGGATGGTGGGAGAAGGGTCACTAGCCAGGGAGAATGCGGTCGATCAGCAGGGCCACCACCTGCGCGTCCGAGTAGCCGGAGAACGCCTCGGGCAGTGTCAACCGCTCGACGGTCAGCCCGGTCAGGGCCAGATAGAGCAACAGGACCTCGTCACGCCCGCCGGGCAGCCCGGCCGCTTCGTGGAAGCCGACGCTGATCTCGAAGCTCTCGCGCACGGTCGCGGTGAGCGCCGCCGCCAGCTCCGGCCGCCGGTTCGCCTCGAGCCGCAGCTCCAGCAGCGCGAGGTAGGCGCTGCGGCGGGTGGTCAGCCGGGTCATCAGGTCGCCGAGCAGCGCGGTGACCCGGCCGGCCGACGGCGGTTCCGAGTGCGGGTCGGCCATGACCTCGTCGGCCGCCGCGAGCCGGACGTGCACCCGTTCGCCGGCCTCGGCCAGCAGCTGGTCGCGGTCGCGGAAGTAGTTCGACGTCGTCCCCGGCGGGACCCCGGCCTCGGTGTCCACCGCGCGGTAGGTGAGCCCGCGGGCGCCGTCCCGGGCCAGCACCTCGACGGCCGCGTCGGTGAGCGCGGTCCGCCGTTCGGTGTTCTGCCTCACGCGAAATCCTCCTTGCCCGATTCAAACCACTACGGTTAGAGTACTACGAACACAGTGGTTTGAACGAGAGGGTCTGGGGATGCAGGTCAAGGGGTTCGGAGCGGGGTACCTGGTCGACGACGTCGCCGCGACCACCCGCTTCTACGCGGACGTCGTCGGGCTGGCCGTCACGGTCGAGCTCGACTGGTTCGCCAGCGTCAACGCCGGGGCACCCGGGTATGAGATCAGCTTCGTGCAGCGCGGGCACGAGTCCGTTCCGGACGGCTATCGGGCGCGGGAGACGTCGGGGCTGATGTTCGGGCTCGTCGTCGAGGACGCCGCGGCGGAGGCCCGGCGCTTGACCGAGGCCGGCGTCGAGCTGGTGACGCCGGTCGTCGACGAGGTCTACGGGCAGCGGCACTTCTACGTCGCGGACCCGAACGGCGTGCTGCTCGACGTCATCGAGATGATCCCGGTCGATCCGGAGTGGGCGGCGGCGAACATCCCGGCGTCGTAAGCGCCGTTAACTCGAACGGGCCCTCGGCGGGGGTACGGCCGTGGCGGGGTGGACAATCGGAGAGTGCCCGTGCTGCGTCCCGACCCCGCCACACCGATCGACCCGGCGTTGCCGGAAAGCGCGCTGAAGGGCCTCGGCAGCAGAGCTTTCGGCGTCTACGTGCACGTCCCGTTCTGCGCGACCCGCTGCGGCTACTGCGACTTCAACACCTACACCGCGGGTGAGCTGGACTCCGGCTCGTCGCCGGAGTCGTGGCTGGAAGGCCTGCGCCGCGAGCTGGAGCTGGCCGCGCGCGTGCTGGTCGTGCCGCCCGCCGCCGAGACGGTCTTCGTGGGCGGCGGCACGCCGTCGCTGCTCGGCGCGGACGGCCTGAAGTCGGTGCTCGACGCCGTCCGCGACGTCTTCGGCCTGGCGCCCGGCGCCGAGGTGACGACCGAGTCGAACCCGGAGTCGACGTCGCCGGAGTTCTTCGCCGGTATCCGGGAGGCGGGCTACACGCGGGTGTCGCTGGGCATGCAGTCCGCGGCGCAGCACGTGCTCAAGATCCTCGACCGCGTGCACACGCCGGGGCGTCCGGTGAAGGCCGCCGCCGAGGCGCGCGCGGCCGGGTTCGAGCACGTGAACCTGGACGTGATCTACGGCACGCCCGGCGAGCGGAGCGAGGATCTGCGGGCGACCCTGGAGGCCGTGCTGGCCGCCGGGGTCGACCACGTTTCGGCGTACGCGCTGATCGTCGAGGAGGGCACGGCGCTGGCCCGCCGGGTGCGCCGCGGTGAGCTGCCGGCGCCGGACGACGACGTGCTGGCCGCGGACTACGAGATGATCGACGCGACCCTGTCGGCGGCCGGGCTGAGCTGGTACGAGGTGTCGAACTGGGCCGCCTCCGACGCCGCCCGCTGCCGCCACAACCTCGGCTACTGGCGCGGTGACGACTGGTGGGGCGCCGGTCCCGGCGCGCACAGCCACGTCGGCGGGGTGCGCTGGTGGAACGTCAAGCACCCGGCGCGCTACGCCGCGCTGCTGGCGGCGGGCGACTCGCCCGCGGGCGGGCGTGAGGTGCTCACCGACGACGACCAGCACCTCGAACGGATCATGCTCGAACTCCGCGTCGCCGAAGGACTTCCGCTCGACGTCCTGGACGCGCCGGGCCTGGCCGAAGCCCGCGCGGCGGCGGCCGAGGGCCTGCTCGACCCGTCCGCTTTGGACTCCCGCGGCCGCGCGGTGCTGACCGACCGCGGACGCCTGCTGGCCGACGGTGTCGTCCGCCGGCTCGCGGGCTGAGGCGGTGCGTTGTCCGGCCGGTGGCGGATCGTGGAATGAGTGCCTCGGGTCGTGACGCGATCGACGTGGCCGGTTCGGGTTTCCTCGGGTTCGGAACAGGCAGGTCGGTTCGAGTTCGTCGCCGTCGACGGCCTGCTGGGCGGCCACCCGGCTGACCGGGATGGCCGGCCTGGTGCCGAGTCGTTCACCGTGGCCGATGAACCGGACACGCGGTGGGTGAGTACCGGCGGACGCCTGCCGGCCGACGGCTCGCGGGCTGAGGCGGTGCGTTGTCCGGCCGGTGGCGGATCGTGGAAATGAGCGCCTGGGACCGCGACGTGATCGACCTGGCCGGCCCGGGTGTCGAGTTCACTCGCGATGTGGCGGACGTGGTGGGCCGTGCGGTCCCGGTCGTTCACCGTCGCCGACGAACTGGACGCCTGCCGGCCGACGGTGTCGTCCGCCGGCTTGCTGGATAAGCCGGTCCCGGGCATAAATCTCCGGCCCACGTCGTTACTTGCATCAAGCAACGACGTTGGAGGAGGGCCCATGGCGCGCGCGATCAGGTTCGGCGAGTACGGCGATGTGGACGTCCTGCGGGTGGAAGACGTCCCGCGCCCGGCGCCCGGACCGGGCCAGGTGCTCGTCGAGGTGCGCGCCGCCGGGATCAACCCGGGAGAGATCTCGATCAGACGCGGCCTGCTGCACGACCGCTGGCCGGCGACCTTCCCATCGGGCCAGGGCAGTGACTTCGCGGGCGTGGTCGCCGAACTCGGCGAAGGCGTCGAGGAGATCGAGGTCGGCGACGAGGTCATCGGGTTCGTCCACACCCGGTCCAGCCAGGCGGAGTTCGTCGTGGCGCCGGCGGAGAACCTGACGCCGCGCCCCGACGGCGTGTCGTGGGAGGCGGCCGGTTCGCTGTACGTCGCCGGTGCCACGGCCTACGCCGCGGTGCGCGCGGTGTACCCGCGCGAAGGCGAGACGGTCGTCGTCTCGGGGGCCGCGGGCGGTGTCGGCTCGCTGGCCGTCCAGCTGGCGAAGCTGTCCGGTGCCACCGTGATCGGCCTCGCGAGCGAAGCGAACCACGCGTGGCTGCGCGAGCTCGACGTCGTGCCGGTCGAGTACGGCGAGGGCGTCGAGGAGCGGATCGAGAAGGCCGCGCCGGACGGCGTCCACGCGTTCATCGACACCTACGGCGACGGTTACGTCGACTTGGCGCTGCGGCTCGGGGTGTACGCGGGCCGGATCAACACGATCATCGACTTCGCCGCGGCCGGGAAGTACAACGTCAAGGCCGAGGGCAGCGCGGCCGCGTCGACGGCGGACGTCCTGCGCGAGCTGGCGACCCTGATCGCCAAGGGCCTGCTGGAGGTCCCCGTCGCGAGCGTGTACCCGCTGGCCGAGGTGCAGGACGCCTACCGCGAGCTGGCCCAGCGCCACACGCGCGGCAAGATCGTCCTGGTTCCCTGACCCTCACGTGTTCCTGGCCGCGACCACCTTCAGGCCGGCCAGGAACACGTCGAGCGCGAAGTCCAGCCGCTCGGTGGCGGTCTCCTCGGTGAAGAACTCGCCCATCCGCAGCATGTTCGGGAAGGCGTCGGCGGGCAGCGACCGCATGTACGCCAGCATCTGCTCGCCGCGCTCGGAGACGTCGTCGGCGTCGATCTCACCCCACGTCCAGCCACTCGCTTCGTACGCGTACGCCTTGGCGTAGAGCGAAAGCGCGTCACCGGCGAAGCTCGCCTGCTTGAGATCCAGCCCGCCCGCGCGCAGCAGCTTGAGCATCGCTTCGCCCTGGTGCAGTGAGCTGGGGTTGACCGGCACCGCGATGTTCCACGCCACCCGCGCGATGCCCGGGTGCGCGACCATCGCGTCGATCTGCGCGTGCACCAGGTCCTTCACCTGCTCGTCCCAGCGCGCCGGATCGGGCTCCGGCAGCGGCAGGCCGCCCAGGACGGCGTCGAGCATCAGCTCCGCCAGCTCGTCCTTGTTCGACACGTGCGCGTAGAGCGACGCGGGTCCCGTCTCCAGCTCCTGCGCGACCCGGCGCATGGTCACCGCGTCGAAACCCTCCTTCGCCAGGATCTCCAGCGCCGTCTTCACGACGAGCTCTTGCGAGAGCGCGGGCTTCGCGGCGCGGCGGCGCGGGGCGCGGCGCCACGGCGGCGGGGGAACGGTCACGAACACCTCCTTGTTCACGAACACTGTACTTGACGCGAACGGCGTTCGTATGTAGAACGGTGTTCGTAAGACGAACAGCGTTCGACAAGGGGAGCTCATGACCACGATCACCGCAGAAACCGACGTCCGCGCCGTGCTCGACCGGCTCACGCGGGCCTGGAACGACGGCGACGCCACCGCGTACGGCCGCCTCTTCACCGAGGACGCGGACTACATCACCTTCTTTGGACTGAACATGCCCGGTCGCGCCGCGATCGAGAACGGGCACCGCGCGCTCTTCGAAGGGCCGTTGAAGGGTTCGAAGCTGACCGGGAACCTCGGCGCCGAGACCAAGGTGCGGTTCGTCCGCCCGGACGTCGCCGTCGCCGTGGTGGGCGGTGGCTCCTCGCTCGCCGGGGGTGAGACAACTGACGCGGGCCGCGAATCCACGGTCAGCTTCGTGCTGGTCGAGGACGACGGCGAGTGGCTGATCACGGCGTTCCAGAACACCCGCGTCTCGGATCCGCGCGGGTGAAAACGCTTGCGGAGGCGGCCGGGGTGGTTCCCCGGCCGCCGGGTGAGGTGTTCGAGCGGCTGCGTGTGTGGCTGACCTCGGGCGGGTACCCGATGCGCATGGACGTCGACGCCGATCGCGGTTTTGTCGCCGTGCAGGGCGGCTGGTGGTACCGCGGCGAGTACCGCGTGACCGCCGATCCGGCCGGGGCGCGCGTCGAGCACCGGGTGGTCAACGCGGCCGAGTGGGGGCGCTGGGGTGTCCCGCTGGCCAACCGGTTCTTCCTGGGGTACCGCGAAAAGGTGGCGGCCGGATTCGCCGGGTTGCTGGCGGAGCTGGACCGCCCGGACTGGCCGGGGGTGCGATCCGGCGCGTAGGGTGAGTTAGGCAAGCCTTAGTACTGAGCAAGGAGATGGCCGATGGCCGAAGCGCCCCGCCGGTCCGGACGGCCCGCGGTGAAGCTGCGTGTGCTGCGCACCGAGCGTCTCACCCCGCACATGATCCGGATCGTCGCCGGTGGTGACGGCATCAAGGACTTCGCGGCCAACGCGTTCACCGACGCCTACGTGAAGGTGCTGTTCAAGGTGCCCGGCGTCGCGTACCCGGAGCCGTTCGACGTCCAGGAGATCCGGGCCACCCTGCCGCGCGAGCAGTGGCCGCGGATGCGGTCCTACACCGTGCGGGGGTTCGACCCGCAGGCCGGCGAGCTGGTCTTCGACTTCGTCCACCACGGTGACGAGGGCATCGCCGGCCCGTGGGCGGCCGCGGCGAAGCCGGGCGACGAGCTGCTGCTGTCGGGTCCGGGCGGGGCGTACGCGCCGGGCGCGGAGGCCGACTGGCACCTCCTGGCAGGTGACGAGAGTGCCCTGCCGGCCATCGCGGCGTCGCTCGAAGCGCTCCCGCCCGGCGTCCCGGCGCAGGCCGTGATCCTGGTCGAGGACGAGAGCGAAGAGCAGGCGCTGGTCACGAAGGCGGACGCGCAGATCACCTGGCTGCACCGCGCGGCGGGCGGCGACGTCGCCTCGGCGGTGCGGGCGCTGCCGTGGCGAGAGGGCGTCGTCCAGGCGTTCGTGCACGGTGAGGCGGGCTTCGTCCGTGAGCTGCGCCGGTACCTGCTCGACGAGCGCGGCGTGCGGCGCGAGCTGCTGTCGATCTCCGGCTACTGGCGCGTCGGCAAGGACGACGAAGCCTGGCGCGAAGAGAAAGCGGCCGAGCGCGCGCGGGAGAAGTAACCTCGCTGCATGGAACTCAAGGTGGACGTCGATCCGGCCGAGGCCGGCTTCGACGCGGCGCGGCTGAAGCGGATCGACGACCACTTCGCCCGGTATGTCGACAATGGACGGTTGCCGGGCTGGCTCGCGGTGGTGAGCCGGCACGGCAAGCTGGTGCACGTCGGCAGCGGCGGGCAGCGGGACGTCGAGGCCGGGCTGCCGGTCGAGCCGGACACGCTCTGGCGGATCTTCTCGATGACCAAGCCGATCACGTCGGTCGCCGCGATGATCCTCGCCGAGGAGGGCCTGCTCGAGCTGGACGACCCGATCTCCCAGTGGCTGCCGGAGTTCGCGTCGCCGCGGGTGTACGTCAAGGGTTCGGCGCTCAAGCCGCTGACCGAACCGGCGACGGGCCCGATCCGGGTGTGGCACCTGCTGACGCACACGGCGGGCCTGACGTACGGCTTCCACCACGGCCACCCGGTGGACGCGATCTACCGCGCGGCCGGCTTCGAGTGGGGCACGCCGCCGGGCCTGGATCTGGCCGCGTGCTCCGAGCAGTGGGCTTCGCTCCCGCTGCTGTTCCAGCCCGGCGCGGAGTGGAACTACTCGATCGCGACGGACGTCCTCGGCCGCGTCGTCGAGGTGGTGTCGGGGCAGTCGCTGGACGAGTTCTTCGCCTCCCGCATCTTCGGCCCGCTGGGCATGACGGACACGGGCTTCTTCACGACCGACACCGATCGCCTGGCCGCGCTGTACATCCCGGACCCCGCCACCGGCGGCATCGCACGCAACGACGCGTTCGGCTCCTTGGGCAAGTCCCGCCCGTCGTGCCTTTCGGGCGGCGGCGGTCTGGTGTCGTCGGCCGCGGACTACTGGCGTTTCACGGAGATGCTGCTGAACGGCGGCGTGCTGGACGACGTCCGGCTGCTGTCTCCCCGCACGGTGTCGCTGATGGCGAGCAACCACCTGCCGGGCCACGTGGACCTGGAGGCGTACGGCCGCCCGCTGTTCGCCGAGATGCCCTTTGACGGCCACGGTTTCGGTCTCGGCTTCTCGGTGCTGGAGGACCCGGTGAAGGCCCGCACGATCTCGTCGGCCGGCGAGTTCGCCTGGGGCGGCGCGGCTTCCACCGCGTTCTGGGTGGATCCGGAGGAGGACATCACGGTCGGGTTCTACACACAGCTGCTGCCGTCGAGCACCTATCGGCTGCGGCCCCAGCTGCGGCAGCTGGTTTACCAAGCACTGGTGGACTGAGGCTCTTCGAGTCCTTCGACGCCTTCGATGGCGGCCGGTGGTGCGGCCACGTACCGCGCCACCGTGCGCCGCAGGTGGTCGGCGTGGGCGTAGATCTCTTCCACGCTCGTGATCGGGATGCGGGTTTCGGCCTTGTTCTCGTCGAAGACGCCGAGGTACTTCTTCGAGCGGTTGAACCACAGCCGGGCGATGGGCTTGCGGTTGTTGTCGTCGAGCAGCACGCCGAAGTACGTCTTGGTGTCGCGCGCGGCGACCCTCGCGGCCGGCACCTCGCCGCAGACGATCGCGCGGACGATCCGGTAGCCCTCGAGTTCCTCCTCGGTGGTGACCACGCGTTCGGCGTTGTCGGTCTCGGCGGGCGGTGGCGTTTCGGGCTGCTCCGGCTGCGCTGCGGTGCCACCCGAGACGCTGACGTAGGCGTCGGGGCCGCCGAGCGCGTTCTTCAGGCGGTCGTTGACCTGCTCGTTCAGGAACTGGCGGGTCGCCTTGGTCACCAGCGGGCCGAACTGCTCGCGCACGCGCTGGGTGAACGCCCCTTCGTAGACCCGCGTGGTCAGGAACTTCACCCACTCGTCCTCCGGCTCCTTGAACTGCGCCGCGAGGATGCGCTTGAGCTGCCCGATGTACTTCAGCTCGCCGGCCGCGCTGATGACCGAGTCGAGGTCGAAGTCCTCCTTCGTGAGCTTCGCCAGTTCGGGCAGGAGGGTCTCGTCGATGTCCGAGAAGTCCATGACCAGGAACGGTTTCGCGTCCATCCGGTTCGGCGCGTCGAGGTCGGTGTAGAACTGGTAGACCTGCCCGTTCGTCAGGACGGCGATCCGCGCGTTCGTGACGGCGAAGTAGCGGAAGAGCTGCGACGCGTGCTCGATCCGGAGCGGGTCGTTGATCTTCTTCGCCTCGACGAGGACCTGCACCTGCCCGTTGTGCACGATCGCGTAGTCGATCTTCTCGCCCCGCTTGGTGCCCACGTCGGCGGTGAACTCGGGGATCACCTCGGCCGGGTTGAACACGTCGTAACCGAGCACGGTGCTGATGAACGGCATCACGAAGGCGTTCTTGGTCGCCTCTTCGGTCTCGATGCCGTCCTTGTGCTTGCGGATCTTCAGGGCGAGTGCTTGCGCGCGCTCCGCGATGTCCATGCCGGTGCCGATCTCTGCGGGAACTGATCGGCGCCAGAGTCGCTGGGGCCGTCCGGTCTGTTACGGACCGGACGGCCCGCTCACGAGGTGGTCAGCCGAACGGGCCCTTGTCCGGCGCACAGACCGTGCCCCGCGCGGGTACCGCGCCCGTCAGGAAGTACGTGTCCAGCGACTTGTCGACACAGGCGCTCTTGCCGCGGGAGCCGTGGCCGTACGTGTCCAGGGTCAGGAGCCTGGCGTTCGCCAGCAGCTTCTCCGTTCGTTGCGCTCCGTCGTACGGGGTTTCCAGGTCGCCCTGCTTGTTCGCGAGCAACAGGATCGGCGCCGTCGGGCGGTTCCAGGGGCCTGTGTAGCGGCCTGTGTCCGTGACGTCCCAGCTGGCGCACGGCAGGGTCTTGTAGACGTCGTACGGGCCGAAGCCGCGGCCGATGCGGTCGGCCGCGCGGGCGTAGCCCGCCCAAACCGCCGGGTCACGCGGGTTTGCCGCGTCCGAGCACAGGGTTGCGCCGCCGCCCAGCATCGAGTCGACGTCCGGGGGGCCGCCCGCGGCCGCCGGGGCAAGCGAGGATGGGTCCGCCAGCGACTGGAGGAACGCCGCCAGTTGCGGGGCCGCCTGGGCGTCCGTCAGGTAGTTGTGGATCTGGGCGATCGCACTCTGGTACGTGACGACGACCTGGTGGCCCGCGGTGTCCGTCACCGTGATCGGACCGGTGGCCAGGCGATCGAGGATGGCGGAATAGTCGAAGGTGCAGCGCGCGGCGCAGGCGTCCAAAAAGGACTGGAGGGCTCGCGGGCCGTCGACGTAGCCCGCCAGGCGGTAGCTCATCGGGCCCGGGCCGGTCGCCCAGCGCGACGGGTCGTCGACGGCGTCCAGGGCCAGCGTGCCGACGCGGCCGGGGAACAGGTTCGCGTACGTCTCGCCGATGTACGTGCCGTACGACTTCCCGTAGTAACGCAGCTTCGATTCGCCGAACGCGGCTCGCAGCCGGTCCAGGTCGCGGGCGATCGTGCCCGTCGACAGGTGGTTCGCCAGCGGGCCCGCGTTCTGCTCGCACAGGTCCGTGACCGTCTGCGTGTCCGCGATCTGCTGCCGCTCGGCTTCCGCGGAAAGCGGGAACGTCCCCAGCGCCCGCTGCAGCACCTGGATCTGCGACGGGTCCGTGAAGCAGTGGATCTTCGAACTCGCCCCGACGCCGCGCGGGTCGATCCCGACGATGTCGTAGCGAGCGTGCAACGTCGGCGTCAACGCCGGGGCGAAACGGCCGGACGAACCCGGGCCGCCGGGGTTGTAGAAGATCGTGCCCAGCTTGTGGGCCTGGTCGGTGGCGGGGAGGCGGCCGATGGCCACCGAAGCCGTCCCGGCCGACGGGTCCTGATAGGACAGTGGGACGTCGAGGCGGCCGCAGTCGTACCCACTCGGCGACCCGGCCGGGCAGGGTTCCCAGACGATTCCGGCGGGGCTCGCCGACGCTGCGGGTGCACTCAAGGCCACCACGCCCGCCGCGGCCCCCAGAGCCAGCGCAGCACGGAGTTTCGGAGATTTCATCCGCCGATCGTCCCGCCGCCGGGACCGGGGGCGCGCTGGTGCGCACCCCCGGAACCGGGGTAGGGCGAGCCCTACGCGGTCAGCTTCGGGATGATCTGCGACCCGTACGACGCCAGGGTCGCCTCGCGGTCGTCGTGCATCAGGTACAGCGAGAACTGGTCCACGCCCAGCTCGGCCAGCTCCTGCAGCCGGGAAACGTGCGCCGACGCCGGGCCCAGCAGGCAGAAGCGGTCGACGATCTCGTCCGGGACGAACTCCGTCGACGGGTTGCCTGCCTTGCCGTGGTGGCTGTAGTCGTAACCCTCCCGCTCGCGGATGTAGTCGGTCAGCTCCTTCGGCACCGCACCGGACGAGCCGTACCGCGCGACCAGGTCCGCGACGTGGTTGCCGACCATCCCGCCGAACCAGCGCAGCTGCTCGCGCTGGTGCGCCAGGTCGTCACCGACGTACGCCGGAGCCGCGACGCAGATCGTGATGCCGCCCGGGTCGCGCCCGGCCGCCCGCGCCGCGTCCCGCACCGCGCCGATCGTCCAGCGCGCGATCGCCGGGTCCGCGCACTGCAGGATGAAGCCGTCGGCGTGCTCGCCGACCGTCTTCAGCGCCTTCGGCCCGTACCCGGCCATCCACATCTCGAGCCGGCCGTTGCGGATCCACGGGATCTGCACGGTCGTGTCGTTCATCTCGACCGCCCGCCCCTCGGCGAGCTCCTTCACCACGTGCATGCAGTCGCGCACGGTGGCCAAAGTGGACGGTGGATTCCCGACGACCCGGTGCGCGGAGTCGCCGCGGCCGATGCCGCAGACCGTCCGGTTGCCGTACATGTCGTTGAGCGTGGCGAACGTCGAGGCCATCACCGACCAGTCGCGGGTGCCCGGGCTGGTCACCATCGGCCCGACCACCAGCGACGACGTCGCGGCCAGGATCGCCGAGTAGATGACGAACGGCTCCTGCCACAGCACGCAGGAGTCGAACGTCCAGCCGTAGCGGAACCCGGCGTCCTCGGCGTCCTTCATCAGCCGCACGACGTCCCGCGCGGGCGGGTCCGTCTGCAGCACGATCCCGAAGTCCATCGGCCGCTCCTCAGTTCAGGTACTGGTTCAGCGAGCGGGACAGGAACTTGCCGTGCGAAGTGCTTCCCGAGAAACCGGAAGGCGACACCACGACCCGCCCACGAGACAGCACCGTGTGCACCCGGCCGGTCAGCTCGAACCCTTCGTACGCCGAGTAGTCCACGTTCATGTGGTGCGTCTCGGCCGACAGGGTCTGGGTCGCCTCGGGGTCGTAGACGACGATGTCGGCGTCCGAACCCGCGGCGATCACGCCCTTGCGCGGGTACAGCCCGAACATCCGCGCCGGCGTCGCCGAGCACGTCTCGACCCAGCGCCCGAGCGTCAGCTCACCCGCGACGACGCCCTGGTGCAGCAGGTCCATCCGGTGCTCGACCCCGGGCATGCCGTTCGGGATCGCCCGGAAGTCGCCGCGGCCCAGCTCCTTCTGGTCCTTGAAGCAGAACGGGCAGTGGTCGGTGGACACCACGGACAGGTCGTTCGTCCGCAGCCCGCGCCAGAGGTCGGCCTGGTGCGACTTCTCCCGCAGCGGCGGCGACGCGACGTACTTCGCGCCCTCGAAGTCCGGCTTCGCCAGGTCCTCGATGGACAGGTAGAGGTACTGCGGGCACGTCTCGGCGAATACGTTTTGGCCGTCGTTGCGCGCTTCGGCCACGGCCGCAAGCGCTTGCGACGCCGAGAGGTGCACGATGTAGAGCGGCGAGCCGGTGACCTTCGCGAGCTGGATCGCCCGTGACGTCGCCTCGCCCTCCAGCTCCGGCGGCCGGGTCAGGCCGTGCTGCACCGGGTCGGTGTTCCCGGCGGCCACGGCCTGCGCGGCCAGCTGGTCGATCGCGATGCCGTTCTCGGCGTGCATCATGATCGTGGCGCCGATCTCGCGCGCCTTCTGCATGGCCAGCAGGATTTCGCCGTCGGTCGAGTAGAACACGCCCGGGTAGGCCATGAACATCTTGAAACTGCCGACCCCGGCGTCGACGCAGGCCTCCATCTCCTTCAGCGACTGGTCGTTGACGTCGGAGACGATCATGTGGAAGCCGTAGTCGATCGCGCAGTTGCCGTCCGCTTTGGAGTGCCACTTGTCCATCGTGGACAGCAGGGACGTCCCCTTGGCCTGCACGGCGAAGTCGATGATCGTCGTCGTGCCGCCCCAGGCCGCGGCCGTGGTGCCGGTCGAGAACGTATCGACGGAGTGCGTGCCGCCGAACGGCATCTCCATGTGCGTGTGCGCGTCGATGCCGCCGGGCAGCACGTACTTGCCGGTGGCGTCGATCGTCTCGTCGCCGGACAGCGTGCCGGGCGCGCCGACGGCGGCGATGGTCTCGCCGTCCACCAGCACGTCCGCCAGGAGCGCACCCGACGGCGAAACGACCTGGCCGCCCTTGATCAGGGTGGTCATCAGGCCTCCGTGAGGGGGCCGTAGGTGTCCGGCCGGCGGTCGCGGTAGAACGCCCACAGGTCCCGGACCTCGTCGATCAGCGTCATGTCGAGGTCGCGAATGACGACCTCGTCGTCGGTGTCGGACGCGGCGTCGCCGATCAGCTGGCCTCGCGGGTCGGCGAAGTAGGTCTGGCCGTAGAAGTCGTTCTCTCCCAAGGGTTCCACGCCGACGCGGTTGATCGCTCCGACGAAGTACTCGTTCGCCACCGCGGCCGCCGGCTGCTCCAGCTTCCACAGGTACTGCGACAGGCCGCGGCTGGTCGCCGACGGGTTGAACACGATCTTCGCCCCGGCCAGGCCCAGCGCGCGCCAGCCCTCCGGGAAGTGCCGCTCGTAGCAGATGTAGACGCCGATGCGGCCCACGGCGGTGTCGAACACCGGGTAACCCAGGTTCCCGGGCCGGAAGTAGAACTTCTCCCAGAAGCCCTTGACCTGCGGGATGTGGTTCTTGCGGTGCTTGCCGAGGTACGTGCCGTCGGCGTCGATCACCGCGGCGGTGTTGTAGTAGACGCCGGGCTGCTCGACCTCGTACATCGGCACGATCAGCACCACGCCGTGGCGCTCGGCGACCTCCTGCATGAGCTTGGTCGTCGGCCCGTCCGGGATGCCCTCGGTGTAGGAGTAGAACTCGGTGTCCTGCACCTGGCAGAAGTAGGGGCCGTAGAACAGTTCCTGCAGGCAGACGACCTGGGCGCCCTGCGAGGCGGCGGAGGCGATGTGGTCGACCGCCGCCTTGATCATGGACTCCTTGTCACCCGTCCACCGCTGCTGGATCAATCCGGCTCGGACGACGCTCACTTGCTTCCTCCTTGTTCGATGACGCGGACAGGGCGGCGAAGACGACGAACGCGCCGACGAAGCCGACCACCCAGTTGTAGTCGTAAAGCGGCTTGAGGAACGGGATCAGCCCGCCGTCGGGGAACGGCCCGCCATAGGCACCGCCGACCGAGAGAACGGCTCCCACCAGCGTGGCGACCAGCGCGCGCCAGTTCCAGCCGCCGCTGAACCAATACACCCCATCGGGTGTGTAGAGGTCCTTCAGCTTGAGCTTCGTGCGGGCGATCACCCAGTACCCGGCGACGAGCACGCCGGCGACCGCGCCGAGCAGGCCGCCGTAGAAGCCGAGCCACGCGAAGATGTAGATGTCCGGGTCGGAGTAGAGGCGCCACGGCTGGATCAGGATGCCGATGACACCGGTGATCCCGCCGCCGACCGCGAAGGTGATCTTCTTCGGGAAGGCGTTGGAGAAGTCGTAGGACGGGCTGACGACGTTGGCCGCGAGGTTCGCCGAGATCGTCGCGAGCACCAGCGCGACCAGCGCGACGACGACCACGACGGGGCTGGTGAACTTGTCGGCCAGCTGCGCCGGGTCCCAGATGTCCTCGCCGTAGAGCACGTGCCCGCCCGACGTGGTCAGGATGGCGACGATCGCGATGAACGTCATCGTCGTCGGCAGGCCGAGGATCTGGCCGCGGACCTGCTTGCGCTGGCTGCCGCCGAAGCGCGTGAAGTCCGGCATGTTGAGGGAGAGCGTCGACCAGAACGCGATCATCGCCATCAGCGACGGCGCGAACACCTTCCAGAAGTCCGGGCCCCAGCCGAGCTTGCCGCCGTCGGCCAGGATCGGGCCGAGCCCGCCCGCCTTGACCAGCACGTACCCGAGCATGATCAGGAAGCCGACCGACACCAGCGGCGCGGTCCAGTTCTCGAACCGGCGGACCGCGTCCATGCCGCGCCAGATGATCAGCATCTGGCCGATCCAGAACACCACGAACGACAGCCAGAGCGTCCAGTGCTGCCCGGCGATCTCCGGCGCGTCCCGCCACCCCGAGCCGAGCAGGCGGCCGAGGATGACGTAGATGGCTTCGCCGCCGACCCAGGTCTGGATGCCGAACCAGCCGCAGGCGATGAACGCCCGCAGCAAAGCGGCCAGGTTGGCGCCGCGCATGCCGTAGAAGGCGCGGGCGAACACCGGGAACGGGATGCCGTACTTCGTGCCGGCGTGGCTGTTGAGCAGCATCGGCGCCAGCACGACCAGGTTGCCGATGGTGATGGTGATCAGCGCCTGCACCCAGTTCATGCCGAGCGCGATCAGCGACGCGGCCAGGGCGTAGCTGGGGATGTTGTGGGCCATCCCCATCCAGAGCGCGAAGTAGTTGTAGGTGGTCCAGGTTCGTTTCGCCACGGGGACGGGTGCCAGTTCGTCGTTGAAGAACCGGCTGCCTTCGAGAGACCCGACGTCACCCGGGTCGAGCTCGACCCGGCCGTCGTCGTGCACGCGCTGGTCTGCGGGTGTCGGCGCCATTGCGGAATCCTGCGCGTCCGCCCGCGGCGGGGGCAACGGCAGAGTGTTCACTCTTCGACGGCTAGGAGTGCAGACTGTCGATTGCGCGAACGGCCGCCGGAGTGCATGACCTGCGTCACACGACCAGTGGTCACATTCCGGCAAAGCGCATGAAACGTCTTCACAGGATCTCCACACTTCGCGCGAACCGTCTCCACCTCCGGTGCCTAGAGTCGGCGCCATGGAACTGGGTGGGCGGCGGGTGCTGGTCGTCGAGGACGACGTCACGATCGCCGCGTCGATCGTGGCGCGGCTGCGGGCCGAGGGGTTCACCGTGGAGGTCGCCCACGACGGGCCGGCCGCCGTCGAAGCCGAGGCGTCCTGGGAGCCGGACCTGGTGGTGCTGGACGTCATGCTCCCGGGCTTCGACGGCCTGGAGGTCTGCCGCCGGATCCAGGGCAGGCGTCCGGTGCCGGTGCTGATGCTGACCGCGCGCGCCGACGAGACGGACATGCTGGTCGGGCTGGGTGTCGGCGCCGACGACTACCTCACCAAGCCGTTCTCGATGCGGGTGCTGACCGCCCGGGTGCACGCGCTGCTGCGCCGGGTCGAACGGTCGGCGTCCGGCGGGACGGGTACCCGGATCGTGCTCGGTGACCTCGAGATCGACGTCGACCAGCGGCGGGTCGCCCGGGCGGGGGTGGCGGCGCAGCTGACGCCGATCGAGTTCGACCTGCTCGTGCACTTCGCACGGCGGCCGCGGTCGGTGCAGCCGCGGGAACGGCTGCTGTCGGAGGTGTGGGACTGGGACGTCCACGGCACGTCCGCGGGCACCCGGGCCGTCGACAGCCACATCAAGGCGTTGCGCCGGAAGCTCGGCGCGGACCTGATCCGCACCGTGCACGGCGTCGGCTACGCGCTGGAGGCGGGATCGTGAAGCGGGTCGTCGTGAAGGTCGCCGAGCTGCTGCCGCGGCCGCTCGACCGCGTCCGGTCGATCAAGCTGAAGCTGGCGATCCTGATGGTGGCCTCCGGCGGCGTCGCCTTCGCGTTCTTCAACTGGCAGATCGGCTGGCTGCCGCCGAAGACGACGATCACCGCGGTGGTGCTGGCGCTGGTGCTCTCGCAGGTGCTGGCGCACGGGATGACCCGGCCGCTGCGCGAGATGACGGGCGCGGTGCGGGCGATGGCGAAGGGCGACTACACCCGCCGCGTCCGCGCCACCACGCGCGACGAGGTGGGTGAGCTCGCGCAGGCGTTCAACCTGATGGCGGGTGACCTCGGCGACGCCGACCGGCAGCGGCGCGAGCTGATCGCGAACGTCTCGCACGAGCTGCGGACGCCGATCACGGCGCTGGGCGGGGTGCTGGAGAACCTCGTGGACGGCGTCGAGGAGCCGGATCCGGCGACGTTGAAGACGGCGTTGCAGCAGACCGAACGGCTGGCGACGCTGGTCGAGGAGCTGCTGGACCTGTCGCGGCTGGACGCGGGGGCGATTCCGCTGCACAAGACCTCGTTCTCCCTGTCTTCGCTGCTGTCGGAGGCGGTTTCCGAGGCCGCGCTGGTGCGCGGGGTGAGCTTCGAGGTGTCGGTGTCCCCGGCGGACGCGGTGGTGACGGCCGACCGCGGGCGGCTGTTCCAGGTGGTGGCGAACCTGCTGGAGAACGCGGCCCGCCACGGCCCGGCCGGCGGTGTGGTGCGGGTCGTCGCGGAGCTGCGGGTCGGCGAGGTGCGCATCGAGGTGTGCGACGAGGGCCCGGGCATCGCCCCGGCCGACCGCACGCGGGTGTTCGAGCGCTTCACGCGCGGCGAGCGCCCGACGGGCGGCGGCACCGGGCTGGGCCTGGCGATCGCGCGGTGGGCGGTGGAGCTGCACGGCGGGACGATCGGCGTGGTCGAGCCCGTCGAAGGCACCGGCGGCCGGATCCGGGTGAGCCTCCCGACGAGCTGATGCCGGTGTCGTGAGTGGGAAACGGTGTTCTGACCCGGTTTCCCACTCACGACCCTGGGGAGCGCCTGGCGAGTGACATTTGCGAACGTGAACGCGACCTTCGAGAAAGCAGGCGAAATGCCGAAGTCCAGTGTGGGTGGTGGGGTACCGCGGGGGAAGCGGACTGCCGCGTCCCGGGTGCCGGAGAACGCGGATCCGGCCGCGGCGGGAGGTGGTGCGGTCGGGCGGGGGTCCGGCGCGCTGCGGTCCGAAGGGGAGTCGGCTGCTGGGGAAGCGGGTGGTGCGGTCGGGCGGCGGGCTCGCGCGGTGCGGTTCGGAGGGGATGCTGCCGCCGGGGAAAGCGGTGGTGCTGCCGGGGTGTGGGAAGCCGAGGAGGCGGGAGGTCGAGGAGCCGGCCCGGCGCGGTCCGGGGCGGGGGCCGGGGTGGCTGGGCCGGGGATCCCGGGCGGTGGGGTGGCCGTGGCCGCGCCGCCCGTGGTGATGCGGCCGTTGCCGCCGCCCAAGTCCGCTGTTGTTCCTCTTCCGCCTGCGGTGCTGCCGGCCGCCGCCGTCGCCGGGGTGGTCGGTGCGCTCCTGCTGCCCGTCGACCGGCCCGGCATCGGGTGGTTGCTCACCGGGGTGGCCGTCGCCGGGGCCGTCGTGGTCGCCGACCGGCGGGCGCGGGACGGGCAGAAGGGCGCTCTCACCTGGGGGAACGCCGGGTGGGCCGCGCTCTCCCTCGCGCTGCTGAGCATGGGGGCCATCCGGGCGTCCGGGTGGCTGTTCGTCCTCTGCGTGCTGGCCGCCGTCTTCACCGGGTCGCTCGCGGTCGTGGGGAAACGGACCGTCCACACCGTGCTCTACGACGTCTTCGCCGTCCCGCTCGAAGCCCTGCGGGCGATTCCGTGGGCCGGCCGGGGGATCGGGAAGTTCACCGCGCGGCGGGACGGCGTCGCGCGTCGGATCGCGCTCGCCGTGCTGGCCGCCGCCGTGCTCGTCGCCGTCTTCGTGCCGCTGCTGGCCAGCGCCGATCCCGACTTCGCCGTGCTCGTCGAGGCGATGATCCCCGAGCTCAGTTTCGGGACCGTCGTGCGGTGGTGCCTCGTCTTCGCCGTCGCCGCGCTGCTCGTCGCCGGGGCGTGCTACTTCCTCGCCGCACCACCGCCTCGGGCGACGGCGGACCGTCCACATCAGAGCAAGTACGGTCTGGAGTGGACGGTCCCGCTCGTGGTTCTCGTACTGATCTTCAGCGTCTGGGTCGGGGTCCGGCTGGTCGTGCTGTTCGGCGGCACCGAGTACGTCCTGCGCACCAACGGCTTGACCGCGGCCGAGTACGCCCGCGGCGGCTTCTGGCAGCTCTGCGCGGTCACCGTGCTGACCCTGGCCATCGTCGCCGCCGCGCTGCGCTGGGCACCGGACGTCACGAAGGCCGACCGCCTCCGCCAGCGTGTCCTGCTGGGGGCGCTCAGCGTACTGAGCCTGGTGCTCGTCGGGTCGGCGTTGAGTCGCATGTGGACTTACCAGCAGGCCTACGGCTTCACCGTGCTCCGCCTGCTGGTCGAGGTCTGCGAGTTCTGGTTCGGCGCGGTTTTCGTGCTGGTGGGCGCCTCCCTGGTCAAGCTGCGCTCGACGTGGCTGCCGCGCGCCGCGATCGGGACGGCCGCCGCCGCGCTGCTGGTCCTCGCCGTCCTCGATCCGGAACGCCTCATCGCCGGCGCCAACCTCGACCGCGCCGACGCCGGGAAGCCCCTCGACCACGGGTACCTCGGCGGGTTCTCCGCGGACGTCGTCCCGGTCGTGTCCGCACGGCTTTCCGAGCCGCTCCGCTCGTGCGTGCTGCGGCAGGTCCTGGCCGGCGACACCCAGGACGGCTGGCCCGCCTGGAACCTCAGCCGTGCCACCGCCCGTGACGTCCCCCTCGGCCGCTGCGGCTGAACCGAACGGGCCGCTCGCGCGTGGTCACTACGTCGAGCGGGAGCCACCGGGCCGTCGTGGGGGCGGTCCGGCGGCTCCCGCGCGCGAAACCCGTCAGAAGGCGAAGACGCCGTCGGAGTCGCGGTCGGCTTCGCAGCGGTTGGCGTAGGTCGTGCGGTACGACGCCGGCCTGCCGCGCCAGGTGCCGACGGCCGTGACGTCCACCGGGGCGTAGATCAGCGTGCACGCCTGGTGCCGCGCGGTGATCCGGGTGAAGTCGCCGTTCACGCCCTGGAGCACGGCGCAGGCGCGCTCGCGCTTCGGGTGCGTGCCGCCCGACGGCTCGCAGGTCAGCACGACCGAGCCGATCCGGCCGCCGCTGTCGTGGCTGGTCAGCTGCAGGGTCGACGCCGGCGGCGGCGCGGGCGCGAGGCGGGTCAGGCTCAGCAGGCAGGCGGCAACCGGGAGTAAGGCCATATCGGTCTCATCGGCAGGCCGAAGTCGATCACTGTGCTGCACGTCCGGGTGAGTCTTCTTCGCTCGTCCGGGTGAGGTCCAGCGCCAGCAGCGCGACGTAGAGCGAGAGCATCGACTCCGGCTCCTCCAGCCGGACGCCCAGGACCTGCTCGATCCGGGCGAGCTGCTGGTAGTACGCCGTCCTCGACGTGTGCGCCGCCGCGGCCGCCGCCGACTTGTTGCCGCCCTGCTCGCAGTAGTGCCGCAACGCCTGCACGAGCCGGCTGCCCGACGCGGCGTCCCGCTGCAGCAGCGGCCCCAGCTCACGGGTCGCGAAGGCGGCGACCCGCTCGTCCCCGGAAAGCAGGTGCAGCAGGCCGCGCAGCCGGACGTCGGACAGCCGGTGCAGCACCCGCTCCGCCCCCGCGCCCAGCGCGGCGGCCGCGACCTGCCCGGCCTCCAGCAGCGTCCGGCCCGCTTCGGCGGGTGACAGCACGGTGGTGCCGACGGCGAGCACACCCGGCGCGCTCGAGCGAGCGTCGTGGACGTCGGTGGCGAGCCGCTGCAGCACCGCGTCGGCGTTCGCCTCGGGGGACAGCGCGATCAGCGCCCGGACGCCGGTGTCGTCGGTCGCCACCAGCGCCGACACCTTCGCGCGGCGCGCGGCCAGCGCCGTCGCCTCGGCCAGCTCGCGCAGCACCGGCGGGGTCGACAACGCCTGGCGCGAGGTGCCGGTCAGCCGCGGCCGCACGGCCACCCCGACCAGCTGCCGCCCGGTCAGCGGCACGGCCAGCGCGGACGCCCTGGCCAGCAGCTCCGCCGACGGCGCGGGCGAGGTCAGCAGCTCGCCGAGCACCGCGCGGTGGGCCTGCCGCTCGAGGCCGTCGGAGTCCTTCGCGACCAGGCGGTGCACGGCCAGCGCGGATGCCGCCCGCTCGGCGACCACGCGGTGGCGGTGCGGCGGCTGCTCGGCGCACACGACGATCAGCCGCGCCCAGTCGTGGCCGCGCGCGCCGACGACGGTGACCAGCCAGCCCGCGCCCGCGTGGTAACCGGTGCGCTCGCCGACCTGGACCACCCGCGACCGCGCGGGCCAGCCGGTGAGCAGCTCGGCCGGGTCCGTGCCGGCCGCGTCGTAGGCGAGCACCTCGTGCGAGAGCGTCTCCAGCACCACCGGCTGCTCGGTGAGCCGCGCGACCTCGCCCAGCACGACGCCGGGTTCGGCACCCGCGACCGTCAGCGCGGTGAACGTCTCGTGGACGCGCTCGGCGGCGCGCAGCTCGGCGACCTGGGCGTCGACGATCTGGCCGTTGACCGCCTCGGTGACGCTCACGAACCGCGTCTCGCGCGAGAGCGTGACCAGCGGGAACCCGTGCCGGTCGGCGGCCTCGACCAGGGCCGCGGGCAGCTTGTCGCTCCAGTGCCGGACCAGCTCGATCACCACACCCGCGGCGCCGACCCCGGCCAGGTCCGCGACGTAGCGGGCCAGCGACGGGCCGTCGTCGGGCAGTGCGACACCGGTGGTCAGCACCAGCTCGCCGCCGCGCAGCAGGTGCGCGATGTCGGCGACCTCGGCGACGTGCGCCCAGCGCACGGGCGCGTCCAGCCCGGCCGCTCCCGCGACGACGTGCGGGCGGCCCTGGCGCAGCACCGGCAGCGCGAGCACGTCGGCGACGGTCGGGTACACGGAACCTCCCCGGCATGATCGGCAGGGACAGACTGTACGGCCGGAAGCCAACTGACGTACACGTTGCCGATGGCGTCCGCGTGGCGCCCGCCCGGACACTCGCAAGGAAGTCCCCGAGCGAAGGAGTGCCCGTCGTGACCGACCGCATCACCCACTGGATCGACGGCAAGCTGTTCACCGGCGCTCCCGCGCGTTCCGGCGACGTGTTCGACCCCGCCACCGGGCAGGTCCGCGCGCAGGTCGACTTCGCCGGGCCGGCCGAGGTCGACGAGGCCGTCGCGGCCGCGTCGGCGGCGCTGCCGGGCTGGCGCGGGACGTCACTGGCCGGCCGGACGCGGGTGCTGTTCGCCTTCCGCGAGCTGCTCTCGGCGCGCAAGCACGAGCTGGCGAAGATCGTCACGAGCGAGCACGGCAAGGTCGAGTCGGACGCGGCCGGCGAGATCGCCCGCGCGATCGAGAACGTCGAGTACGCCTGCGGCGCCGCGCAGCTGCTCAAGGGCGGTTTCAGCGAGAACGCCTCCACCGGCGTCGACGTCTATTCGATCGCCCAGCCGCTCGGGGTGGTCGGGGTGATCTCGCCGTTCAACTTCCCGGCCATGGTGCCGCTGTGGTTCGTGCCGAACGCGCTGGCCTGCGGCAACACCGTCGTGCTCAAGCCGAGTGAGAAGGACCCGTCGGCGGCGGTGTTCCTCGCGGAGCTCTTCGCCGAGGCCGGGCTGCCCGCGGGGGTGCTCAACGTGCTGCACGGGGACAAGGTCGCGGTCGACGGGCTGCTGGAACACCGTGACGTCAAGGCGATCTCGTTCGTCGGGTCGACGCCCATCGCGCGGTACGTCTACGAAACCGGCACCCGCAACGGGAAGCGCGTCCAGGCGCTCGGCGGCGCGAAGAACCACATGGTCGTGCTGCCCGACGCCGACCTCGGCCTGGCCGCCGACGCCGCGGTGTCCGCCGGGTTCGGCTCCGCGGGGGAGCGCTGCATGGCCGTGTCGGTCGTGGTGGCCGTCGACCCGGTCGGCGACGAGCTGGTCGCGAAGATCGCCGAGCGGATCGCGAGGCTGAAGGTCGGCGACGGCCGGGACCCGGCGTCCGAGATGGGCCCGCTGGTCACCCGCGCCCACCACGAGCGCGTCGAGTCCTATGTGGACGCCGGGGTCGAGGCGGGCGCGTCGCTGGTCGTCGACGGCCGCGGGGTCGAGGTGCCCGGCGACGGCTTCTGGCTCGGCCCGACGCTGTTCGACCACGTGCGCCCGGAGATGTCGATCTACACCGACGAGATCTTCGGCCCGGTGCTGTCGGTGGCGCGCGCGGCGTCCTACGACGACGCCCTGGACCTGATCAACGCCAACCCGTACGGCAACGGCACCGCGATCTTCACCGGCGACGGCGCGGCCGCGCGCCGGTTCCAGAACGAGGTCGAGGTCGGCATGGTCGGGGTGAACGTCCCGATCCCGGTGCCGGTCGGCTACTACTCCTTCGGCGGCTGGAAGGACTCCCTCTTCGGCGACAGCCACGCCTACGGGCCGGAGGGCTTCCACTTCTTCACCCGCACCAAGGTCGTCACCTCGCGCTGGCCCGACCGGTCCCACGCCGGGGTGAACCTGGGGTTCCCGAGCAACTCCTGACGTGATCCGGGATTGTCCGGGGCGCTCCGCGGGTTGACACCCGGTGGAGCACCCCGGACAACGATGGGACGAAAGATGAGCGCCAAGAACTCAGGCACGTTCACGATCGGCGGAGACCTGCCGGTCACCCGGCTCGGGTACGGCACGATGCAGCTGACCGGGCCCGGCGTCTGGGGCGACCCGAAGGACCCCGAGGAGGCCGTCCGCGTGCTGCGGCGCGCCGTCGAGCTGGGTGTCACGCTGATCGACACCGCCGACGTCTACGGCCCGTTCGTGGCCGACCTGCTGCTCAAGAAGGCCCTGCACCCGTACGCCGACGACCTCGTCATCGCGACGAAGGCCGGCTTCACCCGGCAGGGCCCGAACGAGTGGATCCCGGTCGGCCGGCCCGAGTACCTGCGCCAGCAGGTCGAGCTGAGCCTGCGCCACCTCGGCCTCGAGCGGATCGACCTGCTGCAGCTGCACCGGATCGACCCGAAGGTCCCGGTGGCCGAGCAACTCGGTGAGCTGAAGAAGCTGCAGGACGAGGGCAAGATCCGGCACATCGGCCTGTCCGAGGTCAGTGTCGCGGACCTGCAGGAGGCGCAGAAGACGGCGGAGATCGTGTCCGTCCAGAACATGTTCAACCTGGCCAAGCGCGACGCGGAGCCGCTGCTCGACCACGCCACCGAACACGGCATCGCCTTCATCCCGTGGTTCCCGCTGGCCACCGGCGCACTGGCCGGCCCGGACAGCCCGCTGAGCACGCTGGCCAAGGAGCACGACGCGTCGCCGTCGCAGCTGGCCCTGGCCTGGCTGCTCAAGCGCTCGCCGGTGGTGCTGCCGATCCCCGGGACGTCGTCGGTCGCGCACGTCGAGGACAACATCGCGGCGGCGGACATCGAGCTGAGCGACGCCGAGTTCGACGCCCTGTCCGAGGCGGCCGCCTAAGCCGGGAGCACGTTGATCAGCAGCTTGCTGCGCGGCGCGATCAGGACGGTGTTCACCTGATCCGGCCGGATCCGCTCGCGGAGCTTCCGCTCCAGCGGGTAGGTCCGGCCGCCCGCACGCAGGCTGAACGTCTCGACGCTCTTGAACCCGGCCGGGCTGTGGTGCAGGCCGATCGGGTACTCGTCGGTCAGGCGCGCGGTGTCGAAGTCGTGCGTCCAGCCGGTGACCGCGCGCAGCCGCCCGCCGCCGGCGTCGGCCAGCCGGCGCCAGCAGACGTAGCAGAACCAGGCGGCCAGCGCGAGGATCGGGACGACGCTGCCCAGCACTTCGCCCGCGGTCTCGGCCACCAGCGCGATCAGCACCGCGGCCACCAGCCCGGCGACCCCCACCACCGCCGCGGCCCAGAAGTTGAGGTCGAGCAGCTTCCCGCGCTGGGCGGGGTGGAGCTGCCCGTTGCGGTTGGCCAGCTCCACCTCGGCCTGCTCGATCACTCGCCCTCGCCTTCGGGGTGTTCCTTCTCGTAGGCCTCTTGGCCTTCGTGGTAGCGGTCGATCTGCTCGTTCTCCTGGCGGCGGCCCTCGGTCGCCACGCCGACGGTGTCGGCGGTGTTCCAGTGGACCTTTTCGTTGGGGTCGAGCTGCTTGTGCTGGTTCAGCACGCTGCGGCCGTCCTCCGAGTACTTCTCGCCGAGGCCTTCGACCTTCTCCCGGCCCGGGACGTGCTCCTTGGCGGCGTCGCCCCACCCCTTCGCCGTCTCCTCGGCGGTCTTGGCCTCCTTGCCGGCCTGCTTCAGCTCGTTCGCCTTGCGCTCGATGCCCGCGGCCGTGTCGACGCTCTTGTCCACCAGCTTGTCGACGCTCTTGTCCACCAGCTTGTCGACGCCCTTGCCCACCTTCTTGAGCGCGTTCGCCGCGCCCTCCAGGGCCGCCTTCGACTTGCCGGCGCCCTTCGCGAGGCTCTCGAGCTTCTCGACGATCTTCGTGATGCGCGTGCTGATCTTCTCCGCGAGCACCCCGCCCTCGACGACCGTGTCGGCGATGAACGCCGCGATCGTCCCGCCGAAGGTGCACCACGACGCGGCCAGCGCGGCCAGCGCCTTGACGATCAGCTCGCCGACGAACGACGAGATCAGGTCGCGGATCAGCCCGCGCTCGGTGCCGACCAGCGCGGCGCCGACGTTCATCGCGGTCGACGCGTCCCCGGCGTGCGAAGCCGCGCCGCGCAGGACGCTGACGTAGCTCTCCGCCGTCCGCTGGTAGGCCTCCGCGGACCCGCAGTCGCTGAACGACTGCCCGACCTTCTTGGCCTGCTGCTCGTACTGCTCGGCCGTCTCGGTCAGCTGCTTCGAGATGTTCGACCAGGTCACGGCCTTGGCCGTGACGGCCTCGGGCTTGCCGGCGAGCTTGTCGAGGCCGTCCTTGAGGAAACTGATGTGCTCGATCAGCCAGCCGACGCCCGCGCTCGCGAGCGTGCCGAGCGGGTCCATCGCCGCGCCGAGCAGGTCGAGGGCGTCGGTGCCGACGTCCATGGCGAGGTTGCCCCAGTCGCCGTTGCGGGCGTCGGTCAGCGTCGAGGCGGCGTCGCTGAAGATGCCCGCGCCGCCGGCCTGGGCGTTGACGTTGTCCAGCTCGCCCTTCGAGCCGTCGCCCATCCCGCTCCAGAAGCCGCCCGGCGACTCGCTCGTCGCGACCAGGGGGTTCTCCTGCGTCTCGGTCATGCCGGCAGCTCCTTGCCGATGCCTTCGATCAGGCTCTTCGTGGTCTGCTCGTGGTCGCTGAACGCCGTGTGCGCGGTCTTCACCCGGTCCGCGACCTCGTGCCCGGCTTCGACGGCCGAGCCGAGGAAGCTGTCGGCGGTGTCGACCCACGACTGGATCGGGACGGCGAAGACCTGCCCGACGATGCCGAACGCGTCGAAGTCGAGGGCCTGCGCGCTGCCCGCGGCGTCGAGCGCCTGCTGGACCTTGCCGGCGATCTCGCGGATCTCGTCCTCGTGGCCGCCGAGGACGTCGAAGTCGACCTTCATGGCGGTCATCACAGCCCCCGGCGCAGGATCGGGCCGCCGAAGTCCTCGTCCTCACCGGGCCGGGGCGGCGGTTTACGGGCGAATTCCCGGGGTGATTCCTCTTCGGGCGGTTCGGGCTCCGGAATCTGTTCCCGCAGGAATTTCATGGCGTCGCTGTCCGCGCCGATCACCGGTGCCATCACGCTCGTGAGCTGCTGGGCCGCCTGTAGCTGGGCGTGTTTCGCGGTGGCCACGACGGCCGCCGCGAGGCGGGCCCGCGGCAGCTCGTCGGCACGCGGGCCGAAGGTGAGTTCCTGCAGCGCACCGCTGGTGTTGACGGTCACCGTGACGGCGCCGTCGGCGCTCGTGGCCGTCGCCGAGATGTGCTCGAGCCGTGCCTTCGCCTCCGCGGCGCGCCGGACGATTTCGGGCATACCGGCCGAAGCGGGTTCAACTGTGTTCACGGCGACCTCGAATGTCGGGGGAGGGCATGCGGATCAGAGGCAGCAAACCCCGTTTCGGTTCCGCCGACAACCCGAAGTTTTTTTCGCGGAACAACGCATGGGAATTCATTTATCCGTTCTTTACCCGGGCTCGAGCGGGCCGCGTTGAGCACGACCGGCTCAGGCTTCCGTAAACTCGGCATGAGCAGCGAGCGAAGTGGGTGAGGAACCGGTGGCCAACGCGGATGAGCGCCGCTTCGACGTGCTGCGCGCGATCGTCGCCGACTACGTGTCCAACCAGGAGCCGGTCGGGTCGAAGACGATCGTCGAACGGCACAACCTGGGCGTGTCGAGTGCCACCGTGCGCAACGACATGGCCACCCTCGAAGAAGAGGGCTACATCACCCAGCCGCACACCAGCGCCGGCCGGATCCCGACCGACAAGGGCTACCGCCTGTTCGTCGACCGGCTGTCGGAGATCAAGCCGCTCAGCGCGGCCGAGCGCCGCGCGATCACGACGTTCCTCGACAGCGGCACCGACCTCGACGACGTCCTGCGCCGCTCGGTCCGGCTGCTCGCGCAGCTGACCCGGCAGGTCGCCGTCGTGCAGTACCCGATGCTGACCAACGCCGCGGTGCGCCACCTCGAGGTGGTGCCGCTCACCCCGGCGCGGCTCATGCTGGTGCTCATCACCGACTCCGGCCGCGTCGACCAGCGGACCGTCGACCTCGGCGACGTCATCACCGAGGACGGCGTCGCGCGGTTGCGCACGGTGCTCAACGCGGCGATGTCCGGACGGCGGCTCAACGAGGCCGCCGCGCGCGTGGCCGAACTGCCCGACAAGTCGCCCGGCGACCTGCGCGACGCGCTCATCCGCGTGTGCACGGTCCTGGTCGAGTCACTGGCCGAGCACCCGGAAGAACGCCTGGTCCTGGGCGGTACGGCGAACCTCACCCGCAACGTCGCCGACTTCCCCGGCTCGCTGCGCCAGGTCCTCGAAGCACTCGAGGAGCAGGTCGTCGTCCTCAAGCTGCTCGCCGCCACCCGCAACCCCGGTGCGATCACCGTGCGCATCGGTGAGGAAAATGAGGACGAGCAGATGCGCAGCACCTCGGTCGTCTCGATCGGTTACGGCCAGGACATGGTGCTCGGCGGCATGGGGGTGGTCGGCCCGACCCGGATGGACTACCCCGGCACGATCGCCGCGGTGCGCGCGGTCGCCAACTACGTGGGTCAGATCCTGTCCGGCCGCTGAGCCGGGCAGAGCAGAAGGAGAAGCAGAGACGGTGGCGAGGGACTACTACGGCATCCTCGGGGTGGCGAAGAACGCGAGCGACCAGGACATCAAGCGCGCGTACCGGAAGCTGGCCCGGGAGCTGCACCCCGACGTCAACCCGTCGGAGGACGCGCAGCACAAGTTCGGCGAGGTCACGACCGCCTACGAGGTGCTGTCCGACCCGCAGAAGCGCAAGATCGTCGACCTCGGCGGCGACCCGATGGACGGCGGTGGCCGCGGCGGCGCCGGTGGCGGCGACCCGTTCGCCGGCTTCGGCGGCCTCGGCGACATCATGGACGCCTTCTTCGGCGCGGCCGGCGGGGGCGGCGGGCGCGGGCGTGGCCCGCGCAGCCGCGTCCAGCCCGGCTCCGACGCCCTGATCCGGCTCGGCCTGTCCCTCGAGGACTGCGCGACCGGCGTGGACAAGGAGATCGCCGTCGACACCGCGATCGTCTGCGACCTCTGCCGCGGCGCGGGCACCACCGAGGGCACCGGCGTCAAGACCTGCGACACCTGCGGCGGCGCCGGCGAGGTCCAGTCCGTCCAGCGGTCCTTCCTCGGCCAGGTCGTCACGGCCCGCCCCTGCCCGGTCTGCCGCGGCTTCGGCGAGGTCATCCCCGACCCCTGCCGCCAGTGCGGCGGCGACGGCCGCATCCGCGCCCGCCGCAACGTCACCGCCAAGATCCCGCCGGGCGTCGGCGACGGCATGCGCATCCGGCTGTCCGGCCAGGGCGAGGTCGGCCCCGGCGGCGGCCCGGCCGGCGACCTCTACGTCGAGATCGACGAGACCCCGCACGAGGTCTTCGTCCGGCAGGGCCACGACCTGCACTGCAACTTCCGCATCCCGATGACCACGGCCGCGCTCGGCGCCACCGTGCCCATCGCGACGCTCGTCGACGGCGACTACGAGCTCGACGTCGAACCCGGCACCCAGCCCAACGCCGAGCTCGTCCTCACCGGCAAGGGCATGCCCCGGCTGCGCTCCTCGGGCCGCGTCGACGGCCGCGGCGACCTCCACGTCCACATCGACGTCGTCGTTCCGACCAAGCTCGACGAAGCCCAGCGCGAGCTGCTCATGGACCTCGCCACGCAGCGCGGCGAGGAAGTCCCCACGCTGGCGTCCAACGGCAACAAGCACGGCGGCCTGTTCTCCAAGCTGCGCGCCAAGAACCACCGCTGAGCTGCGCTGTGCCTGACACCACGTTGCCGGTCTTCCTCGCTTCCGCGGTGCCTGCCAGCGGCACCACGGTCCTCGACGGCGAGGAAGCCCGGCACGCGGCGACCGTCCGCCGCCTGCGCGCGGGGGAGCGGCTGGTCCTCTCCGACGGCGCCGGCACCATGGCCCGCTGCGTCGTAGACGCCGTCCAGCCCGGCCGCGACGCTCTGCTGAGCCTCACGGTCGAGGAGAGCTGGACCGAGGAACCACCCGCGCTGCGCGTCGTGGTGGCCCAAGCCCTCGCCAAGGGCGACCGCGGCGAACTCGCCGTCGAACTCGCCACCGAGGCCGGCGCCGACGCCATCGTCCCCTGGCGCGCCGCCCGCAGCGTCGCCAAATGGGACGACGGCGGCCGCGGCGACAAGGCACTCACCCGCTGGCGCACCACCGCCCGCGCCGCCGCGAAACAAGCCCGCCGCGCCCACGTCCCCGACGTCACCGAACCCGTCGGCACCCGCGAGCTCGCCGGCCTGGCCGCCACGATGTCGCTGGTCATCGTCCTCGAGTCCGACGTCCCCGACCGGCTCACCGACCTCGCCCTGCCCGACACCGGCGACCTCCTCCTCGTCGTCGGCCCCGAAGGCGGCATCACCGACGACGAACTCCGCACCCTCCGCGAAGCCGGCGCCCGAGCCGTCCGCCTCGGCACCACCGTCCTGCGCACCTCCACCGCCGCGGCCGTCGCCCTCGGCGCGCTCGGCGCCCTCACCACCCGGTGGCAGTGAAAAGATCACCCCGAAAAAAGGGGCTGGATTTTGCGCCCAGTTATGGCGCGATCACACTCCGACCCGTTACTCTCGTTTACTAACGCGCCACACAGTGTTTCGGCGCGCCACTGGGAAAACACAGACCCCGCCGGGCACCTCCCCCCCTCGGTCCGGCGGAGCCGCGGTTGCGGTAGATCGACCCCCAGGATCTACCGCGCCGCGGCGTTTCCTCTCGCTTCGCTCGCTCCAACGCCGCTTCTGCGTTCGTTGTGTCTTCTGGGGGTCAAACCCCCAGACCCCCAGCCGGGGGCGAGCCCCCGGACCCCCCGCGTGGCTTTTGTCTGGCTGTCCTTCAAAAGGCGGCCTGCCTTGCTCGGGCCTTCGGCCCTTCGCCTCGTGTCGTCCCGCCAGGTACGCGTGTCGTCCGGCTGTGTACGCGTGTCGTCCGTCCAGGTGCGCGTTTGCTCTGGCGGTCGATAGGGTTCGTCTCATGAGTGAGGACGAGACGCTCTTCGAGCGGATCATTGCTGGTGAGATCCCTGCCGATGTTGTCTATGAGGACGACACCACCTTTGCGTTTCGGGATATTCGGCCTCAGGCTCGGGTTCATGTGCTCGTCGTGCCCAAGAAGCGGTACCGGAACCTTGGTGAGCTGGCTGCGGGGGATCCTGCGCTGCTGAGTGAGGTTGTTGCTACGGCTCGTAAGGTTGCCGAGCTCGAGGGCATCCTTGCCAGTGGATATCGGGTTGTGTTCAACACTGATGGGGATGCCGGGCAGACCGTGTTCCACGTGCATGCTCATGTGCTCGGTGGGGAGCAGCTGGGGTTCTTCGGGTCTCATGCGGGCTGAGTAGCGGAAACCCGTCTGCGTTCTGTCGGGGGGTGCCAGTAGCATCGGGGGGGTCAGTAGTCCCTCACCGAGAAAGCAGGGCCGAGGCCACGTGGCCGGAACCGCACCGGGTGGAGCCGCCCGACCCGACGTCCCCGGAGACGTCCCCAAGACCGACGACACCACCGCCCAGGCGGCCCAGTCCCGGTTCCCGATCCCCGACGCCGCCGCCCTCAGCCTGCTCGGCTCCCGCGACGAGAACCTGCGTGTCGCCGAGGAACTCCTCGCCGCCGACGTGCACGTGCGCGGCAACGAGGTCACCCTGACCGGCACCCCGGCCGACGTCGCGTTCGCCGAACGCGTCTTCGCCGACCTCGTCACCCTCGCCACCGGCGGCCAGCAGGTCGGACCCGACACGGTCCGCCGCACCATCGGGATGCTGAGCACCGGCGACGCCTCGCCGGCCGAAGTGCTCAGCCTCAACATCGTCTCCCGCCGCGGCAAGACCATCCGGCCCAAGACGCTCAACCAGAAGCGCTACGTCGACGCCATCGACAAGCACACCGTCGTCTTCGGCATCGGCCCCGCCGGCACCGGCAAGACCTACCTCGCCATGGCGAAGGCCGTCCAGGCGCTGCAGGCCAAGCAGGTCACCCGCATCGTGCTGACCCGCCCCGCCGTCGAAGCCGGCGAGCGCCTCGGCTACCTGCCCGGCACCCTCAACGAGAAGATCGACCCCTACCTGCGGCCGCTCTACGACGCGCTGCACGACATGGTCGAGCCCGAGTCGATCCCCCGGCTCATGCAGGCGGGCACCATCGAGATCGCGCCGCTCGCCTACATGCGCGGCCGCACCCTGAACGACGCCTTCATCATCCTCGACGAGGCCCAGAACACCACGCCCGAGCAGATGAAGATGTTCCTCACCCGCCTCGGGCAGGGCTCCAAGATCGTCGTCACCGGTGACGTCACCCAGGTCGACCTGCCCAACGGGCAGCGCAGCGGCCTCCGCGTCGTCCGCGACATCCTCGGCGGCGTCGAAGGGCTCCACTTCTCCGAACTGACCAGCCAGGACGTCGTCCGGCACAAGCTCGTCGGCGACATCGTCGACGCCTACGAGAAGTGGCAGGCCGTGCAGGACGCCCAGGACCAGCAGCAGGGCAACGGCTGGAAGGGCAACCGGCGTTGAGCATCGAAATCGCCAACGAGTCCGGCGTCGACGTCGACGAGACGTCCATCGTCTCCGCGGCCCGCTACGCCCTCGAGAAGATGGAGGTCAGCCCGCTCGCCGAGCTGTCCATCCTGCTCGTCACCCTCGAGGTCATGGAAGACCTCCACGAACGCTGGATGGACCTGCCCGGTCCCACCGACGTGATGGCCTTCCCGATGGACGAGCTCGACTCCTCCCGCCGCCCCGACGCGCCCGACGCGTCACCGGCGCTGCTCGGGGACATCGTGCTCTGCCCGGCGTTCGCCAAGGACCAGGCCAAGACGGCGGGCCACGGCCTGATCGACGAGCTGCACCTGCTCACCGTGCACGGCTGTCTCCACCTGCTGGGCTACGACCACGCCGAGCCCGCCGAGGAACGCGAGATGTTCGGCCTCCAGAAGCGCATCCTCGGCGAGTACCAGGACGCCGTCGCCGCGCTGGAGAAGCAGAACGCCCAGCGCAACACCGACGACCGCGTCCTCGGCATCGCCGGGCTCGACGCGAGCGCCGAGCCGAGCCCCGCGCCGCCGGGAGAAACGCCCTAGGCGTCAGCCATGGTCCAGCTCCTCTTCGCGATCGCGCTCGTGCTGCTCGCGGGCGTGTTCGCGGCGGCCGACGCCGCCGTCAGCACCGTGTCCCAGGCCCGGGCCGACGGCTTGGCCCGGATGGGCCTGCCCGGGGCCCGCCACCTGGCCGCGGTCGTCGTCGAACGGCGCCGGCACATCAACCTGCTGCTCCTGCTCCGCCTCGGCTGCGAGCTCACGGCCACCGTGCTGGTCACCGTCTTCGTCGGCACCCGCCTGGCGCCGCTCGGCCTCGCCGTGCTGGTCACCGCGGTCGTCATGATCGTCGTCAGCTACGTCCTCATCGGCGTCGGCCCGCGCACCCTCGGCCGCCAGCACCCCTACCGCATCGGCCGCTACGTCGCCGGGCCCGTCCGCGTCCTCGGCTCGGTCCTCGGCCCGCTGTCCCGCCTCCTCATCCTCATCGGTAACGCCATCACCCCCGGCCAGGGCTTCCGCGAAGGCCCGTTCTCCTCCGAGGTCGAGCTGCGCGAGCTCGTCGACCTCGCCCAGGAACGCGGCGTCGTCGAGGACTCCGAGCGCGAGATGATCCACTCGGTGTTCGAGCTCGGCGACACCATCGCCCGCGAGGTCATGGTGCCGCGCACCGAGATCGTCTGGATCGAGCGCACCAAGACCGTCCGGCAGGCGCTGGCGCTGGCCCTGCGCACCGGCTTCACCCGGCTCCCGGTCATCGACGAGTCGGTCGACGACATCGTCGGCGTCGTCAACATCAAGGACCTCATGTCCGGGTACATGGACCCGGACGGCCCGAGCACCGTCGTCGACACCGTGATGAACGCGGCGTCCTTCGTCCCCGACTCGAAGCGGCTCGACGACCTGCTCAAGGAGATGCAGCGCTCGCACCACCACATGGCCATCGCCGTCGACGAGTACGGCGGCACCGCCGGGCTGCTGACCATCGAGGACGTCCTCGAGGAGATCGTCGGCGAGATCACCGACGAGTCCGACGCCGACGAACGCCCCGAGGTCGAAGAGCTCGACGACGGCGCCGTCCGCGTGTCGTCCCGGATGGGGGTCGACGACCTCGGCGAGCTGTTCGGCATCGACCTCGAAGACCACGACGTGGAGACCGTGGGCGGGCTGCTCGCGGAACGACTGGGTAGGGTCCCGCTACCGGGGGCCGAAGCCGAGGTCGCCGGCCTTCGGCTGTTCGCCGAAGGGGGCAAGGACCGGCGCGGCCGGATGCGCATCACCTCCGTGGTGGTGCACCCGGTCACCGCCGAGGCGATGACCGACCCGGCGGACCGGACCTCCCGGCGCCGCACGCGCCTGCCTCACCCCGACGAACGCGACAGGAGCGTCGAACATGCCTGACCTCGAGGCGGAGGACCAGAAACTGGTCACCCTCGCCCGGTCCTCGCGCGCCCGGATCCAGGCCTCCGAAGGGGCCGCGGTCCGCGACACCGACGGCCGCACCTACGCGGCGGGCACGGTCGACCAGCCGTCGTTCAAGCTCACCGCGCTGCAGGCCGCCGTCGCCGCCGCGCTCTCCAGCGGCGCCGAAGGCATCGAAGCGGCCGCCGTCGTCACCGGCGAAGGCCTGCTCAAGGAAGCTTCCCGGCACGCGATCCGCGACATCGCGAAGTACGCGCCGATCATCCTCGCCGACCCGTCCGGAACCGTGCTCGAGGTGCTGAACCGATGACCGAACACCGTTCCGGCTTCGCCTGCTTCGTCGGCAGGCCCAACGCCGGCAAGTCGACGCTGACCAACGCGCTCGTGGGCAGCAAGGTCGCCATCACGTCGAGCAAACCGCAGACCACCCGCCACGCGATCCGCGGCATCGTGCACCGCGAGGACGCCCAGCTCGTCCTCATCGACACCCCCGGCCTGCACCGCCCGCGCACCCTGCTCGGCGAGCGGCTCAACGACATCGTGCACACGACGTGGTCCGAAGTGGACGTCGTCGGCCTGTGCGTGCCGGCCAACGAGAAGATCGGCCCCGGCGACAAGTTCATCGCCGCCGAGCTGCAGAAGATAGCCAAGCGCACCCCGGTCATCGGCATCGTCACCAAGACCGACCTGGTCCAGCCGCAGCAGGTCGCCGAGCAGCTGCTGGCGCTGCAGGGCGTGATGGACTTCGCCGAGCTGATCCCGGTTTCCGCCGTGGACGGCTTCCAGGTCGGCGCGCTCGCGGACCTGCTCGTCCAGAAGCTCCCCGAAGGCCCGCAGCTCTACCCGGGCGGCGAGCTCACCGACGAGCCCGAGCAGACGCTGGTCGCCGAGCTCATCCGCGAGTCGGCGCTGGAGGGCGTCCGCGACGAGCTGCCGCACTCGATCGCCGTCACCGTCGAAGAGATGCTGCCCCGCGAAGGCCGCGACGACCTCATCGACGTGCACGCGTTCCTCTACGTGGAGCGGCCCAGCCAGAAGGGCATCATCCTCGGGCACAAGGGCGAGCGGCTGCGTGAGGTCGGCGCCAGCGCCCGCAAGAACATCGAGGCGCTGCTCGGCTCCAAGGTCTACCTCGACCTGCACGTCAAGGTGGCCAAGGAATGGCAGCGCGACCCCCGCCAGCTGCGCCGGCTCGGGTTCTGACGTGACCGAGCGCCCGCGCCCGCCCGCCGACTACAACCCCGGGCCCCCGCCCTCGAGCAACCTGGCCTGGGGCATCGTCGCCGCGATCCTCTGCCTGCCCTTCGGGATCGTCTCGATCTTCCAGGCCGCCAAGGTGGAGCGGCTCTGGGCCCAGGGCGACCCGGACGCCGCCCGCGACGCGGCCGGTGCCGCGCGGCGCTGGGCGATCATCGGCGCCGTCGTCGGCGTGGTGCTCTGGGTCCTCGTGGTCGTCGGCGGCGTCCTGCTGCTGGGAACGCTGCTCGACGACGCCGCGTCACACTGAGGAACTTCGGCAGCAGGAGGAGACCCCGGTGACCCAGCCGTACCCGCAGTACCCGCCTTACGGCTGGCCGAACTACGGGCCGCCGCCGGACAACAACATGGTCTGGGCGATCCTCTCGACGGTGCTGTGCTGCATGCCGTTGGGTATCGTCTCCATCGTGAAGGCGAGCCAGGTCAACACCCTGTGGTTCCAGGGTTACCACGCCGAAGCGCACCGGGCCGCCGACGAAGCCCGCAAGTGGGCGATGTGGTCGGCGATCTCCTGCGGCATCCTGATCGCGCTCTACGTGGTGTTCGTCGTCGTGATGTTCCTGGCCGTCGGCGCCTCGTTCTGGGGGCTGGCGAGGTGACGACCGTCTACACGGGATTCGCGGCCCAGGGGGCCAAGGCCAGGCTGCGCGCGCTGAGCGCCCCGATGGCCGTCGTCGGCGGGCTCGGCCTGTGCTGCGCGGCCGTCTGGATCGGCGACCCCACCACCCCCGGCGGCTGGCTCCCGGTCTGCCCGACCAAGGCGCTGCTCGGCATCGACTGCCCGGGCTGCGGCGGCATGCGGATGGCCTACAGCCTGATGCACGGCGACATCCCCGCGGCCCTGCACTACAACGCCCTCTCGCTCGTGTTCGTGCTGCTCTTCGTCTGGAGCACCGTCGCCTGGACGGTCGGGCGGCTGCGCGGCCGCTGGGTGAACAGCTGGCTGCACTGGCGCTGGACCCCGCTCGCCGTCGGCCTCGCGTTCGCCGTCTGGTTCGTCGTGCGCAACCTCCCGTTCGCCCCGTTCACCGGTTTGCGCGTCTGAATCGCCACGGAGGGGAACCGGCGCGCCGTGTAACGCGTCGGAGCTTCGCTACGTTCACCCGGGCAGTGGACGCCTGACACGCGCGGGCGAACGCGAACCGAGTACGCTCCCGCGGACCGTGCCGTACATTCGGGCCGGTTCCGCATGAGGTGTGCGGGTGGAGTGACCAGCGAGGGGGAGACCCACATGACCGATCCCTACGGCCAGCCGTCCTTCGGGCAGCAGCCCGGCGGCCAGCAGCCGTTCGGACAGCCGCAGCCGGGCCAGGCGCCGCCACCGTACGGGCAGCAGGCGCCCTACGGCCAGCAGGCACCGTTCGGGCAGCCGGCTCCGTTCGGCCAGCAGGGCGCGCCCTTCGGCCCGCCCGGGAACTACGCGAACTGGGGTCAGCGCGCCCTCGCGCTGATCATCGACATCGCCCCGGTCTTCGTCCTCTACATCCTCGGCGGTCTCATCGCGATCATCGCCCAGGACCCCTCGCCCCTGCTCGTCGTCGGCGGGATCGGCTGGGTCGCCCAGATCGGCTGGACGATCTACAACCGCTGGATCCAGCAGGGAAACACCGGCCAGTCGCTCGGCAAGCGCGTCACGAAGATCAAGCTCGTCGGCGAAAGCACCGGGCAGCCGATCGGCGCCGGCATGGCGTTCCTGCGCGACCTCGCCCACTTCGTGGACGGCGTCATCTGCTACGTCGGTTACCTGTGGCCGCTGTGGGACGACAAGTCCCAGACCCTCTCCGACAAGATCGTCGGCACCGTCGTCATCAACGACGACGGTGCGGCCGCGCCCTTCGGCCAGCCCGGTGCGGGCCAGCCCGGCGCGCAGCCGTTCGGCGGCGGTTACCCGCCGGCCGGACAGCAGCCAGGCCAGTTCGGCCAGCCGCAGTCCGGCGGTTTCCCGCAGCAGCCGCAGTCCGGCGGGTTCGACCAGCCCGGTCAGCCTCAGTCCGGTGGCTTCCCGCAGCAGCCCGCGCCGGGTGGCTTCGGCCAGCCGCCGCAGTCCGGCGGTTTCCCGCAGCAGCCCCAGTCCGGCGGCTTCGGCCAGCCCGGCCAGCCGCTGGCGCCGCCCCCGGGCCAGAGTGCCTTCGACGAAGGTGCCGAGCGCACCCAGATGCTCCGCCCCGGCGCCGCGCCGGACACCGGCGCTTCGCCGTTCGGTGAAGGCGCGGAGCGCACCCAGATGCTGCGTCCCGAGGCCCAGGGTGAGGCCGAGGCGACCCAGAAGCTCCAGCCGGGCCAGTTCGGGCAGCCGCCGCAGCAGCCCGGCCAGCCGCCGCAGCAGTAGCCGCGGCACACGACTTTCCGCACCACCGCCGGGTTTCCGGCGGAAGTTCACGAGTAGTTGGGGTAGACGTTCATGACCAATCCCTACGGGCAGCAGCAGCCGCCCTACGGTCAGCAGCCGCAGTCGGGCGGTTTCCCGCAGCAGCCGGGTTACGGGCCGCCGTCCGGGGGCATGCCCGCGCCCTACGGCCAGCCCGCGCCCTACGGCGCACCGCCCACCGGCGGCTTCGGCGGCCCGGGTTACGGCCCCGGTGGTGGCGACATCAACCAGATCAAGGACTACAAGGGCTGGGCGATCGGCTGCATCTTCCTCTTCTGGATCCTCGCGATCTTCGCGATCATGAAGTCCAACGAGGTCCAGACGTACAAGATGCAGGGCAACTACATGATGGCGGAGCAGGCGTCGAAGACGACCAAGACGCTCTGCCTCATCGCCACCATCGTCGGCGGCCTGAGCTGCGTGACCGTGGTCATCATCTGGATCGTCGCCATCGCCACCGCCACGACGGCGTACTGCTCCGGCTACTACTGCTGAAACCGGGTCGGTCCACCCCGGCGTCGCCCGCAAGTGGGACGATGTCGGGGTGGTGAACCTCTACCGCGACACCGGAGTGGTGTTGCGCACGCACAAGCTGGGTGAAGCGGACCGGATCATCACCCTGCTGACCCGGCGGCACGGCAAGGTGCGTGCCGTCGCGAAGGGCGTGCGGCGCACCTCGTCCCGCTTCGGGGCCCGGCTGGAGCCGTTCGGCCACGTCGACGTGCAGTTCTACACCGGCCGCACCCTGGACGTGATCACCCAGGTCGAGACCGTGGACGCCTTCGCGCTGCCGCTGGTCGCCGACTACCAGCGCTACACCGCGGCCAGCGCGATCGCCGAAACCGCGGACCGGCTCTCGGCCGAAGAGGGCGAGCCGGTGCTGAAGCTCTACCTCCTCGTCTGCGGCGCACTGCGTTCGCTCGCCGCGGGGGAGCGGGACGCCTCCCTGGTGCTCGACGCGTTCTTCCTCCGCGCGATGTCCTACGCCGGCTGGGCGCCCGCGCTCACCGAGTGCGCCCGCTGCGGCCTGCCCGGCCCGCACGTCGCGTTCAGCGTCGCGGCCGGCGGCTCGATGTGCCAGGACTGCCGCGTCCCCGGCTCCGTGCACCCCACGCCCGAGGTCCTGGACCTGCTCACCGCCCTGCTGCACGGCGAATGGACGATGGCCGAGTCGACCTTGCCCGGCACCCGCCGCGACGCGAGTGGCCTGGTCGCGGCCCACCTGCAATGGCATCTGGAGCGTCAGCTCCGGTCCCTTCCCCTGGTCGAGCGACGTGCCCGGGAGGCCGTGGTACGCGGGCAGTAGGGTCGGGCTGATCGATTTTCACCCATCCAGGGAGGCCCGCCGTGCTGCGCAGGGGACGCGAGAACAAGGCGTCGCGATCCGAGCTGCGGGCCCCGGATCCGCACCCCTCCGGGGCGGTGCCGCCGGAGATCCCGCGTGAGCTGGTGCCGAAGCACGTCGCACTGGTCATGGACGGCAACGGCCGCTGGGCCAACCAGCGTGGCCTGCCGCGGATCGAAGGCCACAAGCGCGGTGAAGCGGTGATGATCGACGTCGCCGCCGGCGCGGTCGAGATCGGCGTCAAGTGGCTCTCGGTCTACGCGTTCTCGACGGAGAACTGGAAGCGCAGCCCCGAAGAGGTGCGGTTCCTGATGGGCTTCAACCGCGACACGATCCGCCGCCAGGTCGACTACCTGGGTTCGATCGGCGTGCGCATCCGCTGGGCCGGGCGCCGGCCGAAGCTGTGGGCTTCGGTGATCAAGGAGCTGCAGGCGGCCGAGGAGAAGACCAAGCACAACACGGCGCTGAACATGACGATGTGCGTCAACTACGGCGGCCGCGCGGAGCTGGGCGACGCGATGCAGCGGATCGCGCGCGACGTCGCCGACGGCAAGCTGAACCCGGACAAGGTCACCGAGAAGACCATCGGCAAGTACCTGTACCAGCCCGACATGCCGGACGTGGACCTGTTCCTGCGGCCTTCGGGCGAGCAGCGGACGTCGAACTTCCTGTTGTGGCAGTCGGCCTACGCCGAGATGGTCTACCAGGACACGCTGTTCCCCGACTTCGACCGGACCCACCTGTGGCGGGCCTGCCTGGAGTTCGCCAAGCGCGACCGCCGCTTCGGCGCGGCCGTCGACCAGGCCTCGTCATGAGCGCCACCGAAGCGGCCGAGACCGCGGAGCTGCTGACCAGCGCGAAGGGCGCCCTCGAGCGCTACCTCGAGGTCCACGTCGACGACGACGGCGCGCTGACGTTCTCCCACGGCGACGTCCCGTGCGTGATCCAGGCGACCCGGCTCGGCGAGGGCCTCACCGTGCTGAGCCTGACGTGTGTGGTCGGCTGGGACCTCGCGGACGCGCCGGAGCTGTCGATCGCGGTCGCGGAGCGGGCCGGCCAGGGACTGTTCGGGACGCTCGGCGTCGGCCACTCCGACAACGGCGTCGACGTCACGCTGCGCTACGCGTTCCCGGCGGCAGGCCTCGACGAGGCGGCCCTGGGCACGCTGCTGATGCTCGTGGTGTCGACGGCGTCGCAGCTGCGGACCGACCTGCCGGGGATCCTGCCCGCGGAGTAGCCCGCCTTCTTCTGGCCGCGAGGCGACGATGGAGGATTTGGGACGCTGGGTGGCCAGGATCCTCCATCGTCGAACGCCGCGAAGCCCCGCCGTGGGCCGACTCTGAGACGCCCGTTCCAGTGTCGCGAGTCGGCTGCTGGTCGGGGCGCTGCACCGAGCTTTCCCGCCGGCGCTCCGGGCGCGGGCCGGGCCGGCTTTCGGTGCGAACGGTCCATCGCGGTCCGAAACGGACCGTATCCGGCCGTTCGCGGCCTGTGCGGGTCTCCCGAGGTCGTGGCGCCCTGGCATCATCGCCGTCGTGGACACCCTTTCCGAACCTTCCACCGAGACCGGCCGGCGGCGCACCCGCCGGTTCCGGATCAGCTCGGTCGAAGTGCTGTGCGCGATCCTGCTGGTCGCGATCCTCGGCCAGGGCTGGCTGCAGCAGCTGTTCGACGTGCCCGCGCTGCGCACCGGCTCGACCGTGTTCGTCGCCGTGTGCGTGCAGGCGCTGCCGTTCCTCGTGCTGGGCGTGCTGATCAGCGGCGCCATCGCCGCGTTCGTGCCCGCGCGCGTGCTGGAGAAGGTGCTGCCGCGGCGGGCCGGTGCCGCGGTCGGCGTCGCCGGGCTCGCGGGGGTCGCCCTGCCGGGCTGCGAATGCGCGTCGGTGCCGGTGGCGCGCCGGCTGATGGGCCAGGGCGTGGCCCCGGCCGCGGCGCTGACGTTCCTCCTGGCCGCGCCGGCGGTGAACCCGGTGGTGCTGGTGGCCACCGCGGTCGCGTTCCCGGGCAAGCCCGAGATGGTGCTGGCGCGTTTCGTGGGCTCGCTGGCCACGGCGATGGTGATGGGCTGGCTGTGGGCCCGCTGGGGCAAGCTCGAATGGATCACCGAGCGCGCGTTGCGCCGCCTGCCGGACGTCGAGGGCGGCCAGCGGTGGCGCGTGTTCGCCGAGACGGCGCGGACGGACCTGGTCGAGGCGGGCGGTTTCCTGGTGCTGGGCGCGCTGATCTCGTCGGCGCTGAACGTGCTCGTCCCGGCGAAGTGGTTCGGCGTGCTCGGGGACCAGCTGGTGCTGGGCATCGTGGTGATGGCGGTGCTCGCGGTGGTCCTGGCGCTGTGCAGCGAAGCGGACGCGTTCGTGGCGGCGTCCCTGACGGCGCTGCCCCTGCTGCCGAAGCTGGTGTTCCTGGTCGTCGGCCCGGCGGTCGACGTCAAGCTGTTCGCCCTCCAGGCGGGCACGTTCGGAAAGTCGTTCGCGGTCCGCTTCGCCCCGGTGACCTTCGTGGTGGCGGCCGCCTGCGCGGTGGTGACCGGACTGGTGGTGGGGCTGGCATGAACCCGAACAGGCGCCTGATCCGCGAGCCTTCCCGGCGGCGCCGGTTGCCTAGCCTCGCCTCCGGCGACCATCGGCTGCACCCGACCGCCGGCTGCGGAGCGCTCCCTTCGCGGCGGCAGATCATCGTGCGCGCACAACCGGGTAAGGACGTGGGGCCGGCATGAAACGGGAGACCCAGAACATCCTGCTGATCCTGCTCGGCGGCGCGCTGGTCAAGATCGCCGTCAACGGCGACTACCTGCGCTACGTCAAGCCCGCGCAGCAGCCGTGGATCATCGCGGGCGGCGTGGTGATGGTGGTGCTCGGCGCCGTCGCGGTCGTGCGGGATCTGCTTGCCGCGCGGGCGAAAGCGCCCGCGGAGGACAGCCACGACAGCCACGACCACACGCACTCTGCCCGGCCCGCCTGGTTGCTGCTGGTTCCCGTGCTGGCCGTCTTCCTCGTCGCCCCACCGGCTCTGGGCGCCGACTCGGTGATCCGCACCGAGGCACGCGTCCCGGCGAGCGCGGCCGCGGCCAACGCGGCGGCCTTCCCGCCCTTGCCCGCGGGGAACGTCGTGCCCTTGTCGGTCAACGAGTTCGTCAGCCGCGCGGGCTGGGACAAGGCGGGCACGCTCGACGGCCGCACCGTGTCGCTGACCGGGTTCGTCGTCCACGCGGAAGGCCGGACCCTGCTGGCCCGCCTGGTGATCAGCTGCTGCGCGGCCGACGCCTTCCCGGTGACGGTCCGCCTCACCGGCACCGAAGCGGCCCGGTACGCGAGCGACGCCTGGATCCAGGTGACCGGCCAGGTGGTCCCGGGCACGGCCACGAGGGCCAACAGCTACACGCCGGACTTCACCGCGGCCTCGGTCGCGACCGTCCCGGCCCCGAAGGACCCGTACGAGTACTGACCGCCGCCGGCAGGAATGCCGTGAGGGGCACCTTCAGGGACTCAGCGTCCCTGAAGGTGCCCCTCACGACCTCGGGCCGAAAGCGAGGCGCGCTCAGTGCTGCGCGCAGGTGCCGGTGATCTCCACCGTGTGCGAGATCTCCGAAAAGCCGTGCTCCGCCGCGATCTTCTCCGCCCAGCGCTCGACCGCCGGCCCCTCGACCTCCACCGTGCGCCCGCACAGGCGGCAGACCAGGTGATGGTGGTGGTGCGCCGAGCAGCGGCGGTAGATGGCCTCGCCGGAATCGGTGCGCAGGACGTCGATCTCGCCCGCCTCCGAGAGGGACTGCAGGGTGCGGTAGACCGTGGTCAGGCCGATGCCGTCGCCGCGTTTGCGCAGCTCGTCGTGCAGTTCCTGGGCCGAGCGGAAGTCGTCGACGGCGCTCAGCAGCTCGACGACCGCGGCCCGCTGCTTGGTCGAGCGGCGCCCGGGCACCGGGGCCTGGCCGCGCGGCGCGACGGGAGTCATCACTGCTTTCCTTCCTGTACGTGGTCGACGGCGTCGACGACGATGTGCGCCAGGTGGTCGTCGGCGAGCCGGTAGACGACCTCGCGGCCGCGGCGTTCGCCCTGCACCACCCCGGCGGTCTTGAGCACCCGCAGGTGCTGGCTGATCAGGGGCTGCGCGACGTCGAGGGCGTCCACCAGCTCGTGCACGCACCGGTCGGCCTCGCGCAGCTGCAGCACGATCGCGATCCGGACCGGGGCGGCCAGCGCGCGCAGCAGGTCGCCCGCGTCGGCCAGCACGGCGGTCGACGGGTGTACCGACGGCGCCGCGCGGTCCCGTTCGGGCTCGTGCGTGTGCGGTCCGGCCTCGTCCGCGACGCCGCTGCCCGCCACCGTCGCCATAACCGCCTCCACCTCGTCGCCGTCCGGACCATGAATTCCGTAGTCATTGCCGATAACGGCGTGGCCCATCCTAGTGTTCCCCCGTCCGGGCCCCGGCTCCGTCACCGTCTCTGCGGGGTCCGGCGGGTGTCATTGCTCCATTCGGGTGAGTTCGTGGGATATTGGCTCTTCGGCTTCGCATGTAGTGGCCGACGGTGCAAGGTTGTCGCGGAGCGTTTTGTCGCCTCTCGTACCCTGGCGACCCGCCCGAGCAGACGCAGTGGGGAGACATGACCCGTTTCGCAACGAAGGCAGCCGTACTGACGGCCGTCCTGTGCCCGCTGGCCGGGGTGGGTGTGGCCGGCGCGCAGAGCCAGGCGGTCGACGAGAGGACCGGGCCGGTCTCGTTCGCGAACGTGGCGTCGGTCCGGATCGGCGGCGAAGGCCAGCACGGCGGCTCCCTGATCACCGAGACCCAGCGCTCGCCGCTGCTGCCCGGCCAGTCGAAGCTCGGCACCGACCGGGTCACCGTGCCCAAGGACGACGGCGAGCGCGCCACGTTCGGCGGGCACTACGCGATCGACCTCGGCCACTACAGCGGCTCGCAGAACCCGTACCCGGCCGGGGTCGGGATCCGGGACCACAACGTCGTCGCCGCACTGCAGGCGACCACCGTGCCCACCGCCGTCGCCGAGACCAACTACGCGCTGCGCGACACCTGGCAGGGCGGGGCCAAGGCGGTGGACGACACCGTGCTCGTGCTCGAAGGCGCCAAGACCGCGGTGGACTGCACCAGCCCGGCGAAGCTCACCGGCACGTCCTCGGTGACGCGGCTGTGGGTGCGCCAGGCCGGCGGAGCGCTCGGCATCGTCCCGATGCCCGGCGGCAACGCCGGCCTGCAGCTGAAGAACCTGCGGCTCGGCCCGCCCGGCGACCTGACCAACGCCAGCAAGGACACCACGGTCTCGGACCTCAAGCTGACCCGCGTCGCCGCGTTCGACCAGCTGATCCGCCAGGACGGCTGGCGCGGGGGCGACTACACCGCCGTCGCCGGCTGGCGGGTCGAGATCACCACGCACGTCAAGGACGCGCAGGGTGCCGCGCTGCAGGACGTCCAGACGAACATCGTGCTCGGCGGGGTCAGCTGCTCGGTCCCGAAGGGGTTCGTCGCGAAGACCGCCGGCGGCACCGGCGGCGGCGCCACCGCGACGCAGCCCGCCGTGCCGACGCAGGTCCCGGCCGGCTACCTCGGCGCGGCCGCGCCGGACACCGGCAGTGACGGTTCGCGCGTCCCGCTCGGCATCGGGCTGCTCTTCGGCGGCGTGTTCTTCGGGAGTGTCGCCCTGCTGCTGGGCAGGCGGCGCAAGTCCGGGACGGACTAGGTGCTGCGCACCGGGCTGGCCGCCGTCGCGGGGGCCCTGGCCGTGGCCGCCTTCGCGGCCGGTGTCGTCGTGCTGACGTGGCTGCCGCCCGAGCCGGTGTCGATCGCCGCGCCCGCCCCCGGCACGCTGCCGGGGGAGAACGCGGCCCCGGCCGTGCTGCCCGCGGACAGCTCGTCCACCGCGCAGCAGCGCCCGGGCACGGTCCGCCTCCCCGACGGCGCCACCGCGCGGCTGGTCCGCACCGAGCTCACCGACACCGGCGTGCTGCCGATCCCGCGCGGCCTCGGTGACGCCGCGTGGTGGGGCGCCAAGCTGGGCGCCGACCGCGGCGCGGCGCTGCTGTCCGGGCACGTGAACTGGGAAGGGCAGCGGGGTCCGTTCGACGAGCTGTGGCGGATGCGCGACGGCGACGAGGTCAGCGTCGTCGACGCCCGCGGCGGCCGATGGGTCTACCGCGTCGACGACGTCGTGACGCTGCCGAAGGAGACGCTGCCCGCGCAGGCCGCCCGCTGGTTCGGCCAGGACGGCCCGCACCGGCTGGTGCTGGTGACCTGCGGCGGCGACTACGTCGGCGGCACCGAGGGCTACGACCAGAACCGCCTGGTCACCGCGACGCTGGTGACCCGCCCCACCGGCTGACCGAGTTCGGTGCAACCTCCTCCGCCCGCCGCGGCATGTGTCTCTGTGCACTGGTCACGGAGCGAAGGAGCACAGGCGCATGCAGGAGCACAACCCGGCGGAGCGGAAGAAGGGCCCCGGCCGCTGGTGGATCGTCGGCGCGGCCGGCGCGTTCGTGATCGCGGCGCTGGTCGCCACCCTGCTCGTCTTCACCGGAAAGGATGAACCTGCCAGCGCGAACGGCACGGGAGCGCCGGTCGCGACCGGGACGTCCGCGCCGAGCGCCGGCACCCCGCAGGACACCGGCCAGGCGCCGACCCAGCTCGCGCTGCCCGGCGGGGGCACGGCGAAGCTCGTCCAGGAGGACCTGGACGCCGACGGCGCGCTGAAGATCCCCGAGGGACTCGACGAAGCCGCGTGGTGGGGCGCGAAGCTGGGCGCCGACCACGGCGTCGCGCTGCTGTCCGGGCACGTGAACTGGAAGGGCAAGAAGGGCCCGTTCAACGAGCTGTGGCAGGTCAAGCAGGGCCAGGAGGTCAAGCTGACCGACGCCGCGGGCGGCGCGTGGGTCTACAAGGTCGACACGACCGAGACCATCCACAAGTCCGAGCTGGCCGGGCGTTCGGAGCAGCTGTTCTCCCCGGACGGCCCGCACAAGCTCCTCCTGGTCACCTGCGGCGGCGAGTACGTCGGCGGCACCGAGGGCTACGAGGACAACCGCGTCGTGACGGCGTCACTGGTGTCACGGCCGTAGGTTCACCTGGGCGGAAAGCGGTGGACCCCGGCGGATACCCTTGAGGTTCTAGTCCGATAACCGTCCCCGCATGCTTCCGGAGCGTGGAGTGCCCACGAACACCATTGAGACCGTAGTCAGCCTGTGCAAACGCCGTGGTTTCGTCTTCCCCAGCGGAGAGATCTACGGCGGTACCCGCTCGGCGTGGGACTACGGGCCGCTCGGGGTCGAGCTGAAGGACAACATCAAGCGCCAGTGGTGGAAGACCGTGGTCCAGGCCCGCGACGACGTCGTGGGCCTCGACTCCTCGGTGATCCTGCCGCGCCAGGTGTGGGTCGCGTCCGGGCACGTCAACGTGTTCACCGACCCGCTGATCGAGTGCCTTTCGTGCCACAAGCGGTTCCGCGCCGACCAGCTCGCCGAGGAGTACGCGGCGCGCAGCGGCAAGGAGACGACCGAGGACGACCTGTCCGACGTCCCCTGCCCGAACTGCGGCACGCGCGGGCAGTACACCGCGCCGCGGGACTTCAACATGATGCTGAAGACCTACCTCGGCCCGGTGGAGACCGAAGAGGGCCTGCACTACCTCCGCCCGGAGACGGCGCAGGGCATCTTCGTCAACTTCTCGAACGTCCAGACGACGTCGCGGATGAAGCCGCCGTTCGGCATCGGCCAGATCGGCAAGTCGTTCCGCAACGAGATCACGCCGGGCAACTTCATCTTCCGGACGCGCGAGTTCGAGCAGATGGAGATGGAGTTCTTCGTCGAGCCGGGTGAGGACGAGACCTGGCACCAGTACTGGATCGACGAGCGCACGAAGTGGTACACGGACCTCGGCATCAAGGCCGACAACCTGCGCCACTTCGAGCACCCGAAGGAAAAGCTCTCGCACTACGCGAAGCGCACCGTCGACATCGAGTACCGGTTCGCGTTCAACGCCGGCCAGGAGTGGGGCGAGCTGGAGGGCATCGCCAACCGCACCGACTTCGACCTGACCACGCACTCGAACCACTCGGGTCAGGACCTGTCGTACTTCGACCCGACGTCGAAGCAGCGGTACCGCCCGTTCGTCATCGAGCCCGCCGCGGGTGTCGGCCGGTCGATGATGGCGTTCCTGGTCGACGCCTACTTCGAGGAGCAGGTGCCGAACGCCAAGGGCGGCACGGACACGCGCGTGGTGCTGAAGCTCGACCCGCGGCTGGCGCCGTTCAAGGCCGCGGTGCTGCCGCTGTCGCGCAACGCCGACCTCACGCCGAAGGCGAAGGCCGTCGCCGAGCTGCTGCGCAAGCACTGGAACGTCGACTTCGACGACGCGGGCTCGATCGGCAAGCGCTACCGCCGTCACGAGGAGATCGGCACGCCGTACTGCGTGACGGTCGACTTCGACAGCCTCGAGGACGACGCCGTCACGGTCCGCGACCGCGACAGCATGGCCCAGGAGCGCGTCGCGATCGACAAGCTGGAGTCCTACCTGGCCGGCCGCCTGATCGGCTGCTGACCGTTCAAAGCCGTGAAGGCCACCTTGAGGGACTCAGAGTCCCTCAAGGTGGCCTTCACGGCTTTCCGGGGAACGCACCCCTGACACCTGTCACCCCCAGGTCGTGACGCACGGTCTGGGGACGGCGGCCCGCCGGGCGGCAGCCTGGGGGCATGCGAGAAACAGACATCCAGGCGGTGGCGGCGGGGGCCGCGATCCACCTCACCGGCCTGCGGAAGCACTACGGCGACGTCCACGCGGTCGACGGTGTCGACCTGACCATCGCCCCGGGCGAGGTCGTCGCCCTGCTCGGCCCCAACGGCGCGGGCAAGTCCACCACCGTCGACATGATCCTCGGCCTCAGCACGCCGGACAGCGGCGAGGTGCGGGTCTTCGGCCGCAAGCCGATCGACGCCGTCCGCGCCGGCCTGATCGGCGCGATGCTGCAGGGCGGCGCCCTGATGGACGACCTGACCGTCGCCGAGACCGTCGGCATGGTCGCGGCGCTGCACCGCAGGCCGATGCCGGTCGCCGAAGCGCTGCGCGCCGCCGGGGTCGAAGAACTGGCCGGCCGCCGCGCGAACAAGCTTTCGGGCGGGCAGAAGCAGCGCGTGCGCTTCGCCGTCGCGCTGGTCAGCAACCCGGACCTGCTGATCCTCGACGAGCCGACCGCCGCCATGGACGTCGGCACGCGCCGGGAGTTCTGGCAGTCGATGTACTCGTTCACCGAGTCCGGCCGCACGGTCGTGTTCGCCACGCACTACCTCGAAGAGGCCGAGGAGTTCGCCGACCGGGTGGTGCTGATGCGACGCGGCCGGGTCGTCGCCGACGGGTCGGTCGCCGAGGTCCGCGCGCTGGCCGGGGGCCGCAGCCTGCGGGCCGCCGTCCCGGGGGCCACCGAAGCCGTGATCGCGGCGCTGCCCGGCGTCAAGGAGTTCGAGCTGCGCGGCGACCGCGTCGCCATCTCCAGCGGCGACTCCGACGCGACGCTGTGGGCGCTGAAGGCCGCGGTCCCCGCGGTGTACGACGTCGAAATCAGCGCCGTCGGCCTCGAAGGCGCCTTTCTTTCCCTGACCGCCGACGAAACCGCGGAGTCCGTGCGATGAACGCCACCTACCTGGCCACCGAGATCCGCCGGAACTTCCGGGCGCCGCGGTTCCTGATCTTCGTGGTCGCCTTCCCGGTGCTGATGTTCCTGTTGCAGGCCAACGTCTTCACCAAGGCGTCCGATCCGGAGCACGCGCAGATCGTGGCCGTGATCATGATCAACATGATGACGTTCGGCGCGTTCGCCGCCGCGACCAACAGCGGCGCCCGGCTCGCGCTGGAGCGGGCCGCGGGCTGGCAGCGGCAGCTGCGCCTGACCCCGCTGACCGGCAGCGGCTACCTGGCCGGCAAGGGCATCTCCGGCCTGCTCGTCGGGCTGCCCGCGCTGATCCTCGTGCCGGCGCTCGCCGTGCTGGGCGAGGGCGTCCACCTCGACGCCGCGGGCTGGGTCCGGATCTTCGCCGGCGTCTGGCTCGGCACGATCCCGCTGGTGCTGCTCGGGCTGCTGCTCGGCCAGTTCGGCACGCCGGAGTCGATGCAGCCGATCAACATGCTGGTCACCCTCGGCATGGGCTTCCTGGGCGGGCTGTGGATCCCGATCGAGACGATGCCGGGCTGGATGCACGACGTCGCCCAGATCATGCCGACGTACTGGGTGCTGCAGCTGGCGCGGCCCGCGGTGACCACCGACATGGTCGTGTCGCTGCCGACCGCCGTGGGCGTGCTCGCGGCGTGGACGGTCGTGCTGGGGGCCCTGGTGATCAGGCGTTACCGTAAGGACAGCGCCCGCGTTTGAGGGCCGGAGGGGACGAGGAACGGCGATGGCGAGCGACGACACGAACCGCCGGTTCGGGCTGAACACGCGGGAAGGGTGGTGGGACGACCCGCTGCCCGACGGGAAGAACCAGGGCCCGGACACCGTGCGCTGGCCGATCATGGGCGCGGTCTTCCTGCTGCCGTTCCTCATCCCGATCACGAAGTCGCTCCTGGCCGAGGCCGTCGTGACCGTGCCGGTCGTGCTCAGCTGGATCGTGGTCTACGCCTACGCCGCCTGCTACCTGCTGTTCCCGTACTTCTTCCGCCAGGTCCGCCCGCTGAAGCTGGGCTTCGGGATCGCGATGGTGGCGCTGGGGCTCGGCGTGGTCGCGGGGGTACACGCGAACCCGTTCATCCTGCTCTACGGCACCGCGGTGATGGTGTTCCTCGCCCCCGCCGCGTGGGCGGTGATCGTCGACCTCTCGGCGCTGGCGGCCGCGGCACTGATCCTGCTGGCCCAGGGCGGTTTCCTGGACAACTACGGCGACCTGATCACGGTCGGCTCGGTGACGCTGGCGATGTTCTTCATGGCCAACCTGATCCGCGCCATCCGGCGGCTGGAGCAGGCCAACAAGGAGATCGCCACGCTGGCCGTGACCAACGAGCGCCAGCGCGTCGCCCGCGACCTGCACGACCTGCTCGGGCACAGCCTCACCACGATCACCGTCAAGGCGGGGCTGGCCCGGCGGGTGCTGGAGAGCGCGGGCGACATCCCGCGCGCGGTGGAGGAGATCCGCGAGGTCGAGAGCCTGACCCGCAGCGCGCTGTCCGACGTCCGCGCGACCGTGTCGGAGTACCGCGAGGTGTCGCTGTCGGCCGAGCTCGTCGGCGCCCGCGCGGCGCTGCGGGCCGCGGAGATCGACACGGACCTGCCGCACGCGGTGGACAACGTGGCGCCGGAGTTCCAGAACGTCTTCGGGTACGTGCTGCGCGAGACCGTCACGAACGTGCTGCGGCACTCCGGGGCGAAGCAGGTGAAGGTGCACCTGGGGAAGAACTGGGTGGAGATCGAGGACGACGGCACGGCCGCCGAGGTCGTGCCGGGCAACGGCCTGCGCGGGCTCACCGAGCGGCTGGCCGCGGCCGGGGGCACCCTGCAGGCGTCCGTCCGGTCCGGGGGAGGATTGGTGGTGCGGGCGGAGATCCCGCTCCCCGAACCGCGAGCGGCCGCGCCGGCCGTGCGCGCCGAACCCGCGGGAGGACTCGCTTGATCCGGGTACTGCTGGCCGACGACCAGGCCATGGTGCGCGGGGCCCTGGCCACCGTGCTGGGCCTCGAATCCGACATCGAGGTGGTCGGGCAGGTCGGCTCCGGCGACGAGGTGGTCGCCGCCGCGCGCGAACTGAAGCCCGACGTCGCCCTGCTGGACGTGCAGATGCCGGGCAAGGACGGCCTGGAGGCGGCGGCCGACCTGCGGGCCGCGCTGCCGTCGTGCCGGGTGATCATCTGCACCACGTTCGGCAGGCCCGGCTACCTGGCCCGCGCGATGGCCGCGGGTGCCGCCGGGTTCGTCGTCAAGGACGCGCCGCCCGAGCAGCTCGTCGAGGCCGTCCGGCGAGTCCACAGTGGACTCCGGGTGGTGGACCCGGCGCTGGCCGCGGAGTCGCTGGCCACCGGCGCGAGCCCGCTCACCGGCCGTGAGCTGGACGTGCTGCGCGAGGCCAGGGACGGCAGCACGGTCGCCGACGTCGCCCGCGCGCTGCACCTGTCGGAAGGCACCGTCCGCAACCACCTGTCCGCCGCGATCGGCAAGACCGGCGCCCGGACCCGCGCCGAAGCGGTGCGTGTCGCCGAGGAGCGCGGCTGGCTGTGAGCGGCCGGTGACCTTCTGACAAGATGGGGCGGGTGGGTACCGCTGAACGCACGAAACCGACGCGCGCGAGCTGGGCGCGCCGGATCGCGCTCGGCACGGTCCTCATGCTGCTCGCCCTCGTCGGCGGCACCGCGTTCCGGATCTGGCAGGTGGCCCGCGAAAACGACCGGACGCAGGCCGACGTCATCGTGGTGCTGGGCGCGGCCCAGTACAACGGCAAGCCGTCCGACATCTACGCCGCGCGGCTGACCAAGGCGAAGCAGCTCTACGACGCGGGCGTCGCGAAGACGATCGTCACCGCGGGCGGCAAGAAGGCCGAGGACAACTTCACCGAGGCGCGGGCCGGGCAGCTGTGGCTCACCCGCCACGGCGTGCCGTCGACGGCCACGCTGGCCGTCGGCGAAGGCAGCGACACGCTGCGCAGCCTGCGCGCGGTCGCCCAGCAGGTCGAAGCGCGCGACTGGCACACCGCGGTGCTCGTGAGCGACCCGTGGCACTCCTTCCGGGCCCGCACGATGGCCGACGACCTGGGCCTGGACGCCTGGACCGCGCCGACGCACAGCGGCCCGATCGTCCAGGAGCGCGTCACGCAGGTCCGCTACATCATCCGCGAGACCGGCGCGCTGCTGTACTACCGGCTGACGAAGACCCCGGCCGACGACCTCTTCGCCACTTTCCTGGGTTGAGCTTTTTGTCGGACCCCGCGCCTAAGCTGGCCGGGTGAACGACGGTTACTCCGAGCACGACACCGCCCGCCTCCGGCCGGAGGCGGCGAAGGGCGCGGCCCTGGCCGGGGCGCGCGCGGACGGGCGCAGCGCGTTCTCCCGCGATCGCGCCCGCGTGCTCCACTCCGCGGCGCTGCGGCGGCTCGCGGGGAAGACCCAGGTGGTCGGGCCGGGGGAGGGCGCCGAGGTCACCGGTGTGCCGCGCACCCGGCTGACGCACTCGCTGGAGGTCGCCCAGATCGGCCGCGGCATCGCCGAGGAGCTGGGCGCCGACCCGGACCTGGTGGACACCGCCGGGCTGGCGCACGACATCGGGCACCCGCCGTTCGGGCACAACGGCGAACGCGCGCTCGACGAGGTGGCCGCCGCGTGCGGCGGGTTCGAGGGCAATGCGCAGACGCTGCGCATCCTCACCCGGCTGGAACCGAAGCTGGTCGACGAGAACGGCGCCACGGCCGGGCTCAACCTGACCCGCGCCTGCCTCGACGCGACGACGAAGTACCCGTGGCCGCGCAAGCCGGGGCGTCGCAAGTACGGCGTCTACGCCGACGACGCCGAGGTCTTCGCCTGGGTCCGGGAAGGCGCGCCGGGGCAGGAAACCTGCCTGGAGGCCCAGATCATGGACTGGGCCGACGACGTCGCGTATTCGGTCCACGACGTCGAAGACGGCGTGCTCGCCGGCCGGATCAAGCTGCGCGTGCTGGCGCACCCGGAGGAACGCGCCGCCGTCGCGGAGGCCGCGGCCAAGCACTTCTCCGGGCAGTCGGTGTCCACTTTGGAGGGAGCGGCCGAGGAACTGCTGGCGCTGCCGGTGGTGGCGGCGGTGATCGAGGCGGGGCCGGACGGCTCGCCCGGCGCCCAGGTCGCGCTGAAACGCCTGACCAGCGAGCTCGTCGGCCGCTTCGCGACGGCCGCGGTCACAGGCACCCGCGCGGAGTTCGGTGACGGCCCGCTCAGCCGCTACCGGGCCCGCCTCGCCGTGCCCGAGCAGGTCGCCGCCGAGGTGGCCCTGCTCAAGGCGCTGGCGCTGCGGTACGTGATGAGCGACCGGCGCCGGCTGGCCATGCAGGAAGGCCAGCGCGAGCTGCTGGGCGAGCTGGTCCACGCCCTGGCGCGCCGCGCTCCGGAGTCGCTCGACCCGCTGTTCGTCCCGGCGTGGCAGGCCGCGAAGGACGACGCGGGCCTGCTGCGCGTGGTCGTCGACCAGGTGGCCTCCCTGACCGACGCCCAGGCCCACGTCTGGCACTCCTGGCACGTGACCCGCCACCACTGAGCCCCTCCGCGCGTGACGGAGACGCCGACACGCGTGATCAGGACGCCGACACGGCCGCGAGCCTTGGCCTCCGCCGTGTCGACCCTCCAATCACGCGTGTCGACTGCTCAATCACGCGTGTCGACCTTCTGATCACGTGAGTTGACTCTTCCATCACGTGAACCGGCTCTTTGGTCACGGGTGCCGGGCTTTCCCGTAGCTGAGCCGGGCCGCGGTGGCACTCACCCGGGACGCGTCCGGTGCCGGATTTGTCACCCTTGTGGGGAGTTCCGCGTGGCCGCCCGGCGGGGTGCCGGGTTCCGGTAGTCTCGCCCGCATGGCCACGGACAGCCACCTCCGGTTCGCCCTCGCCGTCCATGGGGCCCTCGGCGCCGAGGGCGGGAACTCCTGCTTCTCGCCGTATTCGGTGGCCAGCGCGCTGACGTTGGCCGCGCTCGCCGCCCGGGGCGCCACCCGGGAAGAACTGGTCGCCCTGCTCGGCGATCCGGCCGCGCAGGCCGAGCTGCTGCAAGCGGCCGCGGAGCTCGCCGAGGAGGGCCGGGGCGCCGAACAGCCCGAGATCGCCGTCGCCAACACGCTGTGGGCCGCGGACACCCTCCCGCTCGAGGACGGGTTCAAGACCGAGCTGGCCGGGTGGCCCGGGGCGAACGTCGAGAGCGCGCCGTTCGAGGAGGATCCCGAACGCGCCCGCGCGCTGATCAACGAGGACGTCGGCCGCACCACGCACGGCCTCATCCCGGCGCTGCTGCCGCCGGGCTCGATCGCCGCCGACGTCGCGGCCGTGCTGGTCAACGCGCTGTACCTGAAGTCCGCGTGGAAGCTGCCGTTCCGGGAGGCCAACACCACCGGCGCGCCGTTCCACGCGCCGTCCGGCACCCGCGACGTCCCGACCATGTGGCTCGGTGAGAACGTCGGTTACGCACACACCGGCGGCTGGCAGGCGGTGCGGCTGGTCGCGGCGGGTGGCCTGCAGACCGTGGTGCTGCTGCCCGACGGCGACCTCGCCGAGGCGGAGGCGACGCTCGACGAAGCGGCGTTGACCGGCCTGCTCGGCGAGATCCGCTCGACGCGCGTGGAGCTGGCGCTCCCGAAGATCTCGCTCGACGTGCCCAGCACGCTGACCGGTGTGCTGCACGGCCTGGGCGTGCGGACGATGTTCACCGATCGCGCCGACCTGAGCGGGCTCTCCCCGGACCCGCGGCTCGCGGTGTCCGAGGTGGTGCACCAGGCCGTGCTGCGGGTCGACGAACAGGGCTTCGAAGGGGCCGCGGCGACGGCGCTGACCATGCGCCTCACCTCGATGATCACGTCCGACCCCGTCGCGGTGACGGTGGACCGTCCGTTCCTGGTGCTGGTCCGGCACGCCGGCACCGGGGCCCTCTACTTCTTCGCCAGGGTGGTCGAGCCGTGAGCTTGAAGTCCGAAGCCGTTCCCGAGCTCGTTCCGCCCGCTCCCGAAGCCCCGCCCGCAGGCCCGAAACGCTGGGAGTGGCAGGACTCCGCCATCATGGGCGGCTTCCTGCTGTTCACGATCCTGCTCTACAACGGGCTGTGGTTCGACCTCAAGCGCGGTTACCTGTGGAACGGCGCGTCGGACCAGAGCCAGTGGGAGTGGTACTCGACGGTCGTCGCGAAGTCCGTCCTGCACTTCCAGAACCCGTTCACCACGGACCTGCAGAACTACCCGTACGGCGTGAACATGGCGGCGAACGCGGCGATGTTCGGCCTGAACATCCCGCTCGCGCCGATCACGCTGACCTTCGGGGCCACGCTGACCTGGGCGATCGTGCTCACCGCCGGGCTCGCCGGCACCGCGATCGGCTGGTACTGGGTGTTCTCCCGGCACCTGGTGCCCAACCGCACGGCCGCCGCGATCGGCGCCGCGTTCTGCGGGTTCGCCCCGCCGATGATCTCGCACGGCAACGCGCACCCGAACTTCGTCGTGCTGTTCGTGCTGCCGTTCATCGCCCTGAAGGCGATCCAGATCGCGCACAACGAGCGCCCGGTGCGCAACGGCGTCGTGCTCGGCCTGCTCGTCGCGTGGCAGATCCTGCTCGGCGAGGAGCCGTTGGCGATCTTCGGGCTCACGTTCCTGGTGTTCGTGATCGCCTACCTGATCCCGCACCGCGCCGAGCTCCGCGGCATGCTCGCGCCGCTGGCCAAGGGCGTCGGCATCGGCGCCGTCGTGGCCCTGCTGATCGCGGGATTCCCGTTGTACTGGCAGTTCTTCGGGCCGCAGAGCTTCCATTCGCTGCTGCACGGCCCGGCGGGCAACGACACGGCGGCGTTCACCCGGTTCGCGACGCAGTCGATCGCGGGCTGGCCGGAGTCCGCCGCGGACGTCTCGATGAACCGCACCGAGGAGAACGCGTTCTTCGGCTGGCCGCTGATCGTGCTCATGGTGGTGCTGACGATCTGGCTGTGGCGTGACATCACGGCGAGAGCGCTCGCGATCACCATGTACGTCATGGCGCTCCTTTCCCTGGGTGTCGAGATCACGGTGGCGCACCAGGACACCGGCGTCCCCGGGCCGTGGAAGTGGCTGGGGCAGCTGCCGTTGCTGGACTCGCTGCTCGAGTCCCGGCTCGCGATGGGCTGCATCCCGGTGGTCGGCGGGCTCCTGGCGATCGCGACGCACCGCGTGTGGACGGCGGCGGCCGAGCAATCCCTTGACGCGGAAGGCAAACAGCGCGTCCCGCTGCGCCTGGTCTGGGTCGGCGCGGTGGTGGCGGTGCTGCTGCCGATCGCGCCGACGGAGCTGGTGACGCACGAGCGCCCGCTGTCGCCGCCGTTCTTCGCCGACGGCATCTGGCGCCAGTACATCGCCCCCGGCGGCTCGCTCGTGCCGGTGCCGCTGCCCAGCACCGGGGAAGCGGAACCGTTGCACTGGCAGGTGGACGCCGGCCTCGGCTACCCGATGCCCGAGGGCTACTTCGTCGGCCCGACGTCCGCGGAGGACCGCCGCGGCCGCTACGGCGCCGTCCCGCTCCCGACGTCGGACCTGTTCGCCGAGGTCGAGCGCACGGGTCAGACCGCGGACGTCACCGAGGCCGATCGCACCCAGGCGCTGGAGGACCTGCGCAAGTGGAACGCCGACGTGCTGGTGGTCGGCCCGCGCCAGAACCAGGAAGCGCTCAAGTCCACTGTGGAGCTGCTGCTCCGCAAACCGGCGGAGTTCGTCGGCGGCGTGTGGGTCTGGGACGTCCGCGCCTTGACGCCCTGACGAAAACCCCGCGGCCGCGAGCCGGCGAATCGGTAGAGTGCGCGCCCATGACCATCGTGGACGAGCAGGGCCGGGCCGAACCGCCGGTCGACGCCGACGAAACCGGGACCCTGCTGGGGTTCCTCGAGTACCACCGCGCGACGCTCGCGTGGAAGTGCGCCGGCCTCGACGCGGCGGGCCTGCGCGCGACCGTCGGCCCGTCCCCGATGACGCTGGGCGGCATGCTCAAGCACCTGTCCTACGTGGAGGACCACTGGTTCTCGCGCGTCCTGACCGGCGCCGAACGGGCGGAGCCGTGGCTCTCGGTGGACTGGACGGCCGCCCCGGACTGGGACTGGGATTCCGCCGTCGAAGACACCCCGGACCAGCTGCGCGCACTGTGGGAGGGGACGGTCGCACGTTCGCGCGAGCTGCTCACGAAGGCGCTGGAGCAGGGCGATCTCTCGCAGGTCGCCGCCCGCGGCTGGGCGGACGGGCTCAAGCCCAACCTGCGCTGGATCCTGGTCCACATGGTGGAGGAGTACAGCCGCCACAACGGCCACGCAGACCTCATCCGCGAGTCGGTGGACGGCAGCACCGGGGAGTAGCTCAGCGGTTCTTGGCCACCGAGTCCGAGTCGATGCACAGGTGGCCGTCCCACATCGCGACGCCGAGGACGTGGGTTTCGGTGGTGTCCGGGCGGCCGTCGCGGTAGTGCAGCCTGATCCGCGCGGTCACCGAGTCGTCCTCGACGCTCGGCGTGCCGACGACCTCGGCACCGCTGAACCTGCTCCAGAACTTGTCGTAGCTGTCCCGGGTCCGCAGGCGCAGGTTCGGGCCGATCAGCTCCCAGCCGGAGTCGGTGTCCGGCAGCAGACCGTAGTAGTGGACGACGAATCCGGAGAGGTCGCCGGGGGAAGGCCGGCTCGCCTGAGCCGTCGTCACCGCGAGCGGGACGGTGGTGTCCGGCGCCGGCGTGGGAGAAGCCGGGGAAACGGACGTCCGTACCGCAGCCGACGTCGGCGCGGCGGCGGGCGTTCGCGACGTCAGGGCGGGCAGGGCGATCAGCGCACCCACCCCGCCGAGCAGGACCAGCACCACGAGCGTGAGCGCGACGGCGAGACCGGCCCGGCGCGGCGGCGCGGCATCCGGTTCGACCCTGGTGAACGTCCGGGTTTCCGCGGGCAGGGCCGCGAAGTCGCGACGCGGGCCCGACGCGGCGAGGGCTCCCGCCGCGAGCGCCGCGGCGGTGGGGTAGCGGTCGTCCGGGCTCTTCGCCATGCCCCGGGCCACCACGCCGTCGAGCGCCGTGGGCGTGCCCGGGCGCAGCAGGCTCGGGCGGGGCGGTGGCTGGTTCAGGTGGGCGTTCAGCAGGGACGCCGCGGTCGTCGCGGCGAAGGGCTTGGTGGCCGTGAGGCACTGGTGCAGCACGCAGGCCAGGGCGTAGACGTCGACGCGCTGGTCGGGCCGGGCACCGGTGAACCGCTCGGGTGCCATGTAGTCGAGCGTGCCGATCGCCGCGCCCGTGCCGGTCAACCCGGTCGCCGCTTCCTGCGACCGGGCGATCCCGAAGTCCACCAGATAGGCGAACCCGCTGGGCGTCAGGAGAATGTTCGACGGCTTGACGTCGCGGTGGACCACGCCTTCGGCGTGCGCGGCCGTGAGGGCCTGCGCGATCTGGCCGATCACGTTGACGGCTTCGGCGGGATCCATCGGCCCGCGGGTGCTCAGCCGTGTCGCCAGGTCTTCGCCTTCGACGAGTTGCATGTCCAGGTAGAGCCGGCCGTCGATTTCCCCGAAAGAGTGAATCGGAACGATGTGCGGCTCGCGCAGCCGAGCCGCCGAATGTGCTTCGCGGCGAAAGCGTTCGCGAAAGTCCTGATCGGCCGCGAGGTGGGGCGACAGCACCTTCAACGCCACGACCCGGTCGAGCCGGGTGTCGTAGGCGCGCAGCACTTCGCCCATCCCGCCGCGCGCGATCAGCCGTTCGATCCGGTACGGCCCGAATTCCGAGGTCACGTCGCACAGTCGCGCGACGCCCCTTGCCGCGTTACACGTCACCGATTCCCGGAAACCCCGGCGGATTCGGCGGAAATCAGCCGACGAAGACGCAGAACGGGTGACCCGCCGGGTCCGCGTAGACCCGCAGTGGCTCCTCCGGATCCGCCGCTTCGTCCGCCAGCAGCCGCGCACCCAACGCCGTCGCCCGCTCGTGCTGCTCGTCCAGCTCCGCGCGGGTCGCCACCGTCAGGTCCAGGTGCAGCATCTGGGGGCGCGGCCCCGCCGGCCAGGTGGGCGGAGGCAGGGATTCGACCTGCTGGAACGCCAGCCGCGGGGCGCCGGCCGTGTCGTTCAGCACCAGCCAGTCGTGCTCGCCCGTCTCGTCGCCCGGGCGGTACGCGAACCCCAGCAGCTGCCGGTAGAACTCGGCCAGGGCGCGGACGTCCGTCGCGTCCAGGACGGTCTGGCGCAGCCGGGGGAACCGCTCAGGCACGGGGGTGCGCGATCTGGAAGACGTTGCCGAACGGGTCGCGGACCATCGCGCGCCGGTCGCCGTACGGGGTGTCCGCCGGCTCCTCGAGGCTCGTCGCGCCGCAGTCGAGAGCCCGGCGGTACGTCGCGTCCGCGTCGGCAACGTAGATGTAGAGGAACGCGGGGAACAGGTCCCGCTCGCCTTCGGCGGACACCAGCACGCGCGAACCGCCGATGTCGAGGTCGGCGGGGCGGCCGCTCTCCACCTCGCCGGTCGCGCCGAACACCGTGCGCAGGAACGCGACGGCGGCGACGAGGTCGCTCACCACCATCCGCGGGGTCACCGCCGGGTACGCCTGGCTCATACCGGCCCACCCAAGCCCGTCCGGAGCATGAACACAAGTCAGAGGCGCAGGCCGACCAGCTTCACGAGGAAGCGGTCGACCTGTTCGACCGCGGGCGGCCACGGCAGGTCGGGCTCGTTGATCCGCTGCGCCAGCATGCCGTTGACGGCGGTCCGCAGGTCGATGGCGACGATCGCCGGGTCGTCCTCAGGCGCCTGGCCGGCTTCCATGCACCGGCGGATCGCCTCGGTCGTGCGGGCGACCATGACGCCCTTGAACGGCATGCCGTGGCTCCGGTGGACCTTGCTCTCGTGCAGCACCTTGTAGAGCCCGGGGTGCGCCTGCGCCCACCCGGCCTGCGCCAGGATCCGGGCGCGCAACGCGGCCGCCGGGTCCGGGGCCGCTTCGGCGGCTTCGTCGCCGGTGCGCACCAGTTCGTCGTGGCAGCGCTGCATGGCGGCCAGCACCAGCGCGTCGCGGTCCGGGAAGTGCAGGTACACCGACGTCGCCGCGATCGACACCTCGCGCGCGACGGCCCGCAGGGACAGCGCCTCGTCGTCGGCCAGTTCGCCGAGCATCCGGACCGCGGCCGTGACGATCTCGTCGCGGAGCAGTTCGCCCTGGCCGCGGGCGTTGGGACGGCGGCGGGAGGTCTCGTTCATGGTCGTCCCAGTGTAGCTGGACACCTATTGCGCTACAGGTGTAGCGTCATTCGCACTACAGCTGTAGCGCTACGATCGTCCATTCACTGAGGGAGCACGATCTTGACCACCACCGCCACCCCGGCGAGCCTCGACCGGCTCGCCGCGCTCGACCCCGTCTTCGCGCAGCTGGTCGGCGCCTCCGCGCGGTTCCTCGGTGCGGTCCCGGAGCTGACCGACCGCGAGAAGACCTTCCTGTCGGTCACGGCCGACGTTTGCCAGGGCAGCCTCGGCCTGGTGCTCACCGCCCACGTCCGGGCCGGCCTGAAAGCCGGAGTGTCCACTTCGGACGTTCGCGAGCTGCTGCGCTTCGTCTCGTACGACTGCGGCTATCACGCGGCTTCCGCGGCCATCGAGCGGATCGCCCAGCTCGAAACCGAGCTGGGCATCTCGCGGCCGGACGCCGAACTGCTGCCCGGCGAGCTGGTGTCGACGGGCCCGGACGCCGCGCCGGCCCCGCTGCCGGAGCCGACTCGCGCCCGGCTGGCCGAGCTGGACCCGCACTTCGCCGAGTACTTCGACCTGCAGTCGCGGATGCGGACCGGGCACGGCCCCGGCACGCTCACCGAACGCGAGCGCGGCCTGGTCAGCATGAGCGTCGACGTCCACTACCAGACGCTGCGCGACACCTTCCGCATCCACGTCGGCCGCGCCCGGCGTGGCGGCGCGACGCCGGAAGACGTCCGCGCCGCGCTGCGGTTCCTGGCGCAGTTCGGCGTCACCAGGGCTTGGCACGCCTGGGAAGCGCTGAACGAGATGGACTAACCGAGGACCTCGTTCGCGAGCCGGTTCAGGTAACCGGCGAAGCGTTCGCGATCCTCCCGCGGCCACTGGCCTACCAGCGCATCGAACGCCTGGCGCTGGTAGGCCCGCGACGTCTCGAGGAACTCCTTCGCCCCTTCGGTGAGGGTCAGCACGGCGCGCCGGGCGTCGCGGGTCGACGTCTCGCGCGTCACGAAGCCGTCGTGCCCGGCTTCGCCGACCATCCGGCTGGCCACCGAGCGGTCGACGCCCAGCTGGCGGGCCACGTCCGCGACGGTCACCTCGCCGCTCGCGGCACCGTCGATCGCCTGGATGACGAAGAGGTTCGGCGCCGTCCAGGTCGGCGGGGCGTCGGCGGCGAAGCGCTGGACGACGTCCGGTGCCTGCTGCCGGGCCCAGTGCCGGACCAGCCGGAACAGCGCGGGGCCGCCGTCACCCGAGCTTGATGTGTGCATAAGGCACGTTATAACGTGTGCTTTATGCACGCAATTGCGCCTCGCAACCTCGCCTTCATCGGTCTGCTGCTCGGCATGGCCATGGCCCAGCTGGACGGGCTGGTCGTCACCGCCGCGCTGCCCTCGATCGGTGCCGACCTGCACGCCCGCACCGGGCTCGTCGCGGTCACCGCCGCCGGGCTGCTGTCCCTCACCGTCGCGACGCCGTTGCACGGCCGCCTCGGTGACCTTTACGGCCGCCGGGTCTCCTTCGTGGTGTCGATCGTCGTGTTCGCCGCGGGTTCGGCCTGGTGCGCCGCCGCGCCGGACGTCGGCTCGCTGATCGCCGCCCGCGCCCTGCAGGGGCTGGGCGGCAGCGGCCTGATCGTGAACGCGATGAGCGCTCTCGGCGAGCTGTTCGACCGGGACGAGCTGCTGCGCCGCCAGGGCTGGCAGACGGCGGTGTTCGCGGCCGCCACCCTCGGCGGGCCGCCGCTGGGCGGGCTGCTCGCGGCCGGACCGGGCTGGCGGTGGATCTTCCTGGTCAACCTGCCGTTGTGCGTGCCCGCATTGCTGCTCGGGCTACGCGGCCTGGCCTCGAAACCGCGCCGCACCAAGGAAAGGTTCGACTTCGCGAGCAGCGGGCTGCTGACCGTCGCGGGTGCCGCGGTGGTCGCGCTCGGCACGGTCGACGCGCTCGCCCGGAGTCTACTGTGGACACCGGTGCTCGTCGTGGCCGCGGCGGTGGCGGGATTCCTGTTCGTGCGGCGGCAGAAACGCACCTCGAGCCCGCTGATCTCGCCGAAGGTGTTCGCGGACGCCGTCCTGGCGCGCGCGGTCGTCGTCAACGGCCTCGCGGGCGCCGCGCTCTACGGCACGTTCACCTACGTCGCGTTGGTCGCCGCCCTCGGCGCCGGCGCGGCCGGGACCGGCCTGCTGCTCATCGCGATGACCGCCGGGCAGCTCGCGCTTTCGGTCTCCTTCTCCGCTCTGGCAAGAAAACGGCCCGACATGACGGCGTGGGGCCGCTTCGGCTGCGCGCTCGGGGTCGCGGGGCTCGCCGCGATCGCCGTGTCGGCTGGGGGAGCGCGCTGGCTGCTCGTGCCGGGGCTGTTCGCCATCGGGGCCGCGTTCACCGTCTGCACGTCCGCCTACACCGTGCTCGGCCAGACGCGGGCCGCGCGCGAGCTGATGGGCGTCACGATGGGCTCGCTGACCTTCGCCCGGCAGGCCGGCGGGCTGGCCGGCGCCGCGGTGTTCGGCTGGCTCGCCCTGGCTGTCACCGGCGGGCTGGCCGCGCCGGGCCTGGCCGTCGTGTTCGGCGCGGCGGCCGCGACGATGCTGGTGGCGTGGCTCACTTCGCCGCGTGTCACATCGGCGGACGCCGTCTCGTTCCCTTCCTGACCGAGACGAAGGAGACGGACATGCCCCGCATCGCCGCGAAGAAGACCACCGAAGCCGGACCGTTGCTCAAGCTCTTCTACCGCGTCGCCGGGAGGAAGTACGGCGCCGTGCCCGAGCCGATGGCCGTCGCCGCGCACCACCCCGGCCTGCTGCGCGCGAACACGGTGCACGAGCTGATGGTGCAGCGCGCGTCGAGGAAGCTCCCGGTGAACGTCCGCGAGCTCGCCGTCTACCGCGTCGCCACCCGGATCGGCTGCTCGTGGTGCGTCGACTTCGGCACCATGCTGCAGAAGCACGACGGCCTGGACATCGAACGGCTGAAGAAGATCGGCGACTACGCGACGTCGCCCGCGTTCAGCGCCCAGGAGCGGCTCGCGATCGCCTACGCCGACGCGATGTCCGGGGAGCAGGTCACGGTGACCGACGAGCAGGTCGCCGAGCTGGAGCGCGAGTTCGGCCGTGACGGCGTCCTCGAGCTGACCTACCAGATCGGCCTGGAGAACTCCCGCGCCCGGATGAACAGCGCGCTGGGCATCGTCGACCAGGGCTTCACCTCGGGTGACGCCTGCCGGGTCCCGCTCCCGTAGGACCCCGGGAACCAGACCCCGGTCGGACGCGCCGGAGGGGGCCGCCGCGGGACCGTTCCGGCATGCACCTCGTCGCCAGTGAACGGATCAAGCTCTTCAGCATCGCCACCCCCTGGGTGTGCGGCCTCTTCGCGGTCGTCGCGCTGGTCGCGCCGGCCGTGCTCACCGCGCTCACGGCGACCGAGTCCCGGCTGCCGCCGACTGTCGCGAGCACCCAGTTCGGCTACCAGCTCGCCATGGTCGCCGTCCTCCTGCTGGCCGCCCTCGCGGTGACCAGCGAGTACCAGTCCGGCACGATCCACGGCACCTTCCAGGCCGTGCCGAGCCGGTGGCCGGTGCTGGTCGCGAAGGTCGCGGTCGTCGCCGGGTACGGCTTCGTCATCGGCGAGGCCGCCGCCTTCGCGGCCTGGTTCGTCGCGCTTGTCCTCGCCCCGGACGCCGACCTGGCCTTGAACAGCCCGGCGGACTGGACGATCGTCGCCGGCACCGGCCCGGTGTTCGCGCTGGCCGCGGTCTGCGGGGTCGCCGTCGGCCTGCTCGTGCGCCACACCGCCGGCGCGGTCGCGCTGCTCGTCGCGTACCCGCTCATGGCGGAGAACGTCGTCACGTTGATCCCGCGCGCAGGGATGGCGATCCACCGGTGGCTGCCGCTGAACGCCGTCACGAAGTTCCTCACCGGCACCGGCGAGGCGAACGCCGGGCGGGACGGCGGCAACGCCACCGTCCTGTCGGACTCGCCGCTGGCCCCGGGCTGGGCACTGGCCTACTTCGGCGTCTTCGCCCTGCTCCTGCTGGCCGCCGGGATCACGAAGGTGCGCCGCCGGGACGCGTGATCCGGGTCAGCTTGTCCGGGTTGACGACGTCGTAGATCGCCACGATCTTCCCGTCGCGCACGCTCATGGCCTGGACGTGCTCGTCGAGCGCCAGGAAGCCCTCGCGCCCCGGCATCGGCGGCAGGTAGAACCCGACGTCGCCGTTGACCAGCACGGGCGCGCCGCGGCTGACGCTCTCCGGCTCGTACTTGCGCATGAGGCCGATGAAGAAGCGGGCGATCTTGTCGGCGCCGAGCATGAGCTGGCGGGTGGTGCGGCCCTTGCCGTTCGAGTCGCCGACCAGCACCGCGTCCGGGTGCAGCAGCTCGACGACCGCCCCGATGTCGCCCGCGAGCAGCGCGGTGACGAACTTCTCGAGGATCTTCGCCTGGTCGTCGAGCGGCACGCGCGGCGCCGGGTCCGCGTCGGCCAGCGCGCGGCGGCCGCGGGAGCCGTGCTGGCGCGCGGCTTCGGCCGAGCAGCCGAGGATGTCCGCGATCTCGGCGAAGGGCAGCGAGAAGGCGTCGTGCAGCACGAAGGCGACGCGCTGCTCCGGGGTCAGCTTGTCGAGCACGACCAGCGCGGCCATCCGCAGCCCGTCGTCGCGGACCGCGACTTCCAGCGGGTCCTCGCTCACCGGCTGGCCGAACGGCGTCACCACCGGTTCCGGCAGCCACTGGCCGACGTAGCGCTCCCGCTGCGCCGCGGCCGACTTCAGCCGGTCGAGGCAGATCCGGCCGACGACCGTGGTCAGCCAGCCGCGCAGGTCCCGGATCGCGTCGCGGCCGGCCTCGTCGAGCCCGGCCAGCCGCAGCCAGGACTCCTGGACGGCGTCCTCGGCGTCGGCGCGGGTGCCGGTCAGCCGGTAGGCCACCCCGATCAGGTGACCGCGGTGCTCGGCGAACCGCGCGGCGAGGGTGTCCTGGGCGGTGGGCGTGGAGGCCATGCCCCGAGTGTGCCGCAACCGGCGGGGATAGAGTGGGTGGCGTGGCAGGACGGATTCGGGACAGCGACATCGCGGAGGTGCGCGAGCGGAGCCGGATCGACGAGGTCGTCGGGGAGTACGTGGCGCTGCGCCGCGCCGGTGGAGGCAGCCTGAAGGGCCTCTGCCCGTTCCACAACGAGAAGACCCCGTCGTTCAACGTCCGCCCGGCGCACGGCACCTTCCACTGCTTCGGCTGTGGCGAGGGCGGCGACGTGATCAAGTTCGTCCAGAAGATCGACCTGATCACGTTCGTGGAGGCCGTCGAGCGGCTGGCCGACCGCGTCGGCATCCGCCTCACCTACGAAGGCGGCGGCGCGACGATCCAGCGCGACCGCGGCAGCCGCAGCCGGCTGATCGAGGCGCACCGCGCGGCCCAGGAGTTCTACGCCGAGCAGCTGGTCACCGACGAGGCGCGCACCGCGCGGGACTTCCTGTCCGAGCGCGGCTTCGACGCCGCCGCGGCCAAGACGTTCGGCTGCGGTTACGCCCCCGGCGGCTGGGACAAGCTGACCAAGCACCTGCTCACGCGCGGTTTCGAGGTCAAGGAGCTGCTGACGGCGGGGCTGTCCAAGGAGGGCCAGCGCGGCCCGATGGACCGCTTCCACCGGCGGCTGGTCTGGCCGATCCGCGACGTCGGCAACGAGGTCGTCGGCTTCGGCGCGCGGCGCCTGTTCGACGACGACCGGATCTCGGCGAAGTACCTCAACACCGCCGAGTCGCCGATCTACAAGAAGTCCCAGGTCATGTTCGGCCTCGACCTGGCCAAGCGCGAGATCGCGAAGCGGCACCAGGTCGTCGTGGTCGAGGGCTACACCGACGTGATGGCGATGCACGCGTCGGGCGTCCCGACGGCCGTGGCGTCCTCGGGCACGGCGTTCGGCGAAGACCACATGAAGGTGCTTCGCCGGCTGATGATGGACGACGACGCCTTCCGCGGCGAAGTGATCTTCACCTTCGACGGTGACGAGGCGGGCCAGAAGGCCGCGCTGAAGGCGTTCGAAGGCGACCAGACGTTCGCCGGCCAGACCTACATCGCCGTCGCACCCGACGGCATGGACCCGTGCGAGCTGCGCCTGGCCAAGGGTGACAGCGCGGTGAAGGACCTGGTGGCGCGGCGGACCCCGCTGTTCGAGTTCGTCATCCGCAGCACGCTGAAGAACTACGACCTCGACTCGGTCGACGGCCAGGTCGCGGCCCTGCAGAAGACCGTGCCGATGGTCGCGTCGATCAAGGACCGCGCCGCGCGTGACGGCTACGCGTCGAAGCTCGCCTGGTGGGTGGGCTGGCAGGACGTCGCGCAGGTGGTCAACCGGGTCCGCGGCAGCGCGGGCGCGACCGACAAGCGCGGTGGCGCGCCCCTGCGGCAGCCGGCGCGCGTCGGCGCCCCCGAGGTGAAGGCCCCGGAGACCGACGTCGCCCGCCCCGCGCCGAAGGACCCGCGGTTCGCGATCCAGCGCGAGGCGCTCAAGGCCGCGCTGCAGCAGCCCGCGATCGCCGGGCCGGAGTACGACGCGCTGCCGCTGGAGGCGTTCACGCACCCGGTGTACGTCGCGGTGCACGAAGCCGTGCTCAAGGCGGGCGGCGCGGGTTCGGGCCTGACCGGCCCGGCGCTGCTGGACGCGGCCGCCCCGCACTGTCCGGAGGGGACGGTCCGGCGCGTGCTCTCGGAGCTGGCCGTGGAACCGTTGCAGGCCAAGGACGAAGTCGACTCCCGCTACATCTCCTCGATCCTCGCCCGGCTGCAGGAAAGCCTGGTCGGGCGGCAGATCGCGGAGATCAAGGGGAAGCTGCAGCGGCTGTCGCCGGTCGAGGCGCCGGACGACTACCGCGCCCTGTTCGGCGACCTCGTCGCGCTGGAGCAGTACAAGAAGTCGCTGGGCGAACAGGCGTCCGCCAGCGCGTGGGGCTGATTCATGAGTTTTCTGCGCCGGTTGCTCGGCGACCACACCCCTGACGGCTTCGCCGGTTCGCTGGACGCGGGCGAGGACGTCGTCGACAGCGCCCAGGTCGAGGGCGGCGGCCACCTGGTCGTCACGCCGCTCGGGTTGTGGATCCCGGACGGTTCCGGCGGCGCGCGGCGCGTCGGCTGGCACCTGATCGGCAAGGCGGCCTGGAAGGACGGCGTCTTCACGCTGACCGAGTCGGCGGAGTCCGGCACCGCCGGGTCGGCCGTCGTGCTGACCGACCTGACGCCGGTGCGGTTCACCCTGCCGGAGCCCGCCAGGGTGCCGCACCACGTGCGGCTGCGCGTCGACGGTTCGGTGCGTTCGCGCCACCGTCAGGAGATCGGCCCCGGTGGCGGCGCGTGGTTCGTCCAACGCAAGGTCCCCGGCCGCGACGGCACCGTCCTGCAGGTCCGCCCGGACCCGGGCACCGACGTCACGCTGGTGGCGGCCATCGCCGAGCAGGTCGCCGCGAAGCTGGCCCACGCCGCCGAATAGCAGTACGCTCGTACTCAGTACAGGCGTACTGTTTGGTTCGGGAGGCGACCGTGTGGGATCCGGAGAAGTACCTCGACTACGCCGACCTGCGGGCCCGGCCGTTCTACGACCTGACGTCCCGGATCGGCGCGGTATCACCCCGGCGGGTGGTCGACCTCGGCTGCGGACCCGGGAATCTCACGGTCGACCTGGGCAAACGCTGGCCCGGTGCCGCGTTGGAGTGCAGTGACAGTTCACCCGAAATGGTGGCGGCCGCGCGTAGCCGCGGCCTGGACGCCGCGGTGCTCGACGTCAACGACTGGACACCGGCGCCGGACACGGACGTCGTCGTGTCGAACGCGGTCCTGCAGTGGGTGCCGGAGCACCGCGACCTGCTGCGGCGCTGGGCCGGTCAGCTGCCGTCGGGCGCGTGGCTCGCGGTGCAGGTCCCGGGCAACTTCGACGCGCCGTCACACGCGCTGACCCGCGAGCTGGCGGCGTCGCCGGCCTGGTCGTCCCGGCTGGCCGACGTCGTCCTGCGGGAGGACGACGCGGTGTCGAGCCCGCTGGAGTACGCGAACCTCCTGGCCGACGCCGGCTGCGGCGTCGACGCCTGGGAAACGACGTACGTCCAGCCCCTGCGCGGGTCGCGCGCGGTGCTGGAGTGGATCACCGGAACGGCGTTGCGCCCGGTCCGCGCGGCGCTGGAAGACGAGGCGTGGAACCAGTTCCGCGAAGAACTGGCCCCCCGGCTCGACCAGGCGTACCCGACGCGCCCCGACGGCACGACGTGGTTCGAGTTCCGCCGCGTGTTCGTCGTCGCGCAGGTCTAACGCCGGCGCCCCACCTTTTCGCTGATCTTGGCCCGCGCCACCCCGGCGGCGCCCTGGACCATCGGATGGTCGACGACCCGGCGGTAGGTGCGCACGAGCTGCTCGTACCGCCCCCGGCCTGCCTTGGCGCCCAGCACGTACCCCAGGCCCGCTCCCAGCAGGAACTTCTTCATCCGTGTCCACGCCTCTCGTCGGTAGGTCGTCCGAGGTGTCCATTGTCCAGGAAAACCGCCCGTAGGGGGCGGTTGCGCTAAGTGGGGGGTGGTGCGAACCCGGTTGCGGGGATGGTCTAAAGTTCTTCTTGTCGGGCGAGAGCGCGGCACCGGAAAAGAGCGACATTCCCCTGTAGCTCAACTGGCAGAGCATTCGGCTGTTAACCGGAGGGTTCTTGGTTCGAGTCCAAGCGGGGGAGCAAAGCCCAGGTCAACGACCTGGGCTTTTTTGCTACCCCTGGTTAGGGGCGATTGGTGTCTATCTTGACGATCGTCCAATGATCCGTCATGGCATCCGGCTGCCCCAGGTCGACGCCGTCCTCGGCGTGATCGATGTCGCGTGTTCTGAGTTGTGTCGACGACACGAGCTGCCTGAAGCTGACGTCTGATCGTCAGGCGTGCCGGTCGAATCGGCGTAGGTGACCCCCTTGTGCCGGTGCGCCTGTGTTGCTCTGCGGGTGTCAAGGTCCTGCTGTTCCCGCTTTCGGCCATGGGCCTTGATGCCGACGTTGTCGCCGCCTCCACGTACTCCGCACGGCTGACATCTGAGTTGCTATGTCATGGTCTTGCGCTGCGTCGTCGGGCCAGGATGTTCGCAAGCGCGGCACCCGCAAGGTCGCGGGGCAACAACCTCCGGGCTGGCGACGTGGAGGTGTCCGGGTTTCAGAGGCGGGCAATACTTGCGTAAAAATCAAGCACGGTAGACACTCTGATCAGGCAAACGTAAGTTCCGGGGTGACTGGAGGAGTCATGGTCGGTACTGGTGAGCCGTCCAGGTGGGCGGTGGAACAGTTCGGTGATGCCGCGCTCGATGTCACCACCTGCGTCGTCAGAGGTCTGGTTCGTGGTCAGCGGAGCGCTCGGGCGGTGCAGCTCGCTGCCCGTGCCGAAGGAGCAGGTGACAACTACGCGTATGGCAGCATGTGGAACGCCCGATACAAGAAGGTCGTCGACCTGTTCCAGCTGGCCGATTTGCCCGGGTTCGAGATCATCAAGCCCAAGGGTGCCTCGTATCGGTTGGCGGTGGTCAACGGTCGCGTCCTGATCCCGTTCCGGCACTCCGACTCCCTGGGGAAGCCTATAAGGCAAGCTAAGCTCGGCAGCTTGATTCCGCGGCGTCTCTCGCGCGAGAGTGGCGTGCTGCCTGAGAACACACTGTTTGATGAACTCGGCGGTCCCCCGGCTGACGCCGAGAGTGTGGACGAATCTCCCAGCGTGGGAGAGGCCGCTGCTGAGGCTCGCTCCTTGGGGCTGACCGTCGTCTACATCGGCTATGTCGCCAATTCGGACAGTGACGAGGTTCTGGCCGCGTGGTGGGGAACGCCGGTGTCCTTGGAAGACGATGGCAGCATGACGTGGTTCCCGGAACAGCTGGACCTGAGCGTGGCTGTGGAGGATTCTGCTGGGGCTGTCGGTACCGGTCTCCATGTCGCGGGAGTCTCCGCGAGCACGCCCGGTTTCGCTCAAGGCGAGGAGCCCCGCCTCGCCATGGACACGAGACTGCGGAAGGATGAGAGTCCCACCTCCGAGGTGGAGACCGACATCCCGGATCCAGCTGCCGAAGACGATGAGTGACGACGACACACGCCAGCAACACCTGTTTCCCGCTTCGAGCCGCATCACGCGCGGTGGCCGAGTATCCAGTGATGCGGCATTGACCCTGTCCGAGGTGCACAAACTGTTCGATGCGACCCGCCTGACCCAGGCCCGCAGCCTCGCTGGCCGTACCAAGAAGTGGTTGGCGGAGGAACTGGGTGTGACTCCTGCCGCGGTCAGTCAGTACGAGATGGGCACCAACCGTCCGCGCCCGGATATCCTTCCGCGGTTGGCGCAGGTGCTCGACGTACCGCTGGAATTCTTCCTCGTCGGCCGGCCGCACGGCCGCTTGGATGCTTCGGCGGCGCACTTCCGTAGCCTGCGAAACACGCGCGCATACCAGCGTGCCAAGGCGGTCTCGTTCACAGAGCAGGTCTGGGAGTTGGTCTACGCACTGGAGAAACGGGTCCAGTTGCCGCCGGTGGACTTGCCGGGCTTCGCGGGGGGCGAAGTGGAGCCCGGCACGGCCCTGCCTCGGGATCCGGCGACGGCTGCCCGTGCCCTTCGCGCGGCATGGGGATTGGGAACCGGACCGATAACGCATTTGATTCGACGGCTGGAGGCCCACGGTATCGTGGTCGTCACCCCTCCTCGCGACGAAGACCTCAGTACCGTGGATGCGTTCTCCACCTCGCGGCTCCCTCGTCCGGTGATCGTCTTGACCCCCAACCGGACGGACGACGTCTACCGGCATCGGTTTACGGCCGCTCACGAGTTGGCCCACCTGGTTTTGCACGGTGACACCGCGCCCGGGGATATCGCACAGGAGCGGGAAGCAGACGCGTTCGCCGCGGAGTTCCTGACACCCAAACACTCGATTGCGTCTCAGCTTCCCGGTCGCGCTGATCTGAACAAGCTGTCTGCGCTACGCGAGGTGTGGGGAGTGTCGGTGCACTCGCTGCTCTACCGCTGCCGGGAATTGGGGCTGCTATCGGACTCGTCGGCCAGTCGCGCGTACATCCGTCTGCGCAAACTCGACAGCACGCCAGGTTTTGGTATGCCAGAGTCGCTCGCCAACTTCCCTGGTGAACAGCCGGCATTGCTTTCCCAAGGCTTTTCCTTGGCAAGTGATCACGGCTTGACCATCAACGAGTTGGCCCGGGAACTCGCGTGGACCAACGCGGCGGTACGGCGGACCATCGGTGAATCCGGGCAACGCCCGGTTTTGCGGTTGGTGACCGATGAGGAATGGAAGAACAAGGACTCGGAACGCGAACGAGTGCAAGCGGCGCGTTAGCTAGTGACCTTATGTAAGTCGCAGCGGGAGAAGCGAGGCGCGAGACCATTTCGCGGCGAAAGTGCCTGACCATCGTGGCGCCGAGCCCCGGGCTCAGCGCCACTTTCGGGATCACCGTCGACGTCCTGGGCCCCGCGTTCGGCGCCGAGGTGCTGATGACTGAGATCGCCGGGTCGGCGCGCTCGCGAACCTCGTCGACGAAGGCTCCCGCTAGCTCTGGCCCGCGCACAACGACCTTCGACGCATCCCGCTCGTCGACCCCACACCGGTCTTCCCGCTTGGTGTCATCTGGCTTACCGGCAACCGGCTGCTTAAGCTGGCCGAGCTCGAAGCCGACTTCGCCGGCCGACAGGGCTGGCGCCCGTCCTGGGCCCGCCGCGGTACTAGTTAGAGCTGCTGCAATTTTGGTGAGCAGCTGCGACGCCGTCGCCGTGTCGACGTTCCCAGTCCACCTCGTCTGTGATGAGCCGGTTTCCCTGGGCTGGTCGTCACAATCGAGGGCCGGGAGCGCCGGAACGCGGACGTCGGGTACCTCTGGACCGGACGGGCCGATCAGGACGGAAATGTGGCCCGGAAGCCTGTACTTCCGGGCCACATCCGGGTTGCCCGGTGGTGACGGCCTACTCACGTTGCTTTCGCAGGTAATACACGGTTCCTGCTGCCGCTATCATGATACCGAGAACAATGAGAATTATTCCAATCAGACTCAGTGGGCCGCTGAAATTCGGATCGTACTGCAGATAAATGAAGGCAAAGGCAAAAATCACCAGAATTGCAGCAATGGTCGCAAATATTACTATGCGGTGATTTCTAGCCATATCTCTCCTTGTTGACCCTGCTAGTCTTTCGTCTTGAACTCTTTGTTCGCCTCGTTGATCGCTACGACGCCAGCGCCGATTGAGGCGACTCCGACTCCGATCGCGGCAGGGCAGGCTGCCACGGCGGTCGCGGGGATGAAACATCCGACGGCCACGGCGGTGCCACCGACGATGGCGGCACCGGTTGCGACAAGCAGCTTACCGATTCCGCCGAGTACCGAATCGCCATTGGGGTCGCTGTTGTTGACCGGATCGCCGGCCCCGTAGGCGTAGGTGTTGGCCTCCTGGCCTGTCGGGTCGGGCTGGGTGAAGCGAGCATAGGCGGGGTTGTAGTGGCGGTATCCCGTGAGGTACTCGCTGCTGGAGAGTTGGTAGCTGCCGATCCAGCGGAGCCGGTTGGCGTCTGCCGCTGGGCCGGTGACGCCGGTGTTGAACCCGTAAGCCGTGTAGGTGTAGCTCGCGGTGACGGCGCCGGCGTCGTCAACCAGGGCGACGACGCTGCCCTGGTAGTCGGTGACGGCGTTGTGGTGCTTGCCCGCGGCATCGACCAGGCCCGTCAGGGCGCCGTCGACATCGTGGGTGTAGGTCGTGCCGGCGCCGTTGTCCACGGTGCGTGAAATGCCCAGCGCGGTGCGGTTGAAAACATGCGTGACGTTGCTCGAACCGCCCTGCTCGGTGATCGAGGCAGGCTGGGTCTGGTCGAGAGTGTCATACGAGGCGGTGAGCAGCGTGCTGGTCCCGGAGGTGACCGAGGTCAGCTGATTGGTGTCGCTGTAGTGGGCTGTACCGCCGGGGTTGGTGGTGGTGAGATTGCCGGCGCCGTCGTAGCCGACCGTGGTGCTGTTGATCTTGGTCATCTGGTTGGCGTCATTGACGGTGTAGGTGCGTCCGTCACCGGCGGTGATGTTGCCGGCGTTGTCGTAGCTGTAGGTGCGGGTCCCGGCCTTGGTGAGACGTCCGAAACCGTCGTAGGTGTTTTCGGCGGTGCCGGTGGCGTCGGTGCGGGATTGCACCTGCCCGGTGTCGGTGCCGTCGGCCCGGGTGAAGCGGTAGGTGGTCGAGAAGACCGATGCTCCGGCCGGGTTCTTGACCGTGATGGCGGTTTGCCTTCCGGACTTGTCGAGCGTGATCGTCTGAGTGCTGCCGCCCGGCAGGGTGGCGGAGGTGCGGTGGTCGGCGTTGTCGAACCCGTAGGTGGTGGACTTGCTCGCCTGGTCCTTCACCGACGTCAGCCGGTCGGCGGCGTCGTAGCCGTAGTAGACCCAGCCGGTCGAGTCGTCGACGGCGGTGATGTTGCCGCCCCGGTCGTAGTGGTAGGTCGCGGTGTCAGTGGCCGTGCCCGCGGTGCGGGCAACCCGGGTGAGCAGGCGCCGCTCGTAGCTATTGGTGAGGGTGGCGCCGGCGGTGCGGGCGATGGTGCGGTTGCCGGTCTGGTCGTAGGTGTAGGCGGCGAGCCCGGTGCCGTCGGCCTTGGCGACCGAGACGACGTGGTCGAGCCTGTCGTAACCGTAGACCAGCTTGACGCTGTTGCCGTCGGTCACACTCGTCACCCGTGACAGGGAGTCGTAGGTGTAGGTGGTCGGTTTCAGGGGCAGCGGCGGGGTGACCTTGGTGAGGTTCCCTGCGGCGTCGTAGCCGTAGGTGGTGGCGTGTCCGTTGCCGTCGGTCGCTTTGGTGACCAGGCCGGTGCTGTAGTCGTACTTCGCGACGTCGGTGTTGAGTGCGTCAGAGTGCACATTGGTGACGTTGCCCGCGTTGTCGTAGGTGTTGCTGACCTTGTTGCCGGAGTAGTCCGCTACCTGGGTCGGCAGGTGCGGGTGTCCGGTGTCGGTATAGCCGACCGTCATGGCCGCGCCGGTCGGGAGCTTGCCGCCCTTGAGGTTGTTGAGCGGGTCGTAGTCGTAGGTCACCGAGTTCTGCAGCCCGTCGGTCAGCGAGTTGACGTCACCGTGGGCCGACCAGGCCTGCGCCCGCTCGTGTCCCAGAGCGTCCTTGGTCTTGGTCTGCCGGCCACCGCTGTCGAAGGTGTAGAAGCTCTTGTGCCCGTTGGGGTCGGTGACCGTCGTGGCTCCGGTCGCGGAGTCGTAGCCGTAGGTGGTAACGCTGGCGACTCCGTCGTAGTTCGGCTCGGCGACCTGAGTGATGTCGCCGTCCGTGTCGTAGGTCAGCGTGTAGACCCGCCCCAGCGCGGTGGTCAGCGTCGTCACGCGGCCGTCGGCGTCCAGCCCGAACGTCGTGCCGTCACCGTTGCGGTTGGTGATTTTCGTGAGCCGGCCGTTCGAGTCGTAGCTGTAGCCGCCGGCGACCTGGCCGGCCGGGTCGGTCACGGTGCTGATGTCGCCGTTCCCGCCGTGGGCGACGGTCGTGACACGGCCCTGGGTGTCGGTGATCGACGCCAGGGTCCCGTCAGCCGGGTTGTAGCGGTAGGTGATGGTGTGACCGTTACGGTCGGCCTGCGAGAACAGACGCCCGTCCCCGGTGAACGACCACGCCTCGCCCGACGAGTCCTGGGTCAGGGAGAAGGTGCCGTTGGGGAGTTTCGTCAGGGTGGCGTGCATGCCCGACGGCGTGGTGTAGCTGCCGTCGTCGTTTCTCGTGAACTCCGCGCAGTAGCCGGTCGGGTCGTACAGCACCAGCCGCCGGTCGGGAGCCGGGTAAATCAGGAGCTTGACGTCGGGGCCGCCGGAGATGGTCCAGTGGCTCCCGAACTCCCCGCCGCGGCCGGTCGTGCTGTTGTAGACGGCGCTCACCGACATGTCCAGCCCGGTGCCCTTGACCGTCAACGCCCGGTCGGTGATGACCGCGTTGTGGTTGAAGCGGTTGACCAGCAGTTCCGTGCGGTCGGAGATCGCGTAACGGTCCATCGCGAACCACGATTGGGTTCCCGTTTGCGTGCTCTCGCAGACCACCGACTGGACCGAGGTCCCCGACCTCGGTGCGGCGGCTGTCGGCGGCACTCTGACCTGGTCGGCGGTGACGCCGGTCGGCGTGCGGTTGACCTGTGCGGGTGGTGTCCACGATGTCGGCAATGGCACGCCACTCTGAGCCACCTCAGAAGCTGCGGTCGCCATCCCCGGCACGGCCGCCATCAGGACAACGGCCGACGTGAAGGCCACCGTCCGGATCGCAAAAGATCTCAATGATTTTTGTTGCATCAGAACGTGAATCTCCCCTCGAAGCCCTTCAGGCTTCACCCGATATTTCTTGGACGAGGGCGACAGGACAAGCCGCGCCTCGGCGGTTCGTGCTGCGCCGGCCATCGGCAGACGTGTAGTCGGCATCACGCTCCTCGTGCGAGCAGAGTGGTAGCTGGGCATGCGGACGGGGCGAACAGGTCTTGTCCTGTGCCGCGGTCCGGCCAGCCACGCCTCGAGGACACGAGAGCGGGCCGAGGGCGGGCCGTCGCCGGCGCGCCGCGGCCGACAGTACTCGTCGCCGGGGTTGCGGTGACAGGGTCCGTTCGGCGGAGCCGCCGACCGAATGGGGTACCTGCGGAGGCTCAGGTGTTCGATCCGTACCCGTTCGGACTATTTCGGTCCGGGCATGATCGCCTAAGCTGCCTTGGCTCGGCTTCCGGCGTTCGCGTCGGAAGACACCAGGGGAGGGTGAAATGAGCACGCTTGGCGGTCGCGTGGCCGTGGTGACCGGTGGGGGCACTGGCCTCGGCCGGGAGATCGTGGAAGCCTTTGCCGCAGCCGGTGCTGCAGTGGTCATCGTGAGTCGCAAGCTCGAAGCGTGCGAACGCGCTGCCGAGCAAGTCCGCGAGCGCCACGGTGTCGACGCGCTCGGCGTTTCGTGCGACATCGGCATCTGGGGCGAATGCGAGGCACTTGTCGAGACGGTCCACGGTGAATTCGGCGGTGCCGACATCCTGGTCAACAACGCCGGTGCGGCGCCGGTGTACCGCGACCTGACCGAGTTGACCGAGCGCATGTGGCGCAAGGTTCTGGGGATCAACCTGCTCGGTGCGGTCGCACTGTCTCAGGGCTTCGGTTTCCGGATGGCCGAAGCCGGTCGCGGATCGATCATCAACGTCACGTCCACGGGCGCGGTCCGTCCGAAGGACCCGTTCGTGCCCTACGCCGTCGCCAAGGCCAGCCTCAACACCTACACCAAGGCACTCGCCCAGTCCCTCGGTCCTCGAGGCGTCCGGGTGAACGCGATCCAATGTGGACCTTTTCGCACCGGCATGTCGACCGCATGGGACGAGCGAGTCGTCGCGACGCTGGAGAAGACCTCGGCGCTGCGCCGGATCGGTGACCCACACGAGATCCAGGCTGCGGCACTGTACCTGGCGAGCGACGATTCGGCCTTCATGACCGGAGCGGTACTCGAGCTCGACGGCGGCGCCACGTTCTGAAAATTCGAAACCGGGCCGGCCACGAACGTCCTGTTGAGCACGCAGCTGGACGTGGAGCGCAGGCCGTGCGACAACCTTCGTGAAGTCCAGGAGTGGTTGTGACCACGAATCGGCCGAAGAACCAACGAGACGCGGGCCAATGGCTGGCCCTCGACGAAGACGGCCTGCTCTACGCAATCGGGGACGCGCTGTACACCGGCGTCTCGATCAACAACGCCGACCTCGTCGTCAAGAAAGTCGTCGGGCCGTCGGTGGCGACGGCACGGACGACCTGTACCGAACTGCGGACGACGATCCGCTACAACCACGATTCGTTCGACGTGTGGGTCAAACCGGCCCTGGGTGGACGGGACGGAGCCCTGATCGCCTTGCAGGCGTGCTACGTCCCGGCCGGGCACCCGTTCCCGGCGAGGCCGGCGATCGCGGTCTGGGAATGGGAGGAGCCGCCGCCCGGCAACGGCGAGTCGCTGCTGCACTGGTGGGGCGAGGACGCACCTCGATTCTACGGCGTCGAACCGCCGACCGCCCACTGGCACGGCGGGGCGACCGGCCGTGACCCCTACCGGTTCATGGACAGCGTCCTGACCGAGGACTTCCGAGTGGCGACCACGGCCGTCATGCAGGACTTCCGCGACGCCGAGATCGATCTGCCTCTGATCAAGTTCATGGAGCAACGCCACGCCGCCACGAAGGTCGCCCGCGGAGTTCGTGCTGTCGGACGGAAGAAGTCGGCGAGCTACTACGTCGGCTTCTCTATGGAAGTCCAGCTGGGGCTGGTACAGAGGACTGTGGCCGGCCCACTGCTGCGCCAACTCGGCGCGTATGCGGCCATCACGACCGATCCGCTCATCATGGTCGACGCGGCTCATGACTCGGTGGCCCTCACCAGTAACGACTTCGCCCTGATCGACGTGGGAGTTCCCGCGGACAGCAGTCTGCGTTCCATGGTCCACCCGGACGACATCGAGCGGGTGCTGTCCCTCGTCCACTTCGCCGCGAACAACCCCGGCAAGCGGAGCCGGCCGGTGCGGGTCGCATTGAAGACCCGCCGGGAGCTCTGGCTGACGGTCCGCATGCACGCGGTGGGGACCAATGACAGCGCGACCCGCGGCAGACAGTTCGTGATGTGTCGTCTCGAGGTGCTCGAACGGGCATCGCCGCCGCCCGGCCCTGACGTGTGCTCACCCGCCCGTTCGTTGCTGTCGACGCCTGGCAGGAGAACGGTTGCCGTTGAACTTCGGGCTGTGTCGGGCAGTGGTGAGTGTGCTGCCGGTGAGAGCGCCGAGCGTTAGGCTCGGGTTCCGACGGACAGACCTCGAGATCGACGTATGGGAATGTCTGGCATGCACCCCTTAGAAGAGGAAGTGGTCGAAGCGATCGCGCGTCGGCTGCAGGCGGATGGGTGGAAGCAGGTCGACTTCGAGGAGCCTGCTTTCTCGCTGGCGGAAAACGATGAGGTTCATTTTAGTGTCGGTCTTAACTACATGTTCCGGATTTATGGGATCGCTCTCCTTCCGGCAATCGGTGTGCAATGCCTGGAAACAAGCAGACTGGTTTCCCGGTTCATGGGGCGCACGCCGGTGGATCGGCTGGGTTCCTCATTCGGTCGTGGTCTGATGGATGTGCTCAACGAAAACGGGATACCTCGTGCACCGTTGGAGCGTTGGCTGGTTCGCGAACCTTCGGAGGTGGCTGCGGTCGTCGGAGTGTTTCTCGACGACTTCGCGACGTACGCGATGCCGTTCTTCCGCTCCTTGGCGACACGCGAGGACATCATCCAACGTCTCGAGCGGGTTCCGAACAGGTACCAGGCGCAAAGCGGGCACCTGGCGGTCGCGTTGGCGTTAGCCGGCCGGGAAAGGGATGCGATCGACGCGCTGGCGGAGTTCGCAGGCTTCGATCGCAGCCAGGGCCCGCAGATGGCCGCTCAGTCGCGGACGTTTGTTCAGGCATTCCTGCGCCATTTCGGCATTGACGAGTCGCGCCTCCCGCTTGGCTAGCCCGCCAGTGGCAAGATTCGCTGCTCGTCGACGCCGTACGCGCCCACCTTCGGCTGCCCTGATCCGGCCGTTGAACGTCCAGAGCCGGCTCTCGGCAAAGTTGGTTTTGGTAACGCTGCAATGCATTGGTCCGGGTAGCGACGTCATCCAGGAATACTGGCGCACTACTTCGAGGGTTGCGTGACGCCGAGCGCGTCCGACAGCTGCGCGTGGACCGGGATCCGCGCGTCGAGGGCGAACAGGTGCAACATCCGGATGACGGAGGACGAGCGCGCCACGAGGGCGATCCGGCGTTGGTCGGCCCGGGCGCGGGCTGCGGCGCCTTCCAGGACGCGTACGCCGGCGATGCCCAGGGCCGGCACGTCCGACAGGTCGACCACCGTCGTTGCGGGCAGGTCTTGCCAGAGGGCCCGCTGGAGCAGCCACGCCGTGCTGTCGTCGACGATCCCGGCTGCGGTGACCACCAGTACCCCGGCTCGGGCCTCGCTCTGGCGCACCAGCAGCCGCGGCTCGGCGGGCCGGCGTGATTCCTGATCGGAAGGTGTTCCACGGAAAGGCTGTGCAGGAATCATGGCGCGGTCTCCCGGAGGCATGGACAGTACCGTCCGCGCGGGGCCTGGGCGCCGACCTTTCACTCACCCGCCACCGTAATGCCCATGCAGGCGGGTAGCGAGCAGGTCAACCCGTGCGGCCGACACGGTTCGCCCGGTCGGATGACGCCCGTGACCGCACGGTGATTTCCGGTTACGGACGGGTCCCGCTGGAGGCTCGCTGCCGTGAAGCGGGCAGGTCGGCGTCAGGCACTGTCCGATGTGGACCAGTGTGGCGCCTGGAGCGGTGTGCGTCCACTCATTCCGGGAGGCCGCGACTACGCGAGTTGACGTCGTCGTTACTTCCGGGCGGCGGCGACCTTTTTGCGCGGAGTGCGTTTGCGCGGAGTCTGCGCAGGCTTTTCCGCCTCGGTGACCTGTGCCTGGTCGAATGCGGTGATCACCTCGGAGGACAGGCGTCCTCGTTCGGAAACCTCGTAGCCGTGGGCGTTGGCCCACGCCCGGATCTGCTGGTTGCGCTCGCGATCGGATGCCGTGGTGGTCGGCTGGCCGGTGGCGACGCGCACCTTCCGGCCGCCGGTACGTCGTCCCGCGTTGATGTAGCGGGCGAGATCCTCGCGCAGCGTGGCGGCGTTGTCGTCGGAGAGGTCGATCTCGTACGTGACACCGTCGAGGGCGAAAGGGACGGTGTGGGCTGCGGGGGTTCCGTCGATGTCGTCGAGCATCTCGACGAGGACCTTCTGGGCCATTCCTGCTCCTCAAACCGGTATATACCAGTTTCGTGATGAGATGAATGCTGCGCTCCTCCTCGGAGTCTATCCGCACGGGCTCGGGTTGGGGATATTCTCCCGGCTGTCAGCTGGTATCAATAGGTGTGCGGTGTGCCTCGCTGAGATGAATCGTGGATGCGTGTGTGCGGCGCGACCAGCGGACGTTGAGAACCATGACGGCAATTGGCCGTCGGCAAGCGAAGAATTGAGATATCCCCGCCGTCGGTGCTGTGACCTGCGATGGGCGGCCTTCGGTGGTGGAACAAATGTGCTGAAGAGGGCCGCTTTCAGCCGGCCGAAGAACTCGTTGTCGCGTTGCGTGCCGGTGCGGTGACATCGGTGGAACTGACCGACGAGGGGATCGCCCGTATCGAGGACATCCAGAGCTTCAAGGAGATCTACGGCACCACCGTCAACCCGTGGGAGCACGCTCGGACGCCGGGCGGGTCCTCCGGCCGCCCTGGTGCACCGGTTGGGACTGCCGCCTGCCCGCCCCGAGCGGCTCTTCGATTTCCGGGTCCTGGTCCTCGACGAGTTGCTGACCCGCGTCGCCGGTTCGAGTGCGGAGATGGCGTCGAATACCCGTACCTGGACCAGTTCGTCTGGGTCGGCTTGCCCGCCGCCGCCGTAGCCGCGGGTCGGTCGCCCGAGTAAGAAATCTGCGGCTTCCAGGCACCGAAGCAGGGGCCGCCACCCGATGGGCACGGCCCGCTTGCACGCTTGACGAGCCCCGTTGGTTGCCCTCTTCCGGTGTCTGATTGATCGCAGGTCGCGGTCTGTTTCCCGGGTTTACGCTGACGCGATGACGCTGGGGATGGACCGGGATGCGACGACGCATCGCCGGTGGCAGAACACCTTTCTGGCCGGGGCGATCGTCTTCGGCTTGGCCGCGGTCGGTGACGCGGCGGGGACGGGCTACGCGCTGACCGCGCCCGGATACCTCTTCGAGGACGGCGAGTTCGCGGGCGAGGTCACGGTCTTCGTCGTGGCCGCGGCGCTGATGCTCGGCTGCGTGGCCCTCGCGGGTTTCGCCGCGATGAGCGCCTCGGCCGACCACCTGCTGAAGACCGGGGTGCGCGTGACCGGGAAGGTGCTGGGCGTCTACCGGCACAGCCGGGGCGAGGACACGATCCACGTGGCGTATCCGGTGGGCTACGGGCACTTCCGGTACGCCGACATCGTCTGGGACTCCGGCCGGCAGTACACCGAGGGGCAGCCGATCACGGTCGTCTACGACAAGGCCGACCCCGACCGGGTGCGCACGCCGGACGAGACCAACGGCGACCAGACCTGGACGTGGGTGCTGGTGCTCGGGACGATCGCCGCGGGGAGCGGGCTCGTGCTTTCGGTCATCGCCGCGGTGAACTGGCGGCGCCGCTACCGCGCGGTTTCCGCCACTGGCTGGCGGATCGCGTCGGTGACCGTGGTCCCGGACTACCCGGTCCGCAAGGGCCGGCACATGCCGGACATCACCGTCGCCTACCGCGACGGCACCCGGATCACGTTGCGCGCGGCCACGTCGTCGCACGGCTCGGTGCCGCTGAAGCAGGAGCCGAACCGGCGGGCCTGGATCGGCGGCACCGACCGCGACATGGTGGTCCTCTTCCCGCACGGACGGTGGCGTGAGGCGCCGTTCGCGGTCCCGGCCTACGCGCTGAACACGCGGACGGGCCCGCGGTGATCGCGATGTCGGTTCGGCACGCGGTGCTCACCGGTGAAGGAAAGTCCGTTGCCCGAGGTACCCGCCGCTGGCACGATCACCGGCCATGACAACGGATCCGGCCGCCGGCTTGCGCGACGTCGCGACGGAGTGCGCCGGGCTGGTGGCGTCCCGGTTCGGCCGCGAGCTGGACTGGAGCCTGGACAGCCTCGGCGTGCTCGACGACGTGTGCGCCGAACTGCTGTCCGAGGGGCCGCTGGAAGGGCCGCGCTTCGATCTGTGGTGGAAGCTGATCGGGGCCTACACCGGCGAGGTGCTCGTCCGGGCGTACGGGGGCGAGTGGACCACCCACGAGGAGACGCCCGGCGCCTATGTCGTGGTGGTGAGCGGCGCCACCGCGTTTCCGTTCGGCATCGCCGAGCGGGTTCTGTCGGGGGAGCCGTTCAAGAGCCTGGCTTCGTTCGGCCGGGTGCTGCCCGCGATCATCGAGCGCACCGGACCCCGTGACTGACGGCGGGCCGTCTCCCTCGAACAGGGGGAGACGGCCCGCCGGTGGAACGGAACTCAGCCGCGGGCCGCGGCCACCGTGGCCGGCTGGTCGGCGGCAGGCGGCATCAGCTTCGGGTACTCCTTCTGGAACTTCTCGATCATCGTGGCGGACGGGACGATCCGGTTCGGGTTGGCCTGGCTCGTCGCCTGCTTCTCGCCCCAGGCACCGGCGGCCTTGCGCTGGTCGGGGGTGCCGTGGCTGTGGAAGCAGTCGCCGATGGAGGCGTCCAGGTATGTGACCTCCTGCTGGGTGCGGGCGTCCCACCCGAAACCCTTGGCGTGCGCGACGAAATAGCCGCCGTAGGCGTCGGGGCCCATCTCGGAGGACTCGTTGCGCGGGTGGTTGTCGTGCGCGAAGTCGACCTGGTGGCCGTACTCGTGGCCGACCACGGACTCCACCGAGACGTCGTCGAACCCGAGGAGGTTGACGGTGTCCAGCAGGCCGTCACCGAGCGCCACGCGCTTGCCGCCGAGGCTGCCGGCCGGGGCGGAGAACGCGTTCAGGGTGATCAGCGGGTTGCGGCCGCCCTGCAGCACCGGCACCTCGTAGAGCACCTTGGTGGCGAGCGCGGCCGCGTCCTTCACCTTCGCCGGTGCGAGGCCCAGGCCGAAGGTCTGCGCCATCTTCGCCTGGCTGCCGAGATCGGTGCCCTTCCAGGCGACGAGCTGGACGTTCCAGCTCTCGATGTCCCAGAAGGCCCGCAGCTTGTCGATCGTGGCGGTGGCGCGCGGGGTGTACTGGCCGTCGGTGCCGAAGACCTGCGGGGTCTTGTCGGTCGCGACGCCCTGGACGTAGAGCTGGCTGAGCCCCGAGAGCGCGTCGAGCGCCTGGCCCTCGAGCGGGGTGAGCTGGGACGCGAGGTTGTTCGCGTAGGTCAGCAGCGAACCCTCGGTGCAGCCCGGGATCGGGCCCGCCGCGGCCTGGGCCCGGGGGCCGATCTTCGGGATGGGCGACTCGATGAGCCGGTCGACGTCGCGCAGCGCGCTCGCGGGCAGGCCGTTGTAGAGGTCGATGACGTCCTGGTAGAGCTGCGCGACGTCCTGCTCGACGGTGGACGGCGCGGCCGCTGCCGCGGGAACGGCCGTGGCGAGCGCGAGCGCCGCCACGGTGCCCGCTGCCATGAGCGTTCTGCCGAGGAATCCGGTCCGGTTGGGCAAGGTGGTCCCCTCTTCTGTTCCGGTTCAAGATCACGAAGCACCGCCACAGTAGGGCGGCCGCTGACGGCGAAACCGGAGCCGGGACAATAACCCCGGAATGGTCCACGTCTTTCGGAGGTTTTTCGCGGTGCCGGCATCGGCCGAAAGTACTAGGAGCCGCCGGTGCGGTGACCTCTTCGCAAGAGATCGGATCGTGACTCAACTTGGGGCAGGTGTGGAACGTCTGATGGACGTGAGAGTGATCCGTATCGCCGGGCTCGGCCTGGCGGCCCTGCTGCTGGCCGCCTGTAGTGGACAGACCGAGACCGGGGGGACCGCGCAGGCGGTCGGCGCCGCCGGGGCGACCGGGACGGCGACCGCGCCCGGGGTGCCGGCCGCGACGGTGGCGTTCGAGGGCGGGGACAAGCTGAGCCCGAAGGACCCGATCGTCGTCCGGGCCTCGGGTGGCACGTTGCAGGCGGTCACGGTCACGAACCCGCAGACCGGCAACGCCGTCAAGGGCGACCTGTCGCCGGACAAGACGACCTGGACCAGCAACGATCGCCTCCGGTACGGGGCCACCTACCAAGCGGTCGCCACCGCGGTGAACCCGGCGGGTGCGGCGAGCGAGCAGCGCGGGGAAGTGCACACGCTCAAGCCGTCCGGGGTCGCCACCGCGTCGCTGTTCCAGCCGTCGTCGGGCGATTTCGGCGTCGGCCTGGTCCTCGGCCTGAAGTTCGACCACGACATCACCGACAAGGCCACGGCGGAGAAGTCCTTCAAGGTGACGTCCTCGCCCGCCCAGGACGGCGGCTGGTACTGGGTGAGCAAGCGCGAGGTCCACTTCCGGCCCAAGGACTACTGGAAGGCCGGCTCGACGGTGAAGCTCGAGACCACGACCTTCGGCATGCCGATCGGGGGCGGGGTGTACGGCGGCCAGGACGTCTCGGCCACCTACAAGGTGCACGACTCCTGGATCGCCAAGGCGGACGGCAAGACGCACCAGATGAAGGCGTTCCACAACGGGCAGCTGGTGAAGACCGCGCCGATCAGCATGGGCAAGACCGTCGACACCCCGCCGCGGGGCCCGACGCCGACCTTCAACGGCACGCACACCGTGCTGTCGAAGGTGGACCACACGATCATGGACTCCTGCAGCTACGGCGTGTGCGAGGGCGACCCCGGTTACTACAAGGCGCCGGAGAACTGGGACGTCCGGATCTCCAACGACGGTGAGTACCTGCACGAGAACCTGAAGACGGTCGGCGTGCAGGGCAGTGACAACGTCTCCAACGGCTGCCTCAACATGAACACCGAGAACGCCAAGTGGTTCTTCGACAACTTCAACGCCGGCGACGTCGTCGAGGTCACCAACTCGGGCGGCCCGCAGCTGTCCATCAACAACGGCCACGGCGACTGGGCGATCAGCTGGAGCGCCTGGCAGGCCGGCAGCGCCCTGCGCGGCTGAGTTCCGCGACCGCGACCACCGCCGTGGCGGTGGTCGCGGTCACTTTCGTTGCACCCGCAGGTGATTCAGAGGCCCATGCCGGCGCCGAGGCTGTCCAAAGCCTTCTGCACCAAGGCCTGGGCGTTGGCGTTCAGCGCGGAGTTCGCGCCGTTCACGACCCAGGACGAGCCGGAGAAGATCACCACGGTCACGCCGTTGTCGACGCCGCCGGTGGTGCCGCTGCTGGGGATGCCGAGCGACGAGGCCGCCTTCACCGACGCCTCACCGAGTTCGCGGGAGTCGTTGTCCGAAGTGGTCTGGTCGTTCCCCGTCTGCGTGTCGCCGAAGATCGCGCCGATCACCTTGCTCTTGTAGAACATCAGCGCGAACTGACGGCCCTTGATGCCGTGCTCCTTGTAGAAGAAGTGCGGGCACGGGCTCTTGCGGTCGTAGCAGTCGTCACCCAGGACGTAGAACGGCACGTGGTGCGCGGCCAGCTGGTCGCCGTTGCTGTCCTGGAAGGTGGTTTCGTCCTGGTGGTCCGGGTCGGAGTCGGGGTCGCTGCCGTCGTCGTCGACGGCCAGGGACGAGCTGTAGGCGTAGACGCCCGACGACACCTGGAACACGTTCACGTTCTGGGAGCGCGTCATGGTGTTGATGTGGGGCTTGGAGTTGACCTTGTTCGCGGTCGTGCTGTTCTTCTGGACGCCGGCCAGCACCTCGGCGGCCGTGTACGTCTTGTCTGCCGTGGCCGGGGAAGCGGTGGCCGCGTCGGCGGCCTTGACGCCGAGCGGCGGCGCGATGAGCGTCAGAGCCGCGGCGGCTACCACGGCGAAGCGTTTGCGGGATGACATGGGCGGGGACCCTCCACTCTTAGTTAGGAAAGTTGCCTAACATAGGGAACCACCTGTGACCCCGGACACGTGAGATTTTTACCAACATTTTGGAGAAATGTTCCGCTCTTCGGGGCACGCCGGGCGCGGGACGCCCCGGGTAGCCCGCGGGAATTCGGGTATCCGACCGGCATGACCTCAGACGAAGAACAACGCCGCCCGGGTGATACCGGTATGTCCGAAGAAGACGAATCCGCCGAGCCCCGGACCCTGGACCGGGGACTGGCCCCGCCGTCGGTCGACCCCGAGATCACGTCGACCGAGCCGCTCGACCGGGGGCTCGCGCCGCCCGACGAGGACCCGGCCGAGTAGCTCGGCCGCCAGACCTGTCTCAGGCTGAACGTCGCGCCGTGTCGGCGCGCACGATGTCGGCGGCGGAGGGGGCGTCGCCGGGCGAGGTGAGCCACTGCAGGGCCGTGCCGACCAGGAGTGAGTAGTAGTGCGCGCCGACGACGCGCACGTCGTCGGGGTCCGCGGCCGGCCCGAGGCCGCCGAAGGCGTTGGCCAGCGCGATCCGCGCCTGGCGCTGGGCCTCGGCCGTCATGGCGCGGACCTGCTCGTCGTGCTGCAGGTAGCTGACGCTTTCGAAGTTCACGAACCACAGCTCCCGGCTCTCCCGGATCGAGCCGATGATCCGCTCCCAGCGCTCTTCGTGGCCGGCCGCCGGCGCGTCGAGGACGGCGAACAGCAGCTCGCCCCACTCCGCGTTGAGGTCGTGCAGCGCGCCGGTGAGCAGCTGGTCCTTCGAGCCGAAGTGGTAGTTGATCGACGCCTGGTTGGCCCCGGAGGCGGCGACCAGGTCGCGCACGGTCGTGCGCGCGTAACCGGTCTTCAGCAGGCACTCACGTGCCGCGGTCAGCAGATTTTCTCGGTGTCCCACCTGTGCTAGCGTATCAGGTAAACGTTCGTTTTAAATATACGTTCGTCACTGGGAGGGGCAGTCATGACCGCACCGATGGTTCGCATCCGGGAGCTGCGCTGCAGGTTCGAGGGGGACGGGGGACCGGTCGACGCCTTGCGCGGCGTCGACCTGGACGTCGCCCGCGGCTCGTTCGCCGCGATCATGGGGCCGTCGGGCTCCGGGAAGACGACCCTGCTGCACTGCGTCGCCGGCCTGCGCGCGCCCACCTCGGGCCGCGTCGAGCTGAACGGCACGGACCTGGCCGGCCTGGACGAAACCGCCCTCGCGCGGATCCGCCGCCGGCGGGCCGGTTTCGTCTTCCAGGCCTTCAACCTGCTGCCGGCGTTGACGGCGGCCGAGAACATCGAGCTCCCGCTGCGGCTCGACGGCCGCCGCGCGGACCCGGGGCGGACGGCGTCCCTGCTCACCTCGGTCGGCCTGGGCGACCGCGGCGCCCACCGGCCCGAGCAGCTCTCCGGCGGTCAGCAGCAGCGCGTCGCGGTCGCCCGCGCGCTGGTCACCGACCCGGAGGTGGTGTTCGCGGACGAGCCGACCGGGGCCCTCGACATCCGCAGCGCGCGCGAAGTGCTCACCCTGCTGCGCCGGCTGTCCGACCGCGGGCAGACCACCATCATGGTCACCCACGACCCGGTGGCCGCGTCCTTCGCCGACACCGTGCTCTTCCTCGCCGACGGCCTGGTCGTCGACCGGCTCGCCCGCCCGTCCGCGGCGGCCGTGGCCCACCGGATGGCGACGCTGGTCGAGTCGGCCGAGCGGGCGGCGAACGTCGCGGGGGTGCGCTGACATGGTTTCCCTGGCACTACGCCTGTTCCGCCACCACCGCGGGAGCGCGGTGGCCACCGGCCTGGTCGCGGTGACCGGCATGGCCCTGGTCGTCGCGATGGCCGCGCTGCTCGGCACCGGGCTGGCCGGCGGCACCGCGGCCGCCGACCGCGCCTTCCTCGTCCAGTTCCCGCTGATCATGGGCGGCTGGGTGGTCGCGATCGTGCTGTTCGCCATGGTCTCGACCATCGGCGTGACGCTCGGCGGCCGGGCCGCCGAGATCCGGGCGCTGCGGCTGACCGGCGCCGAGCCGCGGCAGGTCCGGGTCCTGGTCTCGGTCGAGACGCTGCTGGTCGCCCTGGTGGCCGCGGTACCCGGCCTCGGCGCCGGCTACCTCCTCGGGGCGCTGCTGATGCGGGCCGTCCGGGCCACCGGTCTCATCGCCCCGGTCACGGTCTACGCACCCGGGCCGGTCCTGCCCCTGGGGGCGGTGGTGGTCGTGCTCGCCGCGGCCGCGCTGGCGGCGTGGCTCGGCAGCCGCGCCCCCGCCGGGGCGAGCCCGGTCGCGGCGGCGGAACCGGCCGCGGTCGCCCGGCGGTCCGGACGCGGACGGCGGGTGAGCGCCGCCGTCCTGCTCGTGGCGGGTGCCGGTTCCGCGAGCGCCGTGTTCGCGCTGCCCGCCGACAGCATCGCGACGACCGCGATGACCGGTCCCGCAACGGTCCTGACCGCGATCGGCCTGGCCGTGCTCGCGCCGGAACTCCTCGCCGCCGCGAACGCCGTCGTGCGCCTGGCCGCCCCGCGGTCGCGGGGTGCCGGGACGTACCTGGCCGCGGTCAACCTGGCCGCCGCGCCGGAGCGGACGCGCCCGGTGGTCACGTTCCTCACCCTGCTCGTCGGGGTGTCGGCGGGAACGCTGGCCATGCAAGGGATCGAGAACCGGCACACGGCCGCCGACAGCGTGGCGCGGGTCCTCGCGTCGATCAACTACTTCGTGGTCGTGCTCATCGCGCTGTTCATGGCGATCGCGCTGGCCAACAACCTGATCGCCGCGCTCGGACGGCGGCGGACGGAGTTCGCGGTGCTGGCGCTGCTCGGCTCGACCGGGCGGCAGACCCGCGGCATGGTGCTCCGGGAAACCGCGGTCGCCGCGCTGACGGCGGTGTTCGCCGCCGGTGCCGGTGCGCTGGTCTGCGTGGTGCCGTTCGCCGTCGTGAAGACGGGCAGCGCGGCCGCCGCGTTCGCCGCCGGGCCGTTCCTGCTCAGCGGCGCGCTCGGGCTGGTGGTCGCGCTCGTGGTCACGGCGGTGGCCGGTGGCCGCACGATCCGTGCGGCCGCGCCCGGCTGACCGGAGGTTTATCGATCGGGTGAGGGGAGCCCTGCCTACCGTTGGGCACCCCTTGCACCGATTTTCGGAGGTCTGTCCCGTGCCGGAGAAGCCCGACACCGCGGTGTCGCTCACCCACCGGGCGATCGGGCTCCGGGCCGCGGATCCGGTGCGGGCGCGGGAACTGCTCGGTGTCGCGCTGGCGAAGGACGGCGGCTACGAGCCGGCGTGGCGGTGGCTCGCCGAGCTGGTGGAGACCGACGGCGAACGGCGGTTCTGCCTCGAGCGGGCCTACGAGATCAAAGCCGATCCCGAGACCGGGCGGGCGCTCAAGGCGGTGCGCGCGGTGCCGCCGGCCGCGCCCGCCGAGGTCGCCGACCTGGTGGAGCCGGAGCGGCCGCCGGTGAAGGTCCACACAGGCCGGTCGAAGCGTGGCTGGAAGCGGATCTGGTTCGCGGTCGGCGCGGCGGTGGTCCTGGCCGCGCTGCTGGGGGTGTGGACGGCGGCGGGAGCCGAGCGGGGCGCACCCGTCTACGTCGCGCTGGTGGCCGGGATGACCGGGGACAACGCGGTGACCTCGGCCCACATGGAGCACGCCGTCCGGATGCACCTCGACACCGTGAACGCGGCGGGCGGGATCCACGGGCACCCGGTCGAGCTGCTCGTTTACGACGACGCCGACCGGGTGGACAAGGCGGTCGGGATCGCGGAGGAGATCGTCCGGGAGAACAAGGTCCTCTACGTCGTCGGGCACGGGAGCAGTGACACCGCGCTCGCGGCGTCGCCGATCTACCACCGGGCCCGGATCCCGGCCATCACCCCGTCGGCCAGCTCGTCGCGGATCACCGACGGCAGCGACTGGTACTTCCGCAGCATGTTCGGCAACCGGACGCAGAGCGACTTCCTGTCGGTGTACGCCTCGCACGTGCTGGGCTCGAAGTCCGCGGCCGTCGTCTACGACGATGACGAGGACGGCCGCTCGGCGCACGACACCTTCCAGGAGTCCTTCGGCGAATTCGGCCGGGTGACGGCGGAACTGCCGATCTCCGCCGCGCCGGCGAGCCGGGCCGCGTCGGTCGACGCCGCGGTCGCCGAGCTGAGGACGCACGACCCGCGTGAGCCGATTGTCCTTGCGCTGAAGGAGAAGAGCGGTCTCGAGGTGATCGACCGGCTCCGGTCCGCGGGCGTGACGGCGCCCGTCCTCGGCAGCTCGTCGCTGAGCTCCCGGTCCTTCCACGACGCGTTGACCGGAGCCGAGCGGAGGAGCGGGCGGCCGGGAGCGCTCACCGGGAACCTGTTCATGGCGACACCGCTGGCCCAGGATTCGCTGTCCGGCCCCGCGCAGGTGTGGGCCGACGCCTTCGAACAGCGCTTCGGCGAACGTCCGTTGTGGCAGGCCGCGACGGCCCGGCAGGCGCTGAACGTCGGGCTGCACGCGATGGACGTGGGCGGGCTGGCCTTCGACGAGAACGACCGGGCCGAGGACCGGCAGCGGGTGCGTGACTCACTGGCGTCGTTGAAGGACCGGAAGAACTCCTTCCCCGCGTTGCTGGGGCCGTTGTACTTCAACGCGAGCGGCTCGGCGCAGATGGCCGTGTCGGTGGTGACGAGCGACGGGGCCCGGTTCGTCTCTGCACCCGTCCAGTTCACGATCTACGAACCGCCGTCCGGGGACGCGCTGAAGGCGGGACTGGCGGACGGCGAGGTCATCGCGGTCAAGAACCGGTACCTGAGCCGGCGCCAGGTGGTGGCGACCGGCATCAACCTCAACGAGGTCCGCGACCTCGACACGACCGACGGAACGTACTTCGTCGACTTCTTCGTCTGGCTGAAGTACACCGGCAACGACGGTGCGGCCGACGTGCAGTTCGTCAACGCCGTCAAACCCGACCTGAAGCTGGGGGAGCCGCTGCGCGACGTCACCGAGGACGGGCACACCTACCGGCTCTACCGGGTGGCCGACCGGTTCAAGAGCAGCTTCGAGTTCCACGACTTCCCGTTCGACCACCAGCGGCTCACCGTGCTGCTGCAGAACCGGACGCAGACCGCGGACCAGGTCTCCTACGTGACGGACAAGGAGATCCTCGACCAGGACCCGAGCGCCTACTTGCGCAGCGGTGCCGACGCCGAGGCGACCATCAACCAGGTCCCGAACTGGGTCGCGTCGTCGGTGCACTTCTTCCGGCAGACGGTCGGCAGCAGCGACGCACTGGGCGATGGTCAGGCGGCGGGTGCGGTCACGGGGATCTACTACAGCCAGTACGCGGCCGAGATCGAGATCCAGCGGGACACGCTGCCGTTCCTGATCAAGAACCTGCTGCCGCTGATCCTGCTGATCTGCGTCACGTACCTGTCGTTGTTCTTCAAGGCCGCCGACGGCAGCGCGCCGGTGTCGATGGGCGTGACCGCGATCCTCAGCACCGCGGTGCTGCTGAACAACGTGACGTCGCAGCTCCCGTCGGTCAGCTACATCGTGGCGCTCGAATGGGGTTACTACGCGTTCATCCTGCTGGCCGCCGGCTGTGTGCTGATCGCGATGCTGCGCAAGCGTTTCGCCACCCTGAAACGGGACGACGCGGAACAGACCCTGCGCCGGGCGGCCCGCATCGGCTACCCGGTCTACCTGCTCGGCATCGTGGCCGTCTTCATGGTCGCCTTCGGGTGAGCTATCCGTGCTGTGCCAGCAGGACGTCCCGGGTCAGTTCGAGGTGCCCGCGGTGCTGGGCGAGCTCTTCGTAGACGTGCAGCAGGGCCATGCCCTGGTTCGCGCCGATCGGGGTGTCGCGGTACTTCGGCGGGGCTTCCCGGCGGCACGGGTCCGACGGGACGGCCGCTCGTACGTCGTCCGCGAACCGGTCGCGGACGGCGTGCAGCCGTTCGACCAGTCCGGAAACCGTTCCGGTGGCGGTGAATTCCGCCGCACGGTCGCGCGGCACGTCACGGCCGCCGACGATCTGGCCGCCCCAGAAGGACACCACGCCGAGGCAGTGGTTGACGATCCCGTACGGCGAGTTGGCGCCCGGCAGGTCCGGGCGCCGGTTCGCCAGGTCGTCGCCGAGCCCGGTGAGCACGGCGGCCATGCCGTCCAGCGCGCGGTCGACGAAGTGCAGGTACCCCTCCGCGGTGATCACGCGGGCGAGCGTACCGCCGGGTGGCCCAGCACCTCGGCGACAGCGGCTTCGACGACGGCGAGGTCCTGCTCCCCGGTGCCGCCGCTCGCGCCGAAGCCCCCGGTGACCACGCCGTCCTCGACGATCGGCAGTCCGCCCTTGCCGAGCATCACCCGGCCGCCGGTGGCCACGCTGATCGACGTCGTGAACTGGACCCGGCCGTCGAACACCGCGGCGACCTCGGCCGACGGGCGGGCGAACGCCGCGGCGGTGTACGCCTTCCCGATCGCCACCTCCGTCAGCGGGAACGGGGTGCCGTCCGCCCGCGCGAACGCCACCAGCGCGCCGCCGGCGTCGACCACGGCGATCGCCATCGGCACCGGCGCTTCCGCGCGGGCCGCCTGCACCAGCGCCAGCGCGACTTCGAGGCGCACTCCGGTCATGACGCACTCCTCGTCAGGCCGCCGTCGACGTAGGTGGTCGTGCCCGTCACGTACGAGGCGCGGGGCGAGGCCAGGAACGCGGCGACGTCGGCGAACTCCCGGACGGTTCCCCAGCGCCCCAAGGGGATCTCCTCGGCCAGGTGCGGCGGTACCCCGTCCGGGTACAGGACGTCCCGGCGCGGGGTGGCGATGCGTCCCGGCGCCAGGGTGTTGACGGTGATCCCGGTCGGTCCCAGCTCGGCCGCCAGTGTCTTCAGGTACCCGTGGATCCCCGGCCGGACCGCGTTGGACGCGGCCATCAGCGGCGTGGGCTCGCGGACCCCGTTCGTCGTGATCGCCAGGATCCGCCCGCTCGTGCTCCGGCGCAGGTGCCCGACGCTCGCGTGGACCAGGCGGACGAGCGGGAGCAGCACCAGCTCGGCGGCCGCGACCACGTCCTCGGCCGTCAAGCCCACCGCGCTGACCGGACGCGGCCCGCCGCCGTTCCACAGCACGATGTCCAGCCCGCCGAAGCGCTCCACGGTCTCCGTGACCACGCGCGCGGGTTCGTCCGGCCGGCTCAGGTCCGCCGGGACCGCGTGCGCGCCGAGCCTCGCGGCGTGTCCGGCCAGGACGTCCGCGCGTCTCGCGGTCAGGACGACGTTGGCGCCCTCCTCCGCCAGGACCTCCGCGATGCCCAGGCCCATGCCGGACGACGAGCCGCTGACGAGGGCGGTCCTGCCCTTCAGCTCCAGGTCCACGGCGCTCCTCCTTCGTCCCGCTCCCTCATGCGGGCGAAGGTATCTTCGGGATGTCGGTATCTTCAACGAAACCAGGAGGAACCGGGCATGGGCACAGCTCACGACCGGCTCGCCGCCCGGTGCCCGAGCCGGGACGTGCTCAACCGGGTCGGTGCGCGCTGGGTGCCGACCGTGCTCAACGCCCTGGACGCGGGTCCGATGAGGTTCACCGAGCTCAAGAAGGTCGTCGAGGGCGTGACCGCCAAGGCGCTGACCGAGACGCTGCGCGCCCTGGAGTACGACGGGATCGTCGACCGGGTGGAGACGCCGTCCGTGACCCCGCCGAAAGTGGACTACTCGCTGACGCCGCTCGGGCGTTCGCTGTTCGAGGCGCTCTCCCCGGTGCGGGAATGGGCCGAGCAGCACGTCGGCGACATCGCGGAGGCGCGCCGCCGGTATTCGCAGCCGGAGGGTCACCTTCGGTAATCCGTGGTCGTGGCGGCGGATCGCGGCCACCATAGGGCGTCATGGCGTTCACCGAACCACCTGATCCCGGCCAGGCGCGCACGCTGGCCGAGCTCATCACCCGGTTGCGGCTGCTCAAGGCGTGGGCGGGCGGCCCGTCGTACGCCCAGATCGCCGACGGGGTGAACCGGCTCTGGACGGCGGCCGGGCGCCCGGCCGCCGAGCGGACGGCCCGCACGACCGTCGCCGACTGCTTCAACACCGGCCGCGCGCGGCCCAACACCGATCTGGTGCTGGCCGTCGTCGAGGTACTGCACCCGGACCCGGGTTACGTCGCCCACTGGCAGGACATGCTGCGGGTGGTCCGCAGCCGCGCGGAGGCGGCGACCTTCGTGCAGGCCCAGCTCGGCCTGCCCGAGGCGATCCCGCACTTCACCGGGCGCCGGGCGGAGCTCGCGCGGCTGTGCGCGGTGCTCGGCGACGCCGCGGGCGGGCAGGCGTCGGCGATCGCGGGCATGGCCGGGGTCGGCAAGACCGGGCTGGCCGTGCACGCCGGCCACGAGCTGCTGCGCGCCGGCCGGTTCGACAACGCGCTTTTCGTGAACCTGCGCGGGTTCCACCCCGACCCCGGCCGGCCGCCGGTGGATCCGGCCGCGGTGCTCGACTCCTTCCTGCGGCTGCTCGGCGTGCCCGGGCACGCCGTGCCCGCCGACCTGCCGGGCAAGGAGCGGGTCTACCGGGAGCGCTCGGCCGGGCGGCGGCTGCTGGTCGTCCTCGACAACGCGCACAGCGAGGAGCAGGTCCGGCCGCTGCTGCCCGACGAGCGGGGCGGGCCGGTGCTCGTCACCAGCCGGCTGGTGCTGCCCGGGCCGGCCGGTGCGGCGCACCTGCGGCTGGACGTGCTGAGCCCGGACGAGGCGCTGGCCTACCTGCGGCGGACCGTCGGCTCGGAGCGCGTCGACCAGGAGCCCGGCGTGGCCCGGCGGATCACCGCCGAGCTCGGCCGGCTGCCGCTCACGCTGAACCTCGCCGCGTTGCGGATGACCGCGCCCGCGCACCGGTCGTGGCTGCTGGCCGACCACCTCGAGCGGCTCGAACAGCGGCGGGCGCACCTGCGCCTGGACGACGCCGTGGACGCGTCGATCAGCCTGTCCTACGACCACCTCGGCGAGCCGGAACGGCGGGCCCTGCGGCTGCTCGCGCTGCACCCGGGCGCGGACCTGGACGTCCACGGCATCGCCGCGCTCACCGGTACCGGCCTGGCGGAGGCGACCCGGGCCGCGGACCGGCTCGTCGCGGCGAGCCTGGTGCGGCGCCGGGAGGTGGACCGGTTCGAGCTGCACGACCTCATCCGCGCGTTCGGGATGGCGCGGGCCGAGGACGAGGACGTCGCCTCCGGCCGGAGAGCCGCGCTGGCGCGGCTGCTCGACTACTACGCGTTCGCGTCCGCCGCCGCGATGGACCACTACGCGCCGCGCGTGCGGGACCACCGGCCGCACGTGCCGGACCCCGGCCTGCCGATCCCGCCGCTGACCGACCGTGAGTCGGCGGCGGCGTGGCTGGAAGCCGAACGGGCCAACCTGGTCAGCGCCGGGCTCCACGGGGTGGCGTCGGGGCACGCGGGACTGCTGTCGCGGATCCTGTTCCGGTACCTGCAGACCGGCGGTTACATCCGGGAGGCGCTGGCGCTGCACACGAGCGCGATGGAGTCGGCGGACCCGGTCGCCCGCGGGCACGCGCTGGTGAGCCTCGGCGCCACCCACAGCCAGGTCGGCCGCTACGACGTCGCGACGCGGTTCGCCGAACAGGCCCTGGACTGCTTCCGCGGCGCCGAAGACCGCTCCGGCGAGTGCCGGGCGCTCGGCACGCTGGGCGCGATCGCCTCCTGGAACGCCGACTTCGCGCGCTCGGCGGGCTTCCTGCGGGGAGCGCTGAGCCTGGCCCGCGAGATCGGCGCCCGGGCGGGCGAACGCACCGCGCTCACCAACCTCGGGTACGTCTACGGCCGGCTGGGCCGGTACGCCGAGGCGCTGGAGAGCCACACGAAGGCGCTCGCCATCGACCAGCAGACCGGCGACCTGAGCGACATGGGCCGCACCCTGCTCAACATCGGCGACACGCACCTGCGCACCGGCCGGCACGAGGAAGCGTGCGGCTTCTTCCACCGCGCGACGGCCATCGCCGAGCAGGCGGCCGACCGGGACCTGCACCTGGAAGCGCTGCTGTGCCTCGCGGACGTGTCCCTGGAGCTCGGCCGCACCGGCCACGCCCGGACCGCGCACGAGTCCGCCGTCGCGATGGCCGCGGAGCTCGGCATCCTGCACCAGGCGGCCCGCGCGCACCTCGGCCTCGCCCGCGCCCTGACGGCGATGGGCGACCCGGTGCGGGCCCGGCACCACTGGCTCACGGCCCGTGAGCACCACCGCGAGCTGGGCCTGCCGGACCCGGAGGAGATCACCGCGGACGCCGGCCGCCCGGTCACAACCGGCGGCTGACGCCGCGGGCTCGCCCCCCCGCGTGTCGACCCCCCAATCACGCGTGTCGACCCTCTGATCACGTGTGTCGACCCTCCAAACACGCGCGCCGACGCCCCAATCACGTGTCGACCCTCCAATCACGCGCGCCGACGCCCCAATCACGTGTGTCGACCCTCCAAACACGCGCGTCGACCCCTCAAGCACGTGTGTCGACCCTCCGATCACACCTAATGCTTCGCCCGGGCGAATTTCCGCGCACCGGGCTTCGGGCTCGTGTGATTGAAGGGTCATCACCTGTGATCGGGACGCCGACACACGTGATTGGGGGGTCGACACGGCGACGGGGCCCCGCGCGGTGGGCGTCCGGGTTCGTCCGGGATTGCTGCCGTCGGGGGGCAGCGGCGGCGATGCTCGCGGCCGGTGCGGGACGAGCGAAAGCGGCTCCGCACCTGGCCGGACATTCACTCCTCGAAGGGAGACACCATGCGGCGCCTCGTTGACCGCGTGCTCGACCGGATCGTGCCCAACGCCCAGGCCTCCGCCTGTGCGGGCGGCTACTTCTGCAACAGCGCGGGCCACCCCGGGTACTGGTACCGGTTCTGTTGCCCGCAGACCGGCTGCGAATGGTCCAAGGTTCGCAGCACCTGCTGACCCGGTCCCGGACGCACCGGGCGGTGCCCGCGGCAAGCGGGCACCGCCCGGCGAGGGAAGGAGTGACATGGAGTACCTCCGTGCGGCGTGCGCGGCGCTGATCGCCGTGGTGTTCGCCGCCTCGTCGTTGTCGAAGGTCCGGGACTTCCGCGGGTTCGCGCGGTCGGTGCCCGCGCTGGTGCCGATGCCCGCGGACGCGGTCGTGCCCGTGTCGGTGGCCGTCGTGGTCGCCGAAGCGGGCGCCGCGGTGCTCGTGGTCGTGCCGGCCACCGCGACCGCGGGTTTTCTCCTCGCTTCGCTGCTGCTACTGGCTTTCGCCGCCGCCATCGGCACCGCCCTGCGCCGCGGGCGGCCCGCGGCGTGCCGCTGCTTCGGCGCGGCCGACACCCCGGTCGGCCCGCGGCACCTGGCCCGCAACACCCTGCTGCTCTGCTTCGCCGTCGTCGGCGCGCTCGCGCCGGGTGGCCTGCCCTCCGTCGCCGGGGCCGCCGTCGCGGTCGCGGCGGGCGGGGCGGTGGCCGTACTCGTCATCGCGATGGACGACATCGCCGTCGTGTTCGCAAGGAGTTCCTGATGCTCGTCCTCGTCGCCGCCCTGGTGCTGGTCGGCCTGGTGTGCCTGCTGAACCTGCTCCTGACCGTCGGGATCCTGCGCCGGATGCGCGCTCAGGCCACGACGGGTTCCCCCTTCGCGCTGCGGCCCGGTTCGGCCGTCGGCGAGTTCGCCGCCACCACGACCGAAGGCGAGTCCCTCACCGCCGCGGGGCTGGACGGCACGGTGGCGTTCTTCTCCGCTGACTGCCCGGCCTGCCACGACACCCTCCCGGACTTCCTCGCCTACGCCCGCGAACAGGGCCGCGACCGCGTCCTGGCCGTCGTCGGCGGGGACGACGCCGAAACCGTGCGCGCGCTCGCCGAGGTCGCGCGGGTGGTGCCGGCGGAGCTCGACGGCGGCCCGGTCGCCGCCGCGTTCCGCAACACCTGGACGCCCGCGCTGTACGTCGTGGCCGACGGGCGGGTGGTCGCGACCGCGGGCCGGGTGCACGAGCTGACCGTGCCCGCCGGGCGGTGACGGTGCGCCAGACGGACCGGCGGATCGGCGCGGACCAGGTGCGGGCGGCGGGCGCGGCCGCCGCCGTGCTCCTGTGGCGGTCCGGCCCGGCGCGGCTGACCGGGCTGCTGGTGATGACGGCGGCGGCCGCCACCGCGCCCATCGCCACCGCCTGGCTGACCAAGCTCGTCCTCGACCGGCTCGTCTCGCGCACCGGCGCGGTCGGCGGCCTCGCCGTGGCGCTCGCCGTCGCCGGGCTCGCCGTCGCCGCGCTGCCCGTGGTGGCCCACTTCGTCCGGGCGCAGATCGGCCGCGCGGCGAGCACCGTCGCCACCGACGGGCTGTTCGCCGCGCTGGGCCGCCAGGTCGGGTTGCGCACCTTCGAAAACCCCGCCTACCAGGACCGGTTGCGGCTGGCGCAGGAGAGCTGCGGGCGGATGCCGGAGATCGTCGACGGCGTCGGCGGCACGCTCAGCGGGACGCTTTCCCTGGTCGGGTTCCTCGGTTCGCTGTTCGTGCTGAGCCCGGCGATGACCGGCGTCGTGCTGGCCGCCGCGATCCCCGCGCTGCTCGCCGAGCTCCTGCTGGCCCGGCGCCGCGCCGCGGTGGAATGGCGCGTCGAGCGGTTCACCCGGCGCGAGTTCTTCTACAGCCAGCTGCTCACCGGGATCCCCGCCGCGACCGAGATCCGGCTGTTCGGCATCGGGGCGTTCCTGCGCGCGCGGCTGATGGACGAGCGCCGCAGCGCCAACGACGCCCAGCGCCGCATGGACGAACGCGAGCTGCGGACCATGGGCGGCCTGACGGCGCTGAGCGCGGCGGTCGCCGGTACGGGGCTGTGGTGGGCGATCACGTCGGCGCGCGACGGGTCGCTCAGCGCCGGCGACGTGTCGATGTTCGTGGCCGCCGTCGCCGGGGTGCAGGCCGCGCTGGGCACGCTGGCGTCGTCGATCGCCAACGGCCAGGCCCGGCTGCTGTCGTTCGCGCACTACGTCGCCGTGGTCCGCGCGGAACCCGATCTGCCGAGCGGCTCCGGCGACGCGGCACCCGCGTTGCGGCAGGGGCTCGAGCTGCGCGACGTGTGGTTCCGCTACAGCGACGACCACCCGTGGGTGCTGCGGGGGGTGGACCTCACCATCCCGCACGGTGCGGCGGTCGCCCTCGTCGGCCTCAACGGCGCGGGCAAGAGCACGCTCGTGAAGCTGTTGTGCCGCATGTACGACCCGACGCGCGGGCGGATCCTCTGGGACGGCGTCGACCTGCGCGCAATCCCGCCCGCGCTGCTGCGCGAGCGGATCAGCGCCGTGTTCCAGGACCACATGAACTACGACATGACCGCGGCCGAGAACATCGGGCTCGGCGAGCTGGCCGCGATGAACGACCGGGCCCGGCTGGTGGACGCCGCGACGCGGGCGGGCGCGCACGACCGGATCGCCGCTCTGCCACGGGGTTACGACACGCCGCTCACCCGGATCTTCGAGATCGGCGAGGACACCTCGACCGGGGTGGTGCTCTCCGGCGGGCAGTGGCAGCGGCTGGCGCTGGCCCGCTCGCTCGTCCGGGAGGGCCGCGACCTGATGATCCTCGACGAGCCCAGCTCCGGTCTCGACCCGGAGGCCGAGCACGAGGTGCACGCGCGCATCCGCGAGCACCGGCGAGGCCGGACGAGCCTGCTCATCTCGCACCGGCTGAGCGCGGTGCGCGACGCCGACCGCATCGCCGTGCTCGAGGACGGCCGGGTCAGCGAACTGGGCACGCACGACAGCCTGCTCGCCGACGGCCGCGGCTACGCCCGCCTGTTCCGCCTGCAGGCCGACGGTTACCAGGCCGTGCCGTGAAGGTGCTGGTGCTCCTCGGACTGCTGGCGGCGGGCAGCGCCGTCGCGGCGCGGCGGGGGCTGATCCTGACCACAGTGGACGGTGCGAGCATGGCCCCGGAACTGGCGTCCGGCGACCGGGTCCTGGTGCGCCGGACCCGCCGCCCGCGGCGCGGCCAGGTGGCGCTGCTGCGCTACCCGCGGCTGCCGAGCGGGGCGCCGACGGGGGAGCAGCTGCTGCTCAAGCGCGTCGTGGCGGTGGCGGGCGACCACCTCCCGGCGGACTGGGGCGACCCGGACGTCCACGGCCTCGCGGGCGCGGTGGTCCCATCCGGCTGCGCCGTCGTCCTGGGCGACAACCGGCCGACCAGCTGGGACTCCCGACACTACGGCTTCGTGCCGCGGGACCGCCTGGTCGGCGTGGTGCTGCGGCACGTCTCCCGTCCGTGACGGGAGCCCTTGGTACGACGTGCACGCCATCGCCCGGCTCGAACTCGTGCGGACCCTGCGCGGCCTGGACGCCATCCGCCGCGTGCCGGCCGCGGGAACCACCTGGCCGGACCTGCGGCTGGTCGAGGACCGGCTGCGGCGGTGGTCCACGAACGGCCGGCCGCCGCACCGCGGCAGGACCCCGCCTGACGGTCGCCGCGGAGGGGGGCCCGCGGCTAGCGTGACCGGCATGGACATCACCATTCACACGACCGTCCTCCCGCACGACGACCCCGACGCGTCGCTGGCGTTCTACCGCGACGTCCTCGGCTTCGAGGTCCGCAGCGACGTCGGGAGGGGCGCGATGCGCTGGATCGCCGTCGGGCCGCCCGGGCAGCCCGGCACGTCCATCCTCCTGGCGCCCCCGGCCGCCGACCCCGGCGTCACCGAGGACGAGCGCCGCACCATCGCCGAGATGATGGCCAAGGGCACCTACGGCTGGATCATGCTCGCCACCCCCGACCTCGACGCCACCTTCGACAAGGTGCAGGCCGCGGGCGCCGAGGTCGTCCAGGAGCCGATCGAGCAGCCCTACGGCGTCCGCGACAGCGCGTTCCGCGATCCGGCCGGCAACCTGGTCCGCATCCAGGAAGTGCGCTGAGCGGAAAGTTCTCCGAAAAGAATCTCGGCTGCCCTGTCGGATCGGGTCGGGGGTGTTCGTAGCAGGGGTGAGGCCGCCCGCACGGGGCGGCGCCGAGGCGAAGGAACCGCGATCATGAAGCTGACGACCGTCACCCAGATGACCATCGACGGAGTTACGCAGGGCAACGGCGGCGCGTCGGAGGAGGACCGCCGGAACGGGTTCGAGCGCGGTGGCTGGGCCCCGGGGGCGGGCGACGACGACACCCGGGCGTTCATCACCCGGACCTACCAGCGCGCCGACGCGTTCCTGTTCGGACGGCGGACCTACGACCTGTTCGCCGGCTCCTGGGGGTCGGTCGAGCAGATGCGCGCCCACCCCATCGGCGCGGCGTTGAACGCGGCCCCCAAGTACGTCGCCTCGACCACGCTCACCGAGCCGGGCTGGGAGGGCACGACCGTCCTCTCCGGCGACCTCGCGGCCGCCGTCGCGGAGCTGAAGGCCAAGCCCGGGGGTGAGCTGCAGGTGCACGGCAGCAGCGTCCTGACCCGGTGGCTGCTGGCGCACGGCCTGGTCGACGAGATGATCCTGATCGTCGTCCCGGTGGTCCTCGGCCAGGGCGCGCGGCTGTTCCCGGACGCCGGCCCGGACCTCGCGCTCGAGGTGGTCGAGTCGCGAGTGGACTCGAAGGGCGTCACGATCCAGGTGCTCCGCCCGGCCGGGCGCCCGAAGTACGCGGGAAACTGACGCACACCACGACCACAGGAGAGGATTTTCGGATGCGGTACCTGGTTTCCGTGATCGACGACAAGGACAACCCCGGCAGCGCGGACCGGCAGCCCGACATCAGCGTGTTCAACGAACGCCTGATCGCGGACGGCCACTGGGTCTTCGCGGGCGGCCTGGCCGACACGACCACGGCCACGGTCGTCGACAGCCGCGGCGGGGAGGCGGTGGTCACCGACGGGCCCTTCCTCGAGTCCAAGGAGTACCTCGCCGGTGTCTGGGTGTGGGAGGCCCCCGACCTGGACGTGGCGCTCGAGCTCGCCGCCGAGGCGTCGAAGGTCTGCGACCGCAAGATCGAGGTGCGGCCGTTCCAGTGAGCGAAATCGAGGAGGCGATCACCCACGCCCACCACGAGGAGTGGGCCCGGGTGGTCGCCGCGCTGGCCCGGCGGTTCGGTGATCTCGACGTCGCCGAGGAGGCGGCCGCCGAGGCGTTCGCGACCGCCGTCGAGCGGTGGCCCGCCGACGGCGTGCCCCCCAACCCCGGCGCCTGGCTGACCACCACCGCCACCCGCAAGGCCATCGACCGGATCCGGCGCGAGAACAAGCGCGACGACAAGCACCAGGAGGCTCAAATGGTCCACGACGACGAACCGCACGAGCCCCTCGGCGTCATCGACGACGACCGGCTCCGGCTGATCTTCACCTGCTGTCACCCGGCGCTGGCGATGGAATCCCGCCTGGCGCTGACGCTGCGCATGGTCGGCGGCCTGACCATGCCCGAGATCGCCCGCGCCTTCCTGGTCGCCGAAAGCGCCATGGGGCAGCGGATCACCCGCGCGAAAGCGAAGATCAAGGCGGCGGGCATCCCGTACCGCGTGCCGTCCGCCGCGGACCTCCCGGCGCGCGTCTCCGGCGTGCTCGCCGTCCTGTTCCTCGTGTTCAACGAGGGTTACCTGGCCACCGGCCCCGGCACCGACCCGGTGCGGCACGAGCTGACCGCCGAGGCGATCCGGCTCACCCGGCTGATCCGTGTCCTCCTGCCGGCCGACGGCGAGGTGGCCGGACTGCTGGCCCTGATGCTGCTCACCGAGGCCCGCCGCCCGGCCCGCGTCTCGGCCGGTGGCGAGCTGGTCACCCTCGACGAGCAGGACCGCGGGGCCTGGGACACGGCGCTGATCGCCGAAGGGCACCGGCTGGTGCGCGAGCGCCTGGCCGCCGGGGTGGCCCCGGGCCGCTACCAGATCCTCGCCGCGATCAACGCCGTGCACACCTCCGCCCGCGACATCCGCGACACCGACTGGTCGCAGGTCGTGGCCCTCTACGACCAGCTCGTCCGCGTCGACCCCTCGCCGGTCGTCGCCCTCAACCGGGCCATCGCGGTCGCCGAGCTCGACGGCCCGGACGTGGCGCTGGCGGCCGTCGACCGGCTCGAGGACAAGCTGGCCGGCTACCACGCCTACCACGCCACCCGCGCCGATCTCCTGCGCCGGCTGGGCCGGAATGGACCGTCGCGAGCGGCCTACGACCAGGCCATCGAGCTGGCCGGCAACACCGCCGAGACCGCCGCCCTGACCCGCCGCCGCGACCAGCTGGGGTAGCCGTGCGCCGGACGCGGCCACCTGACAGGCTGAGCCGATGCTGAAGCAGGTGGCCGACGGCGTTTGGGTCCGGCAGAGCGAGTGGGTCTGGAGCAACGCCGTCGTGGTGCGCGGGGAAACCGGGCTGGTCGTGGTCGATCCCGGCATCAGCGGGGACGACCTGGGCGAGCTGGCCGACGAGGTGGACCGGCTCGGGGTTCCGGTGGTGGCCGGGTTCTCGACCCATCCGCACTGGGACCACCTGCTGTGGCACTCCCGGTTCGGTGACGTGCCGCGGTACGCCACCGCCGCCAACGCCCGGATCGCCGGGGAAGCCCGCGAGCGGGCGCAGGCGATGGCGGAGCAGACCGCGCCGGGCATTCCGCTCGAGCTGATCGGCCTGCTCACGCCGGTGCCCGCGGACGGGGGACCGATCCCGGGCGAGATCATCGAGCACGACGCCCACGCCGCCGGCCACGCCGCGATCCTGCTCGCGGACCGCGGCGTGCTGGTGGCCGGGGACATGCTTTCCGACGTGCTGATCCCGCTGCTCGACGCCCGCCGTCCCGGTCAGGTGGACGCCTACGAATCGGCGCTCGACCGGTTCGAAACGGTCCTCCGGCAGGTCGACGTCGTGGTGCCGGGGCACGGCGCCGTCGCCGCCGGGCCCGAGGTGGCGGCCCGGCTGGCCGCCGATCGCGCGTACCTCGACGCGTTGCGGCGGCGTGTGGATCCGGTGGACGCTCGTCTCGAGCAGGACTGGCTTTCCGTTCCCCACCAGGCGAATCTGGCCCAGGTCCGGCCTTAAGCGGCCGCCAGTTCCCGGAGCCGCGGTTCGCCGATCATCGTGAGCATGTCGGTGTGCTCGGGGCGCCAGCCGAGTTCGGCGCGGGAGCGCGGTGCGCGGCCGCGGCTGGACGCGCCGAGGACGAGCGCGCCGAACTCGCCCCACACGGTGACCGCCTCGCCGGGCGTGAGGCTGCGCGTCGGGCACCCGACGTCGCGCGCGACGGCTTCGGCGATCCACCGGTTCGGTGTCTCCCCGGCGACGGCGTGGTAGAGCGCACCGGCGGTTCCGTTGGCCAGTACCGAGGCGAAGAGCCGGGCGACGTCGGCGACGTGCACGTGGGAGTAGGTGTTGAGACCGTCGCCGACGTAACACGCGGCCCCGGTGCGAGCGACCGATTGGTAGATCATCGGCACGTGGCCGTGGTCGCCGGGCCCCCAGATCAGGCCCGGCCGGACGACCATCGCGCGGACCCCCCGGCCGGCGGCGGCGCGGACCGCGTCTTCGGCGGCGAGCCGGCCGGCGGCCAGCGGCTCCACGGTGAAGGGGTCGTCTTCGGCGAAGGAGTCTTCGCTCCACGCTCCGGCGGTGCGCTGGAGGTGGACACCGCTGCCGGAGGTGAACACGAAGGTTTTGCCGGTGCCCGCGACGGCGTCGAGGAGTTCGGTCACCATCGCCTGCTCCACGTCGGGCGCCGGCTGCGCGGCGAAGACCACGGCGTCGGCCTCGGCCACGCCGGTGTCCAGGTCGCCCCGCAGGACGCGGATTCCTTGCGCTGTCAGGGTTTTGACGGCGTCGTCGGAGCGGGCCAGGCCGGTCACGACGTGGCCTTCGGTGCCGAGGTGGCGGGCGACGGCGCCCCCGACGAACCCGGTGGCGCCGATGACCAGGACCCTCATGCGGGCAGGACCTTGCCGTCCAGGTAGTCGCGTAGCGTGCGCACGAACCATTCCGGCGCTTCTTCGGCGACGAAGTGCCCGGTGGGGGCCACGAGTCCGGTGAGGTTTTCGACGTGGGGGCGCAGCGCCTCGGTGGTCTGGTCGCCGACGGAGTCCCGGCCGCCGATGGAGAGCACCGGCACGGTCACCGGGCCGGCGGCCAGCGCCGCGCGGTTTTCCCGGCCGTCCTCGAGCAGCGTGCGGTAATGCCCGAAGCCGCCGCGAAGGTGATCGCGCCCGCGGTAGGTGTCGGCGTAGTAGGCGAGTTCCTCGTCGGTGAACTTCGACGTGGTGCGCAGGGCGGTGAACGTCGCGGTGACGAACTCGAGCTCGTGGCCGTCGAACAGCATCTCCGGGATCTGCGGGGCCATGAAGAGACCGAAGTGCCACGAGCCGCCGGTGACGACGTTCATCGACGCCTCCAGGTCGACGCCCGGCAGATAGGCGTCGAGCAGCACGACCGCGGCGACGTCTTCGGGCCGGTGCAGCGCCCAGGCGAAGGCGATCATGCTGCCGATGTCGTGCCCGACCACCACGACGGGCCCGGTCAGCCCGAGCGCCGTGACGAGGCCGCGCATGTCGTCGGCCTGGTTGGCTTTCGTGTAGCCGCCGTCCGGGCGCTCGCTGGCGCCGGTGCCGCGCAGGTCGGGCACGAGCACGGTGTGGTGCTCGGCGAGGGCGGGCATGACCTGGGCCCACGCGCGGCCGGTCTGGGGCCAGCCGTGCAGCAGGACCACGAGCGGTCCGCGGCCGCCGACCGCGGCGGAGAGGCGGACGCCGTTGGTCTCCGCGGTGCGGATCTCGAAGCCGGGCGGCAGCCAGGCGGGAACGATATCGGTACTGGGTAAGGACATGGTGCTCCTGTCGTGGTGGGGGTCAGGCGGGCAGGGCGCTGGGTTCGCCGCCGTTGGCGAGGATCACGGTGCCGTTGATGTAGCTGCTGTCGGCGTCGACGAGGAACCGGACGACCCGGGCGATCTCGTCGGGTTCCCCGATCCGCTCGCGGAGGTTGGCCCGGCCGAGCACCTCGACGTCGTCGCCGAGCATCGCGGTGGTGCCCGCGGAGCGGACGGGTCCGGGAGAGACGCCGTTGACGCGGACGCCGCGCGCGCCGAACTCGGTGGCCCAGGAGCGGGTCAGCAGTTCGACGGCGGCTTTCGAAGCGCCGTAAGCGGAACCGATCGGCGCGGGGGACGTCGCGGCCGTCGAGGTGATGTTGACGATGGTGCCGTGCCCGCGTTCGGCCATGCCGGGCGCCAGCGCGCCGACGAGCAGGAACGGGGCGCGGGTGTTGACGGCGAACTGCCGGTCGAAGCTTTCCGCGGTGGTCTCGGCGGTGCTGGTGAAGGCGTAGATCCCGGCGTTGTTCACCAGGATGTCCACGGCGCCCGCCTCCTCGGCGAGGGCCAGGACCTCGGCGGGGTCCGTCAGGTCCGCGGTCGCGAACCGCGCCGTGCCGCCGTCCTCGGTGATCTCCTTCACCAGCTGGGCGCCACGCTCGGGGTCGCGGCCGTGGACGACGAGATCGACGCCGCTCGCCGCCAGGTGCAGGGCGACGGCGCGGCCGATGCCCGTGGTCGCGCCGGTCACCAGGGCGGTGCGCTGGGTCGTGGTCATGGGGTTGCCTCACTTTCTGGGTTGTCCTGTCCAAAAAGTAGCCCCGGAAAATGGATTGCGCAACCCACTCTTGCGGTAGGCTGAGGGGGTGACCGAGTCAGTGAAGCCGCGTCGCCTGACCCCGAAGGGGCTGGCCACCAGGAACCGGATCATCGACGCCGCGACCGCGCTCATCGCCCGGCACGGCGTGGCCGGCACGGGCATCGAGGACGTCCGGTCGGCAGCCGAGGTGAGCGGTTCGCAGCTGTACCACTACTTCGAGAGCAAGCAGGCCCTGATCCGGGCCGTGATCACCCGCCAGGCCGATTCGGCGCTCGGGCCCCGCATCGAGGCGCTGGACAGCTTCGAGGCACTGCGCGCCTGGGCGGACGCGGCGATCGAACGCCAGCTGGAGAACGACGGCCGGGGCGACTGCAGCCTCGGTTCGCTGGCGGGCGAGCTGAGCACCAGTGACGAGGATTCCCGCACCGATCTCGCCAACGGGTTCCTGCGCTGGAAGGACCTGATCCTCAACGGGCTGCGGGCCATGCGCGACCGCGGGGAGCTGCGCGAGGACGCCGAACTGGACGAACTTGCTTTTGCGCTGCTTTCGGCGCTGCAGGGTGGGGTGCTGCTTTCCCAGACAATGCGCCATGTTCAGCCGCTGGAAGCTTCGCTGAATGCCGCGCTGGCTTACATTCGGTCGTTCGCCACGTCTGGTGAGGGTTCTCGCCCGGTCGGCTGAATCCCGCGCGGGGTGCGGCGGGCTGAACCTTCACCGGTGAGGTCGGCCCGGAAGTGCTGGACTCTTGAGGATCGTGGATGTGGTGCGGTGCCCTTGGTGGGTTTCGGCGGGCTGAGCCGCGCTGGCCCACATCCGGTCGTTCGCGACGCCGGGCAAGGGTTCCCGCCCGCTCGGCTGAATTCCGCGCGGGCTCCTGCGGGCTGGACCGCGCGGGCGTGAGTTGGTTGGTCCGGTGGCGCTGGGCTCTTGCGGGTCGCGGATGTGGTGGGTTTCGGCGGACTGAGCCGCGCGGGCGTGAAGTCGGCCCAGTGGTGCCGGACTCTTCCGTCCCGGTCGGCGTGAAGCCGCCGTCGTCCCGGATCCCGGACGTGGTGCGGCGGGCCGGATCGCGACGCCGGGCTCTTCCGGCTCGGGGTGCAAGGCGCCGTCGTTCCAGGCCGCCTTACCGATCAGGCCGATCAGCGTTACTTCTGCCGCGCAGCCGGGCGCCGTCGACTCTTCGGTGTTTCCGGGCAGTCCGAGCCGAGCTGGACCGGTGGGCAGGGTTCGCTGGTGTCCGAGCCCTCCTGGGAGCCGCCCGCGACGCGGGTGATCATCGCGCGGAAGGCGGTCGCCTCCGCGGCGCTGAGGGGCGCCAGCAGGCGGCGCTCCGCCTCCTCGACCCGGCTGCTGCACTCGGCGAGCGCCTTGCTGCCGGCTTCGGTGATGAGCACCTGCCGGGCGCGGCGGTCGGCGGGATCCGGGCGGCGTTGCACCAGGCCGGCGGTCTCGAGCTCGTCGAGCAGGTACGTCATCAGCGTGCGGTCGAGGTCCAGCTGGTTGGCCAGCGCCAGCTGCGACGGCGGCCGGCCCGCCGTCAGCGCGGCCAGCACGAGATAGCCGCGCAGGCCGCCCGGCAGGTCGTGCAGCGACTCCTCGACCCAGTCGTAGAAGGTCCGCTTCGTCCGGGCCAGCCCCCAGCCGAGCAGCGCCCCCGCCGCGTACCGCGGGCCGCTCTGCGCGCTGCTGTCCTCGACGGGATCCATCACCCGAATATACGTCGCTCAGGGTCACGGCCCCGCAGCAGGTGTGCGCGCGATCACATCATCTTGTTTCAGATCGTCTTGAAACTAGATGATCTGAGTGCTTGCATAGTTGGCATGACGAAGTTCGGATTGACCCTTCCGCAGGACAAAGCCATGGACCTCCGGCACGACGTGGCCCTGGTCGCCCGGGAAGCGGAAGCCGCCGGCTACCGCAGTCTCTGGACCTACGAGCGGTCCCTGTTCCCCCTCGAGCCCGCCGACGGCATGTACGGCGTCCCCGGCCTGCCCTGGGACGAGGGCTACCGGTCCACCGCCGAAGCGCACACCGTGCTGACCGTCGCGGCGACCGTCACCAGCACCGTCCGGGTGGGCAGCGCGCTGCTCGTGGCTGGGATGCACGCGCCGCTGCACCTGGCCCGTTCACTGGCCACTTTGGACCAGCTCACCGGCGGCGGCCGGGTGGTCGTCGGCCTCGGTGGCGGCTGGTCCAGCGACGAGTTCCGGGCCGGTGGCGCGGATTTCGCCCACCGGGGCAAGCACCTCGACGAGATGGTCGACGCGCTGGGCGCGCTGTGGGGCCCGGATCCGGTGTCCTATGAGGACAGCCGGATCACCGTCGACAACGCACTGGTCAGCCCGAAACCCGTGGCGCCGATCCCGGTCCTGCTCGGCGGCGGGTACAGCAAGCAGGCGCTCGACCGCATCGCGCGCAAGGCGGACGGCTGGATTCCCACGTCCATCCCGCCGGAGGCGCTGGCCGGGATGTGGCAGGGCCTCCAGGACCTGGCCGCCGGACACGGCCGCCCGGCCGGCGCGGTCAAGCTGTTCCCCCTCGAATCCGTCTACCTCACCGGCACGGACGCCGGGGCGGACCGCCTGCGCGGCGTCGGGTCGATCAACCAGATCGTGGACGACCTCGCGGCGATGGCGGCCGTCGGCGCCGAAGAGATCATCATCGCCGTCCACGGCGCCACCTCCGGCAAGGACCTGGTCGAGAAGTCCGGCCGCCTGATGGACGCCCTCAAGCAGGCCGGGCTCGCGGACTGACCGGCACTTCCACCGACGGAACACGAGGACCAGCCATGACCACAGGACTGCCCGCCCATCCGCTCGCGGGCCGGACCGCGCTGATCACCGGCGGCGGCCGCGGGGTCGGCGCGAGCGTCGCCGGACTGCTCGCCACCGCCGGCGCACGGATCGTGCTCACCGGCCGGTCGGCCGAGTCGCTCCAGGCGGTCGCCGACGGTCTTCCCGGCGGCGCCGAGATCATCCCCGCCGACCTCGCCGCCGCGGGCGAGCCCGAACGCGTCTTGGACGCTGCCATCGGCCGTGCCGGGCGCCTCGACGTCCTGGTGAACAACGCGGGCGCGGAGAACTTCACCGCCGCCGACCAGCTCACCGAAGCCGAGGCCGACGAGCTGTGGCGGCTCAACAGCCGCGCTCCATTGCTGCTCGCCGGCCGCGCGGCCGCGCACATGGCCGGCCACGGCGGCGGGAGCATCGTCAACGTCTCGTCGGTGCTCAGCCGGCGCGCCGTCGCCGGGCAAACCCTTTACGCCACCACGAAAGGAGCCGTCGACGGCCTCACCCGGGCGCTGGCCGCCGAGTGGGGGCCGCAAGGGGTCCGGGTCAACGCGGTGTCTCCCTCGGTGACGCGCACCGACATGTCCGCCGCGGCCTTCACCGATCCGGATCTGAACCGGATCCTCACAGCGCAGTACGCCTTGTCCCGCCTCGGCGAGCCGGAGGACGTCGCCCAGGCGGTGCTGTTCTTCGCGAGCCCGGCCAGCTCCTTCGTCACCGGGCAGCTGCTGAGCGTCGACGGTGGCTGGGAGGCCGCCCTGGTGCACTGAAGCCGAAGGAATGTCATGGCCGGGTCGTGACGTGGTGCCACTGGTCGCCGGGCACCGGGGCGGCTGAGATCGAGGGCAGGGGTCCTGCCCGGGACGCCACGACAGGGAGGCACGAACATGGTCAAGGGGCTCGGACGGCGCCTGCGGCTCGGCAAGGTCCGGCACGGAGACGGGAGCGCCCTTCAGGAATACCGTCCCTGGCAGGTCTTTTCCCGTTCGCTGTTCTTCCTCGATCTCGCCGCTCCTTCGGGGGAGGGCCACGTGTACGCGGTCGACGTCCGGCACCTCGCCGAGGCGAAAAGCCGGTCGCAGCACGAAAAGGCCGTCGGGAAGAGTCCCGCCGCGCTCTACCGGGACGGTGTTCAGCTCTACCGTTCCAATCTCCCGGCGGTGTTCCCGGTGCCCGGCGGGGTCATCGAGGTCGCCACCAGCGCGTTCGGCCTGAAGCGCATGCGGTTCACCGCCGACGACGGCAGCGAGCGCACCCTGCGTCCGCACCCGCGTTCGCAGGAAGGACGGCGGGCGAGGTTCGGGGAGCGGTTTCCCCGGGCCAGCGCCGTGGTCGGGGCGGTGTCCCTCGTCGTCCTCCTCGCCGCGCTCGCCGTCAGCCTGCTCCACGGCGCGGAGGCCCTCACCCGGATCCCGGTCGTCGCCGGGCACATCGGCACGTTCGTCTCGCCGATCCACCTGCCCACGTGGGCGAAGACCGTCATGGTGGTCGCCGGGGCCCTCGCCGCCGTGGAACGCGCCCTGCGGCTCCGGTACAACCGGCTGATCGACTCCATCTCGTCCTGAGCGGTGTGACGACGGTCACGATTCGCTGATGTCGAGATCCTGGCGCCGGCTCCGTCCCAGGAGCATGAGCGGCCACGACAGGCCGCGCGACGACAGGAGGCATCATGACGATCCGCCGCATGGACCACACCGGCTACGTGGTCGGGGATCTGCCGGCCGCGGTCGCGTTCTTCGTCGAACTGGGCCTGGAGCTGGAGGGCGAGACCACGGTCGAGGGGGCGTGGGCGGACCAGCTGATCGGGCTGGACGGCGTCAAAGCGGACATCGCCTTCCTGCGGACGCCGGACGGCCACGGGCGGGTGGAGCTGTCGGCGTTCCAGTCGCCTGTGACCACCGCCGCCGCGCCGAGGGCGCCGGTGAACGTCCCGGGCATCCCGCGCCTCACGTTCGTCGTCGACGTCCTCGACGACGTCCTGAGCCGGTTGCGCCCCCACGGCGCCGAGCTCGTCGGCGAGGTGGCACGGTATGAGGACTACTGCCGGTACGCCTACGTCCGCGGCCCCGAGGGCGTCATCATCGGCCTGGTCGAAGAACTCTCCTGAACGACTCCACCGGAAAGGACCGCCGCCATGGCCGTCGCCGATGATCTCGACCGCGCCAGCGACTCGACCTGGGACTGGGTCGCCGAGCAGACCCGCACCTACCTCGCCTCCGGCGGCACCGAGGGACACGAGTCGAACGGCATTTACACCCTCATCCTTGCCACCACCGGCCGCCGGACCGGCGAGCCCCGCCGCACCTGCCTGATCTACGGCACCTCGGGCGACGACTTCGTCGTCGTCGCCTCCAAGGCCGGCGCCGACGAGGACCCGGACTGGCTCACGAACCTCCGGGCGGACCCGAGCGCCGGGGTCCAGGTCGGTCCCCGCCGGTTCACCGCCCGCGCCCGGGTCGCGTCCCCGGAGGAGCGCGAGACCCTCTGGCCGCGGATGGTGAAGATCTTCCCGCTGTACGACGAATACGCGCGGAAGACCGATCGCGTGATCCCGGTCGTCGTGCTCACCCCGCAGGACTGAGCCGGGTCAGGGGAGCAGGACGATCCGGCCGGGCGCGTGCCCGTCCGCCAGCAGGCGCTGGGCGGCCGCGGCCTCCTCGAGCGGGAACGTCCGCGCGACCCGCACCCTGAGCTTGCCCGCCTCCGCCAGCTCGGCGACGGTGCGCAGGTCGCCGGGGACGAGCCGGGCGAACACCGGCGTCACCCCGGGGACGTCGAACTCCGCGACGGACGCGACCCGGGTGCCGAGGTCCGGCGTCGCTGCCAGGGTGCCCCGGCCGGCGGTGTCGAGCACGGCGTCGACGCCGTCCGGGGCGAGTTCACGGACGCGGCCCGCAAGACCTTCGCCGTAGCGGACCGGTTCCACGCCGAGGGAACGCAGGTAGGCGTGGTTCGCCTCGGACGCCGTGCCGAGCACCCGGGCCCCGCGGCCGAGGGCGATCTGCGCGGCGAGCGAGCCGACACCGCCCGCGGCGGCGTGCACCAGCAGCGTCTCACCGGGTTCCGGCGCGAGGGTGTCGACGGCCTGTAGTGCGGTCAGCCCGGCGAGCGGCAGGCCCGCCGCCTCGGCCCAGGGAAGGGCGCGGGGCTTGGGAACCAGGGTCCGGACATCGGCCGCGACCAGCTCGGCGTAGGCGCCGTTGCGGTGCTCGACCTCGCCGCGGACGTAGCCGATCACCTCGTCGCCGGGCGCGAACTCCGGCGCGGCAGGCCCGGCGTGTTCGACGACTCCGGCGACGTCCCAGCCGGGCACGACGGGGAAGTAGGACTCGAGCATCCCGGCCAGCGCACCCGACTGCACCCCGAGGTCGGCCGGGTTCAGGGCGGCGGCGCGCACCCGCACGAGCACGCCGTCGAGGTTCACCTTGGGCTCGGGAAGTTCGGCGATCGCCAGCACCTCGGGGCCGCCGAACCGGTGGTAGACCACGGCTTTCACGGCTGCACCACCCGCATCGGCAGGTCGCCCAGCGCGTGGTGCCGGACGATCTTCCACGCGCCGTCGATCCGCTTCAGCTCGGTGTCGTAGTACCCGGACTCGACGGCCTGGATCGAGCGTTCGGGCGTGGTCCGGACCTCGAAGACGACGAACTGGGCGTTGAGGTGGGCGGTGTCGCCGTCGACGGTGATCAGGTGGTCGGCGGTGACGTGGTGGCTCGACCCGCCTTCGGGGTGCGGCGCCATGAAGTTCTCGACGGCGTAGCGGACGCCGGCGCCGCCGACCAGCGGCTCGCCGACCGGCTCGTACCGATCGGGACCGGCCTTCTCGAAGATCCGGACCTCGGCGTCGTCGGTGAACAGCGCGCCCTGTGCGGCGCCGTCCCGCCGGTCGGTGGCGCGGACGTAGCGGGCCAGTACTTCCTGGACCGCGCGTTCGTCGGACATGGGATGACCTTTCGTGGGTGGGGCTGTTCCTCCAGCCAACCGCGCGACGACCGCCGGAACGATGCCGTTCCGGCCGCCGATCATTACCCTGGCGGTATGGATCGACTGGAGACGCGCGAGCTGGCCTACTTCGTGGCGGTCGCCGAGGAGCTGCACTTCGGGCGCGCGGCCGAGCGGCTCGGGATCGCGGCACCGCCGCTGTCGCGCGCGATCGCGCGGCTGGAACGACGGCTGGGCGTGCGGCTGTTCGACCGGACCAGCCGCCGGGTGTCGCTCACCGACGCCGGCCGCGTCTTCCTGGCGGACAGCCGCGCGGCGCTGGCGGCGGTGGACCGGGCGGCCCGGCGGGCGGGACGTTCTTCGCGGCTGACGGTCGCGGTGCGCTCGGGCACGGCCGCCGGCGTGCTGGCCGAGCTGGTCGAGGCGTTCGCCCGCGCGCACCCGGTGGAGCTGCTGTTCACCACCGACCAGGTCGGCGCGGTCCGCGGCGGCGCCGCCGACGTCGCCCTGCTCTGCGCGAGCAACGACCTCGCCGGGTTCGTGACGACGGACGTCGCCGAAGAGCTGCCGGTGGCCCTGGTCCCGGTGTCGCACCCGTTCGCCGCCCGCCCGGCGGTCTCGATCGCCGACCTCCGCCGCGAAGACGCGTTCCGGACGGAGTGCCCGCAGCTGCCCCTGGACGAGATCGTGGACCGCGTCGCGGTCGGCGAGCTGCTGGCGGTGGTGGGCCACGGCGCGGTGAGCCGCGCGGGCGACGCGGTGGTCGGCGTCCCGGTGGCGGACTGCCCGCCGACGCGGGTGGTGCTCGCCCGCCTGGCCGGGAACGTGAGCGCCGAGGTGAAGGCGTTTGAGCGCACGGCAAAGGATGTCGCGGCGCGTCGATCGGCGATGGCGGCGACCGCCTAGCCGGGGTGCGCTCGGGGCACGACGTATGGCCTGCTGCTGGTGAGCGCGGAGGTGAAGGCGTTCGGGCGCGCGGCGAAGGATGTTGCGGCGCGTCGGTCGGCGATGGCGGCGATCGCCTAGCCGGGGTGCGCTCGGGGCACGACGTATGGCCTGCTGCTGGTGAGCGCGGAGGTGAAGGCGTTCGGGCGCGCGGCGAAGGATGTTGCGGC